>JADJMA010000065.1 GCA_016709845.1 Flammeovirgaceae bacterium | reverse complement strand
CCTCTGCAAATTCATTAGTATTCACCTCTATCTTATTTGTTTCATACGCAGTTGTCGTATAAACTATTTTTCCGGCAATATCAGCGATGGTTACATCAACTTTTTTGTTGTTGCTACCCAAATTGATGGTGAGATGATCGTCGGCAGGATTTGGAAAAAGATTTATTGATGCAGCAAAAGAATTTTCAATTATTCCTGTGGTAGTTGTTTGTCCGGCAAGGACGGGTTGGTTGGGGGTAGAATTGTAGGCATATTCCATAATCGTAATGGAAACTGAATAACTGGCTATAGATACCCCAAGTTTAATCCAGCCATAATAAAAATCAGGCCCCACTTTTCTTTTTAGACCCAGGAATTTTCCGGAAACATTTTGCCAGTTTCCGGTTATGCCTTGTGTGACCTTATGACTTCCATTGCCATTTGTGCAGGCCATGCAACGCTCACCATTTTGAGCCAAATTATACACTGCATTTGTCCACGCCAAGGATGAATCCATTGACTTATTTAAACCAAATCCGCCAACCGTGTCCGCAATCCAACTTTGCGCAGTTGAAATAACTAATGCTGAATCTCGGGTACCAAGGATATTAACCGGGTTTGGGGAACAATTTCCGCAAGAAAAGCCATGCGCTCTTGGTGCGAAGGTAAAATCATTAATCCCATCATTATTCAAGTCAATTAAAAATCGGCTCCGCAAGGACTGGGATAAAGGTGAACCACGCACAACATCCGGAATCACATCCGTATAAACTATCTGTGCATCTGCACTTGCGGAAATCAGCATTGCTGTTACGATGAAAGCTGAAATATTTATTAGTAGTTGTTTTTTCATTGGATAAGTTATTTAATGGTTTAAAATGTGTTGCTCAATTACACATAGTTTTATTTTTTAATGATAATTTTTTTCGTTGATATAAATTCTCCAGATTGAATTTGAACAAGATAAATCCCCTCTGCAAATTCACTGGTATTAACTCCTATCATATTTGTTTCATATACACTTGTTGTGTAAACTATTTTCCCTGTAATATCAGCAATGGCTACTTCAACTTTTTTGTTGTCGCTACCCAAAGTGATGGAGAGATGATTGTTGGCAGGATTTGGAAAGAGATTTATTGATGCAGCAAAAGAATTTTCAAATATTCCTGTCGGTACTGTTCCAGTATCTCCGGCAAGGATAGATTGGTTGGGAATACTGTTGTAAGCATAATCTTTTACAGTAAAACTCGCTGCAATTGTTGCTACATCTAATCGCGCCCATCCGTAATATTTTTGCGAACTCACATCTAATTGCAAGGGGATATATTTATCTGATGCTCCATTCCAATTACCTCTGTTTTGCCAAAGTGGTGAGCCACCTCTCGGCCATGGTATAAACCATATTCTTGAAATCAGGGATTGATTCGTATTACCTAACCATGAAGAAGAACTGCTGTCAATGAGAGTGTTTATCGAAAGAGCGCTTGGATAAGGATAGCTAAGGTCATTTCCAACTTTATTGGCTCCAAGCGGAGTAATCCTGATATATTTATTTGTTCCTTGAGGAATTGTCGTTGTATTATAAGTAATATTAAAGTCGGTGATTCCATCATTGTTCAGATCCAATGCATAAACTCCTCCATTGGTGTTTATAGTCGTATCCGGATTTACATCCGTGTAAACAACCTGTGCATTTGTACTTGCAGAAAACAGCATTGCTGTAACGATGAAAGCTGAAAGCTTTTTTAGTAGTTGTTTTTTCATTTGGTAAGTTATTTAATGGTTTAAAATGTGTTGCTCAATTACACATAGTTTTATTTTTTAATGATAAGTTTTTTAGTTGCTATAGATTCTCCTGATTGAATTTTAACAATATATATTCCCTCTGCAAAATCACTGGTATTAACTCCTATCATATTTGTTTCATACACACTTGTTGAATAAACTATTTTTCCTGTAATATCAGCAATGGCTACTTCAACATTTTTGTTGTTGCTACCCAAAGTGATGGTGAAATAGTCGTTGGCAGGATTGGGAAATAGATTTATTGATGAAGCAAAAGAGTTCTCATTTATTCCTGTGGCAATTGTTTCTCCGGCAAGGATAGCTTGGTTTGGAATGGAGTTGTAAGCATAATCCATTAGTGTAAGAGTTGCAGCAATTGATCCGCTAACAAAAGCTGCAGCGTTCATTTGAATCCAGCAATAGTGGGTTTGCCCTCCTGCAATAACTCTAAGACCTAAAAATCCACCTGTGGCAGTATTCCAGTTTCCCGTGTTAGTAGTAGTACCATTAGATAATAATTTTTTAAAAATTATTTGGTTGGCTATTGTATCCCAATTTGCATTAGCACTTATAATGTCATTAAGATTCATCTTAGCTGGATATCCTGAACTATCCATTAGGATAGCACTGCCATTTAGAGGGGTTGCCAAAATTGTTCCGGCTGTATAACCATACCATTGTGGGGGAAATCCTGTGATAATACTTGAAGTCAAAGTAAACTTCAAATCGGGTATGCCATCATTGTTTAAATCCATATTTTGTTGAATGCTAACGTGACCTCTTTGATTAAGTCTAGTCCGGATAATTGTAGTATCAGGATTGATATCCGTATAAACGATTTGTGCATTTGCACTTTCTGAAAATAGTATAGCGATAAAGATGAAAGCAGAAATCTTTTTAGTAGTTGTTTTTCATTTGGTTATTTTTTAGTGTGTGTCTATTGAATTTTACTTTCGATTTAATTGCTTATTCAAAAGTAGAACTAACCGAAATTTATCTCGCTACCCAAAATGGGTAGTTTTACTTCGACAGGCTCAGCACGAGTGATGGTGGGTGCACGAAAATTTTCCGAAAAAACGGGACATGTGATTTTCTCCTTCGTGGATGAGTGCCAAAAGTTTCTTCAACTCTTTGAGGTCGATTTTGACGAACGATATATTTTAAATAACCGAGTTCCCACAGTCCTACGGACCATTTTTGATGACAAGTTTTTTGGAAGGTGATTGCAGTTTACTTTCGTTGTGAAAAAAAGCTGTGTGTTTAAAGAGTTCGCCCCTAAAGGGGCTTTGCGATCTTGTAGTGTCCCGAAGATACCAAGAGTATGGCCCTAACGGGCCTAGTAATCTCCAAGTTGATAACGAATACATCATTCGCCTTGACTAAATGACATTACCTTTTGGGGTCGAACCCTTAACCGAATGCTAGGGTCGTATTTTTGACAATCCTAGACTACATGGGCAAGTGACAGGCCCGTTAGGGCCATCCTTTTGGTAACACGAGACAACACAGGAAAGCCAAGCCCCGTTAGGGGCGTACTCTTTAAACACTAAGTAAATGCAATGAGTAATGACAGGCCCGTTAGGGCCGTACTCTTGGTAACACGAGACAACACAGGAAAGCCAAGCCCCGTTAGGGCAATGTCATTAAGTTAAGGGATAACTTTCTAAATATCATAGGGATAAAGAACCAATTTCTTGGTTCTTTATGGTAACCAAACCAATACCCTATGACAGATTCAAATTTAGTAATTCTAAATTTAATTCGAGATTTTATTGAAAATGTTCATCTGAAAAAGATGTTCATCGAAAACAAGAACCATTTTACAGTAGACGATAGCAAACTGAACTTTTCACGTCTTGTTGCATTCATTTTGAATCTCCCAAAGAAGAGTGTTGCATTAGAACTAGAGGAGTTTTTTTCTTCCATTGGTAAAGCAGATTTGGTGTGCTCGAAATCTGCTTTTACCCAACAACGTTCAAAGCTGTCTTATCAATTTTTCAGCACTCTTTGTGCCAACCTGGTGGATGAAAATTATGTGAATAATAAACGCAATATCAAGCGATGGAAAAAGATGATTTTGGCAGCGGTAGATGGCTCTACAATGGCCATGATCAATCGGCCCGATGTCATAAATTATTTTGGCACACAAGTAAATCAACATGGCGCTGTTGCTATGGCTCGCATTATGGGTGTCTATGATGTTCTGAATAATGTTTCGATTGCCTGCCATTTGTTTCCAATTGATATTGGAGAACAATCAATCATTAAAAATTGGTTGGATGTTTCACAACCAGACCACCTTTATTTATATGATCGGGGGTATCCCGGTTTTACAACCATTTTTCTGCACCATCAACAAGAAAAAACAATTCCGTATGTAATGCGGACTAAACATGGATTGAATCCAAAGGTGCGGGAGTTTGTTGACTCAAAGGCAAAAGATACATTTATTTACTTAGAAGCAGATGGAAATCATGTTGCTGAATTATTCAAGCTAGGATGTAAAATCAAGAAGGGAACTACAATAAAAGTACGAGCAATAAAGGTTAAGCTAAAGGGTGGAGAGATTGAGATTCTTTTGACAAATTTATTCGACAGAAATGAATATCCTCATAAAGTATTTAAGGGTTTATATTTTATGAGATGGGGAATTGAAACCAACTATAATGCACAAAAAAATTATTTACAAATCGAATGTTTTAGTGGAACAAAGGTCAATTCAATACTACAGGATTTTTATGCCGCTGTATTCATTGGCAACCTTCAATCAATATTAGCAAATAGTTGCCAGTCTAAAATCGAAAAAAAGACCTGTCGGAGAAAATTCAAGTATAAAATGAATAGAAATATGGCTATAGGAATAATGAAAAATCGCATTCCGAACTTAATTTTAAATCGTTTTCCTGAAAAAACGCTGAAAGAAATCACTCAATTACAAATGAAATTTTACGAACCAATAAGGCCAGGAAGAAGCTTTCCTAGAATTCGAAAGTCAAAAAAGCTGTCTGGTAAATATCAAACAGAACTGAACTATAAAAGAGCTTTATGAGACACAACTTAATGACATTGCCCGTTAGGGGCGTACTCTTTAAACACAATGCGTGTGTCCATTAATTAAACCGCATAAAAGCTCCAGCATACATTGGTTGCATCCCATTCTAGAGCCGAGAAATTTAACCCGCCTCCTAAAAACTCAAAAAAGATTTCCCCTTAACTTTTGAAATCAATTCATCACGTGAATGAACATGAAGGATTTCATAAATGTTTTTGACATGGTAGCGTACAGTCTCAACGGAGATGAAAAGTTTTTCGGCAATCAACTTATAGCTCATGCCATTGAAAATACACTCGAGAATTTCTTTCTGCCTGTCGTTGAGCTGCGATTGCTCGTTAACCGGCATTGCAGTTTTTTTGCTGCGGAACACCTCAAGTATTTTATGTGCAATGCTGGGAGTCATGGGGCGCCGCCCGTTAGTTGCTTCGGCGAATGGATTCAAGGATGCGCACAGGCGAAGTGTTTTTTAATATGTAACCCGAAGCACCGGCAGTAATAGATTGAAATATTCTTTCATTGTCATTGAAAACCGTTTGCATGATGACCATTATTCCGGGATGCGCTTGGTTAATTTTTTCCTACTGCCTCAATGCCGTTCATTCCACCGGGAAGGTCAATATCCATGAGGATTACATCGGGGTCAGCAGATTCAACTTTTCGCATAAGGTCTGTGCAATCAGGAAAAGCACCAGTGCATACAAAGCCCTCGCTACCGTTTATCAGCTGGAACAGGCTGTCACGCAACAGCGGATTATCTTCAAAAATTGCGACTTTAATATTCATAGTATGTAAGGACTGTGTAAAGGTAAACTACTTTATGGGGAAGCTACTACCTGTTTTGGGTAGTCCTCATTTTTTTACTTAAGATTTACTGTGAGGCTAACCGTTGTTCCGTGCCCGGGCTCTGATGTAATTGAGAAGTTACCGTTCAGTTCTGCGGCTCTTGTGTTCATGTTTTTCAATCCGTTGCCTCCTGTTTTTAAACGGTCTTCATTCATGTTGAATCCTACACCATCATCTTCAACAACTAATTTTAATGTGTGATTGGTTTTAGTGATTTCAACTTTCACATTTTTTGCACCGGAATATTTGAAGGCATTATTCAATGCTTTTTATAGACGAGGAAAATGATTTCCGCTTTTCCATAGAAAGAATGATGCTGTTTAATTCATCATCCGATTTAAAATGCAGCGCAATATCTTTTCCGGCAACAGCTGCCGCCAAAGGCGCGCATAGTTGGATGATGTTTTCGAAATTATCGTTCTCCCAGGACTCACCGCCCATGCGATATCAGTCATTTTTCTAGAATATGCACGGGAAGCGCTCCGATTTTTCGAGAAACGGAAGTATTCTGATTGCCGCCTGAAGTTGATTTCGTACGTGCATTCCGTTTCATTACTGAAATGCTCTGCAGTGTGCTGCCCATATTATCATGCAAATCTCGGCCGATCCGTGCTCTTACCGCTTCCATCTTTTTTCTTGTTTCGCTGCATCCTGTCAATAAAGAATATGAATACAGCACCTCAAAGCAGCAGAAATATAATAGTGCCACCAATAAATCCGTTGCGAATGAGTTTTTGTTTACCCAATCTTTGCGCAACAAGATCCCTTTTTACTTGAACCAAATTCAGCTAATCCTGTTTCTTGCTGAAATCGTAATTCATTTGCAGCGCAACTGTTTTCTTGGTATTTCCTATATTTTCCCAAGACTGTCGCTGCACGCGATATATAATTTATGATTCTTTGCAAGCGTCCTTTGAAATTTCCAAGAGCGCTGTCGTTTTGACAAAATGGATAAAGATCTTTCATATGCGGTACTGCTCAATCTCTTTGGTAATCGGCAATCTCTTTGAGCAGCCAGTCCTTCGCTTCCTTTGCCGTATTAATTTTTAATTTTGACTATTCCAATATTTCTACAGCAAGTAGCAATGCCTTCTTTATTTCAATTTCTTCCCTTATTTTTAGAGAGCGAAATGATTTTTTAGTGTTTGGATAATTGGCTTGTTGAGTATAAACAAGGCCGATGTTG
>JADJMA010000064.1 GCA_016709845.1 Flammeovirgaceae bacterium | reverse complement strand
CGCGTGTTGAAACAGGAGGTGGCTTCTTCTTCTTCCATGATTTAATTGGTTTTGGTTGTCGTCTTAAAATTACAGATATAATAATGCTAATAAAAAAGCTAATGATAAAACTTTTTATCAGGTAATCTATGGCAAGCTCGCCCGGTAGTACCGGAAGGGGTTTAAACTTTGTCAAACACACTGCTTTTCCCAATCTTTCAACGTATGGCCGGCTCAGGTTTACAATTGCGCGGTTGCGATTTCAATATAATTAGAAACAAAAGCTGGTTCTATGGCGCAAAAAAGTAAAATCAAAGATCCGATAAACAAAGCAAAAACCGTTGTAAATAAAAGATTGCTCACCATGCCCTCCCCAAAGGAAAGTAGTCCCTGTTGATGATAGTCTCTGAGTTCCTTCAGACCCATCACCATAAAAACAGAAAATAATATAAGGCGAAAATCGAAGTATACCGGAAACAGAAACGGATGCTTACCTATATAAAAGAGGGTAAGTATAAAAACAAAATCAAGCCCACCGGCTATCAATCCGTTTCGTATGGCGATAAAAGCAAGTCGGGGAATGGATTTAAACATCTAACCACTGTTTGCCATTATTAAATACTGCAACTACTTTCCCTTTAAAGGTATTGCCCAACCACGGAGAGTTTTTTGATTTAGAAAAATTATTTTCTTTCACGAAAGTCCATTCAAAATTGGGATCGAGTAGAGTAAGATTGGCCTTGGTGCTTACGTCAACTATCACTGGGTGGCGTTTTAGCAGTTTACGGGGTGCATCGGTCACTTTTTCAAGTAAGGTTTCATTTCAATAGTTTTGGACAGAGATACGAGCTGCGAGGCAAATGTCTGAAGATTGATCAATCCAAAATCAGCCTGGTCAAACTCTAAAAACTTACTTTCATCTTCGTGTGGACAGTGATTACTCACTAAAACATCTATCGTGCCGTCTTTAAGTCCTTTAATCAATGCATCTTGATCTGTTTTTTCGCGCAAGGGCGGATTCACCTTATAATTCGTATCAAAATTTTCAAGCACTTCATCGCTGTACAGTGGCTGATAAGTGGCTACATCACAACTTACATTCAAACCTTTCTTTTTTGCTGCGCGAATCAGATCTAACGATTTAGTCGTGGAGAGTTTAGCAAAATGCAATCGTCCACCGGCATAACTCAGTAATTCAAGATTTTTACTAATCGCCACTTCTTCGGCAATACGCGGCATTCCCTTTAGGCCAAGCATCGTACTTGCCGGGCCTTCGTGCATTTGTCCAAATAAATTAAGCCAAACATCTTCCGGATGATCAATCAACAAACCATCAAATTTTGCAAGTATTCGAAGCGACTTAAGAAAAATATCAGTATGCCAAACGGGTTTAAGTCCATCGGTAAAGGCAACCGCACCGGCTTCATGTAAGTCAATCATCTCCGTCAGTTCCTCGCCTTTGCAATTTTTTGTAACGGCTGCCAAGGCATGGATTTGCACTAATCTGTTTTCATTCAGTCCAGTGATATAACTGACTTCGTTCTTGGGTTTGAACAGTGGGTTGGGTGTTAGCAAAACTGCTACCTCCGTAGATCCACCTGCCATGGCCGTTTTGCTAAAGAATTTAAATCTTCTTTGCTCATGCCCTGGGTCCCCACCGAAGTCCCTAAATCAAACCAACCGGCAGAAAGAATCATCCCTTCCGCCTCAATGATCCGATCGGCTGAATAATTCTTGTCACCGATCTCTTCGATACGGCCATTGTTAATGAGTACGTTTTTCTTTTTTTTATGGAAGGGAGAGGCGGGCGAAAGGATGAGTGCGGAGTGGATGAGTATTTTCATTGTCAGTTTAAGACAAGGGTTAAAATTACTTCAAAACCTGATTAAAAGAACCTCGGCCAGCAGGAATAACAATGCTAAAACAATCGCATACTTCCATAATGGGGTTCCCAAATATCGTTCTTTTATTTCGTTACTAAAGGTCTGTTCAGAGGTTGATTCAAAAATTGAGATCCGATCACCTCCGCCAAGCAGCGTCTTCACTTCTTCACCCGTCATTTGGGCAAGCATCGATTCCTTTTTATCAAGATTAAATGCGAGCAGATCCAACGTATCGCGCGCATGCGTTACATAATAAAATCCATGACTAACCGAATGCCGCGGTATCTCTAATAAAAGTCTATCACCCAGGCTTCGTTGAGACGGAACTAATTCCTGATCACCAATCATGCGCACTGGCTCTTCCCCCACCAAACTATCAGCCGGCACCACAACAAGTGATGAAGACAAATAATAGTATGGTTTGCGCTCGGCCTTTTTACCACTGGCTGCTATCCGATACATGATCGGTACAAAAATGGCGTGCGAAGCCATATCGCTCTGTGCTCGATCGAGCGAACTGGCCATCACAAACGTATTGCCAAACTTAGATAAGTAAGGTTGTCCGTTTTTAAATTGGAGAATAGCCGATCGATCTATGCCCCAATCCAGAAGTTTTTGTGCGCGGGGCATCTCCAGGGAAGTTGATCTTTCCTCAAAAACATTTTCAAAAAAAGGATTTTGAAAATCAGGTTTATCCAACTCCACTTGGTCTGCTTTGGCGAGCGTGGTGAGCGATGCTATGCCTAACAAATTTTGATACGATACCCGATCGGGCTGCGCACCCGGCACTACCAACATAGCACTACCATTGTTTCGATAAATCTGTAGGGCAGCATTAAGCGAATTATCAATCTTGTCGATACCATTCACTACAACCAGATCGGCAGCGCTCAAGACACTGTAATCAACATTATCGACTGCATATCCACGAAAATCAAAAAGCGTACGATTGCCATAAACATTCTCAACAGAAGTAATCCGAGCATTGGGTTTGATTTCAATCACGCGCAAGCGGCCGGAATAGTTTAAGGTAAAATAAAACTCGTTATCGAAACTCACCGGAAAATCACTGAAGCTTAAAATCGCTTTGTTATAACCGGTTAACCCTCGCGATAAATCGAAAGTTGTTTCGGTACTACTATTTGATTGAATGGTTACCGATGACGTGCCCGCCTGAATTCCATTGATAGTAAGCTTTGTGATTAATCCTTCCAGGGTTCGTGGGCCCTCATTTCGAAGACGTACGTGAATAGAATTTTTTTCGCCTCCAATTACAAAAGGATTTTCGAGAAAGATCGAATCCACAAAGACATTAGACATCTGCGCATAGTCAATGGGCACCAATCGAATTTGTTCCGTTCGTGCACTATCCAGCCAGAAAAGGCTTTCTTGATTTCCATCAGCAAATGTTGATTTTTGAAAATCTGAAATCCAAAAAATTGTATTGGCCGACTCACCCAGTCTTTTCATCACTTCTTCCCCTGATCGGCTTATGGGCGACATTCGAATCTGCGAAAGCTGATCGAGGATTTCAGCTTTCGATTTATACGTGTTTGAAAAGGGAGCAAAATCGTTAGTAAGAAGTTTGTATCGGGTTTCGGTTGGAAAGAGTTCCACGATGTCGCGAACAAATCCAACTCCGGCATCAAGCGCTCTTACTTTTTCATGCATTGGAGTGGACATACTATACGAATTGTCAAGATATATAGACAGGTTCCGCTGCGTAGTTAACTGTTCTTTAGCCGGCAAAAAAGGCTGTGCGAACGCCAGCACCAAAAAAAATAAAAATAACAGCCTCGATGCAAGCACCAGGTATTTCTTCAGCTTTCGTTTTTGTGTTGTCTCTTGCTTTACCTGCTTTAAAAACCGCGTATTAGAAAAAAATATCCGTGTCGTTTTACGGAAATTAAAAAGATGAATGATGATGGGTATGGATAAGGCCGTGAGTGCCCAAAGAAACTGCGGATAATTAAAGCTCATCTGCGTAAAAATAATCATTCACCACAGATATAGAACGCTGATTTCGTTTTGAAGTTAGGGAAGCTTTATAAACGGTAAGGCAAAAAAAGAAGGCCACCCGTTTTCGGGATGGCCTTCCAGCAATTTAGCGGTAATTGTTATTTCTGCTTACCCCCTAACATCGCGAAATCATTTACATTGATCTCGGTGATGTAGCGCTTTTCACCTTTGTCAGTTTCATACACGCGGTGTACTAGTTTGCCTTCCACGGCAACTTCGGCACCCTTCTTCAGATATTGACCCGCAATGTCGGCCAACTTACCCCACACAATCACATTGTGCCACTGGGTGTCTTCAACTTTTTCGCCTTTATCGTTCTTGTAGCTATCCGTGGTAGCAATAGAGAACGATGCCTTCTGGCTTTTACCAAAAGTCTTCACTTCGGGGTCTTTACCTAACCGACCGATTAACTGCACGCTGTTTCTTACACTTTTCATAATTGTACTATTTAATTGTTAAACATTTATTTTTCAAGTCTAGCCACTGGGTTTGTTTCCGATTGACAGTACAAAGGTGAGGGACCCGGAAGCCGACAGTCGTTTATTATTCAATTACTTTCGGTTATATTCGTTTATAAACGTTTATAATCGGATAATAAAACCACTAAAAACTGCCAATCATGGCTAAAAAGAAGAAAAAGGGTGCTTAGAGTGTGGTGGAAAAATTATTGGGCGAGCCGACAAAAAATTCTGCTCCGACCAGTGCCGGGTATCTTATAATAATAAGTTGAACCGGGATGAGACCGCCTACATGAACAATGTGACCAACATTCTCCGCAAAAACCGAAGGATACTACTGGATCTAAATCCCACAGGAAAAGCCAAAGTGAATCGCGAAAAATTAAATGAGAAAGGGTTTGATTTTACTTACTTTACCAGCCAATATGTAACCAAAGAAGGAGCCGTGTATCATTTCTGCTACGAGCAAGGTTATCTGGCCATGGACAAAAGTTGGTACCTCTTAGTCGTAAAAAAAGAATCACCAAAACAACAACCGTTATGAGTGGCTGGACGCTGCAAGGAAAAAAAGCATTAATAACCGGAGGCACCAAAGGAATTGGTCTTGCCATTGCGCGGGAGTTTCTGGAGTTAGGTGCAGAAGTATTAGTAATCGCCCGAAGTACAAAAAGCATTCAGGGTAAATTGAAGAATTCGGCTAACCTTTTTACTAACGAAGGTGATATTAGCAACCCCGCTTTCAGGCAGGACCTGGCTCAAAAAATTTCTGAGAACTGGGGCAAGTTGGATATACTGGTAAATAATGTGGGCACGAACATCCGCAAGAAATTTGTTGAGTACAGCGAAGAAGAAATCCGACTGCTCTTTGAAACGAATTTGTTCAGCATGATGGAACTTACCCGGCTGTGTTATCCAATGCTAAAGAAATCCGGCCACGCCAGCGTAATCAATGTTGCTTCCGTAGCCGGTATGCAAGATGTGCAAAGTGGACCACCGTACGGTATGACCAAGGCTGCTATCATTCAATTTACCAAGCATCTCGCGGCCGAGTGGAGTGTTGATCAAATTCGTATCAATGCCATCTCACCCTGGTACATTGAAACCCCGCTTACCGAGGCCGTACTTACACAACCTGATCGATTAGAAAAAATTCTCGCTCGCACCCCAATGGGGCGCGTTGGCAAACCGCATGAGGTTGCCAGTCTTGCCTGTTATTTGGCGATGGATAAAAGCAGCTACATTACAGGGCAGAATATTTCGGTTGATGGTGGTATGAGCGCGAAAGGTTTATAAGATCGTAGATTTAAATAATAGTACTTTTTACGTGCAGCTAAATTGCAACAACGTTGATTGTGCAACAACAACTTCACATTTATCGATTTCGGGCTACCAGTGATAAACACTGTGCGATCATTAACAATTCCAAGGATTTGCTATCTTCATTAAGGAATGACAAAGGAAATAACAATTGAAAATGCCCAGCCTGGCGATGCCCCTCAACTTGCGAATCTGCTTTCCCAATTAGGCTATCCCACAAAAGAATCGGATTTACTAATAAAATTTAGTGCGCACCAGGCGCCCGGTTATAAAATCTTAGTAGCCAGGAAAGATAAAATGGCAATCGGATTTATCTGCCTGCATTATTATCAAACTTTCCATCTTCCGGGGCCGGTAGGTCGCATTACATCATTTTGTGTTGATAGTGTCGTTAGAAAGCAAGGAGTCGGAGGAATGCTCTTACTGGCAGCCGAAGAATATTTTAAACAGCAGCCTTGCTATAAAATTGAAGTGACCAGTAATTTCCGTAGAAGTGAAACACACGAGTACTACCTACGGCAAGGCTACACGGAAACCAACAGACACTTTGTAAAATTACTTGGTTTAAAAAGCGCTCACTAAATATCTGATTTCTTCAATTTCAGATAAGCGAAATAATTGAACAAGATAGCCCAACCTATAGCGATAGCGATTGCTGCAAGCGATACGTAATCCTGAATCTCTTGAAAAGCATATCGTGCAAAAGGCAGTGGAACAAGGTTACTAATTGACTCCAATGGAAAAAATTGTTTTAACCACCCAATTTGATCCACCACACCAAATCGGAAAATGTTAATTTTTATTATGGCCTCTATCATATTGGCGAGCATAAGCATGACAATAGTAAGCCCCGAACGTTTAATTAAAACACCCAACATGAGTGCAAAAGAAAGGAAAGAGAAGACCTCAATAAAATAAGCAATAAAAAATTCGCTCCCTACAAAAAAGTAGTTCCATTCAATTTTAGGTGTATAAATAAAGCAGGTAAACACAGCAATTATCTAAATCATAATGACACTGACCAAGCTTAGTAAAACGTTGCTCAGAATTTTCGATTGCAAAAATTCCCAACGGCTCATCCCATCAATAATGTTCTGCCTCAGCGTTCGGTATTGATATTCATTGGTGATGGATATCACAACCATTACCGCCAACACTATTTTAAACAGACCACTGATCCAGATCAGGTTTTGCCAAATATCAGGAAAATGATAAAGAGGAACCCTGTTGATGTTAATTGCAGCACCAAACTCCGCACCCTTGCTTGCCAGCCATTTTAAAATCTCCATACCACTGGCCGTGGTAAATCCAAGGGTAAGAAAATACAAACCACAAATCACCCAAAAGGTGCGGTAGTTGGTCATTTTCTTTAGATCTATTTTTAGCAAATGAAGCATGATTTTTAAATTACGAAGTACGAATTTAAGAATGACTATGATCGGTCAGGATTTCCAAAAATTGTTTCTCCAGACTTTTTTTACGAGTTGCGAGGTAAGAAGCCACAATGCCTTTGTCAAATAAAAACCGATTAAGATCGGTGCTGTGATAGCCCTCTTTCATCATTACCTGAAACAACCCATTCTCCTTTTTAATCTGTCCGCTACCAATAAATTCCTGTAGTAGTACTCCGAGGTCATCGTGATACGCTTGTACTTCCACTAACTCCTCCCCTTTACCAACATCATCGACTGGCCCCACATGCATAAGGGTCCCTCTTCTCAACACAGCAAAATGAGTACACACTTTTTGGACTTCATCTAATAAATGACTGGCCAGTATAATTGTTTTACCATCCTCAGCAATCTTTTTAATAATCTCCCGTATCTCGGCTATACCCATTGGATCAAGTCCATTCGTGGGTTCATCGAGTATTAAAATTATGGGATCACTCACTAGTGCCGAAGCTATGGCCAGGCGCTGCTTCATCCCTAATGAATAGGTTTGATACTTATCATCTTTGCGATCCATAAGTTCTAACGTCTCCAGCACTTTTGGAATATTGGCTGGATCAGCACCTTTAATGAGGGCGTTCAATTCTAAATTTTTTTGGCCACTCAGGTAAGGGTAAAATATTGGATGCTCCAAAACAGCTCCAATCTTCTTTCGTGTTTCATGGGTTGCGGGCTGCCCAAACCAGGAAAAACTTCCTGAGGTTGGATTGACAACTCCCATTAACATTCCCAACGTTGTAGTTTTACCACTACCGTTTGGACCGAGCATACCAAATACCTGACCTCGTTTTACCTCAAGATCCAGTTGATTGACTGCGCAAAGCTTTCCGAAGTTCTTTGTGAGTTTTTGAATGGATAGAACTGTTTCCAAAATTAATTATTGATTATTTGTATCCGGGTCGTTATTCTTCTTTGCCTCCGATTTTTTTTCTTCCGCCTTCTTTTCATTCTTCTCGTTTATACCGGCAAAGTCCTTTATTTTTTTTCCAATATCCGTACTGCTATCAATGGTTTTAAAAAGCGCGGGGGCTTTGTCAAGTGCGATCTTGCCCAGAATATCAAGAACAAATAAACTAGACGAATCATTGGCAAGTATCACCGTTCCTTTTATCTGGCCATCTTTTTCACGCAGATAAACATCAAAGTTTTTCCCGTCATAGCGCCCACTCATCATTTCCTCGTACGATTCAGAAACATACGCGGATTTTAATTTTTTATAATCAGCACTGGTAAAAGCTGATTCGCCCTTATCAATCATCATAAATTTCATCTTATCAATATCTTTGATGAGCTCATCAAACTCTTTATCGTCTGTTTGATTAAGCATCCGCAAGGTATTCTTATAAAAAAATAAGGATAACCCTTCGTATTTATCATCCAATGCCTGGGTTGTTTTGGTTTGCCCAAAAGCCACTGTACTGCTCACAAGAATCAATAAAATGAATCGCATTTATTTGTTTATTACTAATGTGGTGTTGCGTGGGTTTAGAAGTTGAGGATCCACTAATCCCTTTTAGCTCAATAGCTACCACTTCTCGCTCCTCCTCCACTAATACGAAGTATACGTTCTTTCGGTTTTGATGATTACCCGTTTCGCGTAAATAAATTGTAACTTCTTCACCCCGATCGCGGATATAGGCAATCTCTTCAAAAGAATCTTGTTGCAATACTTTTTTGAAGCCATTCACGGACAAATTTCGGGCATCTAACACAGCATGTGGAATGGTAATAAAGCGAACGTGATTAAGATCTTTGATTGCATCCTTCAATTCATCGTTACCTACCATGTCTAAAACCAGACGGCCCATCCATCCGCTAAAAGCAAAACTATGCACCTCCGGCTCATCCGAAAAAGTATTTTTTAGCGTTTGATAACTATTGCTTTGCGCATTCGCCAAGGTAATGCTGGCAAATACAAACACTATAACTTGTATGACCTCTCTTCTTGTCTTTGATTTTCTCCAAATTATCCAATCCATCTATTTTAACAGCCTTACCTATTTTGGAAATCTCCTTCAAATCAATTTCTCCAAAGATTGTCATCACCATAAACTCTTCATTGCCGCCCATTACCATTACCAGTTCACTGATTTTACCTCCAGACTCTTTAGTGTAAAACTTCATGTCCTTATCCTTATCACGGATCGACATAAGTTCCTCAAATTCTTTCGAGGGAATCATGGCGATCGCTTCTTTATATAACTCACGTGAATTTCTGGTTTCACTTTTCGAAAGGATTCTCAAGCCTTTGATCTTACTAATAGCTTGAATCATTTCCTTTTCTTCCGGAGTATCACCAGAAAGGTTAGCCATCATATTAAACATCTTACCACTTACAGTCACCTGACTAAACGAGGTGTCGTCCTGATACTTGGTAAAGAATTTTGCTATGGCATCATTCTGCGCCTGGGCTGCAACAGCCATCATCATCACTGCTCCTATTATTAACTTTTTCATACCTGATTATTTTAATGTTTTTAAATTTTCGTTTTGGTGTCTTTTACTTCTTCCAGGGGTTTGCCCTGAATTTTTCCTCTGCTTCATTGAATACTTTTATCTTACCCGCTTCTTTTTGTGCCCTGTTAAATCCATTCGAGATCATCAAAAAAGCCTTTTTGGTTTCTTCCAGTGCCAACTTGGGGTCACTATAGGTATCGGCTATTTCTGGTGGGTAGGCCTTGCGTACTTCCTGCCGCACAAAATAGGTGGCAGCTACTACAACCAGGATACCGGCAGCTATTCGACTGTAGTTCGTAATAAGTTGAACTACTTTGCCCTTCGGCTTATCCTGCTGAATTTTTTTGGTAATAGCCGAATCAAAATTATGAATGCTCAGTTGCTGCTTTTGCTGTGCATGAAAGTACCGAAAGACTTCTGCTACATCCTTCATTGATTCGGGAACTTCATTCTTAAAGAATTCACGAAGTTGCTGTTCTTCTTCCAACGAGGTTTCACAGTTCCAATATTTCTCCAGCAACAATTCGATATGCTTAGAGTCCATACGCGTTGATTTTTATAAATTTTTCCCTTACTGTATTGCGTGCCCTGAATAAGTTAACCTTCACTTGATTCATATCCAGTTCCAAAATGTCACAAATTTCGTTGTAACTATACCCTTCAATATCGCGAAGGTGTATCACCTGGCGTTGCTTCTCTGGCAACGCGGCTATCATTTCGTTTAGTTGTTGCATATTCTCATGAATTTCTGTCCCTCTCATGAGGGGTTAGCGTTTCATTTTTAATCTCCATGCCCTGTTCAATCGGATCGGTTACTCTGCGTTGCTTTGAGCGAAGTCGGTCGAGCGAGAGATTTTTGGTGATGCGCATACACCAGGCTTCCATGTTTTGCACTTCGGCCATCTGCTCCCGTCCATTCCAAACTTTGATCATTACTTCCTGCACTATGTCTTTGGCTTCTTCGGTACTTCCCACTAAGCGGAAAGCAAATCGAAAAAGCTTATTTTTAGTAGGCAACACCCGGTTTTCAAAGGTTTCGAGATTCATTGTTTCAAAAGCAAGACGATGCTTATGGTAAGTTGTTACAAGATAGTTCAAAAAAATATTCTCACAGAGGGTATGTTGACCCGACTTCTTTGTTATTTCAGTATGATTACCTGTTTTTATGAGCGACCCGGCCGATCAAATTATTGTATTCGATTCGTATGATACTGCGATGGCGGCTAATCTGGTTAAAACCAAGTTAGATGCGTATGGCATTCCTTGCTTCCTTTCCGGTGAGCATTTTGTGGGGCTCTATCCTTTTCGCAATGAATTATTCTCAGGAGTGCGTCTTCACATTTTCGCAAATGATGTTGAACAGGTAAAGGATATACTCATTGAAGAAGAAACAAACAACGACCAGGAAAATTTCCACTGTCCGCATTGCGAATCCAACAAAGTAACCTTAAAGGAAAGTCAACCCGGGACCCTTGAAAGCATGCTTACTACGATGTTTGTAAGTCCTTTTATGGAAGAGAAGAAAATTTATACTTGCGAAAATTGCAAGCGAGAATTTGAATCAATAGGGATAATTAAATTTTTAAAACGGTAAACTCTACCCTTCGGTTGTTTGCACGGCCTGCTTCGGTATCGTTCGAATCAATCGGTTTTGATTCGCCATAACCATGGGCCTCCAATCGCGATGAATCAATACCTTGACTAATCAGATAGTCTACTACGGCTTGCGATCTTCCTTGCGAAAGATTTTCATTATAGCTATCGCTTCCTTTGCTGTCGGTGTGCCCGGATATTTCTATGGAGACGGAGGAGTTGCGTTTTAAAAAATCAACCACTTTATCAAGTTCGACAAAAGACTCTGACTTCAAAGTTGTCTTGTCAAAATCAAAATAGATATTCTTTAATCTTACAGTAAGCCCTACCTCAATAGGTGTTAGATATACATTTTTAACTACAGGTGTAATCTCCTCACTAACAACCTCCACGCTATCGCTCGCATTCAAATACCCATCAGCAGAAGCGGAAAATAGGTACCAACCCAAACTCGAAATAGTTTGTTCATACGAGCCATCCGGAGCCTGCAAGGAATATCGGGTAGCACGATCCGCTTTAAGCTCAACATTTACTTTTGAACCCGCAATCTTTTGGTCTGTCTTCTTATTGATTAAATCACCTTTAAAACCAAGGGCCTGGCTATTGTATTTAAATAGATGTCGACATGCAGGGTTGTGTCGTGTTTGATTTGCGGAACCGTGTAGGTTTGATTAAACGGCAAATACCCGGCCGAGGCGGCTGTTACCGAATAGGATTCTATCTCTGGAACATACGTTTCAAAATTTCCAGCAGGTGTTGTACGTAAATGAATAGGGTCATGCTCTTTCATTTTTAATTCTATGGCTGCCTGCACCGGTACTTGGGTTTTTTGATCGTAGGTGGTACCTGTAAGAAGAATTTTAAAATTGCGCGGTCTTAAAATAAAGAGATCGAAGTTGCCACCATCTATACGGGCACCTGAACGTGCTGTGAAAATATTTCCGTTCGTATCTATAGAAAAATAAGCATCCCCAACAGGTGTATTGATTAAACGACCCAGGTTTGCTGGTTCCGACCAATTCATCCAGGTATCATCCAGGCGCGTGGTTTTATAGATATCAGTACCTCCTACTTTGTCCTTCGCGAATCGATCGCTTGAAAAATATAAGGTCTTTTGATCGGGTGATATAAATGGACTGTAGTCATCAGCAGCAGAGCTGATCTTTAACTTAACAGGAACCGTCCACTGCCCATTTTGTTGGTTAGAAAGATAGAGGTCGCTGAATTTGTCACCTTGTTTTTCCGAAAAATAGAGAATCAGATGTTGTCCGTCAGCAGAAATGCTGGCTCCATTGAAAATACCTTTATCCATATCTGAGAAACTGGGGATACCTAATTGATTTACACGACCATCGGGGCTAACCAGAGAAAAACCTTTTGAGTTTTTTGCGCGACCACCCCGAATTAAAAGTGAACCATCGGGCATTACATTGAATACCTGATTATATCTGTTATCATTTAAGGGTGGACCCATTCGTTTTCCTTCCGACCAAACCCCTTTATCATCCAGCGTAGAAACCCAGATGTCCTGACTGTTTTCTTTACCATACGTGTTTTGCGGATGGTTGCTGACAAAATAGTAGAGCTTGGTACCATCAATAGAAATAACAGGCGACACCTGATGGTAGAGCGTGTTAATTTTATCATTCATCTTCACTAACTCATACCGTGGGCTTATCTCCTGAGAAAAAACGACTGAACCGACTAACCAACAAAGCAGGGCAAGAATGTATTTCATCAAAAAAAAATTTATAGTTAAAGTTAACACTTTCAACCGAGAGTTTAACCTTGATATCCTGACATTAACGTTAGAATTGTCAACCCTTCTGCCACGCTATGCATTCCTAATCCATAATCTGGGTTAAAATATAATCAAAACCCATGCCTGTATGGCGTCTATTAAGTATGATCTATACTCGAACCTTATTCTGGCAAACTGAAAAATCCTCGGCCACTCATAGCGATAGCTGCAACAATGATAATAAGGGCGATTGTATTGAAAATGAATAGTCGCTTGTGCTTGGCAACAGCATCTGCCCTCTTTTTAGCAGAAATACGAGCTATCGTAATAAACACAATAGCGATCAACATCATAGTGTTATGCTCAACCAGCCAGTAGCGGTCTATGGCATCTTTCATAGAAGCTCCACTAAAGATTACCCTTGGACTAACAAAGTATAAGGTCAAGCCAACCAGCAACTGGGTATGGGTGAGAATAAAAAGCCAAAGACTCATCTTATCATCCAATCCCGTATAGCCAGCGTTCTTTTGCCACCCCGAAAAAGACCGAACGATCACCACCAACAAAAACATCAGAACAAAGTAGCGAACAACAGAGTGC
Organism: Flammeovirgaceae bacterium; assembly: GCA_016709845.1. GTDB lineage: Bacteria > Bacteroidota > Bacteroidia > Cytophagales > Cyclobacteriaceae > ELB16-189. The sequence continues at coordinate 42,554 of JADJMA010000064.1, read as the reverse complement.
GTTAACAGAAGTAAATCAAGCATAGTATTGAAATTTGAGTGGTTCGAAATTAATGCAAGATTCCGACTTATTTTAGCCAATCAACAATAAAATATAGCTTTCAATAAAATAAAAGTTACCGATTTGATTTAAACCGGTAAATTACTTTTCAATAAAATTCACTGTTATGAAAAAGCTGCTCGTTTTAGTATTCATTTCCATTTCTGCTCTTGTAAACGGCCAGGAAAATCTTTCGTATCAACGGCCGCCTGAAGAAATTGTTAAACTGCTGGAGGCACCCTTAACTCCTTTCGTTTCCTTTTCACCAGATAAACAATGGATGTTGTTGTTAGAGCGTTCTGATTTCCCTACGATTGAACAGTTATCCAGACCCGAACTACGCATTGGTGGATTACGCATCAATCCGGAAAACTTTGGCCCCAGCCGAAGTAATTATACGATTGGAATAAAAGCAAAAAATCTTCCCACTCCACTTACTGCAAGTAGCCTTGCTTTTTCGCCTGATAGTAAACGAATTTGCTTTCTTCAAACGGATGCCAATAAAATTGAGTTATGGGTGATTGATGTGGCTACATTAACCGCATCAAAACTTTCTGATCGAAAATTAAATGCAGCCATGGGCGGCTACACCTGGCTCTCTGACTCACACCAGATTCTTTTTACAGCTGTTCCTAATGGGTTGCAACCGCTACCCGAAAAATCGAGGGTACCACAAGGACCTACCGTTGAAGAGAATCTTGGTAAAAAGGCGCCTTCACGAACTTATCAGGATCTGTTAAAAAACAGGTATGATGAAGCCGCTTTTGATTATTACACGCAATCCGATCTTATTTTAAAAGATGTAATTACCGCGACTGAAAAAACATTAAGTCCGGCTGCTATTCATTTAGACTTTACACCATCCCCAGACGGCAAGCTGGTGCTTACTGAAATTGTTCAGCATCCTTACTCCTACCTCGTGCCTGTTTATCTCTTCCCCAAAACTGTAAACGTCATTGATCTAAATGGAAAGTTGGTGAAAGAGATTGCACGCATACCCTTACTGGATTATATACCAACCGGATTTAACGCTACACAGCGCGAACCCCGAGAGCATAGTTGGCGAGCCGATAAACCTGCCACGTTGGTTTGGGTGCAAGCAGGATGGAGGTGATCCAAAAATGAAAGCCGACATTCGCGATAAAATTTTTACTCAAGATTATCCATTTACCAGCAATGCAAAAGAACTCATTGCCTTGCCACTGCGCTATAGTCGCATAGTGTGGGGTAACGATAATGTTGCCTGGGTTTATGAACGGTGGGTAAGCGACCGCAAGGAACGGGTTTACCAGGTTAATCCGACCACTGGACAAAAGAAAACTTTGTTCGACCGCGACTACGATGACGGCTATAATAATCCGGGCAGCGTAATTACTGAGGCTAATCAGTTTGGTCTTAATACTATTCTGATTAAAGAGAATAATGTTTTTTTAAGTGGCGCGGGCTCTTCTCCTTCCGGGGATATGCCCTTTATGGATAAGATGGATTTAACTTCATTGAAGAAAACCCGGCAATGGCAATGTGTTGCTCCGTACTATGAATACTCATTACTTTTCTCGATTCAAAAAGGGAACTTTTTGTTACTTCCCGCGAATCGAATACTGAAAATCCTAATTACTATTCGCGCACTATTAGCTCATCTAAAGTAACTGCTATTACTTCCTTTCCGCATCCCTATCCACAAATTAAGGATGTAAAAAAACAAGTATTGAAATACAAGCGAGCCGATGGCGTAGAACTTACTGCCGATTTATACTTACCTCCTGGCTATAAAAAAGAATCAGGTCCGCTACCGGGATTTGTATGGGCCTATCCGCGTGAGTTTAAATCTGCCGATGCGGCCGGACAGGTGAAAGGTTCGCCTCATACATTCACCCGCTTGAGTTGGGGTGGTCCGATCTATTGGGTAATGCGTGGCTATGCCGTATTAGACAATGCTTCCATGCCTATTGTTGGTGAAGGCGATCAGGAACCAAATGATACCTATGTGAAACAATTGGTTGCCAGTGCGCAGGCAGTCGTTGATTATGCTGCTTCGTTAGGCGTACTCGATCCCACGCGTGTTGGGGTGGGTGGCCATTCCTATGGAGCGTTTATGACAGCCAACCTGCTTGCACACTCTGATATTTTTAGAGCCGGCATTGCACGGAGCGGTGCTTATAACCGAACCCTTACCCCCTTTGGGTTTCAGGCCGAAGAACGAACTTATTGGCAAGCACCGGAAGTATACTACGAGATGTCGCCCTTCTCGTATGCCGATAAACTCAAAGAACCGATTTTGTTTATTCATGGAGAGGCCGATAATAATTCGGGAACGTTTCCCATTCAAACAGAAAGATTTTACAATGCCATTAAAGGACATGGTGGCACGGCACGCTATGTAGTGTTACCTTATGAAAGCCACGGATATGCGGCAAAGGAAAGCATTTTGCATACACTGTGGGAAATGGATATCTGGCTAGAAACCTATGTGAAGAAGGCAAAAGAAAAACCAAAAGATGAAAAAGTAAATCTTAAATATTAAGACTTAACTAAAGAAAAGGACCTATCCGATATTTATTTTTGATGCCTGAAAACTTTGTTACTTTCACGATCTAAGCTAACCCTATGAAAATAACGTTAACGCTGCTGCTTTTCCTTCTGGATTCACCTTGACACAAGCGCGGCCGGATACTGTAAATGTGGAGCTTATGTAATGAGCGTTCACGACATCAATTTCCGGGATAAGGAATATACCATGCGCTTCTGGTTGTGGTTTTTATACACAAATCCTGATTTTGATTTTAGTACACAATTGGATATTCCCAATGCTAAGTCTATTGACACCCCTGAAATTATTCTGATAGTTTAAATGGAAAAACATGGGCCATTATGAAAATGAAAGCTACCATGAAGGAAAGTTGGAAGGTGGCAGATTTTCCCTTTGATGAGCAACATTTGAGCGTACAAATTGAAAATTCGTTATTCGATAATAAAACGCTTGTCTTTAAGCCGGATGTGATTGGAAGCACCTATGATAAAGACGATGCCCTGGATGGCTGGAACATCAAGAACTTTAAAGTTTCCAATATTAAAAATGATTATGAGACTGGATTTGGTGATCAGCGTCCCTCAAAAAGTCTTCAAAATTTTTCAGCCTTTCTTATCGAGATGGATATTGAACGCAGCGCCTGGGGTTTATTTATGAAAATTTTCATCGGCATGTACATCGCCTTTTTAATTTCGATTATAAGTTTCACCATCAAGGTTGAAGAACTTGAACCCAGATTTGGATTACCGGTCGGTGGATTGTTTGCCACGGTGGGTAATAAGTATATCATCGATTCTATACTGCCCGAGACATCGGCCTTCACGCTGGTGGATTCTCTCCATACACTTACATTTCTTGCCATTTTTGCAACACTGGTGGTCTCGGCCGTTGCCTTACGGCAACATGATAATGGAAATAAGGAAGCCTGCATCCGTTATAACCACGTTGGATCACGTTGGGTAGTGGCACTCTATGTAATTGCCAATGTGATATTAGTCGGGCTAGCTATTCTTTAGTAACTGGATGCTGGATCCTGGTCTCTGGAAATCTAGTCGCAAGAATCCAGTAACCAGTATCAGGTTCTATTCTTAGTATCAATAACAATAGTAACGGGGCCATCATTTACCAGACCCACCTTCATATCAGCACCAAACTCTCCGGTTTGTACAGGCTTGCCTAATTGAGTTGTTACCGCTACAATAAACTTTTCATAAATGGGTATAGCTACCCTCGGGCCGCGCTGCCTTTAAATAACTTGGCCGATTGCCTTTTTGGTACTTGCCTGCAACGTGAACTGACTGACTAAAATAATTTCACCCTGGATATCCTTTACACTCACGTTCATCACGTCCTGATCATCATTAAAGATGCGAAGATTAACAATCTTACCCGCCAGCCACTCAATATCTTCGGCATCGTCGGTCTCTTCAATACCCACCAACACCAACAATCCAGTTTGAATTTGACTTTTAATCGCTGACTCGATTCGTACCGTAGCTTCCGAAACACGTTGAATAACTGCAATCATAGCGATCTAATAATCCTGTAAAGAATCTGACTCATGAATGAACTGGCCATCTGATTTATTTTGGGCTTGTTGAAGCATAGCGCGCGCCACTTTAATTGATTCAATGCCTTTGTATTTTTTCGGAATTAAAAAACCAAAAAACCGGTAGAATACTTTAGCGGCTTCCTCACCGGTACGCTCTTCTTTACGATCACCTACCAATAACGAAGGTCTAAAAATATGAAAGCAGCTATAACCAAGTTTAGAAATAGCTTCTTCAACCTCGCCCTTTACCCGATTGTAAAAAATACCTGAGCTTTTATTCGCGCCCAGCGCTGATACTAAAAGAAATTGCTGTGCTCCATTCTGCTTAAGCATTTTTGCAAGCGCAACAGGATAATCAAAATCTACTTTACGAAAGGCTTCTTTACTTTTAGCTTGCTTGATGGTAGTGCCTAAACAACAAAAATATCATCGGCCTTTAAGGTAGCTAAATGATCTAACCGGTCAACTGTTAATATGACATTCTCCAGCTTGGGGTGATTCAGGTTTAGGGGCTTTCGGCTGAGTGCAATTACTTTATCGTAATCGGATGATTCCAAAAGTAAAGCCAACAATTGATTACCAATTAAACCCGTAGAGCCAGCTATCAGAGCAGTACGCGCCATTTAAAAAGTTTGTTGAATTTCTTTCTTCAACTCGGTTAGTGCGTAACTTATTAAATCCACCTTCTTCTCCATCACCATTTCAAAAATCTTTTTGATAAATCCATGCTGGTTGCTTCCGGAGCAAGAGTGGAGGCAGCTTCATTCACTACAATAACAAGATCTTCTCTTTGCATTGCGAATCTGACTCCAAACGTCTTCGCCCATATACACCTGCTGCGATACATTGTGATTGTATTCATTTCGAATTTCGTCTAATACAACTTTATGAAAATCGCGTGCTGAAAAACCGGGATTATTCAGTCTGATAAGCAAATTCTGCGGAGCAATTCTTTCCAGAAATAAAGTCATGCGTTCATAGGCCTGCAAACGGGCCGGCAGTGTGGTTTCAATGCTTCGACTGCGAACCTCCAATCTCTTTAGTTCAATTTCTTTTAGAATAAAGGTTCGTACAGTAAGATAAACCGCGTATAGCACTAGCGTAGCCGGTATAATTATTTTACCAAATTCAATAAGTGCTTCCATAGATTTAAATGAAGATCAAAGGTGTTTAAATTTTAGGTATTTTTGGTAGTCTTACCTCCAATAAAACCTAGATGTTCGATAATATTAAACCTGTTGGCTTAACCGCTCGTGCTGCGGAAGAAGTTCGCAAGATTATGGCAACAAAGAATATTCCTGCTGAATATGGCCTTCGGGTTGGCGTGCGCGGGGGTGGCGGTTGTGGAGGAGTATCCTTAATTATTGGTTTTGATAAAAAGAAATCTACCGATCTCACCTACGAGTTGGAGGGCATCACGCTTTACATCGATAAGAAACACACGATGTACCTGTTTGGTAAAGAGGTTGATTTTTATGAGGGTTCTGATGCCCGCGGCTTTATGTTTGCTGATCAGCAAAAATTTATTGAGCCTAGTTAAATCTTACGACTTGCTTTGATTTACCGTAACGGTTGCTCTTTTGCAAACTCCACCAATCGGTGGATTGAATTTTGAAATTCGTACTTCCACAGTTTTAGCTTCGCTAAACGTGTTGAGTGCCCGTTTGGCAATGGCATGGCCCACAGTTTCCAACAACTTCGAAGGTTTAGCCATCTCCTCTTTTACGATAGCATAGAGATCTTCGTAGTTGATCGTGCCGGAGAGATCATCCTGAAAAGCAGAATCCAAAAATTCGGTTTCCACCATTACATCCACTTCAAATTTATTTCCTGAAGAGCGCTCGTGAGGGTAAACCCCATGATAGGCATGGAACTCCAGACCCTCCAGCGATACTTTACCTGTCATTGAATATCGTCAAAGAAAGAGCGTTGCATCCTGGGCTCTTCGGTAAGCATGGACTTAACAGGCACAGGAGTTAGAACTGGCTCAGGTACCGATACTGTTACTTCAGTTTCGATAGCTGCGTTTGGAAAGAGCGCTTTTCTGCTTTCGCGCTTGGCCAACGCCAAATGCTGATCAGGATCAAAATCGCGAGAAGCCGTTTTAGCGCGTTCAACGCGATCAATGGTTTCGCCTGCCGTCCTTTTCAAATCCGATAACAAATTATCGCGATGCAATTCCAATGTTTTATAATGCTGTCCTAATGATTTAAGTCTATCCTCCATCTCGGCCAACATTTGCTTAGAGATCATCTCCGCTTCTTCAATTGTATTTTTGCTTTTGTTTTGGCTTCATTAAGAATGCCATCAGCGTTCATTTGATTCTCACGCAAAATCAATTCGGCTGTTTTATTTGCCTGTCCTATTACATTGGCTCCGGTGTCTTCCGCTGTTTTTAACGTTTTGAACAACGAACTTTCCACCTCGCGCAACTTGGAGACTTCGCGTTCTGTAGCTTCTAATTTTATTCTTACTTCCTTCGACTCGTCTAACGATCGTTCCCATTCCTGCGATAGGGTTTGCAAAAATGCATTGACCTCATCCTTGTCGTAACCTCGTAAAACTTTTTCGAAAGCCTTCTGTCGGATTTCCAGCGGTGTAATTTTCATAATTGGCGTGGTTAAAATTGAAGTTTAAAAAATGATTAAGCCTAAAAAATAATACAGCTTATTCTTAACGATTTAGCTGTATAACGTTAATCCACAGCCAAATGTATGAATTTATGTGAAATTTCCCACGATTCAGTTTCAAAAGCAACTGATTCTTAGCCAATTAATAAATACTAGTTGTTAAACGTCAGATTCCATACCGAAATAGTCCGATCGTCACTGGCACTGACCAACTGATTTTTGAAATCAGTCCAAACTAATTTATTAACGGAAGTACCGTGGCCGGCATGCCTTCCCTTATCAATTACTTTTAGCAACTTTAGTTCGTCCGCCTTCCAGATTTTTATCGATTTATCCATACTAGCCGTGGCAAAATATTCCCCGGAAGGGCTAAAGGCAATATGATTGATGGCAAAGAGATGAGCTGCCACCTCGCCCACTTGTTTATATTCCGAGTCAACCTGCCAGACTTTTAAACGCGCATCACGCGATCCACTGATTAAGAATTTATAATCATGCGTGTAACTAAGTGTAAACACAGAATTTCGGTGTGCCTCAAATTCAAACTTCAATGTATAATCAAGTAATGAGTAAATACGAATTGCATTGTCACTAAATCCAATCGCCACTTCTTTTGCCAGCGGATTGAGTGCCAATGTACGGGCGCTCTTCCCAGAGATGGCAAGCTTATTTTTAATCACCCTATTTTCCAGATCCACGATAACCAGCGCTCCTTCTCCGGTCGCTATCAATAGGTCATTCTCAAAATATTGAATAGCGAAAATAGCGCCTTTCGTCATTTGTAGGGATGCAACTTCTTTCTTCTCCTTCCAATCCAAAATGTGAATGCCTTCGTAATTATGACCAACAATCAATAGATTAGAATTAGGTATCGCGTACAGCGAATAAATTGAGTTTGGCAATCGGGCAATCAATTCACCTTCGGCAGGATTAGATAAATCCCACTTTACGATCATGCCATCGCCTCCGCCAGAGAAAAAAATATTCGAAAAATCAGAGGGAACCACAGTATAAACGCAATCGCGGTGTCCTATTAGTGAATGAAGTTTTTCTACCTTTATTGCCGACATCGATTCTGCTACTTAGATAATTTCAGAGATTGATAGACAAAATTGAATTAATAAGCGAAAGAAACCAATGCCGCTACTAAAAACACAAATGTCGAGCAAACAGAGTGGCTGGGCGCTTTGGTTTATAGCAGAGGCGGAACAAGAGCTTTCTGAAGTTTCCAAAGAAGCAGTTGATCCTTCGATTGTCAGTAATACCAAAAGACTGGAGTGGCTTGCCGGACGTGCGCTCATTAAAGCTCTCGTGGAAAATTGCGGTTTGGACTTTTACGGTTTGGAAAAGGATGAATTCGGCAAACCCTTTTTAAAACGCCACACGCACCACATTTCTCTCTCCCACTCGTATCCCTATGTGGCCGCTCAGATTGACCCCACTTGTGCGGTTGGTATTGACCTGGAGCAACCCAAATCAAAATTATTGAACATTGCCCACCGTGTATTATCGGTTGTTGAATTGAAAGATGCCGGTACCGATATAGTTAAACATTGCATCTATTGGTGTAGCAAAGAAGCGTTGTATAAATCGTATGGAAAACGAGGGTTACACTTTGCTGATCATTTATTAATTGAACCCTTTGAATTAAGGCGCAGTGGTGATTTAAAGGGAAAAATAATTGCCAATGGCAACAGTCGCGAAATGGCATTAACATACAGCGTACAACCCGACTATGTTATGGTTTATACAAACGTGCAGCTGCCGGCCTTTTAAATTTTTAATAAAATCTGGTTAACTTTAGTATATGGAAAAACTAGGGCTTGTTGTTTTGTTGCTGGTGACCCTGGCCGCAAATGCACAAAAAGAGATTAAAGACTTTTCTCTTACCAATGTAAAAGATGGAAAGACAGTTTCTCTTAGTCAATACAAATCTTTGGTAGGGGTAGCTGTTGTATTTACCAGCCACGAATGCCCGTTCGATAATTATTACAAAGACCGCCTGAAAGAATTCGTAAATACATATTCAGGAAAAATTCAATTCCTCTTTATTAATTCAAATCAAGAAGCTGAAGAAAATGTAGCTCAAATGGCCATTCATTATAGTGATTTGTCAATCCCTATTTAGCTGATAAAGACCAAAAAATCATGGAAACTTTCGGAGCCCGGAAAACTCCTGAAGTCTTTCTATTATCTATGGCTGGCGGAAAATTTACAGTTGTTTATAGTGGCGCTATTGATGACAACCCACAAACTGCCAGCGATGTAAAGCAAACCTTTTTAAAGGACGCAATCGAGAAATTGCTGGCCGGACAAAAAGTTGACGTTGCTGTTGAGCGAGTGGCGGGGTGTACGATCAGGAGGAAGTAATCACAAAAAATAACTATCAATCCTCTACTTCAATAAAATAAATACCTCGAACGGGTTGGCCATTATACGTAACTCCTTCGAGTACAACCTTATACTTACCCGGCAGGTCAGCTGCAAAAAAAGATACCGTTGCAATACCTTTTTTTTCGTCCGTCAATACCTCAGGATTCCAATAAATAGTTGAACGGTAATCGACCTTGTCAGAATCAGCATTTGGCTGACCATAATCCGGAGCCATGAATTTTCGCGCTCTGCTATAACCGGGAACGTGCACCAATGGAATGTTTTTCCTTTTCTCAACTTCCTCAAAATCATTTTTGGTATAAATAGCAAGAATACCATTTCCTCCAACAGATCCGTAAAGCACGTTAATTCCACTCTTAAGCTCCACAGACTCAACCATATTTGGATTGATGGATTCAAGAATTGAAGCTGGACTCCCTGTTGTTATGACATCGTTAACAGTAACAAGGACTTCCGCAGGGAGGGCAATTGATATCGCTCGCTGAAGGTAAACTACCCATTTGGTTCCCTCGCCTGGATTATTCACCTGGCGCACAATCAACCCAGGAAATCTTCCTTGTAGAGCCAGCAATAAATTTCCATAACTTGCATTTATATCTTTCTTTTAAGAATATAATCAGGCTTACCATAAGGTCGCTTAATGCGGTAATCTAACGTGTGTTCTTCCAATTCTTTGGATGACTTGATGGTCACTTCTTTTAACATTCTCGCATCTTTAGGATTTTCATACCCAGACAAAATCCTTTGAGGGCTTTCTGTGTTGACAATTTCTAGCTGCGGCTCAATAAGGCTAAACGCAATAGGTGCCGGTTTGCGTTCAATTAATTTTGCACTTCCATACATCCCTGCCTTACCACCGTTTGCCTGAACCGAAAATGATGCCGAATCATAAAAGTATAAACCATTTACGGAAAAAATACCGGCACTATCGGATTGAGCCATGAAAAATCTATTTGGGTTAAACTGTAAAACCGTCAGAACTGCCTTCTCAGGTTTTTTATTTTCATTTAAGAATCGTCCAGAAAAATTTACCCCATGTTCAATCGGAAATATTATGGCCTTACCAATTTTAGCCTTGTCAATTTCCTTTAGCGGATAGCCCTCAAGTATTGTATTGGACAGTTTAACTGCAGCCACCTGCGCAGAATCTACTACTGACAGAGACAGGTTAGCAAGAACAGGGTTATTGTCGTCATCGTCTACCTTAATAGTTACAGTTATTTTTTCCCGTGGTTTATATACTTTTTTATTTGTGTTAAATGTAACTCGAATGTCCGAATTTTCATTCTCCGATAATTCAGTGCGATTTAAATTAATTTTTTCAGTTAAACTAAGGATCGGTATTGGCTTAAGGAAAAGACCTTGCTCGCCAAAATTTCTGCTAAAATTTGTATAAGCTCTTAGGTAATAAAACCTGACAGGCAACGTCTCCGGTAACTTAATATCATTGTTAAAAACACCATTGACTAATTCAAGAGTTTTGGCCATTACAATACTTTTTTCGGTTCTATCAACCAACTCAACATATACCGTATGACTTAAAGAATCTTGCCAGGATGGAGTAGCATAATTTGTATACCCTTTAAACCAGATGGTTTCGCCCGGATAATAATAGGGCTTATCTGTATGAATATAAATCTGTTCCTGAAATACCCGAAAATCTTTTTGCTCTTCTAATCCCGTTGCTGAATTAGGTCTATAGTTAAGCGGAAGCATACTAGCCACACGGCCCGAACTCATATCCCCAGAAACAATGATCTCTGAAGGGTTTATTGCAACGCCATCCTTATTAACTATCACATAATCATTTTTCAAGTTTATCCAACTAACTTGCCCGGACACATCCTGATACGTGCGGACACGAGCCCGCTCTTTAACATCATGTACCTCCAATCTTTTTAATAATGTGATTCTGTAAAATCCGGGTTGCTTATCGGGTGTTACCATCATGTTTGTATCGTACCGAATTACACCTTTGCCAAGATCAGAATAAAATTGTGCTGATCGAGAAATGGTACTGCCGCTCTCTTGTGTGTCAGCATAGAGATTAAATCCTTCTTTTGAAACGCTGTGGTCAATAATGGCCTTAAATAAATATTGTGTTGATTGCCGATACGATTTTCTTCTATTGGATTCCCAACTTGCTATCTCGTTTGCATTCACACTCTTAATTTCCCGAAATAATACATTCCCTGTAATTGCATATTGTGTGGGTTCCTTCCAAAAATCTGTCAGGTAAAATAACATATTATACCCCAATGCCTTATTTTCAATTTCAATCGGTTCAGTAGCCACCGCCCGAAATCTGTTGCCTGCCTTTTCCTTAGGAAAATCAATAACCCAAGGATTTAGAATTTCGCAAAATTCTGCAAATTTATTTTCGCCAAAAAAAGCCTTCTTAAATTTCTTTAAGTTTCGTCCCCACTCTTTATCACGCGTACCTGAAACTTCAACAACTCCTAACTGAATTTCAGACGGAACTAACTTTATTATTCCCAAGTCATTCTTATCTTCACCCACTGTCACTTTTACTTTGTGAGTTTCATATCCAACAAATGAAACAACAAGTTCGTAATCACCCAACTCTTTAATTTTAAAATCAAATTCACCATCAACATTGGTTACTGTGCCAAGGGTGGTGGTGTTTAAAAAAACATTCGTAAAGGGAAGCGGCTCTGATGTTTTAGCATCGCGGACTTGGCCGATAAGATGACCCGCTTGAGCGTGAGACTGAAGTAGGAATCCTGATTGCAATAATGAAAACAAAAATATACTAAGAGTCTTCATTGTGCGTAAATTCCACAACTGAAATTAGCAATTAAATTGATTTCTTCACAACCGTAGCGCTCGCCTGTGCCGTGGGCAACACAACCAGGTCAGCAATTACTACATGTGCGGGGCGCGTAAGGGCGAACAAAATTAAATCAGCGATATCGTTACCAACTAAAGGATCAAATCCCTTATAAACATTTTTAGAACGTTCGTCATCGCCTTTAAATCGCACTAACGAAAATTCAGTTTCTACTAAGCCAGGATGAATACCGGTGACCTTTATGTTATGAGCATTCAAATCGATGCGCATGCCTTTGGTAAGTGCATCCACCGCAAACTTGCTGGCGCAATACACATTGCCATTGGCATAGGTCTCTTTGCCGGCAATGGAGCCAATATTTATAATATGCCCACTATTACCGCTAGTCATTACCGGTAACACTGCTTTGGTAACATAAAGCAACCCTTTTACATTGATATCTATCATCGCATCCCAATCATCTATGCTGCCGGTTTGAATGGGATCAAGCCCGTGTGCGTTCCCTGCATTGTTGATAAGCACATCAATGGCCTTCCAGGCATCAGGCAAGGATGCCATGCTATTGGCTACCTCTTTCTGATTTCTTATTTCAAAAGAAAGCGTGGTGACTTCGGTATGCTGTTGTAATTCTGACACTAACTTTTGTAGGCGATCTTTTCGTCTGCCACACAAAATAAGTTTAAAATTATTGATGGCTAAGGTGCGGGCCGTGGCCTCACCAATTCCCGAGGTAGCACCCGTTATCAGAGCAATTCGTTTATTTGACATAATAGTATTAATTATATGACAGCGTGAATGCTATCGCGCTACAAATTAATCGATAAATAATTATGCAATAAATATTCGTTTACTGAAAAATGAAATAAACGGCTATCGTGTTTGTATTTAATCGTTTCAGCGGATCGCTATAGACGCTTGGGTCAGATCCCAACACATCAACCAGACCTTTTGCAAATCGAATTTCCTGTGAGAATTTGAATAGTGGGAAATAAAAATCGAAACCCAGGCCTGTTTCCAATTGCACGTTATATCTTTTAATATCTAAGGTTGCCGAGCTTGCCTGAATATCGTTTTTGCCTGACAGCTCAAAGCCCGGGTAATGCCCCCACCATATACATGCGCACATTCCCTCTTCGCATCGATTTATATTTTAGCAATAAGGGAAACTCTACGTGGGTTGTTTCCACTATTTGAAAGTCCTTGCTCTCATCGGTATAGTTATACTGGAGCTTATGCGTATAAAATCCTGCCTTTGGCATCAGACGCAAATCCCAAAATTCTCCAAGTTTGTAATTCACTAAAAATCCAAGCGAAAAGCCGGGTGAAAATTGCGCCATGACCGAATGGACCGTATCATATTGTGTTGTTACAAATTGATCGGCATACTTAACCTGATAAGCGGTGGTATGCAACCCAATCATAAATCCATAACTAATCAACCGATGGTCGTAGTCTGGATTATTCTGCCGCGCCCACTTAAATAGTTGTGCCTGCCCCACACCAGGTGCCAGACCCAGCAGAACCACCAGAACTATTTTGTTCCAGTGTAAAGCGAACTGATGCCGAATGTTAATGACTGACATGTAGTATAGTTGAAACCAATCCGATTAAGAATATTAGTAAAATCAGTACCATCAGGAAAAGCCTGCACAGACTCGGGTAAATACGTGTAGGCAGCCGAGTCGCGCGAAACCAATCGTCCTATTTTAGGTAAAACGAACTTAAAATAAAAATTATATAACTGCTTAAAAGGAAAAGTCCGTGGTTTTGAAAACTCCAGTACCACCAATTGACCTCCTGGTTTTAGCACTCGTTGCATTTCCGTAAGGCCTTTTTCAAGATTCTCAAAATTGCGCACTCCAAAAGCAACGATCACGGCATCAAATTTATTTTCTTCGAAAGGAAGATTTTCTGAATCGCCTAAACGCAAGTCTATTTTATGATCAATTCCGCGTGCTTTCATCTTCTTTCGACCTACCTCTAACATCCCTTCCGAAATATCGACCCCAATAACCTGATCGGGATTAAGTTTCAATGTTTCCACAGCAAAATCGCCTGTGCCGGTGGCCACGTCAAGAATTAGCTTTGGCTTACTCTTAGCGAGCAATTTAATTGCCTTTTTTCGCCAACGGATATCTATACCCAAGCTCAAAAAATGATTGAGAAAATCATAGTTACCGCTAATGGAGTCAAACATGCGAGCCACCTGCTGTTTTTTACCAGCGCGATCTTCTTTATAAGGAACAACTGTCAAAATAGAAATGATTAGTTAGCGGAAGCACAAAAGTACTATTATAAAGCCACTGATTCACAGGTTGAATTTAATAATATTGACGATTGAATATCAGCCATAGATTAAATTAAAAAAGTATTGTCGATCAAATATTAGCCACAGATTCACAGATTAAATTCAAGTTATACTGGTGAGGTTAACCTATTCAAAGGCACTTTTCATAAAGAATATGAATACTCTCACGCAAAATAAAATCTGTGAATCTGTGGCCTATAATTTTACTTCGCAAGTACTTTAAACTCTACCCTGCGGTTTATTTCGCGGCCACCTGTTTCATCATCGTTTGAAACCAGCGGGCGTTCTTCCCCATAACCAACTGACTTGATTCTGCGACTGGTAATGCCGTTGGAAGTAAGATATGCTTTTACTGCATCTGCTCGTTGTTGCGAAAGTTTCTTATTAAATGAATCGCTGCCCACGTCATCCGTATGCCCACCAATTTCCACTTGCATAGACTGATTTTGTTTCATCATAGTTACCATCATGTTTAATTCATCATGGGATGCCTCTTGCAGCGAAGCCTTGGCAAAATCAAAAAATACATGACGCAAGGCTGATACTTCACCCACCGCTACTTTTCTCAACTGTACTTTCCGGGTAACCGTTTGAGGTTCTTCCGTAGCTCGCCCAAGCGAAACTTTTACATTTTCAAAAATGTATCCTTCTAGTTCAATTGATACCACATATTCCTTCGGTACGGTGGACATGACGGCAAATTCATAAGTGCCCGTACCTAATCCTACCGAACCAACAACGGTGTTATCTCTTCCGCGCATTCGAGCCGTTGCTTCTACGGGCTGTTTGGTTTCAGCGTCAACAATCTCCAACATAAATCTTATTGGCTGAACTCCCTTTTTAGCAGGTGCTTTTGCTGCTACGGAATCTTTCTTTAGATCGGAAATAATATAGATGTCAGAATACCCATAGCCATCGGCACGCACGGATGAATAATAAAATTTATTGGGTGTACTCGTTGCCACAATAAATATCTCGTCATCAGGGGTATTAATAGGATATCCCAGATTTTCCGGCTCTGTCCATTCCTTCTTTTCAGTATTTAATAAGGTGGCTTTAAATAAATCGTAGCCACCCATACCCTTTCTTCCTTTAGAGCTGAAATACAATGTTTTGCCATCGTAATCTATAAAAGGAGCCTCTTCATCATATTCTGTGTTAATATCCGGACCTAAATTTTTTACAACAGTCCAGGCGCCCTTTTTATCCTTAGTGCAGGAATAAATGTCTAAGCCCCCTAAGCCACCGAGTCTTTCGCTCGCGAAATAAATGGTATTCTCGTCTTTGGTAATTGTTATTGAAGATTCATAGAAAGAGGAATTAATGGCACCCGGTAATGGCACCGGCTTACTCCATGTGCCATCGGGTTGCCGGTTACTTGAAAAAATGTCGCCACTACCTACACCATCTTTATAAATAAAAAGGATGTTGCCATTGGGTGACAAGGCAATGTTCGAATCATTAAAACGTGTATTGACGGTTGGGCCAATATTTTGTGCGGGTTGCCAACTTCCGCCTTCCTTTTTACTCACAAAAATATCTTCGAACGGCCTATTGTCGTCACCTACATTCTCATTCAGGTTTCCTTCGCGCCTTCGTGTTGTAAAATACAACTCACTTTCTTCCGCATTGATTACAGGAGCATAATCATCAAACTCACTATTAATTTCAGCACCAATATTGGTAATAGAAAATGGTTTGGGTGTGGCTACCAGCTCTTTACCAATAACACACTCATCCAACTTATAGGATACCACTTTTAGCTCGACCCGATCTTTGCCTTTATAGTTCGGATTTTTCTCAAGCTTTGTTTTGTACCGTGTATAAAAATCAATCGCTTTATCAAACTGCAACCCGAAATGATAACTGCTGCCTAACTGATATTCAAGATCAAATCGAAATTGTGGGTTTTGACGATAGACTCGCATTAAATACTTTACGCCCAACTCTTTTTGAATAGTGCGCACATGCATTAACCCGGCCTCTGTATTTGCTTTTAAATTCGTGGTGTCGTAGTTGGCTGCGATTACCATCAATTCGCGGGCATCATCAACCGCTTTTGTTCCAGCCATAATTTCCGTGGCCATCTCATAATATTGCCGCGCCTGCTCCTTATCTTGTTGTTGAGCCAAACCCATGGCCGATGCAAGAGAAAAAGTTAAAAAAATAAGACCGCGGCCTAGCCGATACATGGGATTCACAATTAGATTATCTCCATTAAAAACACAATAATTATAAGGTCTTGGCAAGTTAGTGAAAACTGAAGATATCAAAATTTGCAATTTGATCGAATAAAGTACCTGAAAATTACATTCTTAACTACTTTGCAGACTTTAACGTGATCTTGAGCCATGGAAATCATCTCATCAGAGTTTATCATCAGCAATACTGACATCGAAAGATGTCCACCCCCTAATAAGCCAGAATTTGCTTTCATCGGTCGGTCCAACGTGGGTAAATCCTCGTTGATAAACATGATCACGGGTCGTAAAGACTTAGCTAAGACTTCTTCTACACCAGGAAAGACGCAAACGATAAATCATTTTCTTATTAACAAGGCCTGGTATCTCGTTGATTTACCCGGCTATGGATATGCCAGTGTGAGTAAGAGCCTGAAACAAAATTGGATCACTTTTATTGATTCTTATTTCGCACATAGAGAAAATCTTTACTGCACTTTTATTCTGATTGATTCCCGACTCGATCCACAGGCAAAGGATATGGAATTTATTAAAAAGTTAGGGTCATCGGGAATACCCATCGCACTCGTGCTTACTAAAACCGATAAACTTAAGCAAAGCGAGTTAGGGAAATCAAAGAATAAATTGGAGAAACGTTTATTAGAAGATTGGGACGAATTGCCGCCCCTCTTTATTACTTCAGCAGAAAAAAAATCAGGTCGTAATGCTATTCTGGATTTTATCGAAACGGCTATGCTTGCTGATACAGAAAATGATTAGTTTTGCGCGCTAAATATTTATTGCATGGAATTATCAGAAATCGCATCGATTAGTGGAAAGGGTGGTTTATTTAAAGTGTTAAAACCGGGTAAATCAGGGGTACTACTTGAATCACTCGATGCAGCGAAGACCCGGGTTGTGGCTAGTGCAACACAAAAATTATCGTTGTTAAGTGAGATCTCAATTTATACCACAACTAAAGAAGGGACAACAGCATTACAAGACGTTCTAAAAAAAATCCATGCAGACTTTAAAGATGATTTGGGTGTAGATGGAAATTCTGACGGCAATGAATTGAAAGCATTTTTAAAATCAGTACTTCCGGAATATGATGAAAACCGGGTTTATGTATCCGACATCAAAAAACTGGTGAAGTGGTACGGAGTATTATTAGAGCAAGTCCCAGAAATATTTATCGAAAAAGCAGAGAAGGCTGATTAACTATAACTTTCTGCTTTCTTAACCATTTTAGTTGAGCCTACAAAAAATGGTGTGCGCTGATGAAGATTTTTTGGTTTAATCTCCATAATTCTTCCCTTTCCATCGGTAGCACTACCCCCGGCTTGTTCTGCTAAAAAAGCAAGCGCATTACACTCATACATTAGCCGCAGCTTGCCATTTTTGTCTTTGGCTGTTGCTGGATAAATATAAATCCCACCCTTTAATAAGTTCCGATGAAAATCGGCAACCAGCGAGCCAATATACCGGGCTGTATAATTATTATCCTTACAGTAAGTAAGATAAGCCTTCACCGATTCTGAGAATGAGTTTGATAAGCCTTCATTGATTGAATAAATTTTTCCGTCATCGGGCATGGTCATGTCGGGATGCGATAACACATACTCGCCCAAGGTGCTTTCGTAAGTAAATCCATTAACACCATGGCCGGTGGTGTAAACCAGCATCGTTGAAGATCCGTATAAAATATATCCGGCTGCTACTTGTTCTGCCCCGCTTTGTAAAATATCCTGATCCTGGATGGGCTGCCCTACCGGACTTTTTCTACGGTACACAGAAAAGATTGTACCAATCGAAACATTCACATCAATATTGGAGGAACCGTCCAGCGGATCGATAGCGATCACATAATTTCCTTCATTATTCAAGTCCACAAAAGACTCAGTCTCTTCAGAAATTATGGCGCAAACTTCACCACCTTTTGTTAAAGCACGGGTAAACCGGATGTTTGCCAACACATCCAATTTTTGTTGTTGCTCGCCACCTGAATTTTGTGAACCCATGGGGCCCATAATATCAATAAGGCCTGCCTTGTTTATTTCACGATTAACCACTTTAGACGCCAGCGCGATATCCCGTAGCAATTGCGATAATTCGCCATTGGCATATTGAAACTGATCCTGATTACTTTTAATAAATCGGTCGAGGGCGGTGCCAATAGGTAGGGCTATGCGAGAGGCTTCCATGAAATTACTCATTAAGATGGTGTTTGACAGCTGGATTACTAAATTCGCCCGATTAAAGGCGTTGCAAATATAGGTTTGCAACCGTTTGAAATCAACTAAAATAGAAGTATGAGAGTTTTTAAATTCGGGGGTGCTTCGTTAAAGAATTCACAGGGCTTCCATAATGTGGCCTCCATAATAAAGAAACATTCAAAGGAACCGCTCCTGGTAGTTGTTTCGGCCATTGATAAAACAACAAACGCGCTGGAACGGGTAGTAGCGTTGGCACAAGCCAAAAAGAATTATCAATCCGTTCTGCAGGAAATTCGTCAGCAACATAAACAGATCATCCATGAATTGAATCTGGAAGCGGATACAATTAACGAGGATTTAGAAACCCTAATTCACGCAATAGCGAATAAAGCCGAGGCAGAAGGTGACTATGATTTTATTTACGATCAGGTAGTGTCTCAAGGTGAAATTTTATCCTCAACTGTCTTAAACCGTTTTCTTCAGATAAATAAATCTTCGGTTCAGTGGATTGATGCCCGTAATTACATTCATACGGATGAAACCTTTCGCGAAGGCAAGGTGGATTGGACGCAATCGCAAACAGCAATAAAATCGCTTAATGAAATCCTTCAACATAAAATTATAATTACTCAAGGTTTTATTGGTGGCACTACACAAAACACGACTACCACGCTGGGGCGAGAAGGCTCAGATTTTAGTGCCGCCATTTTTGCCACTTGTTTGAAAGCTAAGTCGGTAACTATTTGGAAGGATGTGCCCGGTGTGATGAGTGCTGACCCTAAACGTTTAAAGAATGCAGTCGTGTTTGATGAACTCCCCTACCAGGAAGCTGCTGAGATGACCTACTATGGCGCAGACGTTATTCATCCTAAAACCATCAAGCCGTTGGCTAATGCAAATATTCCGTTATGGGTAAAAAACTTTGATGATCCATCATTACCCGGAACGATCATCCACGATTGCAAAATAGCTAAACTGCCTCCGCTCATTGTGTTTAAAGACAATCAATGTTTGATCTCGTGCAAGGTAACTGACTACTCGTTTGTGAACGAGCCTCAGATGAACACGATTTTTGAAATTCTTTCTCAACGGGATGTACATGTAAACGTGATGCAAAATTCTGCGATTACATTTTCCTTCTGTGTCGACTTTCGCGAACCCAAGATAAGTAAGCTGATTGAAGCCTTAAGCAAGAAATTTGAAGTGTATTATAATACGGATCTTACTTTAATAACGGTAAAGAATTATAATGCGGCTACTTTTCAAGAATACCGAATATTGCCAGGCATTATGCTGGAACAATCCTCACGATCTACGTTGCAAGTATTGGTTAGGAGTTAATGTACCTTTGACTGAAGTTGATTTATAAATTGGTCAATTGATCGATTTAACATTTCAAAAACTTCCTGAAAATCTTTCTCCGTTCCATGATACGGATCGGGCACATCGCCCAACCCATTTGGATCATACACTCGTATTAATTTGATTTTATGCTTATGTGTTTGAGCCGAGGGTAAACGCTGAATATTAAATTGATTGCTCTTATCCATAGCAAAAATGTAATCAAACTCGTCTAAATCGGCATCGGATAATTGCCGTGCAGTGTGATTTACTTTAACGCCGTTTTTTTGAGCAACAGCCAAGGTGCGATGATCAGCGGGTCCACCAATATGATAATCACCCGTACCACAGGAATCGCACTGATAGGAAAGACCCTGTTGCTGAATTTTATGTTTAAAAATAGCAGCCGCCATGGGTGATCGGCAAATATTACCCAGACAAACAAATAAAACCTTCATCCTCCAAAATTACAGTGTTGAAATTACTCGACCGAATAATGCTAAATCTAACTAGCTGTAAATTTTTTATCCGTCTTTTCGTTGGAACAGGGCTCCCCGCGAAAGCGTAAATCACCTCTTTTTTATAAACACCACCGAAATCAATAGCTTTGTCAAAAATTTCAACATGGAGTTTATCAAAGTTACGGAAAATAAGGAGCCCTATGTAGCCCTGATCGAACTAAACAGACCCAAAGAACTGAATGCGCTTAACCGACAACTGATGGAAGAGGTGCGAGACGCGTTGCAACAATTAGATAAGAATGATGCGGTACGCGTAATAATAATTACCGGCAACGAACAAGCCTTTGCAGCCGGAGCCGATATAAAACAAATGGCCGATAAGACTGCCATTGACATGTTAATGATCGATCAGTTTAGCACCTGGGATCAGATTCGTAAAACAAAGAAGCCCATCATAGCGGCTGTATCGGGTTTCGCGTTGGGTGGTGGTTGCGAGTTTGCTATGACCTGCGATATGATCATTGCATCCGAGACCGCAAAGTTCGGTCAACCTGAAATAAAAATAGGAACGATACCAGGTGCAGGCGGTACACAACGACTAACCAAAGCAATAGGAAAAGCGAAAGCGATGGAGCTAATCCTTACGGGAAGATTTCTATCAGCAGAAGAAGCACATTTTTATGGTTTAGTAAATAAAGTAGTTCCGAAAGAAATGTATCTCTACGAAGCCTTGCAGTTAGCTAAAGAGATTGCGCAGCTTTCGCCCGTAGCTGTTCAACTGGCAAAAGAATCCATTAATCGTTCTTTTGAAACACATTTAGATGAAGGGCTTACACTTGAGCGAAAAAATTTCTATCTAACGTTTGCTTCTGAAGACCAGAAGGAAGGCATGAAGGCATTTGTAGAAAAAAGAAACCCCGATTTCAAGGGAAAATGAAAAACGATTTACGAATTGGGAATTACGAATTATGAATTAGGTGAGCTTCTTATATTCAAGTGCTATTAGTTTAACCCAGCTGCTCTTTTCACTGGCAGCCTTCTTCAATCCAAAAGCCCGGCTATTCGTTGATGGACGCAAAGGGCTTTTTCAAAAATTAGAATCCACGCTGGCTACAAATAATCAACCCTTGGTTTGGGTACATTGTGCTTCACTGGGTGAGTTTGAGCAAGGTCGACCCATCATGGAGGCTTTCAAAAAACAATTTCCCCACTATAAGATTTTACTTACTTTTTCTCACCCTCCGGATACGAAGTGAGGAAAAACTATCCGGGAGCTGATTACATTTTCTACTTACCGTGGGACACCGCAACAAACGCAAAACGATTTATTAAAATTGTCAATCCAGCTTTAGCCATCTTTATTAAATACGAATTCTGGTATCAGTATTCCAAAGAGTTAAGCAATCGAAATATTCCAATTATTTCTGCATCGTGTATCTTCCTACCCACTCAGGCTTTTTTTAAATGGTATGGATCTTTTTTCCGGGCTATCCTTAAAAACTTCACACACTTTTTTGTTCAGTCCAAGCAGTCCATTGAATTACTTAAGCAAATTGGAATTGAAAAAGCTACCCTCGCAGGCGATACCCGGTTCGATCGCGTACATGACATGACCCAACAGGCACGTGATATTGATTTAGCCGCGCAGTTTAAAGACGGTGATAAACTTTTTGTGGTCGGTAGCCTTTGGCCAGAAGATCTCGAAGTGTTGGCCATCTTCATTAATGAAAATAAAAATTCATTGAAATTTATTATTGCCCCGCACGAAATCAATGAGAGATTTTTAAAAGAAATCGAATCCGCTATTCACGTAAAAAGTGTTCGTTTTTCAAAAACAGGGCAACACCTTAATACCTACAATGCCCTGATTATTGATAACGTGGGTATGCTTTCGAGTTTATATCGGTATGGCGAGTTTGCTTTTGTGGGAGGCGCCTATGGCAAAGGACTGCATAATATTCTGGAAGCCGCTTGCTATGGCGTGCCCATTTTCTTTGGCAATAAGAATTATGAAAAATTTCAGGAAGCCAAAGAATTGATTATGCGTGGCGGTGCATTTAGTGTAGCCGATTATTCCGAATTAAAAACGACATATGAATTAATGATTAGTCGGCCCGAAAACTATTTGTTAGCTTGTGAGGTAACCAAATCGTATGTGATCGAAAACCTCGGAGCTACGAAAAAGATTATGGACTACTGCCACAAACTTCTTACCGCGTGATCGGTCGCGTATTGAAATCTACAGGCTCTTGGTATGAAGTTGCCGGAGAGGATCAAAAGAAGTATGCATGCCGGGTACGCGGCAAACTTAGACTGGAGGGATACAAAGAAAGTAACCCCATTGCCGTTGGCGACCGAGTTGAATTTGAATTAGATAAGAACGAAGGTATTATCTCTGAAATTCTTCCGCGCACCAATCATATGTTGCGACAATCGGTTAAGCGAACAGGTCATGCCAGTGTGCTGGCAGCGAATATCGATCAGGTATTAATCATGGCAACGCTTAAGCAACCACGTACCTCGTTGGGTTTTATTGATCGGGTATTAGTTTCTGCAGAGTCGTTTCGGATTCCACAAGTCATACTCTTCAACAAAAAAGATCTGCTTAATAAAAGAGAAGCTGAAGAATTAGAACATGTGCTTACGCTTTACCAAAGTATTGGTGTGTTAACAGAATCAATTTCCGCACAAGAAGACGAAAGCATTGAAACAGTTGAGAAAATTTTAAATGACAAAGTCACCCTTATTGCCGGTCATTCTGGTGTAGGCAAATCGACCTTACTCAATCGGTTGTCACCGGATTTCAAACAAAGTACGGGTGCCATCTCAGGATATTCAGAGAAAGGAACTCACACCACCACCTTTGCCGAAATGCTGGAAGTAAATGCAACCACCTTCATTATCGATACGCCTGGCATTAAAGAGTGGGGATTAGTAGATATGGATCAACAGGAAATTTCGGATTACTTTCCCGAAATGCGAAGCCTGCGCCTTGAATGCAAATTTGGCTCGCGATGCCTGCACATCAGCGAACCTAAATGTGCTGTTAAAGATGCCTTTGAAAAAATCTAATTGCCCCAGTCGGTACGATAGTTATTTGAGTATGGTGTTGGGAGAAGACAATAGAAAGTAGATTGGGCTAAAGGGATTGGAGTAGCTTAAAATAGGCTACCACCAGGCGAATGTCCAGCAACTTCACAGACAATTTTATTTCATACCTCACTCTTTGTTTCAATGCATCCGTTTCCTCTTTAGTCGTATTGAGCTGTTTTATTTTTTGGCACACCTTAAATGTTGACCAACGTTGAGCCCCTCGACTTTTTAAATTGATTCTTCGACATCGAATTAGCAACAGATCTTTTCTTCAACAACACCTGTGGCGTATAAACAAATCTAAATTCTCGCGAAGCCCTAACCCAAAATCAAAATCCTCAAAGGCGAGCGATTCGTCATACCCATTTAATTGTTCAATTACCGATCTGCGAAACATCATGGTAGGCGAACAAATGAAATACCGATCAATCACATCTTTATAAATATTTCCGCTCGGGATTGTAGCGTGCGGATATTTATCTGAATGGAGTCTAAGTAAATTCCCTGTTCATCTATATGTTCAGCATCCGAAAAGGTTACGCCATAATCGTTTTCAGAATCGCTAAATGCCTTTATACCAACTTCAATCCGGTTGGGGAGCAACAAATCATCCGCGGCCAGATCAATAATATATTCACCCTTTGAAATTTTAAACGCTTTATTAAAAGTTTTGCAATACCCAAGATTAGGCACATTAAGTAAAAAAGCGTTGTTTCAGGGTGATTGGCAATCCAACGCTTAATTATCTTGGAGCTGCCATCCGTGCTGCTGTCATCAATTACAATTAATTCGATGTCCTTATACGTTTGATTAATAACAGAATCTAAAGTCGCCTCCACAAATCGAGCGTGGTTGTAACAAATACAAATTACTGTTACCAAGGGTGCGCTCATACTAATATCTTGGTAAAGGTTGATTTGTTATCGGAGATACCCCCTATGCTTTTTTTAAAATGAAGTAGCGATTTGTTTAGCTTTTGATCAATCATTGAAGTTCCTAGATCAATCATTTTAATCTTGTGTTTCCTTGCAAAATCATATATACCCGAAAGAAGAAATACAACCGGGCTTATCCGATTATGAATTTTTGCGTGCGCATAATAAAATGTATAAAGAATTTTTGGGCTTACCTGAATAACGATAGCAGCCGCACTAGTGGTTGATTGTGCGCCTGCCTTAAACAACATAACCCGATCAGGGAAAACTGTCAATAATTTTTCTAAATCAGTCAAAGGCATAGAAAGTGATTGATTGCGTTCTTTGCGGCAGGAATCAATAAAAGCGTAAATGTTTTTTAATTCGATATTATTTACCTGCTCAAAGGTTAACAGGCGTGCGGCCTTGTATAGTTTTTGGCGTTCTGAGATTTTGATTTTCTTTTCAAAAGATCTGTCATCCACTAAAATGATACTGGTAATATCTATAGCCTGTTGAAATTGTAAATTCAGTAAACAAGTATGCCATACGTTTGATTTTTTTTCATCATAGCAATCGGGATGATGCCGTATGAATATTTTCTTTACCCCCAGAATTTTCAATTGTTGTGCAACTTGTTCTACAAATTCTTCAACTTGTTTTTGAGTAAGCTTTCTGTAAATCTCGACACTGCCAAAAGGTGCCTTCATCGGACTTCTTGCTTCTCTCCCTTTTATAAGAAATGAAATTCGTGCATAGATAATATTTCTTGCAGATTCAACATACTCAAACACGTGCCACCCTTTGGCGCCTTGAAGCCTGAGGTGCGCGGCATTGTTAAACAAAAATTGAGCATCCGGAGAAAAGGTCGAATCAATTCCTATCGTATGTTTAAGATGAAATTTCAAGCCAGTAGTAAGCGTCTAGGTCCTGGTTTTTACTTTACTCCAATCCTTAAATTGCCAGTACACCAAACCCGTGGTTAGGTGATTTCCCTTCACATCATGAATTTTTATTTCGCAAGGCACAACTATTGATTCCTGCGTTTGCAAAGGTTTAATCACTTTTTCTTCCAGCCATTCCTTCGAAATAGTAAACTCCGCAATGGCATCCATCTTCCCCTGATAGTGATAATTCATCTCAAGTCGTTGCATGATGATCCGGTACTTCTTCATATCCAGACTACTTAGGAGAAGAAATCCAGTAGTAAATTCCGAAATAGTGGCCAGCCCGCAGGCATGCAACCCCCTGATATGGTTAAAATTACTTCTGCGGTATGGCATAAGTGCTTTTAATCGATAATCTTGGATTTCAATGATTTTAAAACCATGTGGCTTGTTAAACGGAATCATTCGGCTAAGCGACCAGTTAAGCACCGTCAAATAAAATGATGAATGTTTTGCTTTTTCCAGTATTTTGGCGGCATCGAACATAGTGGAGATTTACGAGTTTTAGAATTACGAGGTACGAATAATGTCCGATAAGGAATCGGGATACGAAGTACGATCATATTAATCAGAAATAGAAGATGAAAAAAGTAATTGTTTTGGGAGCAGGTTTAGTAGGAAAAACAATGGCTATTGACCTGGCTAAAAGTTTTGATGTTACAGCCATCGACATCAACGAGCAAGCCTTATCTGAATTAAGTAAAGCCGGAATAAAAACAAAAAAAGCTGACCTGGCCAACGGTACCGTGCTTTCTAATCTGCTTGAACCTTTTGATTTAGTGATTGGCGCAGTACCCGGTTTTATGGGTCTTGAAACCTGCCAGACAGTTATCAAGGCCGGAAAAAATATGGTGGACATCTCTTTCTTTCCTTAGGATCCATTCCAGTTAGACGATTTGGCAAAGAAGCATGGAGTAACCGTTGTTACTGACTGTGGTGTGGCTCCCGGTATGGGAAATATCATCCTCGGCTATCACAACAAAAAAATGAAAGTTACTTCGTACGAATGTCTGGTGGGTGGCCTGCCTCTTGTGCGTGAGTGGCCTTACGAGTATAAAGCCGTCTTCTCACCCATAGATGTTATTGAAGAATACATTCGTCCGGCCCGGTATGTGCAAAATGGAAGTGTTGTAACACGTGAAGCATTATCAGATGCCGAGTTGATTCATTTCAATGAAGTTGGCACTTTGGAATCATGGAACTCGGATGGACTGCGCTCTTTAATCAAAACGATGAGCCACATTCCGGATATGATTGAAAAAACATTGCGCTATCCGGGTTGTGTCGAATACTTGCGGGTACTCCGGGAATCCGGTTTTTTCTCTTACGAAGAAGTAGATGTTAAGGGTGTGCGGATACGACCCATTGATTTAACAGCCAAGTTGCTCTTTCCAAAATGGAAACTAAAACCGGGTGAAGAAGAATTTACCGTGATGCGAATCCGGATGACCGGAGAAGAAAATGGGCAGGCGAAAAAAATAGAATATAATTTACTAGATCGTACCGAAAAAAAGACCGGGACACTCTCGATGGCTAGAACTACCGGCTACACGTGTACGGCAGTAGCCAACCTGGTGGCCGAAGGTAAATTTAACCGCGTGGGCATTTGTCCGCCTGAATATCTGGGCGAGGAGTCTGAAAATTTCAATTTTATCGTCAACTATCTAAAAGATCGAGATGTAATTTATAAAACCAGTTCATTCTAATAGGCTGCCTATTTTTTTAGCCTACCTTAACTTTTTAATATTACTGCATGGATCAAGTAAAGAAGCAACCCACATTCCTACTGGCACTCATCCCCATTGCGATTCTAATTTGTTTACTCACCATTAATGTAATCGTTCTTGGTTCCGATGCCATCTCCGGGCCAAATCAAATCGCATTGCTTCTTTCTGCCGGTGTAGCCGGAATTATCTCATTCGCCTCGGGTATTCATGGGAAGAAATTGAAAGCAGCATTGTAAAAAGTATAAGCTCAGCCATGGCGGCTATGCTTATTCTATTAGCGATTGGCTCTCTCTCGGGTACCTGGCTTTTAAGTGGTATCGTTCCAGCTATGATTTATTACGGATTGAAAATTTTAAACCCAACAATATTTCTTTTGCCGCTTGTATTGTAAGTGGTATTGTCTCTTTGGCCACCGGAAGTTCGTGGTCAACGGTAGCTACGGTGGGCATTGCCCTTTTGGGGATTGGAAAATCGATGGCCATCCCTGAAGGTGTGATTGCAGGAGCCATAATTTCAGGGGCTTACTTTGGTGATAAAATGTCGCCTCTTTCTGATACAACCAACCTGGCCCCGGCTATGGCAGGTACCGACTTATTTACGCATATCAAATACATGGTTTATACAACCGCGCCTACTCTTTTATCACCTTAGTTATTTATTTTATTTGGGGGTTTACTTTCGATACATCCGCAGCCACTGCCGACAGTTCATCAGTGCTACTTGCACTGGAAAGCAAATTCAATCTGAATCCTATTTTATTTATCGTACCCGTATTGGTAATTGTTATGATCGTGAAAAAGGTGCCTGCACTACCTGCCTTACTGGTGGGTGCGTTACTTGGTGGTATTGCTGCTATTATCCTTCAACCCCAAATCATTGTTCAGGTTTCGGGTATAGAGGGCAATTATCTCAAAGCATCTTTTATTGCCTTTATGAATGCCATGACCACTTCAATCAATATTCAAACCAACGATCCGATGATCACGGAACTTCTTACAGCAAAAGGAATGAGTGGCATGTTAAATACGATCTGGCTTATTCTATGTGCGATGATTTTTGGAGGTGTTATGGAATCATCCGGCCTACTTAAAGTGATTGCAGAGCAAATTATCAAGTTTGCCCATTCCACGGGTTCGCTGGTTGCTTCTACTGCAGCCACGTGTATATTCTTTAATTTCACTGCATCCGATCAATACATGGCCATTGCCGTGCCGGGTCGCATGTATGCGGATACCTATCGTGAGCGTGGATTGAAGCCGGAAGTATTAAGTCGCACTTTAGAAGATTCGGGTACGGTAACTTCTGTACTCATACCCTGGAACACATGCGGTGCTACACAAGCCAATGTGCTGGGTGTAGCCACCATGGTCTATGCGCCCTATACTTTTTTCTGCCTGATAAGTCCGCTCATGACTATATTACAAGCTTATCTAAACTTTAAGATTCGCAGGTTCAATGACCCTAAAGAGTAACCAACGCACGAGTATTACCCACGAAGAAATTAATGAACTTCCTCTCGGAGCTTTCGAGGGGAAAGTGGTGGTAGTTTCAGAGGAAAAAAATATACCTAACGTTTTTGCCGAAATAAATAAGCACACAATAGTCGGTTTTGATACAGAGACAAAGCCTGTATTTGTGCGTGGGCAACAAAACAAAATAGCTCTTCTCCAAATCGCTTTGGTGGATACTGTCTTCCTGATCCGCCTTAAGCAAACCGGAATGCACCCGGCCATAACTAATTTTTTGGAAAATGATCGCATACTAAAGGCGGGAGTTGCGTTACGCGATGACATTAAAGGCTTACAGCGATTAAAGCATTATGAACCAGCCGGGTTTATCGAGTTGGCACAAATGAGCAAAGAAGCCGGCCTGGAAGTGGAGAGCGTAAAGAAACTTACCGCTTTGTTGCTTTGGTTTCGAATTTCAAAAGTGCTCAAACCAGCAACTGGGAAGCTGAAACACTCCATGAAAAGCAAATAAGTTACGCAGCTACCGATGCTTGGGTTTGTTTGGAGATTTATCATAAGATTACCAGACTGTTTAAGAATAAATAGGAGCCCTTAGTCCATCCCGCTCATTTCAAAACTTTAAATTAACCGCTCATAAAAGCAAGGGTTTTTAGCTTCAATCTAAGAGAGTACATTCAATCACTTATCCATACCACTTTATGAAAAAGATTTATCTCTTTCTGGCATTCTTTGTAATCTGTGTTACAAGCCAAAGTCAACAGAAGCCATTATCGATTAAGGATTATCCACAATGGAGCAAAATTATATCTCCCTCCATTTCAAATGATGGCAACTGGTTTTCTTTTGCCAAGCGACCTAATGGTGGAGATGACACCTTGTTCATTAAAAATCTTAACTCCGAAAAGCAATACAAAATCCAATTCGGATTTGAACCCAATTTTTCAGAGAACAGTCTTTGGGTAACTTATCTTACCAAACCCTCTAAGGAAGAGGAGAAAAAATTAAAGAAAAATAAGAAACCTGTGTTCAATACGGCATGGCTACTAAATCTGGAAAGTGGAGAAAAATTTTCGGTAGAACGAGCCGAGTCCTTAACCATAAATAACAACGCCACCTCCCTTGTTGTGCTTAGAAAAAAACCTACCGAAGACAATTCAAAGCACGATGGAAAAGATCTCATCATTAAAAAACTTGCTGATGGATCCGTTAATAACATAGGAAATGTAAGCAGCTATCAATTTAATAAGAAGGGAAATCTATTAGCCTACACGGTTGATGCGGATAGCAAAATGGGCAATGGTATATACCTCTACAATATAACAACCAGTGAGTTAAAAATTCTGGATACAGACACCACTACGTATGCTCAATTGGCATGGGATGATGCAAATGCCTTACGAAGGGATTGGGACAAGAAGGGAAAAAACCTAACCGTGCTCAAGGGATACGCTACAGACACGACCCTTCATAAAAATAATTCGATTCTAGCTTTTACGGACGTAGCTACTTCACAATATAAAAAGCAATTATTTACAACCTCCAGCCTTAAAGGCGTACCATCAGAAATGATTATCAGCGAAAACGGAAACCTACGTTTTACCGAAGATGGTTCATCCATACTATTTGGAATTCGGCCACAAGAGCGAAAAATAAAAATGAATAAGGACACCGTAGCCAATGTAGATGTGTGGCACTGGAAAGATGACGACATTCAATCGGTACAAATTCGCAGAGAAGAACAAAACAAAAAATTCACCTACTTATGCGCAATTGATCTTGCCAACCATACCTTCTCTAAGTTGGCTGATGAATCCATTCGGCAAGTATTGATTTCAAGAAATCCATTATATGCCGTTGCCGGAGATGAAAAAACCCTATCTGGACGATGTGAACTGGGGCGTATCGCCTGCAGATTTATATCGGACTAACTTAAAGATGGTACGCGTCAGGTTTTTGCAAAAAAGTGAATCGTCCATTGGGTTATTCGCCTGACGGCCGCTACTATCTTTATCAGCTTGATTCAAGTTTACACGTAGTTGATTTAACATCAAACAAGGTTACTAATATTTCCAAGTCGGCCCCAGTTCGTTTCATGGATTTAGAATATCCCTATCCACATGAAAAGCCTCCCTATGGCGTTGAAGGGTGGACGAAAGATGGCAAAGGTGTAATTGTAAATCATAAGTATGACTTATGGATGCTCGCCCTAGATGGCAGCAAAGCAACAAACCTAACTTTGGGTGTTGGCAACAAAGAGGAAATTCATTTTGGCTATGTCGCGCTCGATCCGTTGGAGGAATACATTGACATGAAGAAACCTTTAACTCTTTCCGCTTATGGTGAGTGGACTAAGAAATCTGGATTTTATAAGTTACCCATAGGAAAGGATCCACAGACACTTCTGTACGAAGACAGAAGTTTTGGTAATCCTACAAAAGCTCTTTTTGCAGACAGGCTTATTTTTACATCGCAAACATTTGTCGACTTTCCGGATTACTATGTGAGCAATTCTTCATTCAGTAATATCAAAAAAAATAACAGATGCCAATCCTCAACAAGCAAAATTTGCTTGGGGCAAGCGCGTGCTTATTGATTATACGAATAGCAAAGGTCAAAAATTACAAGGCACGCTTACCTTACCGGCAAATTATCAGGCCGGAAATAAATATACAATGATTGTTTATTTCTATGAGAAGATGTCGCAAACACATAATCAATATTCAATGCCCGTGTACGATGATCGGCCCCATATGTCTCTTTATGCCAGCAATGGGTATTTAGTGTTTCAACCTGATATGGTGTATGAAGAAGGAAGGCCAGGAACCAGTGCGCTTGATTGCATGACATCTGCAGTAAAGAAGGTAATAGATTCAGGATACGCTGATCCTAAAAAAATCGGACTACAAGGCCACAGTTGGAGTGGATACCAATCTTCCTTTATTTTAACTCAAACTGATTTATTTGCTTGCGTGGTTACCGGTGCTCCGCCTACAGATCTTGAAAGTTTTTACAATAATATCTATGGAAGTACAGGAACCAACCATCATGGCATTATGGAAATAGGACAGGTTAGAATGGGTAAAGATAAAACTCCCTGGTCTGCCCGGGAAGCCTATCAACGGGAGTCACCGATGTTTCATGCTCCCAATATCAAAACTCCGTTTATGATTCTCCATGGAACTACCGATGGTGCGGTGGATTGGACTCAGGGTTTAGAGTTTTACAATGCTGCCCGGAGATTAGGGAAATAAGTGATTTTTCTTTCTTACCCCAACGAAGGTCATCACTTAACCAACGAGGCCAATCAAAAGACTTCCTTGCACGGATGCAACAATATTTTGATTTTTATCTAAAAGGCACCGTGGAGCCAAGCTGGATGAAGGAAGGAATTCTGCATATTGATAAAAAATATGATCGGGCAGATTAATTTAAAAATTATCAATTCTATTAAAGACCAATTTATGTTCAGATTTCTGCTCTTAAATATTCGGATGTTATATCTTACCTTCGGATTCCTTATGCTTAGCAATCAATTTTTATTGGCTCAAGATTTTTATCTGTTAATCGGAACATATACGGAAGCTAAACCTGATAAAGGAATTTATGTTTATAAATTCAATAGCAAAACAGGCACATTAACTTTTGTGAATAATGCGGAAGGCGTTACCAATCCCTCCTATCTCACTCTATCACCTAACGGTGATTATGTATATGCCTGTGTGGAAACACAAGTCTTAGAAAGCGGAAACATTAGCGCATTTCAATTCGATAAGAAAACGGGTGGACTTACTCATCTGAACAAAATAGCAAGTGGCGGAGATGATCCTTGTTATATCGCTATAGACAAATCTGGTAAATGGGTAGTAAATGCAAATTACACAGGTGGAAGTGCGTCTATTGCGGGTATTGAGAAAAATGGTGCGCTCGAAAAACCCGCACAAGTTTTTCAGTTTACTGGTAGCAGCATGGATAAAAGCAGGCAAGAGAAATCGCATATTCACTCTACCATCTTTTCGCCACAAAATGATTTTGTCTTTATGCCCGATCTGGGTGCAGACAAGATTTGGTGTTACGCATTTGATCCCACTAAAAAAGAACCCTTACAAAAATTTAGTGCAGGCGATGTAACGCTACCACCAGGCAGTGGCCCCAGGCATCTGGCCTTTCATCCCAATAAAAAGTTTGTGTATTGTATTGAAGAATTAAGTGGCATGATTTCAGGGTATGCCTATAACAAGGGAATCATGACAACCATTCAAAGAATTCCTGCACACGAATCAACTTATGCAGGCCCTTTTGGTAGTGCTGATATTCATATCTCACACGATGGAAAATTTTTATATGCATCCAATCGTGCCAAAGAAAATAACCTAGCTATCTTTTCTATTGATCCAAAAAATGGGACCTTAAAATTTGTGGCACTTCACCCAACATTAGGCGAGCATCCAAGAAATTTTATAATCGATCCAACCGGTAATTACTTGTTGGTTGCAAATCAATTCACCAATAATATTGTAGTGTTTAAACGCGATAGCAAGACCGGATTAATCTCACCATCCGGAACTGAAATTTCAGTTCCAAAGCCCGTGTGTCTGCAAATGATTAAGGTTAGCCAGTAGCACTTGCGATAGGAACTGATTTTTTTAGAAAGTAAGTTTTGTTATGCACTTTGGCTAATATTTTTACTGGCTTTAATCTATTTTCCCTTGACAGAATAATGAAGCGGATTTTTCGTAATGTATCTCGATAAAATTTAACTTACTTTTAGGATTAATTAATTGTAATGTCATCTGTGAAAAATAACGGAAAAGATACACGCAACAACGGAATGCCCTTAGATATGGATTTAATAAAAGGAATCCGGGTAAACCGAAGTGCTGTTGAACGAAGAGCCGCCACGATAGGCACCAGGCGCAGTGTAAAAAAAGACTGGCAGGCCGCGTGGCTGCTGAAAGCAATTACCTGTATTGACCTAACCACGTTGGCAGGTGATGATACACCGGGCAATGTCATCCGGTTATGCGCCAAAGCAAGAAGACCGGTTCGTGAAGATATATTAAACGCGATGGAAATGAATGATGCAAACATTCAGGTTGCGGCAGTTTGTGTTTATCATAACATGATTAAGTCAGCGCTTGAAGCGTTGGAGGGATCTAATATTCCTGTTGCAGCTGTGTCTACAGGTTTTCCTGCAGGACAAATCACCATGGATCAGAAATTAAAAGAGATTGAAAGTTCGGTGAAGGCTGGAGCCAAAGAAATTGATATTGTAATCAGTCGGGCCAATGTGTTGCGTGGTGACTGGAAAGCACTCTATAACGAAGTACAACTTTTTAGAAAGTCGTGCGGAGAATCACACATGAAAGCCATACTTGAAACCGGTGACCTGCTCACGCTAAGTAATACAGCAAAAGCAAGCGTTGTTTGTATGATGGCCGGTGCTGATTTTATTAAAACAAGCACAGGAAAGGCTGCCGTGAACGCAACGCTGCCAGTAAGTCTGGTGATGGTGCGAGCTATCCGTGAGTACTACGAGGCAACGGGCATACAAGTTGGGTTCAAACCTGCAGGAGGAATTCAAAAAGCAAAGCAAGCGTTGGAATGGCTCATCTTAATTAAGGAAGAATTAGGTGACGACTGGCTATCACCACACTTATTCCGATTTGGAGCGAGCAGTTTGCTTGGAGATATTGAAAGACAACTAGAACATTTTGTAACCGGAAGATATTCTGCTTCCTACCGCCATCCAATGGCTTAAAAATATTGATATGACGAAAGTTAAAAGCATTTATAAAACCATGGAATACGGTCCGGCACCCGAGAGTGCAACCGCTGCCAACGAATGGTTAGACAAGCACAATCGCGAGTTTGGATTATTTATTGATGGCCAGTGGCAAGCACCACAGTCAGCAAAATATTTTGACAGCATTAATCCTGCGAATAAAAAATTTCTCGCTAAAATTTCTGAAGCCAATAAGAAAGATGTAGACAAGGCTGTGAAAGCAGCGCGAAGTGCATTACCAAAATGGGTAAAGATAGGAGCCCATGCCCGCGCACGTTACTTATATGCGTTAGCACGACAGATTCAAAAACATTCTAGGTTGTTCGCAGTGCTGGAATCCTTGGACAATGGCAAACCTATCCGCGAAACACGTGACATTGATATTCCATTAGTAGCGCGACATTTTTATCATCATGCCGGTTGGGCACAATTGCGGGATACCGAACTGAAAGAGTATAAAGAGGTAGGTGTAATCGCGCAAATTATTCCGTGGAACTTTCCACTCCTGATGATGGCATGGAAAATTGCCCCTGCTCTTGCGATGGGGAACACAGTAGTACTTAAGCCTGCAGAGTTTACTTCCATTACTGCATTGTTGTTTGCTGAAATATGTGAACAGATCGGATTACCGCACGGAGTAGTAAATATTATTACAGGTGCTGGTGAATCTGGCGCTGCTATGGTGAATCATCCTGGTGTAGATAAGATTGCCTTTACCGGATCAACCGATGTGGGTCGCATCATTAGAAGAGCAACAGCAGGCACGGGCAAAAAAATTTCGCTTGAGCTTGGCGGCAAGTCTCCGTTCATTGTGTTTGACGATGCAGATATAGACAGTGTAGTAGAAGGCGTTGTGGATGCTATCTGGTTTAACCAAGGGCAAGTATGTTGTGCCGGCTCTCGATTGCTTGTGCAAGAATCTATTGCCGATCGTCTTTATAAAAAATAAAGGCACGCATGGAAAAATTGCGCGTTGGAAATTCATTGGATAAAAGTGTTGACATCGGGGCGATTGTTGCACCTGTGCAATTAAAGACCATCGATAAATTAGTGAAGCAAGGAATTGCTGAAGGTGGTGAAATCTGGCAGCCGAGTTGGTCGTGCCGCAAGACGGATATTTTTATCCACCCACATTATTCACCGATGTTTCACCGGCATCAACTATTGCTCAGGTTGAAATTTTCGGACCCGTATTAGTTGCGATGACATTTCGTACTCATCCTGAAGCAATCAAATTGGCCAACAACAGTCGCTACGGATTAGCGGCCAGCATTTGGACGGAGAATATAAATCTTGCACTTGAAATGGCACCCAAAGTTAAAGCGGGTACCGTTTGGATTAATTGTACAAATGTGTTTGATGCTGCATCAGGATTTGGCGGATATCGCGAATCTGGTTTCGGCAGAGAAGGTGGAAAGGAAGGCTTGTTTGAATACGTGAAGTTAAGAACAGATGATTTGCTCACGCTTCCAAAAAATAATTCTACGAAGAAGCTTGCACAAAAAAACACATCCACTTCTGTTCCGGATATTGATCGAACTGTGAAACTATACATCGGAGGAAAGCAAGCCCGGCCGGATGGTGGGTACAGCTTGCCCGTGTATACCACGTCCGGAAAACTGATTGGGGAAGTGAGTGAAGGAAATCGAAAAGATATACGCAATGCGGTAGAGGCAGCACATGCTGCAGAATCATGGACAGCAATGACCGGTCATGCACGCGCACAAGTATTGTATTACCTCGCGGAAAATTTATTTGCGCGTAAAGATGAGTTTGTGAATCGGCTAACACAAATGGGTATTTCAAAATCAGAAGCAACAAAAGAAGTTAACTTATCTATTGAACGAATTTATACCTATGCCGCCCATGCGGATAAGTATGATGGTAATGTTCATCATACCACTTCGCGCAATGTTACATTGGCCATGCCAGAAGCCTTAGGCGTAATGGGAATAGTTTGTCCGAATCATTCACCGCTACTGAGTTTTATCTCTACTATAATACCCGCAATTGCTATGGGTAACCGCGTCATTGTTATCCCATCTGAAACTGCGCCATTAAGTGCAACTGATTTGTATCAGGTGATTGATACATCTGATGTTCCCGGAGGTGTGATTAACATCGTTACCGGAAAGCAGGATGAGCTGGCCGCTGTGCTGGCCGATCACGATGATGTAGATGGCTTGTGGTATTTCAGAACAAAAGAAGGAAGCAAAAAGATTGAGCATGCGGCTGCCGAAAACATGAAACGCACATGGGTAAACTATGGTAAGCAACGCAACTGGTTCGATGCTCAGCAAGGAGAAGGCGAACAGTTTCTGCGCTACGCAACACAGATAAAAAATATCTGGATTCCTTACGGAGAATAGGAATTATACCAAACGTTCGAGAACAGTTTGAATCAGACGTTCAACATCTTTGTGATAGTCTTTGCTGTATTCCTGCCGGATTCGATTTGCGATAATGACACAACACGTACAGCAATTATGACCTAACAAATTTCCAAGTCCGTACAACGCTGAGGTCTCCATTTCAAAGTTTGTGATGCGATATTCTTTATGCGCAAACGAATGGAGTTTATCGTTGATACTCGAGTCCGTTGGATTCAGTCGTAATTTTCTTCCTTGGGGTCCGTAGAATCCTGGAGCGGTAGCGGTAATTCCGGGTATCATTCCCGCATTTAGTTTGTCAAACAATTCAGCACTGCCTTTACAAACATAAGGTGTTGCAATTTCTGGAATTCAATTGCAGGTGGTGTCCTATTTTTTCACCCAACTCCCGTTCAAGGTCATTGAACTTATATTCGTAAAAGTGAAGAAGTCCGTCAAGACCAAGGCCAAATTGAGAAATAACATGCGAGCCCACCGGTATATCAGCTTGCAGTGCACCAGAGGTTCCAATACGTACAATATTCAGTTTTCGCAATTGCAACTTTGCCTTTCTCGTTTGATGATCAATATTGATTGCAGCATCTAATTCATTAATAACAATGTCAATATTGTCGGTGCCAATCCCTGTAGATAGAACCGTGATTCTGTTTTTCCCTAGTACACCCGTATGGGTAACAAATTCGCGGTTATGGATCTTCGTTTCAATTATGTCGAAGTGTTTGCTGATTTCTGACACCCGGCCCTGGTCGCCAACAACAATCACATTATCTGCAATATGTTCTTCACGCAGGTGCAAATGATAGATGCTGCCATCACTATTCAGGATTAAATCGGTTTCTGCAAGTTGTTGATTAGGCATATAAGTTTGTTATTATTCAAATCTATTTTAATTTGTTGGTCAATTCAAATTGTATGAGTATTCATATTGGTGCTAATTCCGGTGACATTGCAGAGACCGTATTGATTTCGGGTGATCCGCTACGCGCAAAGTATGTAGCAGAAAAAATGTTAACCGATGTTATCTGTTATAACGAAGTACGTGGCATGTATGGATACACGGGTATTTACAATGGAAAAAGAGTTTCCGTTCAGGGTACAGGAATGGGGATACCCTCCACGGCCATATACATTCATGAATTGATCCATGACTATGGTGTAAAAAAAATTATCCGCATTGGAACCTGTGGCGCTATTCAATCAGATTTAAAACTGGGACAATTGATACTTGCCGAAGCAGCGTACACCGATTCCTCAACCAATTTATTATATGTCGGATCGATGGCTATTGCACCAACCGCTGATCCGGCTTTGTTAAATCTGGCAAAAGAAACTGCACGAAAACAGATTATACCGGTGATTACGGGAAAAGTATTTAGCACCGATATATTTTATAGTGAGGATGTAAACCGCTGGGTGCAATGGACAAAGCAAGGCGTGCTGGGTGTAGAAATGGAATCCAGTATTCTATATGCACTTTCCGCGAAAAATAATGTTCAAGCATTATCCATATTAACCGTAAGCGACAACATCATCACCAAAGCATATTCTTCCGCCAAAGAGCGTGAACAAGCAAGCCTGGAGATGATGAAACTGGCGCTGGAAGTTGCTTAAAGAAGCGGGCATCAATTTGTATGAGTAAAGAGGGCATGATGATGTGACTCAGAAATTTTAGTTAGCTTGTCATAAGTCCGCGTTTTCGATTACTGCTTGTAAGCAGGCAAGCCGGAGTGGCTGGGTAACGAAGTTTGTAAAAAGGAGGCTGATCCATCCGCAGTTTTTGCTTTGTATTTCTGACAGATGGATAGTTAAATTATCTAATTTTAATAAAAAGTGTAATGCCCAGATTAATAAACAAGAAAATATTTAATGATAAGCGTAAACCAACTCATTATGAAAGTTCCAATGGTATTTTTGATCATCTTTCTTTTTCTTACTGAACTGTTTGCGCAAGAAAAAATATCCAATTCTTTTGATCCCAACTCGATAAACCCCGCTACCGTAATCTGGCTTTCCAAACCTGCTACTAAATGGGAAGAAGCCCTTCCGGTTGGAAATGGAAGACTAGGTGCCATGATCTATGGTGGAGTAAATGAAGCAATCATCCAACTAAATGAAGAAACTTATTGGACGGGTGGGCCTTATTCTTCTGTAAAGAAAGGAGGACACGAGAAGCTAAAAGAAATTCAGCAGCTTGTAGTTGATGGTAAGATGCTTGAAGCACATAATCTTTTCGGGCGCAATTTAATGGGCTATCCCGTAGAACAACAGAAGTATCAGTCGCTGGCCAATCTGCATCTGCGCTTTGATTTTACTAAGGAAAGTTCAGACTATAAGCGGTGGCTTAATTTGGAAACAGGTGTAAGTGGTGTGGACTATGTAGTAGATGGCAAACAGTATCATCAAGAGATATTTTCTTCGCATCCCGATCAGGTTATTGCGATACGAATTTCATCAGACGTTCTTGGTAGTATCTCATTTACTGCCAACTTACGTGGCGTACGTAATCAAGCACACTCTAACTATGGCACAGATTATTTTCAGATGGACGGAGTATCTCCGGATGGTATGGTGGTTACTGGAAAATCGGCCGACTACTTAGGGGTAGAAGGTAAATTAAAATATCAAGCACGTGTAAAAGTGATTCCAGAAGGAGGAAGCATGCAGTTGGATGGCTATACACTAAAAGTATCAAACGCAAATGCAGTAACCCTATACATTGCAGCCGCCACCAACTTTGTGAATTACAAGGACGTAAGTGAAAATCCTAACCAACAAATTGAAAATTATTTTAAGACAATCGCGCAAAAAAGCTATTCCGAAATCAAGGAGGCACATATAAAAGATCATCAACGTCTGTTCTCGAGAACGTCTTTGAGTTTCCCCAACTCTGAATATTCCTTTTTGCCTACAGATGAACGAATGATTAAAATTCAAACTCATCCCGATCCATCTCTCGCAGCCTTGTGCTATCAGTTTGGGCGATATCTGCTCATAAGTTCTTCACGGCCCGGAACGCAAGCAGCCAACCTTCAGGGTATCTGGAATAATGATATGAACCCAGCCTGGGACTCGAAGTACACCACTAACATTAATACAGAGATGAATTATTGGTCGGCCGAATCAGCCAATCTTTCAGAATGTGTAGAGCCGTTATTTCAAATGGTGAAAGAATTAACGGATCAGGGCAGTCAGGTTGCTAAAGAGCATTATGGTGCACGAGGTTGGTACTACATCAGAACACAGATTTGTGGCGAGTGGCCGCACCCATGGATGGACCTAGTTGGGGAACGTTTACTGTAGGCGGTGCGTGGTTGGTTAATGAGTTGTGGGAACATTATCAATTTACACAAGATGAAAAGTTTCTACACGAATTTTATCCAGTCATGAAAGGATCAGTAGAATTTTTCATGGATTTTCTTACGCCTCATCCCAATGGAAAATGGCTGGTGACAAACCCGTCCACTTCACCGGAAAACTTTCCACGCAGTCCGGGTAACGAAAGATATTTTGATGAAGTTACTGGAAGTATGATTCCGGGTACAACTATTTGTGCGGGCTCTTCTATCGACATGCAAATCTTAACCGATCTCTTCACGAATTATATCAAAGCATGCAAACTTTTAAATGTCGATGGAGAATTCTCAAATAAAGTGGCGGACGCAAAAGAAACTAGTACCCCCGCAGATTGGAAAAAATGGCGCACTACAGGAATGGACCGATGATTGGGGACAGTTAGAAGAAAACCATCGTCATTTCTCGCATTTATATGGATTATATCCAGGCAATGTTTTGTCTCCTAAAAAAACGCCAGAACTTATGAATGCGTGTAAAGCCGTACTCGAACAAAGAGGAGATGGCGGAACAGGCTGGTCGCGTGCGTGGAAGGTTGCCCTTTGGGCCCGATTGAAAGATGGCAACCGGGCAGATAAAATATTCAAGGAATATCTCAAGGAACAAAGTTACCCACAACTGTTTGCCAAATGTTACACTC
Source organism: Flammeovirgaceae bacterium (assembly GCA_016709845.1). GTDB lineage: Bacteria > Bacteroidota > Bacteroidia > Cytophagales > Cyclobacteriaceae > ELB16-189. The sequence continues at coordinate 1,778 of JADJMA010000064.1, read as the reverse complement.
CGTTACAAGTTGACGGATCGTTGGGTATGACTGCTGGCATCTCAGAATTATTAATTCAATCGCATGAAGGTTATATAGAACTTTTGCCCGCATTGCCTGCCGACTGGAAAGAAGGAACCTTTAAAGGTGTGTGTGCCCGCGAAGGTTTTGAATTGGCGTTTACCTGGAGCGAAGGCAAAATCAAAAATGCTAGCATTCTTTCAAAAGAAGGAAAAGTATTTCGTCTTCATTCTAGTATTCCCTTTAAAGTTCAGAATAACAAGCGCGTAACAATCAGAAAACCTGAACCTGAAATTTTAGAATTTGCTACAACAAAAGGTCAACGGTATGAACTGGTTTTTTAGAAAAATAGATAACAGCATTTCGGTTGATATCCTTTCAGATTTATCGGGCATAAGGCGAGGTACTTTTTATTGCCACGAAAGGCTGAGTTAACATGCCACTCGCTGTGGTAAGATTGATTTTATAGTTGCCGGCTTTAATGAAACGGTCGTAATGAATAAAGTAAGCATAATCACTCTTCATTCTTTCTGCAACTAAATCCCAGCGATATTGGTTGAACCCTTTCTTTCCCTCAAATGAGGTTGTCCAAATCAGTTTTTTCTCTTTGTCATAGATGGAAAGCGTAACCGGCTTAGGCTCGCTAAGCCAGAATGAAATCGGAGTTTTCTCAGCAGTTCGGTAATCCGTTTCACCGCCCATAGAGTTTTTCCGGGCAACACGGTCGCAGGGATTTCAAAGAGATGATCTTGCTGCTCAGGCCAATTCAATTTGTTCATTTGATAAATTGGGTAGAAGATTTACTTATATATTCCTCTCCATGCGTAGCAACAATTAAATCTTATGTGGTTTCATTGATTTCCAAATCAGCAATTGCCGCACCGGGCATGTTCTTACCAAAGTAAGACCAACTGATTCCACGATCCGTAGAAATAAAAACACCTCGTATGTTCCCTACATAAAGTATATCTTCATCGGTCGGGTCTTCCAAAATCACATTAACCAGTTCATCGGGTAATCCTTCTGAAATAGTTGCCCAATTCTTTCCATAATCTTCCGAAACATAAACGTAACGATGAAGGTCATCATAGTTGATGCCTGTCATAGTCATATAAACACGCTGCTTCCTAAAGCGCGAAGGGCAAATACTTCTGATATAATTATTTGCAATTCCTTTTGAATTTTCTTCCCAATGCGCTCCATCATCTTTTGAAACCCAGAAGGATCCTTTATCGGTGCCGATATAGAGAAGCCCCTTTTCTATTTTCGATTCTACCAACGCACCAACGGCAAAAGATTTTTTTTCTTTGATGGCGGAGAAAGATAAGTTAGGACTTATCACTTTCCAGGAATTGCCACGATCGACACTCTTAAATATAAAATTGCCGCCATGATAAAGTGTCTCGTGGTTATGAGGAGAAATGAAATAGGGTGTGATGTAGTTAAATTGCAATGTGTCTTTATATGTTTTAGGGAGTGATGGCATAATGGAAACCGCTGAGTCCATACGCCTATCCAGTCGGTACGCATTGCCATGCTGCATACTATAATAAATAATCTGGTTTTCAATTGGATCGACTTGCGTTGCACAACCATCGCCACCATCCCAAGGGTCAATCCACAGGTATTTTGCAAGGATCAGGAAAATTGTTACTAATTTCTTTGGCCGGCCCAGGGGACGTAGCATCATCTTGTGTGTCCCTCCGTAAATAATGTTAGATGATTGATCGATGGTAATATCACAAAATTCTCCTGCAGGAATGTTGTTATAATGCATC
>JADJMA010000063.1 GCA_016709845.1 Flammeovirgaceae bacterium | reverse complement strand
GGAATCGGATTTACGGTGACTACACTCGTGCCTGTCAACAATACTGAACAACTCCGTTACCGGATTCGCAGTCGAACCGTTATTGTTGTGTTTCGCGGCAAGCGCGCTCGTTACTAGTTGATCGCACCACCTGTGCCGCTGTCGCTGAACTTAATGAGGTACCACCATTGAATAATTCATAATTGATTCCCGCCTGACTGCCGCAACATTTACGGTTACCGTGCTGCCACTACAGACTGTTGTCGTGGCCGGAGTAATTACCGGAGTAATTAATGGCAGTGCATTAATCGTTACACTGGTCGCGTGCTGATACTAAAGAAGAGCAGCCCGATACCGTTGAGATAACTGTGTAGCTACCACTGTTGCCAGGAGTGGTTGTAATGTTTAATGTCGTGGCTGTAGCTCCCCCTATCAGTGATCCATTTTTATACCATTGATTGCCTGCACCCGCACTGCTCGTTAAAGTAATGTTCGCACTGCCTTCACAAACTACTACCGGCCAACCGGGTTAATCGTTGGCGTAGCTGAATCGGATTTACTGTTACTACACTTGTACCTGTCAATAATACTGAACAGCTCGTTACCGGATTGGTAGCTCTAACCGTTATTGTTGTGTTCCGCCAGCGCACTTGTTACTAAGTTAATCGCACCACCTGTGCCGGCTGTCGTTGAACTTAACGAGGTACCACCATTGAATAATTCATAATTGATGCCGGCCTGACTGCCTGCAACATTTACCGTTACCGTGCTGCCACTACAGATCGTTGTCGTGGCCGAGTAACTACCGGAGTAATTAATGGTAAGGCATTAATCGTTACACTAGTCGCTGCTGATACTAAAGAAGCCCAGCCTGATACCGTTGAGATAACCGTATAACTGCCACTGTTGGCCGCAGATGTTACAATATTTAATGCGTAGTAGCGGTAGCGCCTCCTATCAGTGATCCATTTTTATACCATTGATTGCCTGCACCCGCACTGCTCGTTAAAGTAATGTTCGCCTGCCCTCAAAAACTACTACCGGACCAACCGGGTTAATCGTTGGCGTAGCGAATCGGATTCACTGTTACTACACTTGTGCCTGTCAATAATACTGGAACAACCCGTTACCGGATTCGTAGCTCTACTGTTATTCGTAGTGTTCGCGCAGCGCGCTCGTTACTAGGTTGATCGCACCACCTGTAGCCGGCTGTCGTTGAACTTAACGAGGTACCACCATTGAATAATTCATAATTGATTCCCGCCTGACTGCCTGCAACATTTACGGTTACCGTGCTGCCACTACAGATCGTTGTCGTGGCCGGAGTAACTACCGGAGTAATAATGGTAAGGCATTAATCGTTACACTAGTCGCTGCTGATACTAAAGAAGCACAGCCTGATACCGTTGGAGATAACCGTATAACTGCCACTGTTGGCCGCAGATGTTACAATATTTAATGTAGTAGCGGTAGCGCCTCCTATCAGTGATCCATTTTTATACCATTGATTGCCTGCACCCGCACTGCTCGTTAAAGTAATGTTCGCACTGCCTTCACAAACTACTACCGGTCCAACCGGATTAATCGTTGGTGTAGCCGGAATCGGATTTACGGTGACTACACTTGTACCTGTCAATAATACTGAACAACCCGTTACCGGATTCGTAGCTCTAACCGTTATTGTTGTGTTCGCGGCAAGCGCGCTCGTTACTAGGTTGATCGCACCACCTGTGCCGGCTGTCGTTGAACTTAACGAGGTACCACCATTGAATAATTCATAATTGATACCCGCCTGACTGCCTGCAACATTTACGGTTACCGTGCTGCCACTACAGATCGTTGTCGTGGCCGGAGTAACTACCGGAGTAATTAATGGTAAGGCATTAATCGTTACACTAGTCGCTGCTGATACTAAAGAAGCACAGCCTGATACCGTTGAGATAACCGTATAACTGCCACTGTTGGCCGCAGATGTTACAATATTTAATGTAGTAGCGGTAGCGCCTCCTATCAGTGATCCATTTTTATACCATTGATTGCCTGCACCCGCACTGCTCGTTAAAGTAATGTTCGCACTGCCTTCACAAACTACTACCGGTCCAACCGGGTTAATCGTTGGCGTAGCCGGAATCGGATTTACTGTTACTACACTTGTACCTGTCAATAATACTGAACAGCTCGTTACCGGATTGGTAGCTCTAACCGTTATTGTTGTGTTCGCTGCCAGCGCACTTGTTACTAAGTTAATCGCACCACCTGTGCCGGCTGTCGTTGAACTTAACGAGGTACCACCATTGAATAATTCATAATTGATGCCGGCCTGACTGCCTGCAACATTTACCGTTACCGTGCTGCCACTACAGATCGTTGTCGTGGCCGGAGTAACTACCGGAGTAATTAATGGTAAGGCATTAATCGTTACACTAGTCGCTGCTGATACTAAAGAAGCACAGCCTGATACCGTTGAGATAACCGTATAATTGCCACTGTTGGCCGCAGATGTTACAATATTTAATGTAGTAGCGGTAGCGCCTCCTATCAGTGATCCATTTTTATACCATGATTGCCTGCACCCGCACTGCTCGTTAAAGTAATGTTCGCACTGCCCTCACAAACTACTACCGGACCAACCGGGTTAATCGTTGGGCTAAGAACCGGAATCAGTTTACTGTACTACACTTACCTGTCAATAATACTGAACAGCTCGTTACCGGATTCGTAGCTCCTAACCGTTATTGTTGTGTTCGCGCAGCGCGCCTGTTACTAAGTTATCGCACCACCTGTCCCTGTCGTTGAACTTAACGAGGTACCACCATTGAATAATTCATAATGATGCCGGCTCTGACTGCCCGCAACATACGGTTACCGTGCGCCACTACAGATCGTTGTCGTGGCCGAGTAACTACCGGAGTAATTAATGGAAGCGGATCAATCGTGACAGCAGAAGGTGATACTAAGGATGCACAGCTCACGGTTGAGGTAACCGTAAACTGCCACTGTTGGCCGCAGATGTTACAATATTTAATGTAGTAGCGGTAGCGCCTCCTATCAGTGATCCATTTTTATACCATTGATTGCCTGCACCCGCACTGCTCGTTAAAGTAATGTTCGCACTGCCCTCACAAACTACTACCGGACCAACCGGGTTAATCGTTAGCGTAGCCGGAATCGGATTTACTGTTACTACACTTGTACCTGTCAATAATACTGAACAACCCGTTACCGGATTCGTAGCTCTAACTGTGATTGTTGTGTTTCCGCAAGCGCACTCGTCATAAATTAATCGCCCCACCTGTGCCGGCTATCACGCTGACTTAACGAAGTAACACCATCAAATAATTCATAATTGATGCCGGCCTGACTGCCTGCAACATTTGCCGTTACCGTGCTGCCACTACAGATCGTTGTCGTGGCCGGAGTAACTACCGGAGTAATTAATGGAAGTGGATCAATCGTGACAGCGGTAACAGAGTGATACTAAAGAAGCACAGCCCGAACCGTTGAGATAACCGTATAACTGCCACTGTTGGCCGCAGATGTTACAATATTTAATGTAGTAGCGGTAGCGCCTCCTATCAGTGATCCATTTTATACCATTGATTGCCTGCACCCGCACTGCTCGTTAAAGTAATGTTCGCACTGCCCTCACAAACTACTACCGACTAACTCGGGTTAATCGTTGGTGTAGCCGGAATCGGATTCACTGTTACTACACTCGTGCCTGTCAATAATACTGAAACAACCCGTTACCGGATTCGTAGCTCTTACTGTTATCGTAGTGTTGGCCGCGCGCTCGTTACCAGGTTGATCGCACCACCTGTGCCGGCTGTCGTTGAACTTAACGAGGTACCACCATTGAATAATTCATAATTGATTCCCGCCTGACTGCCTGCAACATTTACGGTTACCGTGCTGCCACTACAGATCGTTGTCGTGGCCGGAGTAACTACCGGAGTAATTAATGGAAGTGGATCAATCGTGACAGCAGTAGCAAGTGATACTAAAGAAGCACAGCCTGATACCGTTGAGATAACCGTATAACTGCCACTGTTGGCCGCAGATGTTACAATATTTAATGTAGTAGCGGTAGCGCCTCCTATCAGTGATCCATTTTTATACCATTGATTGCCTGCACCCGCACTGCTCGTTAAAGTAATGTTCGCACTGCCCTCACAAACTACTACCGGACCAACCGGGTTAATCGTTGGCGTAGCTGGAATCGGATTCACTGTTACTACACTCGTGCCTGTCAATAATACTGAACAACCCGTTACCGGATTCGTAGCTCTTACTGTTATCGTAGTGTTCGCGGCAAGCGCGCTCGTTACTAGGTTGATCGCACCACCTGTGCCGGCTGTCGTTGAACTTAACGAGGTACCACCATTGAATAATTCATAATTGATTCCCGCCTGACTGCCTGCAACATTTACGGTTACCGTGCTGCCACTACAGATCGTTGTCGTGGCCGGAGTAACTACCGGAGTAATTAATGGAAGTGGATCAATCGTGACAGCAGTAGCAAGTGATACTAAGGATGCACAGCTCACGGTTGAGATAACCGTATAACTGCCACTGTTGGCCGCAGATGTTACAATATTTAATGTAGTAGCGGTAGCGCCTCCTATCAGTGATCCATTTTTATACCATTGATTGCCTGCACCCGCACTGCTCGTTAAAGTAATGTTCGCACTGCCCTCACAAACTACTACCGGACCAACCGGGTTAATCGTTGGCGTAGCCGGAATCGATTTACTGTTACTACACTTGTACCTGTCAATAATACTGAACAACCCGTTACCGGATTCGTAGCTCTAACTGTGATAGTCGTGTTTCCGCTAAGTGCACTCGTCACTAAATTAATCGCCCCACCTGTGCCTGCTATCACGCTGCTTAACGAAGTAACACCATCAAATAATTCATAATTGATTCCTGCCTGGCTGCCTGCAACATTTACCGTTACCGTGCTACCACTACAAATCGTTGTCGTGGCCGGACCAACTACCGGTGTAACTAAGGGAAGTGGATCAATCGTGACAGCAGTAGCCAGTGATACTAAGGATGCGCAGCTCACCGTGGAGATAACTGTATAGCTGCCGCTGTTGCCAGAGCTGTTGCAATGTTTAATGTCGTAGCGGTAGCTCCGCCTATCGGACTACCATTTTTATACCATTGATTCCCACTTGCTGCACTGCTCGTCAAAATAATCGCGGCCGTGCCCTCACAAACTACCACCGGACCAACCGGATTAATTGTTGGTGTAGCGGGGATTGGATTTACTGTGACTGGGCCAATTGTATTAGTTAATGTTCCGCCACAAGTAGTAGAGACATTAGTTGCCACTATTTTTAAACTTGTAACACTCGCGTTTAAAGGATTTGTAATAAGATCAAGATCGACTCCTGTTCCACCGGCAATAGCTCTTACCGGATTGTTCAATTGATCCTGAATTTCATAATTAATACCTGGCTCAGAGGCGGCAATCCGAATTGTTATAGTTCCGCCATCACAGATCGTAAGCGCAGTTAATACAGATACAACTTTGTCAATAGGAAGTGCATTGATAGTTACCACTTCCGCTACACTTTGTGCACTTGTACAGCCACTTATTCCATCAACCACACTTACCGTATAAGAGCCACTTGCGACAGGATCATTTACAGCAATACTTATTCCCACATCGCCAGTTGCAACACCGTCCTTATACCATACATAGGTTCCGCCATTGGGTGCAGCCGAGCTAGTTAGCGTTACATCAGGGTTAATTCCATCACAGACTGTGCTACCACTTGTTGCGACTGTTGGTGTAGGAGGAGTATTAATTGTAATTGTTGTATTATCTGTGGCCGAAATTCCATTGCCATCTTTAACAGTAACCGTATAAACTGTTGTTACTATTGGTGAGGCAACCGGATTTGAAATATTTGTTGCACTTAATCCAGTCGCTGGACTCAACTATAGGTGAAAGTTGGATCACCTGTAACATTGGTACTAAGATTTACTGAAGACCCAACGCATAATGGCACATTACCGCCAACGATCGTTGCTGTAGGATTCGCTCCAGTAATTCCCGTGAATGTATTTGTTTGACCCACAGAAAGTGGAGCCGCAACTGCAGTCAAAGTATTGGCACCTAAAGCCGAATATTTTATCCAGGGATTCGAAGTCTGATTAAATGCACCTGTTAACTGAGCTCCCGCAGTAACATTGATTGTAATTGGAGAATATTCTGAAACTCCGATATTCTCACCGATTGGAAATGTAAAAGATCCAGTACTGCTAAATGTTTTTATGACTTTGTTTCCACCAGAAGCAAGAATCATTTTTGTCGCTGATGGTGCGGCTATTGATATTGAAGCAGCTGTTCCCAAAGTAAGATCGAATCCATTAAGGTTGAGAATACCATTGGTCATGGTAAGAACTCCATTAACCGTAACTGCACCGCCCAATGATGCTTGGCCACCCGACTGGTTTATAACCAAATCATTGTAGCTTCCTGCTGCAACGGTCTGTGAAGCTCCATAGTAGGTAACGGTTCCAGTATTAACTGAAATACCATTAGCAACTCCAGTAAACCGGATGTTTCCACCAGTGTTATTAATTGCCCCTGTAACCGATAATGCATTGGCTCCTAAATCAAAGATGGAGGAGTTAACCAAATTTCCACCCACCGTGATGGCACCACCTGCATTTTTTTGTCCAGCGCCAGAAAGTGTTAGATTGTTATAGGAAAGTACAGTTACAGTTTGAACTGCGCCACCATTAAAGTGAACTGTTCCCGAATTATGATTAAAAACACCCGAATTTGAAAGACCTCCACTTATACTTAATACGCCAGAAGTAGACGTTAATGGGCCACTGTTAATCGTTAAGCTATTTAAGGTTACTGGATTACTTCCAAAACTAAGTGTGCCTGCTCCAGACTTGAATAGCGAAAATCCTGTGTTAATTACTCCGCCTAAAGTAAGCGTGTTTGAGTTGACCACTATACCTCGTGTTGATCCAAAAGAGATTGCCCCGTACCTAAATTTAAATCCTGCGTACCTCCAAAGGAAAAATCTCCACTTAAGGTTACTGTGTTATTTGTTGCCAGTGTAATTGCAGAGCCACTGGTGTTTCCTATTGTAGTTCCATTGAAAATCGTCAATGCACTGGTGCCAATAGCAGACGTACTATTTATATTGAGCGTTCCACCTAATAACCAAGTGGAGGTACTATATGTATTGTTTCCAGATAGAGATAAGGAACCTGTTCCTGTTTTGTATAGGCTAACTCCTGTACTTGATCCATTTTGGATTACGCCAGAGAAGGAAGTAGAAGTATTGTCACCGCCTGCCGTTAAGGTCATCGTGGCACCAGCATTACTGGTAACTGTTCCACTACCTGCAAGTGACCCGACTGTTTCACTGTATCCATTCAGATCAAGTGTACTATTAACAATCAGCGCACTTCCATCAGGTATTACTCCACCAAATGCGGCAATCCTTAATATTCCCTGGTTTGCAGTTGTCGACCCCGTATAAGAATTGCCTGCATTGGCAAGATTCATAGAGCCAATACCAGTCTTTATAATTCCGCCACCACCAGAAATAGCAGCTGTAACGTTTAGGTCAGGGATAGCTGCAGTATCATCAACATTAAATGTTCTTGTACTTCCGCCCAAATTTATGGGTGCGGATATAGTAGAGGCCGTTGGGCTAGCATTCGTAGTTACATCCCCCGCCAAAGTCAAAGTACCCGTTCCCGTAATGGAGGTTCCGGTCATATTAACTGCGCCAACCGATGAAGCGTTAAAAGCACCAAGTGCAAAAACACCACTTGTTACTGAAAGTGTGCCTCCAATGGAGACATCGACACCTAAAGAATTTGTCCCTCCGTTGATGGTCAGATTATTAAATGAGGTAAAGACGGATGAAGGCAATGTATTCGTTGACTGAAGCTCTACTGTTCCAGAACCCGGTGTCCAGTTGTTTACAGGGCCGGCATTTACACTAAGTCCATCCACACGAAGCGTTCCCCCAGAAGTCATGTCGATTAAATTCGGGGTGCCCGGTGTTCCACCTGAACTTCCTAAGGTTACAATGCTTGCATCAAGCAGCGATCCACTAGCAAAATTTATAGTACCACGCCTGGAATTAAATCCATCTCCACCTACAGCAACATTTCCTGAAACAATAAGCTGAAAGGCACCTCCAAAAGTCAGTGTACCAAAACTAATCCCTCCTGTAGCTGGAGTAGCCCCTAATTGAATGCTGGCGCAAGCAGCATTAGCCGCAACGGTTACTGTAACCTCGTTCAATTATTACAATATCACCAGCAACTGGAAAAACTCCAGCACCTACTGAACCTCCACCAGAAGATAGTGACCAGGTTGTATTCGAATTCCAATTACCACTTTGCCTTGAATAGTAGGTTGCCGCGTTGGCGCTGAAAGCCAACAAGGTTAGAATAGCCGAGGTTAGAATTAATCTAAAGAAATGTACCCTATTAGTAATAGATGGATGGTGTAGCGCTTTTTTAAAAACCGATGTAAATAATTTATACGGTCTTAGAATCAGGGACATAGATAAGGTATTGGCCAACTTCAAAAACTATATGATATAGACAGCTTAAAAGTAACCATTTAATACCAAAAAACGCTTATTTGGTTAGTTTGCCATCAGCATTTAATTTCATTAGTACCATTTTCTTCTGCCCGCTCAGTCCACCCACAGTCATAGTGCCAACAACTAAAATTCTACCATCGGGCAATTCTGAAATAGACCCAGCAAAATCATTGCTCTCTCCGCCAAATATGAGAGGTATCTGCCACGCCTTTGTCAGCTCACGGGTTAGTTTGGTTAAGGCCAGATTCGTATTCTTATCGGCAGGTGTATTGTCATTGGTTAAAAGCATAAATTCCTGACTAGGCAGACTCTTCGTTACCAAATTTCCACCTACATCAGTGCCCATATCCGTGGATTTGTCTCAATTAAAATATCCGTTGGTTGAAAAGTTAACGTTGACGAAAGTTTAACAAGATACGATTGTGTTTCTCCAGATGAACGGGTGGCAGTCCCACTCAAAATATAACCCGGTCCCGATTGAAGAGGACTGATTTCTACGGAAATTAACTCTTCATCTTCAGAAGTTTTACCCGCATATAAGTCTGCATTAGTTGGTTTTCCATCTCCACCTAAAGAGTAAATCCAGTAATTATAATCACCATTACGGGGTGGATCTATTCGATTGGAATACCCAAAAACATAAAAATTATTTATTCCAATTTCAAACACTTTAACCGCAACCTCATCCCTATCGTTACCATAGTTTCGGCTCCAGTTAATAGGCCCCACTTCAGGGATCTCATTTAATGAATTATCAAACCTTAGATGCATTGAATTCCGTGCTGTAGAAATAAGGTCCGCTTGCAAAGTTGTAGAGCCCGCTATAATAAATCCATCGCTAATAACGGTCAATGTATTGGCATGCTCATCACTTTTTACTCCATTTTTATCAATCAGCCCAACTGTTACGCTATCCTGAAGTACGCCAGCATTATCTATTGAAAAAAGATACACATCACTATCATTCGCTCCGTTAACAAACTCACCTACTATTATAATACGTCCATCGGAATGAAGCTCAATGTCTTTGGCTGTTTTATCGCCTGGCAAGGAAGTACCGTAGTAATGCTGCCAAAGCACGGTCCCCTGTGCATCAACTTTAACTGCATAGATCACCTGTTGATCCGTTACCGTCTTTCTGGAATTACCCAGCATGACCACCGAGCCATCGGTGTTCAAAATAAAATCCACACCCTCTTGGTCACCCTCATTACCATAAAATTTCACAAAGTAATTATCTTCAGGTACAGGAAAACTGCTCTCTGTATCGCAGGATGAAAGTATGCTTAAGAATAAAATAATCACGTATACCGGTCTCATCTTAAGGAGTCTCGTCTTTTTTAACTTCTTTTTTCTTCTTGAACAACGTGCTTAATCTTGGTTTCGATTTTTTGCGTGGATTGTATATCGGGTGGATATACCCAAAGGATATAGATAGATTATCCAATCTAAAAGATCACTCACCTCTGCATACTTGGTATTAGCCAGATCAAAGTTTCCATCCTTATCATAATAGTTATTTTCCAGATTGGTGAGATTAGTGAGCCCAGCCATGTATCGTAAGTCTGCATACACAAAGTCCTTTCCAATTTTATACTTCGCTCCGCCACCAAACACTAACGAGGTATTAAATAAATTTCTCTTTGACGTCAGAACTTCCGCGGGGCCATTTGCCTCCTGTGCACTTCCTTTACCATCTGAGTTATTATTTTTTAATAACCAGTCCGGACCTCGGGCAGACCATAAAAGATTAACGGCAAAGCCTGCATACCCAAAAGGTCTTATTTTGCCAGAATCATCTGCGTATTTAATATACATGGGGATATCAAGCCAATTCTGCTTCTCTACAATAGTTTGTTGGTCTGAATCAAAAAAATATTCGCTTTGCTTTTTAAATGCTTTGTAAGCATAATTACCTTCTATACACAAACTCCAATGGGTAGTTATATTCCAATCAACTCCACCTCCTACTTGAATACCGACTTTTAGTGGATTTTTTATGTCTAAAGGCGTCCCGCTCGTATTTATCGGATAAATGGTTCTTGGAAGGGAAGTGTTAAATCCAATCCGAAGATGCGGTGTAAAAACAGGTGTCGCTATAAACTTTTTACTTAGGTAATAAATATCAATAGGATGTTGGGAAATACTTGCTTCAAATTCCGGATCGGCCTGGAGCAGTTTTAGGTAACTATCATCAGCGGCAATAGGATCATCTAAAATCAGATAAGCCTGTGCCAATAATAGGTAGGCTCTTACTTTCTGTTCATTAGAAAAATTTCCTTTATCGAGACAATTCTGCAACAAGGACGGAAGCCCGTAATATCTGCCTGCATTAAATTCGTCAGCAGCCTGGATAAGGATTTGTTCACAGTCCGTCTCTTTTGATTGATTTGAATCTTGTGCTGCGACCGGCAAGGACAAGATTATAAACAAAAGCACTCCAAAAAATAGTAAATGTCTTTTCATTAAAAATCTTTAATTAAAAGACTCCGACAAGTCGATTCATATCCAATATCCTTGCCCACATAACTATCCCACTCGTCCTTGGTCATGTTACGTTCCATCTTAGGACAAACCTGCTCGGCTAAAATGCGTGGATCGGTTGGCCAAATCCGTATTTCACCATCATTACAAGAGGCGATCAGGAACCTTGAATCATTTGTAAAATCTACGTGCCACACTGAACCATTATTATTATCCATAATAATAGGCAAATCTTCCTCGTGCTCCACCACCCACATTTGTAGCTTGCTATCCAGGCCTGCACTGGCCAGTAATAAACCATCAGGACTAAAGGCCAGGTCGGCAATACCCGACTTATGCCCGGTTAACTCCTTAATTTTTCTTGTTTGCAGATCTAATAATTTCACCACACCACGAACAACTCTTCCCTTATCATTAATAACTTCAACACCAAAAGCGAGAAGCGGCTTTGTAGGATGCCAGGCAACAGAAAGAATTCTGTTAAATACTTTAACACTCTTTGTAGAGTCATTCAACTTTATGGTTGATTCATCTGTCCAGATTTCTTTATACGAATAATTAGAAAGATCAACCGTTACTACTTTCCCCGTATAGGAAACTCCGGCCAGTTGCTTTCCATCCGGACTAATATCAATAGATTTTAAATCATACGGCAGCGTAAGTATTTTCTTACTCTGTCCGCTTTCCTGATTGGTGAATCTTAATGTTCTGTCGGCCGATGCGGTGATAAACCCAGAATTATCAGGTAAAAATTTAATGTCCGTTACCAGTCGAGTATGACCCAATACCCGTTGAGGCTTGGATGATGATGACAGATTAATGATTTCAATGTAACTCGAATCACTTGCGTTGATTAAATATTTCTCGTCTATACTTAATGCCAAAACCCGGTTAGGCATACCCTTATTTTCAAAAATGCTCTGGCTCTCAGCTTTTGAGTCAGGTAATCACCCTTGAAAATACGGCCGTCACTTCCAGTCGTATAAAATGAGGTAGAATGATTAGCAACCGCCAATGCATACATTCTGTTTTTAAGTCCGCCTGGAATTTTCACCGTATTATAGTTGTACCCATTTAGCTTCGCCAACGAATAATATAAGCCTCTGAAAATGTACGGATCATATTTTTTACCCTTGTATTTTGTGTGATACAAATACCCTTGCATAGCGGTAAGTCCGGCCAATTGCGCATCATCAATTCCTTCAGATTTAGCCGCCAAAGATTGCGCAACCGACAGCATGTAAAGGCTATCTGATTTTTCTAAAGCTTTCTCAGCTCTCACATATTGCGTGGTAGCTCGATCTCTCTCTAACCTTGCACTATCGCGTTGTATTACTGATTCATTCAAATTTCGGATAGCCAGATTGCGTTGCTTTTCAGCATCAATTACTGCTAACCTTAAATTCTCAGTAGTCTGTTTTAATTGATTATACTGTTCGTTGATTTTTTTACTTTGCTCTTCAATAACTCCCAATCGCTCTTCTGCAACGAGTTGCAGTTCTTTGGCCTCATCTCGTTGTTTTTGAGCTTCTTGGCTTGCAACTTCAGCGGCAAATCTTTGTTTTTCTGCTTCAATGCGTTGGAAAAATCCATACACGAAAAATCCAGTAGCGATTAACAATAATAAAGCAAGAATCAGGTTTGTAACCCGGGCTCTGCGCAACATTCTGCGCTGCAACAATTCCTGGTTTTTTAACTCGGCCTCGTAGGTTATACGGCTTGTATCTAAAAAACGATCGCTCTTTCAAAAGCAATGTCATACCGTTGCGCCCATTGCCGCGTTGGCTTTTGTTTTTTCTGCCAGTTTAAGGCAAGTTGCAAATCGGGTGGGCGCCACAAACTTGTTTTACCGATCTGATACATGGCAGCGGCTTCAGATACACGCTTGTACATGTGGGCCGACTCATACTCTTCATCAACCCAAGCTGACAAGCGAGTCCAGATTCGCATCAAACTTTCGTGAGAAAGTTCAATAATAGAACCGGCATGGAGGGATGCGGGAATCCCCGGCATAAGAAACGATCGCCCTGCTTTTCTAAATCGCTCGACAACTGAAATGACCTGTCCCTCGTCTACCTGAGCCAACAAAGCTACTTCAGAGACTCGTGCAGGTCTTCTTAACTCAAGTGTTTCAGAACTCTTTTCTGAAAGGCTTTTGAAGAGAGCCTCCGCAATCTCTTTCTCTTTAGAGGATAATTCATCGTAGGCCTCATTGGCATGAAGAGACAGTGCCTGAGCAATCCGACCAATCGCATTATAATGCCGAATGTCCATCGGTTCCGAATCCTCCCGGTTAGCCACCCAATAATCCCAGGTGCGCATCAGCGCGTGTTGCAAAATGGGTAGCTGATCTTGATTATCCCCTATATCACTTAAAAGACGTTTAACTAAACGCTGGGAAATGCGGCCACCACCTACAGCAACAGGCCCCTCGATAGCGAGACGTTTTTGATCACGCGTCATCTGGGGTACCAGGTAGTTGCTGGTATTAATCATCTGTGCCAGCCCATGAAAAGAAGCGCATTCTCCGATAAAATCGGAACGCATACTTATTGATATATAAGCCGGTACATCCCGCTGCCCAACTGCATTGAGCAACAAATTGACATAGGCTATAGATTCATTGGTAAAATCCTCATTATCAGAGTCCTTGTATCGGAATAGTTCTTCAAATTGATCGACTCAAAAAGAAGATGTTATCACTTTTTGATGATTGCAGATAACGAGTTAATTCAACAAGACCATTTGCGCTATTACGCAATACCGAATTAATAATTGCCTTGTGAATGCCTATATCCTCGGTATTGATACGCCCCTCCTCCACCAAAAATTTACGGCTGCTAAACTCAAATTTTCTATGGGCGAACTGCCCGGGCGGCTGGTTATTACTTTCCAATGCGGACCCGAATCGGTCATGAATCCTCCATAAAGGACCGGTATTAACCCGCAATGCATCAAACTTGACTTACCGCTACCCGAATAACCCATGATGGTTACTGAGCGGTTATTGTATAATTTCAAAAGTATTTCATCTACCTGCCCTTCGCGACCAAAAAACAGATGGCTATCATCGAGGGTAAATGGACGTAATCCCGGAAACGGATTAGTTCCGATCTTCTCTCCAGAAAATAGTGGGTCTGGTGAGGAGTCACTCAATTCGCCAACTCTGACGGAATAGTTCAGCATCCTTTTAGAAACTGTAAGACTGAAATTTAAATAAAATAGAGAGGATTTCGGATATTTTACCTGAGTATTCTTAAGCTTAAAAAATAGTCGTAGCCCTCTGCTTAGCTAAAAAAATCTTTGAAATTTAAACTAAAATCAAATATATTCCAAAACCTTGTCGGCTAACTTTACGTGATTCGACAAAAGCTCGTAAAACCGATCTTTATTAAACTTCAATAAAATGGTAGCCTCTTTGGCCTTAACCATGTTAGAATTTGCAAACCCCGGAGAAGCTAATCGTTCGCCAATAAACTGTCCTACCTGGTATTCAACCACAAAGCTTCCTTTGTCATAATATTCAACCACACCCCGATAGACAATGTAGAAATCGTTATTTAGTTTTTCGTCTATACTCAGTACCTCCCCTTCACTCAATAAAACGGTTTTTGAAACATCTACCAGGTAGGACAATGTGAGACCTGCCATACCTTCAAAGAGCGAAATTTGTTGAAAGAATAATACCTTTTTATAATTCATTAAGGTAAATTTTTGCTCGTTACCCAGAATAGCGTAGTCTAATTCGCGCTTAATTTCGGAGCCCAACCGAATGGCATTTGAATGATATAACTCTGCGTTTATCTGAAATAGAGACCAGGCGGCTGTCTCCCGTATGAGCGAATCGGGATTGAAAAGTTGAGCAATCTAAATCCAAACTAAAGTCTCCAATTCGCTGCTGGCCTAACTGATACAAAACAGCTGCCTTCGTCCAGCGATTACTTTGCGTAAATTCACGATTGATTAAAAACTTAAGAACCAATTTCTCGTCCAATTGTACGCGTGGATAAAATATTTCCAGGCGTTTCATTTTTCTCCGAAACACTAAGATCATCAATAACCGGTATTACCTGTTGTTTAAGTTGTTCTGAAAGAAATACATCCATTAATTCAACCGCATAGGTAACTCCCTCGGCTATACCACTCTCAATATTTTCTTTCACCAATTGAATGGAACGGGTATCATATAACATGGCGAGCAACATATAAATATGTTCTACATCATTCTGAATCTCCTATTTAAAGCTCTCCGAACCACAGCGGAAACTTCTTCATCCCCAATTTCTGAATCGCGCCCAGATTCCAAGTGATGTCGGCAATATCCGATTCGATCGCGTTTTTAATGCGACTTACCTGCGACATGCCCGCTTTAAAACCAGACTCTCCCAACGCTAATAGAACTTGATACGATTACCTTATCCGGATAATCAATCTTATTCCAGAGCATTTCCTTAGCCCTTGTTCCTCCAATAGCACCGATACTTCGTACTAATCGCAGCATAATTGCTGAAGGTTGACCGGATCTATAAAATGAATTATCCAACAAGGTAAGGGCAGGCTCACCAATTAGGATTAATGCATTCATGGCCTCGTTGGCGTGTTGTACACTTCCGAGATTTTCAATGAGCGAGTAAATCACTTCATTGTTATTTTTCTTGATGGCTGTTTTAATTGCAGCACTGCGAACCTTTGATTCACTATCACTTAGCAGCTCAATGAGGAAACTTATATTCTCTTTATTTTGAGAATGAAGTAATAGCTCGGCACTATAATGCCTGTCATTGGCATCTACTGATCTTGCCAGTCTTTGAATGCGTGCTTTCTGTATATCGCCTCCACTAGTCAAAATCAAATCAATATCATTCTTAGAAAGAATGTTTTTATTGCCTGCAGATATTTGATCGCTATTGACCCGTATTACATAGTTCTCGGAAACAGAGAGACCTTTTAACTCATTCATTTTTCGTTGCGCGTACTCTTTGCAGTTCTCTTCGTTATTCTTCATTAACGAGTTTATCCAGATGCCGGATTTAGAAGGATCTATTTTCTCCAGAAGTTTATATGAGAAAACAGCCTTGGCGGGATTTTGTCCCTGCAAGTTGGTCTCCAATTTGGTGGTGATTTCTGAATAGCCAATTTCGAGTCGATCCTGAAGTTCACCGGTGTGTTCCAGTTTAGATCTGATCTTACCCTTATACTCCTGGTATAAGCTTTGAATCACTTTGAAGTAAGCGAGGATCAATCCTAATACAATAACAGGCACCCAAATAATTTTGAAAAAAGGAGCCAGGGCAAATAAGAAAATAAAGATACCGCTATAAATCTGCCTGACTCATTTACAATGCCTTCAACTTTTGTCTGAATGCTGAATCGATACCGGCTATCCAGCGGAATAAATAAAAGTTTATATATCGGGTTCTCCAGCGAGTCTTTTAACATACTATTAAAGAGGCGGGTAACCGCTACAAAAAGAAAGAAGTAAATGTAGGTTTGTGGGTTGCTGGTTAAATCGTAGCCTAGCAAACCTCCGGATAGTATCGCCCCTACAGATAAAAGGTTGCATGAATAAACTAAGTGCATAAATGGCTCCATTAAAAAAAGCCAGGAAGTTTGTAAGATCTCTTTGGTCGGGGTACTGCTTATTGAGCAACGTTTGAAATGTAAACTGATTGAAACTAAAGGTAACCATCGAGATAATCAGAAAAGTGCTGAGCAAAACGATATACCGATCCTTGAATATTTTAGCAAAACGCGTTTCTTCCTTAACACTTTTATCTGAGCTCAAACTAGCCAGATCAAATTTTACGGCTATAATTATGAGACAGATTAATGAGCCTACGATACTTATGTTACACACAAGCAAGTAATTTGACGTATCAGGAAAAAATGAGGTTGTAAACGGAATTAAAAAATTGGCAATAATGATCGCGATTAGCTGTCCTGTATCAATCCACCCAATTATTCTTTTCGATTGCTTGAAATTGAAAAGTCTTCCAAAAATTCCCCAATAGCAAAGGAGAAGAATTGCCGTCATCGGCCCAATAAGGCAGTACATGAGAAAGAGTGTAATATTCTGTACGTTACCCTCGGCAAAGTGATAAAAATAGTAAAGACCAAAGGTGGCCAATACAATCAAAACAATACTGGCAATGGTGAGCGTAACAAACCTGATTCGGTTTTGGAAATATGAAAATAAAAGTGTCGAGACTATACCGAGTACCCCTGAAATCAGAAAGGCTTTGTCCAGTTGATCACTTAATTTATTCAGAAATAATGACTCGGCTGTAACCTGATAGGTGGCGATAAAGATACCAATGAAAAACCCGGTGATGAGCATAAGCCACACCTGCACCTGTTCATCTTCCCGAACGCCCAAAAAACCAAGTACATTATTTTTCACGATTTGAAATTAATATAAAGACTTATAACAAAAAAAAGCCGACAAGGATTTTTACCCGGTCGGCTTTATATGAAACCCAATTTGTTTATTTTTTCTTGGAGGCCGTTGAGTCCGTTTTCACTTTAGTCTTATCAACGCTATACGCGATATTTAATCCTTTAATTACATCCTGCGTGATATCTCCACTAGCTCCTCCATAGAGTACATCGCTACCCGGGTTATACTTCAGTACAATCTGCAACTCTTTCTGTTGCGCATATTCCTTCAGGTAATCGGTGATTTTCTTGTATAACTCTTCATTCATTTTCGCTTGTTCTGTACCAAGTTCTTGCTCAAGACTTCTTTGGTAAAGCTCCAGGTTTTGACGTTTCTTACCCAAGTCATCTTCTACCGCTTTCGCTTGGCCAATGGTCATGCTGCTATAATTTCTTTGGTAGGCGGCAATATCATTCTGTAAACTTTGTGCTCGGTTTTGAAGATCCTGATCAAGTTTTTTTCCGCGCGACTCAAGTTTCTCCATGTTTACTTTGAAGAAATCGTAATGTTTAAGAACTGAATCTGAATTTATATAAGCAATCTTCAGATCGCCAGCCATAACGTTGCCGGATACCGGGGTGGACGAGTCTTTGGAAGAGAAGTGCAAATAGTATAAAATACCAACGGCTACAAGTAAAACTGCGTTAAGGCCAAGTGAAAGGTTTTTCATGAATTTAAAATATTTAGGGCCGCAAATATAGGCCACAATTCATGAATTATTAGAGTTTTCTGTTTTTTTTAAATCCGACTATTCTTTGAAATCACTATTCATTTGAAATGAATATAAGGAGTCATCCAACTTCAAATTATCAGAATTGAAATCGCTAATAAATCGCTCTATGAGCTGAGGCGTTATAGTTTCCAGATGGAGGCTGGCATCCAAACCAATTCCAAAATCGTGACCAGCATCCATTTCAACATACTCGCTCACCTTCACTTCGCCTTCCTCCTCCAACTCTACCATAACCTCGGCCATATAGAGTCCTATTTCTTCTTCCAGATCATTCAACGTTTTTAAATCTCCATTTTCATCCTCTTCATATTTAATTTTTTGTACTGAGGAAAGTGCTGAGCGGCTTTATGCTCAGCAATATCAAATAATTCACTTTCATGTTGAAATCGAAGTGTATATAAAATGCAGTCATAGATGACTTCGGCCTCATTGTCTTTCCCTATGAAATAAAAATGCACATACTCATCCGTTTGTTCGTCATCTTCATCGAGTAAGTAGGATTTGCCCGTTAAAGCAATCCGCTTCTTATAATCCTTGATTACTTCTAAATCGTATCCACTATTGGGTATCTCTTCCATTTTCCTTTCTGATTTATTACTTATACCATTCTGCATACATAGGATAATTAAGAGCCGTGCGCACAATCACCGCTTTCATCTCATCTCCTACTTCTTTCACTTTTTTGGCTGGAATGCCTGCATAAATGCTTCCCGCTTCTACACGCGTACCCGACAAAATAATGGCTCCCGCAGCAATAACAGATCCTGTTCCAACAACCGCATTGTCCATAATTATTGCACCCATTCCTATCAACACATTATCTTCAATCGTACAGCCATGCACAATGGCGTTGTGTGCAATGGAAACATTGTTACCTATTACCGTCTTTGCCTTTTGATACGTACAATGGATAATGGCCCCATCCTGAATATTGGTATTGTTTCCAATAGTGATTGAATGAACATCGCCACGAACAACAGCATTAAACCAAACAGTGCAGTTATCACCCATCGTAACTTCGCCAACAACTACTGCGTTATCCGCCAAAAAGCAGTTCGCTCCAAATTTTGGTTCATTTCCTCGAATCGTCTTAACTATTGCCATATAGGGAAGCAAAATAAGCCTAAAAATATCCCACGCATCATGAATAAGCAGTTTTTATAAATTCAAAAAACTAACTGACAAGATGTCATAAATAGAGTAGAAAACATTAATTTTGCCATCCGAAACATCGAAAATGAAGAATTTGATTGAAGATATTGGGATTTTTGAGGCGCAAAACGAGCTTAATGCTGAACCCATTAGAACTGTGGATCAGAATACAGGCAAAACGAGAAAGCTTTATATCGAAAGTTATGGCTGCCAAATGAACTTCTCAGACAGTGAGATAGTAGCTTCTATTTTGAAGCAGGAGGGCTTTGATACCACTTCTGATATTGCCCAGGCTGATCTCGTTTTTTTGAACACATGTTCAATCCGCGAAAAAGCTGAACTAACGATTCGCAAGCGGCTCCACCATATTCAAGGGTTCAAGAAAAAGAAACCTGAATTAATGGTTGGCATATTAGGTTGCATGGCCGAACGATTGAAAACAAAGTTGTTGGAAGAAGAGAAGATCGTTGATTTAGTGGCAGGCCCCGATGCTTATCGAGATTTGCCTAAACTCATTAATCAGGTTGACGAAGGCGACAAAGCAGTGAATACATTTTTGTCGCGTGAAGAAACGTATGGCGATATCACGCCTGTTCGTTTAAATACCAATGGGGTAACCGCGTTTATTTCTATTATGCGCGGTTGCGACAACATGTGTTCGTTTTGTGTTGTTCCCTTTACCCGTGGGCGGGAAAGAAGTCGTGATCCGCATTCGATAGTTGCCGAAGCCCAGGATCTTTTTGAAAGAGGTTTTAGAGAAGTAACGCTTCTCGGTCAAAATGTCGATTCGTATAAGTGGAGTGAAGAAGAAAACAATAAAGCAAAACTCGAAAAAAAAGAAATTCAACAAATTATCAATTTTGCCAACCTCTTGGAATTAGTAGCGAACGTCCATCCTGACCTTCGCGTTCGCTTCTCAACCTCGCACCCAAAGGACATTACCGATGAAGTTTTGCATGTAATGGCGAAACATGAAAATATCTGTAAGAATATACATCTACCGGCACAGAGTGGTAATAGCCGGATTCTTGAATTGATGAATCGAGGTTATACCCGCGAATGGTACCTAAATAAAGTGCAGAGCATAAGAAATATCTTAGGACCAACATGTGGTATCTCTTCGGATATGATTTCAGGATATTGTTCCCGCTGGCAGCTAAAAAACATCAGGATGATATCCCTTTAGATGTAAAAAACCGCAGGCTGGAAGAAATTATTTTTAAGCAAAGACAGTATTCTCACCTTCATCATCAACAAGATGTAGGTACGATCCAACGCGTATTGATTGAAGGCGAATCGCGTAAGAATAATACCCAATGGCAAGGAAGAACTTCTTCCAATCACGTAGCTGTTTTTCCAAAACAAAATAAGTCGAAGGGTGAATAC
The DNA here is from genome assembly GCA_016709845.1 of Flammeovirgaceae bacterium. Lineage (GTDB taxonomy): Bacteria > Bacteroidota > Bacteroidia > Cytophagales > Cyclobacteriaceae > ELB16-189. The sequence continues at coordinate 270,946 of JADJMA010000063.1, read as the reverse complement.
GTCAATGTTCTAATAGAGCGTTGTACAAGTGGGACTTTGATAGGCAAGATGGTAGATTAATTATGGCAATTACAGATTCAGAAATACAAAGTGTAAAACAACGATACGGAGTGATGGGCACCTCACCCTTACTCAATAATGCGGTACGTGTCGCCATGCAAGTTGCGCCCACAGATATGTCGGTTTTGATTACCGGAGAAAGTGGAAGTGGTAAAGAATCATTCTCAAAATTATTCATTATCTAAGTCCTCGTAAGCATGGCCAGTTCATTGCCATAAACTGCGGCTCGATACCCGAAGGCACTATCGATTCTGAATTATTTGGACACGAAAAAGGATCTTTCACGGGTGCACACGAATCCCGCAAAGGATATTTTGAGGTAACTAATGGAGGCACTATTTTTTTAGATGAGATTGGCGAGATGCCACTTGGTACGCAGGCAAGACTTTTACGGGTTCTTGAGAATGGAGAATTTATTAAGGTGGGTTCCTCTAAAGTGCAAAAGACCGATGTGCGCGTAGTGGCTGCAACCAATGTTAATCTATTAGTAAAAGTTGAACACGGAAAATTTAGAGAGGATTTGTATTATCGACTTAGTACAGTACCATCTATGTTCCACCACTTAGAGAACGAGGAAAGATGTTGAGCTACTTTTTTAGAAAGTTTGCAACTGACTTTGCAGAAAAATATAAAGTAAAGCCAATCACCCTTACCGATGACGCCAAAGCACTGCTTTTGAAGTATCGCTTCCCTGGTAATATCCGACAATTAAAAAATCTGGTAGAGCAAATCTCTGTTCTTTCTTCAGATAATATGGAAATCACTTCAGAAGTTTTGAATCACTATATTCCAAAGGAGAGCAGCTTGCCAGCTCTTTATAAAGACCATGGGGGTAACGATAGTATTTCGGAGCGCGAAATTCTTTACAAGATTTTGTTTGATCTGCGTAAAGACATGAATGATCTCAAAAAAGTTGTGTTGGAAAGCACGGGCAATCCAACCAAGGCAGCCCAAATCATGAAAGATCATGCCGGGCTGTTTGAAGGTATTCATGATGAAATAAAGCCAACGCATGAGCCTGTGACATTAAGCATCAACGCTACTGAGAATACAGTCGATAATGAAGAAGAAGTTCAGGACATAACCCATGAAGCCGAGGATGATTCGCTTTCTATTGTAAAAAAAGAAAGAGAATTAATTTTACGGGCCTTGAGAAAAAACAACAACAAACGAAAATACGCAGCCCGCGATTTGGGTATATCCGAACGCACACTATACCGTAAGATTAAAGAATACGAACTTGAAGAATAGATTTTTAGTTATCCTAAGTTTATTGTTGGGCGTTGCATTGGTAACCCTTCAGGGTTGTATGAGCTATTCATTTACAGGAGCGGCTACCAACGCACAGACTATTCAGGTTGATGATTTCTTTAATAATACTGATTTAGGTCCTGCCAACTTAGGGCAAACATTTACCAATCGTTTAAAGCAGTATTTTCAACAGAATTCAAGCTTACGAGTAGTTCAGGAAAATGGCGAACTTCAGATTGAAGGTACCATTACGCAATATGCACTCACTCCTATTGCGCCTGTATCCAGTACATCAAGTCAATCCGGTGATCCGGCTTCGCTAACACGTTTAACGATAGCCGTTCGAGCCAATTACGTTGATACCATTGAGCCAAAAAATAATTTCAAAGATCGTGTGTTCAGTTTCTATGCTGATTTTCCAAGTGCGCAGGACTTTAATTCGGTGCAGGAAAACCTTGAGAAAAAATTCTGGAACAGATTTTCATTGATATTTTTAATGGTACAATAGCCAACTGGTAAGGTTGCACAAAGTTTTATTTTGCCGTACATTTACTATTACCTCCTTTAAATAAAAGTGGAAAGAGATCAATTCAACTTACTCCTATCAAGGTACACTTCGCTTACCGCTGAAGAAACGGCAAATTTGATTTCTCTCAGGCAAGAATTTCCATATAGTCAGGTCATTCAGGGTATGACGGCCCGAGCCGCACAAGATAATTCTCTAAAAGAAAAAGAACAGTATTTGCACCTCAGTGCAATTTATAGTACCGATCGGGCTGCTCTCAAATCAATTATGACAGGGGCACTTAAGCCTACGGGTCGAATTCTTAAAGGCGAAAATAAAATTAAGGTGCCGGTGCCGCAAGAGCCTCCGTCTCGCGTGGAAACAAAAAGGGAATCAGCACCAAAGTTGGTAGATCATGAAATTGTTGAGCCTATAACCATCCCGAAAACAAATCAATCAACCGATAACTTGCATGAGGAAGTTATGCGCGACATTGAAACTCTAAAGCAAAGAAAACTACAGTTTGAGGAGGCGCTGAAAAATCTTTCGATGACCCAATCACAACCTCCACCACAAGTTCAAAAGCAGAAAAAAGAAAAGAATCACGCAGACCCTGAAGAAGAATTTATTCAGGAAATAAAGACTACCAAAAAGAAGATTAAACCAGAGGGGTCTAAGCAAAAAGAACAAATCGAAATCATTGATCAGTTTATAAAATCGCAGCCCAGCATTTCAAAAAACAAATTAGCCGCCTCTATCGCTTCCGAATCAAAAGAAGATTTGATAGAAAAGAATCTAACCTATGGCGAGAATATAGTTTCAGAAACCCTTGTTCAAATTCTTCTTAAACAGGGTAAAAAGGAAAAGGCTATGGAAGTACTGAAGAAGTTAATTTGGAAATTTCCACAAAAAAAGGCTTACTTTGCGGCTCAAATTGAAGACCTGAAGAAATAATTATGTATATCCTATTTATCAGCTTAGCCATTTTTAGCTCAGTTTTATTAGTATTAGTTGTTCTTGCGCAAAATTCAAAAGGAGGCGGACTATCCAGTCAGTTTGGTGGATCTGGTGCAAGTAATATGATTGGTGTTAAAAAACCGGGGATTTGCTTGAGCGATTAACCTGGGGATTTGCAATTGCCATCATGGTCTTTTCTTTTGGCTACTAATTTTACTGCGCCAAACACAGGCAGTACAGACGAAATACTTGAGAAAGCCAGACAGCAGCAAAGTTCACCTATTGACCTTAAGAAAACAGAGCAGCCTGCAACGCCAGCCTCTGAGCCTAAATAATATTCAAAGATTTTGAAAATTGAGGCCCTCTTTATGAGGGTCTTTTTTTAGGCCGCTTTTGAAATCTGTTTAACAAGCAATCTTTTGGCAACCGGCATTAATGTCTGATCAAAAGGAACCTTAAGTTTACACAACACCTTTTAAACGAAAGGATTGGGCAACTCAGCATATTTCTTAATTAAATTGAGTTTAAGGTTTTCATAGGTTGAACTCAAACTTCGCTCGGCTGTTTGTAAAAATGCGTATGCAGGCCCCGCATGGTCTCCGAACTTTGCTCGAAAATTGTTACCTGATATCTATAAATGTGGGTTTCTTTCTCGGGTGGCTGACTAACGAATAGATACCCTTCATTGGCGTAAAGGGAGGTTAGCCCAACGGGTGATATCTCGCATTTGGATTCAACTAATTCGTAAATGTAGGAGCCTTCATCGAGCGAAGTTTTAAATTGAGGTAATGCATACTCAATAATAGATTCAATCTCCTGCATCAAGGAATCATCTTCAATCATACGCTGATAATTCAGTTCAAGATTTTTGAGGCCATCCTGCGAAAGCTCTTTGGGAAATGAATCACGCAACAGAGAATGATTCTCCTTTAAGGATACCAGATTACGGTAGTGGAAAACCAGGTCTGACAAAAACGGATACAATTCAACCCGGTTAAATGAGCTTTTTACTTCTTTGAAGTAGGCCAATAACTGATACTTCTTGTATTCAAAATCGATTAATCCCTCTGTAAGCCAATTGTCCTTTAAACGATCCATCATCACTTTGATTTATATCTTAATTATACGAAAAAATCCAAATTCATGACAAACTGCCATTTTGTTTATGGACAGTTATGTCAAGTGACAAAATTTTTCATCTTTGCTGCCCAAACGATCAGAATGTGCCAAGAAAGATGAAAATCAATGAAATGGCACGAATTTCGAGGATTGAGCAACGTCAGTTGAAAACTGTTTAACTATAAATTTATAATCCAATATGGCAAAAATCAATTTCAAACCAAATGAAGACCGAGTGCTTGTAGAAGCTGCTCCGGCAGAACAAAAAACAGCTTCCGGACTTATCATTCCAGATACAGCAAAGGAAAAACCACAGAAGGGTAAAGTAATCGCAATAGGCGATGGATTGAAAGACAAACCGGTAACTGTAAAGGTTGGCGATCAAATCTTTATGGCAAATACTCAGGTACTGAAATCACTATTGATGGCAAAGAGTATCTCATCATGCGTAATTCCGACATCTTCGGAACAGTTTAATGTTTAACTAAATACTAATACTAATATTATGGCTAAGGAAATTACATTCGATACACCTGCCCGTGACAGAATTAAGAGGGGCGTTGATAAATTGGCAAACGCAGTAAAGGTTACTTTAGGTCCTAAGGGGCGTAACGTAATTCTTGAGAAGAAAATTTGGTGCTCCAACCGTTACAAAGGATGGTGTATCGGTAGCAAAAGAAATTGATTTGAAAGATCCCATTGAAAACATGGGTGCTCAATTGGTAAAAGAAGTTGCCTCTAAAACAGCTGATGCGGCTGGTGACGGAACAACTACGGCTACAGTTTTGCTCAATCAATCTATGGCCAGGAATTAAGAACGTGGTCGCTGGTGCAAATCCAATGGATTTGAAACGGAATTGATAAAGCCGTTGATGCGGTTATCGAAATCTTAAGAAGCAATCAAAACCAATCAAAGGATCACACGAAATCACTCAGGTTGCTACTATCTCATCAAACAATGATATGGAGATTGGTAAAATGATTGCCACTGCAATGGAAAAAGTTGGCAAGGATGGCGTTATCACCTGTTGAAGAAGCGAAAGGAACGGAAACCGAAGTAAAGACTGGTAGAAGGCATGCAGTTCGATCGCGGTTACTTGTCTCCATACTTTGTTACCAATACAGAGAAAATGGAGGCTGAATTAGAAAGCCCTTATGTACTTATTTACGATAAGAAGATTTCTTCTATGAAGGAATTGCTTCCAGTATTGGAAGCTACTGCACAAACTGGCAAACCTCTATTGATCATCTCAGAAGAAGTTGAGGGCGAAGCATTGGCTACACTTGTAGTAAATAAAATCCGTGGTGCTCTTAGAGTGGCTGCTGTTAAGGCTCCTGGCTTTGGCGATCGCAGAAAGGCTATGTTGGAAGACATTGACACTAACTGGTGGAAAAGTTATTTCTGAAGAAACAGGTATGAAGTTGGAAGATGCTAAACTTGAATACTTGGGTCGTGCTGAAAAATTAACATTGATAAGGATAACACAACCATTGTTAATGGTGCGGGTAAGAAAAGCTGACATCACAGGTCGTGTGAACCAAATCAAAGCTCAAATTGAATCTACTACTTCAGATTACGATAAAGAGAAGTTACAAGAGCGTTTGGCTAAGCTTTCTGGTGTGGTGTTGCTATCCTTTACATTGGTGCAGCTACCGAAGTTGAAATGAAAGAGAAGAAAGACCGTGTTGATGATGCTTTGCATGCAACGTGCGCGTCGTGCAGGAAGGTACATTCTCGGAGGTGGTGGAGTTGCTTACATCCGCGCTATCGAAGCTCTTGAAGATTTGCCTACGGATAATGAAGATCAAACAACCGGTGTAAACATTGTTCGCCTGGCACTTGAATCTCCTTTAAGAACCATTGCAGAAAATGCAGGTCAGGAAGGATCTGTAATCGTGAACAAAGTGCGCGATGGTAAGAAGGATTTCGGTTACAATGCCAGCACAAATAAGTTCGAAGACTTTTTCCCAGCGGGTATTATCGATCCTACGAAAGTAGCTCGTTTGGCCCTTGAAAACGCAGCTTCTATTGCTGGCTTATTGCTAACAACAGAAGCAGTTGTTTCTGAAATTCCAGAAGAAAAAGAAGCGCCAGCCATGCCTCACGGTGGTGGAATGGGTGGAATGATGTAATCTTCTGTAATCCAATAAAAAGGCTTTGCATCATGCAAAGCCTTTTTATCTTTAAGTCAAGTTAGCAAACTCATTAACTTATGGTGATACATAAAACATTCAGTGACTTTGTTCTCTATCTATATGTACACATGGCCTATGCCGATGGAGTCTTACACCCTGATGAGGAACGTGTTATTTTGGAAAAAATGGATAAGCACTTTCCTATTGAGGGTGATCACAAGAAAAGGTTGGATGAGGCTGTAATTGCCTATAAAAAAATAGAGGATTCAAAAAATCACGACATCATAAAGGAATCATTTAAACATTTCGATCATATCAAATTCGCGCAGCGTTATAAAATATATGCCGATATGTATGATATCATTCATGCTGATGGAAAAGTTAGTGAGGCCGAAACAAAAGCTGTGGATGAACTAAAAGGAATCATTGATTTGGTCTCCGTTAAATAAATCTTTGTATCCGATTTTCTTTTTTTGGAAATCAACTCCACGCAATTCCTGTATGGTTAACCAATTATGAAACGAATTCTTTTCGTTATCGTCATTGCGCAATTTTTATGCACCTCCGTTTGGTTTGCAGGTAATGCGATTCTCCCAAACATCATTATTGATCTAAACCTTGATTCAACTTTCCTTTCTCATCTAACCAGCGCAGTACAATTTGGTTTTATAACAGGCACATTAGTGTTTGCGCTCCTTGCTATTTCCGATAGATACTCTCCATCCAAAGTCTTCTTCGTTAGCTCCTTGATAGCCGCTGCATTCAATCTTGCTATTTGTATTTACGGCATTCCTGCATCGGCACTTTTAAGTGCTCGTTTTTTAACAGGATTTTCTCTTGCCGGCATCTATCCTGTGGGAATGAAAATCGCATCTGATCATTTTCAGAAAGGCCTTGGTAAGTCACTCGGTTTTCTAGTTGGTGCTCTGGTAGTGGGTACCGCGTTTCCATTTATTAAAAAGTCTAACAGCCGAATTTTCCTGGCGCCTCGTTATCTACGTTACTTCTACCTTGTCATTCCTTGGCGGAGTTATGATGGTTTTGCTTGTTCCCGATGGTCCGTATCGCAAGTCAGGTAAGGCATTATCGTTTACCTCTTTTCTTTCGGGGTTTAAAAAATGGCAATTCCGATCAGCTGCCTTTGGCTACTTCGGCCATATGTGGGAGTTGTATACATTTTGGGCTTTTGTACCGGTTATGCTTACAGCGTGGGAAAAGTCAATATTCAATAGTGGACATAAATGTTCCATTATTCTCCTTTTTAATTATAGCATCGGGTGGACTGGCCTGTGTAGTTAGCGGATTGCTTTCGCAGATTTACAAACCTAAAACACTGGCCACGATTTTTTTAATCTTGTCAGGAATCTGCTGTGTTCTGTCTCCCTTATTTTTAGTCAAGGTTCTGTGTGCGTACTTCTTATTTTTTTATTTTTCTGGGGCCTCGTTGTTATAGCCGACTCTCCGCTGTTTTCTACCTTGGTCGCTCAACAGGCACCCGAAGAATCGCGTGGAACTGCTTTGACAATTGTAAACAGTATAGGGTTTGCAATTACGATCATAAGCATTCAACTTATGGGTGTTTTAACATCCGTTCTAAATACGCAAAAGATTTATATCGTTTTGGCTATTGGTCCGATAGTTGGTATCTTGGCTTTGCTGTATAAAAACAATAATGTTGAAACAAGCAGTTAATACATCTACTCTATACATAACTATATCAATACTTAAATCAATCCTATCATGAAATTAAATGCAAATTGGACAGGTATTATCGCATTGACTTTAATCAGCGCAACGCAAGCACTTAGCCAAGGTTATCCAAATACACCACCAGAGGTTTCTCCTATGCCCATGAAACCTGAAATGACTGAAATCTGGGAGCCCGAAGTTAAAGTGATTACACCTGCCAAAGTGTTGGGCGATGCTCCTTCCGATGCCATCATACTATTTGATGGAAAAAATCTTGATCAGTGGGCAAGCCAGAAAGACGCTACAAAGCCAGCTCCCTGGAAAATTGTAAATAATGATCATATGGAAGTTGTTCCGGGATCAGGTGGCATTCAAACAAAAATGAAATTTGGTGATTGCCAGTTGCACATAGAATTTAGCGCTCCTGATGTAGTTGAAAATGCTGGTCAAGGACGTGGCAATAGTGGAGTATTTCTTCAGAACCGCTATGAATTGCAAATTCTGGATTCTTATAACAACCGAACCTATAGGAACGGACAAGCCGGCAGTATTTACAAAGATCACGCACCTCTGGTAAACGTAATGCGTGGCCCACTGGAGTGGAATACGTATGACGTGATTTATACCGCACCCCGATTCAAAGAAGATGGTCTACTAGACGCTCCAGCCAGGATTACGGTATTGCATAATGGCGTGGTAGTTCAAAATAACGCCACTATAAATGGTCTTACCCTATACACCGGCTTACATGATTATCCTTCGTCACATGGCGATGATGTAATCTCTTTACAGGATCATGGTAATAAGACGCAATTCAGAAATATCTGGTTGAGAAAACTTTGACGCTAACTGAGGGGTATAATTGTCCTCAATAAGATTCTTGCCAAGACACAAGCTTCCCATTTTCTATATAACAATATCGGTTATCATAAACCCATTGTTCTTTTACTCCATTTGAATTTACAGCGTCATTTTTGGTTGTCCCAATCCCCTAACCCTTCTTGTTTAACGATCTAATGTAGCTTGTCCATATTTAACTCTTTTCTATCATCCCTTTCCTTTATTTTCTTTGCTTTAATAGCCTCATTTTCTTTAAGAGCTTTCCGATCTGCTCATCTTGCAACTAATCTTCTCATTCCAAACACAGGATTCTTCATCTAATATTGCGTTGGTTTCTGCTTCAATAAAATTATCCAACTAAAGTAGATTTGTGCAAATACAATGCACCTTTGCTTTGTTTATAATAATTTGTCCCCCGTGTCTCCTTTTTTTAAACTTAAGCTAAATTCCCAATTATTGTTATCCACTCAGTTACAGATTTATAATCCTCTATAAAAACAACTTTTGACCAAGGCAAACATTGCAAGACAAGACAACAGCAAAAACGAAAAACTATAGTTCATCCTAAATTTGGATTATTTCAACTAAGAAAATGTATTAATGAATAAACTAATACTTAATTCCCATCCAACTCCAACCGAGCTTCCTCTAAGTCCAGTTCGTATTCAATTTTACGCACCACCTCCTCACTAACTTCACCTTGTTTGCGCATTTGTAAAATCACTGTTCGTTCTTTTATGATAAGCTGATGTTGTATCTGGTGAAGTTCATTGATCTGTTCGGGACTCATGACTAGTTCTGATTTATCCTTGCGAATACGCTGAATCCGGATTTCATATTTAGTTTTAATCTGGTTCAAAACATTACCATTCAAACCAAGAGAATAATTTTCCTCAATATGTTCAATCACAAGTGAGGCAAGTTTTAATCGGATGTTTTCCTCTTCTATGAGATGGCGGTTATCCAACTTTATCCCTAACCATTTTATTAATTTACGCAAGGTCATACCCTGCAGCACGAGGGTAACGAAAATCACACAAAAGGTTAAGAAAATAATAAAGTCGCGATGTGGAAACTCCTTCGTGTCAGAAATCATTAAGGGCAAACCTAAAGCCGCGGCAAGCGAAACAATGCCCCTCATCCCCGACCAGGCAATGATGGTTACTCCTCTGAGATTGGTGTCTGTCTCCTTCGTACGGATACTTTTACTCAGCCACCTTGGTAAGTAAGCCCCGGATAAACCCATAAAATGCGAGCCATTATCGTTGCCAGGCTAACTATGGCGCCATACCAAAACAATGTACCTATTGAATTGCTGGTAATATGCCCAAGAATGATAGGTAGCTGCAAACCAATCAGAATAAAAATAACGCCATTAAGTATAAAGATTATCGTATCCCAAACGGCTATTGCTTGGATGCGAGTTTGATTTGAAAAAACTTCAGAAGCGCGTGGACTTAAAAATAAACCGGCTGTCACTACAGCTAAAACTCCTGATGCCTGAAATTCTTCAGCGACCAGGTAAGCGGCATAGGGTGCCAACAAAGTGAATGTGGTGTCAGTAGTAGCGTTGTTTGGGGTTATCTTATGAATCCAGAAAAATATATAGCCAACGGCCAAGCCTAAAGTTATTCCCAACACGGCAACGTAAAAAAAGTTAATGCCGGCCAACCAAAAAATAAATGTACCCGAGGCCGTAGCGGTGATTGCATAGCGATAAGCGATAAGGCCCGTTGCGTCATTCACTAAACTCTCCCCTTCCAGAATGGTGATAATTCTTTTAGGCACTTTCAATCCTTTTGTTGCTGCTGTAGCTGCTACCGCATCAGGCGGGGAAACAATGGCGCCTAATACAAATGACTCAAGCCAACCAAAATCCGGTATAAACTGATGCGCTGCAAAAGCTACGATAACCATGGTAAACAGCACACAGCCGATTGATAACAAAGAGATAGGACGAATAGATTGTTTAAAATCCGGCCACGAAGTATTCCAGGCAGCTGCATAAAGTACTGGGGGTAAAAATATTAGAAAAACAACTTCCGGATCGACTACCAATGCAGGCAACCCTGGTATAAACCCAATTCCAATACCAGCAAGTACTAATAAAATTGGATACGGAATATGAATACGATCAGTGACCTGCGCTAGAGCAGTAACAACAGCCAGAAGTATTAAAATAGTAGCTATATTATTCATCGTTTCGAGATGCTACCAATTGATAAGGCAATGGCATTTCAGTAATTAAATATTTTCTCCCATATTAAATTAATTGCCTCTTCAATGGTTTGTTCCGCTGAATGAATAATTACATCTGGGCTATCCGGTTTCTCATAAGGCGAATCAATACCTGTAAACTGGGTAATCAATCCGGCCCGGGCTTTTTTGTAAAGGCCTTTTACATCTCGTTTTTCACAAATGGAAATAGGACAAGATACAAAGACCTCAATGAATCGGTGATTTCCAGCAATTTGTCGGGCTATTTTCCGATCTGTCTTAAAGGGTGAAATAAAAGTTGCCAAAACGCAGTTGCCTTCCTCGGCAAAAAGTCGTGCAACTTCAGCCGCTCTTCGAATATTTTCAGAGCGGTCTTTTTTAGAAAATCCCAAATCTGAATTTAAACCGCTACGTAATTGATCACCATCAAGTAAATAAACAGCCTGGTTTCTTGCTTCCAATTTATTTTTTAATGCAATAGCCAAGGTTGTTTTACCAGCACCCGAAAGTCCGGTAAACCAAATCACGGTTCCATCTAACAAAATATTATTAGCCGGTTTTGAAGCACTCATAGGTAATACAAACCTTTAAAATGGGAAAATTTTTGATAAGTTTAACTAATCATACTTATGGATCCGGAACTTCGACCTTTACTTGTTCATATTCAGAAGGGTTACCTGAACTACTGAGCAATTTGGGATGCACGTTGGCAATCAGTACTTACCAGGCTGGCAAGGGTCATTTTCATTAGTGCCACGGATAAGAAATCACTCATTCAATTGCCACGGTCTTTTAAAAACCGATGGGCATTGCAATTCGTGGTCAGCAATTAGCCATTGCCACGCGCAACGAAGTAGTTATGCTCGTCAATGCGCCCGGTTTAGCAGCCACATTTCCAAAACAACCTAATACGTATGACGCATTGTATTTGCCACGTTCGGTTTATTATACAGGTGAACTGGACATTCATGATTTAGCATTTACAGATTCGGGTATGATTGGCGTAACAACCCGGTTTTCATGCATTTCTAAAATTAATGAACAGTTTAGTTTCTCCCATTTGGAAACCAAAATTTATTTCATCGTTACAACCCGATGATCAATGTCATTTAAACGGGATGGCGTTAGACCAAGGCGGAATCAAATACGTAACAGCTTTAGGTAACACCGATTGGCGGAGGCTGGCGCACGAATAAAGTAAAAGGTGGGATACTAATGGATGCGCAAGACCAAGAAATCATTTTAGATGGCTTACCTATGCCACATTCACCCACGACTTTATGGAGGGTAAATTATTTGTACTCTTGTCAGCATCGGGCGAGTTGGTTCAGGTAGACGTGCAAAGTCAAAAATATAATGTAGTGCAAAAACTAAAAGGTTTTGTGCGTGGCATGGATAAAATCGGAGACTACGTTTTTATTGGTCTCTCTAAGTTGCGTACAACCAGCAAGACCTTTGGGGATTTGCCTATTGCCTCCGAGTCAATTTTTTGCGGGATTGCCGTCATTCAATTATCTACAGGGCGGCTTGATCGGTTACATCAAGTATGAAAATAGTGTAGAAGAAATCTATGATGTTCGTGTATTACCCAATACCAGGCGTCCTGGAGTTCTCAATCACTATCAGGAAGATCATCTGATGGCAATCACCCTGCCTCAAGGGAAATTACTGGACATCGCCCAACCCGCAAGATACTAATGAGTAAAGAATGAGCAGCGACAGCCTACTTTGGAAACCCTGGGATGAAGTGAATTTCGCTGATCCTTATCCAATGTATAAAAAGTTGCAACAAAATGATCCCGTTCACCTTTCACAAACCAAAGAATGGATTATTACTCGGTACGAGGACGTGAAGCTAATTCTAAAAGACAATCGGTATCAGGCGGGCAATCGATTAGAGTGGATTAAGCGCGGTGTTGAATATCTCAATACGCATGAAATGGATTTTCAAGCGATCGCTCAAGCCATGAGTCATTTTATTCTCTTTCTTAATCCGCCACAACATACACGAGTTCGCAAATTTATTCAGAGTGTATGGGTTAATCATGATATTGAGAACCTTATTCGCACTGGTGCAAATGAACTCATAGCTAAATTAGATAAAGAGAAATTTAACGTGGTGAAGGATTTTGGGCAGGCGCTTCCAGCCCTTACCATGACAAACATTTTGGGCATTAATTCAGCGGACCATCGGTACTTGAAAGATCTGGCACTTAATCTCATTAAAGCCCTTGATCTATATATTACCGTTAAAGATCTCGTGTTAATTCATCGCGCATCAAAAGAATTTATTGAGTATTTCAGAATCACATTGCGGGAAAAGAAAATGCATGAGGAAGGATTGCTTTTTAAAATTTTTGCAGCAAACGAAAAATCGCAGGAGCCACTTTCTGAAGAAGAGTTAATCTCAATTTGCATTTTTCTCTTTACCGCAGGCGAAGAAACAACTTCGGGGCTGATAGGAGTCGGAGTCTACCATCTGACAAAGAGTTCATTTCCTCATGCACCGCAAGCGTGGGAATTAGCCATTGACGAACTCCTTCGCTTTAACCCACCGGTGCAACTGTTGGGTCGAATTGCTTCCGAAGACTTGAGTGTGCGCGGAAAAATTATATCGAAGGGAAGTACAGTTACTCTTTGTTTGGGCGGAGCCAATCGCGACCCTGAAATTTTTGATAACCCTGATGAGTTAATTCTCAACCGTACACAAAATCGTCACCTTGCTTTTGGTTCAGGAATTCATTTCTGCCTGGGCGATTGGTTGGGCAAATTACAATCAAGAATTGCCCTTGAAGAATTACTTCTTAATTTTTCCCGATTTGCATCCAGTTACTACTGAGTTGTCGTGGAATAAAAATTTAGCAATCAGGAAGCTTAACCTCTTTAGAAGTAACTACCATTAAATAGTTGCTCACGAAAATAATAAACGCGTATATGTCGACCCTGTTTATCCATGCCGATATAAGCCATCTTTGAGGCTGGCCATATCGCCTCGTCTGAATTGTTGAATACGTGGATTTTCAACAAATGTCAATATACCAATGCAGGGGTTTAAGACTTCATGACTATTAGCCAATTCAAGAAAATCTCGCGTTTCAACAATTAATTTAGACGTTAACCCAGGATGGCGATACCCAGGCAAAATGATTGACCGATATAGATAAAAGTTCTTGCTATTGAGTTGCTTAAAAGTTACGACCCCAGCAGTTGTGAGTCCAACAATTTTATTATCCCGTTCACATCGAAGTATCAGGACTACCTGTTGAGCCCGTTCTTCTGATGAGAAACCAGGTTTAATCATCTGGTTAACATCCCAAAAATTAATCACCTCCTGAATTAATGAGGGCGACATCTTTTGCCACACGTTTTCCCAATACACTTTATTTTCTTCTCTTTTAAATTTAACGGATTGACCCAGTTCATATTCCTGATCGTTAATCTTTATTTTTATCTGAAATGATTTTCGATCTATAAACAAAAAAACCTTATTGGTTAATTGCTGAATAAACTCGAACACTTTATCACCCTCCCATTGGTTTACTTCCCGCAAGGGAAAAATAAGCAATGAAGTCCCCTTTTCACGAGGAGATGGAATTTTCTCTGCAAACAAAGGAACCTCTGTAATCGCGCGTTCCTCAGTAAATTCATTTCCAATCAAACGCAACGTGACTATGTTCTCCCCTATCATCTGCCGTAAAAGTTCTACAAATTCTCCAAGTCGTGCTGTAGTCAATCGCCCCAAACCTTGCCCACCAACAGGCGATCGTTTCTTTTCAGTAAGTTCATTTCCTTTGGCTTGCTGTTTTGTGGAAACCGAGAAATTCATCCAGTAGGCTTGAACACCAGCCCACGACATTCCTGCACCATTGTCGCTTACCAGTAAGAAACCTGTTTCAGGACTTCTAAAATGACAACCCTCTTTCCCGATGCAGTTTCGGGTATCACTTTCAATCCGTACCCAATCCGCATCGGCATCGTAGGCATTTTTGATCAGTTCAGCCAAGGCGGTCGCTGCATCTGGAGCGATCTCTCCCCCAGTCGTTTGATTAAGGAAGCTTTTACATTAAATTGAAGATTGCTTTCAGGTGTCATGAATATTCAATTAATTCAAGTTGAGATTGCAAGAGACCATGAAAACATTTTCAGAAACCGAGCTAATTGATTTTTTTAGAAAGAAGATTGCAGACGAGCTGGGTATCGCCCTGGAGGAAGTTGAAGTTGACGTTGAGTTTATCAATTTTGGTTTAGATTCAGTTAACGCCATTTTCATTTTGCAACACATCGAAAAATTCATAGGAGCTGACCTTAACCCACTTCTACTTTGGGATTACCCAACCATCGAATCATTCTCAAGATACATCGTTTCTACGCTGAAGAAAAATTGAAGATTCATTTAGCTATCAAGATCAAATTCTTGCATGCTTAAAATAACCTACCCGTATATGATGGCCTTGCGGAGTGTTACCTATAAAAATCATATCCGCGCCAAGCCAAACGGCCTGTCGCCATTGAGCCTTTAGTTTTTCGTTCTGAACAACTACCATGATACCTACACACCTTTTGTCAGTTTCAAGCAAACTAACTTCTTGCAAATGATTTTTTGTTCTAACAATCATCTGCGTATCCAGTGCAGGCGCTCGAAACTCAGGCAGAATGAAGCAACGATAAGCATAAACATAATTATGAATCTGAGGCAACAGGGTTTTAACCACAGTGGAGACCCCAATAACTTTTCCGGATTTGTTTTTAAGGACTAAGACTAACTCGCTTAATCTCCTTTCTGCTTCAGGTTGCTGTAGCACAGCAAATTCCGTCCATAGTTTTACAATTTCCGCACCCAGTTCCGCTGAAATGGCCCCATTTACAAAGTGAAAAGAGTAATCCGAAACTGACCTCATGCTAACTATTTTCAAAATTTTAAATAAAAGATATTTCAAAACTGCCCCCTTTTATTATCTTTAAAGTGCAGAGAAAGTTTTCCGGCCAAAAGCATTCATAGAAACTATGAACACCTTAGTCGTCCAAATTTATCAATCAGCCAACACTAAATACCATAAATTTAGAGGACGGCTGAACAAAAACATCGCCAATGGACGATTCCACCGTTTTACTAAAAGAGAAACAAAGCCAGCTCTTAGGCAAACTGGAGCGCCTGCGTAATCGGGTTTTCCATTTACAAACTCAATTAAACTTGGTACGGCAGGCGCAGCCATTAGCTTATTGCTTAACGTTAGTCAAGCTAACGCCCAAACTTCTTGGCCCATTCACCAGAAATTATCTCGATAATCCACTCCCACCTCCGTTGCCGTATGTTTATAGACCAGCTCCTGTTTATGCCGATTTAGATGGCGATGGCGACCTTGATTTAATTGTTGGCGGAGATGTTCCCGGGCTTAAGTACTTCGAAAATATAGGTACTAAAAGCAAAGCCAGAATTTCTGGAAATAAAATCGGGCCAACCTAAATATCCCTTTGGCAGTATTAATTCTGCTATTCCAGCAGGAAAGAGATCTTATGTACCGGCTTTCGCAGATGTTGATAATGATGGCGATTTGGATCTCTTAGTTGGCACAGATGAAGTACGGATATAGTACATATCGGAGAAACGTTCTTCTTTCGAAATATAGGTAGCGGATTAGCCCCGAATTTCTCGTCTGAAATTGGAGCAACTAACCCATTTGATGGCATAAGTACCAGACGTTATGCACATCCCACATTTGTAGATATAGATGCCGATGGGATACCGATCTTTTTTAGGTGGCTATTACGACAGTTCCACCTATCATTACGTACTTCAATTCTTTAAAATACGGGTACTCCAACAAATCCTGTTTATGTAAACGGGTCAAATATGCATCCGCTATTGGATTATGGAGTAGTTAATAACGTTCCCAGAAATGATACTTACGATTGGAGTCCAATTTCCTTTGCCGATCTGGATCAAGATGGTGATCTTGATTTTTTCATTAATCTTAATGGTGAAGTAGTTTATTACCGAAATGATAATGGATCCTTTAAGATACAATATGGATACAATGGCGATGCCACGCAGGTAGGACCCTGGATCCCCAATCCAGGTAATCCGGGAAGTTCGCAAGGAAATCCATTTTATGATCAATAACTCGCGACTTATCAGGCGGTTGATATGTATCCTTCGCTTTTGCCGATCTGGATAATGATGGAGACCTGGATGTGACTGTTGCCTACAATGAATATAGTTATTATTATGAGATTGAGAAAGCATTTTATTATTATGAAAACAAAGGTTTGGGTGTATTCGAACTTAAGGAGGGTTTAGATAGTCCGGTAGATGGCGTTGACTTGGTGGATTATTCAAATGTTTCCTTTGCAGATATTGATGGAGATGGGGATCTTGATGCATTGACTTCGGGGTCTGAAGTTTACGATTATTATGTCTATTACTGCGGTTGCTATTACTCAAGTACTTTGCTACTCGGGAACTCTATAAAAATGATAATGGAAATTCAGCCTGGAACTGATCCCAACAAAACCCTTTTTCGGAGTTAGACTTGTATGGTGATAATGATTTAAAACTGTTTGATCTCGATAAGGATGGGGATTTAGATTTAATTGCTCCCTTTCATGTTGATGACACGTATCACTCTGAAGCAAGAGTCCGATATTTTCAAAACAATGCCGGGATTTACACGGAGCTTACCGGACCTAATAATCCGTTCGTCTTCATTAATGAAGTCCCATTTTTTGAGCCTGACGTAGATCTTGGCGATTTAAATGGAGACGGAAAACCGGATTTGGTACTTTCAAGAAGCTATAGTAAACCGGCACTTTTTGAAAATATTGGCACCTTGCAAATCCCGTATTCAGTCCAAAACCGGATTGGGAAACAGGTTTTACTTTAGTTGTTGATTCCCACAACCATCCTAAATTTCTAGACCTTGATCATGATGGTGATCTAGACATCATTGTTGGCAAATATCAAGGCTTCTGGTATTATGAAAATATAGGTTCACCAACAGCACCAGTCTTCCTATTACATGATTTGATTTCTAATTCAAATCCATTTAAAGGATTGCCGATAGATATTTACCCTTACAATGCCAACTCTCCCGCTTTTGCAGATCTGGATAATGATGGCGATCAGGATCTTATTAACGGTGACGACTCAGGACAATTTTTATATTTTGAAAATACTAACCCAGCACCAATCACAACGGTGCTACCCGACCTAAACATTAGCCACGGAGTAAACCCAGTTGTTTTAGATGCTAACCTAACCGTTTCCGATTCCGACAATGATAAAATTGTTAAAGCGGAAGTTAGCATATTGAATTTCCGGCCTGGCGATGAGGTACTTTCCTACACCCCCGATGAAGCTATTGACGGAATATTTAATGCAACAACCGGAATCTTAACACTTACAGGACTAGACCCTAACGGTATTAATTCTCCTTTTCCTTTACCAATTGCTAATTTTCAATCCGCTTTAAGATCAGTTAAATATCAGTTTATCGGCAGCACACCTTCTGGTGGAAGGTTACCGTCAGGTCGTAAAAATGATGTTACCCTCGACCGAACCATCACCTTTGCTGTGCTTGATCAGGATTTTACAACCCCGGCCATAAAAACTATGGCACTCCAAATTACTTTTCTTAGCTCTAATCAGCCACCGGTTATAAGTCCAACAACAGCTCAGGTAGCCATTGGAAATTCTGTTTCAATTGATTTTACCAGCCTCATAAGTGATCCCAATAATAATATTGACCCTGCCAGTTTTAGAGTCATTCAGAATCCACAGAGCGGTGCTTCTTATACAGTAAGCAGTTTCGTTGTAAACTTAGATTATAGCAAGCTGGATTTTGTAGGGCAAGACCAATTTACGATTGAGATTTGTGATCTGCTGGGAGCTTGTACTTCTTCCCTTGTTACAGTGGATGTTGATGGCGATATTATAGTTTACAACGGAATCTCTCCCAATACCGACTCATTCAACTCCTATTTTAAAATAGCAACATTGATGTATTGGAGCCACAAAATAAAGTGAGTATATTTAATCGCTGGGGTAGTTTAGTTTTTGAGGTTGATAATTATAATAACAGCACGAATCGGTTTGAAGGGAAAAATAATAATGGAAATGAACTTCCTTCAGGCATATATTTTTATAAGATCGGATTCACCAGTGGAAGCGGCCGTGAGACCATGACGGGATACTTAACCCTTAAGAAATGATTATGAAAAAAATTCTAACCTCGCTTACTTTAATTCTAATTGCAGGTTCTGCCTTTGCTCAGCAAGACCCTCTTTACGCGCAATACATCAATAATCCTATGGTTATCAACCCTGCTTATGCTGGACTGAATAATAATCTTAATGCTTCTATTTCTTATCGGAATCAATGGGGTGGTTTCGAGGGAAACCCGGCTACAATTAATTTCAATAGTCACATTTCGCTGTTGGATAATAAAATTGGCGCTGGCTTACTCCTTGTCCAAGATCAAATAGGTAACTCTAAGAATACCGAACTACAAGCTGCCTTTGCCTACAAATTACCGGTTAGTGATGGAACAACTTTAAGCTTCGGTATGCAAACCGGCTTCATCAACTTCAGATCGAATGTTAATGACCTGAACCTGGCCGACCCGGATGACCCGGCATTTCTTCAAAATGAAAATGTAACTAAACCGAATCTTGGTGCAGGCGCAATTCTAAAAAGTGAACGCTATCTCATGGGATTGTCTATACCCAGATTATTAAACTCTACCATTAGCACAGGTGGACTAGACTATCAGCTATATAACCGAACGGTTTATCTTTTTGGAGCTTACGTGTTTTATCTAAACCAGAGCATTCGGTTAAAGCCTTCGGTATTACTTCGCGGAGTTAGCGGTTCACCGGTCTCGGTAGATTTGAATTTTAACCTTAACTTTTACGAGAAATATTCAGCCGGTATCTTCACCCGCAATTTCAATTCTTATGGCTTACAACTGCAAGCTAAATTAGGTGAGAAACTTAAATTTGGATATACTTTCGAACTACCAACCAATGCCTCGGTAGGCCCTAGTTTCACAACCCATGAACTCTTTCTGGGTTTAACCATGCCAACATTTGATTATCACGATCGGTCCTTCTCCAATTTTTAACGGATAACCATTTACCTAAATAAAATTCTTGAACCATTTTGGTTATAAATGGTTATATCTGTATTCATGAAAGTAGCCGTTTCTCGTAAAGAACATTTTAATGCAGCGCATCGACTATTCAATCCGGTCTGGTCGGATGAAAAAATGATGCTGTATTTGGAAAATGTAATAACCCAAACTACCACGGCCACAATTACGAATTAATTGTGACGGTAATAGGTACACCTGATCCTGAGACCGGCTATGTATTTGATATGAAGATACTCAGCGATCTTATCAAAGAGCATATTCTAAAACACTTTGACCATAAAAATCTTAATTTAGATACGTCCTACTTCAAAAACCTGAACCCTTCTGCAGAGAACATTGCGGTCGTGATCTGGAGGATTTTGAGGCAGCACATTGATAACCAATACGACCTAAAAGTGAAATTGTATGAGACAGAAAGAAATTTCGTTGAATATCCGGCCCATTAAACCATTGGACGAAGAGTTTGATGATGATCATCTGCTCACTTCATGGAATACACCCTTGCGCGAAGATGCCTTCGTCTTAAGCGATGACGAAAAAATCGAACAAATCGAAAAGCGATTTCGTGAAATCATGGAAATACTTGGCCTTGACTTAACGGATGACAGCCTAAAGGGAACCCCGAGAAGAGTAGCCAAGATGTATGTGAAGGAGGTTTTTAGTGGACTTAATCCAAAGAATCGACCTGTTGCACGCCTCTTCGAAAACAAGTACAAGTACGATCAGATGCTGGTAGAGAAGGAAATTACATTCTATTCCCATTGCGAGCATCACTTTGTTCCCATTTATGGAAAGGCCCATGTCGCTTACTTTTCAAGTGGTAAAGTAATTGGACTTTCAAAGATCAATCGTATAGTGCAATATTTTGCGAAACGTCCGCAGGTACAGGAAAGATTAACCGTTCAAATAGGTAAAGAACTCCAACGTATTTTAGGCACCGAGCATGTGGGCGTGGTCATGGATGCTAATCATATGTGTGTGGCTTCGCGCGGTGTTGGTGATACCAATAGTAAAACCGGCACGGCATTTTTTGGAGGTCGCTTTACGGATGAGAATACGAAGCGGGAATTCCTGAACTACATTAATAGCAAGTGAGTTAGTGGTTATAATTCGGTAATCGGTATTCAGTAAAAAGTAATCAGTAATCGGTCAAAGTTTAAACCTATTATTCGTAATTCGCACCTCGTAATTCGTAAAATTCCAAATTGTATTTCGCTCTTATTTTAGTAGTTTAGCACCTCCTAAACATCGAAAAAAGGACGATTATGGTATTCGACTTAGACATGATTAAAGCCGTTTATGCAGCCATGCCAGGCCGCATTGCCAAGGCTAGAAAAGTGGTTGGCAAACCCCTTACCCTCTCAGAAAAAATTTTATACACGCATCTTCATGCCGACCAAAAGATTGAGAACTTCGGTCGCGGCAAATCGTATGTCGATTTTGCTCCAGATCGTGTGGCCATGCAAGATGCAACAGCCCAAATGGCCTTATTGCAATTCATGTCCGGAGGAATTCCAAAAGTTTTGGTTCCTTCTACCGTGCATTGCGATCACCTGATCTTAGCGAAGGATGGCGCCAAACAAGATTTGAAAGATTCTATCACGGCTAGCGGTGAAGTGTTTAACTTCCTCGAGTCCGTGTCAAATAAATATGGTATTGGATTCTGGAAACCCGGTGCGGGTATCATTCACCAGGTAGTTTTGGAGAACTATGCATTCCCAGGTGCTATGATGATTGGTACCGATTCGCATACAGTAAATGCCGGGGGTTTAGGAATGATTGCCATTGGCGTAGGTGGTGCCGATGCCGTAGATGTCATGTCCGGCATGCCATGGGAGTTGAAGTGGCCAAAATTGATTGGTATAAAATTAACTGGTAAACTAAGTGGCTGGACTTCATCGAAAGATGTAATCTTAAAAGTGGCCGGTATCCTGACCGTAAAAGGCGGAACGGGTGCTATCGTTGAATATTTCGGTCCGGGCGCCCAAACACTTTCATGCACCGGAAAAGGAACCATCTGTAACATGGGTGCAGAGATAGGAGCAACCACTTCTACGTTTGGCTACGATGAAAAAATGGCGCAGTATTTACGCGGTACCGATCGCACTGAGGTTGCTGATCTGGCTGATAAAATAAAAGAACACCTTACAGGAGATCCTGAAGTTTATGCCAACCCTGAAAAGTATTTTGATGAGGTAATTGAAATTGATCTTTCCACATTAGAACCACACGTGAATGGTCCATTCACACCCGGATCGTGCGATTCCAATTTCAAAATTTGCCGCTGAAGTTCGTGCCAACAATTGGCCACAACGTTTAGAAGTTGGTTTGATTGGCTCTTGTACTAACTCAAGCTATGAAGATATCACTCGCTCAGCTTCATTAGCTAAGCAAGCAGTAGATAAAAACCTAAAGGCAAAAGCAGAATTTACCATCACACCCGGTTCTGAGAAAGTACGCTACACCGTGGATCGTGATGGCTACTTAGGCGTGTTTGAAAAAATGGGCGGTGTTGTATTGGCAAATGCCTGCGGTCCTTGCATTGGTCAGTGGTCGCGCCACACCAATGATCCGAATCGTAAAAATTCAATCATCACTTCCTTCAATAGAAATTTTGCCAAGCGTAACGATGGCAATCCTAATACACATGCTTTTGTTGCTTCTCCAGAAATAACGACTGCCTTTGCTATCGCAGGTGATCTTACGTTCAATCCCTTAACAGATACACTTATCAATGAGGCTGGACAAGCCGTTAAGTTTGATGAACCAAAAGGAGTTGAGCTTCCACCAAAAGGATTTGATGTGAAAGATCCGGGCTACCTCGCTCCTGCTAAAGATGGCAGTCAGGTAAAAGTAAGTATCGATCCGAACTCGAAACGCTTGCAAGCATTAAGTCCGTTTGCGCCTTGGAATGGTAAAAACTGGACTGGTCTAAAACTTTTAATTAAAGCGAAAGGCAAGTGTACGACTGATCATATCTCGATGGCCGGTCCTTGGTTGCGTTTCCGTGGTCACCTTGATAATATTTCGGACAATACGTTGACAGGAGCAACAAACTTCTTCAATGAGAAAACTGATAGCGTTAAGAATCAATTAACCGGACAGCATGGACCTGTACCCGCAACGCAGCGGGCGTATAAAGCTGCTGGTATTTCATCTCTTGTTGTGGGTGATCATAACTATGGCGAAGGTTCTTCGCGCGAACATGCAGCGATGCAGCCACGCCACTTAGGCATCAAAGCAATCTTAGTGAAATCATTTGCCCGTATTCACGAAACCAATTTGAAGAAGCAAGGCATGTTGGCAATTACATTTGCCAACGAAGCTGACTACAACAAATTTCAGGAAGACGATAACATTGACTTTATTGACCTGACCTCATTTGCTCCAGATAAACAGTTAACTCTTGTGTTGAATCACCGAGATGGAAGCAAAGACACCATCAAGGTTAATCATACATACAATGCCGGACAGATAGGATGGTTCAAAGCTGGGTCAGCTTTAAACTTAATGGCTAAGCAAATTGCCGCAAACAAGGCAGCCGCTAAGCCCGCTCCTGTAGCTAAAAAAAGAAAGTAGCCACCGCTAAAAAGGTAGTGAAGAAGGGTGCAACAAAGGCTGCTAAAAAGAAAGTAATGAAAAGGGGTAGCAAGAAAGTTGCAAAAAGAAAAAGGCTGCTAAAAAAGGGTGAAAAAAGGCAGCTAAGAAAGAGTAGTAGCTAAAAAGAAAGTGGCTAAGAAAATCCGAAGAAACGCTAAACAAAATAATCTTTAGAATTTCTGAATTAAGAAAAAGCGCCTTGTGCGCTTTTTCTTTTTTAACCTGAAGATTTAGCTCTTTAAACTTTGAACGACCATTCTGAACTCATTTATCATCATGGCGGTGGCACCCCAAACAACTTCGTTTTCAATTTCAAAGTGTGGTGCCATCATCGGAAACATTTTTGCAGCCAGAATTTCCTTTGTATGGACTGCATCCACTTGAAGTAAATCCTCTACTGAGGCATTAATTATTTTTTTTACCTCTTTCGAGTCAGGTATAAATTCTGGACTTCCTCTTAAAAACCCTACAATAGGAGTAATCAAAAAATTGCTGGGTATTACAAAAAACTCTGTCAACTCGCCTACAATTTCGATCTGAGAGGCTGGTACACCAATCTCTTCTTCAGCTTCCCGCAAGGCAGTTTCAATCCGGGTTTCTCCAGTCTCCGCTTTGCCACCAGGTAAACTTATCTGCCCGCCATGTGCACCCAGATAATCAGGGCGCTTGGTGAGTGGAAACATGATCTTACCTCGCTCTTCATATAACAATATAAGTACGCTGCCCGGCCTGGGCGGTGATCGATGTTCAAACCTAGGGGTAATAAGACCTATCGGTATCGCACGGAGTGGCTCATGGGCTTGTGGCCCGGGTAAAGGAGCCTTTAAGCGTTGGGAAAGCAACGAATAATCTAACTTCATATAATTTCTCTTATCGATTGGAATGCCTCAATTACCTCGTGATTTTTGTAATTTCGTTAACTCCAAGGCATCATCCATTGTCAAAGATATGAGGTATTTCGTTTTCGTAATTCTTTTTATCTGCCTTCTGCCTTCTTTCGGACAAATTAGAGTTGGTTCTAATCAACACTATTTAACCACAGCAGATGGTAACCCTTTTTTTTGGCTTGGTGATACCGACTGGGAGTTATTCCATAGACTAACCCGCGAAGAGGCAGAAGAGTTCTTAGAGATTCGCAAGACTCAGGGGTTCAATGTGATTCAGGCTGTAGTGCTAGCCGAATTTAACGGAATTCGTCAGCCTAACCGGTATGGCGATTTGCCTCTTATCGATGAAGATCCTACCCGATTAGCAATTACCCGGTGCTAATCCAGCCAATGATGAAGAATATGACTATTGGGATCATGTCGATTTCATCATTAACCGTATAGCTGACAAAGGAATGTATGTGGGTCTTTTGCCAACATGGGGCGATAAAGTGACTCCCCAATGGGGCGATGGTCCGGTTATTTTCAATGAAGAAAATGCAGAAATCTATGGAGCCACACTGGCAAAGAGATATGCACATTATTGGAATATACTTTGGATTTTAGGTGGTGATCGACCTGTCATATACAAGCAGAAAGTTGATGGCGTGGAAATCGAAAGAGATGATCGTCCTATTTGGCGAGCAATGGCTAAGGGAATAGAATCTGTATTAGGTACTAACGCTTTTATCACCTATCACCCTTCTGGCGGACCTAATTCTACCTCACAATTCATCCATACTGAACCGTGGTTAGATATGAATGCCTTTCAATCCGGACATGGATCGCGTGAAGCAGAAGCCTGGAATTGGGTACTACGTGACTTAGCCTTAAAGCCACATAAGCCTACTTTAGATATGGAGCCATGCTATGAAGATCATCCAGTAAATCCCTGGGATGGTAAATGGACTCGCAAGGAGCGCGGATATTTTACTGCCTATGATGTACGCGCCCGAACGTATCGATCTGTTTTTGCCGGAGCCTGTGGAGTAATCTACGGCCATCACGAGATCTGGCAATTTCTTAATCCTGATCTATATCCCCCGAGTAATGTTGGCGACACACTGATTCCCTGGCAAGCAGCAGCGAAAGCGGAAGGCGCCTACCAGATGCAGCATCTCAAAAAACTTATGCTTTCACGGCCTTATTATTCGGCCAGGGCCGATCAAAATCTGGTAACATCCCGCCAAGGTTCTGACTATAAAGATTTGATTATTGCTTCGCGCGATGAAAATGGAACCTTTGCGTTTATCTATCTACCTCAAAACGCCCCTATTTCAGTTGATCTAAAAAAAATTACCGGAGAGAAAAAAAATATTACCTGGTACGATCCACGCACGGGTAAATCATTAAAAGAAAAAGATGCAACCGGTAAGGGTGTTGTAACCTTTACACCACCAAAAGGCGGCCAAGATTGGGTATTGATTATTGACGATGCTACGTATAAATATAAAACACCCTAATCCAGGGCATCTCTATTTGTTACACCCTTTAATAAGATCGGCAGTAAGCATTCGGTCGCCTCGCTCTTCTGATTTTTTGAATGCAACACAAGCTAATCCAGAATCACCCAAATTCAGATATGCTATACCGAGATAGAAGTAAATTTTATCAACAAAGGGGTCCATATCCAAAGCTTGTTTCAATAGGCGTTCAGCAGATTTATAATCTTTACGCATAAGGTATAAGATTCCTTTATTTCGATACGCCCAGGCATTGTAAGGATCAAGGCCAATACTATTGTTGATATCCTGCTCAGCTTTCTCCAGATCATTCATACTCAGATATATAAACCCTCGATTATTTAGAAAATAAGGCTGTCGCGGAGATAACGTCAGTGCTTTTTCAATTAGCGCAAGTGCCTGCTTATAATTACCTTGTTCTGTGTCAATCAACGAAAGTGTATTATAAACATTAGACTCTTCCGGTTTAATCTTAACCGCACGTACTAGTTCATCTTTGGCGGCTTCATACTTTCCCATATAATATTGAACGGTGGCGTGGTTAACCATATAATCTACATTATTTGAATCCATGGATTCTGCTTTTTCAAAGGCAGTTAGTGCCTTACTAAATTCACGCATTTTTGTAAAAACAAGACCTTGCGTAAAGTAGGCCAGTGTTGTATCTGGCTTTAATCGAATAATCTTGTCGAGATCATCAAGCGCCTTATAATATTCTTTTAGCTCATAACTTGTATTCGCATGATTAAATAGCGCGTACAAAAAATCAGGTTTACAGGCCAACGCTTTGTCATAATTTTCCAAAGCCAGATCATACCGTTGCTGTTCAAAGTACACGGTACCCAAATTATTCCAAGCATCTGAAAAACAGTTGTCAACTTTAATTGCCTCACCATAATAATAACTGGCTTGGTCATAGTTACGTTCTTTGAGCGCAAGATTTCCTTTTAATAAAAAATTTTGAAGTTTTGATTCTTTAGAATCGGCACAACCTATCAACAATAAAATAAATACCCACTTCTTCATTTTCATTACATATTTTCACTACAAATCAACGATATAAACCTCAAAAAGTAATAGTATTTTCACTTTCCCATCGATACAATCGAAATCGGAGGACTTCGCTTAAGTTTTATTCTCAATATATTTTGAATAATAAAAAGTAATCTTTTTCTTTGGGGCCTTATTATGA
Source organism: Flammeovirgaceae bacterium (assembly GCA_016709845.1). Taxonomy (GTDB): domain Bacteria; phylum Bacteroidota; class Bacteroidia; order Cytophagales; family Cyclobacteriaceae; genus ELB16-189. Next base: position 243,842 of record JADJMA010000063.1, on the reverse strand, counting down.
ACAAAACACAAAACATCCACGGCCATCATCATGCACACCGCATTAGTGGTACGTCTTTGTTTTGATTTAAAATATACTGAATTCAAAAAGGCTTACCACACACAGGGTAAGCCTTTTTTATTTTATAACTGGTAAATTAACTATGAGCACTCTATTACGAATAGCCATTCAAAAGTCGGGCAGACTTCAGGAAGACTCTCTGAAACTTTTAAAGGAAAGCGGGCTACAATTCAGCAATGGCCGCGATCAACTAAAGGCACAGGTTCGAAACCTACCCATTGAATTATTGTTTCTCCGCGATGACGACATTCCTCAGTATGTGGAAGACCGAGTGGCTGACGTGGGTATAGTAGGAGAAAATGTGTGGATTGAAAAACAAAAGAATAACGAGCTTGTTAAACGACTTGACTTCGCAAAATGCAGGTTGTCCATCGCCATTCCTCGTTCAGAAAATTATACCGGAATATCATTTCTGACAGGCAAAAATATTGCAACTACCTACCCTACTATTGTACGGCAATTCTTGAAAAACAATAAAATAGAAGCCGGCATTCACGAGATCAGCGGCTCTGTAGAGATTGCGCCTGGTATAGGTTTAGCCGATGCTATTTGCGATATCGTAAGTACTGGCAGTACCCTTTTGAGCAATGGATTGAAAGAAGTAGAAGTAGTACTTCAATCGGAAGCCGTGCTGATTGCTACCCCAGCGCTTGAGCCAGCTAAAAAAGCTATTCTCGATCAACTGATGTTTCGGATTCAGGCTGTGCAATCAGCAAAGAATAATAAATACATTTTATTAAACTGCCCAAATGAGGCAATTGAGAAAATAACAGGCGTGATACCAGGCATGAAAAGCCCTACCATCATGCCACTGAGCAGACCGGGTTGGTCGTCTTTACACTCAGTAGTTAATGAAAATGATTTTTGGGAAAAAATTGGTCAGTTGAAATCCTTTGGAGCAGAAGGGATTTTAGTAATCCCCATTGAAAAAATGATTGCCTAATTAATTCAGTCTATGAAAATCATCAACAACCCGGCAAAATCAGAATGGTCCACATTATGTAAAAGGCCACAATTGGAGTTAGACTATCTGGAAGGTGCTGTAACAAACATATTGAATCGGGTCAAGAAATCAGGTAACGAAGCGATACGAGAGCTAACTCTTCAATTTGACAAGGTTGAGATTAATCAGTTACAGGTTTCATCGCAAGAGATTGAAGAAGCCATTGCTTTAGTTCCTGCTTCGTTAAAGTCAGCTATTCTTTCAGCCTCTAAAAATATTGAGGTTTTTCATTCGGCCCAAAGACGTCCCATAGAGCGAATAGAAACTATGCCCGGTGTAACCTGCTGGCGTAAGGCCACTGCCATTCAAAAGGTAGGTATTTATATACCGGGTGGCTCGGCACCTTTATTTTCAACTGTATTGATGCTTGCCATTCCGGCACGGTTAGCAGGCTGCGAAGATGTAATTCTTTGTTCTCCCCCCGATCGATCCGGAAAGATTAATCCCGCCATTTTGTTTGCTGCGCACCTTACAGGTGTAAAAAAGATTTTTAAGATTGGAGGCGCACAAGCGATTGCCGCTATGGCCTTTGGCACAGAGAGTATTCCCAGTGTAAGTAAAATTTTTGGGCCCGGTAATCAGTATGTAACTAAAGCAAAACAATTAATCAGCCAAGAAGGAATAGCAATTGATATGCCCGCAGGACCATCAGAAGTATTAGTGATTGCCGATGAATTTGTCAACCCAACATTTGTTGCTGCCGATTTATTGTCGCAGGCTGAACATGGCGCAGACAGTCAGGTGGTATTAGCAACCACGAACAATCAGATGATCACTCTGGTAAAGGAAGAAATCGAAAAGCAGTTGTTGGAATTACCACGACAAGAAATTGCGCGTGCTGCCTTGTCAAACAGTCTTTGCATTACCTTTAATACTAAAACGGAGTTGATTCAATTTGTTAACGAATATGCTGCCGAACATTTGATCATCAATACAAAAGATTGCGAAACGCTTGTAGATCAAATTGTGAATGCGGGATCAATATTTCTTAGGACCCTATACACCCGAAGCGGTCGGAGATTACGCTTCAGGCACCAATCATACATTACCCACTAATGGATTTGCGAAAGCTTTCGGGGGTGTAGCGTTAGAAAGCTTTATGAAGTATATAACCGTTCAACAAATTACAAAGGCCGGGCTTGATGTTATAGGTCCTATTGTAGAGGAAATGGCTGAGGCCGAACAATTAAGAGGGCATGCTGCTGCTGTTCGGATACGAAAAAACTGATTGCTATGTTTGAATTAGAGAAACTGGTGCGCAAAAATGTATTGAGTCTTAAACCGTATTCATCCGCACGGGATGATTTTAAGGGAAATGCTTCCGTCTATCTGGATGCAAACGAAAATCCATTCTCTACATTATACAACCGATACCCCGATCCCCATCAGAATAAACTTAAACAGAAAATATCAATCCTTAAAAAGATACCCGTAAATCAAATTTTTCTTGGTAACGGTAGTGATGAACCAATTGATTTATTGATTCGTGCCTTCTGCGAACCTGGTATTGATAATATTTTGATTCCGCAGCCAACGTACGGTATGTATACAGTAAGTGCTGAGATCAATAACGTGTCCATCAAAGCAGTTACGCTTACCGCTGACTTCGATCTCGATGTTGAAGCGATTAAGGGCACGTGGGATAGTCATACTAAATTAATTTTTCTATGCAGCCCAAATAATCCATCAGGCAACCTTCTCTCTACTGATAAAATTATTCAAATACTTGGGGAGTTTAAAGGCATAGTAATCGTTGATGAGGCCTATATAGACTTTACCAATCTTCCGGGATTCATTCCCTTGTTAAAACAGTACCCAAACCTGGTAATTTTACAAACGCTATCAAAAGCATGGGGCCTCGCTGCCTTACGGTTGGGAATGTGTTTTGCCAGTCCCGAGATAATTGCAATCCTAAATAAAATTAAACCTCCTTATAACATCAGTATCCTATCGCAAACAGCCGCTGAAGAAGGATTGGATAATGAGTCTGCAAAAAATGAATGGGTCCTTAAAATTATTGCAGAAAGAAAAAATTTAGAACAGGAACTTCAAAAGATAAAAATTGTAAAGAAGCTCTACACTTCTGATGCCAATTTCTTGCTAGTTAAGATTGTGAAGGCAAAAGATGTTTATCAGAAATTAGTAGAAAGAGGAGTTATTGTACGAGACCGTTCTAATGTTATACTCTGTGAAGATTGTTTGCGTATTACCGTTGGAACTCCAGAGGAAAATCGGGCCTTGACAAATGAACTAAATGCAATATGAAGAGAGTACTTTTTATTGACCGTGACGGGACACTGATTGTAGAACCCACAGCCGACCCACAGATTGACAGTCTGGAAGAATTGGAATTTATTCCAGGTGTTTTTACCTGGTTAGGGAAGATTGCGTGTGAATGCGATTATGAATTAGTGATGGTAACCAATCAGGATGGCTTGGGTACAGCAAGCTTTCCTGAAGAAACATTCTGGCCGGTACAAAATCTGGTAAGTAAAACCTTAGCTGGCGAGGGCATTGAGTTTAAAGAAGTGTTTATTGATCGCTCCTTACCTTCCGAAAATAAAGCAACACGCAAGCCAGGCACCGGGATGCTTACAAAATATTTTTCGGAAGAATATGATTTAGCAAACTCCATTGTCATTGGTGATCGGCTTACCGATATCGAATTAGCGAAGAATCTTGGTGCTAAAGGTATCCTCTTCAATGATGGGAGTCTTTCCGATAAGTTGACCAAGACAAATCTTGAAGCATCCTGTATGGGCATCACACGAGAGTGGAAGACAATTTATGAACTCGTTTTACCAAAGCGATCAGCCAAAGTTCAACGAACTACCAAAGAAACTGACATCTCTATTGAAATCAATCTTACCGGTAAGGGCGAATCATCCATTCATACTGGCTTGGGATTTTTTGATCACATGCTCGATCAGTTGGCTCGTCATGGATTAATTGATTTGAAAGTTAACGTAAAAGGTGATTTGCATATCGATGAACACCATACTATTGAAGATACTGCTCTTGCATTGGGCGAAGCCTTTAACAAAGCCTTAGGAGATAAACGAGGCATTGAGCGCTACGGATTTTGTCTGCCCATGGATGATTGTCTGGCTCAGGTTGCCATCGATTTTGGTGGTCGTCCGTGGTTAGTTTGGGAAACTGAATTCAAACGTGAAAAGATTGGAGAAATGCCAACCGAAATGTTCTTGCATTTCTTTAAATCGTTTTCCGATACCGCAAAATGTAATTTGAATATAAAAGCCGAAGGCGATAATGAACATCACAAGATTGAAGCCATTTTTAAAGCTTTCGCGAAGGCAATAAAAATCGCTGTAAGAAAGGATCCGTTTAGTAATCGGCTACCTAGCACAAAAGGTACTCTCTAGTATCCAGAAACCAGAACCAAGTTATGATTGCAGTCATAAAATATAATGCAGGAAACATTCGCTCGGTTGCCTTTGCGCTCGAACGTTTAGGTGTTGATTTTACAATTACCGATAATCACGAAGAAATTCAAAAGGCCGATAAAGTGATTTTTCCTGGTGTAGGCGAAGCCAGCACCACGATGGATTACCTTATAGCCCATAAACTGGATAAAATTATTAAAGGTCTTAAACAGCCTGTACTTGGAATTTGTCTGGGTATGCAATTGATGTGCGCTCACTCGGAAGAAAATAATACCTCTTGTTTAGGAATTTTCGATGAGACCGTAAAGTTGTTTAAACCTATTAACAAAGAAAAAGTACCACACATGGGATGGAATTCGTTAACAATAAATCAAAGTTGGTTAGATTCTTCCTTCGATAAACAATTCGTTTACTTTGTACATAGCTATTATGTGCCGATAAATATATTCACATCGGCTACTACAGAATACATACTACCCTTCAGTTCGGCCATGAAAAAGATAACTTTTATGCGGTGCAGTTCCATCCAGAAAAATCAGCTGCCATAGGAGAAAAAGTACTATTAAGCTTTTTAAATAGTTGTAAATCGCAACAAAATTGAGACTCTGATGCGTATTATTCCTGCTATTGATATTATTGACGGTAAATGTGTAAGACTTACGCAAGGTGATTTCCAAAAGAAGAAAGTCTATCGTGAAAACCCTGTAGAGGTGGCTATGGAATTTCAAGAAGCCGATTTGGATTGTCTTCATTTGGTGGATTTGGACGGAGCCAAGAAAGGTAAAGTAGTTAACTGGAATGTGGTTCGGGATATTCAGGAAAAAACAGCTCTTAGCGTAGATTTTGGAGGCGGAGTAAAAACCGAAGAAGAAGTTGAGCAACTGCTTGATCTTGGCGTTCATCAAATTAACATTGGAAGCATGGCTGTTAAGGAGCCCGAGAAATTCAGTGATTGGTTGAAGAAATACGGGCCTGAAAATTTCATACTTAGTGCCGATGTAAAAGGAGAAAATATTTCAATTAATGGCTGGTTGGAAGATACCCCGCTTCCGCTCTTTGATTTGGTTGACGAATTCGAGAAAGACGGTCTTGAGTTTTTAACCTGTACGGATATTGGTACGGATGGAATGATGGAGGGTCCGAATCTGGGTTTGTATAAGAAATTAGTGTACCGGTATCCTAAAATAAAGATCGTAGCTAGCGGTGGTGTTAGCACGATGCATGACTTGCACGAATTAAAATACGCGAAAGTCTATGGGGTTATTATTGGCAAAGCTATTTACGAAGGCAGGATTAAATTGGATGAACTCAAAGCATTTCAAAATTCATAAGGAAACACTGTGCTGACCAAACGTATAATTCCCTGTCTGGATATTAAAGATGGCCGCACTGTAAAGGGAATCAATTTTGTGAATATCCGGGATGCTGGCGATCCTGTAGAGTTGGGTGCCTCCTATGCCAAACAGGGAGCCGATGAATTAGTCTTTCTTGATATCGCTGCAACTAATGAAAATCGCAAAACATTTGTCAACCTGGTGAAAGATATTGCAACTCATGTTAATATTCCTTTTACTGTAGGCGGAGGTATTAGTTCTATTGAGGACGTAGCTCCCCTACTCGAAGCTGGTGCGGATAAGATAAGCATAAACTCTGCTTCGGTTAAAAATCCACAACTCATTGATGAATTAGCAAAAGCATTCGGCTCGCAGTTTGTAGTGCTTGCTATTGATGCCCGTAAAGTTGAAAATCAATGGTTGGTACATACACACGGAGGCAGTAAACCAACCGATAAAAAACTTTTTTCGTGGGCGAAGGAAGCACAAGAACGGGGTGCCGGTGAGATTCTTTTTACCAGTATGGATCATGATGGAACCAAGCAAGGTTTTGCCAACGATCCTCTCGCTAAGTTACATGAACTGTTGAGTATTCCTGTCATTGCATCAGGCGGTGCTGGAAACAAGCAACATTTTCTTGAAACATTTGTTATAGGAAAAGCCGATGCAGCATTAGCCGCTTCCCTTTTTCATTTTGGAGAATTGAGTATTCCCGATCTTAAAAATTATCTGAGAACAAACCACATCCCCGTAAGGATTTAAAGTACGTATATGATTGACATTACAAAATTAGATTTCGCAAAATCAAACGGATTAATCCCCTGCATTGTACAGGATGTAAGCACACAAACCGTGTTGATGCTGGGCTACATGAATAAAGAAGCACTGGAAAAAACATTTAATGAAAAGCGATTAACTTTCTTTAGTCGAACTAAAAACCGTCTTTGGACTAAGGGCGAAACTTCTGGCAACTACTTAAATTTTGTGGATTGCTTAATGGATTGTGATCAAGATACCTTACTCTTTAAAGTTAACCCTGTAGGACCCACTTGCCATACCGGAGCCGATACATGCTTTAATGAAGAGAATGAGAGTACTAGCTTAGAATTTTTAGAGACCATCATTCAGGAAAGAAAAAGAAATCCGAAAGCAGGTTCTTATACCAATCAATTATTGGATTCTGGTATAAACAAAGTGGCTCAGAAGGTTGGCGAAGAAGCCGTTGAACTTATTATAGAAGCTAAAGACAACAATAAGGATCTTTTTGTTGGTGAAGCGGCTGATTTGATGTATCACTTTCTGGTTCTGCTTGCAGCCAAAGAAATGAAATTAGACGATGTAATAACCGTGCTTAAAAATCGTCATAAATAATCAAAACTGAATATCTGATAAATTCAAATTCCTTTAATAATTGCTTCCATGGATGAAACACGCTTAATTAATGGACATCCTTTTGTTTCGTATACGCGCGAAATTTATTCGACTGAGGAGATGATAAACCGCAGTGAAGAATTCTATCAATGGATTAACAAGCGAAGAACTGTTCGTGATTTTTCAGATCAACCAATTCCACTTGAGGTAATTGAAAACATTATTAAAGCCGCATCTACCGCCCCATCAGGCGCCCATAAACAACCGTGGACTTTTTGTGTGGTAGCAGATCCATCCTTGAAAAAGGAAATCAGAATAGCTGCTGAGAAAGAAGAAAAAGAAAGCTACGATAGCCGGATGAGTGCGGAATGGCTAGAGGATTTAAAACATTTACAAACGGATTGGCAAAAGCCCTTTCTTGAAATTGCCCCTTACCTGATCATTGTCTTCAAAAAAGCGTATGACCTGCTGCCCGATGGAAATAAAAGAACCAACTACTATGTAAATGAATCTGTTGGATTAACCTGTGGATTTTTATTGGCCGCTATTCATCACGCAGGCCTCGTAGCCCTTACCCACACGCCAAGTCCTATGAATTTTCTTACTAAACTTTTGAAGCGACCTGAGAACGAACGCCCCTTTCCTATTAATCCCTGTGGGTTATCCACACCTGGAAACTTATGTACCAAAACTTGAACGGAAGAAGGTTGAAGAGGTGATGGTGAAGTATTGATTGTGGGGCCAAATCCTGATGCTGGATACTAGTCGCTTGCTGACAACTTCCAGTATCGAACATCCAGCATCGAGTTTCAATTCCTAACAAATTGATGATCCCGATTAGGATTTAATTTGATGTAGGTAAGGGTATACGTTATTTCGGATTGACCTTTCATCTCCTTTCTAACACCTTCCAGCATTTCGCGTGAACGATCAAAAGTAAAGGTGTAGGAAAGAGTCTCACCTTGCCCCTCAAAATGAGTATAGATTAATATGTTAGCTTCAGTCATTCGGGTAAACTCGCCTCTGACTGAATAGGAGGGTTGTTTTTCTTTATCGAGGGAGATCTCGATGTATTCCCGATCAGAGCCCATTTTATCTTTTAAGATAGCCACCTTGGAATAGTTCTCCCTGCGCACCATTACACGCTCGCGATCATCTGAACTCAAAAACCGTTTACCCTTTTTTACAATAACAGCCGATACGGAATATACCCCTTCAATGGATTCTTCATCGGCAGCTTCCTTATTCATATAGCGTTGAATCAGCGAATGAAAATCTACCTGTTCAAAAGGAGAGGTTTTTCTGGCCTGTTGCAAGTTGCTAAGGTGTTGAAATGAACACGAGGTAACAAAACCAGGCCAACCAAAAACAAGAGTATTTTTTTCATACTTCTCAAATGTACCAAAACTCTAATCTAATTCGAAAATTAAAAGTTAATATCTTGATAATCACCATGTATACAGGTTCTACACGAAAGACGTCCTTTAAGAGCCGAAGGCTTGAAAAGTGACTTTCCCATAAGCATACGTACACACTCCTGGATACCCTCAGTAATGCTTGGATGAGGGTGAACACATTCAGCCAATTCCTCAATACCTTTATCCATTGAAATTAGAACAGCTACCGCCTGAATAGCGCTACTTGCGTGATTGCCCACTACCTTCATACCCAAAATCTTCATTTGGTCATCGCAGGTTACCAATAATTTTATAAATCCTTGGGTGTTGCGTTTGGCAATAGCTCTTGAAATAGTACTGTACTCCAGAGTAACCACTTTATAATCAATTCCATTTTCTTTTGCTTTGGTTTCATTCACACCCACGCCTGCCACCTCCGGACTTAAGAACATAATTGTACTTATGTTTTCATAAACCAATTTACGATCTGGTTTACTGAATATTCTTTCGACTGCATAGCGACCTTCCAGTTCGCCTACATTAACCAATGATATGTCTGCTGTAAGGTCACCCACGGCATAGATATTATTCACATTGGTTTGCGTGTCATTATTGGTTATACCCGCTTGGTCATTTCAATGCCCACCTTATCGCCCCAAAGGTTTTCGGTGTTAGCAACACGGCCAACAGAAATAAGCGCTTTCTCAACATTAAAAGTTCCTTTACTGCCATCGGTGTATTCCAATTCATACTCAACACGACCATTCACAATTTTCATGTTGATCAGTTTAGAATTGCGATGGATCAACACACCTTTGTTCTCCATATTGCGCTCCACAATCTTCACCACATCTTCATCTTCGAATGGAAGAATACGATCTCCCTTATCAATCAAGTGAAGTTTGGTGCGACCAAATCCACTGAAGATAGTTGCATACTCGCAACCGATAACCCCCGCCCCTACTATCACCATGCTCTCAGGAAAATCTTCCAAATCTTCAATACCTTCGCTGGTCAATACAATCTTTCATCAATGGGAAGCTCGGGTAATAAACGAGGTCGACTACCAGTAGCTAAAATGATGTTGTCGGTATAAACCACTTCCGTTATACCCTCATGACTAATTTGAATTTCGTTTTGCGTTACTAACTTGGCTATCCCCTCCTTATACGTTAGCAGGTTTGCATACGTTGTTGTATTAAGATGCTGTAAATGTTCTTCCAGCAAACTCTTACGCTCTTGCACAGCCTTTCTAACCTCCAATTGAATTTCCGAAAAACTGATGGAAGGCTCTTTGATGTTATAGCGCTTCAAATTTTTGCGAAAGGCTGAGGCTTCGCGCGAAAGTTCCCACCAGGTTTTAGAGGATAAGGCTCCGTTGGTAACCCCGGCACCCCCTACCTGATTCCTTTCAATTAATAAAGTCTTCTTTTTAAAATCAATTGCACGCATGGCTGCGGCATAGCCGGCAGGGCCTGCACCAATGATAACCAGATCAAATTTCTCCATAAGATTTAAAGCCAAAACTGCCTGACAAGTTACAATTTACAGGTCAGGAATCAATGTGAATTATTTTGATTATGGTGAATTCCAACTTTTGATCCGGATAGAAAATCAAACAGATTCCCTAAATAGATTAATTTTAGGACTTTAATCGAACTATGCTCGAACGACTTATAGAATGGGATAAAGAACTGCTCGTTTTTCTCAACAGCTTTCATACACCGTGGCTCGATCTGGTAATGCTCTTGATCACAAAAACAGCTTTCTGGATCCCTCTATATGTCTTCCTGATCTATTTAATGTTCAGAAATTTTAAAAAGGAAACCTGGTTTATTTTACTCGGAGTGACCATAACAATTGTTTTGTGTGATCAGATTACGTCCACCTTCATGAAACCCTTTTTTGCTCGTCTACGCCCATCACAGGATCCTACGCTGGAAGGATTGCTGCATCATGTGAATGGCTATAAAGGTGGCTTGTATGGATTTGCCTCCGGGCATGCTGCCAATACGTTTGGCGTTGCCTTGTTTGTTTGGCTCACGCTGTGGCCAGTGTATAAATGGATTAGTTGGATATTTTTATGGGCTGCGCTAATGACTTATACCCGCATCTATCTTGGGGTTCACTTTCCTGGTGATATTATTGTTGGTGCAACAATTGGGTTGGGATGCGGCTTAATTGGGTATAAGCTCTCTTCTTATTTAAGAAAGAGGTATAAATTAAATCGGGATTAGAAGCCTAATCCCGATTGGTTATTTTTTACTTACCAAAAAGTTTCCCGGCAAGGCCACCGAGCGCACCTAAAGGATTTGATTTAGAATTTCCACCGGCAACTTGGCCCAGCAAACTTCCTAAATCTAAATTGCTGTTGCCGCTCATTGTTTTCATCATGCTGCCAAGGTCAAACGAATTGTCTTTAGGGTCGTTTGTCTTATTGATGAATTGATTCATTACTGTTGGCACCAAGCCCGACACAATACTTTGAGCTTGCGCCTGAGATACACCAAACTTAGATGCAAAAGTAGAGGCAACCGAAGAAATAATCTGGCTAACCATTGGATTGTTTACCAGACTGCTAGCTGATGATTTTCCTTGAAACATGGAAGCCACCTGTTGCATATTACCCTGAGCCACTTGCCCTTTTAAAGAACTAAAAATTGAACCAGCCACTTCCTGAATGGCTGCCTTATTAAACTGATTTGGGATAGCTTGATTTTTTACAATAGCAACGCCTGCATTTTGTTCTACGAGTTTTACTAATTGATCTAACATAATTTTAGCTGTTGGTTTAAAAAATTAAAATTAACAATGTCTCACCGCTTTAGTAAGCGTAATCATCGGTTTAATAATCGCTTCACATACTTTCCTATAATGTCGAACTCAAGGTTAACCATACTGCCAACTTTTAAGCTTTTAAAGTTGGTGTACTCATAGGTATATGGAATAATTGCCACTGTAAAACTACTCGCGCAACTATTAAACACGTGAGGCTAACGCCATTGATACATATCGAACCTTTTTCTACAGTTACATTTCCTGGAGCCGGATCATACTCAAATTCAAATAACCAACTCCCCTGCTCGTCTTTAACAGAAATACATTTGGCGGTTTGATCAACATGACCTTGAACGACATGACCATCAAAGCGGCCGTTGGCTACCATGCAGCGTTCGAGATTTACCAGATCACCTTGCTTGAGCAATCCAAGGGTAGATTTTTTTAGAGTTTCATCAATCGCAGTTATCCAATGCGTATCGCGACCAACCTCAGTAACGGTTAGGCACACGCCATCATGAGAAATGCTTTGGTCTATCTTTACCTCGGGACTGATAACACTTTCGATACAAAACTTTTGTTTGAACGATCCTGACGTATCTCCAGCACCGTGCCACGCGCTTCTATTATTCCCGTAAACATTATTTTCCTTTTTTCTCTTCAAGCTTTTTAATTTCTTCCTTTTGATCCGGGCGAACCGTAGGGTAAATTATTCCCAATTGATCCAAATAGGTTTTATACTTAGCAGGATTGTAATAAAACGGCTTTAGCTTAGGAGCATACTCTTCCATAATCTTTTTTATTCAGCGTAATAGCAGGCATATCCTTTTCGCCCACTAACGGAGTGTATTGTATGTCTTTGTTTGCTCTGTGCGATAATACTCCCACGAATTTTTAAGAATCTCTGGCTTCAACAACAAGTCAAGCAATGTCATTACTTCGGCCTTGGCACCATAAACTATTCCTTTATGTGCAATAGGTGTTGCCATGGAGATGGCATTACTCCAATGGTGACCCGGAAGCCCAGGTATATTTGACGGATATCGTAGAACAATGGTTGGTACTGTCCAACTAATATCCGCAATATCATCAGAACCTCCGCCCATAGCCATAAGTTGACGACCCATAACGTTTACGGGGCCTGTGGGGCTTGGAAGACTAATAGTATCCAACTTAACGGCAAGGCCTTCCACCTTGAGGCGCCTTCAATTCTATTTGTGTAGCTTTTGCTAAAAGTTGATCGGCATCCGTCCATGTAGGTAGGCCAACCTTTTTGATATTTTCATACATGGCTTCGGCCATAGGTTTATTGAAGTGACCAGGCCAGGCAGAACCTAAGATTTCATATGTGAATTTAGTGTCAGTCATTAATGCCGCACCTTCGGCTGTCTTCATTCCTTTATCGAACAAAGCTTTTATTGCAGGATACGTGCGCTCTCTAAAGTAATACCAAACTGAAGCTTTTGAAGGAACCACATTGGGTTGATCTCCACCATCAGAAATAACGTAATGAGAACGCTGTGTAAGTTCAAGATGCTCACGTCTGAAATTCCAGCCTATGTTCATAAGTTCCACGGCATCTAGGGCACTTCTACCGCGCCAAGGGGCACTGGCAGCATGTGCGGCTGCACCTTCAAAGTTAAATTTCACTGATATTAACCCGTTGCCACCGGAATCGCCATACCCTACACCTAAATTATTGGCTACGTGTGTGAATATACAGGCGTCCACGTCTTTAAAGTATCCAGCTCGCACATAATAGGCTTTTGTACCCACCAACTCTTCAGCAATCCCAGGCCATAACATGATCGTGCCTTTGATTTTATCGCGCTCCATAATTTTTTTAAGAGCCAACGCAGAAATTATATTTAATGCTTGTCCTGAATTATGGCCTTCCCCATGACCAGGTGCGCCCACCACAATAGGATCCTGATAAGCAACACCGGGCTTTTGAGATGCCTTCGGAATGCAATCCACATCCGAACCAAGTGCGATCACAGGCTTTCCAGAGCCCCAGGTTGCAATCCACGCTGTGGGTATGCCAGCAATTCCTTTCTCAACTTTAAATCCATGTTTTTCCAACAGTGAAGTGAGGTAGTTAAATGTCTCATATTCCTGAAAACCTAATTCTGAAAAACTAAACAACATATCATTTATCTGCTGGCCGAGCACTGCGTTCTTCTCTACTTCTGCCGCAGCATCCGCTTTTAGTTTTTCAACTTGTTGAACTTCGATTTGAGCATGCAAAGTGACACCCATTACAACCAATAATAGGAATAGGAATAAACTCTTTTCATAAGTATGGATTTTGTGACTATGCAATTTAACCATTAACCCGTTTGATTTAGCATGCTTTTATAAAAGACCAAATGCCTGTATAAGTGGCAAAAAAGCATTACCAGTCGCATCAAAAGAAAAATACGCGCTAGTCTGGAAGCGGTTTCCCTTGGTCAGGATTTACAAGAAATACAAATTGCTAATGAATACTTGTTAAAAGGCCAAAAAGATTGGCTTTTGATAAATAAGTAAAAGACCTATACCCATTTTGCTAACACAAGAACCCAGTTAAGAATTTTATTATCAAAATAACTTTTACTGGGCCAACGCGGAGCCAGCCTTTACAGCCACCTTCAATTATAGCGGCCTTCTCCAAATTCTCTTATGGAGTTAGTATGATGATCCCAGCTGATATTTAGAGCTTATTTATCGCACGAAGTGAACCAGTAGGATATATAGATTTGATCATTTATCGTAATTTTGAGGCTTGATTATTCTATGAAGAAATTTGACCAATATCCCATTTCATTAACTAATTCGTTATCGGGAAAAAGGAAGTATTTAAATCTATAAACCTTGGTTTTGTAGGGATGTATGTTTGTGGGCCTACGGTTTATAATAATGTTCATCTCGGTAACGTAAGAACATTTTTAACCTTCGATATTATTTCTCGGTACTTTCGTTTTCTCGAATACAAGGTTCGTTACGTACGTAATATTACCGATGTAGGACATCTGGAAAATGATGCGGACGAAGGGGAAGATAAAATCGCAAAGAAAGCGAGGTTAGAGCAACTGGAGCCGATGGAAGTAGTAAAGCACTACACCGAGGGTTTTCATGAGGTGATGCGTCAGTTTAATATTCTCCCACCCAGTATTGAGCCCAGTGCCACGGGTCACATTGTAGAGCAAATTGAAATAACAAAAATCTACTTAACAAAGGCTTGGCATACGAATCGAATGGGTCGGTTTATTTTAATGTGCGCAAATACAATCAAGATCATCATTACGGAATTTTATCCGGGCGCAACATTGAGGAGCTCATGGAAAGTGGGCGCGAACTTGACAACCAGGATGAAAAGCGAGAGAAAATAGATTTTGCTTTGTGGAAAAAGGCCTCCCCGTATCATATCATGCGTTAGCCATCGCCTTGGGGTGACGGATTTCCGGGCTGGCATCTTGAATGTACTGTGATGAGCACAAAATATCTGGGTGAGACCTTTGATATTCATGGTGGGGGTATGGACCTTAAATTTCCACACCATGAATGTGAAATAGCCCAAGGCACCGCTGCCACTGGCAAAACACCTGTTAACTATTGGCTACACTCAAACATGCTTACGGTTAATGGCCAAAAAATGAGTAAGTCGTTGGGCAATTCGTTCTTACCGAGCGAACTCTTTGCCGGAACGCATAGCTTATTGGATCGAGGATATGGACCTATGGCGGTTAGGTTCTTTATGTTACAATCACACTACTCAAGCACTCTGGATTTTTCAAATGACGCTTTGCAGGCAGCGGAGAAGGGATATAAAAAATTAATCAATGCAGTTGGGCTGATCAAGATGATGGATCATTCGGGAAATATAACTATAAATACTTCGGTAGATGCCGAGTTATCCCGACTGGTTAATGATTGTTACATTACTATGAGCGATGATTTCAATACCGCGAAAACGCTGGCCGTATTGTTTGAAATGTCTTCTCGAATTAATGACATAAAATCAGGTACTATACAACTAACCACGTTGTCATCAGAAACATTTAATAATTTCAAAAATACATTTCTTGGATTTATTGATCAGGTATTAGGGTTAAAAGAAGAGCAAGAACAGAATGACGAAATTTTGAATGGTACTATCAGTCTGCTTATTGACTTGAGAAAGAAAGCCAAGACGGATAAAAACTTTATGCTTTCAGATAAGATAAGAGACGATCTTAAAAAACTTGGGGTCCAGATCAAAGATGGCAAAGATGGTGAAATGACTTATTCCTTCGATTAATCTAAAAGATTTTCACTCGAGGATAAATGGTACATCCGGCTTTGAATAGTTTCTGGATAGGATTGAGTTTTTAAGTGCAAAGAAAGATTCATATTAATATTCAATCTCAAGTCTGTTAAAAGCAGTTGGTTCAATATTCCAGGTCGACCGGGAAATAAGCACCCTAAAGATTCCATATAATCAACTCAATCTCTGGCCTGATTAATTTCATTCATAATCTCTGAAAAGAGTTTATAGGATTTAACTCTGTCGGTATGATCATAAATATGCGAAACCACCATCAACTCATTTACTCCGGTTTCTTTCAAAAAATCTTGGGTTTTACGTTTCACCGTTTCCTTGTTCCCAATAAAGGCATACTTAAACATCCGCTGAAAAGCGGGGTCTTGAATCAACTCTCGAATCTCACGCGATGGCTCTTCGGGTGGCCGCATGTAATCCATTTTATTCGTGAGTACACCAAGCATCAGGCGCACAAGCGAAGTTGATATTTTTTCGGCTTCATAATCCGTATCGGCTACAATCACATTGAGGCAGGCAATAGAATATGGTTTTTGTAAAACCTGCGATGGCTGAAAGGTGTTGTAATAAATACTTAGTGCATCAAAAAGTTGAGCCGGTGCAAAGTGACTGGCAAAGGCATAGGGTCATCCTTTTTCGGCTGCCAGTCTTGCGCTATCCGTGCTCGATCCTAAAATATAAATAGGCACATCTACTCCTTCGGCTACTGTCGCTCGCACTTTTGAACTTGCATTCTTCACTGAGAAGTATTGCTTTATTTGTTCCACTTCTTGTGGAAATTGATGAACTGCCACCATCCTATCTGTACGAATGGCGTAGGCTGTTGCCTGATCGGTACCCGGAGCCCGACCTAAGCCAAGATCAATACGGCCGGGATATAAGGAACCCAACGTGCCAAACTGCTCGGCAACAATTAGTGGAGAATGATTGGGCAACATGATGCCACCCGAGCCCACTCTGATCTTCGCTGTGCCTCCGGCAATATAACCGATCAGCACAGAAGTAGCAGAACTTGCAATGCTGATCATGTTATGATGCTCGGCAAGCCAGAAGCGATTATAACCGAACTCTTCAACTTGTTGAGCCAAATGCAAACTATTTTTAAAAACATCGGCTAGTGTAGAGCCTGTCGCCACCGAGGCCAGTTCTAAAACGGAGTACGGAATTCTTTTATCTAACATCATTATCTATAAATCTTTAATACCTCACATTCAAACATTTATAAGAGAATTCGAAAATAAATTCGAATTAGCTTTAATGCTGACATAGGGCTGTCACTGGGCAAACGTATCTTCACATATAATAATTCAAAAAACTAAAACAGTAAATATGAAAACCACCGATTCTCCGACATTAACAACCGAGCAACTTCTTGAACACTGGCAAGGACATCGTAATCTCACTCGAAGAGTCATAGAGGCTTTCCCGGAAGATAAACTCTTTACCTATTCGGTGGGTGGTATGCGTCCTTTTGCTGAATTAGCTTTGGAAATGATTGGCATGGCAGCGCCTAGTATGGACGGCATTGTTACCCATGTGTGGCCAAGTATGAAGCGCCAAAAGCGCCAAAGACAAAGCAAGAGCTTCTTTCCATGTGGGATAAGGCGACCGAACAACTTAATACCTTGTGGCCGCAGGTACCGGAAGGTAGACTACAGGAAAATGATAAAGCCTTTGGTATGTGGGAAGGAAAAGTTTATTGGACTTTACTCTACATTATTGATAATGAAATTCATCATCGGGGCAGGGTTATGTTTACCTGCGATCATTGGGAATTGAGCCACCAAAGTTTTGGGAGCGGTAAGATGGCTTATAAAATAATAAGTGTTTCGGGTCAACAACTTTTATCTCGCAGTCATCGCGGGCGAGAAATACTTACTTAAATATTATCATTATTGAAACGAGAGCCTCGATCTCATTAATGAGAGGAAAATATAAGACAGAAGGCGATTCCGGGTCTCGTTTAAATTTCTTCAATAATTCAACAATAAAATTACTCGCTCGAATGACAAAATAATTTACTGTTGCGGGTCAACAACTATGAAGCTTAAGGTTTAATGGACCAAGCCAAACCATCGGGTCCCTTAATCTCAAATTTACCGATGACTTCGAGCATTTTCAGATCAATAACAGCCACAAAATTATCAGGTGAACAGGCAACAAATGCGCGGGTTCCATCTGGATCCATAAGAATGCCTGAGGCTCCATGGCCAATACTTAATCGTTTTAATTCCTTGCGCGATGCTACATCGTAAATAAACAGATCACCAATTCCAAGACTTGTAATCAGTACTCGCTTACCATCGGGTGTAAACTTTAGCCGGTTTGCTCCCATAACCTTAGCATCAATTGTAAAGGCCACCTTTTTACTTGTCAGATTGATGATCGAAATTATTCCATCGCCAGAACCAGCGGTCCATAGTTGTTTACCATCAGGTGAAACATCAAATCCTTCAGAGCCCTGGCCTACGGGAATAACGGTTTGAGTCCACTCGTTGCGGGGTTTTGCTGATGATGGCGCACCTTTCCCCGGCATCAACAATGTGTCCGCAAGAATACTTACTGTTGACGAAGTGACATTTGTCGTAAATTCTTTTTTCGTCAGGCGTAACATAAATCATGTGCGTTCTATCCTGACCGGTGCCCATACTCCAATCAATTTCTTTTGTTGTGGGGTCCACGCGACCGATCGATTTTGAGCCCTCCGCGGTGAACCAAATCTTTCCGCCAACGAATACGAGACCATGTAAACCTATGAAAGACTTTGTATCAATGTTTGGCAAAGCCTTTTGGGCAATGATGTCAATGACGTTCATCTCATGAAAGCCACGCCCCATATTGGAAACATACGCGGTCTTGCCATCCGATGAGGCTATTATTTCATGAGGATCGGGTCCCACCGGAACGCGCCCAAGAATCTTCAGTGTAATTGGATCGATGATGGCTAGGTTGTGATCGGACTTTGATAAGGCAAGCAAGTAACGCTGAGCTGATTGAGCAGAACTGTTGGTATTCGCAAAGATTAACGCAACAAGTAGAACGCCTGTTGAAAATAAATTGATTACCAATTTCGTATTCATATCGTTTGAATTTGATTGCAACTTAATTCAACTCCACCGCTTCCGATAAACAACTTAGTTTCAATTTTTATATAAATTCGATGATGCCCTCTTTTGAAGCCAGATTTTGCAACCTGACTAACTCTGTTGATGTTAACATGAAGATACTTAGTTCCTAATAAAATCAGTCAGGTCTTAACCATGTGACATCAACTTTATAATTTTCACGGCTATCGTGGGCGAGCAGACTAAACACTAATATTTAGTCTCACTTAAACGAGACCGCGATCTAAATATTAGTCCTGTTTGCAAACAAGATAAGATTCCGCTTGCCTGCCACAAGAAGAGGTCTCATTTAATAACTTTCAATACCTGATAGTTTAATACCGTTCCGGGCTCCAACTTCCACTTAGCCGGGGAGCGCCACAAACTGGAGAGCATTAACTCACGCATGAAGATAAATTCTTTGGGAAGCTTATCGTACATGCGCTCGAACAGTTCGGCATGTTGTAACAACTCCGCTTTCCACTCTTCCCGATCAATACTCATAATCGCTTCAAATTGCTCGGGTGTAAAATCCAAACCCTTCCAGTCAATATCATCATAAGTCGGCATCCAGCCAATAGGACTTTCCACTGCATTGGATTCGCCTCTGATCTTTTGCACAATCCATTTTAAAATACGCATGTTTTCGCCAAAGCCCGGCCATATAAATTTACCTTCAGCATCTTTACGAAACCAGTTTACCCCAAACACGCGCGGTGGTGCTTGCAGGTTTCTTCCAAACTGCAACCAATGATTAAAGTAATCGCCCATGTGGTAACCACAAAACGGCAGCATAGCAAATGGATCTCTGCGCACCTTCCCAACTTCACCAAATGCAGCGGCTGTTGTTTCCGAGCCCATGGTTGCAGCTAAGTAAACACCATAGGCCCAATTGCTGGATTGATATACCAACGGAATAGTTGTGCTTCTTCGACCGCCAAAAATAAAGGCACTTACCAATACACCTTCCGGGTTTTCCCATTCCGAATCGATAGACGGACATTGATATGCTGGTGCGGTAAAGCGTGCATTGGGATGTGCTGCTGGTTTACCCAACGATGGATCCCATTTTTTTCCATGCCAATCTGTTAAATTTTTAGGTGGCTCTTTGGTCATTCCCTCCCACCAGATATCATTGTCTTCCGTAATGGCAACGTTGGTGAAGATGGTATTCTTAGCAATGGTAGCCATTGCATTTGGATTTGTTTTTTCACTCGTGCCAGGTGCTACACCAAAGTAGCCCGCTTCTGGGTTGATCGCATACATGCGGCCGTCTTTACCCGGTTTTATCCAAGCGATATCATCGCCTACTGTAGTTACTTTCCAACCATTTAAAGCTTTTGGTGGAATCAACATAGCAAAGTTTGTTTTACCGCAGGCACTGGGGAAGGCAGCTCCTAAATAATTTTTCTGGCCATCCGGACTTTCAACTCCTAACAACAGCATGTGCTCAGCCAACCAGTTTTCTTCTTTAGCCATTACCGAAGCAATGCGTAACGCAAAACACTTTTTACCTAATAAGGCATTTCCCCCATAACCGGAGCCATAAGAAACAATTGAACGGTCTTCCGGATAATGAACAATATATTTAGTAGTTGCATTTGTTGGCCACCTGGCATCTTGTTCTTCGGCTTTTAACGGTGCACCCACAGTGTGCAAACATTTCACAAATTCACCATCACTACCTAATGTTTCAATCACTCGTTTACCTACGCGTGTCATGATATGCATATTCACGACTACATATTCCGAGTCAGTAATTTCAATTCCGATTTGCGAAATGTCAGATCCAACCGGTCCCATACTAAACGGAATCACATACATCGTGCGACCTTTCATGCACCCGCTTAAAAGTGGATGTAAAGTTTGCGTCATTTCCTTCGGCTCTACCCAATTATTGGTTGGCCCGGCATCTTCTTTTCTTTTGCAACAGATGTAAGTGCGATCTTCAACGCGAGCCACATCACTTGGGTCACTAAAGCAGGCAAAGCTATTAGGACGTTTGGCTGATCTAAACGAATGAATGTTCCTTTGGTCACTAGGGCTTCACAAAGGTTATTGTATTCGGCTGTCGATCCATCGCACCAATGGATTTTATCGGGCGTGCACAAAGAGGCAATTTCATTTACCCAGGCAAGCAGTGCAGCATGATCTACAGCATAATTTTTATTATCAGTAACAGTCATTTGAGTGAGGATTTATTTCGAGACAAAGTACGCAGCCCAAGCTTCAAAATAAAGCTTACAAACGGTTGAAATTCATGATTTTTATCAGAAATCGACCCGATAGGCTATAACAGGAATAAGCCCGAGCTGATATTTAATTTTCACCTCCTGCAGGAGCGTGTCGTAATAATAGTAGGCAACATTTTGTCGGCCTGTTACATTTTGGATATCGATTGACAAGGTTCGTGTATAACCAGGCTTGTTTTTACGCCAACTCACACGCAAATCAGGACGGAAATAGTTTGGATACTTAACACTATACCCATTTGAAAAATCGTAAAACGTTGTTCCGACATATTCAGAAATATTTTGATTAACAGGCAGCTGTCGCAAACCTCCTGAATACAGAACGCGGGCATGCACACCAAAAACTTTATTCTTCTTATTCCATTCTTTACCCGTTAAAAAGCTACTGGTAAAATTTCCATTAAACCTTGAGTCCATGTACATGCCATCTGGATTTTTAAACTGTGATTGATAATAAGCGCCTGAAATCATAAAATATAAATCCCCATAAAAACGTTTTTCCACATACACATCTAGCCCGTAATTTCTACCTTCTCCTTTACTCACCAGATTTGCAGCTGGAAAGTCTTCCCACTGATTAATCAATGAATAAATAGGATTTCCTGGAAAGACCGGCACATCGTTCAAATGATGATAGAATACGGATGAAACTACATTCAAGTTTGTATTGAATTTCCGTTTCCATTCAAAAGTAAACTGATCACTTTTCGTGAGGGCTAAATTTGCATTGCCTTCGGTGATATAAGTCTGGGTTTGTTGAACTTGACTGGTGCGTCCATAAGAAATTGTAAATAAATTGCTTGACACATTTCTGGCTAGACTTACTCTTGGTTCCCAAGAATCACTTTGATTGTATGTGTAATTTACGTATCGGATTCCCGCATTCAGATTAAACTCACCAAAGTATTGAGCCCAATTAAAATAGGGTTGCAACAATAATCCCGCTACGGTGCCACTCACGTTTGGTGTGTAAATTTCATAAAGTAATACCTGGGAAACAGTAGATACATCCATGGTATTATCTAAATAACTAGACGTAACACCCGCTTCAAGTATTCCTTTATTTGAAAGCTTATGGGTCACCTTCAAAAATGAGGAAATAATCTGTCTATTAGAATTATAATACTCTGAAGACAGATGGGGATAAGGCACTAGCACACTTTCGGAAGTGCGGGTTTGATCCTGAGCCGAAATGGATGCACCTAAACTAACAGAAGCCCAACCTGGTTTAAATTGATTTACAAATCCTAAACCCATGGCCGAGCCTGCATAATCTATTGTATACCGATCTTTCTCTTCTTTCCATTCACTCTCAGGCTTTGCATCAAAAAAGTTTTTACCCAACCCACCAAAGCCAAATACAGAAAGATTACCGTTGCGTTTCGAAGGGAAATTAAGGTTGAAAGAAATATCCTGAAAGTTGATCGTCTCGTCACCAAAGTCTACACCCATTTGAGAAAGTAATCCCACAGTTGAGTATCGATAGTTAACCAAAAAAGAACTCTGTTTACTTTTATTGATTGGCCCTTCGACAGCCAAATCAAGTCCAATCAAACTTGCCTGTGCTGTATATTGCATTTTCTCCGTTGAACCCGTACGCAGCGACATGTCCATAATACCAGACAACGCATTACCATAGCGTGGGGGCAGGTTGCCTGAATAAAAATCTGTTTTATTCAGAACTTGCGCACTGAGCATACTAACCCCGCCCCCACTTACGGTTGGCTTGTCGCTAAGCGTACCGGCATTAGCCGTATGATTAGATTAACAATATCCAACCCTTGCAAACGCCACAGTATTCCGTTGGGGGAATAGCCTTTTACCGATATTGAATTTGCCTGATCATTAGTCGCAATCACGCCCGGGTACGATGTAAGCATGCGAACCGGGTCAAAGAAGTTTGCCGGAACCCGCAACGTCTTTTCAACAGAAAGTGAAGTAACACCCGCAACTGAAAATGCTTCGGGGCTTATCATTACCTCATCCAGCACAGTCGGTAATTCTTGTAATGCAACATCAAGCAGGGATGATTTTCCCGCTATGACTAAAAGTTCTTGCTCGCCTGATAAATAACCTGTAAATGAAACTTGCACCCGATACCGACCCGGAGCCAGGGTGAGTGAAAATTTTCCTAGCTCATTGGATGAAACACCCCTTACTAAATTTTCCTTTTCGAATACAGAAATATTTGCACCTGATAATTGTGATCCTGTGATTACATCCCGTACACTACCTGTGACAGTTTGAGTGATCTGCTGCGCGTAGGTGTTAACTGTGATTAGTAGAAATAAAATGCAATTGAATTTAATCACGTTGGCTCAGAAAAATAAAATTGAAACAATTGACAATTAAACAGTTGATAAAAAAACGATCAACGAAGGGAATTAGCTTGTCAATTTTCTAATTGTCAATTATTCTAAAGAATCGTTTTCATATACTTTGCACTATTCTCCGCACTGCGCATTGGGCTGGAAGGATACGTCTCCTGCTCTACAAAGAATTTTTCATACCTGATTTTCTGGCTGCCTTAAATAGTTTAGTAAAATCGATGGATCCTGTTCCCACATCCGCATTGTTCTCGCGATTATTTTTATCCATGTCCTTTACGTGCCACAATTCAAATCGGCCCGGATACTTTTCAAAATATTTGAATGGATCCTGATTGGCTCTCTTACCACCCAATACAAATCCATTTCCATAGCCACCAATTTCGGATCGAGCTCGTCCAGCAAAACATCGAATATCTCTTTTCCTTCCACTTGTTCAAACTCAAAAGCATGGTTGTGATACCCCATTTTAAGCTTGTGCTTTTTTGCTACCAATGCAGCTTTATTAATTGTATTGCACGTGCGTTTCAATTCATCTAAGGAACTATAATATTTTTTATCTAACCACGGAACTACCACATAATTTTGTCCCATTAATTGAGCATCCTCGCAGGCTTTATCCCAATTATTTGAAAGTAAATCTATTCCATAATGGCCACTCGCTACTTTTACGCCAAGGCCTTTCAGGTGTGCACTAAACTCTGCCACCGGCAAACCAAACAATTTACCATCGTCATAGCCGTAGGTTTCCACTTCTGTGTAACCCCACGATGCTACGGCATCCAGCGTACCTTTTACATCGTTCATAATCACATCCCGCAAGGTATATAACTGCAAGCCAATTGCTCTCTTCCCTTTCGCTTCCGCAAAGATCGAAGGCAGCGTAAGCATCCCGGCAGTAGCAATAGCGGATGTCTGAATAAATTTTCTGCGATCCATAAATTTTATTGTTAAGGGTTTACTTCGCTAATGACAGCTGATTGAGGGTAAATAAATCACCTTCACCGGCTTTATCATTTTTAAATACAAGTACTATATCATGCTTACCAGAGGTCGCTGATATCGAAATGCTACCAGGTCTCATAAATATTCCTGGCTGAACTTCCATTTTAGGAGCGTTTGCAAAATTCACACTTCCTAATTTTGTTCCAGTTTTAGAATCCAGCCATACTTCCACTTCACCACCCTTAGAACTTGCTTGTTCAACGATCATTAGATTAAGTTTACCAACCCTTGATAAGTCAACCCCTTTAAAGGTGGCTGAAGAATTATTCTTCACATTGTCAAAAAATTAAAACCTGCCGCGCTTGAAATTCTCAGTCCACCTGTTAAGTCGGTCGCATTATTTGCATTGAGGATCGGTGCTTTAAAGAAAACTTGTTTTGTGGTTGATAACGAAGGCATGCCATTGGCGCCATTATCTTCATACGTAATAGTAAGCACATACGCTGAAGTTGCAACGGGGCCCGGAGGTGGCACAATCGCAAAGTTTGTCTTCCCAGCAAGTGGTAAACTTTAATCTTTTCTTCACGCGCAAGGAAAGAATATATTCTAC
The DNA here is from genome assembly GCA_016709845.1 of Flammeovirgaceae bacterium. GTDB lineage: Bacteria > Bacteroidota > Bacteroidia > Cytophagales > Cyclobacteriaceae > ELB16-189. Next base: position 218,957 of record JADJMA010000063.1, on the reverse strand, counting down.
CATTTGTGTCAGTTTGTTCCTTCGACAATTGTGGATGAGCTGCCATCGCTATTTCGCCCCAAACTCCTGAGCCACCATTCATGATTTTATTACTCAACACCTCTGTTGCTTTTACATCCTTCGCATAGTGCTTGGCTACATCTCGGAAGCTTGGCCCAGCAGATTTTTCATCGGTTAAGTGACACGATTTACAATCGCTTTCAGTAATCAATAATTTACCCGGCAATTCTGAGCGTTGATGCCCTTGCGCAATTTTGGTCACATCATAACCTTGCGGGTGAAAATCAAGTGTAGTTAAAACACGTCCTGCAGCAATCTTGCCATCGGTTGTTGATCCATCTTCTTTGTCGGTAACTGAAATTTTATAATCGATCGAGCCACCCGGTAAAAAGTAATCTGGATTTCCGCTCACGGTAACATCAATTACCGGGGGTTCATTGCCTGCGATGATGGTTACTTCGGTTGTAGATTTTGCTCCTTTAGAATCTGTTGCGATCAATTTTGGGTGATAGATTCCGGGCTTATCAAAGGTGTAACTAAAATTTGTTGCTGTTGCTTTAAGAACTTCATCTTTAATTTCAAGTTCATAGGTTACAGCATCACCATCCGGATCAGAACTTTCGCCAGCCGAAAAATTAACTGCTAATGGAATAGCTCCTGAAACCTTGTTTGCCTTTAACTCAGCTTGTGGTGGGCGGTTGCCACCATTATAATCAATCCGCGATAAGCGGGCATCCATGTTTTGCGCAAACCATTTAGTTCCATATTCAAGCGTGTATAATTTTCCATCCGGGCCATAAGCCATATCAATAGTATTATTGAATTGAATGTTATCCATAAATGGCTCAATGTCCATGATAGCGCCTTTCTCATTCATAGTAACTAACCGCATCCAGTTGCGCATCCAATCATACATCAACAGTTTACCATCGAAATAATCAGGAAACGCCTCAGCCTTTCCTTTAAAGTTTTCAGAATAGTAAACAGGACCTGCCATCGCATTGCGGCCACCGGTTTTTACCAATGGAAAATCGGGCGACTCCGCATAGGGGTACCATACGAATGGCGGACTCACCGGAGGCAATTCAGTTTTACCCGTATTGTTTGGTGATGTGTTCATTGGTTTATTAACATCAGCTTTGGCCCCTACTGTCTTTGTTTCAAAATCATATTTAGCATAAGCATAGTTTCCACCAACAAATAAAGGCCAGCCAAAATACCCCGGCTTTTGTGCCTGATTCACTTCATCGTAACCACGTGGGCCACGTTCTTCGCTATCGTTACCAGCATCTGGCCCTATTTGCCCCAATACAAGAATCCGGTTTTTTGATCAACTGAAATTCGATATGGATTCCTGTTACCCATTACATAAATTTCAGGTCGGGTTTTTTCTTCACCTTTCGGGAAAAGGTTTCCTTCCGGGATTGTATAGGTTCCATCTGGTTCGGGATGGATGCGTAAAATTTTTCCACGCAAATCATTTGTGTTCGATGAAGATTTCATGGCATCAAACGGAGATCGTCCTGCACGTGCGTCAGCCGGGCTATATCCGTCCGACTCAAACGGACTTTGTGTTATCGCCCGTGGAAAGAAATAAATTTCTTCCAGGACCAAAAGTTAATGATCCACCAGTGTGGCAACATGTTTCGCGTTGTGTAACTACTTCCAGTATTTCCTTTTCTGAAGCCTGATCGATTTTTGTTCCATCAAAAACAAATCGCGATAACACGTTTGCTGATCTTTCAGGATGCGCGTAGTAGATGTAAATCAACTTGTTCTTTTCAAAATCCGGATCGGTCGTAATGCCCAACATCCCATCTTCAAACTTTGTCCCAACATTAAATGTATTGATCACAGAGATTGTGTCGGTCTTAGGATCGTAAAGTTTTACCGCTCCCTTTCGCTCAATGAAAATGATTCGGCTGTCTGGCAGAATCGCCATTTCCGTTGGTTCATCTAAATTATAACCCAACACAACTTTTGTAAATCTGTTTGCTTCAGGTGTTTTCTTTGCGCGGGCTTTACTAAAATCAGGTTTGCTCTTGCCCATCACATAAACCAATCCTTGGTACACATGATCTAAATATTGCGGATCAACATACGACTCGTCCGTGTGGCCCATACCCGTATAGAATGAGCGGCCCCCATCAAAATCATGATACCAGGCAATCGGGTGATTGTCTCCATTAGTTCCACCCTTATAAGAGGTTTCGTCTAACTTATAGAGTACGTTAATATCCGGAGAGATTTTTTATAGTTATACAACTCATCCTTTCGCATCCATTCGTCTGGCAAATTCAATCCATTACCAAAGGGTGCTACTTTTACAAACTTAGCTTCTTGCTGTTCGGGGTGACTTAAGAAATAAGCGCCCACCAACTTTCCATACCACCACCAATCATACTCTGTATCCGTAGCAGCGTGAATACCTAAATAACCTCCCCCTGCCTGAATGAATCGCATGAATTCATTTTGCTGGGCTTGATTCAATACATCACCCGTAGTGCTTAAAAAAACAACTGCATTATATTTCTTTAAATTCTCTTCGGTAAACGCATCTGCAGAGTCTGTCGTATCAACTACGAATCCTTTTTCAGCACCCATTTTTAAGAGCGCTGCTTTACCGGCCGCTATGGACTCATGGTGATAGCCTTCTGTTTTAAAAAAGACAAGCACGCTAGGCTTGTCTTTAGAACACGAGAATAAGAATACAAGTAGAATTACTACAGGAAATAATTTCTTCATGATGATCTGATAACCTCTTTCGACAAGTGATCTCTATTTTAACTCTTTTATTTTGATGTTGCGAAAGGACACCATGTTACCATGATCCTGTAAATCAATTCTTCCTTTTGTAAATTTTCCGAAGTCAGGCATGTTTTTGAATTTACTTCCAGCCACCATTTCATTCCATTGAGGCGTACCCATGTCAAACTCAACAGTCTTAACTCCATTGAGCCAAAACGTATAATGCCCCTTATTCGCGATTAGTTTGGCCTGATTCCATTCTCCTGCTGGCTTTACCGTTTCCGTAGAACATGAAATCAAATCATATAAATCACCAGCGCGGTGTTTGATGATTTTCGCATCGGGGTGGCAAGCATTATCCAACACCTGCATCTCAGGGCCAGTCTGGTAGCTGGCCGTATATTTGCTGCCTTCCTGAACATTAAAAATAACTCCACTATTACCACATGCCTGAATCTTCCAGTCAATTGACAATTCATAATTTTCGTACTCGTCAACGGTAACAATATCTCCGGCAGCAACTCCTTTTCCATTAACCTTAGTTGTATCTAGATAAAGTGTACCATCAGCTACCTTCCATCCGGGATTAATCTTATCGCTGTTAAAATTGCGCCAACCGGTTGTGGTTTTACCATCGAACAATAATTTCCACCCCTCTTTTTTTTCCTGTGCCGTTAGGGTATTTGCTTTTTGTGCAAAGGCGGCAATCGAAAAAATTGAAAGAATGCTAACGGCCAAATATTGCTTCATTATTAATGTTCTTTTTCTCCGTCAAGGGACAAAACATACTTAGCCATTTTCTCTGCATTTTCCTTGGTAATGTCAGGGTGTGGACTCATTGGTACTCGCCCCAACTCCACTACCCCATTGATTATTTTATCAGCCAGAAGAGTTACGTTGGCAGCTGTGAAATCATATTTTTTGGCAACATCCAGGTGTGCAGGGCCAATTAATTTATCGTTTCGATGGTGACAGGTCTTACAATCACTGGCATTAACAAGTGATTCTCCTTGTGTGATGGCATCTACAGAAGCTATTTTCTGGCCACTTTCATCTGGCGTGCCATAGTCTTCAGTCGCGGTGGTGGTGGCTTCCTTTTTTGAGCCACATGCTGCTAAGCCGATTGTTAGTACAACTATCAGGCAAATTGATTTTAGAGTTTTCATATTTATTAAATTTAGTTTGTTGTTCTTTATAAAGCGTCTACCTACTCAAAGCGATAAAACTTACAACCGATAATTTCAGTTTATAATTCCTAATACTTTCTTATTTAACGATGGATTTTTTCCTGTTGAAGCAAAATCATCAAATGCTTTTTCTGTTACTCTAATAATATGATCTTTAATAAAGGGCGCTCCTTCTTCTGCCCCTTGTTCAGGATGCTTGATACAACACTCCCACTCTAACACCGCCCAACCTTTATAATCATATTGAGCAAGCTTTGAGAAGATGGATTGGAAATCCACTTGCCCATCGCCCAACGAACGGAAACGTCCGGGTCTGTCCACCCAATCCTGAAATCCTCCATACACACCACTTTTTCCAGTAGGATTAAATTCAGCATCCTTCACATGAAACATCTTAATGAAAGAATGATAGAAGTCGATGTATTTCAGATAATCAAGTTGCTGCAATACAAAGTGGCTTGGGTCATACAAGATATTGGCACGGGTATGTTTACCGGTTGCTTCCCAGAAACGCTCGAAGGTTATGCCATCATGCAAATCTTCACCGGGATGAATCTCATAGCACACATCCACACCTTGTTTATCAAAGGCGTTTAAGATCGGCAACCAACGTTTTGCCAATTCTTTAAATCCATCTTCAACAAGACCGGCAGGGCGTTGTGGCCATGGATAAACCGTATGCCACATCAAAGCACCCGAAAAAGTAGCATGCGCATTCAATCCTAAATTTTTACTTGCCTTGGCGGCCAACTTCAATTGATCAACAGCCCACGCTGTGCGTTCTTTTGGTTTACCATGAACTGACTTCGGAGCAAACCCATCAAACATAACATTGTATGCAGGGTGAACCGCTACTAATTGTCCTTGCAGGTGTGTAGACAATTCTGTGATTTGCAATCCACACGATTCAACGGTCTCACGAATTTCATCAGCATAGTCTTTGCTTTCAGCAGCTCGCTTTAAATCGATACACCGGGCATCCCAGGTAGGAATCTGTACACCTACATAGCCAAGCGATGCGGCCCATTTACAGATTGACTTTAGATTATTGAAGGGTGCCTCATCGCTCATAAACTGAGCTAAAAATATTCCAGGTCCTTTAAGTGTTTGCATAACTTCTAAACTTCAAAAGGTGTCCATTTCTCTTTACTTTGTCCACTCTTTACCACACTATCGATAAAGGCCATACCCCGTATTCCATCCTCTACCGAAGGAAAATCAACAAGCGCTGGTGTTTTGGTACCATCGATACGGGCCGATAATGCCAGTGCAAAATTGCGATAAAGATTTGCAAAAGCTTCAAGATATCCTTCCGGGTGACCGGCCGGAGTGCGCGCATTCAACTTTTCTTCGTCACAGATATATCCATTGGTGCCGGCACGCAAGATCTGAGTTGGTTTATCCAGCCACTTAAGCAGTAATGTATTGGGTTCATGCTGTGTCCATTCTATACCACCATGCTCACCATAAACTCTAATCTTAAGTGCATTCTCCTCTCCAGCGGCCACTTGCGATGCCATCAAAACACCGGCAGCTCCATTATCAAATTTTAAAAGCACGTTACCATCATCATCTAAGGCACGGCCCGGAACCATGGCATTTAAGTCTGCACAGAGATGCGTAATTTTTAAACCCGTAATAAACTCTGCCAGGTGCGCTGCGTGAGTACCAATGTCTCCCATTGCACCAGCCTTACCCGATCTTTTTGGATCTGTACGCCAGGCTGCCTGAGCATTGCCTTCACGCTCACTCATCTTACTCAACCAACCCTGTGGATATTCAACGTATACCTTACGGATTTTTCCGAGTATGCCTTCTTTAACCATGGCGCGAGCCTGCCTTACCATGGGATATCCCGAATACGTATGGGTAAGCAATAAAATCAAACCCGTTTCATCCACTTTCTTTTTTAACTGACGGGCCTCTTCAATGGTAAAAGTTATTGGCTTCTCAATCACAACATGAAATCCATTTTCTAATGCCAACATGGCCGGAGCAAAGTGCGCAAAATTCGGAGTAACGATTGTTACAAAATCAATTCTCTTATCTGCGGGCAACTTGCTCTCCTTCTCCATCATTTCTTCATAAGAAGTATAGGTTCGATCGTCCTGAAGAAACAACATCTTTCCACTCTCTTTGGCTACATCTGGATGCACACTCAGTGCACCAGCCACCACTTCAATTAGGCCATCCATATTAGCAGCCAGTCTGTGAATCGATCCGATGAAAGCATCTTTACCTCCACCAACCATACCCATGCGTAATTTTCTATTCATTCTCGATTAAATATAGGAATTTAAGGATAATTCGTATTTCCGTAAAATAGTCAATTTTCTTTAGCGAAAACGATTGCGAACATTTTTAATGGTCTTATATAAACTTGTTTAGAATATTTTCTAAATACTCTTGTCGTCCACTGATTTGCTCCGGCTCACCTCTACGATGCGCCAACACGCTCAAGCCACTCAAATTCAATTTACCTAGCGCAAATTGTTTGCCTTTTCCAGTATTGAATGAAGCATATCGGTCCTTTCTCAGTCTAAGGTATTCACCATCTTCTAAAATTGCGTGTGCTGCAAGAAGCGCCCTCGCAAAAGTATCCATACCTCCAATATGCGCGTAAAATATATCGGCCAGATCGGTCGAATTTCTTCTGGTTTTAGCATCGAAATTTATGCCACCCGTTTTAAACCCACCGGCCTGTAGAATAACCAGCATGGCCTCGGTTATTTCGTACAGATTATTTGGAAACTGATCCGTGTCCCAACCATTTTGATTGTCGCCCCGGTTGGCATCAATGCTTCCTAATACGCCTGCATCAGCAGCTACCTGTAGTTCGTGATCAAACGTATGACTTGCGAGGGTGGCATGGTTAACTTCGATGTTGAGTTTGAAGTCGTCCATCAAATCAAACTGGCGAAGAAATGATAAACAGGTGGCTGCATCAAAATCATATTGATGTTTACTGGGCTCCATGGGTTTTGGTTCTATATAAAACGACCCCTTGAATCCATTTTTTCTTGCATAGTCACGCGCCATATGAAGAAATCGCGCCAGGTGTTCTTGCTCACGCTTCATGTCTGTATTCAGAAGCGACATATATCCTTCTCGCCCACCCCAAAAAGTGTAGCCGGAGCCACCTAATTCAATCGTAGCATCAATGGCATTCTTTACCTGATTGGCTGCATAGCAAACCACATTAAAATCAGGGTTGGTTGCTGCGCCATTCATATACCTCGGGTTTGAGAATAAATTTGCGGTACCCCACAAAAGTTTTACACCCGATGCTTTTTGTTTTTCCTTTGCGTAATCTACAATAACGCGTAGTCGCTTTTCTGATTCTTTAAGTGTAGGCGCCTCTTCGACCAAGTCATAATCATGGAAACAATAAAAAGGCGCTCCTATTTTTGTAATAAACTCAAATGCAGCATCCATTTTATCTTTTGCGCGCTGCACAGAATCACCCGCAGTTGACCAGGGAAAGTTTTTAGTACCCGGACCAAACGGATCGCCCCCAGTGCCACAGAAGGTATGCCAGTAAGCTATCGCAAAACGCATGTGTTGCTCCATGGTTTTCTTACCTACTTTCTTTTTAGAATTGTAGAATTTAAACGCCAGCGGATTATCCGATTCTTTTCCTTCATACTTAATGGCACGTACGCCTTTAAAATATTCTTTATTCCCTCTGATAACTTTCATGATATGTTAGTTTATTGTTCCAATTTACTTATCAAAATTTCCTTCCATTGTGAATAGGCTTCATCATAACTTTTACTGCTGGCGACTTCGGGCATCTCTTCATGTAGTTGATTTAATCCCTGAAAGGCCTCACTAAAATCAGAATAAATTCCGGCTCCAACACCCGCACCCAGAGCAGCACCCTTCGCTCCATCGGTATCATATAATTGGAGTGGTACTCCCATCGTATTGACAAAGGCCTGCCTGAACACCGGACTTAAAAACATATTTGCATGGCCGGCTCTGATCACGCTCGACTTGATACCCATGGCTTGAAGAATTTCAAAACCATATTTTAACGCGAACACAATACCTCCCTGCGCAGCCCGAAAAACATGTGCTTGTGTGTGTCTATTGAAATCTAATCCATGCCAGGAAGATTGAATGCTTTTGCTTTCAAGTATTCGCTCGGCACCATTCCCGAAAGGTAACATCAATAAAACCAGTAGCCCCTACAGGTGCGTTAGCTGCCAGTTCATTCATTTGTTGATAATCCAATGGGTTGCCACTTTTAAAATTCTTTCGTAACCAACTGTTAAGAATACCCGTCCCGTTCACGCAAAGTAATACGCCATTCCGTTTTAACTTGGCCGAGTTACTTACGTGGATAAAAGTATTCACTCTGGATTTGATGTCATACGCATTTTGATCCGTTACACTGTAAATCACACCTGATGTTCCAGCTGTTGCCGCGGTTTCTCCTGGTTTCAAAACATTCAATGAAAACGCATTATTTGGTTGATCTCCCGCACGGTATGAGATAAGCGTACCCTCCTTTAATCCCGTTAAGGATGCCGCCTTCGCTGTAAGGGTTCCCTGAATTGAAAAAACCGATTTAATGGTTGGAAGAAGAGCCGCGTCAATTCCATAGTGCTTTAAAAGTGAGTAGGCTATATCTGAATTTTTATAATCCCAAAAAATACCTTCTGATAAACCACTATCGCTGGTAACCATCTCACCTGAAAGTTTGAAAGCGATATAATCGCCTGGCAACATGATTTTATAAATTCTTTTATACACCTCGGGCTCATTTTCCTTTACCCATTTTAGTTTAGAGGCAGTAAAATTTCCTGGAGAGTTAAGAAAATGAGAGAGGCAATACTCTTCTCCCAATTTATGGAAAGCATTTTCGCCTAATGAAACTGCGCGACTGTCGCACCAGATAATAGAGGACCGAACAGGTTTACCCTCCGAATCCACAGCGACCAGTCCATGCATTTGATAGGCGATGCCAATCGCTTTTATGCTTTCCGGCTTTACGCCAGATTTATTAAGACACTGCCGAATACTTTTTACAATATATTCCCACCACATTTCCGGGTCTTGCTCGGCCCAACCATTTTGCAGTGCAATCATTTCCATTTCTTCTTCTGGAAATTGTGCAGACACAACAGTTTGGCCAGAATCAATAGCAACTAAACTTGCCTTTACCGATGAACTCCCAATATCCAGACCTAAAAGAAAGCCAGCCATAGAATCGAATTATTTACCAAAAGTATTTACTTGTGGTCAAAATGACCATATATTAGTCTAATATTTTCTTTCATGACCGCCAGCCACACGTCAGACTCAGTTATTGATGCCTTATCCATTGATTGCCTTGTTTTTGGCTTTAAGGACAGTCGGTTGGATATTTTGTTGATTAAACATGGAGAAGGGATCAGCGAAGGAAAGTGGGCGTTGCCCGGAGGATGGATTACCTATAGCGAAAGTATAGACGAAGCAGCAAAGCGATTGCTTTATTCGTTAACCGGAATAAGCAATATTTATTTAGAACAACTTAAAGCCTTTGGTAACCCCGATCGATACCCAACCAAGCGCGTGGTAACCATTGCGTATTTCGCTTTAGTAAAAGAAGAGCACTACTCCTTGATTCCTGGTTTTACCGCATCGGATGCAAAATGGTTTAGTGTGCACAAAGTACCAGGTCTCCCCTACGATCATCAACTTATCTTAAAATATGGTTATCAACACCTGAAGCATAAAGTACGGCATGAACCTATCGGTTTTAATTTGTTACCTGAAAAATTCACGCTCTTGCAACTGCAAGAACTTTACGAAGCTGTGCTTGAAACGACTCTCGACAAATCCAACTTTAGAAGGAAGCTTGCTAAAATGAAGTTGCTAAAGAAATGTGACGAGAAACAAAAAGAGGTTTCGCACCGAGCCGCAGGGTTATACAGGTTTGATAAGCGAATTTATGTAACCCTAAAAAATAAAGGTATCGCCTTTGAATTATGACCCCGCTACTCCTTTTAACACAAACTTCTTGCAATCATTCCATTTTAATTTCATATTTCTAAAACCTTAGAATCAAACCCCTTAACGAACAAAGTATGAGTGATAAAACTAATATCAGACTTTTTTACGCCAGTTGTTTTGCTTTAATAACAACGGCTTTCTCATTTAGCATCCGGGCAGGGATACTCCCTCAACTTGGAGAAGCTTTCCACCTTAACGCTAAGCAACTTGGATTTATAAACCAAATGTGGTTTATAGGCTTTCCTATTTCTATGGTTATAGGAGGAGTGTTTTACCGATCGATTGGCCCTAAGCGGATTATGATTTTTGCATTCTTTGCTCATACTCTTGGAATTCTTTTAACAATATATTCAGGTGGATATACAGGCTTATTGATTTCAACATTGTTCATTGGAATTGGTAATGGATGTACAGAAGCAGCTTGTAACCCCATGATTGCAGACGGCTACAGTGGGAAACAGATGAACACGCTACTTAATCGCTTCCACATGTGGTTTCCGGGAGGTATTGTAGTAGGTAGCTTAGTATCTCTACTCATGACAAAAATGAATTTGGGATGGGAGGCACAAATCTGGATTATTCTTATCCCTACCATAATTTATGCATACCTGTTCTACGGACAAGTATTTCCAAAACCACATAGTGATAAGGTTACGTCTCTTACAGCTAACCTGAAAGCAATGGCTACTCCGCTTTTCATTTTCATAGCTATTTGCATGTCGATTACAGCTATTTCTGAGTTTGGACCACAGCAATGGACATCGCTTTTATTGTCAAAGAGTGGTGCTGAACCTATGGTTATCCTTGCGCTCGTTACCGGATTAATGGCTGTGGGGAGATACTTTGGCGGTGAGTTTGTTCATAAGTTTGATCAAACGGGTGTGCTGCTGGGATCAGCAGTTTTTACTGCTATCGGAATTTTTCTCTTCAGTACGCAAACAGGTTCTATGGCCTACGTTGCAGCTATATTTTTCGCTATGGGTGTTTGCTACTTCTGGCCAAACATGATTGGATTTGTGGCAGAAAAAATACCTTTAAGTGGTGCCTTGGGTATGTCTATTGTAGGTGGCATTGGTATGTTCTCCACTTCCATCTGGCAACCCATTATTGGGGGCTGGATAGACAGCGCAACCGAGAAGGCAGCAGCTACTGGATTAGAAGGCGATGCGCTTGTGTTGGCAGCCGGGCAGGATACACTTCGTACCATGGTAATTTTTCCTTTGATCCTGATTGTACTCTTTACCATTCTATTGTTCTGGATGCGCAGCCGAACTAAAGCTGCTCAATAGTTAATCTCATCCTTAAAAATTCTAAAGCCACAGATTCACAAGTTAATCAGTGAATTCTGTGGCTAATTTTGATCATCCACAAGCCAAGTTCAGGCAGTACCTGTAGTCTATAGAACCTAAAATATTCGATATTAAGATTTTACATTAGACGACAAAGCGGCAATAACAACCTCCTGGCTTCGCGATGCTTGCAGTAACTACATCGGTAGTGTTCCAATAAAAGTCCGTCTTCCGTTTGCGTAGGTTGCTTTTCAATTTCCTCAGTATCAATTTTCATCGTATAGAAACCACATTCACCACACTTTTCTGCATGCTGATAGGCCATGTACTGCTCAACTTTTTCTCACCGGTTTTGTCATCCAACCAAACATCATACTCTGCCGAGTGAATAGTACTTTTTTGTTTGACCAACTGATCCCCTTCCAAATGAACTTCACCTTCCTGAGAAGTTAACTTACGCATGCTATTGCCAGCCGATGATTTGCGTGGTTTATTACGAATGCGAACCAAACGGTTTTCCAAAAATCGTGGATATAAAATACTAACCACATTGGAAAGAATAAGATAGGTGATTACTATAATACCCGCCAGGAAGAAAATACTTATATAAAGTTTCAAAGAATCATCTACCGGAAACAACGGGGTTATAGTGGCCGTGATGTATAAGCCAAATCCAATCATAAATGCGATAATGGCATACCAGAAATACTTTATTTCATGAGTATTCACATAATCGTATCGATCCTTTTCATTGGCTATGGTTATTACTTTCACTTCATGAAAGAGAATGATAAGGAGAGCCAAACCAAAAAAAACGTACGAACCCAGTATTAGGTAATGGTCCCAGGTTTCAATAAAAGACTCTGTAGAAGTTTCCATAGTAGTATTTAGGTAGTGTTGCAGGAGGTAATTTCGTAAAAAATACGACTTCCTTCATGAATTTATTTATAAATTTATTGAGGCTTGTCTTGAAAGAAGGACAGAACATAATGAACTTTTAAGTACCAATTCTTAGTTTTGGCTTCATGAAGATCAAAAATGCCTTTTTTGACGCTGCCCTGAAGCAGGCCACCCGAATAGCAGGTAAACCAGGGCGGTTACTAAACCTCCTGATTCAACTTGGTATCAAACTCAAAAAAACGAATAAATCAATAACCGGAAAGGTGCTAAATGATAATTTCTGGCTTTTAGGCAGAATGTTAAGGGCTTATGCAACGGGTAAGTACCAGGTGCGATCCTTCAAGTTTTTGGTCCTTTTAATAGCAGCTGTTATCTACTTTGTTAACCCCATTGACATTATACCCGACTTTGTTTTAGGTATTGGACTGACCGATGACCTGGCTATTTTAACCTGGGTGTTTCAGGCAGCCACACACGAAATAGAAGCCTTTGCAAAATGGGAACAGGAAAGCAATGGGCTAGCTCCAACTTTTTCTTAGCCTAAGAGTTTCCATTGGGTTACTGAAAAATCGCTTCTGCTTTTTTCTCAACTCTTCAAAAGAACAGGCTTTCCATTCATTATCACTTCTAATGGCTCGCCATGCTCCAGAATTGTTTCTGTTTTATCACTGCTTATTTTTACTTTAATCACCCGATCTCTGAACTCCAATCTGAATGAATAGGATTTCCATTGATCGGGAATGAACGGATTAAAATGAAGTTTACCCTCGCGCACGCGCATTCCACCAAATCCCTTTACCAAACTCATCCAGGTTCCAGCCATAGAGGTAATGTGACAACCTTCTTCCGTGTCGTTGTTGTAGTCATCTAAATCCAATCGGGCCGTTCGAAGATAAAATTCATAGGCTTGTTCCTTGTATCCCAGTTTACTGGCCAGGATAACGTGAACACATGGAGAAAGAGACGATTCGTGAACCGTTATGGGTTCATAGAAGTCAAAGTTTCTCCGGATTGTTTCAAGATCGAAATCATCTTCAAATAAAAATATCCCCTGTAACACATCCGCTTGCTTGATATAACATGAACGAAGAATTCTATCCCACGACCACTTTTGATTTAAGGGGCGATCCTCTGGCTTGAGATCTTTTACAGGAATCAATTCTTTATCAAGAAATCCGTCTTGTTGAAGAATCACTTTTCGTTTCTCATCAAGAGGATAATACATATTATCTGAAATATGTTGCCAGCGGCTTGGCTCATCCTCTTTAAAAGATGTTTTTGCAATGATCTCTTGATAGCGTTTTTTGTTTGTTGTTTTAACAAAGTTTACTGCATCTATCGCGAATCGCAATGTCCAGGCACCCAGATAATTTGTGTACCAGTTGTTATTGACGTTGTTCTCATATTCGTTGGGACCCGTTACGCCAAGGATTACATACTTTGATTTGTCATCAGACCAGTTTACCCGTTGATTCCAGAATCGGGCGATACCGATAAGAACTTCCAATCCAAATTCTGTTAGATAGTCCTTATCTCCAGTATACTCGATGTAATCGCGCATCGCATACGCCATAGCGCTGGTGCGATGTATTTCTTCAAAAGTAATTTCCCACTCATTATGACACTCTTCACCATTCATAGTTACGAATGGATAAAACGCAGCACCATCTTTAAAGCCCAGCTTCTTTGCGTTCTCAATAGCCTTCTCTAAATGCTTATATCGATACACTAATAAGTTTCGGGCAACTTTCGGTTCGGCTGTACTTAAAAAGAACGGAAGACAATAGGCCTCGGTATCCCAATAGGTACTGCCCCCATATTTCTCTCCGGTAAAACCTTTTGGCCCGATGTTAAGGCGTTCATCTTCTCCGGTATAGGTTTGGGTAAGCTGAAAAATATTAAATCGGATTCCCTGCTGAGCAGCTATATCTCCATCAATCGTGATATCACACTCTTCCCATTTATGCGCCCAGATTTTAACATGGTCGGCAAATAGCTTATCAAAGCCAGCCGACACAGCTGCTTTGAGCTTTTCTTTACAATGGTTTACTAATTGATCTTTAGCATGATTTTCGGAAGAAAGTACTGCCGCATACTTGTAAATTACCATTGAGGCACCTTGCTTCAGTTCAGTACTGACAACATTATCTGCATACTTTTCACGGAAATTTGTGGTGACTTTTGCGTTAATTTTTTTTCCTTCTGATTGAATCTCGTACTGAATACCGGTGCACACTTGAAAAAACGTTTTCTTTGTTTGATCATTTACAATTGCCCAGCCTGGCTGAGGCTCTTTACTTACTTCTTCCCAAAAGTTTTCATCATAATTGGAATCTTTATTTACCACATCGGCATCAACAGGTAAAGTAATTTGTATGGGTGCGGAAAAATTTATCGGGGTAATTTCATATCGGATAGCACCTACTTCCCCATCTGCCATGGAACAAAAGCGTTTTGAATCAACGCTGATTTTTTTTCCATCCTGCAACTGAGCGGTAAACGTGCGGTGTAATAAACCTTGCTTCATGTCGAGTACCCGGGTAAAATTCTCAACTTTACATTTGGCCAAATCAAGAATCTGATCTCCGATTTTTATTTTTATCTCAATCCAACTAGGTGCGTTTAGTACTTTTGCAAAGTATTCGGGGTACCCGTTCTTCCACCAGCCCACTCTCGTTTTGTCGGGATAATAAATACCGGCCACATAACTACCTTGAAGCGTTTCGCCAGTAAAGTCTTCTTCGAAGGTGGCGCGTTGCCCCATGCGACCATTACCCAGACTAAATACACTTTCAGATATTTTATTATAATGAGGATTTAATCCTTCTTCTATGATATGCCACTCGTGATGTTTCAGATATTCTTTCATAACCGTTTACTATCAATTTAAAACTTAATTATTTTAGTATGTGCCTATAGGGTGCTTAAATCATTCAAATTAAAATCTCCGGTATTCGCAACCACCTTGTTTGCCTTTCCTAAATGACTTTGTTGGCCCACGCCTACACATTTCATCCCAGCTGCGAGGGCCGCTTCCACACCGGCCTCTGCATCCTCAAACACCAGGCAATGGGCAGGGTTGACTCCTAATCGGTGTGCAGCCAGTAAAAATATTTCCGGATCAGGTTTCGTATGAATAATCATAGTGCCGTCAATCAGCGTGTCAAAATCTTTTGCAATACCCAAAAGCTCGATCACCCGGGGTGCGTTCTTACTACTAGATGCAAGTCCTACTTTTATTTTCTTCTTTCGAAGATTTTGAATGAGATCAAGAACTCCAGGATAAATTTCTTCGGGTCGGATTGATTCGATATATTCCACAAACCAAGTATTCTTTTTTTCGGCCAGCTGTTCCTTCTGTTCCTGAGAAAGGGTGATATTTCCTAGTGATAAAATGATTTCAAGGGAGTGTAATCGACTTACTCCTTTTAACATTTCATTGTGGACAGGCGTAAGAGTTATTCCAAATTCACTCGCCAGACGTTTCCATGCGATGTAGTGGTAATGGGCGGTGTCGATAATTACACCATCCAGATCAAAAATTACAGCTTGAATCATTTATTAGCTATTCAAAAAAGTTAGAAATCTATACATGCCCTTGGGCGATAATCTTATTCGTTTCTTCCAGCGACTTGAAAACATCAAACGTTTTACCTTGTGTTCGCAAAGCACCAAAAGCATTTCCATATTTGGCTGCGTTAACATAATCGGTTGGGTTTTGTACCAACCCATAAGAGAGACCTCCGGCAAACGAATCGCCACATCCGGTTGTGTCAATAACTTTATCAACTTTAATAGAGGGCACCAGTTCTTCAACAGTTTCCCCATTCTTTTTAAAATAGGTAAGGCAACCTCGCGAATCAAGCGTTACATAAACACATTTAACACCCATCGACAAACAGTGATCGGCAAACTCCCGAATTTCGTCTCGCTCTAATTCTTCACTTGAAAAATCTCCACTTTCATATTCCTTTTTAAACCAGGAGGCGTGGGCCTCCTCCAAATTCATTTTCAATACATCGATGTAGGGTAGCCACTGGTCACGATCAATCCAAAATTTGCGTTGACGCTCACCATTTACCAGGCAAGCCGTAGTAGGTCCATGCGCATCAAAGATAACGGTGCCTTTACTTTTGGATTTCAAATACTTTAGCGTTTCCAGAGAAATTTCATAATCACTAATAGGGATAAATACAAATAAATCACAGGCCAACAGACTTGACATGTCCGAAGGTAATATCGGATCCATAAATCCTGTTTGGCGCTCGAGGCGATCATTCTGATTTACAAATCTCAAACTTATAATATCTCCCTGATCATTGGCTGTAGTGAGGTGTTTAAGGTTGATCCCTTTATACCCTTTGAACACTTCTTCTACATTATCACGATCGACCGAACGAAGATGACATACCGGAATAATTTCAAGTTCGTTTCCAGCCAAAGTAGAAAGTGCGATAACCGGATGTGTCACACAACCCCATTTTTGAATCAAATCGCCTGTATGCGTAACTATGTGATCGCGTGGAATTGGGCCAACAACTGCTATTCGTTTCATTGTGTTAGATATTTTATCAACTTCAATTTACAAGAAAGGCTGCACCAAACACACCAGCACTATCGCCCAACTTCGGTTTGATTACAGGGGTATCTAATCTATTATTAAAAATATACTTTTTTAAAGATTCTCTTCCATCAGAATAGATAATGTCAATGTTGCCAACCCCACCCCCTATAACAATTACATCAGGATCCAGAATATTGATTACAACACTAAGAGCCAAACCAAAATATTGGGTAAGCCGCTCCATCGTTTGCTTAGCATGGGGATCGGTACCTGCCTTATAATTAGCGTACACTTCTTTCAAACTCCTTTTTTGTCCACTTACTGATTCATAAAATTTTTCAAGTGCAGGGCCTGCCAGTACTTTTTCCACGCAACCACTCTTGCCGCAGTAGCAAGCCCCTCCGGATGCATCTAAAAAATTATGGCCCCACTCACCGCCAATTCCTTGCAGTCCGTTAATTACTTTACCATCTACCACTACTCCTCCCCCTACGCCTGTGCCCATTATTACACCAAAAACTACCTTTGCATTTGGATAAAGGTCTTTAGCCGCACCCATGTTGGCTTCGGCCAAAGCAAAACAGTTGGCATCATTAGCCATAAATAGCTCTGCGCCTAATAATTTCTCGAGATCTTTCTTTAGTGGCTTTCCATTCAAACTCGTGGAGTTACTATTTTTCATTAACCCTAAGCCTGGGTCCAAGGTGCCTGGCGTAGCAATTCCTATTTTGGAAGCCTTATAACCCATGGTTGCTTCCATTTTATCTACTACTTTCTTGATTTGCCCCAGTATATGATCGTACCCCTTGTCGCCCTCGGTGGGTAAGCGATCACGAAATAAAACCTCAGGCTCTGATGCCGACTTAAGAACGGCCCCCTCTACTTTAGTTCCTCCTAAATCAATTCCCCATAGATTATTCATCTTACAATAAATTACTTGGTGGGTAAGTTAACAACCTCATTAGAGAAATTAAGAACAATTAGCATTTTTCTTACGGCCACTCGAGGAAAAAATAAGTAGGTAAACTTGATATCCAATAGTCTCTTTCCACCAGGTTTTTATCATGGCAAACTCTTATCGTTTTTTCTCTAAATTCAACAATACAATATTTCGAAAATCAATGGGCTGACCTTCACTTTGAAGGGCAATGAAACCTGAAGTCAAAGCTTTGCCTGGTTGCCAAATGGCAGAATCGTATCCCTGCACGACACCGCCACCCATAGTAGGTTTACTGTATTGTAAAACGGTATCCCCATTTATAATATGCGTAATCAATGAATCGCCTAACACGATTAGCTCACCCCGCACCCACTCGTTGCGATCGAAGGTGCGAGAGCTTGAATTCAAACAATGGGATCCATAAAGTTTTCCCTGGAATTCAATCTCCGTGCCCGGAGAGCACATATTACCCGTTGGTCTTGGATTGCCATCATCTAAACCCGCTAGTAATTGCATCTCAACAGATATGGGCCAGTTCTGTTCTTTTAAAATGCTTCGCGGATCCTGAGAATGAAACATTACCCCACTATTTAATAGCGTATATTCTGGCGCACCTCGCTGTAACTCACCAACAAACCGATACTCAAACTTTAGATGAAAGTGAGAAAATGGTACTTTGTAAAAAAGATGTGAAAACTGATCGTTAAAATCTCCATATTGATCGTACCGGACTTTGATCATTCCATCTTCAGCCCGAAAAGTATTTCCAAAATTTACACCCGGTTCATGATGATTCACTTTTACAATCCAATCCTTTAAGTCTTTGCCATTAAAAAGTGTTATCCAATTCTCTTTAGAATCGTTAACCGGATTAGTGCATGCAAACAACAAGATTGCCAGCGTAGAAAGAATATACTTTTTTAAAGTTTTCATCTGGTATCACTATTTTAGAAAGGTATTTAGTTGTGGTTGGATGAAATGTTTTCCAGGAGTGCCAGAATTCCTGATAAGATTGCATGCTGCTAAGAGTAGAATCTTTATAAGGCCCCTCAATACACTTTCCAGTCCAATCCCAAACGGATTGGGTATTTGTATCAACGATCAATTTTAAAGAGAGGTTATACTGAAATTGTAAAGTATCGGAACCCACAACCCGATTCCATACGTGGAAGGATGCGGTGTCGTTCTGAAGGGCAACGATGATGGGTATTCCGTCAAGTTCATCATTTATTACCCGGTAGGTTTTCAAATCATTCCAGTCATATGCCCGAGTGATAGAACCTGCTTGCACGCCTACCACCCACGACTTATCCTTCCAAGAAAGTGAATCGGTACCTTCCAATTTACCTTCGGCTTTGCCCTCATCATATTTTTCTAATCCAGCATATTGTTTTTTAAACAAACTATCAGGCTGTAAAATAAAACTATCTGGATAGCGCACTAACCAGGAAGCCAAGGTCATTTGTTCACTTGGGATCTCCTGTAAAGTTTCACCTTTCAAAGGCCCTACGATAGCCTCACCATTCGCTTGTCGCCACCAGCTTTTAGTTCGGCTATCCTCAAACATAGCATTGAAGTGATCCATACCTACTAACCTAAAGTTTTCTGGCTGACCATTTACTTCTGGTTTAAAAACACGACCGGTTCGGCATACCGTGCAATACGTAACCATTATAGGCTGGCCAGCTACGGTATCGCGTACCTGATGATGATACCCAATTATTTCAATGGGATAAGCCCGAGCCTCACCATTACCTGTAACTCCGATGATTAAATTCAAATCAGGAATCTTATTAGCATCAGACTTTAACAAGATTATATTCTCTGGCTGATAAAACATTTTTTCTGCAAGAAAACGAAAGTTAAAAGCATACACCACTACCAACCAGAATGCTAACAAAACAATAGCTGTCCACTTGTAAACATCTTTACCCTTTTTAACAAACCAATAGGCTGGATAGGCAATTAAGAGGCAGCCGAGGATCCGAATCCAGAGTATGTTATTGTGAAGGAAGTAAGCGACATCAATGGTGTCTTCTATCTGGCTACCCGGAAAGGGCATAATAAAATATACCCGTGCTATCTCTGCCCCAATAAGCAATACGAGCCCTGTTAAGAAAAGAAATACTTTCACAATGAAGAGATTATTTATTCAAATTTAATTACTTTCTCGAGGCTTTCCGTTACGATTGCCAATTGCGCAGCTCGCTCCTCGGCTGACCACTGAAGTTTCTGTGCAAAATAATCAATCACAGGATTTAGCCAACGAGCTATTTTAGGTCGATTAAAAAATAACAAGCCGCTTCTTCGAGTTATGAAATCAAGAGGATAAATACTCATCTCATAGTGAATAGAAAACCACGCCTTAGCCAGTATCAAATCACATTCTGGATTTTCAGTTGTATTCTTTTCTAAATAATCTACAAGGATGAGGGCCTGGCGTCCATAAAGATGAACCAGATTAGTAGCTTCATTCCCTCTAAGGTTTAGCTCTCCTAATCTGGCAGCCAATTCGGCTTCTAACTTTTTTACTTCACCGTAATTTTGAAAATCTCCACCTGGTAAAGTTAGCCCACTGGTTTTGCATTCTTCTAATTTTTGACCGTGGAAATGTAAATCAATTACTTTATCAACCACACGCTCGGCCATTTTTCTATAGCCCGTCAGTTTTCCACCTGCGATAGAAATCAAACCGGTTTCCGATTCAAAGATTTCGTCTTTACGCGAAAGTTCAGAGGCGGATTTTCCTTCTTCATGAATAAGAGGACGCAAACCAGCCCAACTTGATTCTACATCGGCCAACGTTAACAGTATAGCTGGAAATGTTTCATTGGTTGCGTTTAGCAGATACTGCACGTCTTCTCTGGTTGCTAACACTTTATCTTTATCCCCTTATAATCCGTGTCAGTAGTACCAATATACGTAATACGACCGCGCGGTATGGCAAAGATCATCCGGCCATCGGGCACATCGAAATAAATGGCCTGATGCACCGGTAACCGATGAAAGGGAACAACGATGTGCACACCCTTGGTTAAATGAAGCGATTTACCGTACCTGCTATTATTGATCCATCGTAAATTATCTACCCAGGGTCCGGTGGCATTGACAACCATAGTTGCCTTAATTAACAAGAGTTCTTTGGTAATACTATTACTTGCTTTTACTCCACAGATTTTATTTTGCTCATATATAAAATCATCAACTTGCATGTAGTTGCAAACACAAGCACCTTTCGTTGATGCCAACTTCATAATTTCAATTGTCAATCGGGCATCATCGGTTCGATACTCTGCATAGACAGCACCACCCCGCACATCATCCGATTTTAGTAAAGGCTCGTGATTCAAAGTTTGTTGACGGGTAAGCATTTTTCGTTGATCTTCTGGTTTAACGCCAGCCAACCAATCGTATATTTTTAGTCCAATGGAAGTAAGCCAATACCCCAGGCCGCGTTGCTCATAGAGAGGCAATAACATTTTTTCGGGTACAACCAGATGGGGTGCTAATTTATGAACGATGGCTCGTTCACTACCAACTTCCTTTACTAAGGCAAATTCCAATTGTTTGAGGTACCTTAAACCACCATGAATTAATTTGGTTGATCGGCTGCTTGTGCCAGAGGCGAAATCATCCTTTTCAACCAAAGCAGTTTTTAATCCGCGCGAAGCGGCATCTAAAGCAATTCCGGCACCAGTAATCCCTCCTCCGATTATTAACAGATCGAAAGTATGGTTGGCAAGATCCAGTATATTTTTTTCTCGATTCAAAATTTAAGATCTAAGATTCAAAAAAATTACGTAGCGCTAATTTTGAATTCAATTATCAATCCATCCCATTGTACGCTTCACAGCTTTCTGCCAACCTTTATAAAGTTTCGTACGTGTACTGTCATCCATTGCCGGAGTGAATTGCTTCTGAATTTTTCTATTGCGAATAATATCTTGTTTTTTCCAAAGTCCAATCTCAATTCCCGCCAAGTAAGCCGCTCCTAAGGCTGTTGATTCAATTACTTCGGGGCGCTCTACTTCTGTTCCTAAAATATCAGACTGAAATTGCATTAAGATATTATTTGCACATGCACCGCCATCTACTTTTAAACTTGCCAGTTTTAATCCGGCATCTTCCTGCATGGCATTAAGAATATCTTTGGTTTGATAGGCTAGTGATTCCAGTGTGGCTTTTATAATGTGATCTTTGCCAGTATCGCGCGTTAAACCGAAAATGGCACCCCGTGCATACATATCCCAATAGGGTGCTCCTAATCCCGCAAAGGCAGGTACCACATACACTTCATTGGAACCAAGTGCCTTAGTGGCAAAATATTCCGAATCTTTTGACTGATCAATTATATGCATACTGTCGCGTAGCCATTGAACTGCTGCGCCAGCAATGAACACGCTACCCTCCAAGGCATATTCTACTTTTCCATCTAATCCCCAGGCAATGGTGGTGATCAATCCATTATTAGATTTTTGAATAGTGGTGCCAGTATTCATTAACATAAAACAACCGGTGCCATAGGTATTCTTTGCCATGCCTGGCTCAAAGCAAGCCTGACCAAACAAAGCAGCTTGTTGATCACCGGCTACTCAGCGATTGGTATCTCAACTCCGTTTACATTCCAAATTCCAAATCTAGAAGAGGATGGTTTTACTTCTGGTAAAATAGACTTAGGAACATTTAACTCATTAAGAAGTTTTTCATCCCACTGCAATTTTCTGATATTGTAAATCATAGTGCGTGATGCATTGGAATAATCCGTAACATGTGATTTTCCATTTGTTAATTTCCAGATCAGCCAAGTATCAACCGTACCAAACGCAAGCTCACCCTTCTCTGCTTTTTGTCGAGCTCCTTCTACCTTGTCGAGAATCCATTTAATCTTTGTTCCTGAAAAGTAAGAGTCTATAACCAGTCCGGTATTCTCCCGAACGTAATCAGTTAGTCCTTTTGATTTTAATTCTTCACAAATAGGCGCTGTGCGTTTGTCTTGCCAGACGATTGCATTGTAAATAGGCACTCCCGTTTTGCGATCCCAAATAATAGTTGTCTCACGTTGATTAGTGATTCCAATAGCAGCGATTGATTTGTGATCGACCTTATATTCAGAAATCAGTTTTTGAAGTACGCCAAACTGCGAACTCCAGATTTCTTCGGGATCATGTTCCACCCAACCTGAATTTGGAAAAATCTGTTGAAACTCTTGCTGAGCAATTCCTTTGATAGATCCTTTATCATCAAATAAGACAGCCCGCGAACTTGTTGTTCCCTGATCGAGTGCGATAATGTATTTTGGTTGACTCATAACTGCTGTTTTTAAAGTCTATAGTGAGTCTTTAGTCCTGAGTAGCTTACTTTATCACTATGGACTCAATACTATGGACTATGTACTAAAAATAAAACCATAAAGTACTGCACCTAACACACTACCGAGTATCGGCCCCACAATGGGTATCCAGGAGTAACTCCAATCCGAGGATCCCTTTCCAGGGATGGGTAAAATGGCGTGAGCTATCCGTGGGCCCAAATCTCGTGCTGGGTTTATAGCAAAACCTGTTGTGCCTCCCAACGCCAATCCAATGGTAGTAATGAGCAACCCCACTACTAAAGGCTTTAACCCTTGGGTAAATTCATTCACACCAATAAAAAGCAATCCAAAAATTAAAACGGTAGTTGCAATTATTTCACTGATTAAGTTGGAAGCACTGTTTCTTATGGCAGGACCTGTTGCAAATACAGCCAACTTCGCCCCAGCATCCGTTGTCGCTTTCCAATGCGGAAGGTAATTCAACCAAACTAAAACCGCACCTGTAAACGCACCTCCTAACTGAGACATGATATACCCCAAAGCCATGCTCCATTCAAAATCGCCATGAATGGCTAAGCCTATGGTAACGGCTGGATTTAAATGTGCTCCACTGAAATTACCCACCGCATAAATAGCGAACGTAACGGCCAGGCCCCACGCGATACAGATGGTAAGCCAGCCTGCATTTTCAGATTTTGTTCCTTTCAATACAACACCCGCAACTACCCCATCCCCTATTAAAATAAGCACCAACGTTCCGAGAAATTCTGCGAGGTAAACATTCATATTTGGGTGTTATTAATCGTACAATTTACCACGGAAGATGAACAAAGAATTGCAGAGTTGCAAAAATAAATACGTAGTTACTGAGTATCTACAGCGCACAGAAAATATAAAGAAACTTCTTTATCTGGTAAAAGTAGAATCAATAGATTTGCTTAATCCTTAGTAAAGATCAGGAACCTTGTACTATAAGGACATATTAGTTTTTAGCCAATTGTTCTTTTCTGGTTTTAACCCGATCAAGAATAAAATTACCAATATCCTTTCCTTCCTTCAAGCCGTTTTCACAAGCTGGTCGGTAGTGGATACCACCATACATTCTGCTAATCGCAGCTTCTTCGCTGGCCTTATAAAAAGAATCAAAGCTTCTGGCCGTTAGGCCAAATTCCATTTCTGTTGAATCGGTGAAGGCAAAACCATCACCAAACAAATTGGTTAATGTTGCTGCCGATGCTGCCGAGATTACACTATGGCCACTGGAGTATTCTGGAAATGGTGGAGTCTGTAAAGTAGGTACCCAATCTTCGTCAATGTATTGATTAATGTAGGTTTCGGGTCTGATTAAGTTACTTCTGTACTTTTCATCCCAACAGGAGATGAATGCATCCTGTAGAGCAATTGAAACCCGGGCATAGGCTTCTGCGCTTTGGGCAAAATCAGTCTTAAGCTTTTTACAAGCCACATAGGTAATATTCATCCAATGACCACCGGGCGAAATCTTCTTGGTAGCAAACATGACATGTCCCTTTACATTCATCATAAAAGGGTTGCAATCCCAGAAAAAAGTAAAGTCACGCTGCTCTGGAGTCATGTTATGCCCATCTCATAAATTTCCAGGGCTTCTTTATAAAACTGACTATTCTTATCTGTGGAAAAAGGTGTTGGTGGAACTGGTTTAAATTGTTGCGCAGAATCCAAAACAAATGTTCTGATTTTATTCCAATGAGGTTCAACCCCATCCATGTAAGTGGGTGGGGTTGGCTTCCAGGTTGCTGGGTCATCCTGAATAGAGTATTTAGGAAATGATCGTGATTGCTTGTAATTATCCTTGGAGGACCACGCAAGAATATGATCGGCTACCTGATTACCGAATTCAATGGACCTGTCAAAACATCCTCCGGCATTCCGGTATCCCGGTACTCTTGCATAATCGAATTGTAGAATACATCCATCTTATCTTCTGAAAAGACCAAAGTTTGACCCACTTTGAGTGCGGCTTGCACAGACGCAAGTGGAAATGAATAGATAGCTCCAGATTCTGGTTGAGGCAATGGCTCAAGACCCTTCAACTGGCCAGCTAACGAAATATATTTCTCATCTTGATGAAGAGCAGCTTCGTACGCAGCGATACTCATATATGAATAGATACGAGCCGCTACCGGTGGAGAAAAGATATCATGTACAATTACATCGGTAACCTGCTTTACTGCCCGATGTAAAAATTCCGGATTCTGGGCGTTTGGCCTCCATTCTGCTTCTTGAGTTGAACATGAAACACCAATTAGGCCTAACAAAAGGAAAACACAATTATTTTTTTCATTTTACTATTAGCTACAGTAATTATTTGATCATTTTCTAATGCCAAAGATACCCCATACTGTATTAATTTTCAATGGGTAAATAGATGTCTGCACGCCATTCTTTCGCATTCGATCCCAAATTTGGGTTATTAAAAAAATACTCTATTGGCAATCCCTTAATTTTATAGCCATGAGTTTTAGCATGATAAATCAAGTAGTACCAAGCCCTATCCGAGGTAATATAATTTCCATGATATGTTGCTTTTAAAGCTTTTAAAGGCCCAATTTCTTTATATGTGATTTGTTCTACTTTTGGAAGAGAATCCCTTTTGATCACAGGGAAACAAAAGTCGTATTTCAACTCACCCAGGTTATTATTCCACGAGATTAGCTTGAGCAGTGGCGGCCCTTCTGCCGCTAATCCAAATTGGCTAATAAATGAAGTTATCCATTCAAAATTTTTCATCATACCATTAGCTTTGTCAATTTGGCTTGTCTCAATTGTGGTACACGCACAAAATGTGGCCGGCAAATCGAACTCTCCTTCTATCTTGACTTTTGTGATCTCGAGGTGTTCTCTAAGAATATTGTAAAATTCTGCAGAGACAGACCTGGCATCAAGTTCAATAGATGGGGTGCTAAATGGAACTAACAGCTTATTACTTAGAACATTCGCAGGTTCTGTTATTTGTATCATGACATTTGTAGTGGTGTCATTCAACATATTAAATCTCCAATTATAAATGTATGTCCTATTACTCTTAACTAGTAATTGTTTGAGAGAAAATACAGAGTCAACTTCTAAAATTTCACTATTACTTTGAGCTCTATTCCATATTCTTATAGTTTCAATAATATCGCCCGGTAAAGTCTTTGCTACAAAAGTCACCTTAAATTCAAAATCTCTAACGAATAAATACCAGGTCAAAACCAAAAGAACTATTACCGAGAGTAAACCATAAACACTTCTCATCTTTGCAATAGTTTATAAACTTGCGCATCGCCATCGTTAATAGTTGCCAGCAAAAACTTATGGCTATTAAAATCTATAATATTGAAATGTCTAACAGACTGGTTCATAAGATTTAACCCTATTGACTTTCCAAGCAAAATACTGTTTTCATTTTTGAACAAAGCCCCCCAAATGATCCGTATCTTCCATTAAAGGCTGGACTCCAAAATAATTTCCACCAAGCAAAACCTCCTCTTGCCCATCTGCATCAAAATCGTACTTAATGAGCGCAAGTATAGGAGAAAATTGAAGATCGTCAGGGAACTGTATGAATTTAAACTTGCCATTCTCATTTTTGAGGTAACCTGATGCAAGAAGATCAACAGTAAAGACAACAGACGTATTTAATTGATCTTCCGTAAAAATCTCATTAATAGTTTTGCCCGCAAAGGATTCATAACTCGTGAATTTCTTGCGGAGACTAACAATTTGACCTGCTAACATATCAAATGAATCAAATGGGTAATAATTACGATTTTTTTCGATCGCAATGATTGTTTCGGATTGCCCGTTAGCATCAAAGTCATTATAATACATTTTCATTGGATAATCTCTTGAGGCCTTAAATTTTGAATTGAGTCCCCAGTTGCCAAGCAGGTAATCATGATCTCCATCTCCATCTACATCAAACTCAATAATAGATTGCCAAAGCCCATGCATCTTTTCTGTAAGAACAGATTGCTTTGTAAATATCCCTTTTTCGTTCTTTAAAAAAAGTGGTTCCATCCATTCTCCCACAATAATAAGATCCTCTTGACCATCTTTGTTATAATCATCCCATATGGCATCGGTTACCATGCCAATATTATCAAATAGATCTTGTTGTACAGGGGTAAACGTACCTTTATCATTCCTCAATAAGTATGACTTTGGAATTTTACCGAAATCGTTTGACACAGATTCATTACCCACAAATAAATCTTTATCTCCATCCCCATCGAAATCAAATGATTTTACACAAGATGCATTCTCGTAATAGTTTGCTATCTCGACCAAAGAAAAACTATCACCAGTGGTTTTGAAATAACTATCAAGCAATGGCCTTGATTTGTTATAGAAATCAGCCCCTCCAGTACCAATAAAAGATCATTCTTGCCATCTTGGTTAAAGTCTTCAATAACTGCATCCACATCCTCTTTGATTGAATCGTTTTGAATGGACGGAATGAATGTCTGCTTAAATCCAGTATCCGTCTGCATAAAAAAACAGCTCGGAATTCTCTTTGAACCACCAAAAAAAATATCTTGTTTGCCATCATTATTCAAGTCTCCGACAGCCGTTGCAGGGCCTTTGTCTGATTGCTGATAAGGCAAAAGTTTTAGTCTATCAAAGTCTGTATAGTTATCTTCCTTATGCTTGAAATTAATACCTAATGACTTCGCTTCAACCGACTCAAAAATAGGATCATTGCGTTTTGTTGATGTTCTATATTTAGAAATTGATTTTTGATTATATGAAATACGAAGGGTTTGATTAGTCTTAACTTGACTTAGTCTTTCTGCTGAACCATTGGGCCAAACAATAACAATAGAATCTACTATTCCTTCGTTGCCGAATCCAAAATGCAATAGTGGTTCCGAAGATGCCTGAAACCCTCTCACGGCATATAATTCTTTGTATTGCAACACATTATTTTTATAAACAAAAACCCGAGATCCTATCCCAAATTCATTTTCCTTACTATAATTCAACTTAATCTTAAGATAATTCGAAAACTCATTCGCCTTATTGATATAAATACTTGGTTTACTATCAACATTATTAATCACTATATCCAAATCACCGTCATTATCTAAGTCGCCAAAGGCAGTGGCTGTAGAACAGTTTTTTTCAGCAGGTAACCACGTTTTGGATTTATCTTCAAAAGAATAATTGCCAGAGCCCTTGAAGATATAGTTTTCAATTATTCCAGATGGCATCAACGAGAAAGCCTTGTTATCGGCCAACTTTGTTACCCCCATCTTATTTACAATCTGCTCACTAGAGACAAATTTTATATAATCCAAATCATTCGGCCGGTGTGGTATGCCATTGGAAACAAATAAATCTTGATTTCCATCTTGATCAAAATCAGCAAATAGTGCGCTCCAACTCCAATCCGTGGCTGCAATATTACTCATCAGGCCAATCTCAGCGAAGGTTCCATTACCTTGATTGATTTGTAGCATGTTACGACCAAATTGGTAGTAGTACCCATACTGATCAGTTCTCAATTTCAAAGTCTGAATGTTTTCATCCCCTTCAGATCGTTTCAAAACCACTTCATCTTCTGGCAACATATCCAAACTAATTAAGTCCGGATATCCATCATGATTTATATCAGAAACATCGTTCCCCATTGAAAATCTACTTATTTGAGTAAAGGATTTTCTGAGTTGTTCGCTAAAAGTTCCATCTTTGTTATTCATATACAAGTAATCATCTTCATGAAAGTCATTACTTACATAAATATCAGGATAGCCATCCAAGTTAAAATCAGCAATTGAAATTCCTAAACCATATCCATTAATACCGCCAAAAATTTTTGCTTCCTCACTTACGTCCAAAAATTTACCTCCATCATTTCGTAGGAGTTTATCCCCAGTTTCATACCTTCTCACATTTCTTAAACTTGCGTTACCAAATGATTCGGGAGTGTGAACAGCATGATTGAGTAAATACATATCAAGATCACCATCCAGATCATAGTCTAAAAAGGAAGCAGTAGAACTATACGTTTCAAAATCCAATCCATATTCCTCTGCTCTTTCGGTAAATGTATTGTTGCCGTTATTAATAAATAATTCATTATGCCCCTTTAGATTTTTTAAACCAACAACAGCACAAACATAGATATCTAATAGTCCATCCCCATTTACGTCACCCATTACGCTTCCTGTATTCCATGTGCTTTTGCCTTCCACACCAGCAGTCTTCTGAGATGTCTTCAAATCTTAGTCCTCCTTTATTTAGGAATAGTTTATTTTTAACTTGATTTCCGGAGAAAAAAAGGTCAGGATATTCATCACCATTAATATCTCCAATAGCCAAGCCCCCTCCATTGTAGAAATACAGATAATCAATAATATTGAAATCTTCTGTTGGGGTTAAACTATTTTCAAAAGTTATTCCAGAATCAGTAGGATCAAGTTTTTGAAATAACTTTCCATCATTACACGATGTCAAAAAGAGAAAAAAAACAAAAATTACGGTAACCCTCCTGCCAATCCTATCCATCATATAATTTTAGCGCTATTTTGTTTTGTATTCGAAAACTTTGGGCTCTTCATTATTAATAGCCGCAAACAAATACCTTTTTCCATTTTTATCAGAAATAGTCATTAAGTGTCGCACTTCATTACGGACAAAAAAACCACTCCCTGAATAATTCTGCCATTTGAACCCGAGCTTACCGTCTCCAAGAAGAACATGTCCGTAACTAGCATCTTGTCGGGAAAATTGAGGCTTAAATCCAAAATTATTACCTCCCATTACCAAATCCATAAACCCATCATTATTGACATCTGTACAGTCGATGCTATAAACACATGACCACTGCACTTGATCTGGTAATTTAGATATAGTAAATCTTCCATTCCCTTCATTTACTGCGATTACTGATTCCGAAGTATTTACAACTTTTATTAACGAATTCTTTACAATTTCAGGCTTGAATAATTCTTCAATAGTTCTTCTAGCATAGTCTGACGCTTTTAAATTTTTCTTTTTAAGATTCGGTAATTGAGCCATTAACTCTTTTCTCATGTGTATTGGGTAATCACCTTCATTATAATGTGAGGTTATTATTTGCTCTATAGTTCCATTTTCATCAAAATCATTAATCCATAATTTAATTGGATTATTCTTAGTTGCCACGTATGGAATATTTAGTCCTCTATTTCCAAGAATTAAATCTTGATCTCCATCATTATCGATATCTGATGACTCAATAACCTTCCACCAACCGTATAATGAATCAAGACTGCTATTAAATTTACTTAGATCTTTCCCAGAGTTTTTTAAGATTAAAGGAGCACCCCATTCTGACACGGTGATTAAATCCATCTTATTATCATTATCAATATCCAACCATTTAGCATCCGTAATCATCCCAGCAAACTTCAATTCATAGGCATATCGTTCTGTTACATCAGAAAATATTCCCTTTCCATTATTCATTAAAAGCAAATGTTGTGGATTTACTCCAAATACACCAGGCACACTTCTAGAGCCAATGAATAAATCTACATCACCATCACCATCAAAATCATTGGGTGCAATAACTGAAATATTGGTTTTAAGGTTTGGCAACTTAACTTCAGATTTTGAAAAATTTCCTTTTCCATCATTTAAATATAAGCGGGCTTGATACAACTCCTTATCTTGCACAATATTGCCCCCAGAGCCAACGACCAAATCTAAATCACCATCGCCATCTGAGTCAAGGAATGCAGCAGCCGTGTCTTCCAGATTGGCATCAGCAATAAAGCAATTACTCGATTTAGCTAAAAAATTACCACCGGGTTGCATCAAATAAATCATTCCTGGTTGGCCTTTGGCGCCTCCAACAAAAATATCTTCGTTTCTGTCCATATTAATGTCTCCACTTGCTAAAGCTGGTCCTTCTCTAGACACCTGAGCATCAATAAGGCGCTCTTGATCAAAGTCATCAAAATTGTCTTCCGAATGACTTTCAATTTTTACATTTAATAAATTAAATAGTTTCGAACTCACCTCCTTTTTGCTTTGAGTTTTCCATTCAACTGCAGCATCTTGAGATAAAACAATTCTTTGGTCTGATTTCAATTTTTTCAAAATGGTTACTTTGTTATCAGGCCAAAGCACCCGCACGGAATCAACAATTTCATGTTCTCCCACTCCTATAGTCATAATGTAGTCCATAGAGGATTGAAAACCTCTGGAGGGCATTTGTTCTTGCATTAGTGTACTTCCGTTGATAAATACTTTAATCGAAGCTCCGATTGCAAAAGTGTTCCCCTTTTTACCCTCTAGTTGAAATTGAAGATAGTGATTATTGGTTTTTTGTCTACTCAGATTCTCAAAAACAAAAGCTTCCATGTTTACATTATTAACAACCAAATCCAAATCTCCATCTCCATCTAAATCACCATACGCACATCCATTGGAAAAACTAGGAATGCTCAGACCCCATTCTTTCGTTGCATTTTTAAACGTTAAGTCTTTGTTGTTTTTATAAGCATAGTTAGATAACGGCACAACCGGCATCTTATCTATTATGAAACTTATTTCTTTCTTTTCACCAGTCAATACAGTATTTTGGATAACCTCATTTGCGAAAAAATCCACAAAATCAATATCTGTCAAATCATGCATTATTCCATTAGTGACATATATATCTTTGTAACCATCATTGTCCATATCAAAGATTAATCCGGACCAACTCCAATCAGTTTTTGCTACCCCGCTATAATAAGCGATTTCAGAAAATGTGTTATTTCCATTGTTTAATTGCAAAGTGTTCTGAATATATTGTTGATAAAAGTCTCTACCCTGCTTCAGTTTGAAAACATCGTAGTCTTCAAATTCCATAACACTTTTAATTCTCTCCTCTTTTCAGGCATCATGTCAGTAATAAAAATATCATTAAGCCCATCATTATTTATATCCGCCATATCGACACCCATATAGCAGAAAGACATAAGTGAGATGTCCATTTTTCTATCTCTTCCGAGAAAGTACCGTCCCGTTGATTAATATATAAATAATCTCTTTCATAGAAATCATTAGTAACATAAATATCTGGGTAAGTATCATCATTAATGTCGCATACAAAAACTCCCAGACCAAAACCTATTAAACTACCATAAATACCAGCCTGCTCACTTACATCTACAAATTTTCCATTATCGTTTCTCAGCAAAACGTCACCCACACCTCTAAATATTTCAGGAACATTCTTCCACTCACTCGCTCTTTTATCACGATCAGCAGCATACCCTAGTCCACTAACAGGAATATTACTATTATTTAGAAGATATGCATCGAGGTCTCCATCTTTATCATAATCAAAAAAAGTGGCGTGAGTAGAAAATCCACTTTTTGCCAAATTATATTCCTTAGCACTTTCAGTAAAAGTCAAGTCTCCATTGTTTATATAAAGGTCATTCTCGTGATTATTGCCCTCCAAATTTCCAGCATTGCTAACATAAATATCCAGATAACCATCACTGTTCACATCCACCATTACTACCCCGGTAGACCAGGGCTTGACCCCACCTACACGGGCCGAATCAGTAATATCTTCAAACTTTAGATTGCCTTTATTAAGATATAGATGATTTTTCTTCATGTTGGCGGTAAAGAAGATATCTGGTAATCCATCATTGTTTATATCCCCAATCGCTACTCCTCCACCATTGTAAAAATTTCTATATTTAAAAATATTGAAGTTCTTTTGATTCTCAATTTCATTAATAAATGAAACACCGGTTTGATCGGATGAAAGCCTTTTAAAAATTTCTGTCTCAGTAACCTCATTAGGTTTTTCAAGAACTTTATCGTTATTCACTGTACAAGAGTATAAGAGAAGGGCTAACAATAAATATAAAAAATAATCTATGCATTTTCATCTGGTATTCTCTTTCTTTAAAAATACTGGCCTGTCGTTATTCATCGTTACTAAGTAAAAAACTTCACCTCTAATAATAAGTTTCTTAATGTCTCGGGCCGCACCTGCAATATCAAAATTCTGTATTGATTTTTCAGTAAAAAAGCCAGATTGATCATTAAGCATTAACTCCCCGTGCGAAGCATCCAATCGTCCAAGCTGGGTGCTTATTTCATAGTTATTCCCCACCATCAGTACATCCAAATATCCATCACGATTAAAGTCATCAATCGCAATAGCATTGACCGATGACTGTTGAGCCGTTGAAGGGAGATATCTTTTCTTGAAGTTGTTTAGCCCATCATTTTCAAAATAGCATGTGCTTAATATTTTGGCCTGCTTTTTAATAGAACTATTCAATTTATCCTCTTCAAAGACATCTTTAATTTCAGCTTTAGCAAATTCATGATATGTTTGATACTTCTTCTTAATGAATGGCATTTGTCTAGCTAACTCATCTTTAGATGATAAGAATGTCTCTTTATTCTGATAATAGTAAGTAATCAAAGTTTCTGTATTACCATTATTATCGAAATCATTTCTATATAATTTTACCGGCTGCCGCTCAGAGGCTGTCAACCGAGAATTAAGGCCCCAGTTTCCTGCCACGAAATCCAAGTCACCGTCTTTATCAAAGTCAGCAACGCCAATTGATTTCCACCAACCTTCGGTTTCTGGGAGTACCTTGTGACTAAAAGATTTGCCATTATTTAGAAATAGTGTTATAGGCATCCACGTACCAACGACTAGTATATCACTAAAGCCGTTGTTATCAAAATCAGCGACTACTGCATCCGTTATTAAACCCACATTTTGGAAATCTTTGCTAAATGATTCACTAATGTCTTCAAAATGACCATTTCCATCATTTCTAAAAATGTAGTTTTTAGAATTTTCACCAAAATGTCTGGGAAGTGCGTTTGAGCATATCAAAACATCAATATCACCATCGTTTTCTATATCAATACCTTTTACAACCGATGCATTAATAGCAACACCTTCAAATTCTGATTCAACATATGAAAATCGACCTGATTCCTGTATGTACAATCTTGGTTTTAATGGAGTACCCTCCGTAAATTCGTTACCTCCAGAAACAATCAATAAATCAATATCAGAATCTTTATCAGCATCAAAAAAAATTTGATCTACATCTTCAGATTTAGCATCTAATGAGAATAATTCATTTTGTTCACTTATGAATTGACCATTTTTGTTCTGGATGAAAAGTTCGCTTGCCTGCATTTTAGCCCCTCCAATAAAAATATCATCTAGCGAGTCGCCATTTACATCTAAGATAGTGACTCTCGGCCCTTCATTACTTAAAGCAAAGGGTACTAATGGGTCTCTATCAAAGTCTAAGGTGGTTTCTTCGTGATGGATAAAATCAATTGAAAATTGGTATTAGTCAAGTATTTTATCTCTTTCTCTTTGGGGTTACTTTTGTTAAAACTTGCATTTTTAGATTCGAATAATATAATCTGGTTGGCATCAACCTTTCTCAAGGTCTGGCTTGCCGAATTTGGCCAAACAACTTTAATTGAATCAACGAACTTATGCTCAGCCAATCCAAAGACTATATCCGTTGGGGCAGTTGATAAATATGACTTAACAGGGAAATTTTCATCATACATATACAAGTCACCTGCAAAAACTTCAACCTTTACGCCTATTCCAAAATGATTGTTCCTAGGGCCTCTAAATCTAAAAGTTAGATAATTTTTATTCTTCTTATTGTTAGTTTGATTCTCAAATACAAATGCTGTTTGATTAATATTATTAACTATAATATCTAAATCACCATCATTATCTAAATCAGCCGATGCGCCACCATTACTAAAAGATTTTGTCTTCTCAAACCACTCGTTGGAGACATCTGTGAATGAAGTATTTCTATTGTTTTTAAATGAATAATTTTCTGTCTTTTTTTCAGGAATACGCATACTAATTTCGAGAGGCTGCCCTCTACCTGCTTTACCCAACTCCTTTTGAATCAAATCCTGAGATATGAAATTAATGTAATCCATATCATTAGTAGCTCCTAGTACACCATTCGTGATATATAAGTCTCTATATCCATCCATATCATAGTCTGCTGCCAAAACTCCCCACGACCATTCCGTTGCAGCAATACCAGCCTGAAAGGCAACCTCACTAAAAATTTGCTTTCCCCTATTTAAATGCATTGTATTTTGCATAAACTGAGGAGAGTAACCATTTTTCAAAAAATGATTATACAATGAATACCCATCCTCTAACCCCGATGATTTTAAAGTCACTAAATCGCTAGGTAACATATCGAGACTAAGGATATCAGGTAATCCATCGTTATTCATATCAGCAATTGAGTTGCCCATTGAGTAATGTGATGTGTGGCCTAATCTAGTAGCATCCTTTGAATTTAATTCAGTAAATGTTTTGTTTCCATTGTTCTGATATAAATAATCATTCTCAAAAAAATCATTACCCACATAAATATCAGGATAACCATCCTTATTTAAATCTCCAATGGAAACCCCCAAACCATATCCCATCTTTCCCTGAAAAATACCTGCCTCTTTAGATACGTCAATAAATTTATTGTTAGAATTTTCAAAAAGCCTGTCTCCAGAAAGTGAATCAACAACTACTCGGTTTTCACCTTTCCCATACGAATTATTAGGGTGTACGGAATGGCAAAGTAGATACATATCTAAATCGTCATCTAAGTCATAATCAAAAAAAACTGCTTGTGTAGAGAAAGCTATGATATCAAGATCGTACTCATGTGCTGATTCTTTAAAAAAAGGCACATTATTTTTATTCAGACCTTGATTTACAAATAATAAATTGGAGCCTTTAATAGTTTTATAGTTTCCAACTTTGCAAACGTAAATATCCAATAAGCCATCGTTATTTATATCCACGTATGTTACACCAGTCGTCCATCCGGTGGAATTTTCTATTCCTGACTTTTTTGTAACATCTTCAAATTTTAATTGTCCTTTGTTTAAATAAAAATGATCCGCTCCTTGGTTGCTTGTGAAGTAAACATCGTTTAATCCATCATTATTAAAATCGGCTACTAAAACCCCGGCTCCATTATAATAATACAAATACGTAAATATATTGAGATCTTCGGTTGGCTTTATCTCATTGACAAACTCAATCCCAGAGTGAGATGGAGGCACCCTTTTAAATTTCTTTTCAGACTCTTGACATGAAAGCGCTAATCCGATCAAGCTAATGAATAGAACCTTTCTTAAATAATCTGTCTTTATTAGTTCCTTCATTAACTATAAATAAAATATCCAGGCTTTGAATTTCTGTTAAAAAAAGGAATAAAAAAAAGAGGGATTATGTCCCCCTTTTTTTCTAACCAATTGATTAAAATTAATAACCTGGATTTTGAACCAAATTAGGATTTGTTAATAAAGCACTGGAAGGAATAGGGAAAAGATTGGTATGATCATCACCACCCTCTGCGCTTGGCATAAACTCTTTAGGAGCGTTATACTTTCCAAAGCGAATCATATCATTTCTTCTCCAACCTTCTGTATACAATTCTCTACCTCTTTCGTCAAGCATCACTGCCTCGCTGAGAGTAGCCAATGGAGGAGTGTTAGTCCTAAGAGCTCTTAACTCATTCACTTCTACTAAAGCAGGTGCAATCTGTCCCAATCTTAGCATTGCTTCTGCTCGCATTAGATGTGCATCACCAAATCTGGCCATCACTACGCCTGAGGTGAAGCCTCCGTTAACTGGGGAATACTTCAAAAGTCTCATACCTGTTACTTCTGTATTACCTACTAAGCCTGGAAAATCTTTTGTAAACACAAGAGGTTGACCCGTTCTGTTCGTTAATGCCACCGCTGCTCCATCCTTAAAACCATACATTTGGCCAAGCTGAAAACCAAAGCCAAATCCATAATTTGTACCATTCGTAGAGGCCAGAGTTTGCGTGTATCCCCTTCTTTCCTCTTGCCCAAGACCTACTGAATTGCTAGTCGATGGGCCTTCAAATTTATCGTAAGATTCAGCAAGTGTGGAGAAACCATCCCACCCACCACCTGTATTGTCTGGATGCGCCTGATTATAATGCAGACCATCCCACATTCTATTGCCCGCACCAGCAGCAACACTCCAAATTACATCAGTATTAGTAAAGGTAGGGCCATGAAAAATTTCGAAGTAGTTGCCCACCAATGAGTATCCATCAGCTTCAATGTCATTAACCAAATTAATCACATCCTGCAAATCATTTGCCCCATATGTTCCTTTATATACAGCGGCATTTAACTTAACCTTAGCTAGTAGAAATCTCGCAGTAGATTTTACTGGTCTGTTTTTATCACTAGAATTCGAACTACCAGTAGGAAGATTAGCAATAGCATCAGTCAAATCTTGCACTATCATATCGTATGATTCACTGCGCGACATCACTGAAGGAAGAACATCAGGACCATCGGCTGGATTTCTAAATGGCTGCTGACCCCAAAAATCCATTACAATCCACATGTTATAAGCTCTCGCAAATTTTGCTTCTGCAAGTTCCAAAGGTGTTTCTGTAGTAGTTTTTGGATCAATAATCTCCGTGCATCTTAACACTGCACTGTTTTTACTATTCCAAACATTAAGAATTTGACTATGTGTAGAACCATAAGTATGGACATGTAACGTTCTCCAGACTCCATTGTCGCCCCAGTCGGTACCTCTTGTAGGGACTACAAGCTCATCCGTAGTAACTTCAGTCAAGGCATATAGGTTGTCTTGAGATTCCGCTTCACTTTTGATATTGTTATAAATTGTTGTGAGTTGAGCTGACGGATTTTCAACTCCATTAAATATTGCCGATTCACCTTTAGTAAAAAATGAGTCGCTTTCTTCAATATCTAAACTACAGGCAGTCATAATGATGCCTAGCATGGTGAGTGGAATCAATGAACCACCCATTACTCTTTTATCCTTTTTCATCTTGATTTTCATTATAAATATGATTCAATTAAAATGATACATTCAAACCAATAGTAAACGTGCGTGGTCTTGGGTAAGATGCGTAATCAATACCAGCCGTTGGCAATCCATTCAGCAAATCAGAACTTGCTGGACTATTGCTCACTTCAGGATCAAGTCCACTATAATTTGTAATTACAAATAGGTTTTGTCCTGTGAGATAGAATCTCAATTTCTTAATCGCCTTCATTTCTTTCAATGGAAGAGTATATCCCAATGTGAAATTCTGCATCCTAAAAAAGTCAGCATTTTCCAAAAACCGGGTAGAAACTGCTGCTTCGGCTGTTCCTGATTCACCACTCGTCAATACATTTTGAGTAACATTTCTCGCATTATTAATCGAACCGGCAATAAAGAAAGCGTTTGCGGTGTTATTGTATACATATTGACCAAACTGACCAGTGAAATAAGCATTAAAATCAAATGCTTTATACGTAGCATTAAGTGATAAACCCATATTCCATGCTGGCAATGCAGACTTTCCAACAAACATCTGATTGTCACCGATTGGCTGGCCATTGCTGTCAAATCCCTGGAACTCTCTAAGGTGATATGAAAATAGCGGATAACCTCCGGCAAGCCGTTGAGCATACGCTCCGGTTAATCCCTGGCCATAAATTGTACCAGCATCCAAAGCTCCCGCAAATCCTTTTAGCGTGTTAGTATTATGAGAGACGTTTCCACTGATTGTAAATGTGGCATTCTCCTTCTCAACAGCTGCGTAGGAAAGTGATAACTCCCAACCTTTATTTTCAACCGTGGCATCTAAATTCTGGAAATATGTAGGAGATTGAGCAGGTTGAGCAGAGTTACCCTTTAGTAATAAGTCTGTTGTACTTTTCAAATATACATCAACTGTACCCGTCAGTTTATCACCGAAAATTCCGAAATCAATACCTGCTCCAGCTGTGCTGGTTTGTTCCCATTTTAAGTCAGGATTCGAGAATCCAGTAACCACGGCTCCAGTTTTAAAGATTTCGCGGTTATCACCAATCGAAGCATCGCCATGTCTTGTTCTTCTGGTATATTCACCATAGCCCAAACCATCTTGATTACCAACAATACCGTATCCTGCTCTAAGTTTCAATGTGCTGAACACATCTGGAGCAAAATCTTCGTCATGAATTTTCCAGGCTACGGCTCCAGAAGGGAATACACCATATTTGTTGTTAGGTCCGAACTTGGATGAACCGTCAACCCTAACTGTTGCTGTGACTAAATATTTATCAGCAATTGTAAAATTGCCTCTACCAAAATAGGATTGTAAAAAATCGGTTTGATCATAATAGTTTCCTGCCATTGCAAGCACTGTAGTTCCAGTCGGTTTAGTTAAATTATTTTGTGCTGTCGCTCCATTTTCTATACCACTTACAAAACCACCAGCATTACCTGAGTTATCAATGCTTGGCGTAAATCCGAAGTTATTGACAATTGGAAATGCACCTTTTGTAGCATTATAAGCTGCATCATAAGAATCTCTTAGCTGAGATTCCATATTACCAAAGTCAGACGCAGAAAATCCTTTCGCGCTGGCCCAATCCCATTGATTATGGAAACTCTGGTAAGAATATCCACCAACAGCTTCAATATTTACGATACCAACCGTTTTGTTATAGTTCAATGTTAACTCTATAAGGTTATTGATGTTCTTATTTTCATTCAATTGGCCTTGACCATATCCAAATAGGTTATTACCGGCATTGATGGATTTCGGGGAAAGAAGTGTGAGCCGATCACCAACAGACATATCTAACCCGTATGTAGCCTTTGCACTTAGGGAATTTGTTAATTTATATGTGGCCGATAAATTATTCAAGAATCTATTTGTGACACCTGTGCTTTTGTAATATTTTAACATATTAGCAGGGCTCCTTTGACCACCAGTATTAAAGTCAGGATCAGTCGGCCAGGTAGGGTTTGCCGAGTAGGCCGCTCCTAGAATATCACCTTGGAATCCTGCACTCCCCGTAACTGCCGGATCCTCTCGTTTAACATTTGAATAGGTCGAGTTTAAGTCGAGTTTAAGTTTGCCGCTAAGGAAAGACTTAGTTCCATTTAAGCGACCGGTAAACCTCTTCATTGAGGAATTTTCCAAGATTCCGTTTTGATCGTCATAAGACATAGATGCTCTCATGGAGCCTGTCTTAAAGGCTTTCGAATATGCTAGATTTTGAGTTGCCGAAACTGCAGTTCTTAAGAGATAATCTTGCCAGTCGGTCTTTGCTCCGAAATCTTGTGCAACAGGATCACCACCATATTGCGCTACACCAGCAAGAAATTCTGTTGGATTAAGCAGGTCATATGTATTACGGGCCTTTGAAATACTAACACTTGACCCAAATTCTAAAAGACCCTTATTTGATTTACCGCTTTTGGTCGTAATAAGCACAACCCCATTTGCTCCTCTTGAACCATAAATAGCTGCTGCAGAAGCATCCTTGAGAATGCTCATACTCTCAATATCACCTGGATTTATAAAGTTAAGTGGGTTTGTATCTTGTTGTGTACCAAAACCGACATTGGCGGCCGAAGGTTGAGTACCGCCAGACAAAGGAACACCATCGACAACAAATAATGGGTTATTATTTGATCGTATAGAACTCGTTCCTCTAATCCTCAATTGTACACCAGCACCAGGGGCACCACTGGTCGAAACCATTTGAACTCCTGCTGTTTTTCCTTGTATTAGCTGCTCAGGCGATGAAATTAGGCCCCCATTAAAATCCTTTGAGCTTACCGCAGCAACCGCACCAGTAGCATCTTTAATTTTAGTCTCACCATAGCCGATCACGACAACCTCAGAAAGTGAAGTTACGTCAGTCTGAAGGGTTACGTTGATGGAACTCTGGGATCCTACCTCAATTTCTTGAGTAGCATATCCGATAAAAGAGAAAACAAGTTTGGCATTAGGCTTTACACTAATTTTAAAATTTCCATCAGAGTCAGTAACTGAGCCATTACTTGTCCCTTTTTCCAGGACGTTTACACCGGGAATTCCAGAGCCGTCATCAGCTCCTGTCACTTTACCTGAAACGGATTGCTGGGCGAAACTTACTAAAGTTCCAAATACCAGTAACACCGCCAGATACCTGCGTACAAACAGATACAATTTGGTCATACTTAATTGTTTTAGGGTTTTTAAATTGTTGTTTTATAACTTTCAAAATCTAATTAGTTAATTGCAAGAATTAAAAGAATAAGATTCCGATCCTCAATAATACCTTGAAA
Organism: Flammeovirgaceae bacterium; assembly: GCA_016709845.1. Classification (GTDB taxonomy): domain Bacteria; phylum Bacteroidota; class Bacteroidia; order Cytophagales; family Cyclobacteriaceae; genus ELB16-189. The sequence continues at coordinate 177,855 of JADJMA010000063.1, read as the reverse complement.
ATCTTAGTTATCCATGCTGAAAATCACATTTAACCAGCAAATATTAGCGGAAACGATATCGCAACCGTTTGCGAAAACTAAAATATTTTGGAATAACACGGAAATAAGCAGGCTCTACATGAAATTTAATCAAGTTACCATCAAGGATATCGCACGTGAATTAGGCATATCCCCTTCCACAGTTTCACGCGCGCTAAAGGATCATCCGGATATTAGCGTAGCAACAAAAAAGGCTGTGAACGAATTAGCAGAAAAGTTGAATTACCAGCCTAACATCGTTGCGTTGAATCTTCGCCAACGAAAAACAAATACTATTGGGGTAATCATTCCAGAAATAGTTCACTTTTTCTTCTCTACAGTAATTAGCGGTATTGAAGATGTTGCCTACACCGCTGGATACAATGTTATTCTTGCTCAGTCCAATGAATCGTATCAACGCGAAATGACTGACCTGAAGGCGCTATTCAATAGCCGGGTAGACGGAATGTTATTGTCGATCTCCCGCGAAACCACCAATTTTGACCATATCGAATCAATTATCTCTAAAGGTGTACCGATTGTATTTTATGATCGCATGTATGACAGTCCAACCAGTAGCAAGGTGATTGTTGACGACTATACAGGCGCAAAAGAAGCTGTCAATCACTTAATTGAACAAGGCTGTAAGCGAATTGCACACATAAATGGCGCTCCTAATTTGATGATCAGTATCGATCGCTTTCGCGGATATGTTGATGCGCTAAAAGAAAACAAAATGGACATTAACGAGAAGCTAATCGTCAATTGTTCTTCGGGTACCTTTGAAGACGGCAAACAAGCCACCAATAAGCTTCTGGCTTTGAATCCTATTCCGGATGCCATCTTCGCTAATAATGATCCCATGGCCATGGGCTCTATGATGGCATTAAAAGAAAAAGGTTTTAAAATCCCGCAGGATGTAGCCATTGTTGGTTTTAGTAATTGGTTTTTTGGTGAACTGTTGGATCCATCACTGACGACTGTTGACCAGCCTGGCTTTGAAATGGGACAAGAAGCGGCTCGTTTATTGATCCGGCAAATCGAAATGAAAGACAAGGAAGATTTTGATCCGCAGCCCGAAACCAAAGTGTTGAAGACGAGATTGGTCATTAGAAATTCTTCGCTCAAGAAACAAACAAAGAAGAAATAATATTGAGCATTTACTTTTTTACTTCAGGTTGTTAAGTTTGGCAAGACACGGTAGATTTACTTTGTGCCTTTCCACTTTCAATTGAATTAACGAATGACTTCCTTTCCCTCCACCCTTATCGCAACGCCTTGGTCAGTTATCAACTTTTGTTAAACATGACGCTGGAATTATAGGTGAAACTTCCAGTGGAAAATTCAACGTATCGGTTTACTCAGCCTCTACCTTTCGAATAACCATAACGAACCAGAAGCAATTTGAGGACTTCTCTTATTCAGTAATCGGCAACCCAAAATCAACCTCGTTGGAGATCTTTGACTCAGTCGATTCTCTTTTATTAAAAACGCCAACAACACAATTACTCGTTACTAAAAATCCTGTTTCGATTTCATTTCAAACTATTGATGGACGCATTCTTAATGAAGATGATCCATTAGGGACATCGTGGATTGGCGAACAGGTTACAACTTATAAAAAAATACAACCCGGAGAACGGTTCATTGGCTTGGGCGAGAAAACCGGCCCGCTTGATCGCCAGGGCAATGCTTACGTAAACTGGAATTCGGATGCGTATGCGTATAACAAAGGGACAGATCCGTTGTATTGCTCCATGCCTTTTTACATGGGGATACACAACGGGTTATGTTATGGAATCTTTTTTGACAACACACATAAAGCACACTTCAATTTCGGTGCCTCTAACAATCGGTTTTCAAGTTTTTCTGCCGATGCTGGCGAGATGGATTATTATCTGATTCATGGAAACAATGTATCAGAAATTATAAAACAATATACAGACCTTACAGGTCGTATGGAGTTGCCACCGCGTTGGAGTATCGGCTATCAGCAATGCCGATATAGTTACTATCCCGACAATGAAGTTTTTTCGATTGCTAAAACTTTTCGTGAAAAAGATATTCCAGCCGATGCCATTGTATTTGACATTCACTACATGAATAAGTATAAGATCTTTACCTGGGATCAAAAAAGATTTCCTGACCCAAAAGGTCTCATGCAAACACTAAAGGATCAAGGGTTCCATGTTGTCATTATGTGCGACCCAGGAATAAAAGTTGAACCCGGATACGAGACGTATGAGGATGGCTTGAAGAATGATATCTTCCTAAAATATCCTGATGGTGAAAATTATCAAGGGCAAGTGTGGCCCGGCTGGTGTCATTTTCCGGATTTCACAAATCCGAAAGCAAGAGCCTGGTGGGCAAGTAAGTTTCAGGATTATGTTGACCTTGGTGTAGCGGGCTTCTGGAACGATATGAATGAAATTGCCACGTGGGGAAATGCTCTTCCTGAAAACCTTGAATTTGATTTTGAAGGGAACAAGGCAACCATGCGCAGAGGAAGGAATGTTTTCGGTTTTCAAATGGCAAGAAGCACCTATGAAGGGACTAAGAAATTATTAAACGGTAAGCGCCCTTTTAATTTAACCCGTTCGGGCTTCTCAGGTATCCAACGATACTCAGCAGTATGGACAGGCGATAATGTTGCCTATGATGAACACATGTTATTGGGAATTAGAATAGTGAATAGCATGGGACTAACCGGTGTAGCCTTTGCAGGATATGATGCCGGAGGGTTTGTGGGTGAGTCTAATCCAAAACTTTTCGCCCGATGGATGTCCATCGCCTCCTTATCCCCTTTCTTCCGGGCTCACACGATGATTAATACCCGCGATAGTGAACCATGGTCGTATGGAGAAAAGGTGGAAAGCATTTGTAGAAACTACATTAAGTTTCGCTACCAGTTGATGCCTTACATCTATTCGCTTTTTTACGATGCATCCAAACGAGGCATGCCGGTACAACGATCTTTAGCTATTGACTATACCCATGATCATCGGGTTTATAATCATTTATACCACAATCAATATTTGCTTGGCCCGAGTATCCTTGTTGCTCCTGCAGAAAGTAATCAGGAATTACTCAAGATATTTTTTCCACTGGGCGATTGGTACGATGTGTATTCGGGCAAGGTATGGTCTGGTAATCAGGAAACCATTGTTGAATCACCCATTCATAAGCTTCCTGTATTTATTAAAGCGGGAAGTGTTTTGCCTATGCAAACTGCATCGTCACATACAAGCGTTAAGCAGGATGAACTGATTCTTCACATCTATTGCGGTGATAATTCGAGTGACTTCTTACTTTATATGGATGATGGCGAAACCTTCGATTATCAAAAAGGAAAATCAGCAAAGCGTTTGATAAAGATGTCAGGTTCTGAAAATAAAATAACCATTACAAAGAGCGAAGGCGACTTCAACGCACTTTACAAGAAATTAAAGCTTGTAATACATGGCTCTGATGCCAACTTATTATCAATCAATGGAAAGAATTTAGGTCTTGATCATCATATTCATTCATTTTTTGCTCCCCTTGAAAAGTATGATCCCATTAATGAACCGGATTCTATGGGTGAAAGAAAATTGCTGAATATACGGAGAGCATCAACAGGTTATACCTCAGAGAAGATTGAGTTGAGTTGGAGCTAATGCTGGATACTCGATATTAAGTTTCCAAAAATATAGCATCCAGTATCCAGTATCCAAATTCTAGTATCTTGCACATGGTAAACTTACCTGCATGACTCAACACAAACCCCAACTTAGTTTCTGGCAGATTCAATTTGGATTCGCTTTACAAAATGCAAACACCAGTCGCATCTTTGAAACACTGGGTGCTGATACCGCGAACCTGGCTTTATACTGGCTGGCTGCGCCACTTACCGGGCTTATTGTTCAACCCATTATAGGATATTACAGTGACCGAACCTGGCATGCCCGCTGGGGGCGCAGAAGACCATTCTTCGCAGTTGGCGCTATACTTGCCTCAATCACTTTGTGCCTTATGCCAAACTCACCTGCGCTTTGGATGGCTGTTGGTGTACTATGGATTATGGATGCTTCGATTAACATTAGCATGGAACCATTCCGGGCCTTTGTGGGTGATATGCTACCCCCTCGCAGCGCACCACCGGGTTTGCCATGCAAAGTTTTTTCATTGGTGTTGGTGCCATTGTCGCTTCTTTCCTGCCCAGCATCTTTACCCATTGGTTTAATATTACCAATGTTGCTACCGAGCCTGGAACACTTCCTGATTCAATCCGCTATAGTTATTATATAGGTGCCTTCATGCTCTTTGTTACGGTGATGTGGACTGTCTTTTCAACTAAAGAATACCCTCCTACTGAGATTGGTGAAGAAAAACTCAGAAACCGAGAACACCGAAAAATCGAAGAAGAAATAAAATATCAGTCTGTCTTTCTGCGAAAAGGTTCAATCTTAATCTTACTTGGATTAGTTATCGCAGCAATAGTCTTTCTGGCTAAGCTTGAAAAAGAGCTGTTTGTTTTAGGATTCGGTTTAGTGGTATTTGGTCTCGTTCACGTTGTTGCTTCCGCGTATATTCAAAAAGGCAAGGCCTACCTGGGTATAGTACACATAGTAAAAGATTTTAATACGATGCCAAAGACAATGATTCAACTGGCTTACGTGCAATTTTTTTCATGGTTTGCTCTTTTTGCCATGTGGATTTATACAACCAGCGCTGTAACCAGTTATATTTTTAATTCAACTGATCCGATGAGCAAAGCTTATAATGATGGTGCCGATTTGGTTAGCAGTCTCTTCGGAGTTTATAATGGAATCGCTGCCTTGGCTGCATTATTTTTACCAATCATTGCAAAATACACCAGCCGTAAAATGACTCACTTTATCGCATTGCTCTGCGGAAGCATTGGACTGGGATCCATTTATTTTATTTCGGATCCGTTCTGGCTTTGGTTTTCAATGATCGGAATAGGAATTGCCTGGGCCAGCATTCTTTCCATTCCTTACGCGATGCTTTCGGGTTCCTTACCCGCAGAAAAAATGGGTTACTATATGGGCGTTTTTAATTTCTTTATAGTGATTCCTCAAATTATTGCCGGCACAGTCTTAGGTGTTATGCTTACCCATCTCTTTAATGGACAATCTATTTATATTCTGGTAAGTGGTGGTGTGTCGATGGGTATTGCAGCATTACTAAGTCTGCGTGTAGATGATCATGATGAGGTAATTATTAAATCCAGTTAAGCTCTTCTATGCGTTTGAGTATTTTCTTGATTTTACTTTTTGTCTGGACATCTGGTTTGGGTTAGGACTATAGCGAATTAGCTAAGCAAACTCAATTTATTCAACATGCTAATCCAAATTCAACGTTAGAAATTGATACTTGGTGGATCTCCCTTAAAGCCGAGTCTATTCGCTATGTTCAGATGCAGCAAATCCAAAAATGAAAATTTCCATGTCGGCAGGTGTCATAAGCCTGAGCCAGTTGTGAGTATCATTATCGGGAAGTAAATGAAGGTCATTCATGGGGTAACTGGCGCAGATTGATTGACGATATTCTTATTGATTTTTTTCCCATGCAGCGGTAGAATTTCTAATTCTATCTCGCTGATCATGTGAGGCTTGCTATTGGATTTCATTATTTATTAAATTGAGGCATTGATTTTGTATTTTGGCCTATCTATGAAAATACGTTTACTGCTCTTTTTTATTTCATCCATCATCCTCTTGGATTCCTGTACTTCGGGGAAAGCCGCTTTAAAGCAAGGCGATTACTATGATGCCGTATTACAAGCCGTAAATCGTTTGCGTCAAAATTCGGATCATAAGAAATCAAGAGAGGTATTAGCCACCAGTTATCAAATGGCTATCGACTACCTGGAAACCGATGCCCAAAATCAAATTGCCAGCAACGCAAATTTTAAGTGGCGCAATGCAGTGGATGACTACGAAAAAATTAACAACCTCTACGAACAAATCCGAACCTCGCCTGGTGCTTTAAAAGTAATTCCGAAACCTATAAACAAGTACAAGGAACTTACTGACGCTAAAAACAAGGCTGCCGAAGAAACCTATGAAGAAGCTATTATCTACATGCTTAAAAATACCCGCGATGATGCGAAGCAGGCATATTTCTTATTCCAGGAATCTAATGCTTTCTCGCCTGGATATCGCGAATCTGTAGAGATGATGGAGCAATCTAAATTTAATGCTACAATTAAAGTGGTGGTTGAACCGGCATTACGTAACTACTACGACTGGAATTTTGAACCCGTGATTTTTGGTGTTGATCCAAGTCAATTTGTAAAATTTTATACACCTCGCCAGGCGCAAGATGCCGGCTTAACACAAATTGATCAGTTTGTGCGGTTAGTTGTTAATGGATACACTGAAGGCAAACCAACCATTTCTAAGCGTGAAGTTGTTTATAAAGACAGTGTTAAGGTGGGTGAAAAAACCGTTAATGCGCAAAAGGTACCTGTCTATGAAAAAGTTACTGCCACCATGGTAACCTATGAAAAGAAAATAACCTCACGCGGATCCATTACGCTTTTTATTAAAGATGCCAACAGCTCGGTCGAACTGCGTAATTCAGAACTAGTTGCTGAAGATTATTGGACGGATCGATGGGCAACTTGTTCCGGTGATCAACGTGCCATTCCACAAGGTAAACAGAAAACTTTGTGGAACGAAAGAACCCTACATGGCCCGGGACTACTTGCTAATCCAATCAAAAAAGAATCTGGATGGCAAACTTGCCAACGCACTAACTAATTTCTACGGCAACTATTAATTGTCGGATCGCTGACGAATTAATTATTAGTTAAAACCTTTTACCGGTAAGCAGGGTTAAATAGTTTATGAAGTTAATCGCCCTTACCGTTTCCCTGTGCCTGATATTATCCGTTAGTAATCAGGCGCAAAATAAAAATCAAAAAAACATGAAAGATTTAGAGATTGCCACATTGGGATCAGGATGCTTTTGGTGTACCGAAGCATTTTTTTTACGGTTAAAAGGGGTCGAGTCGGTAGTTTCTGGATATTCCGGTAGTAAAATAAAAAATCCAACCTATCGGGAAGTATGCTCCGGCCTTACCGGCCATGCTGAGGTAATTCAGGTAAAGTTTGATCCATCCATTATCAGCTTTGAAGAGGTACTGGAAATCTTTTGGAATACGCATGATCCTACCACACTTAACAAACAAGGCGCTGATGAAGGAACACAATATCGATCTATTGTTTTTTATCACAATGATTCACAAAAGAAAATTGCTGAAGAGTATAAAGCTCAACTAAATCAATCTAAAGTCTATAATAATCCAGTTGTCACCGAAATAAGTCCATTCAAAGAATTTTACCCTGCAGAAGAGTATCATCAAAACTATTATTCACTTAATCCCAACCAGGGTTATTGCCAGTATGTTATCCGACCTAAGGTTGAGAAATTTAATAAGGAATATGCCGGTAAACTCAAGAAATAACCCATTAATTAATTTTATTTCTAGAAATGTAACATTAATCCTATCCCTTCGTTTTATTGACTATAGAGCAGATACAATCTTCTCATAGGTTTAGGTTTAGGTAACAAAGGCCCCTTTAGACGGAAGGGGCTTTTGGATTTTAAGGTTTAGTTAAGAAAAGGATTACCTAAACATCTTTAACAAATGAAAATAGAAATTCACATTTCCATTCTAAATTTTCATGCTTTCAATCGTGTGCAGGTCCAGTAAGTAAACCTAAAAAGTATAAAAATCAATAAAACACAAAGTATTGCTTATTTTTTGCTCAAAAATCTGCCTGCCAAGAGGAAAGACCAGCAGCCTCCCTAACACCTGAAGCGAATATTATGTGCTACGGGAAAAAGGGACCGAGCAAGCCTTTACCGGAAAATACTGGGATAACCACGAAGCCGGCATCTACTATTGTGCTGCATGCAATCAGGAATTATTTAGTTCTACAACTAAATTTGAGTCGGGTACCGGTTGGCCGAGTTTCTATGAGCCCATACGCAAAGAATTAGTAAGCGTTGGCACGGATAACAGTTTGGGGATGCAGCGCGATGAAGTTTTTTGTAGCCGGTGTGGCGGTCATCTTGGGCACGTTTTTGAAGATGGTCCTAAGCCAACGGGTTTGAGGTATTGCTTAAATTCAGCTTCCTTAAAATTTGAAAAGTTTGCAAAGACTGAGAAGAAATAGTAAACCAAAAATGAAAGTGCTAGCCGTTGAGAACTCAACGGCTTTTTTATTACCTTTTCATAAACATCCCCACCTATGTGCAGACTACTGGCTTACAAAGGCACCCCTGTAATCATGGACAACCTCCTGTATAAGCCCAAGAACTCACTGGTTAATCAAAGTATAAATGCCCGGGAAATTGAAGAACCATTGAATGGCGATGGGTTTGGTGTGGGTTGGTATGTACCTGAAATTAATTACGAGCCAATCACCTATGTTTCGGTGAACCCTGCCTGGAGCAATCGAAATCTAAAAACTCTGGCACCTAAGGTAAAAGTAGAGTGCATGGTTGCTCACGTTAGGGCCGCCAGCGTAGGCGAAGTATCAGAATCAAACTGCCATCCATTCAATTTCAAAAACTTATTGATGGCCCATAATGGTGGCGTTGAAGAATTTGGTAAAATCAAAAGACATCTGCGCGAACCATTAAGTGATGAACTGTACAACTGGATAAAAGGACAAACCGACTCTGAACATATTTTTGCGTATTTGCTTAACCACCTCTTTAACGCTCATCAAATTGTAAGTCCCGAAACAGTAGTAGACGCCTTTGAGCATACCTATCGCGATTTAAAAATGATGATGGGTAAATATGGGATTCAGGAACCAGCGTATCTCAATATGGTGGTAACCAATGGTCTGTTTGTGGTTGCCACGCGGTATTGCTCCGATCCCAAAGAAGAACCCTTAACGCTTTATCACTCGGAAGGAAGTCGGTATGTAGTTGAGGATGGCATTACTCGTTTAGAAGCACCCGAGGATAACGATCATGCTGTTTTGGTTGTTTCTGAAAAACTGACTGACGACAAAAACTGGACGATGATTCCCCCTAATCATTTTGTGATTGTAGAGCAGTCGCTGAATGTTCGCATCCGCCCTATAAAAGATTAAAACCAAATTTGCAGGTATAGTGCCTCAGGCAGTAGCTTCGCAGCAAAATAAAAACACGTGTACGACATTACAATTATTGGCGGTGGCATTGTTGGTTTAGCCACAGCTCTCCAGCTAAAAAAAACAAATCCATTCTTAAATATTCTCTTGCTTGAGAAGGAGGATCGAGTTAGCTAAACATCAAACGGGAAACAACAGTGGTGTAATCCACTCGGGGCTTTATTATAAGCCCGGGAGTTTAAAGGCCACCAATTGTATTCATGGCTACCACCTGCTTATTGACTTTTGTAAAGAGAACGAAATTCCGTTTGATCTCTGTGGGAAAATTGTCGTGGCAACAGATGAAAACGAGTTGCCATTATTAGAAAATCTTTATGTACGCGGTCAACAAAATGGATTGCAAAATCTTAAGAAGTTAGGCAAAGAAGAACTGTTAGAATACGAGCCTCATGTGGTTGGCCTTGCGGGAATTTTTGTTCCGCAAACAGGCATTGTCGATTATAAGATAGTGGCTCAAAAGTATGGCGATCTCATCCAGTCAAAAGGTGGGCAAATAAATTTAGGTGAGAAAGTATTAGACATTCAAAGTTCGGAAGACAAGAGTGTTGTGATTACTCAAAAAACAAGCTACACAACAAAGCTTGTTATAAATTGTGCTGGACTTTACTCCGATAAAGTTGCGCGCATGACCGTACCCAATTTAAATGTTAAAATAATTCCCTTCCGGGGAGAGTATTATAAACTTACCAAAGAGAAAGAATATCTGGTTAAGAATCTTATCTATCCCGTTCCTGATCCAAACTTCCCATTTCTGGGAGTTCACTTTACACGCATGGCCAAAGGCGGAGTAGAAGCTGGACCTAATGCCGTGTTAGCATTTAAGCGCGAAGGTTATAAAAAGTCAGACATCAATCTTAGCGAACTTGGTGAAACCCTGGCTTGGCCAGGATTTCAGAAGGTGGCTTCCAAATATTGGCGCACCGGATTTGGTGAAATGTATCGCTCGTTTTCAAAAGCCGCGTTTACCAAAGCCCTTCAAAAATTAATTCCGGAAATTGTAGAAAGTGATTTGGCACCCGGTGGTGCAGGCGTTCGGGCCCAAGCGTGCGATCGCAATGGTGGATTAGTAGATGATTTTTTAATTCTTGAAGAGAAGAAGGTGATCAACGTTTGCAATGCCCCTCGCCTGCTGCTACTTCATCTTTAGCTATAGGTGAGACTGTTTCGAAATTGGCATTAGCAAGATTTTAAGATTAATCGTAATTCTTCTCGTGTGCCCAAACGTCTTTTAGTTTGTATTTGAGGCCACGACCAATAAAAATATTCACATTATCCTCGTAAGGCATGCAATGATCGCAGGAAGAAACACCTTCTTGCGTTACGGACTCAAAATCATCAACATGTTGTTCAAGGGTGCCTCCCAAAATAATCATAACCTCACCGGTATAATCTCTTGGACCCCAAATCCAATAGTTATTGTGAATACCGATTGACTTGGGCAGTCCATATTGCTCCCCAAAAAAATCAATAGCCCCGCACCGACCATAGTTGGTAGAGAAAATAGCACACTTCTTCTTTTCCTCATTAGTAAGCATATTGTAAACTGCTGCCACATCTTTGGCCTTCTCTTTCCAACCAAACATGTCGGCATAAAATTGAGGCAAATCAGAGAGTTTTTTTCCTTCATTCGAGCTGGGCACCATTCCAAGTTTCTTTGAATAAGCAATGTATTTATCAATGGAAAGAACAGGAAGGATCATCGGTAATAGAAAAATTGCGGTAACCAATATCAATATTGGATAGGCATACTTCATCCAAACTATGTGTTTACTGGTTAATTTCTGTTCGGCAAAGACTCCCGCTGCCGCGAATAAGCTTGCATACGCTGGTGCTAAGTATTCGCCTTTACTTGTTCCATTAATGATAAGTATGGCAAAGGCTGTTAAATACAGCCATGCTATTATTCTGTATTTCCTTAGTGACAAGTAAAAAAGTAAACCCAGAAGCCCCGCAATCCATACCGGTGTAGCAATTGGATTCAGAAACAATAACTGATCCTTGATAAAGGAAAGGGCGCTTAACCCTGCATACTTACTTGTAGACGCATTGTGAATAAATTCGAGGTGCGCGTAATCATTCGCCATGTTCCACAACACATAAGGCAAAAACAGAATGAATACAATTGCTCCCGCTATATAAGGCCAACGAGTTGCAAACCATTGGCGGTTAGTAAGTATAAAACCAACGAAAATTCCAGATCCCAGAAATAAAACACTGATCTTATTCATAAGGCCAATACCCAAAACAACACCAAGCCAAATCCAATACGTTTGGTTTTGTGTATTGATTAGTTTAAGAATAAGATAAACGGAAAGAGCCCATATAAATGTATCAATAGAATTCATGGAGAAGATCAAACTCATGCCTAAATGAATGGGCGATAGAGCAACAGTCAAACAGGCAATCAACAAGGCAAATGTTTTACCGCCCATCTCTTTTACCATTAGTCCAGTGAGAACAATGGTACCGGTATGCATTAACACCGGAGTTAATCGGATAGCCGTTAAACTATCCCCAAAAAGAAGTCTACTGATCTTTAAAACAAAAAGCGAAAATGGTGGTTGATCTACATACCCCCAAGCAAGGTGATCGCTGCAGGCGATGTAATAAAGTTCATCACGAAAGAAACCGTAAGCTCCGGTGAGATTGACAACCAAATGCAGCGCAAAACACCCAAAAGCAATGATTGCTAATACAATTTTCTCATTTCTGGTAAAGTCCTTAAACATAGATTATTAATTACATGGGGATGTTTACGGACATACTTAGTTTAGGTTGACAATAAGCAGCAAAAAAACTATTCAATTGCGGATAGTTTTGCCAATTGTTCATTGTCAGCTGTCAACTTTTACGGCAGTCACCTCAATCTCTACCAGATAATCCGGATCAATGAGTCCACTCACCTCCACCATGCTGGCTGCCGGTTTAATTTTTTGAAAAAACTCACCATGCGCTTTGCCTACCAATTCCCAATTTCTAATATCCGTAACATAAGTCCGGGTACGAACCACATCTTTCAATTCGAACCCTGCCTCGGTCAATACCTTACTTATTTTTTCAATGATGTATTTGGTCTGACCATAAAAGTCACCTTTGGCAATTACATTCTGTCCATCACTGGCAACCGTACCTGACACTTCCAGGGTATTACCAATTTTTACTGCACGGCAATAGCCGACAATATCTTCCCATTTGGCGCCACTTGAATAATTTGTTCTCATAATTATTTTTAAATTAAGTGAGTAAATTACGGAAAAACATGAGTCGTTCTACACATCAAACGTGTAGAATAATTACTTCTATTTCAATGAACGAAATCAATCAGCAATTTTCTAAAGAGGAGCAAATCCGGTACAGCCGCCATTTTGTTCTACCCAACTTTGGACCGGATGGCCAACTTAAATTAAAAAGCGCATCGGTAGCAGTAATAGGCGCAGGCGGATTGGGGAGTCCGGTACTTCTTTATCTGGCTGCAGCCGGAATTGGTTCTATAAAAATCATTGATAATGATATAGTCAGTCTATCCAATCTGCAAAGGCAAATTCTTTTTTCAATGGATGATTTGAATCAACCGAAAGTTGAAATCGCAGCTAAAAGAATAAGTCGCTTAAATCCTATAGTGAAAATTAAAGCGATTCAAGAAAGGATTGATTCAACTAATGCGTTAAAACTTCTTGAAGATGTTGATGTGGTTATAGACTGTACCGACAATTTTCCGACCCGCTATTTATTAAATGATGCGTGTGTGTTATTAAATAAACCCTTGGTCTATGGCTCTGTGTTTCGCTACGAAGGTCAAATAGGTGTTTTCAATTATAAACAAGGCGTAAATTATCGCGACTTATTTCCAACCCCACCAGAGGCTGGCCAAATTCCCAATTGTGAAGAAGGAGGTGTTCTCGGAGTTCTAACAGGAATCATCGGTAGCCTCCAAACCAATGAGGCCATTAAAATCATTACCGGCATTAGTGAACCGTTGGCTGGCAAAGTTTTGATTTTCGATTCTGATACGCTGGAATCAACGATCATTAAAATTCCTAATCGGAAATCGCGCGATACTATTAAAACATTGATAAATTATGATGAGTTTTGTAAAGTACCCCCTAAATCAAATAAGCCTATGAAAGAAGTTACTGTTCAGGAATTGAAAGCCCTGATGGATTCAAAAGCAGACTTTCAATTAATTGATGTACGTGAGCCTCACGAGTTTGACATCTGTAATCTTGATGGAGAATTAATCCCGCAAGGAGAAATTCCACATGCTGTAGAACGCATCTCAAAGAACAAGAAGGTAATCATTCATTGCCGCAGTGGTGCGCGAAGTGGCAACATGGTGCAATGGTTGGAAAAAAATCATGGCTTCACTAATCTCTATACATCTTAAAGGTGGCGTGTTAGCCTGGGCCAAAGAAATTGACACCACCATGCCGACTTATTGATACCCCTAGATGAAAATAGTTGATTTTCGGTTAGGCCGCTACTTTTCGAATCAATGGCTTTTTGTTGGGTTACTTCTCTTGGTTGCAGGAGGAATTCTCTTACTCAAAACACTTGTTGGTGGTGCAATACTTGTATTGATCAGTGTCCTGATTTTCACTACTCATTATCGTTTGTCTATTAGATTCAATGAAAAATCCTATTATGACTATGTGTGGGTATTGGGATTAAAGTTTGGAGACAGAGGAACTTTTGAAAAGATAGAATACATTTTCATTAAGAAAAGCAAAATCAGCCAGACTATGAACACACGGGTTTCTTCCTCCACCATCCACAAAGAAGTATACGATGGCTATTTAAAATTCTCTGAAGAAAATAAGATTCATCTACTTACGAAGGGCAGCAAGAACCTGTTGATTAAAAACTTAGTTGAATTATCAACTAAGCTAAATACCAAGATTTTTGATTACTCGGAGGGTGAGCCAATAGCAATTACTGCTTAGTAACACAAAATCATTTTAACGCCTGCTCCACATCCTTAATAATATCCTGAATATTTTCCAGCCCTGCAGAAATACGTACCAAACCCGGTGTAATCCCAACGGACAATCGCTCTTCTTCACTAAGTTTTGAATGGGTTGTCGATGCTGGATGAGTAGCAATACTTCGTGTGTCTCCCAAATTGGCTGAATGTGAAATCATTTTAAGGGAATTGAGAAATTTGCGTCCACCATCAATGCCGCCTTTTACTTCAAAGGATACAACTCCCCCACCCAACCGCATTTGTTTCTTTGCTAATTGATATTGTGGATGTGATTTTAGGAAAGGGTATCTTACCTTCTCAACATTTTTATGACTCTCTAAATAACTTGCTAACTCCAACGCATTCTTGCAATGTTGCTCCATGCGCACAGCCAGCGTCTCCAGACTCTTTGATAAAATCCAGGCGTTGAATGGTGACATAGACGGGCCGGTATGCCTGGCAAAAAAGCGAATCTCTTTAATCAACTCTTTCTTTCCAACAATAGCACCGCCAATTACACGCCCTTGCCCATCCATAAATTTAGTTGCCGAGTGTGTAACTATATGGGCGCCCCACTTGGCAGGATTTTGTAGATACGGGTTGCAAAACAATTATCTACATTCAAAATTAAATTATGTTTTGCAGCGAGTTTTCCTAACCACTCCAAATCGATAATATCCAAGGCAGGGTTAGAGGGAGTTTCTACAAAAATCATTTTTGTATTCGGCTGTATCTTACTCTCCCAGGAATCAGGATCGTTTACATCCGCATAAGAATAAGAGATGTTAAATCTTGGGAAGATTGTATTTAAAATCTGGTGTGTTGATCCAAATACTGATCGGCAAGCAAGCACATGGTCACCTGCCTTTAATAAAGCAGCCATGCTGGTGTACATCGCGGCCATGCCCGAGGCGGTAGCAATGCCATCTTCAGCTCCTTCCAACAAACATAACTTTTCAATAAACTCGTTGGTGTTAGGATTTGAATACCGGGTATAAATATTTCCGGGTACCTCGTCCGCAAACAAAGCACGTGCATGCTCGGCATCATCAAATACAAAACTTGATGTTAAATAAATGGGTACAGAATGCTCTTTGTTATCCGACCGATCGGTCTGTACCCGAATGGCATCCGTTTCAAAATTTCTTTCTTCCATTATTTCTAAGCGTTCCTAATTATTTCAAAACTATGCGTTACCACTGCTGTCTTCTCCAGTGTTTTTGCTACAGAACAATATTTCTCCACAGAGAGTTGTACGGCCCGTTCCGCCTTATCGGGATTGATGTCTCCAAATAATTTGAAGTGTGCGTGTACTTCCGTGTACAACGCAGGCACCACACCTTGCTCCCGCTCTCCGGTTACGGTAATCTTAAGATCATTTAACGGTTCGCGCTGTTTGCGAAGAATACTGATCAAATCAATGGCGCTGCAACCCCCAAATGCACCTAATAATACTTGCATTGGTCTAAAGCCGGAATCATGGCCTCCATCATCGGGACCGGCATCCATGAAAATGCTATTTCCTTTTACGTCAATCGCTTCCATCCGGAAGTCATCGTCTATTCGATTTAATTCAACAGTTATCATAGGGTACTTTATCTTTCCAAATTAAACTTCCAACAATCATCATAACAATACTGACCAGCAACGCAGGTACCAGACTTGGCCAACTTAAATCTAATTGCTTCGCAACTAGCCAAACCAAAATTCCTGAAACCATAGACAAAAGCGCACCACCACTACTCGATCTTTTCCAATAAAGTCCAAAGACCAACGGGGCGAACAAAGATACCAGACTTAGGATAGAAGAAATACCCACCAACTCATAAATATTCGAAAACAGACAAGCAATACCTGTTGCAATAGCACTAAAGACCAAAACAGATATCCGTGTAATGGTTAAAAACTGCTTGTCTTCAAGCCGATGTCCAAATAATGGTCTTACGAGATTCTCTGAAAAAATTGCTGCTGGCGCCAACATGGCAGAACTGGTCGTACTCATAATAGCCGACAACAGGGAACCAAAAAAAAGGATTTGCACAGGTAGTGCTGCATGGCTAAGCACAATGGCCGGAAGCGCCAATTGGGTATCGCCATTGAGAAACTCTGGATACAATTGACGGACACAAAGACTTATAAACAAGGGAATCATGGCCACCGTCAGATACAAACCTGCTGCTATATAGCATGATCGCACAGCGGTGTTGACAGAGTTTGAGGACATGGAGCGTTGAAAAACATCCTGAGATGGAATTGATCCTAAACCTAATACCGACCAGGCTGCCAGGTAAATCACAATCTCTTTAAATTCAGGTTTGGGTAGAAACCGAAACGTTCCGGGCTTTACATCATTAAGCACGGCACTCACACCGCCAGCCTTTGCGCCAGGATAACAGCAAGCACAAGCAATCCGCTAATAATGATGATGCTTTGTATGAAATCAGTAATGGAAATAGCCCACATGCCTCCTACGTAGGTATAACAGGTAACTACCACGGCTGCTAGTACAACCCCTTGCCAAATTTCAATTCCGGTAACAACTTTTAGTATTAGACCCATAGCCACCAGTTGAGCTGCGATGTACCCCACATAGGGAGGTGCTAAAAAAGCACTGGCAACCAATTCGGTGCGTTTACCAAAGCGTACTTTAAAAAAATCGCCCAACGTTAGCAGATTCATTGTGTAAAACTTCCGGGCAAAAAAAAGTCCGAAGAGAACGAGACACAACGCAGCGCCAAAGGGATCTTCAATAACGGAATACAAGCCACCCTTTAAAAATTCAGAAGAAGCACCAAACACGGTTTCGGAACCAAACCAAGTGGCAAACAATGCCGATGAGCTCAGGAGCAACGGGAGACTTCTGCCCGCCAACATGTAGTCACCCGAAGTTTTAACTTTTCGCGAAGCCCAGTAGCCAATGGCTACGGTTAATAACAAATAAATAATTATAGAAGCGAGTAACAATTCGGGCTTAGGTAAAAAGCAAAACCTAAAAATATGAAATAACCTGTAAGTATCGAGATGACCGTACTACTTACTGTATTACTGCGATGAATTGTTTGTGAAGGGATTACTCTGTAAATCTGAATAGGCTAAAAATCGAAAATCCCCCGAAGTCCTTGACCTCGGGGGATAATCTTGTCTATAGTTGGCTTTAATCTGATGCTAAAGTACACGGATGCCTGAAACCTCAAAATAGCCGTCCGTTTGAGTGTTTATAAATCTGACGAATTGCCAAAATCAGCGTTGAGTAGCTATTATAGAGTCATTCTTAACCGAATCAGACTTCAAAAACAGTTCTTGAATAGGCTTCTTTAATTAGGGTATGATCCCTGAAAGGTGGTTTGCTTGTTCCTTGTTAACTCCGAATCTCGAGGAGGAGACTCCACTAAGAACTGAAGGTCTGCAGCTAACAGTTAAAATTTAACACGTGTTACCCTAACCCCATCAACTCTTTCATTCGAGCAGAGTTACCGAAGCGGGTAACTCCCCAAAGAAAAAAAACTTGTTAATAAGAAGAGCCTAAGCGCGAAGTGTATTGTTTGTGAATCATCAAATGAATAATGATCTTTCATTTAGTTCTAAATACCTTTCTTCAATTTTTATGCTTTGTGAAACAATTTCATCTGATAATTTTGAGCGAAACCAATGGGCTGGAGGAACTACAACACAGCTTTTTATTTATCCCCTGCAAGCAGAATATAAGAAAAGGAATTTTAGTTTCAGGATCAGTACGGCTACCGTGGAGTTGGAGACTTCCCAATTTACCAAGCTGCCGGGTGTTTCAAGAAAATTAATGGTGTTGGAAGGTAAAATGAAACTGGTACATGAAAACCAATACTCTAAGGAGCTAACAAAATTTGAAGTCGATTCTTTTAATGGTGATTGGAACACCACATCACAAGGAAAGTGCACAGACTTTAATTTAATGACAATTGGAAAAGCCCAAGGTAAATTAGCTGCCCTTCGTATTGAAAAAAATAAACAGATTGAATATACTGTAAAGAAATCGAGCGATTGGTTGCTGATTTACAACTATATGGGTGAAGTCGAAATCTATGTTAACGATGCTCGCTACACGTTGAGCGCAGGCGATTTATTTATTGGAAAGGAAATAGCTACTTCAAAATTTCAATTGACAGGTATTGAGAATAGTGAGTTGGTAATAGCAGAACTTTCGATTGACTCTGCGAAGAAAAAGATCAGCGCTGAGTAGTTATAATAGTATCCTTCTTCGTAGAATCCGGATTCAAAAACTGATCTTGAATAGGTTGCTCCTTTAACTGAGGCTTGGAACCGGGAAAGGTTGTTCGCCTGCTGAAGTCGTAACTGAAGTAGATAAGCACCCCAAAAAAAATAATAGCTATAAAGAGAAATATCTTTTTTGATCGCGACATGATCATAAAGTTAATCGGGAATTTTTTTGTTTCTCCACCTGCCTGTTTCCGCCTGGCGCCGGGGGGGCACCTAAAGCCTCCAAAATAAAAAAGCTCTCCTGAGTTTTCAGAAGGGCTTTCAATAAAGAGTAATTTCTAATTACTTCAGTTTTTTAATAACTGCTTCAAAAGCAGTTGGATGATTCATGGCAAGGTCAGCAAGGACTTTACGATTTAAATCAATACCTGTCTTTTTTACTTTACCCATAAACTCAGAGTAAGACATTCCATGAAGTCTTGCACCGGCATTGATACGGGCGATCCAAAGGGTACGGAAATCTCTCTTCTTGGCTTTTCTATCGCGGTACGCGTAGACTAAACCTTTCTCAACTGCGTTCTTGGCGACAGTCCAAACATTTTTTCTGCGACCAAAGTATCCTTTTGCCAATTCCATGACGCGCTTTCTTCTGGCGCGCGATGCTACATTGTTTACTGAACGTGGCATAATTTTTAATTTTTTGGCGTTGGCGGTCTTTTATTTCAAAACACTTGTGGGCCAATTACCGGGTTAAACATCCCACCCATGGTAATTCCAGGGCGAATTAAACATCTCTCAATAAACCTTAAGAGGGGTATCCGACTTTACGGATTAAACCAAATACGGAAGCATGAACTTTACGTTACTCTCGTCAACTTTCTTAACGGTGGTAGCGTGACTCAATCTTCTTTTTTGTTTAGTTCCTTTCTTTGTCAGGATGTGGCTCTTGTAGGCTCTCTTGCGCTTGATCTTACCGGTACCGGTAACTTTAAAACGCTTCTTTGCACCCGACTTTGTTTTTAACTTAGGCATCACTTATTTATTTAAAATCTACTCTACTTTTTAGGTTTCGGTGCCACCATCATGTACATCCGCTTACCTTCTAACTTAGGCAACTGCTCCACTTTTCCCATCTCCTCCAAGGCCTGTGCGAATTTCAACAACAATATTTCGCCTCGTTCTTTATACACGATCGATCGACCAGCAAAGTGAACATAGGCTTTAACCTTTGCTCCTTCTTTCAGAAAATTTTCGGCATGCTTTACCTTAAAGTTGAAATCATGATCGTCCGTATTAGGGCCAAATCTGATTTCCTTCAGTACGGTCTTTTGGGCATTTGCCTTAATCTCCTTCTGTTTTTTCTTCTGCTCGTACTTAAACTTCGAGTAATCAATAACCTTGCAAACCGGAGGTTCTGCATTAGGTGATATTTCCACCAAGTCAAGTCCCTGATCCTGAGCCATCTTAATGGCAACAGATGTTGCATAAACATCTACTTTGATATTCTCTCCGACTACCCGAACACGGGGAGCCAGGATTCTTTCATTCACACGATACGGTTCTTCTACTACTCTCCGCTGACCTCTTATGAAAGGTCTGGGGCGGTCATTTCCGGGAAATATTGCCACTCTTTGGGTTTAAGTACTTAATTTTTTAAAAACAGGCTGCAAATATCGCGCTTTTTTCCTTTTATCAAAACTCTAAGGCAAGGCCGGAAGGCTAAATTCATGCGAAAATTGCGCTACAAAGTCATTTAAATCCATTACTCCTTTGTCGCCTTCCCCATGCTTACGTACGGCAATCTTGTTTTCAGCCGCCTCTTTCTCGCCCACTAAGAGCATAAACGGCACTTTGCCAACTTCTGCATCTCTGATTTTACGGCCAATTTTCTCATTCCTGTCATCCAAAAATCCGCGAATATCACTGTTTTTCAGAGTATCAAGCACTTTTTGACCATAGTCGTTGAAACGCTCAGAAATAGGAAGTACGGCAACTTGTTCAGGCGCAAGCCATAATGGAAAATTGCCTGCACAATGCTCAATCAAAACAGCCACAAAGCGTTCCATCGAACCAAAAGGAGCCCGATGAATCATAACTGGAGTGTGCTTTTGATTATCTGAACCCACATACTCAAGCTCAAATCGCTGCGGAAGTTGATAATCAACCTGAATAGTACCCAGCTGCCAACTGCGGCCCAAAGCATCCTTCACCATAAAGTCAAGCTTAGGTCCATAGAATGCAGCCTCGCCTTTTACAGCCACTGTTATCAAGCCACGTTCGTCTGCTGCCTCCTGAATTTCTCTTTCGGCACGATCCCATAACTCATCACCACCAATATATTTTGCTTTATTCTCTGGATCACGTAAGGATACCTGAGCCGTATAATTTTCAAAACCCAAGGATTTGAAAACAAATAGCACCAAGTCAATTACTTTCACAAACTCAGCCTTTACCTGATCAGGGCGGCAAAATATATGCGCATCATCCTGAGTAAATCCGCGCACGCGTGTTAAACCATGTAGTTCTCCACTTTGCTCATAACGATAAACCGTTCCAAATTCAGCGTATCGGATGGGCAAGTCTTTGTAAGACCTTGGCTTTACTTTATATATCTCGCAGTGATGCGGACAGTTCATTGGTTTAAGTAAAAACTCTTCGCTTTCATCAGGTGTATGAATGGGTTGGAAAGAATCTTTGCCATATTTTCATAATGCCCGGAAGTAACATAGAGCTGTTTACTACCAATGTGTGGCGTAACGACAGGGTCGTAGCCTGCACGCACTTGCGCCCTGCGCATAAATTGTTCTAACCGTTCACGAAGAATTGTTCCCTTAGGTAACCATAACGGCAAACCCATTCCAACTTTTTCGGAGAAAGCAAACAGTTCTAATTCTTTACCAAGTTTTCTATGATCACGCTTCTTCGCCTCTTCCGCCATGAAGAGATATTCTTCCAATTCTTTTTGCTTGGGGAAAGTAATTCCATAAATGCGTTTAAGCATTTTGTTTTTCTCGTCACCGCGCCAATACGCACCGGCAACGCTCAATAGTTTTATTGCCTTTATCGGACCGGTAGTGGGTATGTGTGGCCCGCGGCATAAGTCAACAAAATTACCTTGCTGATAAAAAGTGATTGAACCATCGGCCAATCCATCAATCAATTCAAGTTTGTATTCGTCTCCTTTCTTTTAAAATATTCAATCGCTTCCTTTTTAGAAACATCGCTGCGAACGAATGCATTATTCTGGCGGGCAATTTCAACCATCTTCTTTTCTACTGCTGCAAGTTCTTCATCCCCGAAAGGGATATCGCCCAAATCTACATCGTAATAGAAACCATTTTCAATGGGTGGCCCAATCCCGAATTTCACTCCAGGGTATAATGCTTCTAATGCTTCGGCAAACAAATGAGCCGATGAGTGCCAGAAAGCGTATTTGCCACCTTTATCGTTCCATGTAAATATTTTTATAGATGCATCCTTTGTAATCGGTCTGCTTAAATCCCAAATCTCACCATTAACCTCGATGGCAAGGGCGTTTCGGGCCAATCCCTCACTAATACTTTTTGCAATCTCTATACCTTTTACTCCCTGCGGATACTCTCTTGAGGAGCCATCAGGTAAGGTTATTTTAACAGAACTCATTCAACCGTTTCGTTTTTTTGGAATGCAAATATCGCTTTTTTAAAGCATTCTTTAAGAGGAAGTTTTAAAGAAAAAACTAAAACCGCTACAGCTGAAGCTGAACAGTAAACAGGACACCAAACTTACGGGCTTTGGGATTGTCGAGGTAGGACAGGCGATGAACAAAATCAACATGAAGAAATTTAAAGATATTTTCAACCCCATAGCCTAATTCAACATAAGGCTTACCATTTTGGAAATAACCGACCGGCAACGTTTCGGTACCATCGGGGGTGGTCGTTGAAATAAGATTTTTGTTTGAGTCGCGCATGCCGCCCACAATGACATTGGAGGTTGCCAACAACCGCCATTTTAATTTGTTTAATAACGGAACCCGATTAAGCAAAAAGCCTTCAAGGTATTGTTGATATTGAAGGGAGGCAAACCGATCGCTCACGAACTCTCCATAGTTCATTAAGCTATACAGCGCGGATGAATAGAGGGGCGATTGATTACCCAAGTGAATACCAAGCATAGGATAAGGAAGCGTATTAAAAATATATTCCCCTGTAATAGTTAAATAGCCAACGCCCAGAGGGCCGGTTTTAATTTTTTTCGAAATCCCCAATCTCAATTTATCATATTCAAAATCACTTCCGAATACGCCACTAAATCCATGCGTATATTTTAATGTGATGACGGGCCATTTTTTTGTACCCATACTGATGCGCTCATTATCATCCTGAAGGAAAACTTCGTCCGGGCATAACGTGATTCAATACTAACTTCTGAATTTTGGAAACTATCGAGAATAGTGGAGTTCATATCTTCCGGATTAGCTGGATATCCAAATTGAAAAGGTGGGATCAAATGTCCAATAGCGAAAAGAAATTTTTGAGAGTATCCTTTAAATAATTCCCGATTTAAGGTCACCCGATATTCATCGAATAAAACCCTCTTCGAAAATATCCCCATCGAGCAAAGGCTAACAGAATGGGATTATCTGCCAGACTTTCATTATCCACACCAATCCGACCAATGTCACTGCGGGCCCGAAATGTTAACGTTGTCCATCGATGTCGCGATAATATACGTTGTACAGAAGCCAGATATTTAAACCTTTCATCATTGAATCCATAGGCTAAGCTTCCTTTCAGTACCCATTTCTTGCTAAAGCTATACGAAGTTTTTATTCCCGCCTGTAACCTTACGCCTTCAATATCATTCCAGGTAAATAATCCCAGGTATGATCCTACTTCAATTTTATCAAACCGGTAGTATCCATCTAAAGCAACTTTTATTATTTCGGTATAGGTTTTTACTACAGGAATATTCCGAAGCGTGTCCATCATTTTATAGACATTCTTTTCTGTTTCACTTAAGGGTTCGTGCCGCAGCGTATCCCAATACTGATCATTCTCAAACATTCGTGCATCCTCCGCCATTTCGATTGCCCGTCCATAAAAGGACTGCGGCTTGGGTTGGTTTGTGATTATATTTTTATTACTTGTATAAAACTTTGCCAACATCCCTGCGTTTTCCTTACCGAATTGACCTACATCTATAAGCACTCGGTTTTTAATTGGAAGCCATGGACCCAAATCTGTTTTCCCCAACTCTTGCTGTATCCGGATTTTGTCGACAAAATTCAGATTGGCTTGCTTGCCCATTGAGGCATCAATCTGTTTAAGGGCATACTCATCTCGGGTAATCCAAATCGTTCCTGTAAAAGCAAGATCCATCGGGCTTCTTGGAAAGAAATCAAGTCGATAACAGTAGTCCGTACCTATGTACAAACTATCGGTGAGATCGTAGTCATAATAAATGCGCCAGACATCGGCAATGGGCGAAACAAATTCCTTGTTAAGGATATTGAGCCAGTTTTGATAGAAATTATATTCCTGAAACGATGATCCAATCATCTGAGTAATCGTGGTACCATCTTCCACACCCACACCATTGATTTTGGTTTTGAGGATATTTTCCTTTTTTAAGGATGGATTATCGCGATAGTAAATCTTAGAAATGCTCTCCGTCATGAATATCGGAAGGATTGGCTTCCCATCTTCTCCGGCAATGCGATCGATACTGTCCAATACCTGCGTTATTTGTTTGACAATTTTCTTCTCGCGGAACTTATCGGAGATATTATCAACATCAAATTCTATTTTCGTATAGGTATCATATTCATAGGCGATGAGCTTGCGCTTATCGTTATTATTTTTGTT
This sequence comes from Flammeovirgaceae bacterium, assembly GCA_016709845.1. Taxonomy (GTDB): domain Bacteria; phylum Bacteroidota; class Bacteroidia; order Cytophagales; family Cyclobacteriaceae; genus ELB16-189. Next base: position 153,655 of record JADJMA010000063.1, on the reverse strand, counting down.
TCGCACCACTCTCCTCAAAATTTCATAAGCCGGATTTTCACCTGCTTTTATCACCACTTCCTGTAAGCTTGTAATATCTTCTTCGAGCTGAAAATCTATGGTTTGTTTAATGCCTTTTACGATGGCCTTGGTGCGGGGCTTGTATCCGATATAAGAAGCCAGAATTGAATCAGTTGGATTGTGAGTCTTAAGTAAATATTTGCCTTCAAAATCGGTGGTTGTACCGATGGATGTTCCTTTAAAGACAATATTGGCAAAAGGAATGGGGTCGCCTGAGGCAGCATCTATCACTTTACCCTGAATGATCGTTTCCTGCGCCTGCGCGAACCCAACAATCAGTAGTAAACCAGAAATAAAAAGTACACCCTTAAAGCTAAATTTACTGGTCACAATCAAAGTTTAAAGGCAAAATTAATAATTTATACGGAGCTAACAGATGAAGATAGTTGACCAACAGAAATATTTCTTTTAAACACCAATAGGTTCTTTGTTTCCTAAATGGCGTGGGGTAGTCCCCAATACATACAAATCCAGGATAGCTTTAGTTCGAGCCAGATATTCACGTACATATACGGGAAAGGCATTATCCTTGTTGGGTTCTTCGGCCACCAAAGCAACAGCCTGCATATCGTAATAACTGCTGATAAACAAGGCCCGATAACTATGAAACGGCTGAGTAATAATGGTGATCCTGGACTGTCCAAAAATTTCCTTGCATCTTACTATAGAGTCGAGTGTACGTAGGCCTGCATAATCCAGGGTAATCGCTTCGATGGGAACACCTAGTTTTATTAATGCTTTCTGCATTTCCATAGGTTCGTTATAGTACTTTGTGCGATTATCGCCACTTACAATAAAGTGTACAATCTTACCTTCTTTGTAGAGTTGTGCAGCGGTAGCCATTCGGTTATGAAAAAATGGATTAGGCGATCCGTTAACTAATCGATGGCTGGTGCCTAACACAAGCGCCACGCCACTATCCGGTAATAATCTGAAATCAGTCAATACTTCTTTCTTCGTACTATTGACAACCCAGAGATTGGTTATTAATACAAACAGTAGAGTACTTATCAGTACAAACACCCCCACGCGCAGCACCCCCTTCAAAAAAATCATGAGCATTAAATTAAAGCTGCGGCAAGTTACTCAATAGACTTTAAAAATTCGCGTTCCATTATTTCCGGACGTTTCATCATCTTTCTTATCCATCGGAACCGAATATCTTCCTTCTCAGTTTCTGATAGCTGCCAACCTACTTCTGATTTATGGAGTTTAGGGATTAACGTATTAAGACACATGGCCGCACTCACTGAAATATTTAAACTTTCAGTAAAGCCGTACATGGGTATGTGCACTTTCATATCTGCTTGTGACAAAGCAAACGCTGAAGTTCCATGTAATTCGTTGCCCATTACCAATGCAATTTTATTATCGATGGGTACATCATGTATAGAAACCCCATCGGGTGAGGGGTCGGTTACCAGAATTTTATAACCTTGACTTTTCAGATGGTTAAAGCAGGTGGCCACAGCATTTTTTTCTTTATACTTTATCAGGTCTATCCATTTGTGCGACCCTTTAAGCACTCGCTTATTCACTTCGTACTTAACTTCATTTTCAATAAAGTGAATATCCTGAATACCCATACATTCGCACGTGCGTATAACAGCACTGGCATTGTGTGGTTGATAAATCTCTTCCAGCACCAGCGTAATGTGCCGGGTACGAAAATTTAAAACCTGCTCTACTACTTCCTTTCGATGATCGGTTAAGTACGTGGAGAAGTGATTAATAAGAAGTTTATTTCTCGTGATTTCATCCATTAATAATGAATCCAAAAAGTTGTAAGATCAAAGTAACTAAAGATGCGTGACACAAAAAATTATTTGATCCCAGCGAAAACTCAGATCCGGGTAGAAGAAAAGTATTCTGTGGCAACAGCCAGTTTTTTAAACATTGATGATTGACTTTCACGTGTAAGGCTTAGTCTGCCCTCTTCTTCAACAATCTCATTTAAAAGAAATGTCATACCTTTGCATTTTATTTTTAGAAAATGCTCAAAATTGCTTCATTTTTAGGCCTATTAGCGATTTCTCCCTTTGCGGTTTTCGCACAAGCTGACTTTACCAAGTCTCTTGAATCAGCGCCTTATACTGATAGTCAACGTTTGCAGGTAGAGCAGTTCGCTAAAGATTTTTTTATTTCTGCAAGCACTACTACTCTCGCCCCTGATGCGGAAACAATCGATAATTTCAATAATTGGAAAAACTGGAAGACAGTAGAAAACTATACGTTTGGCAAAGATCGCGGTAATCTAACCATGATTGCGGATTTGAATGCCCTTCACCCCTACTTCAGAGAAAAGATCATAACACTTATCAATGCCTGTAAGGCTAAAGGAATTGAACTTGCTGTGGTGGAATCTTTTCGCACACACAGCAAGCAAAATGAATACAAGTACATGGGTAAAAAATATACCCGAACTGGTGGTGGCGGTTCTAAACATCAATATGGGTTGGCCGTAGATGTTGTTCCGGTAATTGATTCAGTCGCCCAATGGGATAATGCAAAACTTTGGAGAAAAGTTGGTGCTGTTGGCGAGCAGTTAGGGTTACGCTGGGGCGGAAGATGGAAAGAACTTTACGATCCCGGACATTTTGAATGGACGGGTGGGTTAAGTAGTTATCATCTCGCCAGAGGTATGCAGCCGCGGGTACCTAAGGTAGAAAAATACGCTTGCATTGAAGAAGAAATTAATCAGCTAACAGAATACTGGAAGGCCTGGGAGGTAGAACAATCTACCGTTGCTCGTAAACAGGTATCGGCAACTAAAATGAAGTAATCATTTTAATTTAATCCTTCACCCGCATCTCAATCCGTCTATTTAAGGCGTACTTCTTTGGTATTCTCTGTTGCAATAGGTTTTCCTTTCAAAATTCAGAATATTCATTTTTTTAGAACTACAAAACAGGGTTTCTATTTATAATAGGTGGATCAATAAAATATTCGAACTTTGAATAGAATTACAGCTGCGAAACTATGGGATGTAAAAAACTTTTCTTTGTCTATTGGTTACTATTGCTTTTCACATCTGGCTATACGCAGAAATTATTTATTGCTGAAAATGGAGCAACAGACATAAGAAGGAGCAATATTGATGGCACTTCACTGGAGACTATCAATGGGAATGCGTTTGTCAGCACCTTGAGAAGCCTGGTATTCGATGAACAACGAAATACTGTTTTTTGGATCGAGTCTAATACAATTATTAGAAAAGCAACCCTGACCGTAATCGGTGGTAACACCCGTTTAGACTACTCTTCGAGCTTTGTCAGTGTTACAGGTGCATTTTTTCAATCTCTTGCCATAAATCCAAAAACACGAGAACTACTCATGTCGAGCAATGGAGGGATATATAAAATTAGTCTTGACGCTTCAGGGACCACAACAGTTTTACCCGCTGCCCTCATTTCGCCATTCAATATTTCAACGTTTGATGTTGATTTAGTTAACAATAAAATTTATTTCCTAAGACCAATCACTACCACAGAAATATGGATGGCCAATTTGAACGGAACTGGATTGACCAACATTGTCCCAAACACAATTGGTACTGAATCCATGCGTGACATTACAGTTGATCCTATCGGAGGAAAAATATACTATACCAACGTCAGTGGAGCAACGGGTCAGGTGGTTACCCGAAACCTTACGGGAGCAGATCCCGCGGTTGCGATAGTTACATCACTCCCAAATACCATAAAAGGAATTTCACTGGATATCAATAGTGGTTTTGTCTTTTGGGCAGATGGTGGTACCGGTACTTCAGGTGCTATCGGAAGAGCTAAACTCAATGGTAGTGGAAAAATTAATATTGTTACAGGCCTTAATGCTCCTTTAGATGTAGCCTTGGATTTCAGTTCCTCTCTCCCACCAAAATTGTATTGGACCGAGCCTAATGTTAACGAGGTGCATCGTATCAATCCCAACGGATCGGATTTTGAACGTTATCATTCCAATTTTGGCTCTACTCCCAATGGCATCGCTATTGATCAAAAGACAAGGTATGCCTATTGGACCGATGAAACGCAGGCGAACATTATTAAAGGATTTATCAATGAAACTACTTTTTCTGACCTCGATACTTTAATTGATTACACCAATGCAGTCAATGGAATCGGTGGCATTGCCTTGGATCCCTCCAATCACATGATGTACTTTGCCTATACAGCAGGTAATAGAATTCAACGAGCTGATTATAACCTACCTACTCCCATTACTGCTGGCTCCATCCAGAACCTGGCTACGATCAACAATCCATTTGGCGTTGCCATTGATCTGGTGAAACGAAAATTATACTACACCTCCAATAGCCTTGGCCCAACCAACACCGGAACATTAAGCCGATCGAACCTGGACGGAACAAATCCAGAAGTGCTGATTACGCAAAGTATTGCATCTCCACAACGTTTTATGCGCGATGTAAAAGTGGATGCAAAAAATGGAATTGTCTATTGGGCATTTACCCAGACCAACGGATTGGGAACAATCTATAAAGCAGATATTACGAATGTTGTAGGAACAGCTACTCCTTTTATCAATAATTTTTCTGGAGAAATACGGGGTTTGGAAATTGACAGGACTACGAATAAAATTTGGTGGGTATCCAGAGGCATTGTCGGCTTATTCCCGCCCTCAGTATCTGAGGCCAAGCTCTCTGACGGAACCGGTATAACCACCTTGTATACGATTCCATTCACACCGCCACGCGCCAATTTTATTGCCCTTGACCGGGGATGTGAGCAGCCCATTGCTGCAACACTCCTGCTAAACGCACCTTTGGGACAAACTGTGTTTGCCGACCCTATCGCTGCTGCAACATTTAATTCGGGTGACATAATTTCGGTGAACATCACTCAAGCTCCCGCAAAGGGAACAGCCGTTGTGGAGACTGATAAAAAAATTTCTTTCAAGCCGGCCATTGGCACCGTTGGAGATGATATTATCCAATATGAAATTTGTAATCAATGTGGACTTTGCGACCCCGCCTCCATCAATATTACCATTCCCAATGAGCCCCCGGTAATTGCACCAATAACGGGCATCACTGCAATTGCAGGTACCACGGTTACCATACCACTAAGTAGTTTGTTATCTGACCCTAACAACAACCTCGATGTTTCTACCCTATCCATAGTTTCTCCTCCAATAAGCGGAGCTGTGGCAACTTTTAATAGCAACAATGAATTGGAAGTGGATTACACGGGTATAACATTTTCCGGAACGGATAATTTGACGATTCAGGTATGCGACCTCCTTGGCGTTTGTACTACTGCCATAGTAAATATTGTTGTATCAATTCCATCGAATATTATTGTATACAATGCCATTTCGCCCAACGATGATGCATTTAATTCTTATTTCAAAATTGAAAATATTGAAACTGTTGAACCGAAAAACAAAGTTTCTATTTTTAACCGTTGGGGCGATAAGGTGTTTGAGGTCGAGAATTACAACAATAGCAATCCTACTAAAAGATTCAACGGAAAAGAGATGATGGAAAAGAGATACCCAGTGGTATCTATTTCTATAAAATAGAGTTTGTTGGTGGCAGAAAAGAGTTAACCGGATACTTAACGTTAAAAAAATGATTTAACATCCCCGCGTTTGACTAGAAGTGCCTATTACTTTCAGTATCTTGAAGTTGGTATCACATGTTCAAAAAGCTCGCTAAACTATTTTTTTAATCCTTCAATACCCGCATCTCCACCCGTCTGTTTAAGGCACGAGCTTCTTCGGTATTCTCAGTAGCAATGGGTTGTGTACCGCCAAACGCTTTCGTCTTTACGCGATCTTTACTAATCCCCTTCGAGGTAATGTATTTCTTCACGGCATCTACCCGCGATTGCGAAAGTTTAAGATTTGCATCCGCATTGCCTTTATTATCGGTATGGCCTTCCAACTGAATAACTATTTTGGTATTCTCTTTCATCATGGCCACCACTTCATCCAATTCGGGATACGACTTAGAGTTGATGACCGCCTTTCCTAACTCAAAAATTAAATGATCTAAAACAATGGTTGAGTTTAGCGAGGTTAATTCAATATTTCGTTTAATGATGTTTCCTACAGCTTCCTTCGGATCAACAATGATGGTTCTGGGCATATACCCTTCGGCTTCCGCGGTAACCTGATACTTGGATGAACCAAAAATCCCAAACGTGAAGGTACTGTCATTAATTGTCCCTGAGATACTTCCTGTCGGATAGCTTCGGTAAACAATTTTTGATTTCAATAATTTACCTCGCACCACATCTGTTACATTTCCGGTAACTGAAATTTCCTGCGCAAAACACAGCATGGGGAATAAAAGCAATAGCGAACTAATAAATTTTTTCATGACGTAAATCAGCACAAAAGAAAAGGAACTATCAACACAAATTCGATAAGTGAATAATCAATATATCAAACCCAAAATGGCATTTGGCCTGAGCACAGAATAGATAGCCACAACAGCCAGTATGATAAGCTGAATAATGGTGGACAATATACCTTCTTTTCTCCCTGGTTCTAAAACAGAAAGTCGAGGTTTCTCTGGATGATAACTTACTGTTACCGGTTTTCCCATAGGATAAAAATTAATGAGCTCATTCTCCTTTTTACGTCCTACATTTTTAAATGAACCAGAGAAATACGGTCTATCACATTTATATGACTTACCGAGAACAGCATATTCATAACTAAACGATAATGTACCATATATGGTAAAAGACAAACCCTTGTCAACAACACCTGCACACGTTGGCCAGTCAAGAGATTGTTTAGCAAAAAACCAGTTACGCACATGCACAATTAAAAGCGGCACAGCAATGAGCGACAAGATTGCACCCGTGAATTGAATAGCTATTCGTTCTGATTCCATTAAATTTTAATCCTATTGATAGATTTAAATGCTATATCTAAATAAAATTCTCTATTGATCTTACCAATTACAACCGTATCTTTAAACATCCCAAAGTTAACCTTGCCGGATTTGAAAATACAGAAACACCAAAAACTTTTATTATGAAATTCATGTACATTCTCCTACTACTTATCAGGTGTTTCGATGGGCTTTGCTCAAACCCCATCAACGGAAATTCAAATTAAAACAGCGGTATTAGCAGCCCCCGGAAGACAAACGCGCGGGAGCTATGATTTATGGGTATGATGCCAAAGGCGAATTTGTTGTCCTTAGAAAAGGCACTAACGAAATGATTTGTCTTGCCGACAATCCTAATCAGGCAGGCCTTAGTGTTTCTTGCTATCATAAAGATCTGGAACCGTTTATGGCCCGCGGAAGAGAGTTGAAGACAGAAGGAAAATCGTTTCAAGAAATCTTTGACATACGCGAAGCGGAGGCTAAGTCCGGAAAATTAAAAATGCCTAAGCAGGCTTGTAATTTACAAGTGTATTCAGCGAAAGCCGAAGATTATAATGCAGCTACCGGTGAAGTAACTAAAGGGGGTTTTCGGTATGTAGTTTATATACCGTGGGCAACGGCTGCCAGTACGGGCCTTCCTATAAAACCAGAAGCACCCGGCATGCCGTGGATTATGGATCCAGGAACACATCGCGCGCATATCATGATTAATCCTGTTTCTAAGGATTAATTTAGAGATGAAGTAACTGGGGTTACCAATCAAAATTGTATTGTCAGGTTGACCCGATAGCTATCGGGTTGTCGAAACTGGGTTTCGGACTCCAATAGCCTTCGACAAGCTCAGGCTGACATTGATCTACTTACCAGATTCCAGATAGTGGAGTGTTGCTGCTTCTTCTTTAGTTAGCCCAGTTACTTTTTGCCCACGGAGGGCTCGGTTCCATTTCGTTCGAAATTTTCCATTAGACCAATCAGAGAGAATTCTCGGATGAATGTAGGAAGATCGGCATACGGTGGGCGTATTGCCTAAATCGGAGGCAACGGTTTTAACTATTTGATTGGAGACCCGCTTTCTTGCCGTTACTGAGTCCGGATCGAGTTGTTTGGAAAGTCGATAGGCTGTTTTCCACGTGGCCGCCCAGGTACGAAAGTCTTTGGCTGTAACTTTTTCGAAGCTGGAGGTGATTGCATCCAGATATTCATTGATGTGATTAGACTTTATATCAAAATCGTTACCGTTCTTGTCCAGATATCGAAATAGATCATGATTTTTTTTTCTTACCTCCCACTTCGCCCGATTCTTTTTATCAGCAAGGCAAGATCATCTTCCCATATTCTGCGCTTCCAAAGTTTTCCTGACTTTCCAACAAATTCAAAAACAGCATCCAAACTTCCTTCCGCACTCTTCGAAGTATCAATGACAACATGCCCTCGTGTAAGCGTTGTTAAGCCATACGATTTATTTGTTTTCGCATATTCATCGTTACCTACCCGAAAATGATATAGGTCAATTAAGCGAACAATGAGCGCAGCCACCTTATCCTTTGGCATTCCCTCGTGTTTCATATCTTTATTAACTTTCTTCCGGATGTGTGGCAAGGTTAGTGCAAACCCTATCATGCCATCAAATTTTTTCTGCTGCCCGAGCCTCCGTCCAATTTTGATGATAGCGATATTGTAATCTTCCTTTAGCGTCTTTACCTGTTGCTTGCAAGTGTGCTTTGGCATTGAGCGATATCCACACATCTCGCCAGGCGGGCGGAAGAACCAAAAGATTACACCGCTCCTTGACTTTTGGATCAACAATTAATTTTCCCTTTGCATCAAAATAATTCCAGCTAATAAATTTCTTATTATTCTTTAGTTTGGTTCTACCCTTTCGGGATATTCCGTCCTTTTTCATGGGTTGAAAATTTAAGAATCAAAATTAACCAGTCCCGTTGCCTATCGAAGGTAATGGGTTTCATCCGATTTGACAAGTAGGTAAAAGCTACGTAATCCGATTCGATACTTATTTTTGAATACAGTAGTTATGCGTAGGCTACTTTAAAATTAAAGACTACTCTTATAAATATTCAAAGAAAATTTATAAGACGCAATGGGTGCTGAGATTACTTGTGTACTCTTTAACGATTTTTGAATATCTCATTAAAATTCTAATTTAGTACTCTCGTTTTTTTAACCCAAGCCCTCCCCTCATGAAAACTGTTCTTAAATACGCAGGCTACCTAATGGCCATAGTCCTGCTTGGAATTGTCACACTACTCACCTACGTCAAGGTTGCCTTACCCGATGTGGGTGCGGCTGAAGACATAACCATAGAATATACACAAACAAGAATTGCCCGCGGAAAATACCTCGCCAACTCGGTTACAGTTTGTAGGGACTGTCATTCAAAAAGAGATTGGTCAAAATTTTCTGGACCCTTAGTAGAAGGCACCTTTGGTCAAGGTGGCGAGCGGTTCGATCAGACATTGGGTTTACCCGGTCTTTTTGTTTCAAAGAATATTACTCCACACGGAATTAGCCGGTACACCGATGGTGAATTGGTGCGCCTAATTACAACAGGTGTAAACAAAGAAGGTAAAGCCATATTTCCACTCATGCCTTACCCCTATTATGGCAAGATGGATACGGAAGATATTTATAGCATTGTTGCCTATGTCCGTTCACTGACTCCCATCAATAACGATGTAGAGTTTTCGCAACCCGACTTCCCTATGAATTTTATAATCAATACCATTCCCAAAAAAGCAAGCCCACAAAAGCGCCCGGAAAAAACTGATCAACTTGCTTATGGCGCCTACTTAACCAATGCTTCCGGCTGCATAGAGTGCCACACTCAAATAGATAAGGGAATGATAATACCTGACGTTGCTTTTGCTGGCGGGCGCGAATTTCCCTTTGCCGATGGTTCAATAGTTCGATCATCGAACATTACCTCCGATAAAGAAACAGGTATTGGTAAATGGACCGAAGATATGTTTATTAAAAAATTTAAAGCTTATTCCGATTCAACATACGTGGCTGAATCTGTACAAACTGGAGAATTTAACAGCATGATGCCATGGACAATGTACACCCATATGGAAGCGGATGACTTGGCGGCTATATTTACATACCTAAAAACTATAGCACCTATTAATAATTCCGTTGTAAAATTTACAGCTAATAAGTAAGGGACAAAAAGAAGTTTTACTTGATCATTTGCGTATGCGAACCACTTTGTTCATCAGCGAGCAGTGCATATTTTATTTATATTCTCAAAGCATCATCCTTAAAAATATAACTCAATGCTCCTCACCCATCTCAAATTCTTCGTCCGTGTTTTCTTAAAGGATAAATTTTTTTCCATCCTTAACATACTGGGACTTGCCCTGGGTATTGCAGTAAGCATTATACTCTTGCTCATTCTGCAACATGATTTAATGTATGATAAACATTACGCAAACTACGATCGTATTTACCGACTTGGTGGACACCTACAGGCAACGGGCGTAGATTATCGTCCGGCCCGGTCGGCACGAGAGTTGGGCGGAATTTTAAAGGCAGAGTTCCCAGAAGTGCTGGCGGTAACCCGCGCTGATAATTGGGATCATACGTTAGTGAAGCGTGAAAACAAAGGGGAAGAGGTTTCTCTCTATGAAGAAAATCTGGTGCGTACAGATTCTACATACTTCACTGTATTTAAGAATGAATTTATAGCCGGTGACGAAAAAACCTGTTTGAATTTATTGAACTCGCTCGTTCTAACCGAGTCAACCGCAAAACGATATTTTGGGGATGAAGATCCCATTAATCAAACGTTGTTAATTGATGGTGAACTCTGGAATGTGACTGCCGTAATCAAAGATCTGCCAGCCAATACCCATTTAAAATTTGATATGCTCCTTTCGGGGTTAAGTAAAACCCGCGAATGGGTAGTTGATCAGGGACAAGTGAAATCCGAAGCCTTCTGGAATCCGGATGTTTACACTTACCTCGTTATGCCCGCCCATTATAATCCGGAAGATTTCAATAAGAAGTTCGAAGGCATCTTTACAAAATACTACAAATCTTTTGGTGATCAGGTGGGCGGAAACTACACTCCCATACTGCAGCCTATTGCTGACATTCAATTTCATTCCGACCTGGAGAGTGACGAACCGCTCGGCAATATTTCCTATCTCTATGCTTTCAGTAGTATAGGAGTTTTTATCATTTTGCTTGCTTGTATTAATTATATGAATCTCTCCACGGCCAAATCAGTAAAGCGAGCCGCTGAAATTGCCATGAAGAAAACGTTAGGGTCGAGCAAGAGTTCATTAGTCTTTTCATTCTTGGGAGAATCAATTCTTCTTTCCTTTATCTCATTAGTGTTCGCAATCCTGATCGTGTTCATTGTGTTGAAGGGAACTTCCTTCAATAGCTTGATTGATAAAAATCTGGTTCCTGATTTTATGAATAATCCTTTACTTCTTTTGGGATCTGTTGGGATTACTTTAGGAATTGGTATCCTTTCAGGATTATATCCAGCATTTTATCTTCCCGGTGTGCCCACTATAAGCGCGCTGAAGGGCGAATTTAAAAATCGCAAATCGAGCCACGTGTTACGCAAAGTATTGATCACTACACAATTTGCCATTTCCATATTTGTAGTCGTGTGCACGTTCTTCATGCAAGATCAAATCGATTTTGTTCGTAACAAAGATCTTGGCTTCAATAAAGAAAATATCTTGATCCTTCCTGTACAGGACACGCTTGTTGAAAATCAACTGAGCTCCATCAAACAGGAATTTCTTCAAAATCCAAGAATCACTGCTGCTACCACCTCCTACAATGTATTGGGTATGGGTGCGGGTGGGCCCGTCATGTGGGCCGAAAGTGAAACGGGCATGAAGCAGCAGGCTTTTAGTTTGATGAGTGTGGGCGATGACTATTTCAATACCATGGATATTGAAATAGTTAAAGGTCGCGACTTTCAGAAAGGCGCTAAAACAGATGTTGATAATATTTTTATGTGTAATGAAGCCGCTGCGAAACTAATGGGTTGGGGCGATGATCCCATTGGGAAAAAGGTAAAATGGTTTCACGGAGAAACCGATGGCCATATCATTGCCATGGTTAAGGATTTTAACTTCTCATCCCTACATAATAAAATTGAACCCCTCTTGATAATAAAGTCAGGCAAAGAAGGTGGTTTTCTTTATCTGAAAGTTTCAGGCGATCATCTTCCGGAAACCATAAGCTACATTAAAGACAAATGGAGTGGTTACGATCCCAGCCATCCCTTCGAATATTTCTTCCTCGATCAGCGTTTCAACGAACAATACAAGGCCGATGAAACCCAGTACACTTTGGTGTCCAACCTTTCCTACATCTGTATCTTTATTTCCTTATTGGGATTGCTTGGCCTTTCCGCATTTACCGCTGCTCAGCGCACGAAAGAAATCGGAATCCGTAAAGTTCATGGCGCCAGTGCTCCTCATATTATTTACCTACTCTATAAAGACATTATGTTTCTGGTTTTGATTGCGGCTGTTTGGTGATTCCTGCAGCTTGGTATATCATGAATCAATGGCTGGGTAATTTTGCTTATAAGACTACTTTAAATTATGCAGTCTTTGGTGGCGTTGCCTTGTTGGCATTATTGTTTGCCTTTTTAACGGTTGCTTTTCATTCGCTTAAAACAGCAAGAACCAACCCCGTTGATTCTTTAAAACATGAATAGTGGAATAAAAAATTCGACTGTGCTTATTACTTATTTGGTTCGATGTGTATAAGTACGTGATCCAACTTAGGAATTTCAGAACGTAGTGTGCCCTTCAATTTATGTGCTAGGTCATGACCTTCTTTTACAGAAATTTCTCCATTGACAATGGCATGCAAATCCACATGATATTTCATGCCCGTTTTACGGACAAAACATTTTTCGGTTCCTAAAACACCCTCTACCGTTAATGACACTTTCCTGATCTCATCAATCAAGTCATTGTAAAGATTTTCATCCATAATCTCAGCTAAGGCCGGGCGAAATATCAAGTAGCTGTTGTATAAAATAAAAACCGATGCAAATAAAGCTGCCCAATCATCAGCTGCTTCAAATCCTTCTCCAAAATAAATTGCAATAGAGATTCCGATAAACGCCATCACCGAGGTAACTGCATCGCTGCGATGGTGCCAGGCGTCTGCTTTTAAGGAAGTACTGTTCGTTTCAATACCTTTTTTAATTACAATGCGATACGAAATTTCCTTCCACAAGATAATAACACCAAGCACCAAAAGCGTCCAGGCTTTAGGGCTCTTGTGTGGAGTTTCAATATTAATAATACTCTGATAGGCAATGATGGTTGCTGAAACCACAAGAAATGCAACCACTAGAAAAGTGATCAAGGGCTCAATCTTTCCGTGACCATACGGATGATTCGCATCGGCTGGTCGTTTTGCATACTTAAAGCCAAACAGTACGAGCAGCGAAGCTAGAATGTCGGCAGTGGATTCTATAGCATCGGCAATTAGCGCATAGGAATTTCCTAAAAAACCTGCGAGCCCCTTTATAATGGCTAACCCTGTATTTCCAACAATGCTGAAGTAGGTGGTTCGAATGGCCGTTTCCTCGTCACTCATAAACTATCTGACTTAAGGGAATTTCACAGTCTCGAAATTTGCTCGTTCTGACTAAATGATGTTGAAGTAACAAGAATTAACATCAGCAGGAGTATCCGATTCATAACAAAGATATTTACGAAAGGCAAAGATACGTATGCCAATGAGAATATTGCTCGATTACTTTTTACGGCCTACAAATCGAATTACTGAACCAGTACCGTCATGAAATAATCCTTCGTGCAGTTCAATTTCTGTTTCAATCAATTCTATAATCTCAAAATTGTTAAAATCTGATTTGATTTCTTCGATTGAGAATAAAGTCTCGATGTCTTTCGGGCCACCTACCTTTGGATTTGCAGATACATAGCCCAAATGATTTTTTACTGAAGGCTTCAAATATTACTGTTCCGCCCGGTCGTAAATAGGTTGCCAATGTTTTATGATAGTCTGATTTTTTGTCAGCTGGAAAGTGAGCATAAATCAAAGCGATTACATCAAATTCGTTTGGTAAATATTTTCTTGATTGAAACTCCCCTACTTCGTAATCTATTTCAACCTGATGTTTGCCTGCCAATAGAGTTGCTTTCTTTTTACCTTCCACACTAAGATCAAAAGCAAAAACTTTCCAACCTAAGGTGGCCGCATAAACTGCGTTTCGTCCTTCGCCCTCTGCAGGGAAAAGAATTTTCCCAACTGGAATTTCACAAAGTTTTTCTTTGAGGTAGTTGTTCGGTTGCTCACCAAAGGCAAACGCCTTTCCGCTATATCGTTCGTCCCATTTGTCTTTCATTTTTTCACAAACTTATCATTCAATTGTCTCACGAATATTGTCAGATTCAAACGGTTTAAGATCGCGCACATAGAGATTGAACCAATCAATTATTAATTCTCTGACTAATTTATCATGATTTAAAAGTCCGTGTTTGTCATTTTCGAAACTAACAAGTTTGTAAGGCACTCCATTCAATTGCAAGCTATCAGCAAATTGTGGGATTTGACTATAGTGAACATGTTGATCGTCTTTACTATGTAAAAGTAGAATAGGTATATTTTAGGCAACTCATGTGTCCAATAAATAGCTGACCGCTTCTTAATTTCCATATCTCTATTTGCCTCGAACTCTGGAATCAATTCATTGGCAACATCTCCAATTTCTGCGTGATGTTCTATTGTACGACTCAAATCCGTTATGCCGCCAATATTTACCAGGGCTCTTATATTAGTGGATGTATCCCCTTTGACGGTAAGATAATTCATCATACCACCTCTGCTTATTCCTAATAAGCCAATTCTATCAGCATCGGCCATTTCAATTTCAGTCAGGCTATGAATTAAGTTTTTACATCAGCTACATCGGAACCTCCAAATTGCTCACTCCCCTCACTTCTTGAATTTCCTCTGTAGTTGGTAGCCACCACTACATAACCTTGAGCCGCTAGCGGAGCCATTACATCTACCGCGGTAGCCACCAATAATATTCCAAGGTCTCTGTTACCACCTCTGTTCACAACAATAACGGGATACTTTCCCGCTTTTTTTGGAGCAACCAGAAATCCCGTTAAGAACAAGCCATCGCTCATATGGCCCATCCTATAAATATCTACATCATTCAGATAGCCATAGTTTTCTGGTTGATGTTCAATTGTTTTGAATATGGGCGCTTTGGTGTAATCTGCAGGGAGTAACTTAATAGATTTTGTTTGAAAATCCCCAAAATCATTCTTGATCTCCTGAATGCTTTTAGAGCTATCACTACAAGAAACTGTTAAAATAAAAAAAATCACTGCCGTCTGGAATCTAGTCATAACTCATGGGTTTAGAAGGGCGGAAGGAAGGAAGGGACGGAACCAAACTCTACTTAGGCTAAAGTAGGTAAATTATCTTAGCCTCTTCATTAATTCATGCCAATGAGGGCAAACAAGTCTATGAAAACTACTTCGCAGCAACCTGAAAGGCCTTCTCTCCATTTTTCTCTACTTCTTTAATACTGCGCATTTGTTTCATCTCCTCAAGCAGTGGAATCAGTTGACTATTGTCTGCCACTTTTAAGTGAGCACTAATTTCAGAGAGCGATTTAATATCGTTGGGGCTTTACGGAAATTTGTTATAAAATTCAGGATGTCAATCTTTTTAATCATCTGCCTTTATTTGGAATGAAACATGTATAATATGGTATTACGAATATATGCCTTCAAGGTTTTAAAATTATTATACATGGCTTTAGAGGATTTATCCGAACACCTATCTACGCAATCCATTCAATCCATTTGGAAACATGATAGTAAGCAAAGCCGCAATGAGCAGAAAATTGAACTCCATTCCATTTCTTCCACCACCCACAACAAACCAACCTTCCTTAAAATGAATCATAGCAATGCCTGAGAGTAAGACAACGATAGTAATGATTGCAGCCCAACGAATATATTTTTCCAGTATCAAAACAAATAGCGGCGCCAGGTGCGACAATTTAATAGCCCAAGCTAAGGGAACTCCAATAGGATTAAATCCAATTTGATTGAGGTACAGATTGCCAAAGTCATTAACTCCATTATTAAACATACCCGATACACTGGCATGATCAATATAATTGCTACTGCCCAACGAAGAATCAATGTGATTAAATTTCATAGTATGCTAAAAATTATTTCCTTACAAATTCAAGGTTTTTCACCCTTTCAAAATCCAACTTAAAACCAACTACTTTTCCACTGATTCTTTTAAACTGGAGTACAATACTATTAACGGCAAATTGGTCCACCCCTTTCGCTATTAGACCCACCGGTTTATTAGACGGCATTTTTATTCTCAAATTGTTATCCTCGACATAAACAGTATAGGTAGCATCCAACTCTTCACTATAAAAGCTACCTGTGTAGTCTGTTGCCTTGAAATCTTTAATCTCAGTTATTGCCTTAGCGACAGGCTCGTTATTCCTGCTGCCTGTTTTTTGTTCTGGCTCAATCAGCTTATCTTTTAATAATACATCGGCTACCTCATAGCTTTTTGCGATCGGATCGGCCTCATCCCGATTGGCCAATATGATAACTGAAAATTGTTGTTCAGGAAATCGTACCAATTGAGCCCTGTACCCAGCTAATGAGCCCGAATGGCTTACTGTTTTCAATCCTCTATACGTACCATTTTGCAAAGCAAATGCATAGCCTGCACTCTTACCATCATTCAAGATTCCATCCTGGTGCATCTTAGCGATTATAGCCTGGCCGCCTTTACCCAAGGTATTATGATAAAAATTCTGATCCCATAAATACAAATCCTCAACAGTAGAATACACGCCACCCGAACCTACCAGATCAAACCACATAATCAGATTGTCAAATCCAATTTTCTTGCTCTCATCTTTCGCATAACTAAATGCCCGATTCTTTATAATGTTGGTATTGTCATCATAAAATTGCGTATGCCGCATACCCAGCGGCTCAAAAATATTTGTCGCTGCAAATTCTCGAATAGGTTCACCCGAGACTTTTTCCACGATCAACCCCAACATAAAATAGCAGGAATTACTATATAGGTATTGCTCACCGGGTTTAAAGTTCAGCGTTGATTGCCGTTTAATTAATTCATACACTTCATCTACAGTAATATGATCGAGGTAGCTTCTACCTTTTAAGTCCATTAATGTTAAGTAGTCGCGAACCCCACTCGTGTGATGAATGAAATGCCGGATAGTAAGTGGACTTTCGTACACTGGAAAATCAGGAAAATATTTTTGAATGGGGTCATCCAGATTCAGTTTGCCTTGTTCTTCCAACAATAAAATACAAAACGTTACAAACTGTTTTGATACTGAACCTATATAAAACACAGTCGATGGAGTAATCTTAACATCGTGTTCTAAGTCAGCGAGGCCGTAGCCATAGGCATACACCAGTTTTCCATCTTTGATAATTCCCAGTGCCCCACCCGGTACATCAGGTTTATTCCACTCAGCAAAAATTTTATCGACTTCAGCCTTTTCCTTGATTTGCGCAAAGGAGAAACCTGAAAGGCAGAGCAGTGTTGCTAACAAATAGATTTTCATTGTTTATATCCAATTATTTATGGTCAATTAGCAAGTTAAGGTTTTTAATCGTCACTTCATTTTCTGAGGGAGCTCACAAATTGGCGACTCAGCCGGGAAGTAGAGCTTTTGATTTTCCATTTGGCTGCCAAAAATTCATTCAATAGATACCGTAACTATACTTCCAGCTTTCACTTCTACAGTGTAACAGGAAAAAACGCGGCCGTGATCATCGCCCCGAAAAGCTTTTCTCTTTATTCCATTTACATATATAAATTGATGTTCCCCGGGCATTCGAGCCATCCAGGTTAGTGAAGGACCCTCATTATTAGTAAATACCGTTTTATCCTTGCCTACATGTTTGACTGATATTTTGTTTGAAAGAATTGGAACATCATTTATTTCCGCCCAGTCATTTTCTGAATCCAATCTTGATATTGTCGAAACCTTGTTAGCAGAGGCCTCTGCGTCAATTCCCATCAATCCCCGGGTTATATGTTCAATGATCGTAAATGAGTTCTCAGGATAATCTCGCCTCTTGTTTTCAGGACTGCACAACTCAACAATTATATTAGTAGCAAGGCTGGAATAGCCATTTTCATAAAAAATAATGGGTAGATACGATTTCAACTCAACGATAAGATTACTGTAGTTCAAACGATATTCTTTCGTTAGATTTTTAATTTTATCCTGATCGTCAATTGCATTAAAATAGGGCAAGTAATGTAAATAGGCC
Source organism: Flammeovirgaceae bacterium (assembly GCA_016709845.1). Classification (GTDB taxonomy): domain Bacteria; phylum Bacteroidota; class Bacteroidia; order Cytophagales; family Cyclobacteriaceae; genus ELB16-189. Next base: position 135,388 of record JADJMA010000063.1, on the reverse strand, counting down.
TGATCCTTATCGATCATAAAATAGTCGAACGATTTATCAGCATACTGAATAGACCGGTATTCCTGCTTTTTGATTATCCCACCAGAATTCCTCCAGAAATTTATGCTCTCGTTTCGCTTTGAGCTGGTATTTGTTCACTTCCTCCATTTTACCTGTTTGCTTAAGGATTTCAGCATAGGCTATGTATGCAGCAATGATCGAAGCCGTTTGGTCTATACCCAGAAACACTTCTCCCCGGCCACCTTCGTTATAAGTCGGTATACCACGATTGTTACCAAACTTGCTGGTCCCATTTTCAACAAACATGGAGCGGCTGCGCGTTGTTACCTGGTCATAACCAAGTTTCCAATGATCCACATACTCATTCATGCTTAAGGCATAAAATCTTTTGAGTGCTTCGTTTTCAATCCAGATTTTGTTCCCCGTCCAATTATATAAACGCCAGGCATTATACACTACATCAAAATTGGCTGGCAAATTATACCAGAAGTCTTTATCGGTATTATAATCAATGGGGGCTGGTTTGTTATAGCGATTGATTTCCCAATGGGAACAATAGTCTTTTTCAGCACTAATGTTCTCAGCAAACTTCTGAAACATGTTTTCATTGTGCTTAGTCAAACCCAAAATTTGGGCACCTACTGCATGATGCGACACGTCTCGCATACAAAATGCCTCGCGGGATGGAAGTGCAGCTTCATACCAATATCCAACAGGATCGGATGAATCATGGGCATAAGAAAGCGCTTTACTTTTTGCCCAATCAAACGATTTCGTTAAATCACTGTTGCTGGACTTAAAGGTGACAAGGTCCTGAGCTTGAACAACCGTGATAAAATTTAGTATTAACAAAAACAGGAGAATTCTATACATAAATATTGATTTCAATTTCTTACAAAAAAATTACGAGTATCACCAAAAGTCCCATTTTTCCCCATCACCACCTCTTCCCATTCACCAAAAAAGAGAATCATTAGAGTCTTTAGAGATACCCTTACTCTACTAAATCTAACTGAATTTGATTATACCAACAACAAGGTAAAGAATGAAAAAGTACAGTTTTAAACCGCGCATCAAACTAGTTGATCTTTTATCCCGCGTTTTTGTTTTCTTTGTAGCAAATCCAAAAAAATGAAACCAGCGTTTAGATTAATCGGTCTTGTTCTATTTATCTCATTCTCAACACTTGCCCAAGAAGATGAACTTGGTGTGAAGGGAAAAATTGTTGACAAATACACACGCGACATTGACAAACTGGCCAAGAGTAAAAAAAATTCAGGCCGCGTTTGAGTCTATCAAAAAACAAGACGCCCGCAATCGTGCAGATTTAATCATGCTTACGGAAATTGAAGCGCCACCCTTCATGGAAGAGGCGCGCGCCAAAGTCTTTGCCAATATGCTGAAAGAAGCAGGTGCCGATTCAGTTTGGATTGATAAAGTAGGCAATGTGATAGCCTTGCGAAAAGGAAAGGACAGAAAAAGGACTATAGCGCTGGATGCGCATCTGGATACTGTATTTCCAAAAGGTACCGATGTGAAAGTGAAAACAAAAGGCGATACGCTCTATGCACCGGGCATTGGTGATGACACACGGGCGCTGGTCGTGATAGCCTCCATTCTTAGAACCCTGGAAGAAGCAGGTATTGAAACACAGGCAGATGTGTTGTTTACAGGCTCAGTAGGTGAAGAAGGATTGGGTGATTTGCGCGGTGTAAAAAATCTGTTTACGGCAGGCTCTCCAAAAATTGATTCGTGGATTTCTATTGATGGTGGTGACATTGATCGTGTAAATATTATGGGGTTGGGTTCTTATCGCTACCGCGTAACGTTTAAAGGTCCGGGTGGCCATAGCTGGGGTGCGTTTGGCTTAGCCAATCCCCAACATGCCTTGGGCAGTGCCATACATTATTTTACACAGGCTGCCGATGAGTACACCAAAACCGGAGCAAAGACAAGTTACAATGTCGGTCGGATTGGCGGTGGTACTTCCGTGAACTCCATCGCGTTTGAGTCGTGGATGGAAATTGATATGCGGTCTGAAAGTCCGGAGCGGTTAAATCACATCGATGGCATTTTGAAATCATCTATTCAAAAAGGACTTGACGAACAAAATCATATTAAGCGCATCGGCCCTGATCTTACTGTTGATATTCAAAAAATTGGCGATCGCCCTTCCGGGGAATTGAACGAAGACTTGCCGTTGATCCAACGCACCATGGCCTCTGTAAAATATTTTGGTGAGGAGCCTCGCGTAACACGCGGCTCCACGAATGCTAATATTCCCATTGCGAAAGGAATTCCAGCCGTTACTATTGGACGCGGTGGAAAAAGTGGGAATGCCCATTCGTTAAAAGAATGGTGGTTGGATGTAGATGGCTACAAAGCCATTCAATTTGCGTTGCTTACCGTTGTTGCTGAAGCAGAGATGGCGAAGTGACTTAGATTTTCGGTATAAGAATAATGTTGGTTAGCAGCTAAAATTAACTAAGAGCAGTATTGCTTTTATTTATCCATTAATATATCATTTACCTCTTTAGAAAATCTTTGCTGCCAGTCATCTCCGAATTGTTTATGGTAAGCTATAAAAGTCTTTTCATTGTGCTCCATGATTTCCTTTTGTACAGTTGGTGCGCGTTTATAGCTATGGAGAGTTCCCAACCGGGTGGAGAACTCAATATTAATCTTCCACTTTTTCGCAACTTCAAGATAAGCCTCCATGCGGCTGGGGCCTTCATCTTCCCAACCCGAAATAGTAACAATCCAAATGGGCAATGTGTCTGAATAAATGTAGGGTGTATCAATCATAATTTTAGGACCTGTCTTGTTAAGAAATGGGTAAACCCAACATCACTTAAACCCAATATCCTTCATGCCTTTAAAACTGATTTTAACTGATTCCATCGGAGTCATGCCATCAAAGCACATGTCTTGTTCAGCAATAAAATACTCCATACCTGCTTGTTCTTTTTGGGCCAGTATTTTTTTAAAATCGATTGTACCCGTACCTACCGGGGCAAACCGTCCTTGACTGTCCATATCTTTAATATGCCAGATCTTAAATCTCCCCGGATATTTCTGAAAATAAGCGAGAGGGTCAGCACCTGCCTTGGTGATCCAATATAAATCGAGTTGAAAATTTACGTTTGCGGAGTCGGTATGTTCCAGGAAGTAATCCATGGGCGTGATACCATTGGCATTGGGTTTGAATTCAAAATCGTGATTATGGTAGAGCATCTTTATTCCCGCCTCGGTGCATTTTTTTCCAACCATGTTCAACACCTCGGTAACAAATTCCACACTGTCGCTCATGTACATCGATTTGGTTTCTGCATTATGCCTGAAATGACCCATAGGAGGAACAGGGATGACCAGGTATTGAAAACCAGCCGCCTTTACATCAGCAATTATTTTATCTACATTGTCGAATGTGATCTCATTTTGGTGTGCGCTTAACGGGGTAAATCCCAGGCTGGTAAGTTTCTTATTAAAATCAGCAGGAGTCCATCCGAAATATTTTCCGTCTTTATACCCTGCCGCCACTTCAATATTTTTATAGCCAATGTCTGCAATGGCCTGAAGTGTAGAATCAGGGTTAGCCTTCATATTGTCGCGTACCGTATAAAGAGTCATTCCTCCATATCTTTCCTTTGATTTATCACAAGAAAAGAGTAGTACAATCAGGGCGAGCGCAATAAGTGGGGTATACTTTTTCATAGTTGAAATTTTATTCTATCTAAAGGTAAAAAAACTTGGGCTATAGTTTACACACACCGTTCTAACAATTTTTTCATCATCTACTCAACTACTTCTTTGGTTTTGAATTGTTCAACTCAGTATAATCAACACTTCGTTCTGAGTTATCACCCATCAAATGTTTGGAAAAATAATCTGCCTTTACCCAAAAGAAATATTCGTTCATATCTCCATACCCATGACGCTGACCAGGAAACAAGAAAAAGTCAAATCGTTTGTTTGCTTTGATCAAAGCGTTGGCCAATAAAATAGTATTTCCAGGATGGACATTGTTGTCTATATCCCCTGTGGTGATTAAGAGTTTTCCCTTAAGGTTTTTAGCCAGTTCAGGATTATCGGCAATACTATACTCAAAACTAACTTCTCCCTTGTCGTTTGTAATCTCTTTCACACCATGATGTTTTTCACTCCACCATCTGTTATAAATGGCATTCTCATGATTTCCTGAAGAGGAAACAGCCACCTTAAAGAAATCGGGATAAACCAACATGGCAGCTGTGCTCATAAAGCCACCGCCTGAATGTCCAAAAATTCCAACCTTATTAATGTCAATATAACTATGGGTGTAGGCCAGTCGCTCAGCAGCAACTTTTTTATCTTCCAATCCATAGTCTCTTAGATTATTGTAACCATAGTTATGGTATCGCTTACTTCGAGCAGGGTGCCCGCCCCGATTACCTACAGTAATTACAACAAATCCCAATTGTGCCAACCGATCCGTCCGATCCATGTTGGTGGTAAACGACTTAAATACTGCTTCCGTTTGTGGCCCGGGATAAACGTACTCAATCAAAGGATACAACTTTGTAGAATCAAAATCATAAGGCTTATAAATCGTACCGTACAGGTCGGTAACCCCATCGCCCGCTTTTACAATAAAGGGTTCAGGGAATTGGTAGCCTGCTTGAAAAAGGATAGATAAATCAGCAGTCTCCAGTGACATGATTTTGTTTCCCTGACTATCCAACAAAGTAGATATAGGCGTAGTATTTACCCTGGAGTAGTTATTGACAAAAAATGTTTGATCATCATTCAAATCCACCTGGCCATCAAAATCTCCAGAAGTAAGCAACTTCATTCCGCTGCCATTAAAATTGATTTTATATAAATGAAGGTAATACGGATCTTCATTTTTTTCTATCCCATTAGCACTGAAGTACAAGATTCTGTTCTTTTCATCAATTCCTTCGATGCGCTCGCAATGGAATGGTCCCGTTGTAATTTGATTCTTTAAAGTTCCGTCTCCGTTGTACAAATAAAAATGTCCCCACCCATCTCTTTCCGACCATTGAATCAATTCTTGTCCGTTATTAATAAGGCCGGGAGTTTCAATTTCTACATACGTATTCAGCCGCTCCTTCACCAACACCTTTACTACTCCTGTTTTGGTATCGGCCACGCACATATCAATTCTTTTCAAATCGCGACTTGTACGGGAGAAATAAAGTTTATCATTCGAACGGGCTAGCCACAAAGAAGGCTTTCTTCGATCATCTTTATTTTTTTTCAATACTGATGCAGTAAAAACATTCAGCGTCTGATCAGGAAAAGTATCAGTCTTGATTTTCAACTGACCTTTTGAATCAAAGTCAAAGATTATTAATTCTTCTTTAGGAGATTCCTTTTCACCCGGCATTTGATATTTATAAGTCTCCAAGGTGGGTCTTGGGGTAGCTACCGAATTGATCACCCATAAGTCTTTTACTGAATGTTCATCCGTGCGCACCATGGAAAACTTTTTTGAGTCAGAAGACCAATCTACAGACACCGGTTTTCTTTTATCCTTATTCTTTTCTTTGTCCACATTGGTCTCTCCCCTTGGTCCTGAGCCATAACTGTAGTATTCCACTCCATCAGTGGTTAATTGATGTTCTACTATGGTCGAGTCTTTCTCACTCTTCAGTGCCTTATTGTAGTTTTCTATATCCATCCAAAACAGATTATAATTTCTAGAGAAAAGGACATACTGTTCGTTGGGAGCAATAGAGGCCCAATCCTTATCCTTTTTGGGTTTCTCATAGTCAGCTAATAATTTAAGTTGGCGCGTGGATAAATTATATTCAAAGAAATAGGACTTAGCAATCATTTTCTTCTTTGTATTCTTCTGTTTATTTATTATCCTGTCCATTTCCATTTTCCTCATCCTGATCTTTTTCCGTGTCTTCTACCTCAATTAGTTTGCTCTTTACCTCAAAACGAATGGCTGTTTCATTGCTGATGAATTCTATCTTCTCGATGTCCAGGTTTTTTCTATCGAAGGGATCACCGGTGAGCCGTGTCATATCGGCAGCCAGTTTATCGTGGTCAAACAATTGACTTTTTGATTTCAATTTTGGATCTACGATGTAATAGTATTTTCCTTCGGATGTTTCATAGTCATACCAAAACCGACTGCTATTCTTCAACCAGTGTGGCTCTACCTTGGTGGAGAAAACCATTTTTTTTAAATTATCAGGAGAAAACCGACTGGCAAGTTCATAATTGGCTTTTGTTACCGGTTGGTGCTGTGCGTCTACCACGGTTACCAGTACTGAAAACAAGAATAGATAAAGGATGCTTTTCATATAAAATAATTAGGGGTTTTTGAGGGCATGGTCATCTTATGACCATGGAAATTATGGAAATGTAAATCTCAAAGGGAGTTAAAAAAAATCTGCCGGCTATTTTTATATTAGTGGTATCTCCTGAAAGGGACTCCACATTTATCCAGGCACTGATTCCTGAACGGTAGCCTCCTACGGTTATCCAACCAACAATTCCTTCTTCGTATAATCAATCACCACCGTTTTTATCACTTTAGCTTTTTGAATCGTTATTACCATTTCGCGCTCAAACCTCGATTCATACCCTTCATGAACATAAAAGATTCTTTTGCCTTGCGGAATTCTGAGTTTACCGGTTACCCATGTAGCGATAACAGATCGATCACCAGCTTTCTTAAAAAGGTTATTCAACGCGTAAGGAATAATTTTCTTCCAGAAAAGGAAATAACGTTTCCTGATTTTCCCTTCAATACGATTTAGCATCAACGTATCATTTCGTATTTCCCATTTAGCTATATAACCACGCTTACATTCTTCTGATATAACAAACTCAGGTCGAATGTGTTGGTCCCAATAAAGTTCCAATGGATTAGAATACAAATCCATTTGCTTTCCATCCAGCCAAATAAGATCAGGAAGTTGTGCAGCCATAAAGAATTCACTCCGCCTTTGCGTGAATCAAATCTTGCATAAATTATGATGAGATTAAATCTATTCTCTTTGCACGATCAAAATGAAGGATGAATTAGCGTTAGGAAAGATTTTCGGTACCTGGAATCTTGAAGCGAATATAAAATGCTGATCCGGAAGTCATATCAGCAATTAATAAATTATCCAAGTAAAACACCGCACCGCATAGCTAGCCTGTTCTATTTATTGAAGATTATAAAATATTTTAGGTGATTGCTCAATGAAAAGAGGATATAAAGAATGTTGGTCAGCAACCAACTGTAGCTAAGGAATTAACAAAAGAGTTTGTTCTACCCTTCTTTTGAGAACATAGTATCCCTTCAATGCTATCCTAAATAAAGAGATTGATACACTACCCCCTTTAACTACTTCGCTTATCCATTATAATGGCATAAACACAGTCTGCTCTGATTTTTTCAATGTCTATACCGAAATTCATGACTTTCAATAGCTGCATCTCTATTAGATCCAAATGATTTTTATCGTGCAAGGTGAAAATATAAAAGAATTTATCATTAACGCGACCTAACAGTTTGGTGATTATATCATAATCACTATCTACAATGTCCCTTCTTTTTTCTTCAATTTCTGCCACTGAAATATTATACTGATCCCGAAAAATAGTTGGTAAAATTGTATTTCCATTAAAAAAAGAAGTGAGGCTTTCAATCTCCCATACTTCAAACCCTTCATATAATGGACAGGTCGAGTTAAATTCTTCTACAAGCATATTCTTTGTTTTAATCTGATTTTGCCTTGTCCTCTTTTAATGATTCTTTAGCTTTTTCAATATCCATCTGTTCATAGGGAAGAGATAAGTAATAGGGTAAGTCTGTAGCCTCTTTAGTTAGTATAATAAATCTTAAATCGACCAGGCGAGTAACTACCGAATAAATGGTTGCTTCCAGATTGGCAGGAGGTGCACCATTGTACCTTCTTGATAAATCCTTGGTAAGATCTTCAATTGTACGGTGTCCATTCGCATACTGCAGCACGAGCCCCAACCAAGGATCAAGAGCCGGCCCGGTATCATCAGGATTATCAATATCAATCAGTGAAACCTTACTATCCTTCATAGACAAGATCACATTTCGATAAAAATATTGAGAAGTATCCATAATACGGTTTTCAATTTTTGTTATCTCACAAAACTTGAATTCATTTTTAAACTCAAAGCGATTGCACTAATGCGTTGTTACCGCATAAAATTAATAAAATCAGATACTCTTTCTGATTGGCCAAGAAGTGATGAAAATTGAATCTATCTTTTAAGAATTATGATCCTCTGATATTGCTGGTAGTCAGTAGGACAATCTTCAACCTTAACACAACAATAACTTAAGAGATGACTATTTCAATGCATCCCACTCTTCTTGGGACGCTTCAGATTTCTGATATTCCATTAATGCATACCACTCATTGTCCCGTTTTATTAGCAGCACTTCAAAATGCGTGAAAGACTTTGCCTTAACTTTGTTATTACTATCAAAGGATGTGAAGAAGAAAATTCCCGTTTCATGTGCAGTAGTTTCACTTCCAATTCTCTGTGAAAAGCGAAATTCTACCTTGTCATTTTGTTTGCCCTCCTTTGTATCATTAAAGCCTTTTTTCCAGGAAGCGAGCGCCTTTGCTATTGGTTCGGAAATCTTATTTTTTCCACTTGTAAACACAACAACAGCATCGTTATGATAGAGAGCCTTATAACCTTCAAAATCTCCCTCTTGAACAGTTTTAGATAATTTAGCCCAATAGCGATCAAGTTCAACCAATCGTGTAGAATCCCCTGGTAATTTTAAGTTATTAAGGCTGCGTGTTGGATTATTTGCGTTTGATGGTTCGATATCTACTATAAGTAATATCATTAAGAAGAGTAGTAGTTTTTCCATGATTTTGTTTTTTTCCTAATTAAATATAACGTTTCGTGCTTTGCAAACTGCCCATTTGTTATTGTTGGTCGCCTGACCATAGTCGTTAACTATAGGGGATGACCTTCACTCAGCCACTCCCACAACATTTGACCAGTTAAGATTATATTTCATAGTTTCAATTTTACTCTCGCTAATGGCTCTCTGAATGCTTTCTCCATTCTTATTACTCCATACACCATAAAATCAATCATCCTATTCCAGTCCTCTTTGTTCAAGCAGTTAACATTCTCCATCTTTCTTCTTTTGAGATTCATTACTTTTAAGAACTCTTCCCAGAAAGCAACTGGTGATTTCTCTTCGCTCGGTTTCTTTTTCATACTCAGGTTTACGTTTCTTATAAAGCCTATTTTGACCGATTATAACTCACCTGCACTAATTCGTTTTTGTTGGTCAGCGACCAACAATAACTGGGGGCTTTTAAGGATTTCCTTTAAGTGGGCTAAAAAATAGCACTTTCGATTCTGTATCCTCCATTAACTGCCAAGTTGTTCCTGTATTCACGTTCAAAAGAAATGTAAACCTTGGTCCTAATCCAGATGTGAAAAGTTGAAAATTAACCTTATCCCAGGTCGACTCATCTGGTTTGGTATTGTCCAATACCAAAATGGACTCCCAGAGTAAATCACCATCGTCCGTTGAGACCAATTGAAAAACCTTGCCGCTGTATTTGTCGATTTTTAAAGTATATCGTGCCCCATAATCAGATTGCACGATTTCATAACGTACCGTTTCAGGGGCGCTTGAAAACTGGTGTGAATAATTATCTTGTGAGTAGCCTTGATAAACAATTGATATCAATGCTAAGGTGATTATTAGACTCTTCATCATTAATGCTTTGATTTCCCAAATGTATCAAATGCTTAATTAATCTGCATTAGCAGTCTCAATGTCAACAACAAAATTCATTTATGACTTTATATTAAGACTGGTCTATAAAAATAATTATATCAATCTAACTAATTGTTACAAATCAAACTCAATCTCATCCCCAACGCCAAACGCTTTGGGCTCCTCGTCATCTTTTACTTTTTCCTTTTTTGGCTTTCCCCGCCCGGCTTTTCCGTTCGGACGGGCCCGAAGAGGTCGGCTTGCTTTGCTTCTTTTGGCTTGGGCGCTTTTGCTTTTGGGGGCTGGCCGTTGACGAGCGGGCCCGCTTTTGGTTTTGCCTCCCCGAAGAGGGCTGCTTGACCGTCCTCCTCGATGACTGGCTCCGGCTCGATTTTTTTTTTTGAAGACTGACTATCCTCAGGCTCCTCCGCTTCTACTTCTTCCTCAGCTTCAACGCTGGTGTCTTCTGCATCCTCCACTGGCCGCACCTTCGTTACTTTATATTGCGACAAGCGATTGCCCAACGCCTTCCATCCTTTCACATCAATAATATCTTCGAGATTAACGACTTCGGTCTCTTTGTCCTTGCCCTTTCCTTTCACAATTTCTATTTCCAATTCGGGCGTATCGCTCGTGGTTACAAACTCCAAGCGCGAGCCAATGCCTTCACTAATAAATCCGAAATCCTTATCGGGGGTGTTGGTTTCAATGAGGAAGCGTTTTACAAAATGTTGTTTGCTTACACCATCCCAATACACAGCCGAGATTGCTTTCTTCGGATTAAACTTTTCTACAAGAATCGTTTTCTCTGGTTCGTAACGATTAGTGAGTTCAAAGCTGGTGAGTTTATAATTTCCACTGGTGGTGATAGCCAAGATCTGATCATCGCCATCAAACTTGTTTACGTACTTGCCGCGCTCATCTTTATTCAATCGACCTGAAGCCTGATCGAACCACAGTTTCAATCCGCTCAACGTAGAGCCCTTCGCTTCTTTAAAATCAATTCTGCGTAGCGGATATTTCGTTATTGTGTTTCCTTTTGCCCCACGACCTTTTATTTCCAACTCCGAGAAATCGAAATCAAAAATCTTTTTGCGCGCGGTGCTCGCCTGGCTCAACTTCACCTCCACAACTTCGGCCTCGCCATTGGGGTTGGCACTCAGGTAATACAATTTGCTGTTCGGGTTGCCCGAAGTAAGATCATATTCCTTATCGCGAATGATGGCCGGCATGGCAAATCGCTTGGCAAATGCTTTACCACTCTTGCCATCACTGTAAATCATGTTGTATACCATTCGTTCATCGCCTTTCTTCCACACGCCAATATGCACAATGTCTTTCCCCATAAACTTGCGTTCGCCAATGCGGCTCACCAATGCTTTGCCATCTTTGCGAATCGCGATGATGTCGTCCAGTTCAGAACATTCAACAATGTATTCGTCTTTGCGCATGCCCCAGCCCACAAAACCATCGGCCCGGTTTACATACAACTTCTGGTTGTTTGCAATTACTTCGGTAGCGGTTACGGATTGGAAACTCTTAATCTCAGTTCTGCGTTCGCGGCCTTTGCCATACTTCTCCAACAAGTTTTGGTAGTAAGCAATGGCATAGTCAGTTAAATGCTTTAAGTGATGCAGCGTTTCCTTCAGTTCTTTCTCAAGGTCTTTTAATAATTCATCAGCTTTAAACGAATCGTATTTTGAAATTCGCTTAATGCGGATTTCCAGTAATCGCAAAATATCATCACGAGTAATCTCACGATAGAATTGCTTCTTATAAGGCTTCAGCCCTTTATCGGTGGTGCTGATCACTTCTTCAAAGGTTTCACAATTTTCAATGTCGCGATAGATTCTTTTCTCGATAAAGATTTTCTCTAACGATGAAAAGAGAATTTTCTCCATTAACTCCCTTTGCGAATCAACAACTCCTGCTTCAGAAGTTTTACCGTTTGATCGGTGTTGTATTTGAGAATATCATTCACTTTCATGAACTGCGGCTTATCGGCCACAATCACACACGCATTAGGCGAAATAGAAATCTCACAATCTGTAAAGGCATACAACGCATCAATGGCAACCTCCGGACTAATACCCGGATGCAAATGAATTTGGATCTCTACATCCTTTGCTGTGTTATCAACTACCTGCTTTACTTTAATCTTTCCCTTCTCACTCGCCTTCACAATAGAATCCATCAATGAACTCGTTGTGGTACCAAACGGAATTTCTTTGATAGCAAGTGTTTTCTTATCGATGATCTCAATCTTGGCGCGCACTTTACTTTACCACCGCGAAAGCCCTGATCGTAGTCTGTGAAGTCAGCAATACCACCCGTTAAAAAGTCGGGATAGATTTTGGATTCTTTCCTTTAAGTATATCAACAGAAGCTTTTATTAACTCGCAAAAGTTGTGTGGAAGAATTTTAGTCGAAAGCCCAACTGCAATACCCTCCACTCCTTGTGTTAATAATAATGGAAACTTAACGGGTAATGTAACGGGTTCTTTCTTGCGACCATCATACGACAATTGCCACTCAGTAGTCTGCGCATTGTACACGACATCCAACGCAAACTTTGAAAGACGGGCTTCGATGTATCGTGGTGCAGCAGCACTATCTCCAGTACGCACATCGCCCCAGTTTCCTTGGGTATCTAATAAAAGTTCTTTCTGCCCGATGTTTACAATCGCTTCGCCAATGGCAGCATCACCATGCGGATGGAATTGCATGGTATTACCAATTACGTTGGCCACTTTATTAAAACGGCCATCGTCCATCTCTTTTATGGAGTGGGCTATTCTGCGTTGTACGGGTTTCAAACCATCTTCAATGCGGGGCACAGCTCGTTCCAGAATTACATACGAGGCGTAATCCAAAAACCAGTTTTCGTACAGGCCATCGAGTGATATAAGCCCATGAACTACTTCGCCATCTTCATCGCGAATCGATTTGTCTCTAATTGCTTTCTTCTTGCTCATTGCTTTTCTTGTTACTGGTTACCGGTCACTGGTTACCGGAAACTATTATCAGTTCACTTTTCTAAAATCAAAGGCTCACAAATGTGATACCATTAATACTCCTTTGCGTCTCTGCGCCTTTGCGGTTAACCCTCCGCTTCAACTTCTTCTTCCAACTGCTTATCTACCTTATCCAATTCAACCTTTAGGTTTTCAATAATAAACTCCTGTCGATCGGGGGTGTTTTTACCCATGTAGAACTCCAGGATTTTTTGCAGGTGCTTTTCTTTATCGATGCGCACCGGTTGCAAGCGAATTTCATCACCAATAAAATTCCCGAACTCTTCCGGTGAAATTTCACCTAGTCCTTTGAAGCGGGTGATCTCCGGTTTGCTTCCAAGTTTAGCTACTGCTTTTTGCTTCTCTTCTTCGCTGTAACAATAAATTGTTTCCTTCTTATTGCGCACCCTAAACAGCGGAGTCTCTAAAATATAGACGTGACTTGCCTTTACCAGATCTGGAAAAAACTGAAGGAAGAACGTCATCAACAGCAGACGAATGTGCATGCCATCCACATCGGCATCGGTGGCTACAATCACTTTGTTGTAACGCAAGCCGTCCATGCCATCTTCTATGTTGAGTGCATGTTGTAGAAGATTAAATTCTTCATTCTCATACACTACCTTTTGGTAAGACCATAGCAGTTCAACGGCTTACCGCGCAAACTAAACACAGCTTGTGTTTCCACGTTGCGCGATTTAGTGATCGAGCCGCTGGCCGAATCCCCTTCGGTAATAAAGATTACCGACTCCATGCCCTTCTCTCCTTTTCATCATCAAAATGAAAACGACAATCACGAAGTTTTTTATTATGCAGGTTCGCCTTCTTGGCGCGCTCGTTGGCAAGTTTCTTAATACCGGCTATTTCTTTTCGTTCGCGCTCCGATTGTAAAATACGCTTGAGCAACGCATCGGCCACAGCCGAATTCTTATGCAGATAAATCTCCAATTCTTTAGATACAAAATCGCCCACAAAGCTCTTCACCGTTGCCCCATCGGGGGCCATATTCATAGAACCTAATTTGGTTTTCGTTTGTGATTCGAATACAGGCTCTTGTACCCGAATAGCAATAGCGGCTATTATGCTTGCGCGGATATCGGATGCATCAAAATCCTTTTTATAAAAGTCACGTACTCCGCGCACCAATCCTTCGCGAAAAGCTGCCAGGTGAGTACCTCCTTGGGTTGTATTTTGTCCGTTTACAAAAGAGTAGTACTCTTCGCCATATTGACTACCATGGCTAAGGGCTACTTCAATATCATCGCCTTTAAAATGAATAATAGGATAGCGAATGTCTTCCGAATCAGATTTCTGCTTAAGCAAATCGAGCAGACCATCCTTGGAGTAAAACTTCTTGCTGTTATAATTAATCGTAAGCCCCGCATTAAGGAAGGCGTAGTTCCACATCAAATCATCCAGGTAATCCGGAATGAAATGATAATGCTTGAACATCGTATTGTCGGGCTCAAATTCTACCAGCGTACCATTCTTCTCGGTGGTTTTCGTTTCTTTGGCATCAGTCGATAAGACACCTTTCTTAAATTCAGCCAGCTTTGTTTTGCCATCGCGAAAAGCCTGCACTTTAAAATAATTGGAAAGTGCGTTCACCGCCTTAGTTCCAACGCCATTCAATCCCACCGACTTTTGAAAAGCCCCGGAATCGTACTTGGCACCGGTATTAATTTTTGAAACTACATCTACCACCTTACCCAACGGTATGCCGCGACCATAATCGCGAACCAACACCCGCTGGTCTGTAATTTTTACATCAATGGCTTTACCATGCCCCATCATGTGCTCATCAATCGAGTTGTCGATTACTTCCTTCACCAGCACATAAATACCATCGTCTTTCGCGGAGCCATCGCCCAATTTTCCGATGTACATACCTGGCCGTAGCCGAATGTGTTCTCGCCAATCGAGCGATCGGATACTCGCTTCATTGTATTCTGTATTCTCCTTCGCCATGTCTTTAGAACTCGTTTTTAAAATCGCGCAAAGATTAAAAAATTGCCAGAATCTCCATCGGGAAATTTCAATTCAGGCCATTTACACCGATTTGAAAGTGATTCAAAAAATGCTAATCGATCTCAAATCAGTCCTAATAAAATAAATTTTATACTCATTACAAGAGTCAGGTTATTTAATTCTCTTACAAAAAGATATTAACGAGACAATCTTAATAAGTTGATCATCAGTGCTACAACCTAATATATCGGAAGCGTTTATTTAGATGAAAATCTTTGTGAAATCCGATAAACAGGCCAGCTCAGTAACGAAATACAAATTAAAATAAGGCTGCCGTAAACAGCGGGAGCCATGCTGCCGTAATCGTATCGCTCGCCTCCATTGGTTACGGTTAGCAAGCCGAAAGATGAAATCAGGAAAACGTTAATTGCTATTATCAAACTATAAAACCAGGTGTTAAGGGGTTCGTTATTTTTACTGATCAGGTTGCGAATCGTAAACACCATCATATTAATAACAGCCATCAATAACAACGAAAAATAAAACACGCCATTTCTGGACATCGAAACGGGCGTCTCCCCTTCCCACAGCGAAACGGGTTCGGGTAATCCCGCATAAACGTAAAAGAACACAACCAACAAGCCTATCAGAGAAAAGAACCAGATGCCTTTGAATATTTTTAAGATCATTGAACTAAATTTGATGCAAAACTAACCGATAATTCAACTTGAACCTCAACCCTATCATTCTTTCGATCCTCATTTTTTTATCCTTATCGGGATTGAATTGGTTGTAGAGCGCTTTTCGCATCGCAAGTTATACCGCTTACCGGATGCTATCGCAAATCTGAGCTGTGGCATCACCTCGCAACTTTCCGGACTGTTTATGCGCATTCTGGCTATTGGCGTTTATGAGATTGTCTATACGAACTTTGCTTTTTTTACCGAACGCAGTTGGCTTTACTGGCTCGGCCTTTTCTTACTAACCGATCTTACCTACTACTGGGCCCATCGCATGAGTCATGAAATAAATTTATTCTGGGGCGGGCATGTGGTACATCATCAAAGTGAAGAGTATAATTTATCCGTTGCCTTGCGGCAAAGCAGTTTTCAGGTGGTGTGGACATTTGCTTTTAGCTTACCCATTGCGTTGTTAGGCTTCAACACTATTGATTTTGTGCTGATCTCTGCATTCAACACCCTCTACCAATTCTGGATTCATACCGAAACGATTAATAAAATGGGTTGGTTTGAATATGTGTTTAATACGCCTTCTCATCATCGCGTGCATCATGGTCGCAATCCAAAGTATATCGATAAGAATCATGCTGGCTCATTAATTATTTGGGACAAGATGTTTGGAACGTTTCAGGCTGAAGAAGAGCGACCTACCTATGGCATTACCAAACCCATAAACAGTTGGAATGCAGTATGGGCAAACTTCAGTCATTATGCCGTAATGGCCGATGAGATAAAACAGATTCCTTCCTTTACGGATAAGATTAAATATTTATTTAAGAAACCGGGTTGGCTTCCGGCTTCCATGGGTGGCTATAGATCCGCTCCTGAAATTGACAAACAAACTTATAGCAAATACAATCCCGCCTACCCCATGCAGTTGAATTACTATGTGCTATTTCAATACGTGCTGTGCCTTGGGGTTACGGCCTTCTTTCTTTTCAAACAATCGCAATTTACTTTGGGCGAAAAAACTATTGTCAGTATAGTTGTTTCAATCTGGGTGGTAAACTGTGGTGTTTTGTTTGAAGCTAAAAAGTGGATAGTAGTGGCCGAATGGATTCGGATGGTTTTGTTTACGGTACTCGGTGGTGTATGTATATACTTATTCGATCTTCCGGTTCAGTTTTATTTTGTAGCTCTTGCCTACGGAATGGTTTCAGTGGTGTGGTTTTATTCAATCTCTAATTTGCGTAATGAAAAAGTTTCTGTTGTTTAGTGTCGTGCTGGTTGCTTTCTCCTGTGGAAAGCCATTGCCTGATTTATCACCCATTGATTTACACCAATGGAAAGAAGATAGAGGCGGTTGCAAAAATATTCGCACCAGTTTCTTGTCCGACCTTATTTCTCAAAAAGAAGAATTGAAAGGGCTCTCCGAAGACGATATCGTTGAATTACTGGGGCGACCCGATCGCAATGAATTGTATAAACGCAACCAAAAATTTTTTTATTACGATTTAGAACCAGGCAAGCCTTGCGATAGCTCAGCACAAAATCGGCAATTAATCCTTCGCTTTAATGCGATGGGGCTAGCTAAAGAAGTGGCGATAGAGGTAGTTGATTAACTATGCAACGCATTTGCCTGAAAGTGCTGTTTCTTCTCTAAGGCTTTATTGATATTGCTTCGCAGCACGTTCACCAGAGCATCCTTCTTTTTGTAATTGAACGGATAAAGCAAGGAGGGTTTAAAGTAAAACGTTTTACCAAATTGCTTGGCATTAAAAAGTTCTACCCCATAAACCCCACTCAGCTGATTTAATATCTACTTCCTTTATGTTTTCAAGCATGAATTAAATATCCTGCCCTTTCTGGATTACATAAAGAAATTCATCGTCAAACTCTACCCGATACACGTTTCGATTGACTCTATACCAGGCAACAAAAAAGAAACCTATCCAAAAGTATTGCCTGCGTAAATTGACATAATTTCCATTTTCAATATGGTCACCAAAGGCTTGCTAAATTAAGAGGACACAAACCACACCAATTAGAACGACCACTGGCCTTATAAAACCCTAAATACCGGGTCGACAAACTTTTGATTCGCTTGTTTTGGAGTAGCCGTCATATATTTACCGAAAATAGAAAACTTCATGAAGAATATAGCAGTAATCGGATCGGGAACAATGGGAAATGGTATTGCCCATGTATTTGCGCAACATGGCTACACGGTAAGTCTGATCGATATTTCAGAAGAAGCGTTGAAGAAAGCTGTTGCTACCATCGATAAAAATATGAGTCGACAGGTTGAAAAGGGTATTCTTACCGAAGCAGCCAAGAAACTTGCTCTTAGTAATCTTACGACTACAACATTTTTGAAAGAAGGAGTACACGATGCCGAATTGGTGGTGGAAGCGGCTACTGAAAACCTCGATTTAAAATTAAAAATTTTTAAAGAGATTGATGAGAGTACAAAGCCCAGTACCATACTGGCAAGCAACACCTCCTCTATTTCCATTACAAAAATTGCTTCCGTAACCAAAAGCCCCGATCTGGTTATTGGTATGCACTTTATGAATCCGGTACCTGTGATGAAACTGGTAGAAGTAATTCGCGGTTATCGAACAACGGATGCTGTAACTGCACAGATAATGGAGCTTTCGCGAAAGCTTGGTAAAGAACCGGTTGAAGTGAATGATTATCCAGGATTTGTAGCAAACCGGATTTTGATGCCTATGATCAATGAGGCCATTTACTCTTTATACGAAGGCGTGGCAGGAGTAGCAGAAATCGATACGGTAATGAAATTAGGAATGGCCCATCCGATGGGGCCGTTACAGTTAGCCGATTTTATTGGATTGGATGTTTGCCTTTCTATTTTGAAGGTATTGCACGATGGATTTGGAAATCCAAAATATGCGCCTTGTCCGTTATTAGTTAATATGGTGCAGGCGGGACATAAAGGTGTAAAGAGTGGCAGCGGCTTTTACCAATACAAAGCTGGAAGTAAAGAATTGATTTTAGCTGATCGCTTTAGGAAATAACACAGCCTCGGAAAAAAACGAAGCCACAGATTCATAGAAAAAAATACAATCTGTGAATCTGTGGCTAATTGACTTTACTTCTTAAGTAAATCCCGGATCTCAGTTAACAGTACTACGTCTGCCGGTGGTGGAGCAGGTGCGGCTGGCGCAGCAGCCTCTTTTTTCTTCGAGGCATTCATTCCCTTAATGATCAAAAACAACACGAATGCCACAATAATAAAGTTGATGACAGCCGATAAAAAGTTACCGTACTTAACCGTTCCAAAAATGGTAAGTTCAGAAAGTTGAGAAAGGTTAGCCGCTTCTAAAGCTGGCTTCAGTAACAAGGGAGTAATAACATCTTCTATAAAAGAGCCAACAATTTTTCCAAAGGCACCTCCAATAATAACACCTACTGCCAGATCCACTACATTGCCACGCATGGCAAATGCTTTAAATTCCTTTAACATAATTAAAAAGTTTAGGTTGGTATTTGATACTCAAAACTAATGAACTCTTTCGGTTATTGAACAATTCTTAGTTGATTGCGTAACCCTCTGAATCCCACCAATTCGATACCGGTGCTCCCAATAAACATTTTGGCCTGTATTTTAACCGGAATGTGATTCCCATCATCCGAAATCCAGCAAGTGATGGAGTTCTCCCCGTCAAAGAGTTTGTTATCGGGCATAATTGGTATCAGTTTATGACAGGGAATCTTACCTATTTTGGTACTCACATTATCCTTGCCAGCATAAATAACCTTCATAAGGTAAGGGGTATCTTCAAAAAAACCAGAAATGGCCAACGTATCACCTACTTTGTGCTTTTTATAATCAAGCACCCTTAGATAGAGGAATCCTGCCACGATATCGCGAACACTCTCAGGAATCTTATAATACTTTGGCTCACCATATAGGCCTGTTTTCTTATCAGCCACTTTTACTTCGGCCTGTAGCTTATCATAATTGTAGTTGATAACCTCATCTTTTTTATAGTTTCCCTCTCTAAGTTTTCGATATGAAACATGGGTAATAATAGCAGCGGTATCAATGTAGGCACCCCACTGATCTTTCACTTTGTGATCCACGAAACGAAGCCTAGGGTTTCTCCAAAAGCATCTACCTTATAACAGGGGCGATCATTTTTTGTGAAAACACTTTTTTCAATAACCGTAGAAGCCTTGCCTACGGTAAAAAATCCAAAGTTCACCTGATACTCAAGCACTTCGCCTTTACCAAAACTTGTGTTATTAATGAGCGTAAATTCCTGTCTCTTCTCACCTGAAAATGAGGTGAGTAGAGTAAAGAGCATAACACCTTTCAAGAATAACTTCATACCTCAAAATTAGTCCTTGAAACTACAATGACAAAGTACATGCCAAGGCGTACAAATACTGAAAATACACTAGAATAGGCTAAATGGACACTGTTTTGCTAGACCGAAACATGGTTTTCGCGTAAAGCGTCATTTAACGAAGTCTTCTTGTCGGTGCTTTCTTTACGCGTACCAATTATAAGGGCACAGGGAACCTGGTATTCACCCGCTTCAAATTTTTTCGGTATCGTTCCAGGTATAACAACCGATCGGGGCGGGACGTAGCCCTTATACTCAACTGGCTTTGAACCGGTAACATCAATTATTTTAGAGCTTGCTGTTAACACCACATTTGCCCCTAATACAGCTTCTTTTCCAACCTGGACCCCTTCCACAACAATGCACCGCGATCCAACAAAAACATTATCCTCAATAATTACCGGTGCGGCCTGCACCGGCTCTAATACCCCGCCTAAACCAACACCCCCACTGAGGTGCACGTTCTTACCAACCTGAGCACAACTACCAACCGTTGCCCAGGTATCTACCATCGTTCCTTCATCCACATAGGCGCCAATGTTTATGTAGGACGGCATCATAATCACCCCCTTGTTCACAAAGGAACCATAGCGGGCAATGGCATGTGGCACCACACGCACACCTAGTTTTTTATAATCTTTCTTAAGCGCAATCTTATCGTGAAACTCAAACGGACCCACTTCAATTGTTTCCATTTGCTGGATTGGAAAATACATGATAACGGCCTTCTTAATCCATTCGTTAATCTTCCACTTTTCGCCATCGGGTTCAGCAACACGCAGGGCTCCTTGATCGAGTAAAGCGACCACTTCCCGCACGGCTTCCTGCGCTTTACTTTCTTTCAATAATTCACGATCCAACCACGCCTTTTCAATTAGTTCTTTCAGTTCCATTTATATCCTATTTTTAAACCAGCTTGCAATAAATGAAAAAACGAAGAATAGTCCTCGCTTCCATCCTTAAACCAATCGATGATACGCGCATGTTCGAGAAGCTCGGAACATCCCTGTCAACGGTTAAAGATTATGAAGTTTTTATCATCGGATATCCCACGACTACACCGCTAAATCAGGAACATGAAATCCATGTATTACCCCTAAAATCTTTTAAGAGAATAAGCATTGGTCGATTACTTGCCTTTGGCAAACAATGAAATTAATACGTAAAGTAAAACCCTGAATTATTGATAGTTAATACCATGAATTACTGCTGGTTAGCGTTGTAAACAGAATATTATTTGGTGTTAAAATTATCTATGATATACGTGAGAATTACTATAGAAATGTGTTGCACACAAGCGTATTCCCAACCCTGATGAAACCGTTTATAGCAGGCCTGTTCGGTTTAAAAGAAAAGCTACTCGCGCCCTGCCTTTGCCTTTCTTCTCGCTGAAAACTATAAATGAGCTCGGTTTTTTGAAATCATCGACATCTAATTTTAGAGAACAAAACTTGCCTGTCAGTCGGCTTTAACCGGACTAACCGGGGTCATAAATGAGCCTTCTTTTAGTGGAACCCTTGCCGAGAGTACTGGAGTTTTTCAGGCCATTGATCTTGAGCAAAAACTTACATCAAATCGACCCCAAAATTGAACTAAGAATCATCGGGTTTGTGTGCCTCCCCAAAATGCTGGAGGACATTGAAAGCTCAATTTCAAATTGTCCTTTTATTAGTCTTTTGGTGGCGGTATATTGGTACCCCATCACAAATTATGGATGCGATAGCGCATGATTTTGGCCTTGTCCGCTATCTGCCTCCTCACCATATTGAGAACCGAATACCAACCAAGCTTTATGAATACCTGGCCTGCAAATTGCCATCATTATTCAAGACTATAGACCCTGGACAAAAATTTGCCACCCCTATAAGGCTGCATTGGTTGTTGATTTCATGACAGATTGCAACCCGCAGTACTTTTGAAAAAATGCTGAACAACTCAATTTTACACATCCGGACCCACAGATGTGACTTGGCAAGCGAAGAACCAAAGATTTCCAGAACCTAAAATAGCTAATTTTTAGCCTAAAAATTTTTTTAGACTAATCTAAATTTTACTTTTAGAAATTCTGTTCTCCAAATCATGTTAAGTCTTACGGAAGAAAACTACCTGAAAGCCATCTATCACTTATCGGATGGTGGCGCCAAATCAGTCTTAACTAACGAGCTGGCCGAAGCGATGAATACCAAAGCGGCATCAGTTACGGATATGATTAAGAAACTCTCCGCCAAAAGCGTAATCACCTACGAAAAGTACTATGGCGTAAACGTGACCGCCAAGGAAAGAATGAAGCCCTGATCGTAATTCGCAAGCACCGACTGTGGGAGACCTTTCTCGTTCAAAAGCTTGGGTTTGCATGGGATGAAGTGCATGAAGTGGCCGAACAATTAGAACATATCAACTCCACCCGACTCATTGAAAAGCTGGATGAATTTCTTGAGTATCCAAAAGTGGACCCACACGGTGACCCCATTCCAGACAACAAGGGGAAACTGAAGGTTCAACCTCAGATTGCCATCGATCAGTTAAATATTGGGTATCAGGGTAAGATTGCGTCAGTCAAAGATTCTGATTCCAACCTCCTCAAATACCTGGATAAAATCGGGGCCCGGGTACCTAAGATTAAAATATTGGGTCAGGAGGATTATGATGGTTCGATGGAAATTCTGATTGACGATCACCGCGTTTTTATCTCGAAAGAAGTATCACAGAACATTTTAGTGATTGAATGATATGACTCATAGTTCACCACGCAAGTCGCTTAGCGAAGTCCATGCCTCAGTGGATGCCACCAATAGAAAAGGGATTAGAAAACTCTTTGCTTTTATGGGGCCAGCGTATTTGGTAAGTGTGGGATACATGGACCCTGGCAACTGGGCAACCGATATTGCTGGAGGAAGTCAGTTCGGGTACACGCTCATTTGGGTGCTCCTGATGTCGAACCTGATGGCGTTGCTCTTACAAAGCCTGAGTGCTCGCCTTGGAGTAGTTCGTCAACTTGATCTCGCACAGGCATCGAGAATTGAATACCGGCCAGCCATTAATTACTCCCTTTGGTTTATGGCTGAGATTGCCATTGCCGCTTGTGATCTTGCTGAAGTATTAGGAATGGCCATTGGCTTACAACTACTCTTTGATTTGCCTCTTGTGTGGGGAGTATCGCTCACTGTTTTAGATACGCTGATTATTCTGGTGTTACAAAGCTATGGGATGCGAAAAATGGAGGCTTTCATCATTGCCCTTGTGGTGATCATTGGTGGAGCCTTTTTCGTTGAAATGATTTTAGCAAAACCTGACATGAGCGAACTGCTTGTAGGATTTATTCCTTCGTTACCTAACGATACAGCACTTTACATCGCCATTGGGATTATTGGCGCCACCGTAATGCCACATAACCTGTATCTACACTCTTCGCTTGTGCAAACCCGTAGAATTGATTCCTCAACAGATAGAGGAATTTGGTCGGCCATCAAATATAATTTCATTGACTCAGCTATTGCCCTGAATGCTGCTTTCTTTGTTAACGCTGCCATTCTTGTATTAGCTGCTTCTACTTTCTTTAGAGCCGGCATGTTTGAGGTGGCCGAAATTCAGGATGCCCATAAACTCCTTGCACCTCTTCTTGGAACTGAATTAGCACCTCTCCTGTTTGGCATTGCGCTGGTCGCTGCTGGACAAAGTTCTACCATTACCGGCACGTTGGCCGGGCAGATAGTGATGGAAGGATACTTAAACTTGCGCATTGCACCTTGGCTGCGAAGATTAATTACCCGGCTGATTGCGATTATACCCGCCTACCTGGTAATAATCATTTATGGCGAGCGAGAGACAGGGGCACTATTGGTATTGAGCCAGGTGGTACTCAGTCTTCAATTAGGTTTTGCGGTTATCCCGTTAATTCATTTTACCAGCGATAAAAGTAAAATGGGAATTTTCATTGTAAAAGCTTTGGGTTCAAATTCTCGCGTGGGTAATTGCTTTGATCATTGTTGGATTGAATGTTCAATTGGTGATTCAGGAAGTAACCGGATGGCTAAACGCGTTCGGTGACAATGCCTGGATTATCTGGATAACGGTAATTCCGGTTTGTATAGCAGCAGCTTTGTTGTTGGTGTATATTACCTTTAAACCATTGATTGATAAACAAGCTGTAGATAGAGCCTCTCGCATTCCGCACTGGAACCGCAGTTACATTAACTGATTTGGTTAAACCTGTCTATAAACAAATTGCCATCACTATTGACTTTACCGAGTAGATGCTATTGCCATTCAAAATGCCATTTCACAAGGTGGCAGCGAAGCACGGTATCTGCTTATCCATATTGTTGAATCTGCAGGGGCTATGGTTTATGGAAGTTCTATTGCCGATAAAGAATCGAGTATCG
The DNA here is from genome assembly GCA_016709845.1 of Flammeovirgaceae bacterium. Lineage (GTDB taxonomy): Bacteria > Bacteroidota > Bacteroidia > Cytophagales > Cyclobacteriaceae > ELB16-189. Next base: position 111,226 of record JADJMA010000063.1, on the reverse strand, counting down.
ACAAAGAGGCGCTGAATAAATATACAAAGCAACTTACCGAAATGGGCTATAACGCTGAGATGAAGATCGGTTATGGAAATCCAAAGCGTAAAATCCCAGCCATGGTGAAAGAGTTTAATGCAGACTTATTGGTGATGGGCGCCCATGGCCACAATCTGGTAAAGGATTTAATTTTTGGAACCACTGTTGACACCGTGCGACATCGGGTAAAAATTCCTGTGTTGATTGTGAGAGAACCGACAACGTGATTTTCTTTTATCTTGCGGCCAATGTCCGGAATACACTTAGCTGACGATACCATCATTGCCCTGGCCACTCCGCAAGGAGTAAGCGGTATTGCCGTTATCAGACTTTCTGGAAAAGATTCAATAAAAATTACCGATAAAGTATTTATAGGAAAACGATTAAGCGATCAACCTACCCATACCGTCCATTTCGGAACAATTGGGGAACAGGATAAAATCATCGATGAGGTTTTAGTAACGGTATTCAAGGAACCAAACGCATTCACGAAAGAGAACTCCACAGAAATTTCGTGTCACGGGTCACCCGTAATCGTTCGTCAGATTATAAAACTTTTTCTAAAATGCGGAGCACGACTTGCCGAACCCGGTGAGTTTACCAAACGTGCATTTATGAATGGTCGGTTTGATTTAGCGCAAGCCGAAGCAGTAGCCGATCTCATTCATGCTGAAAATGATAATGCACGTCAGGCCGCCTTGAATCAGATGCGGGGTGGATTTTCGAATGAGATTGCTCACTTACGCGAAGAGTTAATACACTTTGCTTCGTTAGTCGAACTGGAACTTGATTTCGGGGAAGAGGATGTTGAGTTCGCCAAACGCGATGATCTGTTACAACTTGTTGAGAAAGTACAAAGTTACCTTGCCCGCCTGATTGATTCCTTCGATCAGGGAAACGTAATTAAGAATGGCATTCCCACCGTAATTGCAGGCAAACCGAATGCGGTAAATCAACTTTATTAAATGCACTGCTAAACGAAGAGAAGGCTATTGTCTCTGAAATTCCAGGCACCACGCGCGATGTAATAGAAGATGAGATCACCTTAGGCGGCATCACCTTTCGATTTATGGATACGGCTGGCTTACGCGAAACACAGGATATCATTGAAGCTCTTGGAGTTTCCCGAACGCATGAGCGCATGAAAGTTGCTTCATTAATTCTGTATCTGTTTGATCTATCTGATACCACTGTTGAAGAGATTGCAAATGAGGAAGTGAAATTAAAAGCAATCGGCAGACCGTACATAAAAGTTGGGAACAAAGTAGATAAAGCCTCAAAACAATTACTAAGTGCGATTAACGATCAGGATTTTGTGCTTATTTCCGCTTCTTCTAAAACCAATCTTGAAACTCTTAAGAAAGAAATTTTATCAAAAGTCAATATTCAAGAAGTAAAGCAGGGTGATGTGCTGGTAACAAACCTTCGTCACTATCAAAAACTTACTGAAACCAGCGAGGCTTTATCACGCGTAGCAACTGGATTAAATACTGGAATAACAGGCGACTTTCTTGCGATGGACATTCGGCAAGCCTTGCATTTCCTTGGCGAGATCACAGGCCAGATAACAAGTGATGACTTACTCGAAAATATTTTTGCCAACTTTTGTATCGGAAAGTAAGCAATCAAGACTTTGATTACCTGATAATTATCATTCCAAATTCGATCAATAGGCTAGCGTGAACGGGTTACTGGTTTAGTCTATTTGTACCTCGTATGGTTTGAAACCTGATTCCGATACTATTCCATCAAGGTCTAAACTTTTTTACTTAAAGTTTTACATGGTATTGAATCTGTAATTACATTTACATAGAGCAATTTTTTTATTACTCTAACCCAGAAAAAAATAAACCAATAAAATTATGGCAAAGAAAAAAGCAAAAAAGGTAGCTAAGAAAGCAGCCAAGAAGGGTAAAGCAAAACCTAAGAAAGCAGTTAAAAAGGCGGCAAAGAGGCCAGCAAAAAAGTCGGCTAAAAAAACAGTTAGAAAGGCAGCTAAGAAAGTAGTAAAGAAAGTAGCTAAAAAAGTGAAAAAGGTAGCCGCCAAGGTTAAGCAGGCTATTAAGAAAGTGGTGAAAAAGAGAGTGATTAAGCGTTCAGCTCCTAAGGCTATAGTGGCTCCTGCGCTATCACCCGTTTCAACCCCAGTTCCTACTCCCACTCCAGTAGCTCCTCCTACAGTACCATCTAAGGATACTCCAGAAGGTTCTGGTTTCTCTATGTAAGAGAGTCAAGTTCCTATCAAATAAGGGCGATCTAAGGTCGCTCTTTTGTTTTTATTCAAAGTAGTTTTGCCCATGCTTTGCCGGCAATTATTGGTAACTTGCCTGCTTACCTTTATTTTCCAAGATTCTAATTAACCTATTATGAATAACCGAAGACTACCCTTTATCATCCTCGCCATTATTGCATTTATCGTAATCCTGGCGTTGTCATCCAGTTTGTTTTATACCATTAGTGCTACCGAGCGGGCCGTTATATTCTATCCGTTTGGCATGGGATTAGACAAAGACAACATCATCGGGCCAGGTACACATATGAAAGCTCCGTGGAATGAAGTTTCTCTGTATAAGGTTAACGAAATGTCGTCTGAAGAAAATATGGACGTATTGGATAAGAACGGTCTATCCATACACATCGATATTACAGTCCGGTACTTCCCTATTCCGGATAAAATCGGATACATCCACGAACAATTTACAATCGACTATGAGGCGGTGTTGGTAATTCCGGAAGTGCGATCTACCGTGCGCCAGGTAATGGGTCGCTATACGGCTGAGGAAATCTATTCCACCAAACGGGCAGAGGTGGAAACTGCCATCACTACCGAGACAGAAACTATTTTGAAGGAAAAAAATGTTCATGCTACAGCGGTACTTATCCGGTCTATTATGTTACCTGAACAAATTAAGGTTGCGATCGAAAATAAATTGCAACAAGAGCAAGAGGCACTTGCCTACCAGTTTAGGTTAGGATAAAGAGAAGAGTGAGGCAGAACGTAAGCGGATTGCGGCAGAGGGAGAATCGAGGGCAAATAATATTATCAATAATAGTTTAACGGATAAACTGTTAAAAATGAGAGGTATCGAAGCAACCATGGAACTCTCCAAGTCCCCTAATAGCAAGATCATTGTTATCGGATCGGGAAAGGATGGCATGCCGCTGATACTCGGAAACAATTAATTCTTGCAAACACACTTTTTTCTATTAGTCGAACCCTCTATATTTAAAACCTAAGACTAAACTATAATATAAGATATGGCGAAAACGGCTACATTAACAATAGATGGTAAATCCTATACATTTCCTATCGTAGAGGGTTCTGAGGGCGAACAGGAATTGACATCAGTAACCTCTTGGAAACAACGGGTACTATTACCCTCGACTTTGGATATAAAAATATGGGAGCAACAACCAGTGCAATCACTTTTCTGGATGGAGACAAGGGCATTCTTCGTTATCGTGGGTATTCTATTGAAGACCTTGCCGCTAAGTCAACCTTTCTGGAAGTTTGCTATCTGCTGATTTTTGGTGAACTACCTACCTCCGATCAGCTAAACACATTTTCGAAAGACATTCAGAACCATACTATGGTTCATGAAGATATAAAGAAGATTCTGGATGGATTTCCGTCAACATCACATCCCATGGGTGTTTTGGCTTCACTCTTTTGTGCGCAAACAGCCTTCTACCCAGAAGCCTTGGATCCAAACCGAACTTCGGAATTGGTGTATTTAAGTATTGTAAGATCATTGGCTAAAATGCCAACTTTTGCCGCCTGGGCATATAAAAATGAAGTGGGGCACCCTGTTAATTATCCCGACAACAAGCTCGACTATTGTTCCCGGTTTTTGAAAATGATGTTTGCTTTACCGGCCGAGAATTATGAAGTAGATCCGGTCGTAGCCTCTGCCTTGGACAAACTTCTAATCTTACATGCCGACCACGAGCAGAATTGTTCAACTTCCACTGTACGAATTGTAGGGTCTTCAAAAGCAAGTATCTATTCGTCCATTGCAGGCGGGATCAATGCCTATGGGGCCCCTCCATGGTGGCGCGAATCAAGAAGTAATTTTGATGCTTGGAGCAGATTAAAAAGACGGTGGCGATACTGAAAATGGATTGCTAAAGCAAAAGATAAGAATGATCCTTCCGGTTGATGGGATTTGGTCACCGTGTTTATAAAAACTTTGACCCACGGGCTAAGATCATCAAAAAAGCTGCGGACGATGTGCTTGAGAAATTAGGTGTAAACGATCCCACTTTAGAAATAGCAAGAAAACTGGAAGAGATTGCCCTTCGCGATCCTTACTTTATTGAGCGCAAACTTTATCCAAACGTAGATTTCTATTCAGGCATAATTTACCGTGCCCTGGGCATACCGGTAGATATGTTTACGGTTATGTTTGCCATTGGCCGTTTGCCGGGATGGATCGCGCAATGGAAAGAGTTACGCGAAAACAAAGAGCCTATCGGGCGACCTAGACAAATTTATACAGGTCAAAATCTAAGGGCTTATGTTCCGTTAAAATAAGCGATAAATTATCTCGCAAAGAGTATCTTTAAGGGCTGGTTTATCCAGCCTTTTTTGTTTTAAAAAAATACCTATTGCATATGGCCCTACAAGACGATTTTCAAACTGCTTTAATACGATCAAAAGAACTAACTAAACGACCTTCCAACGAAGAGTTGCTCGACCTCTATGCACTGTTTAAACAAGCAACAGAAGGCGATGTCAGTTGTGATCGTCCGGGCGGTTTTGACTTCAAGGCAATAGCTAAGTTTGATGCGTGGACCTCCCGTAAAGGAATGTCTAAAGAGCAGGCCATGCAAGATTATATTGACCTTGTTACCAAACTCCATCAAAACTACGCCTGATCATTGAACCTGTTTTACCAGCCTGCTTTAATTAACGGAATTCATCATCTGAATGAAGATGAATCAAGGCACGCGGTAAAAGTACTTCGCCTAAAGGCGAATGATGAACTTCATCTTACAGATGGTGTCGGGAGTTTTTATCAAGCAAAGATCAAAGAAGCAGATCATAAAATGCACCTTTACTATTATTGAGAAAGAATTTATTCTACCCAGAAAATTCTCTATTGCAATTGCGATTGCACCTACGAAGAATATTGATCGCACCGAGTGGTTTGTAGAAAAAGCTGTGGAACTGGGGGTCGAACACATTCACTTCCTGCTCTGTAAAAACTCAGAACGAAAGAATATAAATCTGGATCGTATTGAAAAGATCGCAATCAGTGCCATGAAACAATCGGGGCAGGCGTGGTTCCCAAAAATCTCAGAGATAAAACCTTTTGAAGAAATCATTCCGCTTCAAGCTGATCAGAAATTTATTTGTTTTGTGGATAGCCAAAACCCAAATCAGTTAAAGGCCCTGGCACACCCTGATAAATCCTACCAGGTATTAATAGGACCCGAAGGTGACTTTCGACAAGATGAACTTGAACTCGCGATGACCCATGGCTATACCAAAGTTGGTTTAGGGCCCAATAGACTAAGAACAGAAACTGCTGCCCTGGCGGCCTGCCATACGCTCAATTTAGTTAATTTGTAGTTTGATTTGTACTGTATGACCGCTGCCGAAGCAAAAGGAAAAATTCAGGAGCTCACCAACCAGATAAACCATCACAACGAACTCTATTATCAAAAAAGCAAATCAGAGATTTCTGATTACGAGTTCGATCAGCTACTTGTTAAACTTCAGGATCTTGAAAAAGAATTTCCTGCCTTTCGTTTGCCCGATTCGCCAACCCAGCGTGTAGGTGGTTCTATCACCAAAGAATTTGCCTCGGTTGTCCATCAGTATCCCATGCTTTCCTTAGGAAATACATACTCAGCCGAAGAACTTAAAGAATTTGATGCGCGGGTTGCCAAAGGGCTTGATGGCGATGCTTACGAATATTTCTGTGAGTTAAAATTTGATGGTGTTTCTATAAGCTTAACCTACGAAAACGGTTTACTAACGCGCGCTGTTACCGGGGCGATGGTGTGCGCGGTGATGATGTAACGAATAATATCAAACCATTCGCAGTCTTCCTTTGCGGATTAAATCAAAAAATATTCCCGATTACTTTGAAGTGCGTGGCGAAGTTTACTTATCAAAGGAAGTATTTAAACAGCTTAACAAGGAACGCGAGGCTATTGGAGAAGAGACTTATGCCAATGCGCGGAACACCGCCTCAGGTACCGTGAAGATGCAGGACTCAACCGAGGTAGCCAGAAGAAAATTAAATTGTTACTTGTATTATCTTTTAGGGGAAAAAAATGACGTAGAAACTCATTCGGAGGCCATAAAGAAATTAGAGAGCTGGGGCCTTCAGATTTCGCCTACGTATAGACTTTGCAAAAACATTGACGATGTTCTTACCTACATTCAAGAGTGGGAGAAGAAACGATTAGATCTTCCCTTGGATACGGATGGCGTGGTAATTAAGGTTAATAGTCTGGAACAACAGGAACGACTCGGGTTTACGGCTAAGAGTCCACGTTGGGCAATATCCTATAAATACAAAGCCGAAAGTATTTCAACAAAATTAAATGCTATTACCTATCAGGTAGGACGAACAGGTGCCGTAACACCAGTTGCTGAATTAGAGCCTGTCTTTCTGGCTGGCACCACAGTGAAACGCGCCTCATTACACAACGCCAACGAAATTGCCCGGTTAGATTTACGCATTGGTGATTATGTATTTGTTGAAAAGGGCGGTGAGATCATTCCGAAAGTAACCGGAGTTGATCTTGTGAAGAGAAATCCAAAGAACAAGAGCGTTCAATATATCACTACCTGCCCAGAATGTAAATCTATTTTGATTCGTAAAGAAGGAGAGGCGAATCACTATTGCCTAAATGAGAAAGGCTGTCCTCCACAAATTAAAGGTAAGATAGAGCATTTCATTCAGCGCAAAGCCATGGATATTGATTCGTTGGGCGAACAAACCATTCGGCAACTGTTTGAATTGGGTTTTGTAAAATCTCCGGCCGATTTATTTTATCTCACGAAAGATCAACTGCTCAAACTTGAAAAGGTAAAAGATAAATCAGCAGAAAACATGCTTGCGGGAATTGATCAATCAAAAAATCAGCCCTTCGAAAATGTACTCTTTGGTATTGGTATTCGGTACGTGGGTAAAACAGTTGCAGAAAAGTTAGCAAGACACTTTAAAAATATGGATGCACTGGCCAATGCCACCTATGAACAACTTTTAGAAGCCCCTGAAGTGGGCGAAAAGATTGCTCAAAGTGTCGTTGCCTTTTTTAAAGAGAAAGATAATCTTATCGAAATCGACCGACTCAAAAGAGCGGGATTATGTTTTGAGTCAACCCTGAAAGAGCCAGAGAAAGTGAGCAATGTTTTGGAAGGCAAGTCCTTTTTGATTTCAGGTGTATTCCAGAATTATGAAAGAGATCAACTGAAGGACATTATTATTGCCCATGGGGGTAAAGTGCTTTCTTCTATATCCGGTAAACTTGATTTTTTAATAGCTGGTGAAAACATGGGGCCTGCCAAAAGAGAAAAAGCAGAAAAACTGGAGATCCCGATTATCTCGGAATCAGAGTTTGACGTTATGTTAAAGAAATGAACCCGAAACCTTCTTCCAGTCCTTCAACTTTGCACTTAACTTTATTAGCTTTCAGCCATGTTTAAAATGACCTTTCTTAAAATGCGGACAGAGACCGCACTGAAAAAGAATAAATCAAATCGCAGCAGCAAACCCTATAAGCAGGCATCTTCGATAGGTGTGATCTTTAGTGTGGAGGACAAACAAAAGCATGAGGACATAAAGGAATTTATACATCACTTAGAGGCAGACGGGAAAAAAGTAACCGTACTGGAATACCTACCCGCCAAAAAGGAAAACCATGAGTTCAAATTCGATTTCTTTACTATTGAAGAGTTATCCTTTTGGGGAAATCTAAACTCTGCCATCGTCACTAAGTTTATGGAGACCTCATTTGATTATCTGTTTTATATCGACAAAGTATCAAACCCATTAATTCTTTACATTCTGGCACAAAGCAAAGCGGCTTGCCGCATTGGTAAGTTTAACCAGGAGGAAAGACAATATTTTGAATTTATGATAGAACAAAACGGAACTAACAAAGGGTTGATTGACACGATGTTAAATTACATCCGCTTACTGCGATGAAGAAGCTAATTGGAACAGGTGTAGCCTTGGTTACCCCCATGAATAGCCAAGGCGAAATTGACTTTGCTTCCCTTAAAAAACTATTAGCGCATACTGCCAAAGGCGTTGACTACTATGTAGTAATGGGTACAACAGGCGAGTCGGCAACGTTGAGTAAAGAGGAAAAGAAGAAAGTTTTAACCTTCGTTAGAGAAAATAATAAAAAGAATCTTCCACTTGTTTACGGCATTGGTGGCAACAATACCCAGAGCGTAATCGAAGAAATAAAATCTACTGATCTGACAGGTGTTGATGCCTTGTTATCGGTGAGTCCTTATTACAACAAGCCTTCACAAGAAGGGATATACCAACATTTTAAAGCTATAGCAAACAAATCACCCATACCCATAATCTTATATAATGTTCCGGGTAGAACCGCGTCAAATCTAACAGCCGAAACAACACTTCGGTTAAGCCATCATAAGAATATAATTGGAATTAAAGAGGCATCGGGTAATCTGGAACAATGCATGAAGATTGCTCGCGAAAAGCCTAAAGATTTCCTACTGATATCCGGTGACGATTTACTTACGCTTCCAATCTATACGATGGGTGGAGTAGGTATTATCTCTGTTTTAGCCAATGCGCTTCCGTTGGCATTTCAAAAATTAAGCACGGTGTTCAAACCAACAAATTAGCTCAGGCGCAAAATGCTCAATTTTCTCTACTTGATATCAATGGCCCCATGTATGAAGAAGGCAATCCGGTTGGGGTTAAATTTCTCTTGAGTTTGATGGGAGTCTGCGAGCCCCACGTTCGTTTGCCTTTGGTTAGGGCATCCAATTCATTGCAAAAGAAAATTAGGCAATTATACGTTAAGCTATAAAAGCAAAAAGGCTGAATTACTGATTCAGCCTTTTTTTCTGCTAAGAAATAGAATTCTAGCTTGGTAGTTTATTCTTTAGCTCTTGTACTTCCTGGCGAATAGCCTGAGCAGCATTCTTCAAATCCTGCATGCCCTTTCTGATTCTTGTTCCAGCAGCGCTATTTCCTTTGTTGTAGAACTTATCGGCATCACCTTCAAGGGATGCAATGAGAGTCTTTAGTTCTTCAAAATTTTTCATTTTAATAGGATGTTTAAATTTTATAATTGATTTCCTGCTGCCAATTTAAGCAAAAAGCTTTAAAAACAAGCTAAAAACCCATTATAGTTAGATTTTAGTCACAGACACCAACTCCTCTTTCTTGTAAAAACCATCATCAAGCTTCGTTTTTAGCGCAGAAAAGGCATTTAGGGTCAGCTCTACATCTGCTAGCGTGTGAGCTGCCGTAGGGATAATTCTAAACATAATCACGTCTTTTGGCACCACCGGGTAGATAACTACTGAGCAAAAAATGCCACTATTCTCCCTTAAATCCATTGCCATATTGGCTGCTTCCCCAACGCCACCTTTAAATACAACTGGTGTAGGAGGTGTTTTGGTTGGGTTTATGGAGAAGCCACGATCTTTCAATCCGTCCTTAATCGCAACCATTATTTTCTTTAAATCTGCTCTTAACTCAGGATGTTTTTTTACCAACTCCAGTCGTTTTAATGCTCCTAATACCAGGGGCATAGGTAGCGACTTAGCATATATCTGAGAGCGTACTGTATACCGTAAGTATTTAAGAATATTCTTATCCCCAGCAACAAAGGCACCTATGCTTGCCATTGACTTGGCAAACGTTGAAAAATACAAATCGATTTGATCTTGCACGCCTTGCTCCTCACCTACTCCAGCTCCTGTGGCGCCCATAGTTCCAAATCCATGCGCATCATCTACAAACAAGCGGAAATTGTATTTCTTCTTTAACTCAACAATTCCTTTCAGGTCGCCCATATTGCCCGACATACCAAACACACCTTCCGTAATCACCAAAATACCACCTCCGGTTTCGTTGGCAAGTTTGGTAGCACGCTGAAGTTGCTTCTCAGGTTTTCCATATTGTTGTGGGGATAAACAAAACGCTTACCCATATGTAACCGTACTCCATCAATAATGCAGGCGTGCGATTCGGAGTCATAAACAATAACATCCTTTCTGTCAACTAAAGCATCTATAATTGAGAATACCCCTTGGTATCCATAATTAAGAAGCATAGCATCTTCCTTCATCACGAACTCGGCCAATTGCTTTTCAAGCTCCAGGTGATTCACCGAGTTTCCGGACATCATGCGGGCGCCCATGGGGGAAGCCAAACCATATTGAGCCGCTCCTTCGGCATCTGCCTTTCTTACTTCAGGATGGTTAGCCAACCCGAGGTAGTTATTCAAACTCCAATTAAGGACTTCCTTTACATTGAATTTCATACGCGGACCTATGTCCCCTTCCAACTTTGGAAAGAAGAAATAATCATCTGGTAAATGTGAGTACTTGGCCAGTGGACCGGCCTCCATGCGTAGCTTTGAAAATAAGTCAACCATTTTTAATTCGTTTTGGTGGATTTCATTCGGTTGCGTGCTTAGCACTTATTGGCTGAGTATCAACTAAAATTGCGGCAAAAATAGAAAAATAAATACACAGTGCCTAAATAGACATGCGTCAGTAATTTTTATGGTTACCCGATAATCAGTAGCATTGCAAACGATATAACTCGTCATGCAAAAAATTCATAAACTATTGGTAGCCAATCGAGGCGAAATCGCACTGCGAATAATGCGAAGCGTACGCGAGATGGGGATTTTAACTGTAGCGGTTTACAGCGAGGCTGACCGAAACGCACTTCATGTTCGCTTTGCGGATGAAGCCATATGTATTGGCCCCCCGCCTTCCTCCCAATCATACCTGGTTATGGAGAAAATAATTCAAGCTGCGAAGGATACCCAGGCCGATGCCATTCACCCGGGATATGGATTTCTTTCTGAGAATGAAGAGTTCGCTCGAAAAGTTAAAGCAGCTGGTTTGATTTTTATCGGACCATCAGCAGATTCCATTGAATTAATGGGAAGCAAACTGGCAGCCAAAGCAGCCGTAGCCAAATTCAATGTGCCTTTGGTGCCCGGTACCTCCGAGCCTATATCCGATATAGTCGCAGCCAAAAAATTTCGAAAGTAATTGGCTATCCTATACTTATTAAAGCAAGTGCCGGTGGCGGAGGTAAGGGAATGCGGGTTGTAGAATCCGAAAGCGATTTTGAAAATCAAATGGAGCGCGCAATTAGTGAAGCTACTTCGGCTTTCGGAGATGGCTCCGTTTTTATTGAAAAATACGTAACCCAGCCCCGACACATCGAGTTTCAGATTTTTGGTGATCAACACGGAAATGTCGTTCATTGGTTTGAGCGCGAATGCTCCATTCAACGCAGGCATCAAAAGGTAATTGAAGAAGCACCCTCATCGGTTCTTACACCAGAACTGCGAAATAAAATGGGCGAAGCCGCTGTGAATGTTGCCAAAGCAGCGAACTATTACAATGCCGGAACGGTAGAGTTTATTCTAGACGAAAACAAGAATTTCTACTTTCTTGAAATGAATACCCGCTTGCAAGTAGAGCATCCGGTTACTGAAATGATCACCGGATTAGATTTGGTTAAACTACAGATTAAAGTGGCAGAAGGCGAGAAATTACCATTTGCACAAAACGATCTAACGATCCACGGCCATGCGGTTGAAGTGCGCGTATATGCGGAAGATCCCACAAACAATTTTTTACCCGACATCGGTACACTCAAAACCTATAAACGTCCGCAAGGCCATGGTGTTCGCGTTGATGATGGGTTTGAACAGGGCATGGCCATCCCCTTCTACTACGATCCAATGATTGCGAAAATGATTTGCCATGATGAAACGCGAGAACGGGCCATCGAAAAAACAATTCGTGCCATCGATGAATATGAAATTACAGGTTTGGAAACTACGCTGGGCTTTTGCCGCATGGTGATGAAGCATGAAGCCTTTCGCTCTGGTGACTTTGATACAAAATTTGTAGAAAAGTATTTTAAACCCGAACTTCTCAAAGGCAATGACCAGCCAGAAGAAGCATTGTTGGCGGCTATGCTAAGCGCGCTTACTCAGGAAAGTAAAAAATCAACAATCTTACCTGCTGCCACAACCGGTAGCAGTCAATGGAAGAAAAACAGAGTATAAAGATGGCAGAAATAAAACCGATTCGCGCCTGGCGATATAACGATTCTCTTACTGAAACGATCGATACTCTGACCTCGCCCCTATTTGATGTAGTTTCAGAAAAGCAAAGAAAAAGTCTATATCAAAATCCACTTAACTCCATTCACTTATCGGTGCCTCAAGGCCCCCATGCCGCGGATCATGCTCAACGGCTATTAAAAAAGTGGAAGGCCGATGGAACTGTTATTCAAGATAAGCTGCCTGCCATTTATGTGTATTATCAGTATTTTAAATTGGCAGGCTCATCCAAAGAGTTTTGTCGCAAGGGATTCATTTGCCATATACGCACCTACGAATGGGAGGAAAAGGTAATCTTACGGCATGAAAATACGATACCCAGTGCGGTAAACGATCGCATCGAATTACTGAATAAAACTAAACTACATGTAAGTCCAACCCATGGTCTTTACACCGATCCAAATTTTACTCTTGAAAAATACATGGACGATGCCATTGCAAGCCCACTCTATGTTAGTGAAGATTATCAGGGCGTAAGAGACGTGTTGTCTCTAATTCATGATGCAAAAGTGATTCAGTACTTCATTGATGTACTTAAAGACAAATCAATTATTTTGGCTGATGGACATCATCGCTACGAAGGTTCCTTGCATTATAAAAAGAAGCAGCAGGCTTTAAAAGTAGGTCATACCGGAATGGAAGGATACAATTTTCATTTAATGTACCTGACTAACACCGAAGCCGATGACTTGCGAATTCTGCCAACCCATCGCCTGGTACAGGGTATAGCCAACTTCGATGAAAATGAGATTATAGAAAAGTTGAAAGCCGATTTCATCATCAAAGAAATTGAAGACGCAGATACTTTAAACGAGATAATCCTAGGCAAAAAATGGGCCTTCGGCATTCTATTTAAAGACAGAACTCTGAAGATAAGGCTAAAGCCCGAAGCCTTGGCTACCATGCGGTGGCATTTCCCAGATGAAATTAAAACACTTGACCTTACCATACTTCACTATTTTATTATTGAAAAAATCCTGGGCATTCCAGGGCAAAGACCAACGAACATCAAAAACATTTCTTTTGATCGAAGTTTCTCAGACTGTCTTACTAAAGTAATTCGCGGTGACGCACAGATGGCCATCATAACACAGGAGATTTCCATTGAAGATGTAAAGCGCGTTTGCGCTAGCGGTTTCACCATGCCGCAAAAATCGACATACTTTTATCCAAAAGTAATTTGTGGTTTCTTGTTTAGCTCAATAAAAGAGGACGAGTTTCAATCACCTATTTATTCATTGTTTTAATTCTTTCTAACCAATTCTTAATGAACTTTCACCCGTCCTCTCATTCTTGCGTCCAGTTCTCCACGCAGACAATACCTAATGCGTGAAGCAGGATTTGAGTTTCGGGTTGAAGTCCCTGACATCGATGAGTCTTTCCCCATGAATTGCCAGTGAATTTTGTGCCTAAATATCTGGCTGAGAAAAAAGCTAATGTATTCCAGTCACGGATAAAAGATGAAATTGTAATTACCGCAGACACCCTCGTTATTCTGAATAGTGATATTTTAAACAAACCTCGTAATCGGGATGAGGCAATCAGTATGCTTACACGATTAAGTGGTCAAACTCATACGGTGATAACTGCTGTTTGTCTACTCGATACCAAAAAGATTGATTGCTTTGACGATCACACAAAAGTGACTTTCAAAAAACTTAGCCGCGAAGAAATTGAATTCTATGTTGATACGTTTAAACCTTACGATAAAGCTGGGGCGTATGGCGCCCAGGATTGGATTGGTATGGTAGCCATAAAAAAAATCAACGGATCTTACTTTACCGTGATGGGTATGCCCATGCATTTGGTATATGCGCATCTGATGTCTTTCTGACTCGACTTCAAACACATTATTCTATCGAAGAGAGAAGTTCATTCGATCCAATCGTTGTAGCACATTTAAAATGCTTTTGAGGGCAAGCCTTATGACCATGTAAGCCACACGGCCTGCAGGTTAATTTTTCTTTGCTTTCTATTATGAATGAGTTATCAGACAGCGGACCAAAACCAAAAGCAGGAACAGTAGAACAAAAGATGGCACTAACCGGGGCATTCATAGCAGATGCTAAGTGCATGGGGGCCGAATCATTTACGTAATTCATCGTGGCATCTTTCATTAAAGCGGCCGACTCCAGAAAACTCAACTGACCGGCAAGATTATGAACCCGATCACTCATAGTGGCATTCCGAATCGATTCACAAACTCCCTTGTCAGTAGGCGCGCCCAACAGATAGATTCGGTCATAGTGCATGGGAACAGATTCTATAAACTCAACCCATTGCGTTGCTGGATACTGTTTGGTGAACCAAACCGATGTAGGCGCCACACACAAATACTTACCTAACTTAAATTTGGAAACAGTATCAAAATCAACTGGGGAGGGATATAGCTTTGGAAGTTCCCGTTGTTTATCAGTGATCGACTCAATTAGTTTTTGATTGCGATCTATCTCATGAAGGTTGGCATTGAGATCATGAGTAATAGACTGAGTAAAAGCAAACGACCATGGGTTTTTCCTGAATCCAACTCTATTGTGAGCACCGGATAAGGCTGTTATCATTCCTGAGCTGGCAAAGCGATGGATATTTATTATTGTCTCATACTTTCTGTTTCTTATACTGGTTAACAACCGAAACAGGTTCCGGATCTTTCCTTTCTTCTTATCCCAAATGAGTACCTCACGTAGATATGGATGGTTATTGAGCAAGGATTCATTTCCTTTTCGAAGCAAAAAATCAATGGATGAGTCCGGATAACTTTTACGCAGCTTTTCAACAATCGCTGTTGCCAGAATTACATCGCCAATAAATGCTGTTTGAATAACTAAGAATGTCTGTGGCTTTCCAATCACAATATTCTTAGAATTTAGTTTTGTAGTAAGTCAGTAGCTGCTGAGGATTCGTGCCAAGAGTGTTTAATCATTCAATAAATATATCAAATAGTCATGAAATGATAGTATCATTAATTGCTCCACATAAAAGTAACAAAAAAATAGCCCATCCCACGATGAGCTATTTCTAAAGAGCGTAATCCTCTTATTTCTTTTCGTCCTTTTTATCTTTTGATTCTTCCTTCTTCAAGCTGATCTTATCGCCATCTTTCAAGCGTTTAGATACTTCAAGGAAAGGCCCGGTAACAACCTCCGAGGTTTCTGTAAGGCCTGAGATAATTTCAATGTTATCATAGTCACTAATGCCTGTTTTTACTTCCACCATCTTAGCCACACCATCTTCATTTACAAATACAACTACCTTATCTGCTTTCTTCTCTTGCTTAGGTTTGCTTGAGTCGGTTACCTGCGGGCGATCGTTATCATTGTTGTCTTTTTGTTCTTCGCCTTTATTTCCTTTATCATCCGGGTTACGCGTGGTTACGGCAGCCAATGGCACCGACAACACGTTCTCTTTACGGGTAGTAACAATGTCCACACTGGCGGTCATGCCAGGTCTGAACGGATATTTATTTCCATGCTTGACAAGATCTTCATAGGATGATTGTAAGATGATGATACGCACTTCAAATTCTGTAATCGCATCGGCCGAAGCCTTATCACGTGCGGTATTGGCAATGTTAGTTACTAACCCTTTAAATTGTTTTCCGGCATTGCCATAGGCATCCACATCAATAATTACTGAATCACCATAATGCACCCGTACAATATCATTCTCGTTCACGTTTACGCGAACTTCCATATTGTTAAGATCCGCAATGCGTAACATTTCAGTTCCAGCCATTTGTGCAGTTCCTACCACACGCTCACCTTTCTTAACATTCAGTTTTGAAACTATCCCAGTCATTGGTGCAACTACCGTTGTTCGTCTCACGTTTTCACGCGATTCTCTTACGGAAGCCTCCGTGCTCTTAACAATAAAGCTAGCTGCTTCTAAAGATCGCTCTGCAGAAGTCAAGTCGTTTTTGGCAATCTTATAATTCTGTTGTGCTAATTGCCAGTCAGATTCTGAAATCACTTTTTCATTCCAAAGTTTTTTCTGGCGTTCATAATCCTGTTCAGCCCGCATGTAGGTAGCCTGAGCACGCGATAAGGAAGCTTTGGAAGCCTCCATGTTAGCCCTTTGCTGGCTTAGTCCAGCCTCAGCTCGCTCTAGTTGGCTTAACAAAATATCGGGTCTGATTTTCACAAGAACCATTCCCAATTTTACCGAGTCGCCATCTTCAATGGTAAGGTCAGTAATTTCTCCAGACACCTCAGGCGCTATCTTCACTTCGATAACCGGTTGTACTGTACCCGAAGCACTTACCTTTTCGGTAATATTGGCGCGCTTGGCTTTAGCGATCTCAACTTCAATTGTTTTAGCCTTTCCAATCCAACCTTGCGATTTACCGATAATCAGAAATATTATAAGAAATACCACTACACCAATTCCGATATAGAGCAACTTGTTCGATTTTTTCTTTTGCTTTGCCATTCTAGTTTAGATATAAGTATTAATAGTCAATCGGTTTTCCCTGATAAAAGTCGAGTACCTTTCTCTTAAAGATATAATCGTATTTAGCTCTTACTAAATCCGATTTAGCCTGAAAGAGTGCATTTTCTGCAGTTTGATAGTCGACATAATTTACGGCACCATTATCAAATCGTTGCTTCGACATTCTAAAAGCTTCTTCGCGTGCGTTTACTTGCTTTATCGCAGACTGATATGTTTTAGAGGAAGCCACGGCATCGTTATAAGCAGTTTCAACCAATTGACGCAATTGGTTTTCTGTGTCTTTCAAATTAATGGAAGCTTGTTGATTGGCGATAGCCGAACGTTGCACATTTGACCGTGCCTGATATCCATTAAAAATAGGTATCTGCAAACTTAATGATAGAGATCGGGCAATATTATTGCTTAACTGATCGCTTGAATTATACCCATCAACATAAGCTCCAGAAGGAAGCTCAGAATCTCGCAACACGGGTGTATTCGATCCTTGAACATATCCTACGTTTACGGTGGTAGGAATTGGTGGGCCGCCATCCGCGAATAAACCGTGCACGATCAGCAGCACTTGAGTAGTTGCTAAATACGTTTAGGTTGGCACTTAGCCGTGGATAAAGTGACCCTTTTGTTGACTTTAACGCCAGTAAAGAACTCTGTAGTTTTAATCGCGCGCTTTGCACTTGGGGTAAATACTCATAGGCTGCATTATAAATCTGATCGGAAGTTTCAGAGATTGTAAGATCATTGTTTATGTCCAACTGAGGTACTTCAATTTCTAAAGGTGTGGATGCTGGTAATTGCAGCGCTTGCTTTAATTGAAGAATAGAAAGGTTCAAGGTATTCTCGCGGGTGATCTGATTTAATTCATTGGTAGCTTCTTGTGCCTCCAGGTCAAGAACGTTTCCGATGGGCACAGACCCGGCTTCCACTAATTTTCTCGTGCGGGTTAATTGTTCAGAGGTGGTAGCCAGTTGAAACTGAGCATTTTGAAAGAGCTCCGTATTAAAAATTACACTGGTATAAAGAGTAATTACATTAAGAATCACATCATTTTTTGCCTTCTCATAATCTTTATTCGCTGCTTCATTATCAACCCCACTCTGCTTATAGCTGTTAAACAAACGAAACCCGTTAAAAAGCAACCACCCGGAACTCGCATTTAAGTTAAATGAGTTTACCCGCTGGGTGGTAAACAAGTTTGATGTCGGGTCAATAGACCGACCCCAGTTATACCCAAACTGACCACCTCCGTTTAAAGTAGGTAGCATAACCAATTTGGATTGAGTCAGGTTTACTTCGCTGGTTTCAACATTTAACAAACTCCGTCTTATGTTCAGGTTATTTTGTAGGGCAAGATCGATACACTCTTTCAATGTCCAGATTTTCTTTTCCTGTGCCATCCCCAAAAAGGACAGGAACAGAAAAGCACTTACTAGTATTCCTTTTCTCATCATAAATTATAAAACAATATCCGGTATATATATTACTTCCTTTACCCAGCTAAGACTCTCCAGATAATCAAATGTTACACGTTTGATACCTGAATCCATCTCAATAACCATACACGCCAGGTCGTTCTTTCCTTTTCGGGAAACCGACATAGTGGCAATGTTGCAATCATCATGAGCTAACACATTGGCGATAAACGCAATACTACCTTTCTTATCTTCTGCAAAGATGATGAGGGTGTGCAGGTTGGCAGAAAAATCAGCTTTAAAATTGTTAACCTCAGCGATATTAATAACACCCCCACCCTTACTTTCTCCTAGTATTTCAACACTCCGATTTTCCTTTGTTAGTTTTAAGCGAATGGAGTTTGGATGAAGCGTGGAAGCATTTCCTACGGACTTGAATTGATACTCCAATCCTTTCTGTGCTGCTATTTCCAAAGACTCACGAATTCGTTTATCATCTGTTGTAAAATCCATAAGGCCTGCAATAATAGCTCGATCACTACCATGCCCTTCATAGGTTCGTGCAAACGAATTATAAAATGTGATCTCGGCTTTGTCGGGTATACCTCCTAAAATTTTGATAGCGGCACGAGCTATGCGAACTACCCCGGCTGTATGGGAGCTTGATGGACCGATCATCACTGGACCGATCATATCAAAATGCTACTTTTTTTCAGCCATAGGGGGTAACTAACGGGATTAATTAATAAAGATTGCTTTTATGGGCATTTTCTTGCCTAAAAGGGTATTTTTTAATAAGCGGCAAAATTAGCTGATTAAAGTGAATCAGAGTCTAAATTTTCATCATTTGTTGCCTGATTTCAGAATTTTTAAGCGCTGAACCAATAGGTGAGTTTTATTACGAAAGCCCTGTTCTTAGGAGTAAAGTTTGAATAGGTGCTGGTATTTTCGAATGCGTAAAAATAATTATCCGTGTAAACAATGAACAAGTCCGACACAGGCTTAAACCGCCATTGAAACCGTGCGTTGATGTTCACATTATCATACTGGCTGTTGTATTGAAAGTAGCTGGTGAAGAATACGGAACGAGTAAGGGTGAGATCTATGCGAGGACCAACCAAATAAATATTTGAACTCGTATAAGGTTCTGGTAACCGAATTCGATTATAACTCAGATCCATGGAGAATACTCCATAGGGTTGAAAACGATAATTGAAAACTCCGGTAATTGCCTGGCGATTACCATTGAAATACTGACCTGAGATGGCGGTTACTTCATAGGTCACTCTCTTACGAGGATCTGAAACATAATTAGCCGAAACTAATCCGTAGGTATATTCAGTTAGTGCCGGAAGCTTTACCGCATTATCCTCTTTGGGGGAGTTGGTGGGATCAAAATCATTGAACAAAAAGGTATAGATGTTTTTATAGTTCAATTTCAATTGCGCCTGGCTCTGAAAAGTTGTTGCCCAGCCAACGGTATATTCGTGATCGGTGTATCCATATTTATCATCCCAAATAACAACAATATCGGTTGTAGGTCCATGCGAGTTTACCACGTCAGACTGCGGGTAAAAATAGTAGGCCCCTGATGGAGAAATCCTCTTATATCCATTGCGTGGCACATATCCAATAGCAGGGTTATAGCCACTGCCAATACCTTGCTGATACCAATTCAAATTAAGTTTTCGGGTACTGTACTTAATGCTATATCCATAGGCCACTTCATTGGCAGGACTTGCTTCTGTAAATTGCTTGTGAAAAAATGCATTTCCTGTCCATCTATTATTCAAAAAACTATAATTGTAATCGAGCCCTGCTACGCGGTTATAGTTATAGCCCCCTAACTTAAATTCGGTTGAATCTGTTTTAAATTGTTGCTGGTTTACAAAAATGGCGCGGATGTTCGAGTTCGTTCCTACTCTGCGCTGTAAGGTAGCAACGGTATTATTAAAGGAAGGAACCGCTGCCTCCTCAATAGCAGCCGTTTGCATATTCAGAAATCCGATACGCCAAAGTTTGTTAAGGTTTCCGCTTAACCGTAAGCCCGCATAAATTTTATTCTGAACATTTAGTCCCGTATTCTGATCGCGGGAAATACCTAACCTGCGGGAGAAAAAAGGGCGGGCATAAGGATGGCCATAGGAAGAAAACAAATCGGCATTCTCTAAAAAAAATTGTCTCCGCTCTGGAAAGAAAAGTTCAAAGCGATCGAGGTTAGTAACCTGCCGGTCTACTTCTACTTGCGAGAAATCAGGGTTAACGGTAAGATCAAGATTCAATGAAGGCGTAATGGCTATTTTGGCATCACCACCAAAATTAATGTTCCTTCCCGTGCCTGATCGTTTTGAAAGTCTTGCGACACCTTTGCCGCTGTGTAGGGTATAAGCGAAACATTTGGACCGGGTTTTACGAGAGGCTCCTCCCAAATCATTTCACCTGTATAGTTCAGGTTGCCTGGTTCGAAGAAGCGTGGTGTAAACGGCCAGATAGCGCGTTCGTTTTCTTTACTGTCTTGTCGGTATAGTTTTACATTCCAACGCGTATTGCCTGGTTTAAAGCGCAGAGTTTTATAAGGGATCGCAAATTCGGCTGTCCAGTAACCATCGTGAATTTTTGTTTCCGAATACCACTTATTATCCCACGATAGATCCAGATCAGTGGAGCTTAAATACCCATTGGAAATCAGTCCTTCTCGTTGTACGCCAACCGGATTAAGTCCAAAGAAAAAACCATTGGTTACATCCTGAAAAGGATCGATGATAACAGAAACACCATCTAACCCCGGGCCGCGAAAATCTCTGCGCAGAGATGAAATGACATAGCCCCCTTTTGTATTGTCGTAAGCAATGGCACTGAAGTAAACAAACTCATCATCGTAGGTTGCCCTAAATTCTGTTTTCACTTTTGAGCGTGAAGTGTCGTTAGGAAATTGTTGAATCAATTCATCAACTATTTCCGCCTGTAACCACGCCTCTTCATCAGGGATACCGTCAATTTTAATAGGTGTTGTTGTGCGTTTTATATGAAAAGATGGACGCGCTGTCTGACTTTGGCTGGTAAGAACCAGGCAGGCCATAATCAAAGACAAGAGCGCAAATTTCATCAAACTCGGTTTGTTGCTAAATACATAAATTCAGCAAACTTGAAAAAGGAATTAGGTGTGGTGGGCTTGTACCCTGTTAAGTGGCAATCCTGGCTATTATCAGAATTTAACCGATTGCAGTTTTTGATGTATAAAGTCGGTAAATCGGTACTGCTTTAATCGATCGTTGGATAGGTATCGTGCACCCTTTATTAATCCTAAGCATTGAGCACTCCCACAATTGCATTGAAAAGCCTGGTCCATATCCCACTCGGCTGAAGGATAAAAAAACGTTAGCTCCTCTCCTCCCTCAATAGCTCTAAGAGAAATGAACTCCATTCGTGTGGTGTCGAAAAAGCAATTAGGCTCACAGCTATGGTTCGTGCAACCCAGGCATTCGGGAAAAAGCTCTATATGTACCAATTCGCTAATCTGTACGGTTAAATAGGTAGGTGTAGCTAACACATTTTTAGCCAAAAATTTAATGATCACCTCGTTGCCTCTAAATGATTTCTTTGAAAAAAGTGATCTGTGATTTGTGATGGGATCAATTCTTATTTCTGCAACTTCCGTTTGATCCTGATCGATTGCGGTTTCGACTAAACTCATTTAATAATATAGTTTGGGTAAAAAGATCAAATGGCTATGGGTGCTTTTATGCCTGGATGGGCTTGGTAATTAAGTATTTCAAAATCCTCAAACTCATAGTCAAATAAAGAAGAAGGCTTTCGTTTAATCAAAAGTTGCGATAAAGGAAAGGCACTCGCGAAAGTTGAAGGTTGGCTTGTTCCAAATGATTGGAATACAAATGCACATCACCACCGGTCCAGATAAACTCACCGGGTTTCAAGTCGCATTGTTGCGCTACTATATAAGTTAACAGTGCATAACTGGCAATGTTAAAAGGAACTCCTAAAAAATAATCGGCACTGCGTTGATAAAGTTGACAGGATAGCTTTCCATCAGCTACATAAAATTGAAACAATGCGTGGCAGGGCGGCAAAGCCATCTTATCCACTTCTGCAGGATTCCAGGCAGAGACAATGTGCCTACGAGAATCTGGCTTGTTTTTTATCTGTTCAAGAACCTGTGCAATCTGATCTATCTTTCGACCATCAGGTGCGGGCCAACTGCGCCATTGACTTCCATATACGGGGCCTAAGTCTCCATTTTCATCTGCCCATTCATCCCAAATGGAAACTTTGTTATCGTTTAAGTACTTGATATTAGTGTCGCCCTTTAAAAACCATAGCAGTTCGTAAACGATGGACCGCAGATGAAGTTTTTTGGTAGTCACCAACGGAAATCCTTCTGATAAATCAAACCTGAGTTGGCGACCAAAGACAGAAAGAGTTCCTGTTCCTGTTCGATCTGTCTTACTTGCACCTTGTTCAAGAATATTACTTAGTAGATCGAGATATTGACGCATAAAATATTTCGTGCAATTACGGTCTTACCTTAAAGAAAAAAAAGTATTGGAATATTTTTGATAAGTAAATGATTCCAAAGTTTTATCATACTCCAAATCCTAATTGAATTATTAAAACTTGGAACTTGAAATCTAATCTCATTCTCTTCTTCCTGCTTCTCAGCACTTTAAATACGTTCAGCCAAAAAACAATTGAACTTAGCTCGCCAGATAAAAAAGCCGATTCGTAAAGTTAAGATTGCAAAAGATGGAATGCATCAGGTTATAATTTGATTGTCACTCCAAATTTACCTCCCGAGAAGGTATTCGCTCCACCAAATTCAAGGTTAAGTCCAAAGCGATCATTGAAGTAATACCGGCCACCAATTTGAGCGCCTAGTCCAACACTCGAACCATCATCATCTGGATAGTCGTCCGATGAATTCCAAAAATAGAAGCCCAGATTTAGACCTGCATAAAAATCCCATTCTTTTGGAATTTCAAGCAAAGTATTAAAGTGGTAATTTCCGTTTCCCGATATTCCAATTACGTTGTGCTTATACTTGGTGTCTTCATAATTGTCATAGTTATTTCTTACAGATAGTTCACCCCCTACCGAAATATCACGATGTACGCCAACATCAAATCCCGCATATACCGGAATACCCCAGGAGGAAAAGCCAAACCCTGCATTGATTTGTGATTGGCCTTTCTGCAAAGCATATTGACCGAAAGAAAACGAGGTGATAAGGATAAATGAAGCAATTAAAAGTATCTTTTTCATGTGTGGTTTTGTTTTACCCCGTAATGACCACAACCATGCCACATCAATACTTCCTAATAAATGACAATGATGCTTGCTCCTATGTAGAAATTATTTCCCATCCATTAACGAAAGTTCTACACCTAACCATCCAAAGTAAGTACAAAAAAAATGCCTCTGCTTTTAACAGAGGCATTTATCAAGAAGGTTGTTTTTTTAAATATCCCCCCGAACCGTTACATCTTTTGATTGACCGTTAATCGTAATCGTAACTACGCGATCGCATTCCCCCGTACCATAATCTATGGTAATCACTTTGTTATCGATACTTAACACCTTGGTACCCTCCACCGCAATAAATACCTTAGCACTGATAGCACACTCACGCTTGTAAACTAAAGCCTTTGTAATCTCCACTTGGTAGGTCTTTCCATTACGGTTTGTTCCGGCTGCGGTACCCTCTACAATCCATTTATCTTCCAGTGGATTATTGGCCCGAATCCATTCGCGGGTGCGGTTTACTTCACGGGTGGCAAATGTCCCATCCTCCCAGGTAGCTTTTCCATTATCGACCTTAATTAAAAATTTAGGATTTTCTTCCACACTTCCTGTTACGTTAGTAACCGTGCGAACGCCTTCTATTTTAACTCCGTTAATAAAGTAGTCTTGAAAAGTAGTGATGATTCTGGAATCAGGTAAAAACCGTTTCCCGGTAAATTCTACAATAATTTTTCCCTTCCGAACATTTCCCTTCGCATCCGTACATCCGTCACCAAAGTCAATAGTAATAAATCCATGGGGCGTGGTAGTCGAATTATTATCCGCAAAAAGAAAAGTTATCGTTGCGCAACTAAACCTAATATCCACAGGTTTTATGCCCTGTCTTCCATAAGAAGATTCGCGTGCTCCGCTGGCCGTAGAGCCATCAGCGGCAACAGCTATTGTAGCCATATCATCGGCATCTTCAAAATAACTATCTGTACTGGCTTCATTCTCTACATTTTGAGAATCTTCTGTATTGAATTTGACTGAATCATCCGTACACGAAGCCAAAAATACCAACGCGAATAGCGCTAAACTTGATAGACTTTTTACCAATAAGGTTTTCATAATAAATGTGTGTTTTAGTTTTAACTCAGATGCTTAGAGCCAGAATCTATCACAAGGTTTAATCGAGGTTAAAAAATATTTTGTAATCCCATCTGCTAATTAAAGATCCTTACGCCAAGCCTATTTATTAAATTATCAGGCTAATTCGACTGTTTTTTTATACGGAACGTATTCAATTGGTAACTTTACGTTTATGAGACTTATTCTTTTTCTTATCCTTTTTCAACCTCCTTAATTTCTACAGGCCAGGGTTCGCTTAAGATTGCGAAACTTAAATATAATGGCGGGGGGCGATTGGTATGCCAACAAGACTGCCTTGCCCAACCTAATTGCCTTTTGCAACAAAGAGTTAGGGATGAACCTGAATGCTGAAGAAGCAATTGCCGAAGCAGGAAGTCCTGATTTATTCGATTATCCTTATCTCTATATGACGGGGCACGGCAATGTGGTTTTCTCTACCGAAGAAGCATCCAATCTTAGAAACTATCTTATTGGGGGTGGATTTCTGCATGTCGATGACAATTATGGATTAGATAAGTTCATTCGCATAGAATTGAAAAAAGTATTTCCTGAATTGGAACTTATAGAAGTCCCCTTCACACATCCTATCTATCATCAGAAGTTCAATTTCCCCAATGGCCTTCCTAAAATTCATGAACATGATGGAAAGCCCGCCCAAGGGTTTGGCTTATTTTATGAAGGCCGATTGGTAGTATTTTATTCTTACGAATGCGATTTGGGGAACGGTTGGGAAGACAGAAGAATTTATAACGACCCCGAAGAAAAGCGTCAGCAAGCCCTAAAAATGGGCGCGAACATCCTCGCCTACTGCTTTACAAGTAATTGATTTAAAGAGTTTAAAAAAATATCTTATCCCAAATTATGCATTAGAAATGCGTAATCTGCCCGAAGGGTTGACGAATCCTGACGGTAAACGTCAGGATGTCAAGGTTTAACCCTGACAAAGAAAATCACCAGCTTGGTTTTTAATTTTGTTCTATAAGTTGTTGATTTTCATTCGTCAATTATCTCCCATTACCTCTGCCAACTTCTTCTCTAAAGCAGCTCCGCGTAAATCCTTGGCAATAATTTTTCCCTGCGGATCTATTAAGACAGAAAATGGAATAGCATTGATGTTATAATCTTTGGCAGCCTGCGATTCAAAATATTTCAGGTCACTAACCTGCGTCCAGACCAGGCCGTCCTCGGCAATAGCCTTCACCCAGTCTTCTTTGGTACGATCAAGAGATACGCCAAAGACTTCAAAGCCCTTATCTTTAAATTTGTGATAAGCCTTTACCACGTTGGGGTTTTCTCTTCGACATGGGCCACACCACTTCGCCCAAAAGTCGATGAGTACATATTTTCCGCGCAAAGAAGATAGTTTAACTAATTGACCCTCGGGATTTGGCAATTCAATTTCGGGTGCTATTTGACCCATAGCGGTAACTTTCATTTTCTCCACCTGCTCCGTGAAATCCTTCGTATAGTGCGAATCAGGCCATTCTTTTTTAAACTTTTCTGCCGAGCTTAAATACAAGTCAAAATACCGGTCCTTATCTAACAAATTATTTTGTTGCAAAAGATTGAGCAGGCCGAGCGAAGCCGGTTGATCTTTTAACATAGCGGCCACCTGATCGTATCCTTTGTTAAGTAATTCCATATAAGCATCCTGTAATTCGCTAATGCGTTGGGTATCCTGGTTGGCTGATGCCGTAGAGAATTCTGCCTCCAATCGCTGAATAGCCGGAGATCCCTGCGACCGCATCATCACATTTTGTACCTCTTTAATAAGATCATGGTCGGGCGATCCCTTAATTTCCGCAATAGCCCCCGGATCATTTCCGTCAGCCATAATCTCCAAATCGCTCTTATCCAAAATGAAAGGCACCCGCTGACGATCATAAAAATTGAGTTGATAATAGCCTGGCTCTGTAATGCGTAATTTCTTTTCGAAGGTACTGTCACTCCTTAATTTTATAGTGTCAATTTCTCCTGAACCATCCGACTTAATTTCCTGAATTGAAATTTGACCCGATAACGGGAAACGTACTTTACCTCGAATCGTTACCTCCCAACCTGGTTCATCTGGTTTACATGCCATAGCCACGATGGAGATCATTAAAATCAACAACGCATTAAATTTTATTCGTTTCATACCTATTTGTTTCATTCTTCTAATTTCTTTTTCAAAAGTTCATTGGCCACTTTAGGATCTGCCTTTCCTTTGCTGCGTTTCATTACCTCGCCCATAAACATAGTAAGAATAGCAGTCTTTCCCTTCTTATATTCTGATACCTTTAACGGAAACTCTGCTATAATTTGTTCCACCACAAGTGAAATAGAATCTGAATTACTATCCTGTATCAAATTTAATTTCTGTGCTAATACTAATGGAGAGTCCTGCTGATGCTTAACTAATTCTGGAAATAGCTTTTGAGAAGCTACTGCAAAATTCAGTTTCCCAGTATCTATTAATGCTATAACCTCCGCCAAGACACTTGCCTTTACTGATAACTGATTTATCTCCTGTTTGTGTTCGTTTAAATAAGACTTTACCGGCCCCATCAACCAGTTACTGGCAGCTTTAAAATTTTTTGTATGGGTACAAATTTCTTCAAAGTAAATAGCCACTTCTTTGCTATCCGTTAGCACCTGGGCATCATACGGAGGTAGTTTATAGATTGAGATAAACTTTTGTTGTAATTCACGCGGCAATGGTGGCATCGATCCCTTAATAGTGGCAAGCCACTCTTCAGAAACTTCTAATGGACTTAGATCGGGATCAGGGAAATAACGGTAGTCGTTGAGTTCTTCCTTCGTTCGCATGCTGTGCGTTAAGCCCGTGTTGGCATCAAACGTTCGCGTTTCAGAAACAATCAGTTCATTATTTTCTAATAAGGCAATTTGACGTTCTGCTTCATGATCAATGGCACGTTGCACATTTCGGATGGAGTTCATGTTTTTTACTTCCACCTTCTTACCATATTCCTTTGCATCATTTAGCATGATAGAAACATTGGCATCGCAGCGCATCGAACCTTCCTCCATGTTACCATCACAGATCTCGAGATAGCGAACCAGTTTCCTGATTTCAGTAAGCAGTGCATACGCTTCTTCTGAACTTCGTATGGCCGGCTCAGTTACGATTTCAATCAGTGGCACGCCCGAACGATTAAAATCAACCAAAGTATCACTTTCATTTTCGAGGTGAATCGATTTACCTGCATCCTCTTCAATATGAATTCGATTTAAAGGAATATCCAAGTCGCCTGCTTTTGTTGTGATTGTTACATGACCTCCCTTGCAAATTGGCGTTCGGTCTTGCGTGAGTTGATACCCTTTGGGCAGATCGGGATAAAGTAATTCTTGCGATCGAAAATCTGCCACTGAGAAATTTCAGAATGACAAGCTAATCCCATTTTAATGGCCTGCTCAACAACTTTTTTATTGAGCTTGGGCAACGTACCCGGATGCGCAAGTGTAATAACACTCAAATTAGTGTTAGGGGGACTACCATACACGGTAGAATCTCCGTTGTAGATTTTACTTTTAGTCAGGAGTTGAGCATGAACCTCCAGACCTATTACTACCGTATATTTATCTCGAATGACTGAATTCATCATTGAAGCAATTGCTTAGCTTTTGCAAGCACGTTATCCAGTCCTTCCAGTTTCTTACCCCCTGCAGTAGCAAAGAACGGCTGCCCACCTCCTCCTCCATCAATTTCTTTGGCTAATTCTTTTACAAGATTGCCCGCATGAAATTTTTGGTTGCTTCTAATTTTTCGCCAATCATCACCGTTACCTGGGGCTTTCCTTCAACATCAGCAGCCAGCACCATTAGTAAATCATCGAACTGATTGCGTAATGCGTAGGCAATATTTTTAAGGTATCCGCATTGGGTACGGTTACTCGCTCTGCAACATAAGTAATGCCATTTAGTTTTGACAGCTTTCCCCGCAAGCACATCTTTCAATATGTTTGCCTGTTGTTGATACATCGCTTCAAGTTTCTTTTCAAGCGCGTGTTTTTCCTCTACCAGGCTTTGGGCCGACTCTACTAAGATCTTTCGGATTTTTTAAAATCATTTTTATCTGACCTAATAAAGCAAGCTGTTCGTTTATGTAATCATAAGCACCTTCACCGGTAACCGCTTCAATTCTGCGAACTCCGGCTGCTACTGAACTTTCAGCAATAATCTTTAATAACCCAATTGTTCCAGTTGCGGATGCATGCGTACCGCCACACAATTCAACAGAAAACTTAGGATCAAATGTAATTACCCGCACAAACTCCCCATACCTTTTCCCAAACAACGCCATCGCCCCCAAACTCTTGGCTTGATCAATAGGCACATTTCGTTTTTCATCCAGCGAAATATTCTCGCGGATCTTTTGATTCACAATCGTTTCGACTTTGGAAATCTCTTCGAGTGTCATTGCCGCAAAATGCGAAAAATCAAAGCGTAAAATCTTTTCATTGACTAAAGACCCTTTCTGCTCCACATGTTTTCCTAACACCTGACGAAGGGCAGCATGTAACAGGTGGGTTGCTGAGTGATTGCTGGTGGTGCGGATTCTTTTATTTTTATCTACCACGGCATGAAAAATACCGGTAAGACTTTCAGGAAGTTTCTCTGTGTAGTGAACGATTAACTCGCTTTCTTTTTTTGTATCAGCAATGAAAATCTTTTCGTTTGCATTCTCAATGAAACCAGTGTCGCCTACCTGCCCGCCACTTTCCGCATAGAAAGGTGTTTTATCAAATACGAGTTGAAAGAGTTCTTTATTCTTTTGTTTGATCTTACGGTACTTAACAATTTTTGAATCCGTTTCTGTTTGATCATAACCAACAAACTCAGGTTTTACATCTTCTCCAACAACAAACCAATCGCCAGTTTCTTTGGTTGCATCAACTTTAGATCGGGCCTTTTGCTTAGCCATCTCCTCTTGAAAGCCCTTTCTCATCAACAGCAAAACCAGTTTTCGTGCAATTAGCGGTAAATCAAATGGAAACCCAAATGTATCGTAAAGTCAGAAATGCGATTTCCTGCTCCCGACTAAGTCTTGATAGCATTTCTCAAAACGTTTTGTATTCGGTTTTGAGCCTCTACAAAATCTCTCAAAAATTTACTCAAAACTGCCTTTCTCCAAAGTCCTCAAAAAAGAAATCTCTTCTTCCTGCACTACGCGAGTTACATAATCCTGTTGTTGATTTAATTCTGGAAATACATCCCTTAATTGATTCGCTAATAAGAATACAAGCCGATGTATAGAGAGGCTCCTTAAAATTCAAATATGAAAATCCGTAACGTACTGCTCTGCGCAAAATCCTTCGAATCACGTAACCCGCTCCGGTATTGCTGGGCAATTGTCCATCGGCAATAGCAAATGAAACGGCACGAATATGATCGGCCATCACGCGAATCGCAACATCCACTTTAATCTCATCGCCATATTGAACATTTGCATTCAACGCAATAAAATCCATCAATGGACGGAACACATCCGTATCGTAATTAGAAGTCTTACCTTGAATGGCCATGCATAAGCGCTCGAAGCCCATGCCGGTGTCCACATGCTTATCTGGAAGTGGTTCTAACGCACCGGATGCTAATCTGTTAAATTGAATAAATACCAAATTCCAGATTTCAACTACTTGCGGATGATCGCTATTGACCAAATCCTTGCCTGGCACTTTCATAACCTCAGCATCCGATCGTAAGTCAATATGAATTTCTGAACACGGACCACACGGACCTTGCTCACCCATCTCCCAAAAATTATCTTTTTTATTTCCGTGAAGGATTTTGTCTTCAGCAACAACCTGTTTCCATAAATCTTTTGCTTCCTCATCTACCGGAAGGTTATCATTTTTATCACCACCAAAAACAGTTACATATAATCTGTCTTTGGGAAGTCCATAAACTTCGGTTAATAATTCCCAGCCCAGGCAATGGCTTCTTTCTTAAAGTAATCACCAAAACTCCAGTTACCCAACATCTCGAACATGGTGTGGTGATAGGTGTCCAACCCAACATCTTCCAGATCGTTGTGCTTACCGCTTACTCGAAGACATTTTTGAGTATCGGCAACACGCTTACTTGATGAGATAGAATTACCCAAAAAGTAGTCTTTGAACTGAACCATACCCGAGTTAGTAAAAAGCAACGAAGGGTCGTTTTTCAACACCAAAGGAGCTGAGGGTACTATTTTATGACCTTTATTTTCAAAAAAATCAAGAAATTTGCGTCTAATTGTAGCTGAATCCATTAATTCTAAGGCCATTTTAACTTTTTACACCGAGGTTTTTATCTATATTTATGGGTTCAAACCCAGATAAACAGCAAAATTAATCCCATTAGGATCAATATGAAAGGAAACGGTGAAATTCGATTTGCGTCTTTTGTTTGATTTGTTGGTCAGAACTGAACATGTTTATGAAGTAATGTCTACAAGCAAATTTCACTATAACCCAAAAACTCTTCGCTATGAGCGCGTGAAGATTTCTGTCTTCAATGTGCTGATGACGGCTATTGGATATCTCACTTTCGGAGTTATTTTTTCATCGGATTAGTACTGCTTCAGAATCTGATAATTGAAACACCGTCTGAAAAAAATTAAGGGCCGAAAATACAGCGTTGGATAGACACAAAATGTTGTTAACAGCGCAACTCACAGAATCCAATCGGCAGTTGGCGAATTAAAAACAAAAGATGTTGCTCTTTATCAAAAATTATTTGAAACAAATATCTCAGATGAAACGACACCGGTTTACCCGGAGCGCGAAGAGCTGTTGCTGGCGGGTTCAGGTGATTTTGATGAGTCGGTGGATCAATTAAGCCAGCGTTTCTCAGAATTAATACACTCTGCTAAAAAAAGCAGCTATTCCTTTCAGTCCAAAACCCATCTGGAAAAAAAAGACTTAAACTACCTCACAAATATTCCATCCATTGCGCCTGTGGAAAATTTTGAGATGAATAAACTGGTTTCAGGATATGGCATTCGCATCAATCCTTTTCATAAAGGAAATTACCATCATGATGGAGTTGATATTGCCTCTGCACGCGGCACAGTGGTGAGAACAACAGCCGAAGGTCAGGTTTCAATTGTAAAGAGAAGTGATCTGGTTGCCGGCTATGGCAACTACATTGAGGTTGACCATGGTGATGGATACATTACCCGGTATAGCCACCTGGAAGAGATTGTAGTCAGGCAGGGGCAAACGGTTAAGAAAGGTCAGTCGATCGGCATTGTTGGTTCCAGCGGGGGATCCATTGCGCCACATCTTCACTACGAGGTAATTAAAGAGGGCGTGAATTTAAATCCAATAAATTTTTTCATGGAAGGCATTGCCTCCGATCAATACGAAGTTTTGGTGAACATCAGCAAAAAACAAAATCAATCACTTGATTAATGGCTAAGGTGCGATATTCATATAATGAAGAAACCTGCCGCTATGAACCTGTGGTAATCTCCCCCAAGGTAGCAGGACGCAGAATTCTTATTTTTCTGGGGATATCTTTCCTGATAGGAGTAGCGGGTTTGATTTATTTAAATACGCAGTATCCACTTATTGATGAAATCTTACAAGCTAGTAAGAATGAAAAATTAAAGACCGAATGGAAAGTTCTTTACAAACAATTGGAACGCACCTCCACGCAACTCAGTACCTTGGAACAAAATGACGATAATAATTACCGGGTAATCCTGGATTTGGAGCCGCTTGCCGAATCGCAACGGGAAGCCGGTGTGGGTGGTCGCGAAAAGGAAAGTGAATCTATTCCTTACCCATTAATCCGTACTGCTTACCTGCAAGCAGAAAAAATTAAGAACCGCCTCGACATTGAAGCTCAATCCCTTCAGCAATTAATGAACGAGCTATCACGTAAAGAACGGATGTGGGCTTCCAGACCTGCCATACAACCGGTTAGCAACAAAGATTTAATTCATTTACATACCATCTTCGGATTACGATTACATCCGTTGCTTGGTTATGTAAGACCCCATAAGGGACTTGACTTTACCGCACCAGTTGGAAGTCCAGTTTACGCTACGGGTGATGGTCGTGTTGAGGTTGCACAGTTTTCAACCTCATATGGAAATGTGGTCTACATCGACCATGGCTATCAATTCCAAACAAGATATGCACACATGACTAAATCTATTGTAACCAAGGGCCAGCGTGTAAAACGTGGTCAGGTTATTGGTTATGTGGGAAACACTGGTTTATCGGTGGCCGCACACCTTCATTATGAAGTTCTCTATAAAAACGATGCTATTAACCCAATCAACTTCTTTCAACGTGACCTTAATAATAGGGAATATGAGAAATTGATTGCGGTGGGTAGTAGATCTGCCATCTCATTGGATTAATTCATTTCTTCTTTCCACTTTAGGCGCTTCTCATTTTCTTTGCCGCTATTAATATATAATCGTATGATAAAATACTGTCTTTTCCTTCTCCTTATAACCGAGGTGGCTCTATCCCAAGCACCAAAAGACACCATCACCGTAATTGGTGTGGGTGATATTATGATGGGCAGCAATTATCCCAAGGAAGTACTACCTCCTAATCAAGGCCGGGATCTGTTGAAAGAAGTTAGCACTATATTATCTAATGCGGACGTTACCATGGGCAATCTTGAGGGAGTACTGTTGGATAGTGGTGGAACCGCTAAGACCTGCCGCGATCCGAAAGTTTGTTATGTATTCAGAACTCCCGTGAGTCATGTGCAAAATCTGGTTAATGCTGGTTTTGATATAATGAGTCTGGCCAACAACCATGCAGGTGATTTTGGAGAGATGGGAAGAAGAAGTAGCATGAAGACTCTGGACGCAGCAGGTATCCATTATGCCGGACAGCTTACCAAACCCTATACGATCTTTGAAAAAGACGGAATCCGATACGGGTTTACTGCCTTTGCACCCAACAGCGGGTGTCTAAATATTAATGACTTGCCTGAAGCCAAAAAAATTGTGGCCCATTTGGATTCACTAACCGATATTGTGATCGTATCCTTCCATGGTGGCGCCGAAGGTCCAGAGCATCAGCATGTGCCACGCAAGCATGAAATGTTTCATGGTGAAGACCGGGGCGATGTGTATGAATTCTCGCATGCACTTATTGATGCAGGTGCTGATATTATCTTCGGACACGGGCCTCATGTAACCCGTGCGGTTGAGGTTTATAAGGAAAAATTTATTGCTTACAGCCTGGGAAATTTTTGTACTTACGCAGGCATTAATGTATCCGGTATCAATGGCTGGTCGCCAATCATTAAAGTTTATACAAATAATAAGGGTAATTTTTTAAAGGCCCAAATCATTTCAACCATGCAAACAGCCCGATCGAATATAAAGATTGATTCGCAAAAGCAAGTTTTAAAGCGAATTCGGGAGTTAACCAAGGAAGATTTTCCTGAATGCTCATTGACAATTGACGATTTGGGGTGGGTAAACTATTCCACAAATTGATGTGAATAGGTTGTCGATAAAATAAATTACCAACGTTGTTTCAGGTTTAAAGAATTGTTACTTTGCAGGAAGATCGTTTAAAAAAGCGATTGATATCAGGCCTCACTGTCCCTCATGGCGTATAAAGAAAAAGAAATTGAGAAGATATATTATTCGATCGGTGAAGTAGCCGAGATGTTTAATGTAGCCCCCTCCCTTATACGCTTTTGGGAGTCTGAATTTGATCTTATCCAACCTAAGAAGAATCGAAAAGGCAATCGTCAGTTTACCAAAGATGATATTGATCATGTTCGCACGATTTATCATCTCGTTAAGGAAAAAGGCTTTACCCTTCAAGGCGCTAAAGAGATGTTGAAGAACGATGGTCAATCCGTTCGCGATAAAATGGATCTTATGGACTCATTGAAGAAGGTTCGTCAGTTTCTCGTTCAAATCCGAGAAAACTTTAATACATATTTAAGATTATTTATTTAAGATTCTTTAAATTCCGAAATCTCTTTTGGGATTTATGGATCAAGAACGCCTCTCTTTTATAGCCTTGCATCTTACGCCCGGCATTGGTGATTTTTTTGCTAAAGCAATTGGTAAGCTATTGTGGCTCTGCTCACGATGTATTCCAAACCTCAAAAGGAAAGCTGCTCAAAATACCCGGTATTGGTGAGGTGTCTTCAAACGCTATAAGAAACGGAGATACCTTCAGGGAGGCAGAAAAAGAATTAACAAAAGCGGAGAAAGAAGACACTGAAATATTACTCTATACGGATAAGAAATTTCCACATAGGCTAAAGGCCATTGAAGATGCCCCAGCCCTACTCTATTATAAGGAAATCAAAATCTTAATGCCCCAAAAACGGTTGGTATTGTTGGAACCCGGCAGGCCACAGAATATGGAAAAGAAATAGTTGAAAAAATCTGTAAGGATCTTGTGTCTCACCAAGCATTGATTGTAAGCGGACTTGCCTATGGTATCGATATTCAGGCACACAAATATGCGCTGCAATACGGATTGCCTACGCTCGGAATAATGGGTAGCGGAATGGACATCATTTACCCCGCTGTACATAAAGATACCGCTAAGAAAATGATCAACCAGGGCGGGCTTATCACAGAAAATAAATTTGGCACAAAGCCCGATGCCCATAATTTTCCGGCGCGCAATAGAATCATAGCTGGTTTATGCGATGCCTGATTGTTGTAGAGGCTGCTGAAAAGGGTGGCGCGTTAATCACCGCTGATATCGCTAACACGTACAACAAAGATGTATTTGCTGTTCCTGGAAACCTCGGACAAACATATTCAGATGGATGCAACAAACTGATTAAAATCAATAAAGCCAACTTATTCACCTCCGTAAAAGATTTGGAATACATTATGAACTGGTCTGCACCGGTTGATGGTATGCAAACTTCGTTGGAACTCACCCTCTTCGAACCCGATGAACAAAAAATACTGGCGATATTAAAGGAAAGAAATGCTCCGATAATGATTGATGAGCTTAGTTTTAAATCTGATTTACCGCCCAGCCAATTAGCTTCACTCCTACTTACCCTGAATTCAAAAAATGCAGTAAAGTCTTTACCGGGTAAAATGTATACGTTGAGATAATTAACAGTTGATAATTTATAATTGACAATTAACAATGCCTATGACACTGCATTATGCTTAATTCAATGTGGAAAAATTTCTCCTGCCAACATCATTGCCTTGTCAAATTCTACATCATTCAAAACCGGAGCCATGTCTTTAGATTTAAGAAACTCCAAAATGGTTTCCGTTGCCATATTGCCCACCAATTCATCTTTAGCCATGGGGCAGCCTCCGAAACCCTTAAGGGCACCATCAAATCGCTGACAACCTGAATTAAATGCAGCTTCAATTTTTTCGAGACGCGTAGCAGGCGTTGAGTGTAGGTGTGCCCCAAATTCCATTTTAGGAAACTTGCTCGTAAGATTAGTAAAGAGATATTCAATCTGATTGGGTTGAGATACCCCAATGGTATCCGCTAACGAAATGATTTCAACATCCAGCGTAGCCAGGATGTCTGTAAATTTTTCTACCACTTCGATATCATACGGATCACCATAAGGATTTCCAAAACCCATGCTTATGTAAACCACTTGTTTTTTATTATGCTTCTTACATAGTTCTTGAATTTCATTGACTGTCTGTAATGCCTCTGTGATTGACTTATTTGTATTTCGTTGTTGAAAAGTCTCTGAAATGGAGAGTGGAAAACCCAAAAACTGTATATGATCAAACGAACAAGCTGTTTCCGCACCGCGCGTATTGGCTACAATCGCCAGCAGCTTTGTCTGCGTCTTCGAGATATCCAATTGAGCAAGTACCTCGGTAGTATCTCGCATTTGGGGTATCGCTTTGGGCGAAACAAAGCTCCCAAAGTCTAAGGTGTCAAAGCCAACCTTGAGCAGCTGATTGATGTATGCAGCTTTTCTTTCGGTAGGAATAAATAATTCCAACCCTTGCATCGCATCTCGCGGACATTCAATAATCTTCATTAAACAAAAATAGGTAACTCAGCATCAAGGAAAAATACGGGCAATAATCGCCTTTATCGCCCACTTAACGGAAAATTACCATCAATCTTCCCCGTAGATGAATTAACTTGTCGAGAGAATAAACTTTACACATGCCATTACCATCTTTTGGTGGTCCTTTGGGTTATAAAAGGGCTGCACATTTATTGCATCGGGCTACTTACGGCCCTACTAAATTGCAAATCGATTCATTTGCCACGCTTACAGCAAGTCAGGCTATTCCGCTTCTTTTTCAACAACCATTACCTGATCCTATATTACCTATAGATCCGGAAACCGGAAAGGAGTGGGTGCTTACAGGGACCACTGATGCAAACAGTGGGGACAGCGACTTGCAGGAGTTTTTCAAAGGATGGTTTATCAGTCAGATGATGGGAACGGGTATACCGCCCAGTAACTATCTGGCCTATGCCACCCGCGAAAAAATTGTTTTCTTCCTACATTCCGTTTTCACCACCATTCAATCGAAAGTTGATAATAGCCGTTCGCTATACTTTCAGAATCAACTCTACAGGAAGTTTGCTTTTGATAAAACACTCCCTATAGAATTCAATATCAAAACTCTTATTAAAAAAGTTAGTATCGATAATGCTATGCTTCGATTGCTCGATGGCAACCAGAACGTAAATGGAAGTGTCAATGAAAATTATGGACGTGAGTTGCAGGAGTTATATACCATTGGGCGTGGATTAGAAGGTACGCTGCCTCCGGCCACTATACCCGGAGACTATTTTAACTACACAGAACAAGATGTGCGCGCGGCCGCCCGGGTTTTATCGGGTTGGGAATTGGATACTACCTTTTCAACGTATGACCCGGATATTACTTTATACCTGACCGGAACAACGCAATTACCAAGAGGTAAAGTAAGGGGCAGCGTAACCAATGCCAACGCGCATGATAATACGGTTAAACAATTCAGTGACCGATATGGCAATGCCACCATTCAACCAGACCCCGCGCTTTTAGCTGGCACAAATGCAACGGAAGCCAGCGCGCAGGATGAAATCGATCAGCTGATTGAACTTATCTATTCAAAACCTGAAACAGCCCGTAACTTTTGTCGCAGAATTTATCGGTACTATGTCTACCACGAAATAACACAAGCCATTGACGATACCATCATCGCTGAGATGGCCAATACATTTTCTACCGGTGGATACAAACTTCAACCGGTGTTGGAAGATCTTTTTCAAAGTCAGCATTTTTATGATGCCGCAGCAGGTGTGGGTGATGATGCTTTTGGCGGAATAATCAAATCTCCGCTCGATCTTCTGGTGGGCGCCTTCAGGATTTTCAAAATACAATTACCCGATCCGGTGGCTTCGGCTGCCACCTTTTATGAAAGAACCGGTGAACTGATTAGAGATCTGGAAGACATGGGCATGCATTTTTACGAGCCTTATGATGTGGCCGGGTATGATGCCTACCATCAATTCCCAATCTATCACCGCAGTTGGATCTCGACTAACTATTTGATTCGCAGGTATGAATTTATTCGAAAGATAATTTCAGACAACCAAGCTATGCCAGGAGCATTAAAAGTTGATGTTGTTGCGTTCGTGCAAACAAACATTAGCAATGCTACCGCATCCAATGCGCAAGCACTGATCATGGAACTGGCTAAATATTTTCTTCCGGTAACGGATAACCTGACTTTCGACCCGGCATTGGATGATACGTCAGGACTTACAGCCGA
Organism: Flammeovirgaceae bacterium; assembly: GCA_016709845.1. Taxonomy (GTDB): domain Bacteria; phylum Bacteroidota; class Bacteroidia; order Cytophagales; family Cyclobacteriaceae; genus ELB16-189. The sequence goes on along the minus strand of JADJMA010000063.1, from coordinate 72,919 downwards.
GCGTATGAATTATTTTCTAACCGCTTTTTTGAAGGCACCACAAATCGATGCCGATCCAGAAGGTGCGTGGGCTTTCCGCTGGAATAATCCGGTGGATATGGAGGTTGTAAGAAGACAATTAGAAAGTCTTTTCAACGCCATGCTTCAATCACCCGAGTATCAACTTTATTAACTTATCGAATGAGACGCAGACAATTTATAAAGAAACTTTCGCTGGCAGCCGTGCCGTTTACATTGGGTGGCATACCGCTTCGCCTGATGGCCGAAAACTCGCTTACGCGAATGGCTCAGCAAAGCACCAACGACCGGGTACTGATCATTCTGCAAATGCATGGGGGTAACGATGGACTTAACAGCATCATTCCGGTAGAAGCGTATGATCTTTATTACCAGTGGCGCGCCAATATTGCCATCCCCGCAAAAAATAGTTTACGCAAAATGATTCCGTTGGATAGCACACTTCCTCCCAATGCACAAGTGGGCTTGCATCCGGATATGATTGCAATGAAAGATTTGTATGATCGTGGAAGAATGACGTTAGTGCAAGGCGTTTCTTATAAAAATAATAATGGCTCCCATTTTAGAGGTCGTGATATTTCTTTTATGGGCGGTGGTTTCGATGATTATTTCTCATCCGGTTGGGTAGGCCGATATTTGCAAGAGGAGTTTGAACCGAAAGTTTATCCGGCTGATTTTCCGAACAGTGAAATGAAGGATCCACTGGCGATAGAAATGGGGAGTGATGTTTCGTTAATCTTTCATCAGGAAGGAAACATACCCACGTCAATCTCTTTAAATGATCCCGAAAACTTTGCCCGCCTGGTTGGAGAACTGGAGGGTTTTGTTGATCAGGGTGTTGATCCGCGTGGCAAGCCTCCCACAGCACTTGATAATTCTCCTTATGGAAAGGAACTGAACTGGATTTTAGGGCTGGAGGATAAATCGCAAGATTATGCCGAGCGGTTGTATGATGTTTACAAGGCTGCCTCGCCCTCTTCGGTCACTTATCCGGAACGTTATCCGTTCAACGCGCCTAAAGGCAGTATGCGTAACGGTTTAACTCCCCAATTGCAATTAATTGCTCGCCTATTGGATGGCGGTGGTCCTGGTCTTGGCGTAAAGACGAAAGTATTTCTGGTAAAAATGGGCGGGTTTGATACGCATGCCGAACAAGTTGAAAGTTATGATCCTACTATGGGCCAACAAGCAGCGCTCATGTACCATATCTCTTCTGCTATGAAGGCGTTTCAAGACGATTTGAAAGCAAGAGGGACTGGAAGACAGAGTACTCACGGTTACTACCTCTGAGTTTGGAAGGCGGGTACGCGCGAATGGAAGTTACGGAACGGATCATGGAACAGGAGCACCGGTAATGATTTTCGGTAAGGGCGTGCAACCTGGTGTGGTGGGAGTGGTCCCTGATCTCAACCAACAAAATGTAGAGATGCAATTTGACTACCGGCAGGTGTATGCAAATCTTTTGCGTGATTGGATGCTGGTGGATGAAGCCAAAATAAATTCAGATATTTTCTTTAAGGATTTCATCAACGGTCCTAAAGAGGAAGGAGCCGGCAGCTATGAACCTTTACCTTTAGCAACCCAGGTTATCTCGGGTGTTCAGGAAAATTTTATCAATGCCCGATTTACACTGGAAGATTGCTTTCCTAATCCGGCTATCGATTTCACTACTATTAAATTTAGAATCAATACAGCCAATCTGGTCGATCTAACCTTAATCAACAACCAGGGACGTACAGTCAAAACCCTCTTACATGAGGCGCGGGCGGAGGGCGAGCATTTAGTACGAGCTAACGTAGGCGATTTGCCAGCTGGTATTTATTTTTATCAATTGAAAACTTCCTTCATCACGCAAACCAAAAAACTTGTTGTTACCCGATAACCTATGAAGAAAATTTTTACCGTAGTACTCCTACTTGGTTTTGTGTTTTCGGCCACAGCCCAATACAAACGGAAACCAGGCAGCATGGCCTCCAAGCCCAGCCAGCAAAGTAAATTTTTGGAAATGCAATGGTGGTTGGGTTTTAAAGCAGGCACTAATTTAACCCAGGCAGTACCTATTGAGCGTTATGCCATTATGACGCCAACCAACTACGCGACTGCTTTAACAGACAAGACATACAAGTCTTTTAATAAAGCAGGTAGCCAGGCCAGTATTGAGATTACCTTTTACTATAAAGGCTTTTCATTCAGCACACAACCCACCTATAGGAATAGTAGCTTTGTTTATTCAAACCAATATGAGTGGACTAATTCTGATAACCCATCCGAAAGCCTGGTGTTGCACTACAACCAGGAGCAAAAACTTGACTATGCCGATTTTCCATTACTTGTAAAGTATGATGTTTTAAGGAACAAGTTTAGACCCTACGTACAGGCAGGAATTTTTTACTCCTTATTAATCAATGCGAATAAATCGGTAAAGGTTTCGGGAACCGATTATGCCTCAGGTGGTACCAATCAATTTGCCAATCAGGAAATTATTGTTGGTGCCAAAGATTTATTCGACAACTATTGGGGAATTATGGCGGGTATTGGAGCCAATTATAATCTCGGCAATGTTCGACTAACTTTAGATGCTTCCTATTGGAAAAGTATGAGCAACATAAGCAATGTGAGCAACCGGTTTGGTAACGATCGCCTGTCAGGCATTGGCGATGCACAGGACGATCTCAATTTAAACAATATTGTTATCTCGGCCGGTGTTCTTTTTCCTATGCGTTACCTGAGTAGTGATTTTAAAACCTTAGATCGTTAGTCTATGCGCTTCTTATTGATAGTTTTTGTTTTCGGAGTGTTCTTATTCACATCCTGTGCGAATGAATCGGATCCTACAGCCGACAAAGCAGCCTTCACCCGCATCTACGACAACGATCGATTCGATGCCTCCTTTTATCCTATTGATATGAAGCAAACGCCCGATGGCGGGTATTTGATATTAGGCGGACGAAGAATTCAAGATTCGAATTTCACTGGAATTTATCTGATGAAGACTGATGAATTTGGGGCTTATGTTTCTGAAATGGAGGTGGATGAAACCTTTGTTAATCCTGTTGGTCCATTGCTCGAAAATGGCGGCAATTATTATTTCTTTGGTATGACCTCTACGGGTTTGCAAACGCAATTATTCCAATTAGATACCGAAGGTACATTAAGTGATCCGATTAGTGTTGGTGGCACCTACCCTGCTGCTGCAGCCGTTGATGGCAGCAACTTTCTGTTGCTGAGTTATGATAACCTTAATAAGTTAAGTGTAGTGTCCGTAGTTAATCCGGCCGGATCAGTAATTAAATCCAAAGGATTTAGTATAGGAGCAGGCGATGCAGCCGAGGAGCCAATCATTAATCACTTCTTCCGGACAGGAACACCTTTGCCTTTTATAGTAGGCAAAACTCCCACTGGGCAGTATTTTTTTAATGGCTTTTATAACTATACGTTATCGCTGGTATTTACAGATCTTCAAAATGACAATCCGCAAGGCGTTGTTCAGGGTCAGCAAGACGATGGTGGATTAAGTCAGGTGGTTCCACAAGAAGGTGGCAAATTCGCGCTGGCACGGTTTAACTTTGGCGATAATTACTACCTCCCAAACACTACTTTAAATACAACAGGCATTAGCTCTAGTACCGATCTGGGAGGTAATCCGTTTCCAGAATTAGTTAATAATGCCCCTGTAAAAATTTTACGGCTAACCGTGAATACCAAAAAGATAGTACTCTACGGAAGTAATACGCGCAATAACCAAATTGCAGTATATGGTTATGATGAAGCAACCGGGGAGTTCTTAGGCAGCCGCTATTTAGGGTTCTCTAATTCATTTGAAATAGCTTCCATTACTCCTACTGCCGATGGCGGGCTGGGTGTATGTGGAACGACCCATGTGGCTGGAAGATTTCCCAGAATATGTCTCTTTAAGCTTTCGCAGGAACAATTGATTGAGTCATTTCAATAATCATTTCATTATCTCAACCCTTTTTATTCCTTGGTCATCAATTTATGATCAAGATAGAAGAGCATGTAAGCCTACGCGCGTATAACACTTTTGGCATTGAAGCCAAAGCCAGATATTTCTGCACTATAAGTTCGGAAGATCAGCTAATTGAACTATTAAACACGCCAGAGTATAAAAATCAGCCTCATCTCCTATTAGGTGGAGGGAGCAATATTCTTTTTACTAAAGATTATGAAGGTTTGGTGATTAAAGTCAACCTTAAAGGGATTGAGGTCATAAACCACAGTGCGGATACCATATCAGTAAATGTAAAGTCAGGAGAAGTATGGCATGAGTTTGTTATGTATTGCGTGCAGCAACAATGGGGTGGCGTAGAAAATCTATCACTTATACCTGGTACCGTGGGTGCAGCACCTATACAAAACATTGGTGCGTATGGTGTAGAGATAAAAGATGTTGTTGAATATGTGGATGGAATAGATTTGAAAACTGGTAAGCAAAAGACCTTTACCAATACCGAATGTAACTTTGGTTATAGAGAAAGTATCTTTAAACATGACCTCAAAGAAAAAATTTTTATTTCAAGTGTTACTTTAACATTGACCACGAATAATCATATACTTAATACAAGCTACGGTGCTATAACTAGTATACTGGCTGAGAATAAAAAATCTCCATCTATTAAAACAATAAGTGATGCAGTCGTCAACATTCGAAGAAGTAAATTACCTGATCCATTGGTTATAGGAAATGCAGGAAGCTTTTTTAAAACCCAACCATTCAATTAGATCACTATAATGAGTTAAAGAAAACTCATCCTGATATCCCTGGCTATCCATCTGTAAATCAATACGTTAAAGTGCCTGCTGGCTGGTTAATTGAACAGTGTGATTGGAAGGGAAAACGTTTTGATGATGTGGGTGTTCATGCGAATCAAGCATTGGTATTAGTGAATTATGGTAATGCAAATGGTGAAGAAATTTTTCAACTCGCTAAAAAAATTTCAGCTTCGGTTAATGCAACTTTTAACATTGAGTTAACTCCTGAGGTTAACATCATTTAAAAAACTTATGTGCAGTTATGATAAAAAGTATGAAAGTGTGTACTTGAATTTTTTTCTTCAGATAAAAATTTTTTTAACAAAATTTTTGAGAATTAACTTTTTATTATACCTTTCGTACAGTTTTACTTAAAAATATTAAAACGTTATGGCAAAAAAACCCGCTAAGAAAGCAGCCAAGAAAGCAAAGAAGGCTGCTAAGAAGAAGAAGTAATCAAGCTTGTCTTGATGCTTTTAGCATAGAGAAGTGATCCAGGATCACTTCTCTTTTTTTTGTAATTACTTTTTTGAACTTAGGTGACTCGGATTAAAACTATCACATAGATATCACCATTAAGTGAATCAGTGATCATCCCTTTTAGTTAAAGGGATGATCGCAAAACCTTTGTATACTAGCTTATTTGGCACCGCAATGCATTGAATTTCATGATCTTGAACATTCGATTGCATAAATTAAATGGATTGAGTACTTGGTACCACCTCCAAAGGGTCTTACCTTTGCAACATTATTAAAACAAATAGAACGCATGGCTAAATCAAGCACAAAAACCGTAGCAGAGAAAAAAGCACCAGCAAAAAAGGCTGCTGCAAAACCTAAAGCTGTCTCAACTTTAAACATTGAAAAAGTATCTGAAGATATACTTGCAAAATTGAAGGCACTTAATATTGAGCATCAATTGCAAGAAGAAATCCAATGGTGCTTGGGAAGCTACCGATACGATCAGAATCCAACGGGTCTTTTAGAAGCCACTGCTAAATCTTTGGCCGTCTTAAAACAAGAATTAACAAAGAAGACTAAAGGTGTTACAGCAGCATTGGTAAATAATATAGAAAAGGTATTGGGCTAACAACAATTCGCTTAGCAAAATCAAAAAGCCGGCTAGTCGGCTTTTTTATATCATGTGGGTAACGTTGGTTAATGTTCCGGAATACCGAAGACATTCCACGCCAAACTTATTAAGGAAATCCACGCCTTCATCAGAAGCTAGTCCTTTAAATTCTGCGTATGAATTCAGGTAAATAACTTTTCGGATGCCCATACTGAAAATAATGCGTGAACAAGCCAGGCAAGGCGACAGCGTTACATAGAGCGTTGCACCATCAACCGAGGTTTTATTCTTAACGGCATACAGTATAGCATTCTGTTCGGCATGAATGGCCAACGAACAACCACCCTTTGAGTCGCGCGGGCAGCCCTCTTCAGGCCACTCCTCATCACAATTATGTGTACCTGGTGGTGGACCGTTGTAGCCAATTGATATGATGCGGGTATCTTTCGCAAGCACAGCGCCAACATGTCTTTTTAAACAATGCGAACGCTTAGCCAGGTTAACAGCAAGCTCCATGTAGATATCATCAAAGGCAGGACGGCTCATTGGGGTAAAAATAAGAATTCAAAATAGTATATTCGCGAAGTAAAATAGATTCATGCGGGGTATTCGAAGATTTCTTTTCATTGTATTTGTTTCTTTATCATTTCAGGCTACCGCACAGGAAGCTATTAAAAGCAAACCGAGTCCTACCAGTATAGTGGCTGCCCGGTATAAGGATACCTATCTTAAAATAACCTATAGCCAACCCCAGAAGCGAGGTCGGATGATTTTTGGAAGTCTGGTGCCCTTTGGCCAGGTTTGGCGCACCGGTGCTAACGAAGCAACTGAGATGACCATTACCAAGGACATTCTAATTAATAATTCTCCCCTTCGGGCAGGCACCTATTCAATATTCACCATACCCGACAAAGAAAGCTGGACTATCATTATCAACAGCGAACTGGGCCTCTGGGGCTCTTATAATTATAACGCCAAACTTGACGTGATGCGATTTACTATTCCATCCAAAACACTCCAGGGAGCAGTCTATGAACCGTTCACTATATTGATTGAACAGAAAAACAATGTAGCCGATATCGTACTTCTATGGGATTCCATCCGGATTCAAATACCCATTCAATTTTTAGAACCTAAATTACCATGAAGGCACTTTATACCCTCCTGTTTCTTTTCGTTAGTCTATGTCTCTTTTCTCAAGATCTCTCTGAACTTGATAGAAGAAATGGATTCAAAGAAATTAAATTGGGTTATCCTATTGATAGTGTAAAGGGTATTGTTTTCAAAAAGATATCATCGAAAGAAAGGAGTTCCAGGCCAAGACGTATGAAACCAAACATCCCGATTATATGCTGATTGGTGATGTTCCGGTCAAAAAAATTTCGATCAAGGCGTACAAAGATCTTATCTACGAGATTGATGTAACAACGGACAAAGACCCCAAGGTTATGCGTGGACTTGAAAAGTCGTATGGCAAGGCTACTTACAGTATTCGAATTGAAAGTTACTACTGGAAAGCCACGAACTTAAGTTTAGTGTACAAGGGCCATCGTAAAGATGTAAAACTCACCTATCGTTCGGGGCCGGTTATTCGAATGATGTATGAAGACAAAGGAAAACAAGTAGAAGTTGTGGCTGATGATTTTAATTTCCTTGCAATCCAATTATTTAAAAAAAAGGATATCGTCATCGATATCCTTAAGTTCTTCAACAGGCAGGAACTAATACTATCCTTTATAAGAAATCCTGTATATCTTCCCTGCCTGATCATCAGAAACAAGCAGCGAACCATCCGGCATTTGCAATACATCTACAGGCCTTCCAGAAACAGCTTGCGTAGCTTCATCCAACCAGCCACTGGCGAAAGGCTCATAGCTGATTGCTTTGCCATCCTTTAATTTTACCAGACTCAACCTGTAACCACTTTTCTTAGCTCGGTTCCAGGAACCATGCTCAGCCAGGATGATTTGATTCTTATACTCAGCAGGAAACATATCCCCGGTATAAAACTTAAGTCCTAACGGAGCCACGTGGGCACCTAAGTTTTGCATAGGTTTTACAAATTCATCGCACGCATGCTTATCGCCAAACTCTGGATCTTTAATCGTTCCACCATGGCAATAGGGATATCCGAAATTCATTCCCTGAGTTGGTGCTGAATTCAGTTCGCACGGAGGTATATCATCACCCAACATGTCGCGGCCATTGTCAGTAAACCAAAGATCCTTTGTTTCAGGGTGCCAGGTAAAGCCTACCGTGTTGCGCACACCACTCGCAAACAATTCAAGACCTGTTCCATCCGCATTCATGCGATGAATAGCCGCAAAGATTGGATCTTCTGATTCACAAATATTGCATGGTGCTCCAACCGGCACATACAATTTTCCCTCTGGGCCAAAAGCAATGTATTTCCATCCATGGTGCGTCTCGGTAGGAAACTTATCATAAACCACTGCTGGTTCACCCGGATTATCCAGTTTGTTTTCAATATCAGTAAACTTTATAATGCGACTTACTTCGGCTACGTAGAGATCGCCATCTTTAAAGGCAACTCCATTAGGCATCTGTAATCCTGAATCAAGTACCCATTTCTTATCAGCAATAAAATCTCCGTTGGTATCTTTTACGGCATACACTTTATCTCCTTTTCTGTTTCCTACATAAAGCACGCCAGAAGGTGATAGCGCCATGGAGCGGGCGTTATCAACATCCGCATAAATATTAATAGAAAACCCTGGGGGTAATTTAATCGCACTTAAAGAAGGGTCGCTGACTACTTGATCCTTGGCCGAATTACAACCAATCATTACCATAAAAGCCAGTGCCAAAACCGAAAATTTGAATCTAATCATAATAGTGTTTGTTGAGTTGAGTCTATAGTTGAACAACAAATATCGAAGGGTAATGTTGAATTGTTAAAAGATTTTACACCAGATATTTCTGATTGTGCAAAATCTTGGATGAAGCCCCATTTTAAAGTTACCTTTGCAGGAATTTTTAGTTAAATGATCTCAATTTCCAACATTTCTTACTTCATCGGTGGCCGGGCGCTTTACGAAGACGCCTCCATGTTTATAAAACCCGATGATAAAATCGGCTTAATCGGACTAAATGGACGTGGCAAATCTACGTTATTAAAGATAATTGATGGCGAGTTAAGCGTAAATGGTGGCTCAATCAGTAAAGCCAAAGATTGTACCATCGGATTCTTAAATCAGGATCTACTCTCCTACCAAACGGAAGATGCCATTCTTACTGTGGCTATGGGAGCTTTTAAAGAAGCTGTAGATACACAACGTCAAATAGAAAAGATTCTTCATAAACTGGAGCATGACTATTCCGATGATTTAGTTGAAAAACTAACCACTCTGCAAGAAAAATTTGAACAGTTGGATGGCTACACCATGCAATCAAAGGCGGAAGAAGTATTGGAAGGAATTGGTTTCGCTACAAAAGATTTACATCGTCCGCTAAAAGAATTTTCCGGAGGCTGGCGCATGCGCGTCATGCTTGCCAAACTTTTGTTGGAGAAGCCTTCGTGCCTGATGCTCGATGAACCTACTAACCACCTGGACTTACCTTCTATTGAGTGGGTGGAGAATTATCTACGCAACTATGGCGGAGCGGTAATCATTGTTTCGCACGATCGTACATTCTTAAATAACGTTATTACCAAAACGGTAGAGGTTACGAATGGCCAATTGATAACATACGAGGGAAACTATTCCTTTTACTTACAAGAAAAAGAATTGCGTGAGAACATTCAGCAAGGTGCGTATGAGAATCAACAAGCCAAGATTCGGCAAGCTGAACGATTCATTGAACGATTCCGGGCTAAGGCATCCAAATCTAAATTAGTTCAATCACGCGTGAAGGCACTTGATAGAATGGATTTGGTAGATGAAGTGGTGAGCGACAATGCCGCGGTTAATTTCAAATTCACTTTCAAGCAACCCTCCGGTCGCCATGTGGTTACCTTAAAAGATCTATCCAAATCGTATGGTGACCTAACCATTTTAAAGCATTCTACTGCAGGCATAGAGCGTGGCGATAAAATTGCGTTGATTGGAGCCAACGGAAAGGTAAATCCACGTTACTTCGCATTTTAGCTAATACCGAACCGGTAGAAGGCGAACGCATTATTGGATATAATGTTATTTATGGATTTTATGCCAGCACCAGTTGAGTCGTTGCATGTGGATAGTGAAATTCTGGAAGAACTAAAACAAGCCGGCAGCGCCAAGACGGAGCAAGAACTAAGAAACGTATTAGGTTGCTTTCTCTTTTTCGGATGAAGATGTATTTAAAAAGATAAAGGTATTATCGGGTGGCGAAAAATCGCGCGTAGCACTTGCCAAAACGTTAATTTCAGAAGCCAATTTCCTTTTGCTGGATGAACCTACCAACCACTTGGATTTTATCTCAGAAAACATTCTGATTCAAGCCTTGCAGCAATATCAGGGAAGTTTTGTTGTGGTGTCACACAATCGTCACTTTGTAAACCAGGTAGCCAATAAAATCTGGTACATAGAAGAGCAACAGATAAAAGAATATCCGGGCACGTATGATGAGTATGAATATTGGAGAAAGCAAAATGCATTGAACGCTGCTCCACAACCCGTGCCTGTAAAGAAAACAGAACCCAAGACCTGCCAATACTATTAATCCCCATGAAAAAAGGATTAAGGCACTCAATCAGGATTTAAAAAAACAGGAAGATCTGATTGAAAAATTAGAGCAGGAAAAGAGAGAAGTAGAATCCGAAATGGCAAAACCTGATGTTTATGGAGATTTCAATAAACTATCTGGTTGCCAACAACAGTTTGATAAACTGGCCTCCACTTTGCATGAGGCTAACATGAAATGGGAAAAGATCATGCTGGAGGTTGATGAATTGGAGGCAGCCAGTTAATAAGTTATGCAACGTAAGTTTAAAAATAGATTTGTCTTCGAACCAAAAGTATACTCAACAGCAGAAGACCCACAACAAACAGAAGTGCATACAACCCAGGAATTACTCTCCGATTTAAGAACTCTTTTATTGATTCCATAATGAGTGAGTTTAATGATCGCGGCTCTTTGACTTAACAACGAAAGAAAGTTTAAATTATTATTCAATCTTTTGCATTTATACCTAACCTCATCCATAACGTAACCTAATTTCTCTCAATCACTGGGCAGTGAAGGATAAAATGATGAAAAACATTTAAAATGGTGGACTTTTATTAACAACATTTCTTTAATTATTCGTTTAATTTTGAATATGCGCATTGTATTTATTGTATGTACCCTACTTGTGTTCTCCTCTGTATCAGCACAAAAAAAACTTGTGTTTATTGACAAATCGTACGAAGAGGAGATCAGAACCGTGATGCTCCATCCCGCATTGAATGGTGCAAGGGATAATTTGCGACCAGCCGTTGTGCCGCTTCAAGGTCAAAACCTGTTACTTGAATTTGATGACCTGGTTGAGCAACGAAGTAATTACTATATAAAAATTATTCATTGTAATTACGATTGGACCAAGTCTACGTTAATGGACCTTGACTTCTTATCTGATTATAATGAGTATCCCATTAACGACTACGAGCCCTCCTTTAACACCTCCATTCCATACCTCCATTATTATGTTCAGGTACCTCAGTAAAATTACCTGGCAATTATCTTTTAGTCGCGTACCGCGAAAGTGATGAAAATGATATTCTGTTAACCAGACGGTTTATGATTTATGATAATCAAGTTACCCTTGTTGCCGAGCGTCAAAGTCAGGGCATTGGAAGCCTGTATGCTACTAACCAACAGATTAATTTTAAAATCAATTATTCGCGCTTGGACTTATCTAATCCGATGGAAGCTGTTAAAACTACTATTCGGCAAAATCAACGGTGGGATAATGCCCGAACCAACGTGGTGCCCAGTTTTATTCGTGAGGATAAGCGAGAACTGGAGTATCGCTTCTTCGACCAGGATAAACAATTTATGGCAGGTAATGAATTTCGGTTTGTAGATTTCAGATCGTTAAATTTTCCGGGGCGCAATACGGGTAGGCTCGACCGAAGTAAACGGCCCTTTAATCTCTCGGTTCTAACCGATTCATTCAGAGGCGATCAGGTGTATTCGCAATACGCAGATATGAATGGAAACTTTGTGATAGAAAATCTGGATAACCGGGAAGGTGCCGTGTCGGGAGATTATGTATTTGTAACGTTTAGTCTGGAGGCATCCCAACCCGTTAATGGCAGTGTTCATTTAATGGGCGCATTCAATAACTGGGATCGATGCAACGAATCAAAAATGGATTTTCAATCTCTATGTAGAGCGTACGAAAAATCTGTTTTTTTAAAGCAAGGTTGGGACGATTATCAATATTGGGTTGAGTCACCCAATGAGAACGCCTACCTGGTGGAAGGAAGTCATTTTGAAACTGAAAATCTTTATGAGGTTTTTATCTATTACAGGCCTTGGAAACCAAATGCCGACTTATTGATCGGTTACTTTCCGCTGCCGGTTAATCCGCGTTAGCAAAGCTCGCTTCGTGGTCGGCATCGTTGTGAATAGAACTTGCGTTAGCTACATCCAACATACCAAAGCCTTTGTGCGAAAAATGTCCTAAGCCATTTTCATAAACAAATTGTTGAACGGGTTGTGGAGCATACAACGTAAATGGAAAAGTGTATCCACGCACTTCATACTTAATATCCGAATCGTACAGTGGATAAATCCGTGCAAACTTTTTATGGGAGCTTTGAATTCGGTTGATGTAATCTTTATCGGCTACTAATTGAAACTTATAGAAATCTGCCAGTTGAGAGGCTGAATATTTTCCGCTGGCTTCCATTCTGGCAATGGTATTGTCATAGAGCAGGTCCGAAAACTCATCCAGATCGGGACTGATGAACCGCTTGCCGCTTTCATCATTAAAGGAGGCCGGTACAAGAACAATGGGTGAAATACAAAGAAATTTTACCGAGTCTGTTATGGAGGCTGGCTCTTCATTCTCCACCGATTCGGGGGTTAATTGCAAACTGCCTATCAATAACTCCTTTTGTAAAAAGAGTACACTGGTAAAGTAGTCTATAAACTCCTGATCGGATGAAGAGAAAACAAGCGTTACTTTGGATGAAAAAAAATGAAGTCCTTTCCGGCTGATTTTTTATCTGTCCTTTTAACCCTGAAAAATTATATTGGGTAAACGAAAAGTACTTTTCATTCTTGCCAAGCATAACCAACCCTTTGATGGTTTGGGCCAACAAAAATTGATGATGGAAGGGAACATACGCTCCTCTGTTTTTAAGAGCAAAGACAATCCGGATTCTCAAGTGACAATTCTGTTAAGGGGTAAAAAATAAAAACCCCGCCTTTAAAAAAAATTGCGGAAAGCTAAGGTACTACAAATCAGCGCAATAAAGCCAACACTTTGAGAGAAAGATTAAGTGGAGATTCAATAAATATCTTACACGTTAAATCTAAAGTGCATGACATCGCCATCTTCAACCACATACTCTTTTCCTTCTACAGCCAATTTTCCGGCCTCGCGGCAACCCGCCTCCGATTTATGTTTCTGATAATCAGGTATTTTAATTACTTCAGCCCGAATGAAGCCCTTTTTCGAAATCGGTATGGATTACCCCGCAGCCTGCGGAGCCTTCCAACCTTTATGGATTGTCCAGGCGCGAACTTCCTTCTCGCCTGCGGTAAAATAGGTGATCAGATTTAGCAAGTTATACGCTGCCCGGATGAGCCGGTTAAGCCCTGATTCCTTCAAACCATATTCTTCTAAAAACACCGTTCTGTCTTCTTCGCTTTCCAATTCCGCTATCTGAGCCTCAATAGCAGCACAAACCATAACTACCTCTGCACCTTCTGCTTTCACTAATTCCTTTAATTCATCGACATACTTATTGCCTGTATGAATAGCGCCTTCATCCACATTGGCTACATAGATCACCGGTTTATCGGTCAGTAATTGAAGATCCTCAATCGCTTTCTTGTCTTCGCATCCATTACCAGGCTTCGGGCATTTTTACCTGATTGTAATGTTTCCTTATAAGTTACCAGCGTAGCAAGTTCTTTCTTTGCCTTGGCATCACCGCTTTTGGCAGTTCGCTCAACCTTAGCAATCTTCTTTTCAACAGAATCGAGGTCTCTGAGTTGAAGTTCAATATCAATTACTTCTTTATCCCCCACCGGATCTACCTTACCGGCTACGTGAATAATATTGTCATTATCAAAGCAGCGGATTACATGTGCAATAGCATCTACTTCGCGGATGTTAGCCAAAAACTGATTACCTAGCCCCTCGCCCTTGCTGGCTCCTTTTACCAATCCGGCTATATCTACAAATTCAAAAGAAGTAGGCAATACCCGCTGCGGGTTTACCAGTGTCTCTAATACTTTTAGCCTTTCATCGGGCACAGAGATTACCCCAACATTGGGCTCAATCGTACAAAACGGAAAGTTGGCTGCCTCCGCCTTGTTATTTGAAATCGCATTAAAAAGCGTTGACTTGCCTACATTAGGAAGGCCTACGATACCACACTTCAATCCCATGATTCTTGTCTTTTATTAAATAAGGCGCAAATATAAGAAGGTGGAGGTTAGAAGCCAGAATTAGCAACCGATTTGGTGCTTGAGCGGTACCCATTGGTGAAGAGTACAGGATGTTTCGGACTATAAACCAAACTTACCCTTTTGATCGAAATGCAGGTTGGGCTTTGCTTGCCTGCGTTGACTCGTTTAAAGCCCTAAACAGAAATCCCGTACAACATTCCTAAAACCGACAGGGTCATCCAGAAATACATTATGCCCCGCATCATGGAAAATTTCAAATTGTTTTTGCGTGCTTCCCAGACCATCGAATATGTATTGCAATTCTTCCAGTGGAGCCTGGTCATCAAACCGACTGCCAATCATTAGCGTGGGTAACGTGATCTGATCAAAATCATTCATGATGTTTGTTTTTATTTCATCTTGTATCAATGCGCTGGCTACTTCATCATTCAGTTCGTACTGAAGACTTTGAAAAATATTATGAGGAGAAAAGAAACCTACTTTTATATAGGCACCAACTCCTATTTCACCTTCTGTAAATTTCTCGCCTTAGCCATATTTTTCCACTGTTTCATCTCCGCTTCAGTAGCGATTGGATTTGTGGCGATAGCCCAACTCTTAGCCTCATTCCAATAGTCAACATCAGTTCCGGCATCTATGAAAACCTCAGATACATTGATCAAATAACTTCTTCGAAAGTCCCAGCGTAATGGTGCTACATTTCGCCATCATGCGTGGCTGGGCCGCAAATAGAGATTAGCGCATCTATAGCACCTTTACTTTGATGGTTTAGCAAATAATGGTAGGACAAATCTCCTCCCAGCTATGACCAAACAATATAACTTTTGAGTCCTTTATCTTGTTTTAAACTTTGAAATGTATAAGATGTCTTTTGTTTGCGCCATGTCATGTTTTTCAGATCGGCATTCTTTTGTTCCAAAACCACGCTGTCGTATAGACCACAGCAAAATCTTTTCGATGGTATTCTTCCATTGTGGTAGTCGATGTTGCAAAGTCAATACTCGGATAGCTGGCCGCCTTGAATTACAAGAGTAAAATACCTGACTGTTACCTTTACCATAACCAAAGCATCATCCACATCGATTGTAAAATCATTGCCTTTTGGTAACTCGGGCTCATCATCACACCTAAAAAAGAAACATGGCACAATAGAATCCAAACCAACATGTTTTGCAAAATTCATTGATGTTTTATTTGAGTTTATAATTTATTCCTATTCCCATAATCAAGTATTTTCATTGCGGCCTAAGCAGGATTTTCTGAATTGAAGCTGAGGGTTGATAAACCATTGAATTGAATATTTTGGTAACAGATAAATCTTTTCCAATCGAAGTCGGGTGTGGCCCAGTGAAACACGCCACCCATTTTTTGTTTTTCAATATTGCCGCTAGCATCCACTTCGTAAACGTGCGGAATGAAGGTCCGTTGCGGACCAAAGCCTACTTCAACTCCATAAAGAAGCCTGTTCCCCCAATGTGATCAATTTCAAATTTGGGCAACAAAAAGATAGCGGTTTGATAGTTATGATGATAGTAAAAGCCAATTTTCGCACCAGTCAGAAATACCCAATTTTGTAATTGTTTAATTGAAAGCGAGTATCCGAAACTAAGGCGGTGTACCACCTTCTAGGCAACTGACAGTATTTGCTGGGTGGGAAGACAAATTGCGATAATAGAAAAAAAAAGTAGAGTAAAGATTTCATTTATAAAGTTTTCGCAAACAACGTGGGGCTGATTGGTTTTGATGCAAGAAATCAAGAAATAGTACTGAGTTGGTTAATTCAGGGAGCGAATTGGTTGGATAAAACCCTCTAAGGCAAAAAAAATTCAAATTAGACCTGAACCTATCCAGCTTTTGAAAGCTGCAGCGTTGTATTTACTAACCACAACTACTGGTAAAGAAAGGTTTGAGTCCTTCCATAGTACCTCCAGTTTTTGAAAAGACACATTATTGTAACCTTTAATCTTTACTTCGTTGATCCAGGATTGACGGTTCGCTCGGAAGAAGTCTGCTTTGGGAGCAACTCCTCTAATTCTTTAAGGGTGTACTCAATCAGGCTTCTTTGAATAGTTTCCCAATACACAAATGTTTGCTTCCCTTCACTATTAAAAAAATAGACTTCATCCAAAACAACTATTCTTTTGCCAGAGAGCGTCTTGATTTCAATTTTCCTTTCAGTTTAAAGGTAATATCTGTCCTCTCTTTTCTTCATATATGTGAATAAAAAGTAAAAATAAGGTACCACAAAAAGTGAGAAAGCTACAAATATTGGAGTGGTGTGATACAAAAAACTATTGTCCCAGAAACGATCGAAAAAAAAACTGTTAGAAATACACAGATATAAAAGGTTCAGCGCATAAACCATTAACCATCCCAGAAAGATCCGAGAGATTATTCCCAACTTGCCATATGCTTGGGTAAGCAGATACTTAACCAAATACTTTAGCGTATAAAAAGATAAAAAGACAGAGAACAAAGACATGATTACGTCATACCCATCACCATTGGTAAGATGTGAGAAAGTAAGACGGTTTCGATCGCCAATAGCCCAACTAAAATAAACAATGAAAAGCAGAAGCGGCAGCTCCAAGGACTTTAATATTTTCACACTTATCCGCGTTTTGAAAAAACGAATCTAAATATAACTTTAAAAATCTGCTGCGGTTAGCATCGCAACCATCAGAAAATATTTAATAATTAAGTGAAAAAGAAAAAGCCTCGATTTTCATCGAGGCCAGTTCTCATTTAGGTTTAGGTAAAATCTTTAATCCCACTTCAATTCTGAATCCACCGTTGGGGACTTGGTTTCGCTCTCTTCTTTTTCGCGATGCTGGTCAAAAGAATTGAAGTCAACATCGGGCAGGAGTTCGGTTTTAACGTGGTTTACTGTATTGTTCAAAGCCTCCATGAATTTGTTAAAATCTTCCTTATAAAGGAAAATTTTATGCTTCTCGTAGGTAAACCCTTCATCGTCTTTATTATATCTCTTTTTACTTTCGGTAATAGTGAGATAATAATCGTTTGATCGGGTGGACTTAACATCAAAGAAGTACGTTCGTTTGTCCGCCTTCACTTTTTCAGAAGAAAATCTCTTCTCGTCCATTGTTCTTGTTCTCTTCCACAGATTCTTAGGTTTTGGTTAGGTTTTTGGGTAAAAATGGTTAAATCGAAGGTAGTATTTATAATTTTTAATGCAAACACCTTCTCGCATTTGAACGTTATTTTTAGATGTTCAAATCGGATTGTTGTGTTTAAATTGGAGGAATCTTAAGTTTTTGATATGAAGATGGAAGATATCAGGCTATCCACCAGCCTTGAATTATTAGCGAAGCAGTTGGTTGAGGGGTTTATTACGGGGCTTCACAAGTCACCCTACCATGGATTTTCGGTTGAGTTTGCCGAACACCGGCTATATAACCAAGGCCAAAGCACCCGCCACATCGACTGGAAAGTTTTTGCACGCACTGACCGGCTTTATACAAAACAATATGAAGAAGAGACAAACCTGCGCTGTATGATCGCGATAGATTGCTCTTCATCGATGCATTACCCCAAAGAAACTATGCAAAAGCTAAGGTTCAGTATTTATTCTGCCTCAGCCATTGCCTACATGCTGAACCACCAACGCGATGCCGTGGGGCTATGCCTGTTCTCGGATAAGATTGAAGAACTCACGCAAATAAAATCTACCCCTACACACCTCGCTAAATTATTTACGTTACTCGATGGCCGTCTAAAGAATACAGATGTTTCCAGAAAATCAACCCGGGTGGCCAATGTGCTCCACGAAATTGCTGAGAAAACTCACCGAAGATCTTTGGTAATAATATTTAGCGATATGTTTGAGGGTGGCGACAACGATGAAGAGATCATTAAAGCACTCCAGCACCTTAAACATAACAAACATGAAGTGGTCTTATTCCATGTAACCGATCATGAGACCGAGCTCGAGTTTAATTTTGATGAAAAGCCGTATGAGTTTATTGATCTGGAAAGTGGGGAAAAGTTAATGCTGAACCCACACGAAATTAAAGATCGCTATGAGAAGGAATTAAAAGAGTATCACAGTAAGCTCAAAATGAAATGTAATCAGCTTAAAATTGATTTTATCTCGGCAAATATTCAGGATGGCTATTCGGAGGTGCTTCAGACCTATATGATCAAGCGATCAAAAATGCGATAATCGTAATCCAGGAAAATCAGGATTGTAATTGTTCGTTGTGGAGCCACGATTTTTTGGCCATCAACTCTTCTTTCGACTCAACCATATCCGGATCGGGCACGCAACAATCCACTGGACAAACAGCTGCACACTGCGGTTCTTCATGAAAACCGGTACACTCGGTACATTTTCCAGATACTATATAATAGAATTCATCCGATACCGGAGCCTGAGACGATTTAGCATCTACCTGAGATCCATCTTCCAACTCTACCTGGGTAAGGGCTGTACCCCCTGCCCAATTCCACTCGCGGCCACCCTCATAGATGGCAGTATTCGGGCACTCAGGTTCGCAAGCTCCACAATTAATACACTCATCTGTTATCTTTATTGCCATGTGCGATAAATTTCAATTTCGTAAAGTACTTTTGCCACAAAAATACGGCTACAAAGTCAACTGTCAAAACAACAAACCCTCACTTAAAGTTTTAAAATGCGATGGAATTAGATGAGAAAATCAACGCTTTTGCGGCTCTGGGTGACAAAATAAGTCGGCTAACAGATTCAGAAAAGGGAACCATTGCCTTTAATGCCGCACAGACAAATGCTTGGTTTACTAATGATTCCGTTATTGAGGCTTTATCAGGCATCCATCATTTTTTAAAGAAAGATACTTTGTCTGCATGGGCCGATCAATACCCGATTCAACATCAAAAGAGTCAAACCGTTGGCGTAGCCATGGCAGGAAATATTCCCTTGGTGGGATTCCACGACTTACTATGCATTCTTATTTGTGGCCACCAGTTAGTTGCCAAAAAAAAGTTCTCAGGATTCATACTTAATCGATTTGTTGTTTGATTGGCTAATTGAAATAGAGCCTCGCTTTAAATCTAACATAAGATTTGAAGAACGTTTAAATGGTGTTGAGGCGGTAATTGCTACGGGCAGCGATAATACCGCACGCTATTTCGAATATTACTTTCGGAAGATTCCACACATCATAAGAAAAAACAGAACCTCCTGCGCAATATTAATGGGTGAGGAAGCTCCCGAATTACTTTTTGAATTAGGTAAAGATGTGTTTACTTATTTTGGGTTAGGCTGCAGAAACGTTTCAAAAATATTTGTTCCTGAAGATTATGACTTCCCGAATTTATTGAATGCGTGGCAACCGTATGAATCCATTATCCTTCATCACAAGTATGTCAATAATTACGATTATCAAAAATCAATTCTTTTAGTGAACGGCACACACTTTTATGATACCGGCTACTTACTTACAACGGCCAGTACGGGTTTGGTCTCTCCTATCTCCGTATTGTTTTATGAAACCTATAAAAACCTGGCTGACCTGGATCAAAAGCTTCAGGCACAAAGTGAAAAAATCCAATGTATTGTATCGGCTGAAGGATGGTATCAAAACAGTGTAGCGTTTGGTTCCGCGCAAAGACCCGATGTATCGGACTATGCCGACCAAATAGATACTATGAAATTTCTAACTTCGATTTAGAGCTTACCGACCTCTTAGGATTTCAATCCATCCTTTGTAGGCTTGACCATCCGCAGAAAGTATATAATAATAAATACCATCTGCAATATCGCCACCGGTCCAATTATTTTTATAATCGGAAGCTGAGAATACTTCTTTACCCCAACGATTGGTAATTACCAATTTAGAGTTTGCGGGCAAATTCCGAATCACCAACAGATCATTGGCGCCATCTCCGTTAGGCATAAATACGTTTGGTACAAAATAGGCCACAGCCTCCTGCTGGTTCGGCCATAGCAAGATCATAAAAAACGGAGGTCACAGAACCTACACATCCATTTACGCTCGATTGATTTTGCGAAAGTTGAATCTGGTATGAACCTAATGCCAAACCGGTAATGGTAAACGAGCCTGAGGCTGCCTGATCTTTCGTTATAGGACCATTCAGTACAACATTTCCATTATCAAAGATCATAAAGGTGTAATCTGTATTAGCAGAGCCTGTAAAACCCGACAATACCACACTTCCTGAACTTGTAAGACAATCGTAAGTAGAAGAAGTTATATTAAAGTTCACGAGGTCAGGAATTCCGGTTGGATCGATCGTGAACAAACCCGTTTTAATACAGGCAGGATTTGTATCATCACCATAAGTAACGATGTAATTATAGCTACCCGCAGGAAGTCCTGTGAATTTGAAATTGTTGAATTGGGTTGCCTGAACCGGCCCATCAATTTCAATTTTGACACCAATTAAATTAACAACGGGTACTGCCGGAATTATATCAAAGGTGACTGTTCCATCGGGTACTGCTGCGCCACACGTTGCCATGGTGGTTACAGGCGTTATAACAACTGTAGCACAATTATTTAATGGACCACATGAAGGATCACCCAATGGTAAAACAGAAACTGAAACTACCGTAGTCAATTGATTTGAGCATGAACCAATTGTTGCAAAACATTAAATGTTGAATTAAAGTTAGTGCTCCGGTTGGAAGGCTCAGGATAGATCCGGTTCCCACTAGTGCACTTCCAATAGCATTATTAGTCACATTATCCCGTAGCTGATAGCTAACGCCAATTTCAGAATTATCAACTTCAATAGCCGCTGTAGTTCCAAAACAAACTACTCCGGTCTGTGCGGTAACTGTTAGCCCAACAGCCGGTGCCGGGTTGACGGTTATTGAAACCGTAGCTGCCAATGGCGCAGCACATGTTACCGTAGAGGCCAAAACATTAAACGTCACCGATGTTAGCAAATTTCCAGTTGGAAGATCCAATGTGCCACCTGTACCAGCAACCGGAGCGCCTATTGAGCTATTATCAGAATCATCCCTTAATTGATAGTCAACACCTACTTCACTATTCGCTATTTGAACTATTGTTCCCCCACCTGCACAGAATGTGATAGACTGAGCGGTTACGGCCAAACTTAAGTTAATAGCACCTGCCACATTCACGAGCACGGTTGATGTTAACTCAACAGGCGCACAAACACCGCCAGTAGCTAACACATTAAAGGTGATTGGTGTATTTAGTGTTCCTGTTGAAAGCAACAAGGTTGAACCCGTTCCTCATCATAGCTGAACCTATAAAGCTGTCATCCGCATCGTTTCGCAACTGATAGCTAACACCCACCTCGGAATTTGCAATATCTATTGTGGTTGACCCTCCAACGCATAACGTTGCACCAGGGCCCGTAACGACTAATGCAGGATTTGGATTAACATCTACATTGACCGTGGCCATGTTGGTCAACTCTATCGAACACCCTCCATTTGATGCCAGTATATTAAATGTTGAGGTAAGGGTAAGATTTCCGGTCGGCAAGTTGATGGATGCTCCCGTGCCTGCAACTGGTGCGCCAATCAAACTATCATCGGCATCATTGCGCAGCTGATAATTTACGCCCGACTCAGAATTACTTATTTGAATATTGGTAGAAGACCCAGAACAAACCGCAGGCGTTTGTGGACTTACATTAATAGAAGCATCAATGGATCCTACAACCGTAATTGTTACCGTTACGGTTAATTGTACAGGTGCACACACACCCCGCGAAGCCAAAACATTAAACGTGATTGTTGAAGCTAAAACTCCGGTTGGCAATGCTAACGTAACCCTGTTCCAACCAGGCCGATCCGATCAGGCTATTATCCGCGTTATTTCTTAATTGATAGCTTACTCCCAATTCAGAATTTGCAACCTCCACATCACTTGATCCCCCTGAACAAATCGGACTAAACGGAGTAGTTACGACTAACCCTACCAAAGGCACAGCATCAACAGCAATGGTTACCGGAACACCAATTATCGAACCTAAACAATTAACATCTGTCACACTTATCAACGTGTAAGTAGTAGCCGCAGTAGGTGAAACAGAAATTGAAGCAGAACTGGCAACTGAATTTCCCGGGAAGGTTGTTACTCCATCCGAGTACTGAAAATTCCACGGTCCGGTTCCTGTGAAAGTGAAATTCAGGTTAGTGCTTTGACCGTTGCAAATGGTAGTACTTCCGGTAATTTCTGCAGTAGAAAGTTCGTTTACCGTTAAGGTGATGGAAGCAGCAGAACCTTCGCATCCATTAAAGGTTTCTGTTACAAACACAGTAGTAACATTAACGGCAGCACTACTAAAACCCAACTGGATATTCGTTGGCGTTGTTCCTGTTGTTAATGGATTTGTTAATAATACATCATTATACCAGGTATAGACACTACCTCCGTTCGGTGTGGTGATAACCGGGGGCGTAATAACACCTCCTACGCAATATTTATTTGGAGTAAATGTAACCGCGGGCGCTGAAGGGATTGCGTTTACTATCAATTTTACTAAAGTTGATGGACTTGTACAGTTAGTTAAATTGATAGTTTCTGTAACATAAATAGTTTTAGTATTTGCAGAGACACTGCTAAAACCAAGTTGAAGATTGGTGGGGGATGAACCTGTAGCAACCAACGTTGAAAGACTAATATCACTATACCAATTATAGGTACTTCCTCCCACAGGAGTTGTAATGATTGGAGGCGTAATAGCAGTCCCGACACAATATGTTGATGTAAAGGTTACATCAGGCGCTATCGGATTTGGATTAACGGTTAATGTAATTTGAGAGGCCGGTCCCTGACAATTGCTCGAGTTTGTTTCCGCAACAAATATATCTGTGGAATTAGGCACGGCACTACTAAAACCCAATTGTGCATTGGTTGGTGCTATGCCCGTTGTCAATGGATTTGTTAGTAATACATCACTGTACCAGGTATAGGTGCTGCCGCCAGTTGGTGTGGTAATAATAGGAGCTACAATTATAGCCCCAACGCAATAATTTGGAGTGAAGGTAACACCAGGTGCTACAGGCACCGGATTAACATTAATCATTGTTGAACCGCTGACAGCTACTGAAACGCATCCATTAATGTCTGTAACATTTGTCAGTGTGTAGGTGGTATTGGCCAAAGGCGAAATGGAAATATCCGATCCACTGATATAGTTGTTCACTACTCCGAGTCCGGTAATAGCGAGTGTGAAAGGGCCAACGCCACCTGTCACATCAACCTTAAACGCTGAGGACTGGCCTGAGCAGATTGGCGTAGTTCCCGTTAAGGAAAGTATTGAATTGGATGGTGCCGGAGGTTCTATGATTGAAATCGGGCCAATCGTCTGACTACAGTTCGTTCCATTATCGCTAACCACTACGGTATAGTCACCCGCAATAAGTCCCGAAATATCCTGAGAGGTAGAAGTGAACCCATTGGTAGCTGTCCATGAATACGAATAATTTGATGTACCTCCTGAAACATCTATGGCAATTTGACCATTAGGCACTGCACAACTTGTGCTATTAATTGGAAACCCGGCAGTGATGGAAACAGAAATGTCCGTAGTGCCATTAATAGCAAAAGGATTTACAACAAAATCAAACGGATTTCCATCCTGAACAACAATGTTGTATAGACCCGGCTTTAAATTGATCACTTGAAAAGGAACCCCAAGAGTCAGCGGAATATTCAAATAATTAACCGGACCAATAATAAATAGCTCGAATGGGGGTATTCCTGATGTAACTGTTACCTGAAAAGAGCCGTTGTCGAGAACACCATCGGCCCCGATCAAATCGCGGCACGCATCCTTTTTATTATCTATGGTTACAACTGGTGCTTGAGCCCATACGGAAGCCGAAAAAAAAGTAAGTCCTATAAAGACCCAAAAAAATAGATTTTTCGATTTCAAGGCCGTCATTAGTTAATTTTGAACTTCATATGTTTTGTACAGCCATCCGGACTTTGGATATAAAGATTGTACTCGCCTTTATCTAAATCACTAATCTTTGTCCCTTTAGCCTCTAATCGGTTGTCCTGACTTAATCCGGAAAAAACAAAATAGGTATAAGCGTCTGAGTTCTTATACTCCATAATCACTTCACCGTTTTTTTGTCCGTTTGAGGTATGGGTGATTGTTAGTTTGACATCAAAATCTTTACAATTTTCAATGCTTGATTCAGTACTCATTTTGAAGCCGGGGGACACGACTGAAACACACGCCAGGATCAATCCTAAAGTGTTATATTTTAAGTACTTCTGCAAGCTATAGAATGGCAGTTTAAAGCAAGACACAGCCCTTTTGAAGGCGGTGAAAAAGATTAAAAAATATCTTTTACTCATGTAAAGATGTAGATTCAAGGGCCAACTTATCCAAAAAACACACTACCTATTGATCCAAGTAATGTTTTATTAAAAAAATCATATTTTAGTACTGCTTCTTTAATATCTCACTAAGGATAAAAGCCTTTTTAAAACTGGTGGGATTCTTCAGTTCAGTGATATAATTACTGATCGAGGCACCCCGCTCCTTGCTCTTATATCCCTTAAACTGCCCAAAGCTTGTATCGGTATCTCCTACTTTAATAGTATCCTCTAAAGATGGCCTGTAGAATGCTTGCTGCTTGGCCTTCTCGTAAGTTTCATAAATTTGATCTTGAGATTTATAATCGGGCCTTTCAACCTCCTCTATTTCGTCTTTAATGTCATCATCATAATCAACAAAATCATTTTGCTTTGGAGGCAAGGGAAGGGCTACAGGTTTGGGTGGCTTAGGGGCCTTAGCAGCCTGAATCTCACGCAGAAGATCTTCAAAGGATAACGGCTTACTTTCGGGCAATGAGGAATTATCAACCGGTTGATTCGGTTCAAACGGCTGTGCTTTCTTTTTATTTGCCCGGGCTATCAAGGTGATAACAATCACTATAAGCCAAATCCAAAACTGAATATCCATGGTTCAGCCAAAGGTATTGAAATAAATACAAATTCAGCGCATTTTGGCACTTTTTGCATGGGATAAATTGTTGATGAAATGAGCATGCTTGATTTTCTAAATGCCAATCCTACGGTTATCTTTGCCATCTTATTTTTTCAACCACTAAATTCTCAAGGAATTCATGCAGTTATCGAAGTTGGAGATTAAAGGCTTTAAAAGCTTTGCAGATAAAATTGTAATTAATTTTGATGAAGGAATTACGGGAATTGTAGGTCCAAACGGATGCGGTAAATCGAACGTTGTTGATTCAATACGCTGGGTATTAGGCGAACAAAAACCAGCGCACTTCGATCTGAAAAAATGGAGAACGTTATTTTTAATGGCACCAGCCAACGCTCACCGCAGCAAATGGCCGAGGTCTCCTTAACCATTAACAACACTAAAAATATTCTTCCCACGGAATACTCTCAGGTTACCATTACCCGTAGACTCTATCGTTCCGGTGAAAGTGAATACCTGCTTAACGGAGTGGCCTGCCGATTAAAGGATATTACTAATCTATTCTTGGATACCGGAGTAGCGTCTAACAGTTATGCCATTATTGAGTTAGGCATGGTGGATGATATTCTTAATGATCGTGACAACTCACGAAGAATGTTGTTTGAAGAAGCTGCTGGGATTTCAAAATTCAAAAAGCGCAAGAAGGAAACTTTGAAGAAGCTGGAGGATACCGATGCTGACTTAGAGCGCGTAGAGGATTTGCTTTTTGAAATAGAAAAGAACATGAAGAGCCTGGAGAAACAAGCCCGGCAAACTGAACAGTATTACAAAATAAAAGAAGACTATAAAGAGAAAAGTATACAACTCGCGAAAGTAGTTGTAAACAAACAGAAGGAAACCTTTGCCACCGTTCAAAAGCAGGTTGAAACGGAAAGCGATCGTAAAACAAAACTTACTACCGGGCTTGCTGAAAAAGAAGCGCTGATTGAAAAGTCAAAAGCAGAACTTCTTCTTAAGGAGAAAACACTATCCTCGCGCCAGAAAGGAATCAATGATTTCGTTGCTAAAATAAGGCAATACGAGAGTGAGAAACAGATTAAGAATGAAAGACTTCGTTCCCTTAACGACCGGGTTAATAACCTGAAAGAACAAATTGATCAGGATAAAAAAAGTAACGAACGGGCTCGCTTCAGTATTCAAAGTCTGGAGACCGAACGAGATGCCGCCCATCTGGCATTAAAAGAAATTTCTGATAAAGTTGATTTGCTTAAGTCGGAATACGAAACACAAAAGCAGCAACGTATACATTGCAAGGTGAATCGGATGCGCTGCGTCAAGTGTATCGCACTAAGCAAGAAGAGTCTTTTCAATTAAATAAGTCTCTCGAAATCCGCGAGATTCAAATCTCTTCTTTCAAACAAGAATTAGAACGTACTACTACCGACACCAGTCATCAAAGCGCCAGCATTGCTGAGTTCGAGAAGAAGACCGTAGTTTTAAGCGAAGAGATCAAAGAAAAAAACAGAACTCGATTCGCGTCAAAACGAATTTCAACTCACCAAATCGCTTGTCGAAAATCTGGAAGGTTTTCCGGAAGCCATAAAATTCCTGAAGAAGAATGTTGGCTGGACAAAAAATGCTCCCCTCCTTTCGGATATTCTTTCTACCAGCGAAGAGTATCGGGTTGCTATTGAAAACTATCTAGAGCCTTATCTCAACTATTACATTGTTGAGCATGAGGCTGAGGCGTATGAAGCCATAAATATTTTGAGTGATGCCAGTAAAGGCAAAGCCAACTTCTTTATTCTTGATTCATTCGAAAAGTTTTCGGCCTCAGATATTCAAATGTATTCGAATGCATTTCCGGCAACGCAAATCATCGAATTCGATCCGAAGTATAACAAACTCATGGCCTTTATCCTCGATAAGGTTTATGTGTATGAAGGCGATATAAGAAATATACCTGCAGACGAGAACACGTTCATTACCAAGAGTGGTAAAGTTACCAGACGTAGATTCAGCTTATCCGGTGGATCAGTAGGATTGTTTGAAGGTAAGAAAATCGGGCGTGCAAAGAATCTTGAGAAACTTGAAAAAGAAATCAAGGAGTTCACGAAAAAGGTTGAAGACATCCGTCATTCCTTGATTGATCGGCAACGGGAATTGGAGCGATTGCGCAATAACACCTTAAAGCAACAAATCGAAGAAGCTCAAAATGCCATTAAGTTGGTTAATGATGAGTTCATTTCCGTGCGCACGAAGCAGGAACAGTTTTCGAATATGTTGAACAGCGCAGATTTGCGCAAGGAAGATATTATAGAAAAAATTGAAACACTTAACCAGGAACTTCTTGATCTGCGGCCGAAAGCAGAACAAGCACAACTGGTATCGGGTCAGCAGGATGAAAAACTGAAACTCATTACTTCTGAATTAAATATTCAAAATGAATTCCTGAGTCAGAAGTCATCCACGTACAATGAACAAAATATTCTCTTTCATCAGCAAGAGAATCGTGTAAAGAGTGTGGAACAAGAAATGCGATTCAAGCAGGAGTCGATGGAGCAAAGTAGTTTGCGTGTTGAAACCAACTCAGAAGAACTGAAGAAAAATGATGACGAAATCAGAACCATTATTGAAACCACACAAAGCAATGATGAGGAACTGATTGGCATGTATGCCGAGAAAGATGAAATGGAGAAAGGCTTAGGGGAAGCAGAAAAAGAATATTACTCAGGCCGGGGTGAGATTGATCAATTTGAAAAAGATCTGCGTGAGATACAGCACCAACGCCAAAACATCGATACGCTGTTGATGGAGTTACAGAATCAATTAAATGAAAGTAAGATTCAACTCAATTCTGTTAAAGAAAGATTGTCGGTTGAGTTTAATATTGATCTGGATACTGTACTGAGTCAGGCAACGCCTGAAGAAGCAGAACAGTTAGCTTTATTCGATGAGGAAAAGCTTCGTGCGGATGTAACCAAAATACGCGAGAAGCTGGACAACATGGGTCCGATTAATCCGATGGCTATGGAAGCCTATACGGAAATTAAAGAGCGCAATGATTTCATTAACGTACAAAAAGACGATCTGCTAAAAGCGAAAGAATCACTCTTTAGTACAATCAGTGAAATTGAAGGCGTGGCCAGTGAGACCTTTATGGTTGCTTTCACGCAAATTAAAGAGCACTTTGTTCGCGTATTCCGCTCGTTGTTTAATGAGGGCGATGATTGCGATTTAAAGTTAGCCGATCCATCCAAGCCACTAGAATCTGAGATTGATATTATCGCCAAACCTAAAGGCAAACGACCATTAACTATTAATCAATTATCGGGTGGAGAGAAAACACTTACGGCTACTGCGCTATTGTTTTCTATGTATTTATTAAAGCCTGCACCCTTCTGTATTTTTGATGAGGTGGATGCTCCGTTGGATGATGCCAACATCGATAAATTCAATAACATTATTCGCAATTTTAGCAAAGACTCGCAGTTTGTTATTGTTACGCATAATAAGCGTACCATGACTACCACGGACGTTATTTATGGAATTACGATGGTGGAGAAAGGAATCTCGCGCGTAGTGCCTGTGGATTTGAGAGAACTTGCTTAATTAGGAATCAAACTCCCGGCATAGGCGCTAAAGGCTCCATCTACGGGTACAACAATTCCCGAAACAAACTTTGAGGCATCAGAACATAGCCAGAGCAACGTTCCTGAAAGTTCATCGGGCTCGCCAAACCGATTGAAGGGTGTACCCTTAATTATCAATTGGCCACGATCGGTTAAACTACCATCAACATTGGTTAACAAAGTTCTATTTTGTTCTGTCAGAAAGAAACCCGGGAGCAATAGCGTTTACTCGGAAATCTTCGCCAAACTTTTTAGCCATTTCAACAGACAGCCATTGCGTGAAATTACTTATGGCTGCCTTAGCCGCTCCGTAACCAACTACCCGCGTAAGGGGCCGGATGGCGGTCATCGAAGAAATGTTAATTATGATTCCCTTTTTTGAAGCAACCATCACTTCTCCAAAAATTTGTGAAGGCAACACCGTACCAGTCAAATTTAAATCAACTACCTTTTTAAAATCATCTAATTTTAAATCAAGGAAGGTTTTATCCGGAGTAACCACCGCGCCAGGTAAATTACCGCCCGCTGCATTTACCAATATGTCAATGGTTCCGAACTTTTCAAGAATGAGTTTTCTAGCTTCTACCAATTGCTTTTCATCCAACACATCGGCAGAAACCCCAAAGGCATTTCCACCTGCTTGAATAATTTCTTTGGCCAGATTATCAGCCACTTCTTTTCTTCTTCCAAGAATGACAACGGCAGCTCCGGCTTTAGCCAATGCCTTACACATAGTATTGCCTAACACGCCTGTGCCTCCAGTAACTACAACCACTTTGGCTTTTAGACCGAATAACTCTTCAATGTAGCTCATATGCTATGCTTTTAATTTTACTGACTTACGGGTGCGATTACTTTCATAGGCTGCCTCAATCAATCGGATCACCTCGCGGGACTCTTCCGGTTTAACATCTAAGGGCTTGCCCTCGCGAATAACCTCATAAATATTTTGATAGAAGTTCAAATAATTACCCGGAATTGTTTCGATCGCTCCTTCTACGTGCAACCCATCTATTGTTGTGTTCAATCGTCCCCAACATTCTTTTGGCAACGTTCCCCAACCGGGGGTGCCCGGAATCTTTTTTTCTTTGAGCGCTTGTTCTTGGGGATCAACATTACTACTGGTAATGAATGATCCTTCCGTACCATGCAATTGATATCTCGGTCCTTGTTCCCGAACCAAATAACTCGATTTTACAATTACGTTTAGGCTAGGATAACTAAGGCGAATATCATAGAAGTCATCCACACTTCCGCCAGGTCGTTGAATACCAATGCGTGCATCAATTTCTGATGGCAAACCAAAGAGCACCAACACCTGGTCGAGCATGTGCGAACCGAGATTATAAAAAATACCTTTACCGGGTCCGGCTTCTTCTTTCCAGGAATTAGGTTCTATGTAATTACGAAAGCGATCGTAGTGCGCTTCGAACTCGACTACTTTACCCACCCACTTACTATCAACAACTTTTTTCAGCGTAAGAAAATCACCGTCCAACCGTCTGCTTTGAAATACGGTAAGCATTTTATTTTGCTTGCGAGCCAAGGCTATTAATTCATCTGCTTCTTGCACCGTAACGGTAAACGGCTTCTCTACAATAACGTGTTTACCTGCTTGTAAAGATTTTGCCGCTTGTTCCAGATGGAGATGATTTGGCGTATTCACAACAACCAGTTCAATAGAAGGATCGGAAAGAACTTCTTCAAAAGTCTTTACTACCCGGCAATTGGGGTAATGTGCTTCCGCTGATTTTTGCTTCGTTGAAGTACTAACGAAAGTTCAAACCCAAGATGAGCATGGATCAGAGGTGCATGAAAAACTTCACCGGACATTCCATACGAGAGGATTGCAGTTTTAATTGGCCTCAAACTCATTATTCAAATTCGAAATAGTTCTTAACATTATTATAGCAAATATCCTGCACCATAGTGCCGATTAATTTTAGGTCATTGGGTAACTCACCTTTGGCAATATCATTTCCTAATAGATTACACAAGACGCGTCTAAAATATTCGTGACGCGGAAAAGATAAAAAACTGCGCGAGTCTGTAACCATACCGACAAACCTTGCCAAAAGACCCATGTTGGAAAGCGTATTCATTTGCTTCTCCATCCCATCTTTCTGATCAAGGAACCACCAGGCCGAACCCCATTGGATTTTTCCGGGAATGGATCCATCACAAAAATTTGCCGTCATGGTGGCAAAAACTTCGTTATCGGCTGGATTAAGATTGTACAAAATGGTTTTTGCTAACTGATTAGTCTGATCCAATTTATTCAAGAAGGAAGACAAATTCCGGGATTGAGAAAAATCACCGACAGAATCGAAGCCAGTATCAGGCCCCAGGCTATCTAATAAGCGAGAATTATTATTACGAATTGCACCGATGTGAAATTGTTGCACCCAGTTTTTCTCGTGATACAATTTACTCAATTCAATCAAGGCCGCCCCCTGCAGTATTTGTTGTTCTTCGCCTGTTAGTGGATTGCCCGTACGAATTTTCTTAAAAATTAATTCTCCTTTCTCCCAACCATTTACATCATACCCAATACATTCCAACCCATGGTCGGCTGCCTTACATCCATGAGAATCAAAATAGTCTATTCTATTTTTCAATGCAGCTATCAGGTCTCCAAATAATTCAATCTTAACACCCGATACTTCGGATAATGAATCAAGATAATTATTGTAATTCTCCACATGCCCACTCGCATACGCTTTATCGGGTCTGAAGGTAGGCAGCATCTTAAGATCAGTAGATTGAGATGTCATCGCCTTGTGGTGATTCAGAGAATCGGTCGGATCGTCAGTAGAGCAAACTACTTTAACCTTCATGCCAGTCAATAAAGATTGCACTTTAAAATCCTTCTGCTGAAGTTTTGAATTGCAATGCTTATAAATTTCTGGGGCCGATTTTTCATTAAGAAGTTCATCTACTCCAAAATATCTTTTCAATTCGAGGTGTGTCCAGTGGTAGAGTGGATTTCGCAACGTGGCAGGCACCGTTTTCGCCCAGGCTAAAAATTTTTCCTTAGGTTCTGCATTTCCTGTAATGAATCTTTCATTTACTCCGTTAGCCCGCATCGCGCGCCATTTGTAGTGATCGCCTTCTAACCAAATCGCGGTTAGGTTTTCAAATTTGCGGTTCTCTGCAATATCTTTTGGCGATAAATGATTGTGATAATCAATGATCGCACACGTACTGGCATAATCATGGTAGAGTTCACAAGCCGAATCAGTGTGCAGCAGGAAATCCTCACCCAAGAATGAAATGGGTTTGCTCATAAGGATTAATCTAAGACACGGATTTTTATGCTTCGAAAAGATACGGCATTGCCATGATCCTGTAAAAGAATGTGACCCTTTTCAGCCATACCAAAACCTTCCCAAACACTAAACTTACTGCGGGCCACTAAAGCGTAATAGATGGGTGTTCCGCGTTGATACTCAACAATCTTCCTACCGTTCAACCAGTGTTCGATGTGATTATCAGGATGCACAACAATACGCCCTTCATTCCATGTTCGGGGATTATCCTGAATTTTCAGCGAAGGAATTAAATCGTAGAGCGAACCTAACGTTCTGTTTCCCACCACGCCTGCTTTAGCATCCGGATGTCTTTCATCATCCAGAATCTGATACTCTAACCCTATTGCAGAGCCTTTTGAAAGATATTTTTCATCAACAAAATATTTTACTCCGCTGTTTGCGCCTTCTGTAAACTTAAAATCAAAGGTTAATTCGAACGCACCGAAACTTTCCACAGTAACTATATCTCCTCCGTTAACAGACTCACCACCATTCGAAGGAAGCACAGACCATATGCCATCTTTAATTTCCCAGCCTTTAGCAGGAAAAGCATCTTTAAAGGCACCTCGCCAACCGGTAGTGGTTTTTCCATCCCACAACAATCGATAGCCCTGTTGCTTTTCTAAAGGAGATAACGTGTTAGGTACCAGATTAACAACAGTGATATCCGTTAGTGGTCGGGCCTGAAGGTTTTCAGTTTGAATGCGAATGTTTTTCCAATAGGTTTTCTTGCCCTCTCCTTCTGCATCATATACTGCATGAACCTGCAACGCTATTAATCCTTTCAAGGAAGCATCATCAATTAAATAAGCTGCGGGAATATCATTTACCCAAGTTCGAATAGTGGAGCCGATACATTCAATCCGATACGTATTCCAATCACCCCATTTGTAAGCTTGCTTGGCGGATGGATTTAATTCCAAGGGATACAGCCAACCTCTTCGGGCTTCATCATAAATTCCCCCTGACCAACTGCGTTCCTTGCGGTGATCCACTTCCATCTGATAACCATTAACACGACCATTTTCTGGTTTTTGTAAACTGCGGAACTGAATCCCTGAGTTTATGCCAGCGTCTATCTTTATCTGAAGTTCCAGAATAAAATCTCCATACTCCTTGTCAACGGCAAGAAAAGAATTTGGCGAATCCTTTACGCAAGTTCCAACAATCATCCCATCCACTACCTCATACTTAGCCTTGCCATTCACCAGTTTCCAACCGGCCAGATCTTTGCCATTAAACAAGCTAATCCATTTTTCTTTAGGAGGAAACGCATTTGCAGGCAGAGACTGCAGAACAAAACAAAAAATTATCAGACATAAAATTTTTCTCATTTTAATATCAATTAAGAAACATTTACAATTTCATTTCCCATCCCTTCTCATACTCCCGACTCCATAAAGCATCTGCTTCCTTGTCATTTTTTATTCTTCCCTGGGCATCACAATAAATAGTATGACCTGAACGGAAAGCTATATTTCCTAATTGAGGCAGCAACGTTGATTTGTGTCCTTCGCTGATTGGCGCGTTCAGTTTTGTTTTTCCTCTGACCGTCTCAACAAAATTTAACAAATGCATGCTATCGAGTTTTTCACCCATTCCTTTAGTATTGGTAGCATCGACCTGTTGAATGGTTGTCTTCACTTCCTGAATCAACTTGCCGCCTAATTCATACACTTTATAATCATCTCCACCCGGTATAACCATAGTTCCCTTTTCTCCATAAAAAATTACTCCCCGACCGCTTTGCAATTCACTGTAATCGTTACAGCTTCTTCCTTCCCAGGTAATGGCCGTATTGTTAGCAAATTCGTAAGTAATAGTTTGTGTATCGGGCGTTTCCCAATCATCTTTAAATGCAAAACGTCCACCGGCAGAAACTACTTTGGTAGGATAATCAACACCCATTCCCCAACGCATGAGGTCAAGTTCGTGCGTGCCATTATTGAGCGCTTCGCCTGTGCCCCAATGCCAGTGCCAATGCCAGTTGTAATGAATGAGATTATCTTTATAGGGCATTCGTGGAGCCGGGCCTTGCCACAACTCATAATCTAAATGTGCTGGCACAGGCGCTACCTTGCCAACACCAATTGACTTGCGGGCATTGGCATACCAGCCCTTTGCAAAATATACCCTACCAATAACTCCACTTTGTAAGGCTGCCACCGCTTCGTTCATGCGCGGAAAGGATCTGCGTTGATTACCCATTTGCACAAGCTTGTTGTATTTCGATGCTGCTGCAACCAGTATCTCTCCTTCTGCCGGGTTATGCGAACAAGGCTTTTCAACATATATATGTTTCCCTGCTTTCAACGCCATAAGTGTGGCAGGAGCATGCCAATGGTCGGGGGTGGCTATTACAACCGCATCGAGATCCTTTTCTTCCAACAGCTTGCGGACATCTGAATATCCTTTCGGCTTCTTACCCGTTTGCTTTTCAATCGAACTGATAGTCTTACTTAATACATTAGCATCTACATCGCAGATATAACCAATCTCAACATCAGGCAATTTGGCCAGCAAGGTTGCCAAATAAAGGCCACGGCTGTTCGTGCCTACTACGCCAATTACAACTTTTTCACTCTGAGAAATTGTTCTGCCAAACAAAGATGGTGCGAGGAATATGCCCGCACCGGCCAGAGCGGATTGCTTAATAAATTCTCTACGGTTATGCATGATCGTTCTTAAGATTATTGAGGCATTAAATTGCTTACAATAATCGAATAATCATAGTCTGCTTTTACGAATTAGAAGAAAATTTGTAGGTATGCTTAACTCAAAGTCACTAGCCTCACTCCCCCTTTATAATCTTACCAGAGATAAACTCAGTTCCGGATGTTGCCTTATAATAATAAGAACCGGCCGGTAAAGCTTCCGTTTTCAAAGTCAATTGATATCTACCTGCTTCCGTATGACTTTCACGGGCTGTCAAAATCATCTGTCCAAGCAAATTAAAAAATTTAATCTCAACAGTACCTGCTCCATTAAGTGAATACTCAAACGTAATCTCCTTTTGGAACGGATTTGGAAACGCAGTGACTTTAATGCTTTCGCTGACTTCATTTACTTCGGTGATCACGGAAGGCATATTTACATCGAGCCAATTCATTCGATTTGTAACCCAGTTTTTTAACCAGTTCACTTCATCAATGAAAGATGACCCCACATAATAGTTAGGCCAAACGTATTGACCCAGAACAGGCCAGACTTGAAAATTACGTTGTTGAGCACTTGTCGATTCACCCGGTAAAACTGTATTAAGCACATTGTATACCGAATCGATATACGCGTTGATTTTAGAAGTTGCAAATTTATTTGACCTTAGAAAAACCCAACGGGAGGCTAATTCACTTCTATAATGGCCATCCTGAATAAGTTTATTCCACCAAAATGGAATCAACCAATAATCTTGTGGACAAATATCATTGAAGGCGGTAACCCAACCTTCCGGATTTCCCTGCGTACAATAATTTGCATTACCAAACCCAAGATTAAAATCCCAGATAGGCCCCATGCGCAACTTACCGCCATCTGAATCCTTTTGCTTATGCAGATAGGTACTTAACCGATATCCATCTACCTTTTTACTCACCTCATTGGCAATAAAGAAATCAATGAACGAATTAACATCGATATAGCGAGCATAACCTTGAACGGGATCTGTAAAATCATTTCGGGCAAGTGTTCCTTCAAAATTTGAAATGTATTGTTGAATATAGGTTTTCTGCTGGCTGGTGATGTCGACATCTTTAGGGTAATCATATTGAAAATAAATGGTTTGATTTCCGTTACGGCCCGGGGGTGGATAGGTAGAAGTCCAGCCTCCGCTACCACTTCCTGTCGATTTATCTATTTTAATTATATACCCTCCCGTCAGATTATCGCCAGAGTTTTCATCTGGATTAAGTTTATTAATGTCAACCCGATTCTTATCGCGTTTTATTTTTTCGATCAACACATAAACCCCCTGATAAATATCATTAATTATTACTTCACAAAAACGGGTACGTGGTGCATATTGACCTAAGTCACGACCTAACTTATACGCAAGGGCATCACGCATCAAACTCTTATCGTTATAAGGTGCAAAAAGCACCCAATCTTCTTCGGAAGGCATACCCAACAAAGAAGCATTAATACCTTCTCCCGCATCATCCCGTAATTCAATACCAAACTGTTTTTTGAAACATTTGCGAAGACGAGCCTCGAATTTCTATTCCAATTTTACCTTCATAATTACTAAAAGATCTGATGAATAGTTTGCGACACCTGGTCCATTATCAATGATACCCATTGAAGCTGAAATTTTGGGGTCATCCAAAATTGTTTGACCATTTGTATTGATTACAATGATGGGCAGGTTGGAAGACGTTAAAGCCTGAGAGTTTACGGCTTTAGTTAATCCTGTGCATGCCAGAACTATCACACACGTTTTCAAATTTCTAGCAAAAGAGAATCTCATTGAACGAAGATACGTTATCTGGCGCTTTTAATGCGATTGGTTTTGAATAAATGTCTTTGCAATTCCAAGCGGGCGCATGATATATCGCTTTTGTTTATATGGCCTAACTGCCGGGTAAGAATATCACCAAGTGTTTTGATAGTTTTAACAATGTAACGACCCTTATTAAGCATCACGCATTCCGACCTCACGCCCATAGCGGCATCTGTAATCTCTGAACGTGTGGTATAACCGGTTTTATTAAGTGTCTCTAACACTTGTGTAGCCCAAATCACCGGTACATGCGCTGCTTCACAAATCCATAATATCTCTTCCTGAATTTCGCTAAGTCGTTCAAATCCGATTTCGACAGCCAGGTCACCGCGTGCAATCATTACTCCTAGCACCTCATCCTTCATTCCGTTCATGATTAAGGCAGGCAGATTTTGTACCGCAGAAAGTCGCTCGATCTTAAGAATGATAGCTGGTCTGTGATGGATTGCATATTTAGTGATTTCATCCCGTAACAATTCTATATCCTCTGGAGAACTGACAAAAGAATATCCAACCATGTCTGCATGTAGACAGATAAAAGAGATGTTGCTTTTATCTTCTTCAGTAAGAGCTGGAATTAATAAATCGGAATCGGGAAGGTTGATTCCCTTCTGAGGTTTTAACAATGGTTTCTTAGTTGATATCCTGATTATTTTAACGACCACATAGTCGTTCTCTTTTTCGATAACCTTTGCTTCAAACTTTCCATCATCAAAATAGATATGCTCACCTCGTTTCACCATGGTGATAATCTCCTTAGGCTCAATATATAAGATATCGCGATCGCGCCTTTTCTTCGTCTCCTCTGTTTCAGCGCCTGGTATTGGGCATAAAATAAGTTCCTTTCCTTCTGAAACAGGAAGCTCCAAGCACTCCTTTTTCTTTCGGGCTTCTATCAATCGAATCCTGATTTTTGGGCCACCCAGATCCATATACACTTTGCAATTTTTACCGGTTTTGGCAATAGCCTTCTTAAGCACCTCAATCATTTTCAACCATACCTCTTGATTATCATGTGCAGTTAATTCGTGCCACCGACATTCCTTCATTGAGCATCTCTCGACAATCATACGATCCCGCATTAGTTCGGAGGAAAATGTAACCATAATATGGACGATCTTGTATCGGAAAACACCAAGCAATTGTTCATGGATAAGTCGTAACTTGGATGTTGTTTCAAAATCACATACTGGTGCCTTTACCGTTCCATGCGTATGATTGAGCCAACCTAGTACATTTAATACCTGACTTAATGTGTGACTTTCTGAATTGGTTAACGATGATAACCCGATATGGTGCAGATACTCTTGCGCCTCTCGGATTTCCTTACTTCTCAATACGAGATAATGTATCAGATTCGAGCCACTCAGTTTGAAGTTATCGTGAAGTTGTGAAACTTGTCGTGCAAATTGACCTTCCACTTCCTCCATTTCTTCAACAATAGTAGCCAACTGAAAGTGGAAACTTTCTTTTGTCACTTTCAGGGAATATAAGCTTGTGGTTTTCACGGGATTCAATTTTGTCTTTCACCAAATTCATCTACACCCATTAAATTAACAATGATATAAATCATGTAGTGATGTGAACTTTAAATTACGACAGGCAACAAGATGTCCTTACCTTCACCTATCTGTTTGATTTTTAAAGGAAATTGAAAAAGTAAAATCCTGTGCCTACAAGCGATACCTCCGTAAGAAAAACAAAGAACTTAAGCGTTGCTTGTTGCCTACCTTCAAAGTTGAGGAACTTCATACGATGCGAAAGTTGATGAAGGATATCTATTATCTACTCCGTATTAAAAATCAAAAGCAATTAATTGATCGTTTTTTCAAACAAAGTGACGCTTTAATCGGGAGTTGGCACGATAAAGCGATTGTTATTCATACTATCAGAAAATCAAATCCATCCCAGACCGACCTAATCAAAAAATTACAGCGCGAGAATAGGGCAGACATAATTCAGTTTAAATTGTTGATTAAAAAATTTATCGGTAAGGGCCAAACCAATTTGGAAGCATTCAAATACGGGTAATGACTTTATAATATTACAGGTTGTTTTTTATCTTGCGGAGAAATATCCAGTAATGAAACTATTTCTATTTCTGCTTTTGTCAGCGCATTCCATCATTTCCTTTTCTCAGGATTACTCGGTTGATCGTAAGATAGGTGCCGAAGGAATGGCAGCAGTTGCGGCAACTATGGGCATCTACCAGGATTCATCTAAAACAAAAATTATTTCCAGTATTGGAAATCATCTGGTCAGTAATCTGTCAACACATCCATTTCCTTACGAATTTTTTATTGTTGATTTAGCCGTACCCAACGCATTTGCCCTACCAGGCGGGTATGTCTGTTTTACACGAGGTATTTTGATATTGGCCAATAGCGAAGATGAATTGGCGGGTGTAATGGGGCACGAAATCATTCACTCCAATGACAGACATTCCATCAAGCAACGGAAGAAGAGTATTGTACCCGGAATTTTAATGGCGCCAGAAATTTTAACAAGTGCAGTTGCCGGTGATGGCATTTCTAAAATATTTTCTCCCTTAAGTAAAGGCGGAGAAGCCGTGATGGCCTCGCATAGCCGCAAGGATGAATATGAAGCCGATGCCTTGGGCGTTCAACTTTCAGCAAAAAGTGGATACCAGCCTGATGCCCTGGGTGACATTTTATCCACTCTTAATAGATCGATTGAAGTTTTTACGGGTGAGAAAGAAAAGGCAGGCTATTTGAATGACCACCCATATACACCCGATCGCGTATCGCGGATCAAAAAAGAATCTGCCCAATTAACTGTTGCCCAATCGACCAAAATATTTAAAACAAAGAACGATTTTTTAAAAGCATTAGATGGTGTAATCGTTGGCGAAAATCCAGGCCAAGGAGTATTTAAAGGAGATTGGTTTATTCATCCCGACCTTAAGTTTAAAATAAGTGTGCCTTCTAAGTGGCTGCATCAAAATACTCCTTCAAATATTATTGCTGTAGACACTACACAATCGGTTATGATGATGTTGGAAATTGAACCCAAGGCAAAGTCGGCTAAGGAAGGTGCGACTGCGTTTGCAGATGCTTTCAAGAAAAAAACTGGTGTTTCCATTGATGTTAATTCTGACAAAATCAATGGACTAACAGCAAGCCAGATTTCCTTTACACAAAGTCGGGACCGATCAAAGCAAACAATAAAAGTTCTTTGGGTAGAATATGAAGGAATCATATACCGA
Source organism: Flammeovirgaceae bacterium (assembly GCA_016709845.1). Lineage (GTDB taxonomy): Bacteria > Bacteroidota > Bacteroidia > Cytophagales > Cyclobacteriaceae > ELB16-189. The sequence goes on along the minus strand of JADJMA010000063.1, from coordinate 32,916 downwards.
ATTTTGGGAAGTGCAGTCCCCGGGTTCGAAACTATTTTAATATCAAGCATGGAAAGTTTTACATCCTTATCTATTCAGGAAAGAAAGGAAATAACAAAACAAATAATTCGTGTGGTGGAAGCGACTGATGGTGAAACCTTAAAAGAGATTTGCGACCGATCACAAAATCTATATGCTACAAAATTAATAGCCGCCATCAATGGAATTTCAGAAGATAAAATTTTTAAGCAAGGTGATTTATTAAAAGTAATTGTTGAGGTTCCCTACTAATCCCAAATTCTAAATCATTTTTATGCAGGAAATTGAAATCACAAACCCGGAAGAGGCAAAAGAGGATAAAAAAAAGAAGAAGGCTGAGAAAGAGGAGATGACGGTCGAAAAATTACTCATCTCCTATGAGCGAACCTTAATTGCCTGGATAAAAGCAGCCACCCATATACTCATCTTCGGCTTTGCCCTTTACAAACTATTGGATTCAAAACTTCAAGAATCAGTCTCCCATCCGGTGCTTGAGCTTTTAACACCTCGGAGAATTGCTGTCATTCTTTTCTGTGCTGGATTTTTTGCCTTACTGATGGCAACCATTCGACACATACAAATTCAAAAAAAATATGGTCAATATAACTGGCGTACCTATTTCAAAGCGATTATGTTATTGGACTATGTTATTCTGATTATGCTCCTCTTGTTGGTAGGCGGAATCAGCCTCGGCAAATAACAGGGGAAAACAAGGCTACTGGATACTGGTCGCTGGTTTCTAGAATCGAGCAACCAGTATCAATTTCACATCGTGCGATTAACTGCATTGATTCCTGCCAACCCAAACAATCCCAAACAAGAAATAAGAATAGCAAAGCCGGTTGCTAATCCCATGATACTCATCCAGCGCTGATAACTTTTGTATTGTTTCGCCACGTCTTCATCTAAAAAGTATAATCAAAAGGTTTATCTGGGAACAACTCCATCCATATGGACTTAACCTTTTCAAGTCCACCCGCTACAACATTAGACTTTAGTCGAACCATTAATGTTGTTAGGTAACCAATGTTTTTTTATCCATAGACAGAAACATCGGTTCAAACTTTTGCTCCAGTGATAAGAAGTGATAATCCTTACCACGCCAATAATTGGGGAGCCTAAACCAACAGAATCTTCGCGCCAATTTAAATATTCATTTAACGGATCGGTCCATTTCATATCCCGAACAAGTGCTTCATTCACAATAACACCAGCTGTATCGCTGGCAATGGCTGTATCAAAATTTCTACCCGCAACCATTTGGATATCCAGCGTGGGTATGTAAAATGGGTCAGCCGCATACACGTAAGCTGATTTTTGTTCGCCCTTAATTTTATACCCATATCGCGAATAGCCTTGGTTAAAGGAAGAACTCGTGCCTGTTACGGGAGGCAATGGCTGGTTCTGAACTGGCACGGGCTCTAACTTGTTCGACCGCACGATTAGCTTGTTCATTCCAACCGGTTTGTGTGGGTATTACCAACACTTGGTCTTTCCTATATCCCAAATCTTTGGTAGTGATATATTGCATCTGCCGATACATCATAACCGAACTGATAATAAGGAAAGCCGACAAAGCAAACTGTAATACAACCAGCGGTTTTGTAAAGCCCGCTTGCAGGCGTGAAGTAAAACCTCCTTTTAAAACAGCTGCTGGTTTAAACCGCGAAAGAAAAAGGGAAGGATAACTTCCAGCTAACAGTCCAACAACTGTGCTGAGAAGAAACCCAACTGAAACCAACTGGATTACCTTGGGCATTGTTAACGCTATTCCTTTTTCAGTGTACTCGTTAAAGGCTGGTAAAAAACAATACTACGAGACCAAATCCTATAACCATTGATGCGAGTGAAAGCATAAGTGATTCAAAACTAAACTGATAGACTAATTGATTGCGTTGCGCCCCAACTACCTTGCGCACTCCAACTTCTATTCTTCGCGAAGCGGAAGTGGTTAGTGATAATGAAATATAATTGATGCACGCGAGCAGCATGATAAATATTGCAATACCCCCTAAAATAATTGAGTATTGCGGGTCGCTTACCATCTCCGAACGGATTTCTTTTTCTAAATGCCAATCGGGCAAAGCCGTAAATTCATACTCCAGCATTTTAACATCAGTGGGTATTTGTATAGTAGATTCTTTTCTCCACTTTTCTAATTTATCTCGCATGTATTTATCAATGATCTTATCTAAATTCGTTTTGAAAATAGTTAAATCAGCCTCTGAATTTAATTGCACAAAGGTTGGGGTATTAAAATTTCCCCAATTATTCATGTTGCGTTCGTAGTAGCTTCTGTTTTCTTGCGAAATCAATATGTCATAATGAAGACTTGAATTAGCCGGGGCTGGCTCAATCACACCAGTTACTGTATATGATTTTTCGCCCTCGTCATCAATGAGAATCGTTTTACCAATTGGATCAACATCTCCAAAATACTTTTTGACAATAGCGGGAGTTAATACGATTTCAGATTTATCAAGAAAGATTCGATCAGCATTTCCCTTTATCAATGGAAATGAAAACATCTTAAAGAAGTCTGCATCTACATAGGTAAGGCTTTCCGTAAAAACTTTCTCTTCGTACCTGAAAATACCCCTGTTATCACTGTTATATCGAGTCGCATATTTTACTTCGGGAAGTTCATCCTTTAGTGCAGGACCCAGTCCTGTCTGTATCCATGCAGACCGACTATAAGGATCGTCCGAATCATGCTTCCAGGTGTCAAAACTTTTTTCTTCAATCCGATAGATTGAACTTTTGTTTTCATGAAACTGGTCGAACTCCTTTTCATCCTGAATGTAAAGACCAATTAACATACAAAACGCCAGGCCAATACTTAAACCAAAGGCGTTGATGAATGAATAGAACTTGCGCTTTCGAATGTTGCGCCCGGCTACTTTAAAATAATTTCCTATCATAATGGTGCTGATTATTGATACTGTAAATCTGTTTCTTAAAATGATGCCGGGTCTTAAAAATTTTATAACAGCCCAGATGAACTTTCTTTTTGCCTTACTTTCGCCAATGGTTTTTGTATCCAACTCATATTGTTCCAGCAAATCACCTTCAATACCTTCATATAAAGAGGGCGGACAAGCCCACTCCAAAAGGTGCAACCAACGATTTATATGATTGGTGTTTCTTGTCATCATTTAACTGACATTGAAGTTTAGTTTTGGCACTAGTTTCCACAAATCGGTCCTAGCCTCTTTCATTGTTCGTAACATGGCAAGGCCAGCATTGGTTATTGTAAAAATTCGTTTGCGTCTTCCACCCCGCGTGTTGGTAGCTCCACCCATGCTTGACTTCACAAAACCTTTGTCTTCCAATCGGTAAAGTGTTACATGTACAGCACTTAGGTTGGACTCCCGACCCAATCGCTCCCTTATTTCATTAACAATTGCGTTTCCGTATGCTTCTTCCTGAAGGATACCTACCATGGTTAACACCAATTCTTCAAACTCTCCCAAATAGTCTTTGTTCATTACTATACGTTTTGTCAAACATATATACTCAATATTTTCTGATTTGTTACAATTTTGTCAAAGAAATAAAATTAATTTAACCAACATCGAAGAAACCAATATCCTTAACCATAAACCGCTACTGGTCGCTAGTATCAAGAATCCAGACCAGCATCCATTTTCACTCATATTTCAACATTTCAGCTGGTCTTGTCCATGCAGTTTTTATGGCCTGATAGCTGATAGTCAGCAGGGCAACCAATAAGGATAAACCACCGGCAGCAGCAAATACCTGCCAGCTTACCCCTACCCGATATTCAAAGGACTGCAGCCAATTATTCATCAGATACCAGGTGATAGGCACCGATAAAAATAATGAACCGGCAATCAGATACACATAGTCCTTGGAAAGCAACACTAGCAGCGATTGCTCCGTGGCACCCATTACTTTACGAATGGAAATTTCTTTGGTACGATTTTGCATCGCTAACGAAGCCAGAGCATACAACCCTAAACTTCCGATGATCATAGCAAGCAATGTGGCGATGCTTACAATCTTTCCTAAGTTCTGATCACTGCGGTATTGATTGTCCATGGCCTGATCCACAAACGTGAAAGCAAATTCTTCGCTACCAGTTAAACGATCCCACGACTCCTTAACTTGATCTAATGTGACAGCCATATTCTCAGGCTTTAGCCGGATCATCAATTTTGGAATGGGACTACTTTCCATACTAATATTCTCCAAACCACTCAATATTATTATTGGATCTTCCACCATCACTAATGGTTGCACCGAGGTGTACAAGGATGCGTAGTTAAAATCTTTTACAATTCCGATTACTTCATGATCGGCAAAACCCTTTCCGGGGATGCTCATCCCAACCGGATTAGTCCAGCCATAGACTTTTGCGAACGCTTCATTAACGATGATAGAGCGTCTCTCATCGGAAGGATTATTATCAGAAAAATTATGACCCCACACCATCTCCATTTTCATTACCGGTATATATTCATCATCAACAATATTCATATCGAACGTGCGATACGTGCCTTGATCATCGGTGTAACCAATGTTAGTCCAGCCACCATTACCAAAATCATGTGCGCTAGCACATACGGCTGCAATACCAGGTATTTTAGACAACTCTGTTTTGAATAATTCAGCTTTATCAAAACCTGCTTTTACCCGTTGTGGTAATCGACCTGTATTTGGAACGCTGAGTTGAACTACGACTAATTGTTCTTTATTGAATCCCAGATTTTTGTTTTGCAAAATGCAAGCTGTTCGCGCATGATCAGCGTGCTCGAAATCAAGAAAATTGAAAGAACAAGTTGTACCCCCACCAGCATCTGCCGCACGCGTTGTTTGTTATTACCGGTTTGAAGCGAGCCTTTTAAAATTGCAATCGGCTTAAAGGCTGACAACACAAAGGCCGGATAGCTGCCCGCCATAATACCGATGATAGCAATCAGTGATGCAATTAGTGAAATTGTAAATCCATTAAACTCAAACAGCAATTGCTTACCTGAAAAATCATTGAAGACTGGTAATCCAAGAATCGATAGGACAACACCAATAACCAGCGCAATCACTGTAACAATTACTGCCTTCCCCAATAAACTGAAAGATCAATTGTTTACGTTCCGCGCCCACTACCTTTCTGATACCCACTTCGCGGGCCCGCTTCATCGACCGCCCGATAGATAACGTTACGAAATTGATACACGCCACAAGCAGAATGAGTACAGCAATTGCCGCAAGAATATAGCTATATTTTGGATCGTTAACCAGAGGCCATCCTATGGGATAACTTGTATCAAGATGGATTTCCAGTCAGAGGCTGTAAGCCAGGTGCGTAATGGCTCTCCTTAAAAGCTTCCTCACCAAGGAGTGTAAGAAACACCGAAGGGAACTTACTTTCTAATACCTTAGAGTCAATACCTTCTTTTAGCAGCACATAGGTTTCTGGGATTAATATCAAACCAGGCCGATGTAAGTACACGTGGGTTATAGAGCTTTGGATAGTTAAGATCTGAAATCAAGACCTCAAATTGAATACTTGAATTTGTTGGCAGATTAGCGGTGACCGCCTTTACAGTAAACTCTTCAAATGTGGTATCTAACTGAATGGAGATTGTTTTGTTAATGGGATCCGTCTCGCCAAAATATTTCTTCGCAGTTGCTTGTGTAAGCACGATGCCACTTTGTTCGCGCAAGGCTTCGCGATTGCCATTTACTATTTCAAAATCAAAAAGCTCGAAAAAATCCTGACCGCCTATCGTGATCTGTTCATTGAATAAATTCTCACCCACTTTTACGGGACTGCCAATATTATTGATGCGAACCTGATTTTCAACTTCTGCAAAGTTGTCCTTAAGGGCTGGCCCCATGGGGAATGGTGTTGTGGTATAAAAGAACTTTTCATCTTTGCCGTAATCCTCACGCGCATATACCCGATAAATACGATCGGCTTTGGTATGAAACGTATCAAACGTCCATTCATCTTTAACAAATAGCGCAATGAGCACACAACAGGCTATACCCAGACTTAAGCCCAATACATTGATAAAAGAATGAACCTTACTTCGCCAAAGCGAACGAAAAGCATTTTAAGGTAGTTGCGTAGCATACGGCTTGGGTCTTGATCAAAAGTGGTGAAAATCGGGGATTCAATAAACTTTCGTGACCTTATCTGGGGATGAGATGTAGTGAACCGCGAAAAAGTTGTACTGAGATACCGGATGTTAGATTCCAGATACTTATCCAGTATCTATTTGACAAGTTTAATCGAAGCCGAGTTAATGCAAAACCTAAGGCCGGTTGGAGGAGGACCATCGGGAAACACATGACCTAAATGGCAGTCGCAGACATTACATTCAACTTCTACCCGCGTCATACCATAGGTGGTGTCTTTTGTATACTTGATTACGTTGGGCACCACAGAAGAGACAAAACTTGGCCACCCTGTTCCGGATTCAAACTTGGTGCGAGAATCAAAGAGTACTGTTCCACAACAGCGACAGGCATAGAGTCCCGCTTCATGGGCTTCGCAATACTCGCCCGAAAAAGCATGTTCTGTTCCCTTTTTTCTGGGTTACCTGAAATTCTTCAGCGGTTAAAATCGTCTTCCACTCGTCCTCGGTTTTCTCACTCGACTGGGTGGAGTTAGATTTCCTTTCGAAGCATACTGTAAAACATCAAGCCATTTCATAAAAAAGGTAGTTCAAACTTAATTACTGATAACCATTTTTACCGCATTTGGTTCAGGGCCCTATTCTTATTGCATTCCTGCAATACCAGCACCATCGCGAATGGCAAACAAACCTTGATCGACCTGATCCGTGGATAGCGAAACCTCCGTAAATAGTACTTCATTGCGCATTTCACCTATCGAATCATTCTTGAAATTATACCATTGAATTTTCTTAGGTAGCAAGATTCCGTTAACATCTTGCCACTCATCATACTTGATTAAATTAAATTTATCGCTCGACTCCTGGCTACGAAACGTTACCGTATACATCAAAGCCTTCATCGTATTTGTCGATTCATCGTAATACAGGATGTAATTATCTTTTGGCGAGTCGCCCACTCCATCTCCGTACGAAATCTTTATTCCACGCAAGTTCATCCCAAAGAGTTCTTTGCTTCCCGCATCGTCATAGTGGATGCCGGGGTCACCCAACACAAAAGGCATGGCATAAAAATAGAAAACAAGTTGTGGTAAAACCGCGCTCCGGTGGTTAGGCTATCGGGCACCACCCAAACATCTTTGCCATCAAATCCGATAGTACGCTTCTCTCCTTCTACCAGCACTTTGCGCGAATTGAGGTCAATCAAATGATGTTCGCCACTCTTAGAAAACTTTAAAGTCTTCATTTCTGCCCACCGGTTAAAACCACCATGCGCCTTGAGTACCTTAGCTATCTGTTCGGAATGATGAGCTGTTGCAGTATTTGATCCCGATTGTTGTCTATTCGTGCACTGACTAAGAAATATTAGTAATGCACAAGATAAGATAGTTGCCAGCGAATATTTCATGCCCATTTTTAATGGAAAGGTAATCAATAATACACATCCAGAGGATTAGAGAGACAACCTCGTTAGCTGATTGTAACCTAACTGACAATTTTGGATTACAATGTGCAAAGGGTCATTAGTCTGTTTCTCTGTTTCGTTTACCAAAACCACCAAACTTTAAGGTAGCATTATATGACCAGTTACTCAGATCATTGTCGGACAAGCCAAGGCTCGAACTTCCATACGTTTTGCGATAGGAAATTCCCGGGCTAAAGCGCATCCACCGGAATAGATTGATCTCCAACTGGGCTCCAGGCTCTACGACATAGAACCAATTTTCGTCATGAATAGCATTCGGATAGTCGTAATCATAACCATACAAGTAATTGCGATTATACTGCATGGTAAATCCCGCCCCAGTAAATAAATTTAAAACAAGGTGAACTGATTTGTTGGAGCCAATTATACGCTCCAACATCAACCCGCCCTGACTATATTGATAAGTCATAGGCTGCAAAGGGCTAGCACTGTATTCGAAAGGTACTTCTATATAATTGGTAGATCCCGCAAAGGATAAACCCAGCATCCATTTTCGGTTAAGAAACACTCCACCATATACTTCGCACAAATTGGCATACTGGCCTTGAATGGTAGTGAATTTATTGGATAGCGCGCCATATCCGCCAGTGGTTTTTGCGCCTTTAAAAATTGATTGAACTTCCTGGGCTGAAGCTGCAAACGCTACCATGCCTGCTAAGAATAGGATAACTAAGAATCGGGGTTTCATACTATTGAATTTTATACCCCTAAGACAAGCCAGACCCGCGATACCCCTATTACCGCTCAAGATTTTTTTAACAATTTTTATTCGTGCCGGATAGCATCAACAGGGTTTAGCCGCGCGCCCGAATGGCGGGATAGGTTCCAAAGAATAATACCGACCAAAACAGAAATAATAGAAATTAAGATAAAGGTATTGACGGTATAGGGCCGCTTGAAAAGGAACTTCGGTAACGGCCCGCACAATGGGAATAACGGCCATGGTTCCTAAAACCCCAAGCACCAAACCTAAAAAACTACCAAAGGCTGACACGGTGATTGACTCAGCTAAAAATAAAGGATAATATCCTTCCGGCTTGCACCTGTTGCTTTGCGAATGCCAATTTCAGCCGTGCGTTCCGTCACCGAAATCAGGAGCACATTCATAACCCCAATGCCACCAACGATTACTGAGATACCAACGATTAACCCCATGACGACCCGAAAGACTAAAAACGCTTTGGTTGCCTGTTCAATCCTGGCGTCATTAGTTTGAATAATGAAATTACCATCAGACTGCTTATAATTTTTTGCCAACCACAATGTGATCTCTTCCTTAAGGGCAGGAATGTCTTCCGTTCTCTCTGCATCAAAGTATACCATGGGCGGATGAGATTCCAATTCTGAAAGAGACAATAAAGAAATAGGAAAATAAATTTGGGGTGCTTTCACTTTTGGTTCTGGCACTATACCAATAATCTCAAGCTCCTGACCAAGGAAATTGATTTTTTTGCCAATCAATTGCACCTCATGTTCATACTTGGTTGCCTTTAAAAATGCATGGTTCACCACTACAATCTTTTTCTTTTGATCCACATCGGTACCTTGATAGATAGCGCCAGTAAATTTTGAGGTATCATCGCGGATGGCGGTGGCACTTGTCCAGGCATTGGTGCCAATGCTAAGGCTATCTGTTAACTTTGCCTCGCCTATCAAGGATGTTCTAAAAACACCCTTTGCTGGTTTGGTGAGAATACTCTTCAGTTCCTTATAATGATCATAATCGATTACCTGAAAGGTGTCGCGCTTTATACGAACGTCATTTACATTTCTGTAAAGATTGGTTTGCAGAATAATTGCATTGAGCGAAGTGGTGCTGGAAATCTGCTCACACGTAAGCTTCTCCATGCCATCTATTAAAGACAGTATCGAGACCAATGATGCCACTCCAATAACAATACCCAGCACAGAAAGAAATGTATGGAATAAATTGGACCGGATATTGGCAAATGCAAGTCCAAATGAATTACCGATTTTTGTAACATAGATACGAGAGAGAATCTAAACTAAGACTTTTTCGTAGCAAAAATTTTACAAATGAAGTAAACTATTGGTTGCTATTTTTTATTCAGGAATATAAGGCAACTTACTCCTTCAAAATAATCTCAACCCGTCTATTTTTCATACGGCCTTCTTCAAAAGTATTGTCGGCAATGGGTTCTGAACTTCCCTGGCCTTCAAAACTGAATGCGCCCGCAATACCATGATCAATTAAATAATTACCTACCGCTTGGCACGGCTGGTCGATAATCGAACATTGTAGGCTTCACGACCTGTGTTATCTGGTATGGCCAAGTATTGTAACCATTGTGTTTGGACTCTTCTTTAAAATATCCACAGCATATCCAGGCGCGAACTAACTTCCATTTTAATTTCGGGGCTATTCTTATCGAACAATACCTCACTAAGAGTAAACCTTCTTTCCTGGCTACTTCTTTTTTAATCATGGGTTCAATTAATTTTTTGATAGCTGCCGTATCAGGCTTAGGTGCCGGTGGCTCCGTGGTATGAACCAATGCTTCTGGTTCTGGCTTCTTCATTTTTTTTGCATTCCGAACCTGCGGTACATTCTTATAGTCATTAAATCTTCTTTCTTTTTGAGACTTCAGCCAACCGCTTCTCTGCGACAGTTAACCTGAAAACATAAAATCTTTTGAAAAATATTGTGTTTAGGGGCATCTTTTATTCTCAAAATATCGCGATGGGCTGCTGTAAGATGCGTAATCATAGCCGGCATGGGGCGCTCAACATTATCCTGTGCCATCCCCTGCGCGATTGGGAGAAATGTATACAACAAAAGCAGCACGAAAAGTTTTAGATACATGAACGAGCCTGTAAAGAATGAGGATGCTGATACATCTTAAAGGAATTTTTTAATCGCATCGGCCCAAATTTTATAACCCTTTTCATTTAAATGCAGGCCATCAGCAATAAAAATATCTTTCCATACTTCGCCTTGCGCATCTACCAGCAGTGCCCATACATCCACAAAGTAGACTCTCTTTTCAGTTTTGGTCCATGCCTCTAATTGTCTGTTGTAGTCGAGATACTTTTCTTTCAATGCCCACCGCGCAATACTCGGTTTGGCCGAAATAAAAAACACTTTCACGTTTTTAGGAAGCCGCTCTCGAATGAGAGTCAACAGCTGATTGGCTGCCTGCAGAATTTCAGAAACCTTCTTGCCTGAATTCAGATCGTTATCGCCTTCGTAAATAAATATTTCCTTAGGATTATACTTTATGATCAATTGATCCGCATAATAAAGTAAGTCCGTCATCTCCGATCCACCAAACCCGTTGTTCAATGTGTTGATTGCTGGAAAATCTGATTTCAAACTTTTCCAAAAACGAATGCTGGAGCTGCCCGTAAAGAGAATGAGTTTCTTTTTATTAACTGCACTATCCCCCGCAACCAATTCGTTGACTTCTTTCTCGAAGCGCAAGGGATCTTGCCCCTGAAGCAGAAGGGTAAAACTTAATAAGCATCCCAACAGAATAATTCTCATAATTCAGATTTTATCAAAGACCAATATCGGGATTATTCTTAAGACTAGATCCATTTTGGTTATGCACGGTGCGCTCGTTCTCAACTATTCCGTATGCCCTGTTTCTTTTGGCTCAAAGAGCAAAACCCAAACTTCTTCACCATTGGTTCTGGGGTTATGTTCCACCCCTTTGGGTACAACAATCATTTCTCCTTCTCTTACCACTTCTGTTCTATCCCGAAAATCCATGTATAATGTGCCTTTGAAGATCATGAACAACTCATCTTCCTGTTCGTGACTATGCCAGACAAATTCATCTTTCACTTGGCTAACTTCACATATTGGCCGTTCAACTCACCAATAATTTTAGGTGTCCAGATTTCTGAAAATAGACTAAACTTCTCTTTGATGTTAACAGGTTTCATACTGCAAAGATTAAAAAATCATACCCATAGCAGCAACCAATGTCATAACAATAATAAACCACCGAAAATTTTTATCAGAAAAGTTCTTAATGGTCAAAACACCTAAATAGGCTCCCAAAAGAATAACGGGCAGTGTTAGTAAATCGAACAACACCGTATTTACCGAAATGGTATGCCACACAAAAACATGAAATGGAAATTTAAACCAATTAACCACCATAAAGAACCAGGCCGCGGTACCTATGTAGGCGTTTTTAGGTAACCGGGTTGACAATAGGTAGATACCCATGACTGAACCTGCAAGATTTCCTACCATAGAAGTAAAGCCACCAACTATTCCCATACCATGGGCAAACAACTTATTGGTTGGAACTCTGTCCTGATGCCCACCCTGCTCAATCCAAATCATAATGAACACGCTGATTAATATGATGGCACCCATGATCATTTTAAAAATCTGATCGTTGATATAACTCCCACGATTGTTCCTAAAATAACACCAACAGCAGCCCATGGAAATAATAGTTTTAAATGTTTCCAGGATGCATGGCGGTGATAGTAAATCACACCCATAGTATCGCCCATCACTAATATCGGCAACAAAATTCCGCTGGAGCGATGCCCCCCAAATACAGTTGCCAGTATCGGTACTGCTAAAATACCCGTGCCGTGTACGCCTGTTTTGGCCATGCCAATGAATAGGGCCACCAGCAAAACAAGGGAGAGTTCAGCATACGAAAGTGAGTAAGAGAAAAGTGTTATCACGAGGTGGTTGGATGCTTAACGCTGGATAAAAAACAGGAATCAATTTAATTAATTCAATTAAAGATACTTCCAATTCCTGATTTTACCTTCGCCCATCCATTCAATGGCCGTGGCCATTCTGCTTGTTCGGGTAGCTTCTGTTTTGGCTTCGGTAATCCAAGTCACATATTCCTTTTTGTTGGAATAACTAAAACCATCAAAAGTTTTTAGGGCAGCCTTGTTAGCCTTTAGGGCTTTGATAAAGTAAGGAGGTATTACCAACTCTTTTTTTACGGGTTTCTTTTTCTCTACCTTAATACCGGCTTCGTTTAGTTTAGCGGCTTCCTTTATATACTGAATGATAACTTTATCAGACGGTAAATCTTTAAGAGATTTTATTGGCCCCAAGTGCCCCATCGAAGACTCACTCTCTGCATTTTTAACCAAGGTTTTGTCTTTCATTAATGATGCTTTCCAGAATCCGAAAGAACAATGATTCTTAAAGGCTGCCATGTTGCACATCAACCCTTTGTACTCAAAGTTTGGGAAACTCCATTTAATTACTTCCACCACCTCGGGGCAAGCCAGGTGAACGAGTTCGCGCAAATGAGTTAAAATAGGAACGGCAAAATCTGCCGACTTAAGAATGTAGGCATCTACACGTTTATCTTGTTTTCCCATCTTACCAATTTAGAAATACAAATTCATATAGTCAAAGTTCTTCTTTTGGGGTGCCTATCTGCATTCATTTTCCTATTTTTACCCTTCGAATTTTTTATTAGGACTATGGGACGGATTTTTGAAAAAAGAAAACACAAAATGTTTGCCCGCTTTGACCGCATGGCCAAGGGCTTTTCACGAATTGGAAAGGACATTGCCATTGCAGTAAAGCAAGGCGGCCCCAATCCCGATAACAACCCGCGCTTGCGCATGGCTATTCAAAACGCCAAGGGGATAAACATGCCCAAGGACCGGGTGGATGCGGCTATAAAACGAGCATCCAGCAAAGAAGAAAAGGATTTTCAAGAAGTAATTTATGAAGGGTACGCTCCACATGGGGTACCGTTGTTGTAGAATGCGCTACGGATAATCCAACACGGACCGTTGCCAATGTGAGGCTGCTCTTCTCAAAAAACGTGGGTCCATGGGCAACTCGGCTTCCGTTATGTTTCTGTTTGAACGCAAAGGCGTTTTTAAATTCGATCCCACTGTTTAAATCTTGATGAACTGGAGCTTGACTTAATTGATGCCGGGGCCGAAGATATTCAACGTGACGAGGAAGAAATCATCATCTATACCAAATTCACAGAATTCGGTCACATGCAAAAGTTTCTTGAATCAAAAATCTGGAGCCCAAAAGTTCTGAACTGCAATACCTACCGACAACAACCAAAGAGTTAAGTGAAGCCGAACAGGATGAGGTAATGGAATGTGTAAGTGCCTTAGAAGAAGATGACGATGTGCAAACTGTTTACCATAACTTAGCTTAGAGCTAAAGGTTCAAAACATTAGTGGGTGCTAATTGATTTCTTAATTTGGCTCCCCTCCCGCGTTAAATCATCGTCAACCATTCTATTATTATATTGTTGAATCAAGCCTTTTAAATGTGCCTCCATTTTCGCAACTGTATCAGGAAGTTGCGCAACTAAGTTATTTTTAAGTAAGCGATCTGATTTAAAATCATAAAGGCCTACTGATTTCTTGCCATCAAATTGCAAGAGATAATTACTCTGAAAAAATTGATAAACCTGATTTAGATAATTAAAGGCAGAAGGTTCTTCGTTTTCCTTAAAAATATCGCGACCAAAAGCAACATAGGGTTTATCGTAATGCAGATAACCTAAAATAGTAGGCATAATATCAATTTGTTGAATGATCTCAGGTTTAAATTCACTCCAGTTCTTTTCAGGTTGATAGAAGAAAACAGGTATTGAAAAATAACCCCAGGCCGTATTATATTCCGGGTAAGCGATTTCTGCGGAAGCGTGATCGGCCGTAATGACAAACAGCGTGTGCTTGTACCAATCCATTTTAGAGGCGGTTTCAAAAAACTTTTTCAGAGAATAATCTGTGTATTCAATTGTTTTATAGATATCGCGATCACCCCTTTGAATTTATTTTAAACTCCTTCGGTAAGTTGTATGGATGATCGGATGAAACCGTGAACAGCGTGGCATCGAAGGGCTGTTTAAATGTATTTACCCTCTGCGCAAAGAATTGCAAAAATTTATCGTCCCAAATTCCCCAGCTGCCATCATAGTCATCGTCATTGTCGTATTCATCTTTTCCAAAATAATCATCAAAGCCAGCCAGGTTAGCAAACGAGTTGAATCCATCGATCCATTTGGTGCGCCATGAAAAAGCTGAGTAATATCCCTTCTCCTTTAATAGACTGGCTGTGCTATTCACTTTGTTTGCCGAATAATGGGAAAGTACATATGGCACCTCAATAGAAGGAATACTGCAGATTACCGATGGCATCGCGTCAATCGACTTACGGCCATTGGCAAACGAGTATTGATACCCCCTGCTTACACCAATCAACGAATCGAGAAATGGCGTGTACCCCTTGTACCGTGAAGGGTCCATCCATGCATTATACTTACCAACAAACTCTTTACTATAACTTTCAATGATGATCACCACCACATTATCATATTTGAAAGGAATAGTGTCCGTTGGAATTTTTAATGGATTAAATGCTCGACTCAATTCTTCGTCCGTTTGAAAGTAATTTGCTTTCTCAATCACAGTAGTCCTGGCTGTTCGCATCAATGCAAATGGTGTATTAAGAACGAGATTAATATCTTTTGGTTCTTTCGCAAACTCAGCAGCATTACTTAGTGTGATGGGGCGTGTGCTATGACGGAAACCTCCCCGCGCCCCGCCAAAAAACAGATACCCGATTAAGGCCATCATGGCAAGGCCACTGATATAAAAGGACCAGCGATTTTCTAATTGAGGCCCATAATATTTTATTTTCTTATAGCCTATAACGAGCAAAGCAACTAAAGCCATCCAAAACAAAACCATGTACCAGTAGTCCCAAACAAATTGAAAAAAGAGTGCCGCCCCATTCTGTTCGTTTTTAAATTGGCTAAAAACGCTCACGGTTGTTCTTCTAAGTGTAAAACGATAGTAAACAAAGTCGGCCGTATTTATTGCAAGCGCCACTGAATTTGTAACAATAAATAACCCTTTCAGAAATTGTTGATACCAGTTCTTAAACCTGAATGTGATCGGCAATATCATCAACAAAATGAAAAGCGAGTTTGAATAGAGTATGGCAGATAGGTCAAACTTTAGTCCGCCCAACATAATCCGTGCAAGACGCCCAGCGTTCATACCCGAAAAAAAATCTGCATTATAGATATAGAAGCCTATACGGCTAAGCGAGTATATGCTCATTATTAAAAGCAGGCTTAAGAGCAAAGCCACGTAAATATTTCCTTTCCCTCTCACACGATCCGTCAGTACGCTGAAGTATTTCATTTTCAAAATAAGTAAACCCGCTAAAAGTGCTCAAAAGTACGCCAAATGTGGAAAAAAGGCTGTACTATATTTGCTCAATTATCTTAGATTTGTAGTTCTGCCAAAAACAAAATACTTGCTTTTGGCTTAACTTTAGAAGGTAATAACCCAACCTAACACCCCAAATGAAGGCCGTATTTACAGGCTTTTTATTAATTATTTTTACCCAAGCCTCAGCACAAAATGTAGAGGCCTTTGGAGTTTTCGGTGGGTTCAATTTTCCCTTTACGATTGATCAGGGATTAAGCAAAGATCCTCGCTTCTATGGCAAGCTAACCATTCGAGCCACGCCTGTTGGCTTTTCTTATGGGTACGACCGGTAGGCTTGGAATCTTATTAACCCCAAATTATACACGAACGGCCAAAAATTTATTATTAAGAATACAACAGGCGGTGAAGTTGGAACAAGGGATGTGCAGATGAATTATTTCAGTGTGCCCGTTGCTGCTTAAAATACACATTAACGACATGTCTTTCTTTCGGTTAAGCCTGGTTGCTTCTTTAGCACCAAGCTTTTTAATTAAAGGCCAGGAAACCTATACAATCAGCTCACCGGGGCAATCGACTAAACTTAAATACCCGCCCGGAGTTAGTGTGCCAACCGACCCAGGGTATGAGATTGTTTATGATGGCGTGTTTGTTCCGGATATGGATAAAGAAGTTTATGTTTCGAAGGATAAGTTTAATGCGTTTCAACTTTTTGGTGCGGTGGGCTTGCGATCGGATTTTGATTTGAATGATGACTGGAGTATCAACTTTGATGGTCGCGCTAACTTTGGCATTTTTGATACCCGAAATTCATCCTATCTGGATCAATTAAAAAATCCGGCTGGTCCGCCTGATATTCATGGAAAACCAGGTGCCCCTGATTTATATGGCCAACGGAGAGAACTCTTTCTTTCAGCATCTTTTGGAATTTGCAGGATCATTCAGACTAAACAACATTACAAGACCAAGTCATCCGGTGAGCCAGCTGCTGCGTTGAAATCCTCGTTGCCCAAACCTCGCTCTACCAATGGCAAAAATAAAAGCATGACGAAATCAAAGAGTAGCAGTAAAAAGAAGAAAAACTAGCTAAGCCCTTCAGATTCGGCTTCTCTTATTTTAGCGAAAATTCTGCCTGCTTTACATCTCTCGAGTTACCTCCCACAAACACCTGAAATTTTCCAGGCTCAGCAACAAACTTCAAATCCGAATTATAGAAAGACAAATCCTTTGTACCCAAGGTAAAACTTACCATTTTAGTTTCGCCAGCCTTTAAATTGATTTTTTGAAATCTCTTCAACTCTTTCACAGGCCTCGTCACCGAACCTACAAGATCGCGAATGTAAAGTTGAACTACCTCGCTACCGTCTCGCTTACCTTGGTTAGTTACCTTAATCGAGACTTGCAAAGAATCTGATGAAGCAATTTCCGTAGCGCTTAGTTTAATCTCATCATATCCAAACTGAGTATAACTCAACCCAAAACCAAAGGGATACAAAGGTTCATTAGATACATCGAGGTAGTTGGATTGGAACTTTTGAAACCAAGGTCCTCTCAATGGCCGACCTGTATTTTTATGTGCGTAGTAGATAGGTACCTGCCCTACGTTTTGTGGAAACGTTGCTGATAGTTTTCCCGATGGATTAACATCGCCAAACAACACATCGGAAATAGCATCACCGGCTTCGCTTCCGCCAAACCAAACATTTAAGAATAGCTGGTATATTTTCTTCTTCCCAGGTTAGCACCAGTGGCCGACCGGTAAATAAGACAAGCACAACGGGCTTACCGGTTTTTAATAATGCTTTCAATAATTCTCTTTGAGTTTCAGGAATTTCAATGTTTGTTCTGCTGGCCGCCTCGCCACTCATCTCAGCAGCTTCACCAACAGCCGCAACAATTACATCGGCATTCTTCGAAATACGCACGGCTTCATCTCGTAACTCCACAGCAGTTCGCTTATCGCGATGCAGAGATTTTCCAAATAACGTTGAGTTTGCTTCCAGCGTTTCATCTTCCGTCAGGTTCGCTCCCTTCGCATATACAACTTTAGCATTCGTGCCTACCGCTTTCTTCAACCCCTCAAGCACAGAAATCGATTCCGAGAATCTCGCAGCGACACTCCACGTGCCCGTCATATTTTCTTTGGCATCGGCTAACGGACCAACTAAAGCAATAGTGCCTGATTTATTTATTGGCAAAACATCGTTCTTATTTTTCAATAGCACAAAACTTTGTGTAGCCGTGCTTCGCGCCTCTGCCCTATTTGCATCAGTGAATACTTCGCTCTTCGCACGACCTTCATCACAATATTTATACGGGTTATCAAACAGGCCCAGTTTAAATTTCGCTTCTAAAATTCTTCGGCATGCTTCTGTAATCTGTTGCTCTGAGATTTTTCCTTCTTTTACAGAATTTCCAAGAGTAGTTAACAAACCCTCACTCACCATGTCCATATCAAGCCCTGCATCGAGGGCGCGTGCCGAAACTGTTTGCAGGTCGCCAATCCCATGATTGATCATTTCGCTCACGCCCGTATAATCCGAAACTAAAAAACCTTTAAAGCCCCATTGGTTACGGAGCACATCCGTAAGCAACCATTTGTTGGCTGTTGCCGGAATACCTTCTATTTCATTAAACGAAGCCATCACACTTCCTACACCTTCATCAACGGCCGCTTTATAGGGCGGCAGGTACTCGTTGTACATTCTTTGTCGACTCATGTCAACCGTATTGTAATCGCGCCCAGCTTCGGAAGCACCGTAAAGCGCATAATGTTTTACACAAGACATAATCGTGTTGCTCGCCGTCAAATCATTACCCTGATACCCTCGAACCATAGCTTTGGCAATTTCAGAACCCAGATATGGTCTTCCCCACTGCCTTCTGATATGCGGCCCCATCGTGGGTCGCGTGAAATATCAACCATGGGCGAAAATGTCCAGTTGATACCATCGGCACTTGCCTCTTGTGCGGCAATGCGTGCACTGCGCTCAATCAGCTTCATATCCCAACTGCAACTCAACCCCAACGGAATAGGAAAAACAGATTCATAACCGTGAATCACATCCATGCCAAAAATTAAAGGAATTTTGAGGCGGCTTTTTTCAACCGCAATCTTTTGCATCTCTTTTATATTGGCAACCGTCTTGATGTTGAAGAGTCCACCCACTTTACCCTCCTCAATTTTTTTTGCGATGTCGGAACTTTCAACAGCTCCGGTTACAAAAGCACCCGCTGATGGAAGATTAAGCTGTCCGATTTTTTCTTCGAGCGTCATTAAACTCAATACAGAATCTACCCGATGATTGATAGATGTTGTTTTGTTTTCTGATTGCTTAACGCACGATGCCAGCATTACGACAACGATAATCAGTGGAAATACTTTCATAGGATAATCTTTTAATTTCTTTCAAAGCCGCCATTAAAGATCGGAAAAAATAATAAAAGGATAAAATAGGCCAGACTTGACTGGCTGCACTATTTCGGAACGGCCCCTTCATCTATATAAAGAATCTCCCATTGGTGGCCATCTAAATCCGCAAAGCTATGTTGATACATCCACCCGTGATCTTGCGGTTCCATATACACAGAGCCACCTGCAGCCACGGCAGACTTTACTAAACTCTCCACCTTCCCGCGACTCTCTGCATCCAGCGCGAGCAAAACTTCAGTACTTATTTGCGCATTGCAGATTTCTTTTTTGTAAAGGTTTTAAAGAAGGGCTCTGTAAGAAGCATGGCAAAAATATTCTCGCTTATGATCATGCATGCAGCCTTATCATCAGTAAACTGGGGGTTAAAGGCAAAACCAAGCTGAGTAAAGAAGGTCATCGATTTTTTAAGATCCTTAACCGGAAGGTTAACAAAAATTCTTGTAGCCATATTAATTTTAAATTAGGTAGTTGCATTTATCTTCTTTTCCAAATTCTTGTAACTCAAATACGACCCAACTAAAATTACCAGGAAGATTAATGGAAAGAATGATTGAAAATCGACTCCATCAACAACAAAATGGCTAAGGCTCGCAAACACAAAGTCAAAGACAAACCCGGCATAAGCAAATTCTTTTATTCGCTTTGGTACTTGTGGAATTAGTAGCGCAATGGCACCCAATACTTTGAAAACCACTAAAGCATTTCCAAAATAACCCGGGTATCCTAAATGACTGATGCCTTGCTTTGCCAATTCAGTTTGCGAGGTGAAGGCTGGGATTACTCCTTCCATGATAAAAATCATGCTCGTGGAAATCCAATAAATAATTTTTGTCTGTTTCATAAAATGGATTGTTAAAGTTTAAATACACTGATTCTATTTTTGTGATTTTACAGGAACCATACATAGAACATCATTAGTGTTTTTATAAATTTCCAGGCAATAACCATCATTACGATCTATGCGTGGATCTTTAAGTAGGGTCTGAAAAGTCTCTCCAATTAGTAAAGGATTGCTTCTAAAATCTGTGATCTTCTCCGACAAGTAAGATCCTTTCTTGATTACAAATGATTCGCAACTATACTTCTCGCCTTCATCGGGATAAAGTGATTTCACCATCGCTTTATAAATAATAGCTCCTGATTGGCTGGGGCGCGAGATTCCATAAAATTCTCTACCCGTTGGTGAGGGTAGCATGCCCGACAATTTTGAAATGCAGCTTTATTCCTTCCGGGAATCTTGATAGTGTAATTCCAAAAACAAGAATGTCATTTTTAATTCATATATCCCCATAACCTGGCGCTTACCATACAAATGTGGCAGATTCCCCTTCATCGAATCATGTGCAAAAGCGACATTGTTGAGGGTTGATCACGACAATCGTATTTTATAGCTTTGGCACAAAATAACTTCAGATTATGAAACACATTTCAATTCTAGTTCCCCAAGGGGCGGTAGCTTTGAGTTGCATTGAAGGACCTTTTATCCTATTTAACAAAGTCAATGAGTTTCTGACTGCTGCCGGAAAAAAGCCGTTGTTTCAGGTTCAGTTGGTCGGATTGAATTCCAATGAACAAGTGTATGATCGTCTCTTTAAGGTGTCTCCGGACATAACCATTAATCAGCTAAAAAAAACAGACTTAATAATAATCCCAGCCGTGAATGGAAATATGAACGAAGTAATTGAAGTTAATAAAAAATTCTTTCCGTGGATCACCAAACAGCATGAACAAGGAGCTGAGGTGGCGAGTCTTTGTGTGGGAGCCTTTATATTAGCAGCAACTGGTTTATTAGAAGGTAAAAAATGCTCTACCCACTGGAGCATGGTGGATACCTTCAAACAATTATTTCCAGAAGTAGAATTGGTTTCCGACAAAATAATCACAGATGAAAAGGGCATTTATTCAAGCGGTGGCGCCAACTCGTTCTGGAACCTGTTATTATATATACTTGAGAAATACACCAGTCGTGAGATGGCCATTCTGTTTTCAAAATATTATGAAATAGAAATCGATCGGTTCAGTCAATCTCCATTTATTATGTTTAATGGGCAAAACACACATAATGATGAACACGTCAAAAAGGCGCAGGCGTTTATTGAGAGAAATGTAGCAGACAAAATTTCGGTGGAAGACCTGGCCGCTAAGTTTGCCATTGGCAGAAGAAATTTTGAAAGAAGATTTAAAAAAAGCAACCAATAACACCCCTTTGAATATATTCAGCAGGTGCGAATTGAAGCTGCCAAGAAAAGTCTGAGGCAAAGTCGTAAAAATGTAACGGAGGTTATGTATGATGTGGGTTATTCGGATACCAAAGCATTTAGAACTGTCTTCAAAAAAATTACCGGCCTTTCGCCTATCGATTATCGAAACAAATATTCGCGCAATGCCATTACGATCTGATCAATGGGTCACTTGTCATTGGATACTGGCTTACAAAATCGAGTATCTAGAGACTAGAATCACAGCTCTCTTAAATTAGTTCTACATTCCAAATTAATCGTATTTTGCGCGATGCCACTTACGCTCACGCTTGTCCTCATCCTTGTTACCGTAGGAGTTAGCCTATACACCATGCAAAAACCGCAGGTGCTAAACAAGCTTATGAACAATCCTTATCAGGTTGTTCACTCCGGTCAATATTACCGCCTGCTAACGTCTGGCTTCATTCATCGCGATCACATGCACTTGATCTTTAACATGTTCTCTTTTTATTTCTTTGGAACACAACTGGAATATATTCAAGGAAATATTTGGAAGTTTAGGCCAAGTACATTTCATTATTCTATATATGTTGGGCATTATCGTGTCTGATCTTCCCACTGTATTTAAACATCGAAATAATGTTTACTACAATTCACTAGGCGCTTCAGGAGCCGTATCAGCCGTTGTTTTTGCCTGTATTTTATTTTTGCCCTTGCGGGATATCTGTTTCTATGGTGTGTTGTGTTTCCCGGGATTTGTACTGGGTGTTATCTATCTTGGTTATTCCTATTACAGTTCTAAAAAATCTAAAGATGGAATTAATCACGATGCCCATTTGTACGGCTCCCTATTCGGAATTATCTATTGTATTATTTTCTATCCCGACTCTATCCGGATATTTTTAGAACAGATGGGTCAATGGAAAATACCTTTTATTTGATAGCTGCTGATTCTTGCAACGTCACTGCTCTTTTCATCATGTCCGTTGATTGAAGGATTTTATTTTTTAGATAATAGGGATAGTTCGGGTTTTTTATCAAAAATGAATCAACCACGTTAACTGCCTCTGCTGATGAGTATCCGCTAAACGTAATTTGCAACCATCGCTGCGGAAAAAGATATCTCCGGTCAATTGAATTTCCTGAAGTAACTCTAAGGATGGCAGCAAATATTTTTGAGTATCTTTTGCTCTTAATGGATGATGGAGATAGTGCAAGCCTTCCAGCACCCAAGGCTCATGTTCACGATTTTTTCCCTGCTTCAACGATTCAAAAAATGAATCCCGCACAGATTGGTCGTTGCTTAATGCGGGCATCACAAATTCAAATCGTTTTATCCGATCCGGATTTTTGATTTCCTTTAATTGAGTTGATAAATAGTAAGCTCCTTTCTCCGGATTCTTCAAAGCAAGCTCATAGGCCATCGTCATTTTATCTTCTTCCGAAAGAATTAGATCCTTAACGTTAAGTTTATCCAACCACATCTGCTCTATTCGCTCAAGACCTTCTTTGCTCATTACCATATTCCGATAGGCGTGAAAATAAGAATTCTTTTTACCTGCATCCGGAGTAACCAGCACCAGCTCCCATAGAATTGTCTCCAATTCATTTTGCAAAAGACTTCTATTAGACTCAGGCAGAAAAGTCCACCAGGCTGTTTGCAAATTGCTAAGTAAATAGTCTATAATCAATGGATTTTCTTCCGCATGCAAAACGCTCAACATGGACTGAATCATCAACTCGGACGTTAGCACATCGCCACGCACCATACTTTCCCAACAGTTAATCCACATAGATGCCCGAAACACCGGATCAGCTTCTTTAACCGGATCAACCAAAAATTCGCTTATGGTTTTTTCATCCATTTTAAAATAGCCATAACTAAATCCATCCGAATTTAAAAAGTTATAATCTGCCAAACTATCAAAGTGATGTCCGAACCATAGCCGCGTTTAATTTTTAATGGCTGCTGCCAGATGCGGTTTGACATCCGATCTTCACGCTGTTCAATAGACTTAGGCGTGTACCAATCATACACAGGCATACCTGCTGTTTTCACCCAAACATTACTCCACACTTTAATATCATCATCAGATTTTGAATCGATGATTGAAATGAGATCGTCCCAGGTAGCATTGCCGTACGAATATTTTTTAAGTATTCGCTCAACCTTTTTGTACGAGCTCAACACCTATCTTCCGCTCCAGATGGCGCATCACGATGGGTGCCTTCTGATAAATAATAGCTCCATAAAGTGAGCCCGCATTTTTCAAATTAGATAACTCCTGAAGGATGGGATTAGCACCCGCACTGCGATCAACTTCATAAGCTGAAGGATAATGCGCAAGTAAAAACCGAAGGTTGTGATCAATCTCAGGAAAAGAGGGCTGCACAATTTTAGCTGCCATAAAATTGGCAAACACTTCCTTCATCCACACATCGTTAAACCAATCCATGGTAACCAAATCGCCAAACCACATGTGCGCGGTTTCGTGAGCAATTAAACTTGCCCGGCCCATTCTTCTATTGATGGATGCTTTCTCATCCAAAAAAAACGATGACTCATTATAAAAGATAGAACCCGGATGCTCCATGCCTCCGTACTGAAATGATGGAATTAAGGCAAAATCAAATTTGTCGAATGGATAATCAATACCTGTATAATCTTCTAACCAGGCTAGCGACTTTCCATGAAGGTCAAAAATATCATCCAGGTTTCGTTTTACTTTTACGCTATCTGTCTCACGGTAATACATGGTCATGCTACGGTCATTAACAACCCGACTGACTTTATTAAACTTACCGGCAGCAAAGGCCACTAAATAAGAACTGATCGGTTTAGTTTTTTC
This sequence comes from Flammeovirgaceae bacterium, assembly GCA_016709845.1. Classification (GTDB taxonomy): domain Bacteria; phylum Bacteroidota; class Bacteroidia; order Cytophagales; family Cyclobacteriaceae; genus ELB16-189. The sequence goes on along the minus strand of JADJMA010000063.1, from coordinate 8,653 downwards.
AAACTTAATCTCGGTCTTACCTGATTTAGCACTAACTTCTTTAATCGCACCATTGGACACAGCCTCCCAGCCGACAGGGGTTGTTAGTGTAATCTCATACGTAGCTTTTAGGTTGGGTTGGTCGAATAATGGAAAACACGTTGCTGCACGATCAGGCACAAACAACGTATAGAGATAATCCTCATTTCGATTTAAAGAAAGATCGCCTGCCATAAAATCAATCACCACTGTATTCAACCCGTTTTTTAAATATTCAGAATCGATTATTATGTGCTCATTAAAAAAGGTGTACGGTATTTCCTTATCATCAATCTGTATCTTGATAAGATTTGAAGCATCTTCATTAAAATCAATTATTAGATTATCTCTTAACGAATTAATATTAACTGAGATACCCACCCGACCATTGATGGGCGTAAATTTATCAGCCGGAATATCCAGTTGTAGCTGGTAGGAAATTTCTGAAAGAGTTCGCTTGCGTTGTTGGTTAAGTTCAAACGACACTCCTTTATCCGGATTTTTGGTGGGTTGTTTGCAACTGCTCAGCAAAGCCAGACCAACAATTAGAATCAATAGCTTTACACTCAGGAAATACTTATACATGTAGAATCAAATTAATCATGCTAAATCAAACTGCTTCAACCCACTCATGATCTGCGGCTTCACAGAACTTGTGGGGTTCGGTTTGTAGAGTTACAGACCGAGGTAATGCAAGCAACAAATAATGCCAGACTTAATAATACAATCAACAACTTTTCTTTGGAGTAATACTTTTGCGCAGTAATTAAAAATTAATTGCTCTAATTCAGACTACCGCTCAGATAATTTTATAGAGCTACATTTTCTTTTAAAAAGTCTCCATCAACAATAAGTAGTTTTAACGCCATTTTTTGAAACGGACCGATGCGAACTCATATTATCCGAAACAACATAGGTCATTCCTTTTGTCAACAATACATTTCTTTTACCTTCTAGTTCCGACATAAATTCGCCTTCCAGACAATACACAATATGACCTTTTTGGCACCAGTGGTCGGCCATGTAGCCGGCAGAATATTCGACCAGACGAATGCGAAGCCCAGCCAATTGAAGGGTTTGCCAAAATGAGGTGCCTGTTTCTCCAATGTGCTCCGTCTTCGGAATATTTTGCCAATCGATGGTTTGAAAGTTAATTACGTTCATGGTTCATTTTGATTTGGCTCTCGTCCAAACTATTTTAATCAGATGGAAACAAACTCTTATCGATACCCGGAATCACATTCAAGGCATTTTTATAATACACTTTTCGCAACACCGAGTCAGGTAACTCCTAACCCATACATTTTCCAATGGGCGTGGCGTTTGCGGTAGTAATCAAAATATTCATCACCGGTTTCTAAAACCTGGAAGTACGTATAGTATTCCTGCATCTTGTAGGTGTCTTTCCCGAACATAATCCGGTCCTGATATTTAATTATAAAACTCCGTGCAGACTTTGGTTGGCGACCCAGTTCGGCCAACACTGCTCCTAGTTCTGTATATACGTTAGGCAGTTCATCAAAAAGCTTTCCTAATCGTTCCAGGTCATTTCCAAACCAACCCAGGTGAGCATTTATAAATTTTGTTTCCGGGTGTTTGCGAAACACATGATGCTGTTCGCTCATTACTTGCTCAAAAGGAGGAACCTTGGCTGGATCGCGGTAACGACTGGGTTCTTGCTTTAACTCAAGCCACCGTTCGTTGTGTTTGTCTTTAGGATTCCAGAATGAACTGGGCTCACCGCTATGAATTAAAACTGGAATACCAAGGGCACCACACTTTGCCCAAATAGGATCAAGCCGGGGATCATCAATGGCAATTCGGTTTCCTTCATTGTCTTTATCGGTTAATGCCGAGTCCCTTGTAAACTTTCAATCCTCGTACCCCTTGCTTCACAGCTTCATCCATTAACGCAAGTGTTTCATCCGGCCAACCGGCATCATCCAGGTTTTCGAAGTTGATATTTAAAAAAAGTATAAATCGGTTTGGGTAATTTTTATTTACATTGTCCAACGACCACTCTAAATACTTTCCACGAAAACCACTGAGATTCACCATCACACCCATGTTGAGAGAATCCATCTCGGTAATCAACTTATCAAGATCCTGCACCGGCATAGTCCATTGATGATTATGCACATCAATGAATGGAAATTTTGCATGTGTGAGTTTATGCTCGGGTACTTTTAGTGTACTGATAGGTTCATACTCTTCCACATCCATCACGTTAAGACGATATTGAATTTTCCCAATCATCCAATACACTAACCCTAAAAATATAAGAGTAGCAAAAGGAAGTAAAATCCACTTCCGTTTTGAAAAGGCCATGCTTACTAAATGCTATTGAATGGTAATCGGAACACGCACCAATATTTTATCCCAAACAAAATCCATATTCACACTAGCCGAATCATCAGAAAATTGAATTACAAACTTTTCCGTTTCCCCTGGTGCTGCGCTAACGGGTACATCTACTTTCAGAACATCCTTTGTGTAATCAGGTTCGTTAACACCAAAGTATACACCAACCTCTGAATTAAGTGAAATTTGAAATGAAGTCGGTCCGGGTACCGCATACATGCGATAGCTTCCTGCATTTACGGGCTTGCCGGCAAACGTAATATTTTTACTAAATGTAATCTCGGTGGCAGCATTAGCTCCCAAACGCCAGTATTTACCATAAGGCTGTAAGGCACCGTCCTTTTCGTCACCAAAAATTAAGCGCCCCCGTTTAGAGGGTTGCGGAGTAGTTTACTTTAATATCCAGCCCGTTGCTGCTGAATGAGGTTGACGTGGTGGGGCTTTTAGGAAATAGAAGGCCGTAACCAAAAAAGCCTACAACAGCCAGTAGCAATACGGCCACACCGATTAAGATTTTCTTTAACATAGATTGTATTATTTAAGTTAATAATAAGGGTATGAAGATACTAACACTAATCATGACTAAAAAGTGCCTTGTTGCAATCGGAAACTCAACCGTGGTGGTGTTTTCTGCCTCTTGGTCTGTGTGCTCACACACATAATAAATTAGATCTGTATGGAGATAGGCCACGGTAATAATATAATTTCGTTTGCAATGCCGCATTCGGGTCTGTACACACGCAGACGAGGAATAGATAAAAGTTTTCATCTGATAGGCTATCGAACAAGGAAATGTACGTCCTTGTTTCAGTTGGATTTGCTACTTTTAGCTTCTACAAATATAACCTATGGAAACACCACTAATTTTTACGGCCGCAGTTGTTCAGGCAGCACCTGTCTTTTTTAACAAAGCACAAACTGTTGATAAAATAGTTAGCCTAACCTTGGATGCCGCCAAAGAAAAAGCCGCACTCATTTTATTTCCAGAAGTAATCATTCCCGGCTACCCCCGTGGTTTGATTTTTGGAACAACTGTAGGCGGTCGCTTGCCTGAAGGTCGCGAAATGTTTTTGCGCTATTGGGAAAATGCCATTGAAGTGCCGGGCAAAGAAACCGATCAACTTGCACGCGCAGCTAAAGAAGCAAAAGCCTATCTGGTAGTAGGCGTTACCGAAAAAGATAAAATCAGCGATACGCTGTATTGCACGTTGCTTTACTTTTCTCCGGAAGTAAACCTGATTCACAAACACAGAAAATTAAAACCCACCGCAGCTGAACGCATTCTATGGGGTGAAGGTGATGGAAGCGATCTGCAGGTACTCAACACTCCATTAGGAAAAATTGGCGGCCTTATTTGCTGGGAAAATTATATGCCCTTAGCCCGCACCGCTTTATATCAACAAGGCATTGAAGTCTACATGGGGCCCACTGCTGATTGTCGCGGAACGTGGCAAGCCAGTATGGAGCACATTGCCTGCGAAGGCCGTTGTTTTGTATTGGGTTGCAATCAATACTTAACTAAAGAACATTACCCAAAAGATTTACAAGCGCTGATTGCTGAAGGTCATCCATCCTTGCCGCGCAGTGGCGGCAGTTGTATTGTTTCACCTTTAGGCAAACGACTGGCAGGTCCGCTCTATGATAAAGAGGGAATTATAACTGCAGAAATAGATCATCGCGAAATCATAAAAGCTAAGATGGATTTTGACCCGATTGGGCATTATGCGCGAAATGATGTGTTTGAATTGATAGTTAAGAAATAGCTACAAAACTTCAATTATGAATAAAGTAAAACGCTTTCTCTTAGTCTTATTAATAGCGCCCATCACTGCTTTAACTCAAACCATCCCTTTACCTGAACATCCCCGTCCAGATTTTGAACGCAATGAATGGCAGAACTTAAATGGGATTTGGCAATTTGAATTTGATTCGCTCGATCAGGGCCTGACCAAAAAATGGAATGAGGGCAACACTTCCTTTACACATAAAATCACAGGGCCCTTTCCATGGGGATCCAAACGCTCGGGTGTAAAAGATAAGGCCGACATAGCCTGGTATAAGCGCGATTTCGTTATTGATGCCTCGTGGAAAAACAAAAGAACCTTTCTAACGATTGGCGCTTCGGATTGGGAGACAACCGTATGGTTAGATGGAAAATTATTGGGAACCCATCAGGGCGGCTATACCCCATTTTCTTTTGAGTTAACAGAACACCTTACCTATGGTAAATCTCAAAAATTAGTTGTGCGTGTGGATGATAAGCGCAGAGATTTTACGCTTTACGGAAAACAAGGCTATGGAAACGCACGCGGTATTTGGCAAACTGTGTATGTAGAAGCCCGGGGTAAAGATTTTATTGAGGTGATTCATTTTGCTCCCGATATTGATAATCAGCAAACTAAAATCACAGCCTATTTGCCCACTGAGGCCACTGCAGACACAAAACTTTCGGTAGCAATAAAAACGGAAGGCACTCCCATCACAAAAGAAATCATCATCCCGAAAGGAAAAGATAAGTATGTTTTTACTATGAGTATTCCCAAACCGCACCTCTGGTCGTTGGAAGATCCGTATCTCTATGAAGCAGAAGTTAAGCTTAACGATGATGTGGTGAAAACTTATTTTGGGATGCGCAAGATTTCGGTAGTCAATCTCCCGGGAACAGAATTTCCATATGTGGCGATTAATGATAAGCCGGTATACCTGCAACTTACGTTGGATCAATCCTATCACCCGGAAGGTTTTTACACATTTCCTTCTGATGCATTTATGCGAAAAGAAATAGAGCTTGAAGTCCATCGGACTGAATGGCATTCGTCCGCATATTAAATCAGAAATTCCGCGCAAACTTTATTGGGCCGACAAACTCGGAGTATTGGTGATGGCGGATCTACCCAACAGTTGGGGCGATCCGGAATATAAGATGCAGCAAGAAGCGGAGAATACTTTTCGCGCAGTGGTGAAGCGTGACTTTAATCATCCATCAATCTTTTCCTGGATTTTATTTAATGAGACCTGGGGATTAAGCACTCATTGGGAAGAAGTTGGAAAACGGGAGGCACAATATCTTCCAGAAACACAAATGTGGGTTTCGTCCATGACTATTTGGCCAAATCATTAGATCAAACCCGATTGGTTGAAGACAATTCAATTTGCTGCGTGCCGGCCACACCGTTACCGACCTCAACTCGTTTCATGATTATCTTCCCGGTTGGGAATGGGAAAGTCACCTCAAAAGATCTGACTGAAAAATCTTTTTGAAGGTAGTACGTTTCAGTTTGAACCAGGCTTTAAACAAGGCAAGCAACCAAAAATTAATTCGGAGTGTGGTAATGTGTGGGGCTATGAAGGCAGCACCGGAGATGTTGATTATAGCTGGGATTACCATCGCATGATAAATACCTTTAGAAAATATCCAGAAATAGCCGGGTGGCTTTACACCGAACATCACGATGTAATCAATGAATGGAATGGCTACTGGCGCTTTGATCGCACCAATAAGTTTACGGGTGTAGAAGAATTAATGCCCGGCATGACGCTTAATGATTTTCATTCAGCCGTTTATCTTTCAGCAGGTAACGAGATTTGTACTACAGTGAAAGGGGGTGAGAAAGTAAACGTACCTCTACTTTTCTTCCATGACCAGTGTGGATTATGGAAAACAATTACGGTTATCTTTTCAATTAAAGCATACCAACGCGATTGGTGAAACCTCAATCGTTACCATGGGTTCAAAACTTATCGACTACCAGCCCTATCTGCAAAAAGAGCTTGAGGCACTTTCAGTTGAAATGCCAACTGTAGCGGGTTTATCTATCCTCACCTTACAATTAGAAGATTTAAATGGCAAGGTACTACATCACAACTTCGTACACTTTGAAGTTATCTCAGAAACAGCGTTGCCGAAAACAAGAATATTTTCAGTAGCTCCTGCCAACTTTACGAAGGCAACCTGGAGTGCAAAGCAATGGAACGTGTTAGACGGACTTAAAGTAAATGGCGCTGGCTCGGGCTTTTTGAATATTCAATTGCGCCAGACAAGTCAACTAATCTCAATTCAATTAAAGAAGCATACATCCTCCTTGAACTTTCGGCCAAAGAATTATTTGTGAAAGACCTTGATAAGAAAGAGAAAACTGACGTTGATTTTATGTTGGGTGGCAAAGCCTCACCCAGCGGCAATCCTAACTCCTACCCGATGACCGATGAAACTCTGTTTCCGTCTAAAATAGTAGTAAGCGTTAATGGAGAAGCTGCTCTCACTACAACATTAAAAGACGACCCGGCCGATCACCGCGGTATGCTCTCCTGGCATCACCAATTAAAAGATAAGAAATTGCACGAGGCAGGTTCTATGGTTATCTGGTGAAGGTTCCGGTTTCTAAGACTCAACTTAAGACTGCCGTTGAAAAAGGTTCACTTCTGTTACGACTCGAAACGAATGGTAAGGGTGGTATCGCAGTGTATGGAAAATCGTTTGGCCGTTATCCAGTTGATCCTTCGTTGGTGTTGAAAATGAAATGATTACCAGATGCACGGCAGGTGATAACTATCCACTCCTTAGTTGATGAACGGACTGGAAAAAATTTGAAAATCATTTACCTTCGCTCCCATCCTATTTTAAACCTTATGCGCCAATCACAGATTATCATTTTATGTGCGGTTGTTTTTATAATCGCCTGCACTACTGAGAAAAAACAAGAACCGACTGTTGTTGTATCGGATTATCCAAGTCTTGTAGATCTATTTAAAGAATGGCGCACGTTTGAAAATCCGCCTAAGCGCGAGGTGCCCCCGATTATACTGCAGCAACTTTTGATAAACGCCTTCCGGAATTTAAAGCACTACAAAAAAGACTATTGGCCATAGATACGGCAAACTGGCCTATTGCACAACGCGTTGATTGGCGCATTGTGTGGGCCGAAATGAATGGTTGGGATTTTAATTACCGGATTCTAAAACCCTGGGAACGCGACCCTGCATACTATAAAACTTTATGGACGGAACGAAGCGATGTACCCGCCCACGAGGGCTCCACGCACCATGGCGTTGTTGATGTTTGGACGTATCAGTTTCCGCTGGATACAGAAAGTGGAATGAAATTAATAAACGAATTAAACGTGATCGCTCCCTTAAACGAGCAGGCCAAACTCAACCTAACCGGAAATGCAAAAGAATTATGGATTGCCGGCATCCGCGATATTAAAACACAAAGTGAAGAACTGAATACACTTTTAGAAATGCCGGGCGTATCCGCGCAAGGATAGAGTTTAGTCACGGCTATTAAAAATGCCATTACTTCCACCGATGACCTGGCCGTGTGGTTGGAAAAAGAATCTGGATCAAAAACCGGACCCTCTGGTATTGGCAAAGAGAATTATACCTGGTATCAACAAAATGTGCATCTCGTTCCACTTACGTGGGATGATGAAGTGATGCTCTTGAAAAGAGAGCTAACCCGCGCATGGGCATCACTCAAATTAGAAGAACATAAAAACAGAAAATTACCGGAGCTAAAACCAGCCAGCACACCCGAGGAATTCGATGCCATGGCCGAACGATCGGTTAAAAGTCTAATTACTTTTTGGAAAAGATGAGATACTTACCGTGAAAGACTATTTGAACCCTTTGCGCGAACACAAGGGAAGATTTGTACCTGTGGAAAAACAAAACTTCTTTCTTATTGGCATGCACCATGACCCACGTCCATTATACTCGCACTTCTATCATTGGTTTGAACTTGCCCGCATGGACAACGAGCCAAATCCCGATGAAATTCGAAAAGGACCTTTGCTCTACAATATTTTTGATTCCCGCAATGAAGGGACTGCGACCGCTGTGGAAGAAATGTTTATGCAAGCCGGTTTGTATAATGACGATCCACGGGTAAGAGAAATTGTCTACATCATGATTGCCCAACGGGCGGCCAGAGGATTGGGCTCGCTCTATGCTCAAGCTAATGAGCTAACCATGGAAGAAGCCGGAAAATACACTCAGAATACACACCCGTGGTTGGATGAAGACAGAAAAGAAGTTGCTCATGTTCGAACAACACTTGGACTTGCGACAGCCGGGCTATGGCAACAGCTACATTACAGGAAAATATTTATTGGAAGTCGCTTTGGCCGACTACGCCAAGATGAAAGAATCGAAGCATGAAGAATTTAAGTTGAAAGACTTCTTCGATCAACTTAATGCCATTGGCTGCACTCCTACTTCACTTAGTGATTGGCAAATGACGGGTAGCACTTCGGGCATTGGCAATTGGTAAAAA
>JADJMA010000062.1 GCA_016709845.1 Flammeovirgaceae bacterium | reverse complement strand
AAGCGTAGAGACTTTACACTTTATGGAAAACAAGGCTACGGCAACGCGCGGGGTATTTGGCAAACTATTTATGTAGAAGCACGCGGCAAAGATTTTTTAGAGGCTCATCACTTTGCTCCTGATATTGATAATCAGCAAGTTAAAGTCACAGCCTATTTACCTACGGAAAGCATAAGCTGATACCAAAACTTTCGGTAACGATTAAAACGGAAAGCACTCCCATCACAAAAGAAATCATCATCCCAAAAGGAAAAGATAAATATGTTTTTACTGTCAGTATTCCCAAGCCGCACCTCTGGTCGTTGGACGATCCATATCTCTACGAGGCAGAAGTTAAACTTAATGATGATGTAGTTAAAACATACTTTGGAATGCGTAAGATTTCGGTAGTCAATCTTCCGGGAACAGAATTTCCATATGTGGCGATTAACGATAAACCCGTCTATCTGCAACTTACATTGGATCAATCTTATAATCCGGAAGGGTTCTATACATTTCCTTCCGATGCATTTATGCGAAGAGAAATAGAACTCGCGAAATCTATCGGGCTGAATGGCATTCGTCCACATATTAAATCAGAGATTCCACGCAAACTTTATTGGGCTGATAAACTGGAGTATTTGTAATGGCCAGATCTCCCCAAACAGTTAAAGGGACCTGAATATAAGATGCAACAGGAAGTTGAGAATACTTTTCGCGCTATGGTGAAGCGCGACTTTAATCATCCTGCTATTTTCTCCCGGATATTATTTAACGAAACCTGTGGTTTACACACTCATTGGGAAGAAGGCAGGTAAACATTGAGAGCACAATATCTCCCCCAAACACAAAATGTACATGTTTCATGTACTATCTGGCAAAATCATTAGACCCAACCCGATTGGTTGAAAACAATTCCATTTGATGTGGCGATGGCCATACCGTTACCGACCTCAACTCGTTTCTTGGCGATTATCTTCCAAGTTAGGAATGGAAAGCCATTCCAAAGCACACCTGACCGAAAAATCTTTTTGAAGGAAGTACATTTCACTCCGAGCCAGTTTTGAAACAAGGCAAGCAACCAAAATTAATTCGGAGTGTGGTAATGTGTGGGGCTATGAAGGCACTGGAGATGTTGATTATAGCTGGGATTACCATCGGGTGCCGATAAATACCTTTAGAAAATATCCAGAAATAGCCGGGTGGCTTTACACCGAACATCACGATGTAATCAATGAATGGAATGGCTACTGGCGCTTTGATCGCACCAATAAGTTTACGGGTGTAGAAGAATTAATGCCGGGCATGACGCTTAATACTTTCATTCCGCACCCTTATATTTCAGCAGGGTAACGAGATTTGTACTACGGTGAAAGGTGGTGAGAAGGTAAGTGTCCCCCTCTACTTTTCTTCCATGACCAGTGTGGATTATGGAAAACAACTACGGCTATCCTTCCAATTAAAACATACCAACGCTATTGGTGAAACATCAATAATTACAATGGGCTCAAAGCTCATTGACTATCAGCCCTACCTACAAAAAGAGCTTGAGGCACTCACTGTTGAAATGCCCACAGTGGCAGGTCTTTCTATACTTACCTTGCAAATGGAGGATTTAAATGGCAAGGTATTGCATCACAACTTCGTACACTTCGAAGTTATCTCCGAAACATCGCTGCCGAAAACAAAAATACTTTCTGTTGCCCCTGCCGATTTTACGAAGGCAACCTGGAGTGCAAAGCAATGGAATGTGTTAGACGGATTTAAAGTAAATGGCGCGGGTTCCGGTTTTTTTGAATATTCAATTGCTATTGATAAATCAACCAATTTCAATTCAATTAAAGAAGCATTCATTCTCCTTGGAACTTTCGGCCAAAGAATTATTTTAGAAAGACCTGATAAGAAAGAGGAAACAGATGTTGATTTTATGTTAGGGTGGCAAAGCCTCACCCAGCGGCAATCCCAACGCTTACCCGATGACAGATGGAAACGCTGTTTCCATCTAAAATAGTAATAAGTGTTAATGGCGAGACTGCATTAACGACAACCCTCAAAGACGACCCGGCCGATCACCGCGGGGTGCTATCGTGGCATCACCAATTAAAAGATAAGAAATTGCGTGAGGCAGGTTCTTATGGCTACCTCATCAAAGTTCCTGTTTCTAAAGCTCAGCTTAAGGCTGCAGTTGAAAAAGGTTCGCTTCTGTTACGACTCGAAACGAATGGTAAAGGCGGCATCGCGGTATATGGAAAATCGTTTGGCCGGTACCCACTTGATCCTTCGTTGGTGTTGAAAATGAAATAATTACCGGGTGCACGTCAGGTGGTAACTATCCGTTTCTTAGTTGATGAACGGACTGGGAAAAATTTGAAAATCCCCTACCTTCGCTCCATCTTATTATAAACCTTATGTGCAAATCACAGATTATCATTTTATGTGCGGTTGTTTTTATTACTGCCTGCACTAGTGAGAAAAAACAAGAACCAACTGTTGTTGTATCGGATTACCCGAGTCTTGTGGATTTGTTCAAAGAATGGCGCACGTTTGAAAATCCACCCACCAACGCGTTGATTGGCGAATTGTGTGGGCCGAAATGAATGGTTGGGATTTTAATTACCGGATTCTAAAACCGTGGGTGCGCGACCCTGCTTACTATAAAACTTTATGGATGGAACGCAGCGATGTACCCGCCCACGAAGGCTCCACCCATCATGGCGTTGTTGATGTGTGGACGTATAAATTTCCGCTGGACACAGAAAGCGGAATGAAATTGATCAGCGAATTAAACGTAATTACTCCCCTTAACGAACAGGCTAAGCTTAATCTTACCGGAAATGCAAAAGAATTATGGATTGCCGGCATCCGCGATATTAAAACACAAAGTGAAGAGTTACGTGCACTTTTAGAAATGCCGGGCGTATCGGCACAAGCAGGTTTAGTCACGGCTATAAAGAATGCCATTACATCCACCGATGACCTGGCCGTGTGGTTAGAAAAAGAATCTGGATCAAAAACAGGACCCTCCGGCATTGGCAAAGAGAATTATACCTGGTATCAACAAAATGTGCACCTCGTTCCACTTACGTGGGATGATGAAGTAATGCTTTTGAAAAGAGAGCTAACCCGCGCATGGGCGTCACTCAAATTAGAAGAACATAAAAACAGAAAATTACCGGAGCTAAAACCTGTTAACACGCCCGAAGAATTTAATGCCATGGCCGAACGATCGGCTAAAAGTCTGATGATGTTTTTGAAGAACGATGAGATCCTTACCGTGAAAGATTATTTCGAACCTTCTTTGCGCGCACATCTTGGAAGTTTTGTGCCTATTGAAAACCGAAACTTCTTTCTGATCGGCATGCATCATGATCCACGACCGTTGTACTCACACTTTTATCATTGGTTTGAACTGGCCCGCATGGATACCGAACCAAACCCCGATGAAATTCGTAAAGGGCCTTTGTCTACAATATTTTTGATTCACGCAATGAAGGCACTGCCACAGCTGTGGAAGAAATGTTTATGCAAGCCGGTTTGTATAATGACGATGCACGGGTAAGAGAAATTGTCTACATCATGATTGCCCAACGAGCGGCCAGAGGATTGGGCTCGCTCTATGCACAAGCCAATGAGTTAACTATGGAAGAGGCCGGAAAAATACACTCAGAATACACACCCCGCGGTTGGATGAAGACTGAAAAGAAATTGTTGATGTTTGAACAACACTTGTACTTGCGACAGCCGGGCTATGGCAGCAGCTACATTACAGGAAAATATTTATTGGAAGTCGCTTTGGCCGACTACGCCAAGATGAAAGAATCGAAGCATGAAGAATTTAAGTTGAAAGACTTCTTCGATCAACTTAATGCCATTGGCTGCATTCCTACTTCGCTTAGTGATTGGCAAATGACGGGTAGCACTTCGGGCATTTTGGCAATTGGTAAAAAATAATAGTATAGCCTGAGTTAATCGTTCCTCAATTATCTATCATCTTTTCGCCTCACCTACTTGGCTAATGTCATGGATGTAATTCTCTTGGCCTAATAAATCCGTATTCTTTTTGCCGTTAGCCACTTCCCTGTAGGCGGTCAAATCCCAAACCTTTGTCCTTGCCCAAGAATTTATAATTTGTAATCATAGCATAAGTTTAATTAACTTGGAAATTGAAAGGGGTGAAAATTCTTCTTCTTTCAATTCTATGTGTTGCACTCATATAACTTAGACGATTTAAAAATTATTCAGTTTTATTAGTGACAATGAAAAAATTCCAATTTTCTGGAACACAGATTACAAAAGCTACCCAATCCCGATTAAGGAGGGTCACCTACTTTGAACTGGATATAACTGCTATCTCTTTTTACAAGAGACTTTACCCACACCCAACTGTGGGGGTCAATACTTTAAGATTAAGTTGATGATAAGACGTCTACTTATCACATTTATTATCAATGCCCTTATTGTGATAAGCAGCCCTGCCCAACAAAATTCATTATGGGACTCCACTTTTCATTTCAATCACATCGGAGCCAATGAAGGGCTGACCGCTGAGTTTATTACTCACATGCTCAAAGACACCAGGGGCTATTTATGGCTTTGCTCTAACGCTGGGTTAATTCGGTATGATGGTAAGGATTTTAAACAGTATTCATTCTCATTTAAGGATTCAACTACGCTTTCAAATAGCCGAGTCTCTCATGTTATGGAAGATAAGGAGGGCTTTCTTTGGTCTCCACCGATCAAGGGATAAATAGATATGACTATCGTGCAGATCAGTTCTTTCGATTTAAACATGATCCAAATAATATATTAACCCTTCCCTCCAATGAAATCAAGAGATCTTTTCAGGATTCACAGGGCAGGATTTGGGTGGGATCTATCAATGGACTTTCGCTTTTGAATCCTGTTAACAACACATTTAAAAACTGGCTATTTAAAAATAAAACAGAATCTGGCTTGGTGATTGAGGATATAATTCAAGACAAAGAAGATTCTGACATATTGTGGATTGCAAGCAACCTGGGTATCATTCAATTCCATATTTCAGACCAGTCATTTACGCAGATTACTATTCCTTCAGATTT
>JADJMA010000061.1 GCA_016709845.1 Flammeovirgaceae bacterium | reverse complement strand
GGAACTATCCAGCATGTTCAAAGCGGAGTAACTTGCTGATAAGGTTATTTAACCCCATGGATACTACAAAGTCATTATCAAACCTCTTTCCAAACCAGATTGCTCTTTTGGCGTATAGGATTGATTTATCGAATTGCTCCAGGTTATAGTAGGTATTTGAAGCCGTAAGGTTGCGAACGGGAAAGCTTACACTGTCTTTGGTCTTTTCAGTAATGCTTAGGCATTTTAAAATACAATCAATCGCATTTTTATGTTTACCAAAATGGTTGTAAACAGCGGCAAGGTTATTATAGCTTTTAGCCAGCAGTTTCAGATCGTTTTGCTTTTCGGCAATGTCTTTACTTGCCAAAGCGTAGCCTATTGATTTTTCATAGTTATTATTATAATAGAAATATTCGGAGTATCCAGCATTAATAAAGAAGTCAAACTTATCTGTTTCGAGTTTCTTCGAAAGGGTATTTGCTTTATCCAGATAATAATAAAAGCTGTCGTAATTTTTATTACCATACAGCTTTTCAATATTTAAAAGCAGTTTGATTTTTGAAGTATCCTCCTTTGCTGACTTCAGGACGTGAAGCAGACTGTCTTTTGCTGGCCGCGCTGAGCCTCAAGGTACGCTCAGGCTGCAACCCACTGTTATAAGTAGTGTTCTTTGCATTCTCTAAAGTAATATTTCCTTCGTTACAAAATAAGTAATTGATGTCGCTATTAAGCATCATCTTTTTTAATGATTTTTTAGGAGGCGATATATAAAAAATCATCCTTTTTAATGAGTACAGGCCTTACTCTATCAAGCTACTTTTACAGCACGATTTCTTGAATTAATAATTTACAAAAAATGAAACGATCCTTTTTAAAATCCCTGAAGATTGCAGCCATGACAATCGCTACGCTAGGTTTGCTCTTTCTCGCTTCATGCAAAAATGATGATGAGAATCCAGTTACCCCCGTAATTCCAGTCACGCCAGTTACTCCGACAACTCGGAAGACACCTCGCTGAAGGTGACATCCCTCTCGCCAACGACTTTGTCATATGGAGAGATACTTGTTATTACGGGTAGTAATTTTTCTGCGACTGCTGCCAATAATACCGTTACCATCAATGGCGCTACGGTTACTGTTACTGAAGCAAGCACTACATCGCTTAAAGTTAACATACCCGCCCTTGTCACTACTACTAACGAGGTAAAAATACAAGTAGGCAATAGTACTGTTGTGGGTGGGAAATGTACTTATATACCCGATGTATTTGTGGCCGGTACTCTAAATAATTCTGCAATGTCGTTAGCTACTTATTGGAAAACGGAACGTCCGTTGCAGTAAGTCAAAATGAATCGGGGTTGAATGCCATTTATGTAAATGCCAATGATGTGTATGTAGCAGGTTGGGAAAGAATAAACAATTTGCAATTGGCTAACTACTGGAAAAAGGGCACCAAAACCACGCTAGGTACTGACGCCTCTGCCGTATATACCATGGCGGTAAACGGAACGGATGTGTATACAGGAGGCTTTGAAATAATAAATGGGTTCGATCTTCCCCGGTACTGGCATAACAGTACAGGCATAACGGTAAACGTTAATGATCCCATCATATCAAAAGTTGTCATGGGTAATGGTGCATGTGCAGGTATTTATTATAGTGCTAATAATGTGTATGCGGTGGGAAGTTATCGTAATTCTCAAGGTAGGTTTTCTCCGTGGGAAACTACAAATGGTGAAGTGCCCGCTAATACAATTCCCAACAACGATAAGTTTTCTTTTGCAAATGCCATTTTTGT
The DNA here is from genome assembly GCA_016709845.1 of Flammeovirgaceae bacterium. Lineage (GTDB taxonomy): Bacteria > Bacteroidota > Bacteroidia > Cytophagales > Cyclobacteriaceae > ELB16-189. The sequence continues at coordinate 19,013 of JADJMA010000061.1, read as the reverse complement.
GAACGGCAGCGATAAGTATGTGGCAGGCAACCAAAACAATGCCACTACAGGATTGGCTATGGCTACTGTTTGGAAGAACGGAGACTACACCTCACTTACCGATGGCATTAGTTCGGTAGGTGTAGCAAAAGCTGTTTTGGCAATTGGTAATGATATATATGTGTGGTGTATGAACAAGAGAACTAATATGGTGGCGGACCTACATTTGCCAAGTACTGGAAAAAACGGTGTGCCCATAAAATTATCAACGGCAAATTCGAATGCTACCGGTATTGCAGTCTTTGATGGTGATGTTTATGTAACGGGCTGGGAAAATAATGGAACTAGAAATATAGTAAAGTATTGGAAAAATGGTACTGCTGTTAGTTTAACAGATGGCGCATCTTCATCAGCTGGTAATTCCATTTTTGTTCGATGATTGCTCTCTTCATGATTGGAATACATTGGCTAAAATGATAGAATAACATGACAAAATAGTTAACCCTATGAAACTTCTAAATCCATCATCTCTTACTGGGCCTGTTCGTATTGATTAACACGTTGGCTCCTACATTTTCAAACTAACAAATTAAAACCATGAAAAAACTAGACCTGTTTCTAATCGTGCTGCTCCTTGCGGTATCAACAAGTGCGTTTTCACAAAACCTTTCCTTTGGCGTAAGGGGCGGATTGAACGTAGCAAATTTATCCATGAATCTTCCTGCTTATAAACCAAGCGATTCTAACGGACCAAGAACAAGTTTTAATGCTGGCATTTATGGTCATATTCATTAAATGAAAAAATGGCATTACAGGCCGAGTTATTTTATTCAGGTGAAGGCACCCACTTTACCGACCGACACCGAATGGCCTGCTTATATCAAACTTAGTTATCTGAACTTGCCAATACTTTTAAGTACACAATTGTGAAAAATTTCTATGCTATGGCTGGCCCGCAAGTTTCTTATTTGTAGCTGCGCACACCAAATATCCTAATGGTCAAGTTAACAACGCATTAGATCAACACAAGAAACTGGCGATAGGGTTTGCCTGCGCTTGGCTATGATTGGAAAAGCTTTAGCATCAACGTGCGATACACTATCGGCTTATCCAAAATAGCAAAATCTCTTCCTTATGGAGGGTCGGCCCGGTACATTGACGACAATGTAAAAAGCAACGTGTTTTCAGTGGTGGTGAGTTATAAAGTATTTAATTTGAAGCAATAGAAATACGTTATAGTTAAAACCTTATTTAAAAAACCTACGTGCCGAAGATTTGGTAACGTCCATCAACCATCACTGCCTATAAAAAAAATGGATGATAGAAAACATCCCAAAATAGTTATCCTATGAAACATCTAAATCATTATCTCTTACTGGGCCTGTTCGTATTGGTTAACACGTTGGCATTCGCGCAGAAAGAAACATTTGATGTTGTGTCATATACTTTACCAAAAGGATGGCAGAAGCAGCAAGTTGATGGTGGTGTTCAGTTGTTCATTACGGATAACAAAACGGGCGGATATGCCATAGCGATTATTACCAAATCAATGCCTTCATCCGGTTCGGCCGATAACGATTTTAAAAATCAGTGGAAATCGCTATTAGTTAACACACTAAGTTCTATTACAGAACCAGTCATGATAGCACCCGAACAAAATAACGGTTGGGATATTTATTCGGGGAATGGCAATTATGTAGATAGAACAATTAAAGGACTTGCTACTTTAATCACAGCCACCAGTCAGGGACAAACTGCGGCTGTGGTGCTCATGACAAACACACAGCAATTTCAAAACGACTTGCTCGCATTTATTAATTCATTTGAGCTTGCCAAGTTTTCACAAAATGATACTACTAGTTTAGCTCCTGCAGCTACTGGGAACCCCGGTAAAATTTCTGTTGAAGGCATTTGGTGCGATTACCTTTTGGAAACAACGGGATACTATATTAATGGAGCGCCTCAGTATACAGCTGGATATTTGAGAAAAGAATATGCTTTTTACCCAGATGGCACTTATTTATTTCGGAATAAGCAATGGCTTACAAAGACAAAAGATATTTCATTCATTTACGAATCGGGAACCTTTTTCCCTGGTGGGCAATCAAATTACAATAAGTCCCAAACAAGGCAAGGCAGAATGGTGGAGCAAAGCGGCAAGTGGCAAAACAACTGAGTGGGGTAAATTTATAAAGGCTTCCGAATATAAATTAGAAAAAACAACGTATTCTTTCACTATAGATTATGACCCGAATGGCGGCCAGTCCAAAAACAAAATTATTCTTAAGCCTGACAAACCTACACAACGAGATGGCGGGCAATACAATGCTCCCAATGAACCTTATGAATTTCGCTACGCGCTTCGCGACCTCGGTTCATTAATAGATAACCCACCCGGATTTAAAACAGATGTTGAAAACAAACCCCTTGCTTCTGCGGGAACGCAACAAGTAACTACCACCCCAACGAGCAGTACAAACAACGCCCTTACGGGAAAAATTTGGGAAGGCTCCAGTTCAGAAAAGTTTATTGGTGCCGGCCCCATGACGGGACATTACACGGAGGATTTTTTAAATATCAATACAAATTTAATAGCGATGGTACGTACCGATTTGTTTACGTGGGTGCCTCAGCTTACACAGATACCAATCAACTTCAGTATGAAACGGGTACCTATTCTATAACTAATAATCAACTTACCATTACCCCCGCCAACGGAGCGAATGAAGAATGGAGTGTTGTGGGTGGCCCCATCAAATTGTCGGGTATGGGTGATGTGCAGATCAGAAACATCAAAGAGCATTGGGGCCAACGGCTTACCTCCGAAAAAGAAAACTAGAAAAAGTTACGTACACCTTCAAGGTTGAGTATCTGGAAGGCAATCACGCCAATGCCCTGATTGTGCAATACGCCAATGGACACACCGAGCGGGAAGGAAATGGCGAAACAACTTATTATTTTGAAACCTCCGTTACAAAATCGGCTCTTCTTCCGAAAGAAATAAAATAGATTCAACTAAGAAGCCCTATCTGGTCCTGAAATAGGTTTACACAAAACGTAAACTTAAAACAGGACGAGACAGAGATCTGAATCCCATCACTACAGTTTAATTTTTAGACCACCGTTGATAACAAAGCCATCTACCGGAGCATAAATATCTCTGAATGTCGGATTGGTAATTGGCCCCGTATAGATGGTATCAAATCTGGTTTGCCGGGTATCAAAGAAATTTTCGAAGTTTATAAAGAGCGAAAGATGTTCCCATAATTTCTCAATCATCAAACCACAAATCCAGTACTGTTTTCCAGTAGCTCCATCATTTAATTTTTGAGGACTAAAATAATAAGCCTCAAGTCCAATCTTCCATTTCTCTTCAACCTCATACATTAACACATTATTCAACCTGTGCCTGGCCACCAGTGGGTATTGTGTAACAGACCCACTGTAATGCTGGTTAACATCGGCCAATGTATAACCAATAAAGAGTTTAAAATCGTTGTACGTTATCTTAACATTTGTTTCAATTCCTTTTGTGTCAATAAAACCATCGGGCTGTTGATATTCATAGAATCCATTGGCTATCGGGGTTAGGATCAATGGATTATTTACGCGGTGTAAAACAGTAAGCGTTGATGCTAAAGGTTGAATGAGATGACAGCATGGTCTTATAGTTAATGTCAAGATTTCCACCACTTGATCTTTCAGCATTCGTTGTCACTGGGTTGATGGGCAAAACATTTCTGAATTGTATCTTCTCCGCATCTTCGGTAAATACGGTCGGGCTTTTGTATCCTAACCCACCACCAAGCCGCGTGGTTAGTTTCGAATTGATTTTGAATAAGGCAGAGATTCTGGGAAGTGCAAAGAAACCATACTCATTCTGATAGTCTCCGCGAAACCAGTTTCTAAAATAATTTTGTCAGAAGCGTTCCAGGTATTTTGAATGACGGCTCCTACCGTTGTGTAGTTATAATCCACCGCCTCGGCTGGTGTAACATTCGCTTGTGTGAATTTATCAGTCCAGAGATTTAGGCCGCCTATCCACTCTACCTTTTGCTGCCTCTTATTATATGACACCTCGCTGAAAGACGATAGTTGATCGCCAGAGAATTCATAGCCTGGTATGTTAATACTTCTATTATAGTAGCTGATGCTGTTCTTGAAATTGAGTTTTGAATCGGCATTGAATTGATGATCGACTACAAATTGAGTGCTGAAACGATTTGTTCTATTTTCCTCATAGTATAAGTTTGTACCACCCTTCTCGATGTACGTCATGTCTCCACCGATACGATCTTCCACTGTCGAATTGAACCCTACATTCACCGTTGTTTTATCATTCAGATATAAAAATAATTTTGGATTAATGGTGAATCGTCTGAATTTTGGAATGGCGGTTAGACCGATATTAGCTGGGTCATACGGTGATCCTAAATTGTAAGAAGTAAAAACGGTGGTGCCTACTTTCCTGAACTTTTGTGAATAGAATCCGCTGGCATCCAAACCTAAAGCTGACGTACCGTTTAGCATAAAGTTGATTTCTTCCTTTTCAATTGGCGTTTTTGAAACGAGGTTGACTAAACCCGCAATGGCACCACCTCCAAACAAAGTTGATGAAGCGCCTTTGATCACTTCCACTTGTTTCAAATCAAGGGGAACAATCTGTAGTAAACTTAGCCCACCCGAAAAACCAGAGTAAAGCGGAAGTCCATCTCTAAGAATCTGCGTGTATTTTCCATCAAGACCTTGAATGCGAATACTGGAATTGTATGAGGTCGCTGAGGTCTGCTGAGTTTGAATACCCGTGCTTTCGTTTAGCATCATGCGTATGTCGCCAGGTTTCATGTTTCCTTTCTCCTCTAATTCCTCACCAGAGATCACTTCAACCCGTGTTGGAATATTTGCAATGGTTCTGCTGGAACGAGTAGCAGTTATTATAACTTCTTCCATTTCTTCAGAATCAGGCTCCAATAAAATCTCAAGCGGAAGAATGGATTCTAAAGGAAATAGAATAGTATCAACCCGCGAAGTATACCCAATGAAACGAAATTCAATAACCTGTTTTCCGTTTGGAATATTTTTGAGCTCCAGCAAACCATTACTGTCTGCGGAGACCCCATTCGCGGTACCTTGAATGATGGCCGTTGCTCCAATCAGGGGTTCGTTGGTTTCGCTGTCTTTTATAGTTGCCTTAAAATTATTTTGTGCTGAGACTGCCGACATCAATAAAATTGTCAACAATGACAAAATGGTCTGTTTCATTTTGATTAATTAGTAAAAGAAAAGAATGTGATTGGATCGATCAGTAAACCGATTTTTGGATTAGACTGATTGTCTAATAGTTTTTATTAACCAAGCTTTGGCGGCTGCCAGATTTTTATGAAAACCTTTTTAAAAGGGAGACCTTGAACGGAATGATTGCCTTATTCTTGGTCTCAACAGGTAACTGAAAACTGAACTGCGTTGCATTAAAAATAAACCCGGTGCAAGATCCACAGGTTAAAAAGGGTGAGCAGTTAGCGCAGCTGTCTTCAGGATGCCCGCTTTGTTCTGTTTTACGTCACCACGGCAATTGTCGTCAACATAACAGGCAGCTGTTGACAAAAGCACAATCCAAAGAGATAATAAAATGCAGTAAATTTTCACCGCGACAAATTTAAGCCTAAAAATTGTTATTAGCACCCGCCCCTGCCAGGGTTCTTAAAAATAAAGACGAGGCTATTGTAAGAAGGTATTATGAATTTTAAGCACATTTACTTAGATAATCTTTCCACCTATGAACACACTAATCCTGGTAGTCTTCCTTGTAGGCTACGTGTTTATTGCTCTCGAACACTCCACCAATATAAACAAGACAGCCATCGCTATTGTAACGGGGAGTGCTTTGCTGGACCTTGTTTATGGTATCTACTCCCAATGAAAGTTTATTGCAAAGCTCGGATTTTCAAAAGTTTCTAGATGTTTCAAAAATTGAAGTTGGCGCTGCAAGACTGAGTAGTTTTACGGCTGCCGAATTGCACCATGAATTTGTCACGTTTTCATTGGATGAACATCTCGGGCAAATTGCCCAGATTCTTTTCTTTCTTCTAGGAGCTATGACTATTGTAGAGTTGGTTGAAGCGCATCAAGGGTTTCGTTTTATTACCGACAAGATAAAAACGAATGATATTCGGGTTTTGCTTTGGATTATTTGTTGGATAACATTTTTCCTTTCTTCTATATTGGATAACCTGACAACAACCATTGCGATGGTTTCTTTAATTCGCAAACTAGTTACGGATAAGGAAACAAAATTATTTTTTGCCAGTATGATTGTTATTGCGGCTAATACGGGTGGCGCCTGGACACCGATAGGGGATGTTACAACGACTATGCTTTGGATTGGTGGAAAGATAACTTCGCTCAACATCATGAAGACCTTACTGATTCCTAGTTTGATCTGTATGGTTACGCCCTACTTTCTTAACCTTTATCAAGAAGAATGCATTAGTGAGTAAAGAACAAGAATCAGTTGCTGCCAATGGTAAAGCCAGCGCACATGGAAAAATTATGTTATTTCTTAGGCGTAGGTGCTTTGGTTAGTGTGCCTGTTTTTAAAACATTCACACACATGCCTCCCTACACAGGCATCTTGCTGGGGCTTGGTTTATTATGGATTGTTTCTGAATTGATCAATCCTGAAAAAGATGAAATCTTGCGGAAACATTATACCGTGGCAGGCGCCCTGTCGCGTGTTGATGTACCCAGCGTACTTTTTTTTCTTGGAATTTTATTAGCTGTAGGCGCACTGCAATCTATGCAGTTGTTACGACAGCTCGCCCAACTGCTTGACACTACCTTTGGAGACCAACGGATTATTATCACATTGATTGGATTGTTATCGGCTATTGTTGACAACGTTCCATTAGTAGCGGCAAGCATGGGTATGTATGATCCGGTTTCATTTCCTACAGATAGCCTGATTTGGGAATACCTCGCCTATTGTGCGGGAACGGGTGGAAGTATTTTGATTATTGGTTCAGCAGCCGGAGTAGCGGTAATGGGAATGGAGAAGGTGAATTTTATGTGGTATGTAAAGAAGATAAGTCTGCTGGCGCTGTTGGGCTATCTGGCCGGAGCATTGGCTTACCTGGTCCAGCGATCTTTCCTTTAGAAAGTTGGTGAACAGCGTGTTATAAACTTCATAACCATATGGTTACTGCGCATTTGTCCTGGAAACAGAGACTCCTCTAGAATTATATTCAGGCAATTATTCCTACCTTCTGCCCAAGATTTTCAAGTGAAATAGAAGACTTAAGAACACGCATCATCTAACGAGTATAAACATGCCAGCTTTTAATGCACATCAAATAGAAGAGATCAACGAGCTTATTGCGCAGATTGAAAAAGTTGTGAAGCCCAAAAGTGAAATTGGCGCACATGACAAAGCGTTGCTCAACGCCTTGCTCAAAAGTCAGACTCCAAAAAAGGAAGCCACTTTTTTTAAATGCAAGCGCGAATTTTCTGAGACTATTGTTACCCATTTTGTGAAAGAGAAAGGTGCTGCCAAAAACCGGTATCATAAAAATAATCAAGCGTATATTTTTTGTGGTGAAGTAGTATTTTAAACTACCCGTGATCTGCTTTCTCAACAGAGTTTCCAGCCTTAGGAACTCAGCGCCTTGCAGTTATGCGGAGTCCAGAAAACAACGGCTATTCTTAGAATCAGGAATTAAGAATTTTATGATTAGTTGAGTGAAAAGCCTCGGCAGGCACATCAAAAAAAAGAATGCACCCACTAATCGCATATCGTTGTTCGCCAAACAAGAGTAAAATTACAAACCGAAGAAAGAGTGATTGTAATTTGATTATGATCCAGTATCCTCTTCCAGTGACTTCTTCGCTTTTCGCTCTGGAGCCTTCTTCCCAATTTTATAGCTGAAATTTACCTTCGCAACAAAGTTGTACAACGTATTGGTTGTGGTTTGATCAAGGTAAGCGGAGCTTAGATACGAATGCACCTGATAAGAAGGCGTAACAAAATTATCAATACCTAAGCCAATAGAACCCTTCCTACTCGTAAGTCTTTCTTCACCGCCAGACTATGGCTGATCGGGTTGGTTCGATAACCTTGCAAATTAATATTCCTTCCCTGAAAGAAACTGAAGAACTGAAAAGACCAATCCCTTGAAAACTTATAACTACCAGAAAGGCGATAGTTTTGAACCAATCCCTGATTGGTGGCATTGATGAATGGGTCGGGAGAATTGTTTTTCAAGATACGATAGTATAAATCGGCACTTCCGCTGAGCGAGAATTTCTTTGAAAAGGGAAGATTAAGAAAAACGGAAGCACCATAGTTACCTTCCGATCCAATGATCTGTACGGTAGAAACGATAGTATCACCACGCACATTTCGGGCCGACTGAATATCATTGGTATTGTACCGAACATAGGTAGAAAGATCAATCGTTGCGATCTTATAGGATGTGCTGTAAGCCAATCCATAATTGTCGGTATACTCCGGTTTTAAATTAGGATTTCCAACAGAGATGTTCAGCGGATTGGATCCTTGTATATTGGGATTAAGATCTCGTAGCGAGGGCCGTTGAATACGTCTGTTATAAGAAGCTTTTATCAGATTCCCATTCTTCAATTTCCTCGAAACATTTAAACTGGGAACTAACACCCCATACGAAGGGATATTGATATCTGGTTGCCCTTCGTAGTGAGCATTGATGTTGGTGTATTCGTAACGACCTCCAGTTTTTAGTGTGAATGCAGAAGCTGTGAGTGTGTAGCTGACATAACCCGCAGTAACATTTTGATCGTAGTTAAAATTGTTTGACAATTGCGGATCGACTAATGTTTCATATTCTCCGGTTGAGCCCTCTGACAAAAAATACTGGTATTGACTCGAAACCGTTCGCATCACATCCTTAGCGCCAAACTCAATTAACTGATTGGCGCGAATGGGCTCCTGAAAATCAGCCTGGAGCGTTACCTCCTGGGTGTGCCCTTTGTTTACATTCTTGTAACTTTTTCAGAACGGAATAATCAACCAACGAAATTTCATCGGTGATGAAACCTGCATTGGGATTATTCTGACTAAAAAATTCCAAGAAAATTAAACTCCCGATCTTTTTTAACAAACGACTTTGTATAGGTAAGACTTGCATCCATATTACCAGAGACGTTTGTCGTCCTTATATTTTTTAAACTGTAGGCATCAGGATCAATGGTTGAATATCGTTCGGTATACAACTGATCCTGGTAACCCATCTGATCTTGCTTTCCATACCGTACTGACGCTGTTAGTGAATTGAATTTGTTGATATCATAATCCCACCCAAATGTATATTGACTATTCGTTCCATGGTTACGGGTTGTTGCACGTTGGATATTCAGCACGGTATCTAAATCGCTGTAGGTCTGTTGGTCGTTAACAAATTTCCCATGAACGTTATAGATGTTTCTTCCAAATGCTCCAAACGAAAATCCCATTTTGCCAGTTCGATAGTTTGCATTTAGGCTCAGATTAGATCCTCTCGTTCCTGCCGTTCCATCAGCCGTGAGGAACAAACCTTCTAATGTATTTTCTTTAGAATGATATTGATGATACCAGCCGAACCCTCTGCGTCATACTTCGAAGAAGGAGAAGTAATTACTTCAACTGTCTTTATCATATCTGCAGGAATCTGCTTCAAGGCATCGGCTACGCTGGTAGCGGTAATGGTAGAAGGCTTATTGTTAATCAAAACCTTTACGCTGGAACTACCCCGAAGGGAAACGTTTCCATCTATATCGACTGAAAGCAAGGGCACGCGTTTCAATACATCGGTTGCATCTCCTCCTTTGGTTGTCATGTCATTTTCTGCATTGTAAATGGTGCGGTCAACTTTTTCTTCCACCATTATCTTTTCACCTTCAACAACTACTTCCGCTAACACTTCCGTAGAAGGGCTTAGCTGTATTGAGCCCAGATCCATTTCATTTATTTTATCCGATAGGTAGACATCGATTTCTTTTGACTCATAACCAATGAATGAAACAACCAGCTGGTATTGTCTTACGGCCACTTTTGTGATTGAAAATCTTCCCTTCTCATCACAGACCGCTCCGTCAATTGGTTTTTTAGTTTGATGATCGATGAGCGCAACATTAGCAAACTCCACAGGCGCTTTCAGTAAGGAATCTATAACCACGCCAACAACACGTCCATTTCCTTTGGGGACAGGCGTTTGATTTTGAGACAAAACCGTCTGCACGCTAAGCGCCAAACAAAGAAAGAGGAATACTTTTTTACCATGACATCAATTGGAGACTTGGACAAAACGCAAAAGCTCATTTATTCTCTTTATCTCTTTTTATAAAGAAATCGAATCAGACTGGGGAACACCAATAACAACAAGAGGAAGCCCTGCAAGAAAACCACCGATCACGGAGATCGCCAATGGCTGTTGCATTTGTGCTCCAAGACCAATGCCTAATGCCAAGGGTGTCAAAGCCAGTATGGCTCCGATGGCAGTCATCAGTTTTTGGACGAATACGCAATGCGATAGCATAGTTGATCGATTGGTCAACATCCCCGGTACGATTCATATTCTGCCGAAACTGATTGACGGTGAAAATGGCATTCTCTGCGATGATACCCACAATCATAATGATGCCGGTGTAGCTACTTACATTTAGTGGTATCCCTGCGAAATACAATGCGAGAATGCAACCACTGATCGCGGCAACAGAAATGAATAAAATCAAAAAGGAGATTCTCCATTCTTTAAACAAAAACATCAACACGGCAAATACAAATAAAGTAGCCATGCTCAATATCGTAAGTAATTCCTTAAACGATTGTTGCTGCTCTTCGTAGGCCCCACCGTAGGATATAGCATAACCTTGAGGTAATGCTAACTCCGAACTTAATTTCTTTTGTATGTCCTTTATGGCACTACCCAAATCGCGATTCTCAAGTCGTGCTGTAAGAATTACCGCTGACTTTAAATCTTCTCTTCGGTATTCGATCTCCCCGGGTATGATTTTTACATCACAGAAAAATGATAGTGGCCTTGTCGAGCCATCGGGCAGAAAAATTAATTGACGTTTTAGTTTTTCCAAATCATTGTCCTCAAAGTTGGTGAAGCGCATTAAAATTCTCCTCATCTGTTCCCCATCCTGAACTTGTCCGATTTGCAAACCACCCGTCATGGCAGCTTGAAAAGGTGAAGGCGTAGGAACGTTGGCATTTAATCCCAATGGAACTCCAACCGTGTATGCCGTTAGCTGCGTTTGAAAATCAGTTAATGCAATTTTGTACAATGCTAATTTTTCCTGATCCGGATAAAAATCATCGTAGGACCTGCCGTAACCAAACCATTATTAATATCCACTATTCCGGGTATCTGCTGAAGTAAAGTATCTGCCCTTCGGGCAAACACTTTTAGTATTTCATAATTATCACCAAAATTTTAATCTGAATGGGTTGTGGTGTGCTCATTAAGTCACCCAACAGATCAGCAATGCGTTGTCCGAAAGAAATTTCCTCCATAGCCGCAACTTTACCCTCAATCTCCTTTCGTAGTTCACTGATGACCTCATCGGTAGTTTTGGTTCGATCCTTTTTTAATTGAATAGAATAATCTCCGATGTTAGTTGGATCACTCTTGAACGCCATGTGAATTCCCGTTCTTCTGGAGTATGATTCCACATCGGGATGAATCTCCACAATCTTCTCAATCTCTTTGCAAATGGCATCGGTCTCTTCCAACGAAGTACCGGCAGGAGAAATGTAATCCAACACAATAGTGCCTTCATCTAATTCAGGTAAGAATCCGGTTTCCAATTTATCGGAAGCCCAGTAGGCCGATGAAATCAATCCAACGACCAACATCATAGCAATGATTGGTTTGTTAAAGAACCAGGTCAGCCATCGTAAGCGATTTACAGAGTCGGACATGGTATGATGTGCATTGGGCTTAAATGATGTTTTGTACCCAATCATTAAATGCAAAACCGGTAACAACAGCCACGTTACTAAGAATGAGGTGACCATCGTCAACTGCATGGTGTCGGAGAGTTCTTTGAAAAAACTTCCGGCCAATCCGCTCATCAATCGAAATGGAAATGGATCACGATGGTAGCAAGTGATGATCCAATCATCGCGGGAAACAAATCATGAATCGCTTCCTTGACAATGACGAAACGATCTTTCTCTGGATGATCCTCATGGCCTCGGTAAATTTGTTCGATGATGACAATCGCATCGTCAATGATCAAACCAATGGACGCAGCGATAGCTCCTAATGACATGATGTTAATGGAAATCCCTGCGAGGTACAATACTAAAATAGTAAAGCAGAGTGTTACGGGTATCGTCAGCATCACCACCAAACTCGATCGCCATGATCTCAGAAAAACAACCATCACGATTAGCGCAAGAAACAAACCTTCGTAAATGGTTTTTACAACACTGTCAACACTATCTACAACAAAAGCGCTTTGATCATAATAGGGTTTTAACTTATACCCTTTCGGCAAAATTTTTCTCGCTTCAATGGCACGAGCTTCAACGTCTTTTGCAAAATCAACGAGATTTATCCCAGGCTGTTTTACCAAATCAATCAACACGGCATTACTTCCGTTTGCATTGATGATGACAAATTCCTGTTGTTCCTGTACTTCAACTTTGGCAATATCTTTTACTCTGACAATGCGATTGCCATCATTCTTTAAAATCAAATTTTTCAGTTCTTCAATGTCGTTCACCCGTGTGTCGGTAAGCGAAAGGTAAAGTCTTCGGTAGTCCGATACATATCCGTTCGACAACACAAAATTGCTGTTATTAAAAATTGCGATGAAACTATTGGGTGTCATACCGAGCGCAGATAGTTTGATCGGATCAGGAATGACCACAAAATCTTTGGCTCGACCACCTCTTACCACCACATTCGAAATACCTTGTACCTGCGCAAAGACGGGACGCAATACCAGGTTAGCCTGATCGCGCAACGCTACCTGAGAGTGATCAGGGCTTTCAAGCGTATACCCATAAACAGGAAACAGCGATTGATTCATCGCTTCAATGGAAAGATTTACTCCGGCAGGTAAAAAGTTTTTGATTTCGTTAATCCTGCTTTCCATTTGCATCTTCTTACTATAGGTATCAGAACCCCATTGAAAAAAGACATCGATCGTGCACGTGCCTCGCGTGGTGCTACTCTTTACGATGGTAACACCTTGCACCCTTTTCACTGCCGTTTCAATCGGCTTCGTTACCGTGATCATCATTCGATCAATGGGCAATTGACCAACGTCAGCAATGATGGTGATGCGTGGAAACAGAACTTCAGGAAATAAATTAGTTTGCATCCGCGTGTACGAAAACAAACCTGCCGCTGTCAAAAGAATAGCGACAAACACAATGGGCTTAGCAAAAACCTGAAAATAATTCTTGGATGACATCATTATTCGTCTTCAGGTTTTAATGAATCACTTTGACAAATGCAGTATCCGGCAATCCATAATTTCCGGTAATCAAGAATTTACAATCTGGTTTGAATGTAGGCGATATGATTTCTACTGACTCGCGATTTCGATTCCCCAAGGTTACGTCTACCCGTACAGCGATTGAATCATTGATTAATTCCATAACCCAGAAATTCTCCAACATCTCATCACTTAACACCGATTCCTTTGGAAGCACCTGCTCAGGTTTCGTACTATTCTTGTCAACAAGAACTTTCACGATCAGATTTTCAGGAAGAAAAACCCGATCATTTGATTTGGCCAGAATGGTTTGCGTTTGCGCCAGTGCATTCATAGTAGTTAGTAGCGTAGTGAAGGGTTGCAGCATGAACTGAGTTGTCTGGTAAAATCAATGAGCACTTCATTCCTGCTTTTGCGAAGGCGCTAAATTCAAACGGCACATTCACCGCAAACGCTAAGGCATCGCTTTCAGCAATCGTGCAGAGTTGCCCACCTTCTAATACATAGTCACCAATTTGCTGTTTGTCCAATGTGCTGATGATGCCAGAAGCCGGAGCGCGTACAATAATTTTTCCAAAAGAAGTAGCGGATGAGTCCAACATAACAGCTTGCGACCCCAAGGCTCGTGCTTCTTTTGTTTCCAATTGATACAATACTTGTCCCTCTTTTACTGCTTCGCCCAGTTTTATAAAGACCTGCGTAACAAAGGATGGAATGGGTGATGACACAACATTTCGTTTTAAGTAAAGCGTACTTGCCGAGAATGTAAGCTCATCTTTTATAACACCTCTATTCAATTCAACTACCTGAACGGAAACCCTCGCCCGCACCGTTGACTCTTCTTCCTCCGGTTTGCTACAGGCACTTGCTGCCAGAGCGAATAGTAAAATATATTTGGCCTGTATTTTCATAGTCTTACAAGTTCCAGTAGTTGTAAAGATTGATTAAGGATTGTTTATTGGATTGAAGCAATACAAAGTCGCGTTGCGTAGTCATTACACTTTTTAATGTCGTAACATAATTGATCACAGAAATTTGGCCGCGACTTAATTCAAGTTTATAAAATTCCAACAGTTTTTGATATTCCTTCAACTGGTCTTCCAGAATAACAAGTCGTTCTGTAACAGCTTTCAGTTCGGTCAATACTCTATTCTTACGCACGCCATTCTGATTGTAAAAGAAATTTTTATAGGCCTGTGTTGACTTCATCAGAACGGATGTTCGCTGTTGCGTGATGTTACGCTGCTTACCATCCGTTAAGGTCATGGTAAAGTTGATACCCGCACTGAAACCAAAGCGATTGAGAATCGTGGGGGCATAAACCGCATTCAATCCGGTATTGGCATAAAGACCTACGAGCGGCTTGTATTTCTGTTCAAAAACATTTTGAGTAGCTGCCAGATTCAGACTGTCTAATCGGTAACGCTCAGTAAATTTTGAAACCGTTACGTCTTCACCCAGTTGAAGATCAATGTCTCCCAGCACCTGATAGGTGGTGTCAGAAATACCGCACAGAACACGCAAGTCCATCAAGTCTCTTCGATAGATGGATTGATATGAATTTAACGCAGCTTGTTGTATTTTCTGTTCGATGGTTAATAAGGAGAGATCAGATTGTTTGGCAATTCGGCTTCAACCAACTTCGACACCATGCTTTTTGATCGTTAATTATCCGAATAAGATCATTGAGGTATTGGGCCTGCTTGTAATCCTGTAGACAAAGAATATATCTGATCGGTAATAAATCTTTCTAAATCATGCGATGTAGTTGCATCGTATTCTCATTGATCTGCGCTCCAACCAGAGTTTGTTCTGCGCTGCTCAGAACCTGCTCTCATTAAATATGGCTGGTTATAATTCCAGAATCCCTGATAGACCCCACCGTTACTCGCAGCAAGGTCGTATCCAGAATATTTTTCTGCTGTTTCAGGATTTAAAAGCAAAATCAGACTGACCGTTATCCCGGGAAATAATCGAGGAGGTGGTAATTGCCTGAAACGCTGATTTGCGCTTTTGTATAAAATGCCTTTAGCGATCAATCTCCAGTCGCGCTGCCTCACTTTGATTTTTGTTGTCCTGAATTAACGGACTATTCGTCTTTGCCTGATCAATGTAAAATACGAAGATCCTCCTGCGCAAAGAGATGCGTTGAAAAAAAGTAATGTAATGGCTACAACCGATGATGCGAATGGCTTCATCTTTTAAATTCTCTGATGGTTATCTTTATTTCATTCCGAACTCCAGCACCATAAAGGTTCCGGGAACGACACTGGGTCTTGGATGAGATTTTCGCGTAGTGGCTTCGGGCCTTGCTCCATATTGCGCGGTAGAAACAAAACATGATGAGTCTTTTGATCAATCGCAATTGTTCTTTTCCGGGTTCTGTTTTGATGGTTTCAATGGCTTTAAATTCATTGGCCGAAAACTTCCTGTACAACAGTAATGCTTCCTTCTCAATTTTGAACTGAATGCCATTTCATTTTGGATCAAATACGACTCCATCCACTCCCTTTACCGATCGGAACTTGGGCTACGATATTTTCTTTTCAGAATCCAGAATCATCATCATTTCCATTATGACACACGGTGAACAATCTTTTCGTTTTCAAATCGATTGCCAGGCCTGTAGGTTCTTCACCGAGACAAACTCCATGTATTCTTAACAGTTAATGCCTTTGCCTCGAACGAAACAATCTTGCTATCGTCTTCCAGGTTTACAAAGATGGTTCCATCATCTGGCTCCAGCAAACGCAGTGCCTCCAAGATCAACGGAGCCCACTACTTTGCCAGCGGCAATGTCAATAGCTGTTGCGGTTACATCACCGATTGAAAATAAAAACGCGCTTGAAAATTCATCGTATAACAATGCATCCGGATTTTTCCGGTAGGTAGTTCTACAATCGGTTTCAATGTTTTTAAATCAAAAATAGTAACGCTGTTGCTTCTTCCATTAGTTGTAATACCTCGTCCGGATTTTGGCACGGCAATTGCATAATTCACGCCTTCCGAAGGTTTGGTATCACACCAATTTTTTCGTGCGTATCAGTACTGAGCACCTCTACTTGCGTGCTATGATACATAAAGTCTTCGAGTTTTCGTGATCGACCGATAAATATCCCAGCCACCTTCACCCCGATCACGGTTTTCTTGATCAGATGAAATTGAGCGGTCTGAGCCAATACATTACTTGCTAATAGAACAGCGATGAATGCAAATGCGAGTTGAATGCGAAGTGTTGTTTTCATATTATTTTTTTTAGTGAGACGACATTATTTGTATTTAGACAATTTTGATTCTTGTTTTATTCCTTTAACTGAAAGTATAACTAAAATAAATTCCACCTGTTTTGTTGGAGTATGAAGGCATCACCGTTGCGCTATTCTTCTTACCACCCCATTTATATCGATGGGTAAGGTAAGCATTGTTTGTAGAAAGAATTCCAATTCCCGCCCCACAAACACATCGACTTCCAGTGACGATTGTTCATGACACGTAACACGCCAACACTTGTTGCCACCGAATACGCAACCTATACTATACCACACCCTCTCGTGCCCATACTCTTTCGCCATAAACGTGGCCGCTGCAATGCCTGACGGTGTGGCCGAAGGAAATGATGTTGGCATCCCTGTGTCTGGGCGGGTCACAACTGTAATTTCTTTTAGTGAATAGGTAAAGTATCGTCATAATCGGTTCTGATTTGATCAGGATGGCCGTCCGATTTCCAAAGCTGTTCTTTCCTTTCACACCCGCTGCGTTTAATCCGTACACGGCAACAATCGGTACGTATTGTAAATAATTATCTGCGTGCGTATGGAAGTTCGGATAGGACTCATTTCGTTTTTGATATACTTTTTGATCACTTAGAAAAAAGTTATTAGTCTTGGCCAGTAATCCAACGGTTGTTAAGACTACCGGAGCAGCAAAAGCTTTCAGTACCTTGTGTTCCCGAACCGTCTTTTGTTTTACAGCACTTGAATCATTCGCTACATCGACTTGACTAAATGCAAATTCAAATGGAGAATAACACTTAACAAAATAGCTACGACACAAAATTGCTTTGCCATGATTTAAAAAAAAGACCTTCAGAAATCTGCCGGCCTGATCTTCTAATCCTTCTCCTTCTTCTTCGACTTCTTTTTTGTCAATAACTTGCCGCGTTGTTGTCAAAAATAAGTTCGAAAGTTTTTTCTTCTTTTTCAACCTCAGCTTCATAAGTAGTAATACCCTCGAATAACAATTTGCAGTCTCTTCTATTTTATATCCTGCATACTTCCTTTCAACATCTCTTGTGCGGCTTTGGGGAAGTTCACTTTTTGCAATCTCAGTTTTACCTTGATCATTCCCATTTCATCCAGCACACCGACATGTCTTTTTTGTTGAGATCAAAACCAGCTTCGTAGCCACCTCTCTTCTTTATCCCATTTCACCTCTTTGCCGCGGGATAGGCTTTCATAAAAGCGTCCTTCACTACTTGGAACTTTCGGTTTCTTTGATTTTCTGCGTATCTACCGGGCTTATCATTAAGCCTACCAGTGCAATCATCATGAGACTTTCCATAATCGTAGTTTTATTTTCGAACTAACAATACAATCTTTGTGAGATTCTGGATTGCGTGATAATTTAGGATGCGATTTTGAAATGAACTAATCCAGGCTGCGATCATGGAATTAAGGGCGCCATTCTATTCTTTTGCCTGTGCAACAGAACACTAACAAACACACCGAACGAGCATTACGCTTTTTGTGAATCCACCCGTGTTTCTTGCGCAGCATCGATATGGGCAGGGAAGCAGAATATTAGCGACGGCACAGGTAAAATTGAATTTTGATTTTAGTCTTTTACATTTTAGTTATCACTGATTGCAGCGTTCAATCTGCGTATCAGGTATTACTTATGAAGCGCAACCAATACATACAAGCCTCCTGAAATCCACTGACTGATCCAACTCGAAGCTATGGCTGTTATATACAATGCCGGAGATATCTTTCCTTTAAAATCATTGCCAATTGCTTTGAATAAGACTGAATCTTTACCCTGATTTTTTATAATTCTACTTTGTATGATAACATAAGCTTACCCGGCATCAGAAGAATAAAATCCATACAACGCCATGGGTTTGGAGCTGAAATGATTTTCTCCCATCCATCCGGTAACGAAAGGAATATAAGTTTCTCAAAGTAAAATGAAGACGGCTCCACAGAATACCGTTAAGCTTACACTCTTCACCGTGCATCATGTGATGGTGATTGTTCCAATAGATACCGACATAAATGAAAACTTAAAATGTAGCTACACGACAGAACTAATGGCGTGAGATCGGCAAACTCTTCGCCATGGGGCACTTTAATTTCCAATACCATAATGGTAATGATAATGGCCAATACGCCATCGCTAAATGCTTCTAATCTTCCTTTGTTCATTTCTGAGTTTCTTGTTTTAATACGCTGTCGATTTCTTTAAAAGAATAGTGCGGATACATAAATTGTCGTCATCGTTCTTGAATCCGCCAATGTTCCTTCGGGCAATATTAACCAAAGAGAGTTCATCTGCACAACGATACGAAGTAC
>JADJMA010000060.1 GCA_016709845.1 Flammeovirgaceae bacterium | reverse complement strand
CCAGAGATCACTTCAACCCGTGCTGGAATATTTTGCAATGGTTCATGGAAATGAGAAGAGTTATAAATTCCTCTTCCGTAGCTTCTTCAGAATCAGCCCAATAAAATCTCTATGGAAGAATGGACTCTAAAATGGAAGTGAAAAAATAGTAATATCAACTCCGATGAAGTGGCACCAACAAAACGAACTAATGACCCGTTTTCCGTTTGGAATATTTTTGAGCTCCAGCAAACCATTACTGTTCGCGGAGAATCCATTCGCGGTACCTTGAACATGGGCCTGCTCCAATCAGGGCCCTGTTGGGTTTTGCCGTCTTTATAGTTGCCTTAAAATTATTTTGTGCTGAGACTGCCGACATCAATAAAATTATCAACAATGACAAATAGTCTGTTTCATTTTGATTAATAGTAAAAGAAAGAATGAGATTGTATCGATTAAAAGCGATTTTGGATTAGACTGTTGTCTAATAGTTTTTGTTCACAGTGTTTGGCGGCTGCCGGATTTTTTATGAAACCTTTGACAAAGGAGTCTTTGAAGGGAATAGATCTGCTTGTATTTCTGTTATTACAGGTAATGAAAACTGAAATGGGTTGTATCAAAAAATAAACCGGTAAAAGATCCGCCAGGTAAAAGGGGAGCAGTCAGTGCAGCTGTCTTCATGGTGTTCGCTTTGTCTTTGTTGTACGTCACCATCGCGCAACTGGTTGTCAAAACAAAGCATAATAGGCAGAAAATTTTCTGCGGCGTTGACAAAAGATTAGTAATCCGTCCAAAGTAGTGATAACTACAAAACCAGTAAATTTTCACCGCGACAAATTTAAGCTTGTCAAATGTTATGTTCCTGCACCTGCCAGGTTTCTTAAAATAAAGACGAGGCCATTGTAAAGGTATTATGGAATTTTAACCACATTTACTTAGATAATCTTACCACCCATGAACACACTAATCCTGGCAGTCTTCCTTGTAGGCTACGTGTTTATTGCTCTCGAACATTCCGACCAATATAAACAAGACAGCCATCGCTATTGCTAAAACGGGAGTGCTTTGCTGGACTTTGTTTATGGTATCTACTCCCAATGAAGGTTTATTGGCAAAGCTCGGATTATCAAAAAGTTTCTGGATGTTTCAAAAATTGAAGCTGGCGCTGCAAAACTAAGCAGTTTTTATGAGCTGAATTCATCATGAATTTGTCACGTTTTCACTTGATGAACATCTCGGCCAAATTGCTCAGATTCTTTTCTTTCTTCTAGGCTATGACTATTGTAGAGTTGGTTGAAGCGCATCAAGGGGTTTCGATTTATTACCGACAAGATAAAAACAAATGACATTCGGGTTTTACTTTGGATCATTTGTTGGATAACATTTTCCTTTCTTCATATTGATAACCTGACAACAACCATTGTGATGGTTTCTTTAATTCGCAAACTGGTTCGGATAAAGAAACAAAATTATTTTTGCCAGTATGATTGTTATTGCGGCCAATGCGGGTGGCGCCTGGACTCGATAGGGGATGTTACAACGACTATGCTTTGGATTGGTGGAAAGATAACTTCGCTCAACATCATGAAGACCTTACTGATTCCTAGTTTGATCTGTATGGTTACGCCCTACTTTTCTAACCTTTATCAAGAAAATGCATTAGTGAGTAAAGAACAAGAATCAGTTGCTGCCAATGGTAAGCCAGCGCACATGGAAAATTATGTTATTTCTTGGCGTGGGTGCTTTGGTTAGTGTTCCTGTTTTAAAACATTCACGCACATGCCCCTACACAGGCATCTTGCTGGGGCTCGGTTTATTATGGATTGTTTCTGAATTGATCAATCCTGAAAAAGATGAAATCTTGCGGAAACATTATACCGTGGCAGGTGCACTGTCGCGCGTGGATGTACCTAGCGTACTTTTTTTTTTGGAATTTTATTAGCTGTAAATTGCGCTCCAATCTATGCAGAATTTACGCCAGCTCGCCCAACTGCTGGACACTACCTTTGGAGACCAACGGATTATTATCACGTTGATTGGATTGTTATCGGCTATTGTTGACAATGTTCCATTAGTAGCGGCAAGCATGGGCATGTATGATCCGGTTTCATTTCCTACAGATAGCCTGATTTGGGAATACCTCGCCTATTGTGCGGAACTGGTGGAAGTATTTTGATTATTGGTTCAGCCGCTGGGAGTAGCGGTAATGGGAATGGAGAAGGTGAATTTTATGTGGTATGTAAAGAAGATAAGCCTGCTGGCGCTATTGGGTTATTGGCCGGAGCATTGGCTTACCTGGCCCAGCGATCTTTCCTTTAGAAAGTTGGTGAACAAAGTGTTATAAACTTCATAACCAGGTGGTTACTCTGCGCATTTGTTACGCGGACTGCTGAAAACAGACGAGTCCACTGAGAATTATATTCAGTACAATTATTCCTAACTTTGTCCCAGGATTTTTCGGCAAAACAGAAGATTTAAGAACACGCATCATTTAACGAGTATAAATATGCCAGCTTTTTTAACGCACATCAAATAGAAGAGATCAACGAAATTGTTGCGCAGATTGAAAAAGGTAGAAGCCCAAAAGTGAAATTGGCACATGACAAAGCGTTTCTCTCAACGCCTTGCTCAAAAGTCAGACCCAAAAAGCGAAGCCACTTTTTTAAATGCGAACGCGAATTCTCTGAGACTATTGTTTACCCATTTTGTGAAAGAGAAAGGTGTTGCTAAAAAGCCGGTATCATAAAAATAATCAAGCGGTATTTTTTGTGGTGAAGTAGTATTTAAACTACCCGTGATCTGCTTTCTCAACAGGCCTTCGCCAGCCTCAGGAACTCAGCGCCTTGCAGTCATGCGTAGTTTAGAAAACAACGGTGGCTATTCTTAGAATCAGGAATTAAGAATTTTATGATTAGTTGAGTGAAAACCTCGGCAGGCACATCAAAAAATGCACCCACTAATCGCATATCGTTGTTCGCCAAACAAGAGTAAAATTTCAAACCAAGAAAGAGTGATTGTAATTTGATTATGATCCATGCATCCTCTTCCAGTGATTTCTTCGCTTTTCGCTCTGGAGCCTTCTTCCCAATTTTATAGCTGAAATTTACCTTCGCAACAAAGTTGTACAACGTATTGGTTGTGGTTTGATCAAGGTAAGCGGAGCTTAGATACGAATTCACCTGATAAGAAGGCGGCCCTAACAAAATTATCAATACCTAAGCCAATAGAACCCTTCCTACTCGTAAAGTCTTTCTTCACCGCCAGACTATGGCTGATCGGGTTGGTTCGATAACCTTGCAAATTAATATTCCTTCCCTGAAAAAACTGAAGAACTGAAAAGACCAATCTCTTGAAAACTTATAACTACCAGAAAAGGCGATAGTTTTGAACCAATCCCGATTGGTGGCATTGATGAATGGGTCGGGAGAATTGTTTTTCAAGATACGATAGTATAAATCGGCACTTCCGCTGAGCGAAATTTCTTTGAAAAGGAAGATTCAGAAAAACAGAAGCGCCATAGTTACCTTCCATCCAATGTTCTGTACGGTAGAAACGATAGTATCACCAACGCACATTTCAGGGCCGATTGAATATCATTGGTATTGTACCGAACATAGGTAGAAAGATCAATCGTTGCGATCTTATAGGATGTGCTGTAAGCCAATCCATAATTGTCGGTATACTCGGTTTTAAATTAGGATTTCCAACAGAGATGTTCAGCGGATTGGATCCTTGTATATTGGGATTAAGATCTCGTAGCGGGGGCCGTTGAATACGTCTGTTATAAGAAACTTTTATCAGATTCCCATTCTTCAATTTCCTCGAAACATTTAAACTGGGAACTAGCACCCCATACGAAGGGATATTGATATCTGGTTGCCCTTCGTAGTGAGCATTGATGTTGGTGTATTCGTAACGGCCTCCAGTTTTTAGTGTGAATGCAGAAGCCGTGAGCGTGTAGCTGACATAACCGGCAGTAACATTTTGATCGTAGTTAAAATTGTTTGACAATTGCGGATCGACTAATGATTCATATTCTCCGGTTGAGCCCTCTGACAAAAAATACTGGTATTGACTCGAAACCGTTCGCATCACATCCTTAGCGCCAAACTCAATTAACTGATTGGCGCGAATGGGCTCCTGAAAATCAGCCTGGAGCGTTACCTCCTGGGTGTGCCCTTTGTTTACATTCTTGTAACTTTTCAGTACGGAATAATCAACCAACGAAATTTCATCGGTGATAAAACCTGTATTGGGATTATTCTGACTAAAAATTCAAGAAAATTAAACTCCCGATCTTTTTTAACAAACGACTTTGTATAGGTAAGACTTGCATCCATATTACCAGAGACGTTTGTCGTCATATATTTTTAAACTGTAGGCATCAGGATCAATGGTTGAATATCGTTCGGTATACAACTGATCCTGGTAACCCATCTGATCTTGCTTTCCATACCGTAATGACGCTGTTAGTGAATTGAATTTGTTGATATCATAATCCCACCCAAATGTATATTGACTATTGGTTCCATGGTTACGGGTTGTTGCGTTGGATATTCAGCACGGTATCTAAATCGCTGTAGGTCTGTTGGTCGTTCACAAATTTCCGTGAACGTTATAGATGTTTCTTCAAATGCTCCAAACGAAAATCCCATTTTACCATTTCGATAGTTTACATTCAGGCTCAGATTAGATCCTCTCGTTCCTGCCGTTCCATCAGCCGTAAAGACAATCCTTCTAATGT
This sequence comes from Flammeovirgaceae bacterium, assembly GCA_016709845.1. Taxonomy (GTDB): domain Bacteria; phylum Bacteroidota; class Bacteroidia; order Cytophagales; family Cyclobacteriaceae; genus ELB16-189. The sequence continues at coordinate 304,027 of JADJMA010000060.1, read as the reverse complement.
ATTTTTCTTTAGAATGATATTGATGATACCAGCCGAACCTTCTGCGTCATACTTCGAAGAAGGAGAAGTAATTACTTCAACTGTCTTTATCATATCTGCGGGAATCTGCTTCGGGCATCGGCTACGCTGGTAGCGGTAATGGTAGAAGGCTTATTGTTAATCAAAACTTTTACGCTGGAACTGCAGAGAAACGTTTCCATCTATATCGGCTGAAAGCAAGGGCACGCGTTTCAATACATCGGTTTGCATCTCCTCCTTTGGTTGTCATGTCATTTTCTGCATTGTAAATGGTGCAGTCAACTTTTTCTTCCACCATTATCTTTTCACCTTCAACAACAACTTCCGCTAACACTTCCGTAGAAGGACTTATCTGTATTGAGCCCAGATCCATTTCATTTATTTTATCCGATAGGTAGACATCGATTTCTTTTGACTCATAACCAATGAATGAAACAACCAACTGGTATTTTCCTACGGCCACTTTTGTGATTGAAAATCTTCCCTTCTCATCACAGACCGCTCCGTCAATTGGTTTTTAGTTTGATGATCGACTGAGGGCAACGTGCTTAAACTCCACAGGCGCTTTCAGTAAGGAATCCATAACCACGCCAACGACACGTCCATTTCCTTTGGGGACAGGCGTTTGATTTTGAGACAAAACCGTCTGCACACTAAGCGCCAAACAAAGAAAGAGGAATACTTTTTTTCACCATGACATCAATTGGAGACTTAGACAAACCGCAAAGCTCATTTTATTCTCTTTATCTCTTTTATAAAGAAATCGAATCAAACTTGGAAACACCAATAACAACAAGGGAAGCCCTGCCAGAAAACCTCCTATCACGGAGATCGCCAGGGGCTGTTGCATTTGTGCCCCCAGACCAATGCCCAGAGCCAAGGGTGTTAAAGCCAGGATGGCTCCGATGGCAGTCATTAGTTTTGGACGAATACGCAATGCGATAGCATAGTTGATCGATTGATCAACATCCCCGGTACGATTCATATTCTGTCGGAATTGATTGACGGTGAAAATGGCATTCTCTGCGATGATACCCACAATCATAATGATACCCGTGTAGCTACTTACGTTTAGCGGTATCCCCTGCCAAAATACAGCGCGAATACAACCACTAATCGCGGCAACGGAAATGAATAAAATCAAAAGGAAATTCTCCATTCTTTAAACAAAAAACATCAACACAGCAAACACAAATAAAGTAGCCATGCTCAATATCGTAAGTAATTCCTTAAACGATTGTTGTTGCTCTTCGTAGGCTCCACCGTAGGAAATGGCATACCCTTGAAAGTGTAATCTAACTCGAACTTAATTTCTTTTGAATGTCACTTTATGGCACTACCCAAATCGCGATTCTCTATGTCGTGCTGTAGAATTACCGCTGACTTTAAATCTTCTCTACGGTATTCAATCTCTCCGGGTATGATTTTTACGTCACAGAAAAATGATAACGGTCTTGTCGAACCATCGGGCAGAAAAAATTAATTGACGCTTTAATTTTTCCAAATCATTGTCTTCAAAGTTGGTGAACCGCATTAAAATTCTCCTCATCTGTTCGCCATCCTGAACTTGACCGATTTGCAAACCACCAGTCATGGCAGCTTGAAAGGGTGAAGGTGTTGGAACATTGGCGTTCAATCCCAATGGAACTCCGACTGTGTAGGCCGTAAGCTGTGTTTGAAAATCGGTTAGGGCAATTTTGTATAGTGCCAATTTTTCCTGATCCGGATAAAGGATCATAGTGGGACCTGCTGTAACCAGTCCATTGTTAATGTCTACTATTCCAGGTATCTCCTGAAGCAATGTATCAGCCTTTCGGGCAAACACTTTTAGTATTTCGTAATTATCACCAAATATCTTTATCTGAATAGGTTGTGGCGTGCTCATTAAATCACCCAGTAAATCGGCTATGCGTTGCCCAAACGAAATTTCTTCCATCGCTGCAACTTTCCCTTCAATCTCCTTTCGCAGTTCACTAATTACCTCATCCGTTGTTTTGGTGCGATTCTTTTTTAACTGGATGGAGTAATCTCCGATGTTAGTTGGATCACTCTTGAACATCCTCAAGATTCCCGTTCTTCTGGGTACGATTCACATCGGGATGAACCTCCACAATCTTCTCAATCTCTTTGCAAATGGCATCGGTCTCTTCCAACGAAGTACCGGCAGGAGAAATGTAATCCAACACAATAGTGCCTTCATCTAATTCAGGTAAGAATCCGGTTTCCAATTTATCGGAAGCCCAGTAGGCCGATGAAATCAATCCAACGACCAACATCATAGCAATGATGGGTTTGTTAAAGAACCGGGTCAGCCAGCGTAAGCGATTTACAGAGTCGGACATGGTATGATGGGCATGGGCTTAAACGATGTTTTGTACCCAATCATTAAATCAAAACCGGTAACAACAACCGGGTTACTAAGAATGAGGTCACCATCGTCAATTGCATAGTGTCGGAGAGTTCTTTGAAAAAACTTCCAGCCAATCCGCTCATCAATCGAAAAGGAAAATGGATCACGATGGTAGCAAGTGATCCGATCATCGCGAAACAAATCATGAATCGCTTCCTTGACGATGACGAAACGATCTTTCTCTGGATGATCCTCATGGCCTCTGTAAATTTGTTCGATGATGACAATCGCATCATCAATGATCAAACCAATGGAAGCCGCGATCGCACCCAATGACATGATGTTGATGGAAATCCCCGCGAGGTATAATACTAAAATAGTAAAGCAGAGTGTTAGATCATGGTAGGGTTTAACTTATCCCTTTCGGCAAATTTTTCTCGCTTCAATGGCACGAGCTTCAACGTCTTTTGCAAAATCAACGAGTTTATCCCAGGCTGTTTTACCAAATCAATCAACACGGCATTACTTCCGTTTGCATTGATGATGACAAATTCCTGTTGTTCCTGTACTTCAACTTTGGCAATATCTTTTACTCTGACAATGCGATTGCCATCATTCTTTAAAATCAGATTCTTTAGTTCTTCAATATCATTGACCCGCGTATCGGTGAGCGAGAGATAAAGTCTTCGGTAGTCGGATACATATCCGTTCGACAACACAAAATTGCTGTTATTAAAAACTGCGATGAAACTATTGGGCGTCATACCGAGCGCAGATAGTTTGATCGGATCAGGAATGACTACAAAATCTTTTGCCCGACCACCTCTCACTACTACATTCGAAATACCTTGTACCTGCGCAAAGACCGGGCGCAATACGAGGTTGGCCTGATCGCGCAACGCTACCTGAGAGTGATCAGGGCTTTCAAGCGTATACCCATAAACAGGAAACAGCGATTGATTCATCGCTTCAATGGAAAGATTTACTCCGGCAGGTAAAAGTTTTGATTTCGTTGATCCTGCTTTCCATTTGCATCTTCTTGCTATAGGTGTCAGAACCCCATTGAAAAAAAGACATCGATCGTGCACGTGCCTCGCGTGGTGCTACTCTTTACGATGGTAACACCTTGCACCCTTTTCACTGCCGTTTCAATCGGCTTCGTTACCGTGATCATCATTCGATCAATGGGCAATTGACCAACGTCAGCAATGATGGTGATGCGTGGAAATAGAACTTCAGGGAATAAATTGGTTTGCATTCGTGTGTACGAAAACAAACCTGCCGCTGTCAAAAGAATAGCGACAAACACAATGGGCTTAGCAAAAACCTGAAAGTAATTCTTGGATGACATCATTATTCGTCTTCAGGTTTTAGTGAATCACTTTGACAAATGCTGTATCTGGCAATCCATAATTTCCGGTAATCAAGAATTTAGAATCTGGTTTGAATATAGGCGATATTATTTCTACTGACTCGCGATTTCGATTCCCCAAGTTTACGTCTACCCGGACCGCTATTGAATCGTTGATCAATTCCATCACCCAGAAATTCTCTAACATCTCATCACTTAACACCGATTCTTTAGGTAGCACCTGTTCAGGTTTCGTACTATTCTTGCAACAAGAACTTTCACGATCAGATTTTCAGGAAGAAAAACCCGATCATTTGATTTTGCCAGAATGGTTTGCGTTTGCGCCAGTGCATTCATAGTAGTGAGTAGCGTAGTAAAGGTTGCAGAATGAACTGAGTTGTCTGGTAAAATCAATGAGCATTTCATTCCTGCTTTCGCGAAGGCGCTAAATTCAAACGGCACATTTACCGCAAACGCTAAGGCATCGCTTTCAGCAATCGTGCAGAGCTGTCCACCTTCCAATACATAGTCACCAATTTGTTGTTTGTCTAATGTGCTGATGATGCCGGAAGCCGGTGCGCGTACAATAATTTTTCCAAAAGAAGCAGCGGATGAATCCAACATAATGGCTTGCGACCCCAAGGCTCGTGCTTCTTTTGTTTCCAGTTGATACAATACTTGTCCCTCTTTTACTGCTTCGCCCAGTTTTATAAAAACCTGCGTAACAAAGGAGGGAATGGGTGATGACACGACATTTCGTTTTAAGTAAAGCGTACTTGCCGAGAATGTAAGCTCATCTTTTATAACGCCTCTATTCAATTCAACTACCTGAACGGAAACCCTCGCCCGCACCGTTGACTCTTCTTCCTCTGACGGTTTGCTACAGGCACTTGCTGCCAGAGCGAATAGTAAAATATATTTGGCCTGTATTTTCATAGTCTTACCAGTTCCAGTAGTTGTAAAGATTGATTAAGGATTGTTTATTGGATTGAAGCAATACAAAGTCGCGTTGCGTAGTCATTACACTTTTTAATGTCGTAACATAATTGATCACCGAAATTTGGCCGCGACTTAATTCAAGTTTATAAAATTCCAACAGTTTTTGATATTCCTTCAACTGGTCTTCCAAAATAACAAGTCGTTCTGTAACGGCTTTCAGTTCGGTCAATACTCTATTTTTACGCACACCATTCTGATTGTAAAAGAAATTTTTATAGGCCTGAGTCGACTTCATCAGAACGGATGTTCGCTGTTGCGTGATGTTACGCTGCTTACCATCCGTTAAGGTCATGGTAAAGTTGATACCCGCACTGAAACCAAAGCGATTGAGAATCGTGGGGCATACACCGCATTCAATCCGGTATTGGCATAAAGACCTACGAGCGGTTTGTATTTCTGTTCAAAAACTTTTGAGTCGCGACCAGATTTAGACTGTCTAATCGGTAACGCTCAGTAAATTTTGAAACCGTTACGTCTTCACCCAGTTGAAGATCAATGTTTCCCAGCACCTGATAGGTGGTGTCAGAAATACCGCACAGAACACGCAAGTCCATTAAGTCTCTTCGATAGATGGATTGATATGAATTTAACGCAGCTTGTTGTATTTTCTGTTCGATGGTTAATAAGGAGAGATCAGATTGTTTGGCAATTCCGGCTTCAACCAACTTTGACACCATGCTTTTTTGATCGTTAATTATCCGAATAAGATCATTGAGGTATTGGGCCTGCTTGTAATCCTGTAGACAAAGAATATACTGATCGGTAATAAATCTTTCTAAATCATGCGATGTAAGTTGCATCGTATTCTCATTGATCTGCGCTCCAACCAGAGTTTGTTCCGCGCTTGCTCTGAATCTACTCTCATTAAATATAGGCTGGTTATAATTCAAGAATCCCTGATAGACCCCACCGTTACTCGCAGCAAGGTCGTATCCTGAATATTTTTCTGCTGCTTCAGGATTTAAAACAAAATCAGACTGACCGTTATCCCGGGAGATGATCGGAGAGAATTGGTAGTTACCTGAAACGCTAATTTGTGCTTTTGTATAAAATGCTTTTAGCCGATCAATCTCCAGTCGTGCTGCCTCACTTTGATTTTTGTTATCCTGAATTAACGGACTATTCGTCTTTGCGTTATCAATATAAAATGCAAGATCCTCCTGCGCAAAGAGATGCGTTGAAAAAAAAAGTAATGTAACGGCTACAACCGATGATGTGAATGGCTTCATCTTTTAAATTCTCTGATGGTTATCTTTTTATCGGAACTTGGGCTACGATATTTCCTTTTTCAGAATCCAGAATCATCATCATTTCATTATGACACACGGTAAATAATCTTTTCGTTTTCAAATCGATTGCCAGGCCTGTTGGCTCTTCACCGGGAGACAAATTCCATGTATTCTTAACAGTTAATGTCTTTGCATCGAACGAAACAATCTTGCTATCGTCTTCCAGATTTACAAAGATGGTTCCATTACCATCACTGGCTCCAGCTTCCAATGCTGTGCCCCCAAGATCAACGGTGCCCACTACTTTACCAGCGGCAATGTCAATAGCCGTTGCAGTTACATCACTGTGATTGAAAATAAAAACGCGCTTCGAAAATTCATCGTATAACAATGCATCCGGATTTTTTCCGGTAGGTAGTTCTACAATCGGTTTCAATGTTTTTAAATCAAAAATAGTAACGCTGTTGCTTCTTCCATTAGTTGTAATACCTCGTCCGGATTTTGGCACGGCAATTACACCATGCACGCCTTGAAGGTTTGGTATCACGCCAATTTTTTCGTGCGTATCAGCATTGAGCACCTCTACTTGCGTGCTATGCGATACATAAAGTCTGCGGTTTTCATGATCGACCGATAAATAATCCCAGCCACCTTCACCTCCGATCACGGTTTTCTTGATCAGATGAAATTGAGCGGGTTGAGCCAATACATTACTTGCTGAGAGAACAGCGATGAATGCAAAAGCGAGTTGAATGCGAAGTGTTGTTTTCATATTATTATTTTTTGGTGAGACTACATTATTTGTATTTAGACTATTTCGATTATTGGTTTATTCCCTTAATGGAACGCATAACTAAAATAAATTCCACCTGCTTTGTTGGAGTACGATGGCACAATCACCGTGTTATTCTTCTTACCTCCCCATTTATATTGATGGGTAAGGTAAGCAATGTTTGTAGAAAGAATTCCAATTCCCGCCCCTACAAACACATCTGACGCCCAGTGACGATTGTTCATGACACGCAACACGCCAACACTTGTTGCCACTGAATACGCACCTATACTATACCATACACTTTTGTGCCCATACTCTTTCGCCATAAATGTGGCCGCTGCAAATGCCTGAGCGGTGTGGCCGGAAGGAAATGATGTTGGCCCATGTGTCTGGCCGGGGCACTACGGCAATTTTTTTTAGCGAATACGTAAGTACTGTCATAATCAATTCTGATTTGATCAGGAGGGCCGTTCGATTCCCAAAGTTGTTCTTCCCCTTTACACCCGCTGCGTTTAATCCGTACACGGCAATAATCGGTACGTATTGCAAATAATCATCTGCGTGCGTATGGAAGTCCGGATAGGATTCATTTCGTTTTTCATATACTTTTTGATCACTTAGAAAAAGTTATTTGTCTTGGCCAGTAATCCAACAGTCGTTAAGGCTACCGGGGCAACAAAAGCTTTCAATACTTTGTGTTGTCCGACCTTCTTTGTTTTACAACATTGGAATCATTCGCTCCATTGACTTGACTAAATGCAAATTCAAAATGGAGAATAACACTTAACAAAATAGCTACGACACAAAATTGCTTTGCCATGATTTAAAAAAGACCTTCAGAAATCTGCCGGCCTGATCTTTTAATCCTTCTCCTCTTCTTCGACTTCTTTTTCGTCAATAACTTGCCGTTGTTGTCAAAAATAAGTTCGAAAGTTTTTTCTTCTTTTTCAACCTCAGCTTCATAAGTAGTAATACCCTTGGACACAATTTTTGCAGTCTCTTCTATTTTATATCCTGCATACTCTTTTTCAACATCTCTTGTGCGGCTTGGGAAGTTCACTTTTTGCAATCTCAGTTTCTACTTCCTTGATCATTCCCATTTCATCCAGCACAACCGACATGTCTTTTTTGCCGAGATCAAAACCAGCTTCGTAGCCACCCTCTTCTTTATCCCATTTCACCTCTTTTGCCGCGGGATAGGCTTTCATAAAAGCGTCCTTCACTACTTTCGGAACTTCGGTTTCTTTGATTTTCTGCGCATTCACCGGGCTTATCATTAAGCCTACCAGTGCAATCATCATGAGACTTTTCATAATCGTTAGTTTTATGTTCGAACTAACAATACAATTTTGTAGAGATTCTGGATTGCGACAATTTAGATTCGATTTTGAAATGAATTAATCCGGGCAGCGATCATGGAATTAAGGGCGCCATTCTATTCTTAGCCTGTGCAACAGAACACCAACAAACACACCGAACGAGCATTACGCCTTTTGTGAATCCACCCGTGTTTCTGCGCAGCATCGATAAGGGCAGGGAAGCAGAATATTAGCTAATTCACAGGTGAAATTGAATTTTGATTTTAGTCTTTTACATTTAAGTTATCACTGATTGCGCGTTCAATTCGCGTATCAGGTATTAGCCATAGAAGCGCAACCAATACATACAAGCCTCCTGAAATCCACTGACTGATCCAACTCGAAGCTATTGCTGTTATATACAATACCGGAGATATCTTTCCTTTAAAGTCATTGCCAATTGCTTTGAATAAGACTGAATCTTTACCCTGATTTTTTATAATTCTACTTTGCAGGATAACATAAGCTATTCCTGACATCAGAAGAATAAATCCATACAACGCCATGGGTTTGGAGCTGAAATGATTTTCTCCCATCCATCCGGTAACGAAAGGAATAAGGGAAAGCCAAAAAGAAAATGAAGATTGGCCCACAGAATACTCCCGGTTACACGTTTCACCGTGTGCATCATGTGATGGTGATTATTCCAATAGATACCGATGTAAATAAAACTTAAAATATAACTAACACCACGGGAACTAATGGCTTCAGATCTGAAAACTCTTCGCCATGGGGCACCTTAATTTCCAAGACCATAATGGTTATGATAATGGCTAATACGCCATCACTAAATGCTTCTAATCTTCCTTTGTTCATTTCTTAGTTTTATGTTTTAATACGCTGTCGATTTCTTTAAAAGAATAGGGATAAGATAAATTGTTATCATCGTTCTTGAATCCGCCAATGTTCCTTCGGGCAATATTAACCAAAGAGAGTTCATCGCACAACGATACAAAGTACGTGGAATTATTGTTCTTCACTCGCTTTTGATTTCGCAAACCAGGAAGTTGTCCACCCAAGAGAAACAGTACTGAAATTGGCACCGATACGAATAATCGCACCTTTGTTGTAGGCAATCTTTAACACATGGCGTTTTCCGACAGGCAGCGCCAACGTTACCTCCAATTCGGGCGTTGGATAGCCGATCGTCTTTGTACGTATCGTTTACGGAAGATTGTCCTCCGGTATAAAATGTTGCATTTAAGGCTACCCACATTCTTGGACGAATGTTGTAGCTGAGATGGTATTGAAAGGTGAGTAAGGGATCTTGCCTACGAACAGACATGCCTGGATAAAATGTATTATTGTTTGTAAAAAGCCATACCCCGGCATAGGCATCGATCATCCATCTTTTTCCGATCGGTTGTGTCAACGCAATCTCAGGTTTGAACGACCAGCGCCACGTGCCGAGGTTGATCAACTTATCCGAAAAATATTGCCCGGTAGGCGCTATCACAGTTAGGCTGCTGCCGATAATGGTACTTTTTTTTGCTTTGGCAAACTCTTCCAAGGTTACTGCTTTTCCGCCAAGGAGCAACACAGAGAAACGGAATCGCGTGTCGGCTATGCCGGAACGACTGGCACTTTGCGCTTGTCCATTTATTGATGCCGTTGCATCTAAAAATGCAAAAGGCAAGATGACAAGGGCCTGTGCGGACTGGCCGAAAAAACTGAAGGTTCGCACACCACCAAGTGCCACCGTCTGTACTTTTGCTTCGAGGTTTTCCAAGGGCAGCGTTGGATCTGTAAGTACGCCTCCTTCTGAATGCGTTAAGTTACCAACTAGCAACGTACCCTTTACAGGAGCCTTAATATAAGCTCTTGGATCAAGGTCTTGCGCCATTAGCGCATAGGTACTAAAAAGTATGAGTGCTGTGGCTGTACATTTTTGTACATGATTTGCGGTTGGCCTATTGATGAGGGTCATTTGTAAAGTGAGATAAAAAATAGAACGAGTGTAAATGAAAAGCAAGTCTTCAGTTCAACCAATCAGAGTCACTAGTTCTTCTTGCAACAAGCAAGGTGAGGCTTTATGCTTGGCCTGCTGGTTTAAAAGGCTTGGTCTCAATTTTGCCTTCATGAATTATTAAAGAGGAACCTTGCGGAACTTCCCCACATCTCTTTGAATTTTCCAATCGGCTCTGAAACCAAAATTCTATCTCCATCAGAAAAACGATCTTGTAATGCCGGATTAATCTGGACTAATTCTTTCTTATCGCGACTGTGAAATAAAGTTGGTGCATTGCCATCACTGGCATACCGAAACCCCCAAAGCGTTTTTCCATCCGATAACCCGATGGTCATCCACATCGACTCAGGAACATTCTTAGTTTTACCTGTTCGCTCTACAAACCCAACCATCTTAGCCATGGCTTCTACCGGATTTTGTTCTAGCCCAAATGTTAGTGCTAAATGAAACATTAATTCAGAATCTGTTGAGCCCAGAATATTTTCAAAATATTTTGAATCAACGGCCATCAGGAGTTCTCTCCTGAATTTTTCCACTTCAAAGATTTCACCGTTATGTACAAATAACCAGTTGTTATACCGGAAGGGATGGCAGTTGGTCTCTTGCACCGTTGCCAATGAGGTAGCGCGCACGTGGGCCATGAAAATCTTTGACTCAATATTTAATGCCAGGTCGCGTAGGTTGAAATCATTCCAGGCCGGTCGGATACTGCGAAAGAGCCCGGGGAACTTCCAGTTTCCATACCAGCCAACACCAAACCCATCGCCATTCGTTGGCGTTTCGGCTGAACGCGAAGTTAAACTTTGATCAATTAGATTATCCTTGGGTTCAAAGAGCAAATCATTCAGTCTGATTGATCCGCCCGAGTAAGCCATCCAGCGACACATAGATTTAATTTTAGTTTACTTTTTATGAGAGTCTCTACTTTTACCAGTTCATTAGCGATAAAGAATTAAAACAGCTAGCATCAACAATCAAGAAAATAGAATGTTTCTTTTTTTGGTTTATTGGACGAACACGGCTTTATCGCTACGATTGGTTATTTTCTCTATCAAGATAAGAAATATCAAAAGATATACATGTGTTGATGCTCAAATTTAAAAAGTACAGTGTTCGGGATAGATTTGGAAAAAAAGACAAATAATACTTTATTGCTTTAGAGCGACCTTACTATGTGCTCATAGGCAGAAATGAAAAATCTTGTTGCCGTCCTATGCTCTATCTCTTTGTTCCTGCCAAGCCTGATTGTCTCAGCTCATTCAGTAAATTTTTCGGATTTATTTTCTCCAAGCGACAGCGTGTTAATCAAAAATGTTCGCCTCATTAGCCGGGAGGATTCTCTTGGAGATGTAGTCGTTAGCCTTCTTGTCATTGACAAAAAACTTCAGTTGGTAACCAAGGACGATATTCATTTCGGATCAGGTTAACCTGGAGTGCTTATGCGCCACCTCCCATGGCTGTACCGATTAACTATTACCCTGCAAAAAAATGGAACAAGTTTGAGAATAAGTTTATATCTGGTCTGTTTAACGGTTGTCTTGCCCTCGATAGACTGCGGTGGACATCACAAGATGCTAATAGCGAATCTCAGTTGGGTGATCTGGACGTGACTTCATTGGGCGAGTTGCGCGTGCTTCGCTTCGGCCTTATAGGTACATTCAAATTCAAAAAACCGTGGGTATACACAGTCTTCTTTACCAACAATACATTTGACAGGGGTTACGATTCCAAAACAGACAATTCCCTTATGCTATATGATTTGCGTGTTGATATTCCATTACCTTCAAACATTACACTAAGTGTGGGCAAGCAGAAGGAACCTATTTCGATGGAGCGACTCACCACGTTACTTTTTTTGCCTTGGCAAGAGCGACAAGCAGCGGCCGATGCTTTCCTCCCGGCTCGGAATGTGGGAGCCTTGCTCCAATGGTACAGTCGCCAACCAACGTGCCACCTGGGCAGCTGGTGTATTCAGAAACTGGATAGAATCAGACACTACGTTTGCCGCAACGCCTACCCAGGTAACGGGCCGTATTACGGGAGTTCCTTATCTATCAAAAGACGAAAGCAATTTGCTTCACCTCGGTGCAGGCCTTCGATACTCAAATGCAAAACTACCCGTGAAAAGGAAAGACTGAGGCGGATTTTTTCTTTCACCTGTTTTTATTGAAACAGCTAAGATTAGTGCTGATAATTTTATAACGTATGACTTTGAAGCCTATTGGAGAAAGGGCCCTTATCTGTTAGGCTTTGAGTTTATTGGTAACAAGATCTCCTCTGCTACTGACGGAGATTCAAATCCATTTGGTTATAATATTAGTGGGTCGTGGGTGGTGACGGGCGAGATGAGACCATATAGAAAACGCAGTGGCATTTTTGATCCTGTTCCTGTTTCAAAACCCATTGGTTACAAAGCCTGGGGTGCACTCGAAGTAGGAGTTCGGTATTCGATGATTCAAATGAACCAGGCAAACATTGCGGGTGGAGATATGCGTACATTTTCCATAGGTGCTAATTGGTGGTTAACTCAAAAAGTACAATTCGGAGTAAACCAACGCTTTATCACACTCGATCGTTTTGACACGAGTGGAAAGAGTTCAGGCCTCAACTTTCGCTTGATGTTGATCTTGGATTGAGTTTTATTTCTTGCACACTAACTTATTGTGTTGATTAAATTAGCGTGCAATTATTTTCAAGACTTATTCAAAGTAAGTATAATAAGTTGTCAGGTATGATTTGATTGATTCCAACTCTTCTGCCGATGGAGACGCTGACAACTTTTCAATATCGGCCTTTAAGGGCAACAAGTAATTGTGTAATTGCTCGTGCGACTCGCCTTTCATGGTACATTTATTAAGGATATCCGTAAACTGCAAAAGCAAATTTTCTTTTAAAGATGTTGTGGCTTGAGCAGGATCGGCCTGCGAGCCCTCAATCATTTTAGTCATGCTTTGAATTCCCTGTGTAGTTTCAATATTGGCCATCCATTTGCTTCCGTTGTCTAATTGCACTGCGGCAGAAACATCAGAGCTGGTATGTGTTCCTTCACTTTGGTTTTGTTCGTCTTTGTGTTTATCGGTTGAGCAACTGGTGATGAAGAATAGTACAGCTACTGTGGATAGAATAGTTAGTTTTTTCATTTGATTATTTTTTAATAGACATGTTTTAGGTCTCACCTCCTCTTAATTAGGGTTTTGTTATCCTCCGCCCTTGGTGTTGCGTGATAACATGCTGCCAAAGAAGAAGGTTCCTAAATCCAAATTTATTACAAATGATTCCAGTTGATCAATACATTCCACACCAAAGGGGCATCGCTGCACAAAGAGTCTAAATGACTTAAAAGTCCTCGAACCTTTGGTAAACAAGGAATAAATTGATTAAAACAGGTGTTTCGAAACCGGCTTACGAAATTATCTCGCTAATTCGGAACCTTTTTCACCGTATTATCGTAGTTTAATTAGTGAATATTCACTAACAAAATGGAAAGGTATGCAAACTGGCAAAAATAACATGGCTTTCGGCTTCCTGATAATGGGAGCATTTATGATTTACGGGTTCCTTCTCATCTATTTGAGGGATTTTGCGCCCGGAAAAGAAGAATGGATAGCTTCTTATTCTTCAGGTAAACATTTCGAGTCACGCCTTGCCCATGTGCATGGCAATCTTTTCGCTTTCCTCAACATCCTTATTGGATATTTATTGCTCCACTTTGGATCGCAACTAAAAAACACAAAAACAATTTCATGGCTGGCATTGATAGGTTTGTTGATGCCTATTGGAATTCTTGCTGAGGTATATTTTGGAGCCCCGCCAGTCTTCGTGCTGATTGGAGCCATAACTATGACAGCATCTGTAGTTTGGCTCGGTATTTCCTTTTTTAAAATGAAAAAAGCTATTGTCTAAATCTAATTTTAATAAAACCATAACGCAAATGAAAACAACTACAACTACCGCAATAGGGCTTGACATGAACAAGTCTAAAAAATTAGCGGATAAACTAAATGAATTGTTAGCTAACTATTCTCTGTTTTATCAAAACACACGTGGCTACCATTGGAATATTAAGGGTGAAAAGTTCTTTGAACTCCACCTGAAATTCGAGGAACTCTATAATGATTTGTTGCTAAAGATTGATGAAGTGGCAGAAAGAATACTAACACTCGGTTATTCACCAGATCACAACTACACCGACTATGAAAGGCACGCGACTATCAAAGAAAGTAAGCAGGTGTCGGATGGTATGGCGGCTATGACCAATACCCTAAATTCCTTTAAAGTAATCATAGCACTTCAACGAGAGTTGCATGTTATTTCGGCAGAAGCGGGTGATGAAGGTACAAATGCCTTGATGAGTGACTATATCCGTGCCCAGGAAAAACTGGTCTGGATGTATTCAGCTTTTCTTGACAAATAAGGATGGAGATAAAGGAACGTCAATTAGAAATAATCAAAGCGGCAGGAGAAATTCTCACGGAGTCGGGCTTAGGTGCACTGACGACTAAGAATCTTGCCGCTAAAATGGGCTTTAGCGAAGCGGCACTCTACAGACACTACGCCAGCAAAGAGGATATTTTACTTACTATGCTGAAGTACCTGTGCACAGATATGGATAGTCGCCTTACTCAATCGGTTAGTGGTCTTAAAAACCCAATGGAGAAACTCAAGCAATTTCCAATAATCAATTTGACTACTTTAAAAAGAACCCTCATTTCCTGATAGCCATATTTTCTGAAGGGTTACTGGGGAAAAGCAAAGCCATCAATGAAATTATTAATGAAATTATGGCGACTAAAAAGAAACATTTGTTGCAATGCGTGCAACAAGGCCAAAAGGAAAATCTTTTTATCAATACACTTCCTGCTGAGACATTAGTTCATGTTATCATGGGTGGCTTTCGCCTGCACATGCTACAGTGGCGCTTATCCGGCTATGCGTTTGACGTGAAGGCAAAGGGAAATAAACACATCATAAATCTACTTACGTTGCTCACAGACCAGAAATAATATTATTCCAGATTATGCATAATCTGCCAGAAAGTCTTTCATCCTGAAGATTACTGTCAGGATGAAAGACCCTTTCTATCTTTATTTTCGGTTAGAGTTCATTCAGGATAGCAGGAGTTGATGGATTTTACACCCAAAGCAATTTGCTGATTAATAAAATTTATCAATTGCAAAAAAATTGAATTTAGATAGTTATAGATAAGTGTTAAACCCAAATAAAGGTACGTGTACAGATCTAAGAAAGATATTCGGGGACTGATTCTCACGGGTGGAAGAAGCGAACGGTTTGGTCGTGATAAGTATATGCACCCGTTTCATGACAAGCCCCAGTTCCAGTGGCTTCTTGATCTTTGCCAGAGGGCTGACCTTCCTGCAAAACTCTCCTGCAGCTCGGAACAAGTTCCTTCACTCTTCGATCAACCTTATATCGTTGACCGCTACTCTCAAATTGGCCCCATAGGCGGAATAGCCTCAGCCATGATGGAGTATAGTGGACCCTGGCTTGTTATAGCATGCGACCTTCCGCTACATAACAGAAAAGACACTAACCCGGTTGATGCTTGCCTGGGATGGCACAACAGATATTGTTACCTACTCTGATACAAACAAGCGTTATCCGGAGACAACGCTAACCATCTATGGACCTTCATGCGCGGATCATATACAAGAAGCTATTCGAGTAGAGAAGTTCAGTCTTCGGGAAGTAATCGGGAAACTCGAGGTACAGTTGTTAACACCCACTTGCTCAGAGGAACTTTACAACGCTAACTATTCAACCCAGATTATGCATTAGGAATGCATAATCTGCCCGAAGGGTTGACGATCCTGACGTTTACCGTCAGGATGTCAAGTTTAAACCCTGACAACGAAAATCACCAGCGTGATTTTTAATTTTGTTCTATAAGTCGTTGATTTTCATTCGTCAATTATGCAATGGAAATTTCTATTGCATAATTTGGGTTCAATCGATACAACGCGCAAGGGCTGAACTTTATCCTATTTTTCTGGCCGGATTTTTAATTTCAAAACCGAATATATAAACGTCAGCTGCCAATCTGTTCATTGAAAATGGTTATTCGACTTACGTGAGCGAATACGAAATGTAGTGTACGCCACATTCTACCTTCATCCATTTTACTAAAAAAGATAAAATTGTCTTTATATTTAAGTATTTTTGCGGGGTCTTTTATTTTACAAAATGACCGAACGGACAAAAATTCTTATGTATGGCGTCCTTCTCATGGGGTATGGACTGTATTCGGGGTTATATTTATCAACACGAGATACACGCAGAAGATAAAAATACCATTGGCGCCATGGAGGGTAAGAAGATTTGGCAGCAAAAAAACTGCACAGCTTGCCACCAGATTTATGGCTTGGGTGGATTCCTCGGCCCTGACCTGACTAATATTTATTCTGCAACCGGCAAGGGTCCAGCCTATATCAAAGCGTTTGTACGCGGAGGTACTAATGTGATGCCCTCGTTTGAGATGTCGGAAGGGGAACTGGATTATTTGATTGCCTTTTTAAAGAACGTAGATGCATCGGGAAAGGCGGACCCTAAAAATTTTAAGCTTAACCTGAATGGAACAATTGAGTCCCAATAAAATAGATGCACCAAGATGGCTCATCTTTAGTGGTCTGGTAATGCTGCTTACCGGTATGTTGTTTGGAACCACAGGTGCCTTTCAATATATTTTTCCGGGGCTGTTCAAACAGTATTTGTCTTTTGAAAAAATCAGACCTCTACATGTTAGTTCCGTAGTCTTTTGGATTTTATTCACTGCCACAGGAGGTGTGTTGTTTTATCTTAGGGAGCATAAGGGAGGAAAGTCATTTGCTCCCAGGTTGTCGCATTACCAACTAATGTTATTCATTCTTGCAGCAGTACTGATCTTACTTAGCTATGTTATGGGAATTTTTGGAGGCAGAGAGTATTGGGAATTTCCTCCCGTGCTTGCACTCATTCTTGCAGCGGGCTGGATTCTTTTTGCTGTGCAAGTGGTTGGCTCTATTAAATCAGTCAAACACCAACCGGTATATGTTTGGATGTGGCTAACCGGGGCAATCGGCTTTTTGTTTACGTTTTCAGAATCTTATCTGTGGGTGTTCTCCTACTTTAGAAAAGATATTGTACGGGACATGACGGTGCAATGGAAATCGTATGGTTCGATGGTGGGAAGCTGGAACATGTTGGTGTATGGCGCAGGGATTTACTTAATGGAAAAAATAAGTCAGGATAAAAGCTATGCACGTTCGCCCATGGCCTTTGGGCTTTTTTCCTCGGCCTATTCAACCTCATTGTTTAACTGGAGCCATCACATCTATACGTTACCGGTAAATCCGAACATCCGGCATATTGGCTATCTGATTAGTATGACTGAGCTTTTTATTCTTGGTCGCATAATTTACAAATGGAGAAGTTCGGTAACCGCAGCGCAAGAATACCAACCATCTACCATACCGATTTTAATGATAGCGGATGTTTGGATTTTTTGAATCTTCTGATTGCCATTCTTATTTCGGTTCCAGCAATCAATGTATACACGCACGGAACACACATTACCGTAATGCACGTTATGGGCACTACGATTGGTATTAATACGATGCTATTACTGGCCGTAGCCTTTGATGTGATGAAAGATACCTGTAGGAGTCTGGAGCCATACCGGCTGCGGATTGTGCGGGCCACCTGGTTGGTTAATGTTATTTTTAGCAGGCGTGGGCCCGGGCACGCTGGCAAATGAGCGCAGATGCGGTACCATTTAGTCAGATGATGAAAGGGTTGATGCCCTACTTTGTTGCGTTTGCAATTTCGGGAGTGTTACTATTTACTGGTTTTTCTATCATTGTTTATCCACTTCTTCGAAATACACTCGCGTGCTTCGTCAAGCCCAGAGAGCGAGTTGTAAGATTGGAATCTACTGCAGAGTCGTTAGCGGGTTGATTTTCTCGTCACGACATTTTTCAGAAAAGTCTTGCCTTTGGTAAGATCGTCAGCCAAACTTTGTACAGTCGTTTCCCGCATCACTTTCCGCAGGTGGTTCTTGTAAATTTTAATTTCTCCATGGATTGGGCAGGGGAATTATCTGAGCACTCTTTTAGTCCGAGGGTACAAGCCTGAAGCGCCTCATCACTGCCATCAATCGCTTTGACAATATTGCTAAGGAAAACAGGTTTAGATTTTGGATCAATATAAAAGCCACCATTGGGGCCTTTAATGGATGAAATGATTTGTTCCCGTACTAAAGTCTGAAGTATTTTTCCGGTGAAAGGAACGGGAGCATCGATTTCTTTGGCAATTTCAGGAATACCCAACCGGGAACCGTTGACACTTTTGATGGAAATATATAGCACTGCCCGAAGGGCATACTCACAAGCTTTTGAAAACATAATTCAATTTATTCAGTCAGGCGGACTAATTACGCATAATTGTCCAGCAGAACAACTGAGACAGTGGCAAAAATTTTCTTAATGTGCCTGCAAACACTCTTCCAATTGTTTCTCCGCGTCACCAAGCCCTTCATAAAGTTTTTCTAATAACGACTGCCATTCGCAAATTCACTTTATCAGATAGTTGGCGATAGTAGGTAATGCCTTCCAGTAAATTTTTATGAAAGTTCTCAATGTACACTTTGCGTTTGTTGTCGATAGTTTCGTTTGTTTCATTGAGGAATTCCATCCAGAAATCAACATACAACATAAGCTCCTTAATAAACATATTAGGCCGATCAGGCCTTCCAATAATATTTGTTCGTCCGTAAATATGATCTACCATCTTTTGGAGCGAAACAACCTCACTGAAATAGGCAATATTCGGTCCCGGACAAATGTTTATCCCATCAAGCTTTTTAAAAGGTTTTACTTTATACTGTTTTACGGCTGCATTACTAAGCCCCACGCACAGGCACTCTTTATCCAGTACTTCATTTACTTTCTGGTTGTACTCCACTTCAGGTAATGCCAGAGATTTAAGCTGATCAATCTTTTTCTTTTGATACGTACGCGAGGCTGTACAAATGGGCTCGGGACCAAATTCTGTATTAGACACTAAATACTTTTCAGTACAAGGGCTACCAGGCACTCCTTTTTCAATACGCATCAGTCTTTCGGTTTCGGCTGTTGTACCTTTCAGATAATGAAACCGGGCACCTAAAGGTGATTTTTTACTTAACACTAAATCCTTTTCTGTTGCCAATCCCAGTTGCGATAAAGTATGATCATCAACTGTGGTAGCTTCAGGGACCAGCAAGAAAGGCGTACCCCAGCCTGTGCCATCTACACCATAATACTCCCGCAAAAACTTATCTTCCTCGTTTGTGCCAATGCCCCCCTGCACAGTAACCTTAATCGCGTGGGCTTTTTCAAATCCTGCTTTGCCTTTTGCCAATAAGGCTTGGTTATATACATCAAACAATGATTTGATCAACTCTTCTTTTTTTGTTTTGAATTCCTCCAGAATAGGACCCAACAAAAATCCATCTGTAGCAAACGCATGGCCTCCACAGTTTAATCCAGATTCAATTCTAAATTCACTTACCCACAATCCCTTCTTTGCAAGCATTTTTCCTTGTATAAAGGCCGAGCGGTAATCGGAAACCTTGATGACTATTTTCTTTTCAAATTCCCCATAACTATTAGCATCAAACTCAGAACGCTTTTCCATGTAGCCAAACAGACGTGGGTTCATGCCTGCCGAAAGTACCAGGGAAGAATTGCTGAGATTACTTTGCACAAATCCTCGTAAGGCTGCCACAGCGTCAGAGCTATCTTCAATGATCTGCCCTTGTTTGTCACTGTTGTTCCTATCCAGTTTGGTCATGATGTTCACATCAATGTTTCCCGGTTTAATATTTTCTCTTAACCAGATTTCCAATTGACGTTTATCTTCAGGGTCATTCAGCGCGAGCATCTTGTGATAGGTCTTTTTAAGATCACTGTCATCAGGGAGCATTTCAAAATATTTACATATTTCAGAACCCAACTCAAATGCCGAGTTCCTCAGCTTCTCCACCTGTTCTTTTACGATTCGGTTCACCAGATTCAGATAATCGGTAATCCGCTTGGCACGATGGTCTACTTCGTTTGGGGTTATGGCGTGATACGCTTCTCCTATTTGTGGATAGTAATAACTGCGCATTTTTTCTACCAGATTATCCTGAACGATAGAGATGACTGAATTAATGCCGAAACGGGCCACTTTTATGGGGCTGTCAATGGTGTAAGCAAGACCCATTACTGGAATATGAAAAGAGTGAGGCGATGATAGCTGCATATAGGATTCTAATTATGTGTAAAAGGCAAAGATAGATAAAAAAAGATCAAATAGTCTTTTATTACAGGTACTTTATTAACTTTGATTATAGCCTTTAGGGCATAAATAATAATTATAGTAGGATTTTTAAAAGCCTGAGGAGTATGGCTGATATCAAATTCTATTAACTCAAAAATAACAATGATACCAAGGTGAATAGGTAGGAGGCAGAGGGTTGGCTGGATTAGGTTTCTAATAACGTATTAAAATGGATATTAGCCCCAAGTCGAATCGCATTCTATGTCTAAACACGATGGCATTCACCGTATGCTTTGCAGCGTGGATGATCAATGGCGTATTGGTTACCTTCCTCGTAGAAAACAAATTATTTACCTGGAATTCTGTCCAGATAGGATTTTTATTAGGAGTTCCTGTTTTAGTAGGTGCTCTGATGAGGCTACCGATAGGCGTCCTTACCGATAGAATAGGTGGTAGATGGGTGATGGCAGCCATCATGCTTTTCTGTGCGGGTCCCATGTTCTTTTATCTCAGGCAAATAGTTACGTATCATTTCTCTTACTGAGTTTCGGGTTTGGTATATCAGGAAGTTCCTTTGCTGCGGAGTAGCCTACACCGCGGTTTGGTATCCCAAGGAAAAACAGGGAACTGCCCTTGGAATCTTTGGAGTAGGAAATGTTGGTGCTGCACTAACCACTTTATTTGCCCCGACTATACTTAATAATTTAACCGGGCAAGGTGCGAACCTTGAAGCCTGGAGAACCTTACCAAAATTATATGCCGCGCTATTGGTCATTTTTGCAATTATATTCTTAGTGGGAACAGAGAACAAGAAACCAAGCGAACAAAAAACGATAATGCAGCGGCTCCAACCCTTGAAGGAATATAGAGTCTGGCGCTTTGGATTATACTACTTCTTTGTGTTTGGAAGTTTTGTGGCATTGGCGCAATGGCTTATTCCCTACTATGTTAATGTGTACTCCATGACTATTGTTTCTGCAGGATTTATGGCGACAGCATTTAGTTTACCTTCCAGCCTAATACGATCTGCTGGGGGGTGGTTATCGGATAGAGCAGGAGCAAGGAAAGTACTCTTGTGGGTGTTTGGTGTTTGTTTAGTTTGTCTGGTTTTTCTTTTTGTTCCACGGATGGAAATAAGAGCACCAGGCCAGGGAATTATGGCAAATCAAGGGGGAACAGTAATGGAAATCTCCTCGAGTGAAATTATTGATGATGACAAGTACCTTCTTCAAAATGCATTTGGCAAGGAAGATCAAATAACATTCTATTTTGGCATAGATAATACAGATGAAGGGTTCTTATTTTTGCCCACTACATCCTTTAACCAGGAGCCAGCAGTAAAGAAAGGTGACGTGGTGAACAAGGGACAGTTGATAGCCAGAGGTGTAACACACATCTACTTTCAGGCAAACAAATGGATATTTTCTACTTTGATATTTATTGTTGGCATCATGATGGGTATTGGGAGTGCAGCCGTCTACAAGCATGTGTCGGATTATTACCCTAATGATATAGGAGCGGTGGGAGGATCGTGGGGGTTTTAGGAGGATTGGGGGATTTTTTAACCCAATCATTTTTGGGTATTTTCTTAAGACTACAGGTGTATGGACCACGAGTTGGATGTTCCTGGCATTCATTGCTATTGTTTGTTTAGTACTTCAACGTACAGCTAGCAAGTAATTGATGACACCGCAGCAACCACCACGAGCAAACAATGTCGGCACAAGGGCCATTCGTAAGATGATAGAGGATTTGCCTCCTTCCTATTTCGCATTGGTAATGGCAACAGGTGTAAACTCAGTAGCCTGTTATTTATTGGGGATGGAACTTATCTCCATCGGGATGTTTTGGCTAAACATTCTTTTTTATTTGATTTTATGTGCGGTGTTTGTATTGCGATTTATTTGGTACAAACAGAATTTTCTAGCGGATCTTTTTGATCATGCCAAAGGCCCTGGATTTTTTACGATTGTAGCCGCTACTTGCATTTTGGGCGTACAATTCATTCTTATTCAAAATAACTATACGATAGCATTATTGCTTTGGTTTGTCGGAGTTATTTTCTGGTTGCTAATTACTTATACCATTTTTACCACGTTTACCATTAAAGAAAATAAACCCACTCTGGCAGAAGGTATTAATGGAGCGTGGCTGTTGGCCGTTGTTTCAACCCAGGCACTCGCGGTTTTAAGTGCCAAATTGTCCATGCAAATGGGTGAATATAAGCTGATCATGAATTTTTTTGCTTTTTCCATGTGGCTTTGGGGGGGCATGCAATATATATGGATGATGTCACTGATATTTTATCGCTATACATTTTTTAAATTTTCACCGAATGATCTTTCTCCACCCTATTGGATAAATATGGGGGCAATGGCGATATCAACCATGGCGGGTTCGTTGCTTATTATTAATACTCCGCATGCACCATTCCTACTTTCTACACTGGCTTTTCTTAAAGGCTTCAGTATTTTCTACTGGGCAACAGGCACCTGGTGGATACCCATGCTAGTCATATTGGCTGTTTGGCGACATGTTTATAAAAAATTTCCTATCTCCTACGACCCTTTATATTGGGGAGCTGTTTTTCCATTAGGGATGTACACCGTCAGCACATTTGAAATGGCGGATGCTATGAGTCTTGACTTTCTAATGCCGCTTCCAAAGTATTTTATATATGTTGCCCTTGTTGCATGGATGTTTGCATTTGTAGGACTAGTACAGAATCTAGTGAAAAAACTCTTACTGCATCAATAACCTGTCTGATGGATTTTATTTCTTCTCTTGATGCAACACAATAATCATTTCTTCTCCAGTTGCTCATCAACAATCCCCATAGCAGCCATCATCGTTGGGAAGCCTATGGTTGGTAAAAATAATAAGACAAGCTGCTCAATCTCTTCACGGGAAATACCAGTGGCAATCGCCTTCCGGATGTGAGCTTTAAAAGCACTACTAAATAGGTGGCTACCAGAAATGGCTAATTTTATTAGTGCACGATCGCGATCATTCAGCGGACCAAGCTCATGAAGGGTATCACCCAGTTCTTCATATTTGCCAGCAACTTGTGGGTACTTTTTAACAAACTGTTCATAGAACTTCGGTGGTTTGGGCATTGCTTTTTTTTTCATTGCATCTTCAATTTAATTGTCAATAGAATCTTTCCGTCTTTCTTTGCCATCAATATAAAATTTTTCCTCCTTTAATAGTCCTGTCGTGTCGTAGTATTGTTGTAGTCCGTCCAACTGGTCTTCTTTATAATGTCCAATCGATTTTATTTTTCCGTTTTCAAACCAGCTGAGGTAGGGTCCATTCAATTTATCATGGACATACGTTGTCTTACTTTTTCTGTGGCTATCACTATACCAGGTCAGCCAGGTTCCATTGCGTTTACCATTGATAAATTCGCCTTCAGACATTTTGGTTCCATTTTGATACCACCATACCCAGATCCCCTCCGCTTTCCCTTCTTCAAAATTCCCGGTACCCCTTGCCTGATTATTTGCATATCGGGCAGGTGAGGTTACACGATTTGCTGTTAACCAAATCATGAGTACAATAAGGATTAGACCAATAACCTTGGCAATGTGAAGTATGTTATTGCTGAGACGCATCCTTTACTATGTGTTAGTATCGATGAGTCTGTGTTTACTTTAGATTAATTCTAAGTAATACACCAGGCTCAATCAAAACCATTTCTGTCTTAGAATTACCGTTGAAAAATCAAGATCTAATAAAAGATAAAAAAGACTTTTATTATTCATTTGAAAAATAGATATTTATCATAACATATCCAACCCATAAGCAATGAAGCAGGCAAAACTGATTTTCTGTTTTATAGTATTATTCAATTCGGTTGTTTTCGCACAACAAAAACCTGAAGTACTTTTTAATTCCTTTTGTGCCACCTGCCATACTATTGGTAAGGGAAAACTTATTGGTCCGGATCTGCTTGATGTTCATACCAGAAGATCAGATACCTGGTTAGTTGAATTTATTACGTCATCGCAGGCAATGATTGATAAGGGTGATGCTGATGCCGTTGCGCTATACAATGAAAATAATAAGACGGTCATGCCGAATGCCCCTTACTCAGCAGTCGAAATAAAATCTATTATAGAGTTTATTAAAACAAAAAGCCCCGGCTATGTAGCTCAGGTAGACAAGAGTAAACCAGCTGAAAATGTAAATACCCAACCCGAGGAGCCTGTTCGATCAGTTGATGAAGCTACCGATGCCGAAATTGATATTGGAGAAATGCTTTTTACCGGCAGCCAACGACTTGTAGGACGTGGGCCTGCCTGCATTTCCTGTCACAATGTAAAAAATGACAAATTGATTGGAGGTGGACTTTTAGCCAAAGATCTTACGGATGTGTATGCGAGAATGAATGAGGCGGGTGTTCGCGCTATTGTCAGTAGTCCGCCATTTCCTGCCATGAAGGAAGCTTATCAAAATGCCGTTATTTCTGACGAAGAAGTCTACAACCTCACGGCATTTTTGAAGTATGCGAATGAACAACAGTATGGGCAGCACGGCAGAGACTATAAGCAATACTTTCTCTTTTCTGGAATAATTTGCTTTGTAGCACTCTTGTTTATTTTTTCAATCGCTTGGCGCAGTCGAAGAAAAGAAAGTGTAAACCAAAAAATATTTGATCGGCAGTTAAAATCGTCACCCTATTAGTCTTAGTCTTTAAACGTATTAACAAATAGTTATGAGTTGGATAGAAGATATCATTTCGCCACAAACCCGACATTGGGAAGAATTTTATAGAAACCGATTTCAACACGACCGTATTGTTCGAAGCACGCACGGTGTGAATTGCACCGGTGGTTGCTCTTGGCAAATCCATGTAAAGGATGGTATTGTGGTGTGGGAAACACAACAAATTGATTACCCGCTACTGGAAAGTTCAATTCCACCGTACGAGCCACGAGGGTGTCAAAGGGGCATTTCCTTCTCTTGGTATTTATATAGTCCGTTGCGTATTAAATATCCATTGATACGAAGCGCACTTATTGATGCATATCGTGCTGAAAAGAAAAAGACAGGAGATCCACTTGAGGCCTGGACAAATCTTCAAAGCAATCCTGAACAAAGAGCAAAGTACCAGAATGCAAGAGGAAAGGGTGGATTTAGAAGAGTGCAGTGGGATGAGGTAATGGAGATCATGGCCGTAGCCAATATTTACACAGCTAAAAAATATGGGCCCGATCGTGTAATAGGGTTTTCTCCTATACCCGCCATGTCTATGTTGAGTTATGCATCAGGAGCACGTTTTCTTCAATTGTTTGGTGGCGTCAATTTGAGCTTTTACGATTGGTATTGCGACCTACCAACAGCTTTTCCTGAAATATGGGGAGAGCAAACCGATGTGTGCGAAAGTGCGGATTGGTACAATGCGAAAATGATTGCCGATATGGGCGCGTGCTTAAATATGACACGCACACCCGACTGCCATTTCTTTGCTGAGTCAAGACACAATGGTACGAAGACAGTCGTGTTCTCACCCGACTTCAGTCAGGTTTGTAAATATGCCGACCAGTGGGTGCCACTTCATGCCGGCAGTGATGGTGCTTTTTGGGTGGCAGTTACACATTTGATTTTGAAAGATTGGCACCACGAAAAGCAAACTCCTTATTTTCTGGATTATACGAAACAATACACCGATAGTCCTATGCTGATGAAGTTTGATAAGGATGGCGATCATTTCAAACCGGGCCAGTTGGTGAGAGTTAATGAAATTTCACCATTTTCAAATATTGAAAATGGTGATTGGAAATTTCTAAGCATTGATGAAAATGGAAAGTTGGTGATACCCAAGGGCACAGTAGGACACAGATGGGAGAAAGAGGGAGGGAACTGGAATATGAAATTGGAGAATGAGGTGGATGACAAACCGTACGATCCAAAGCTTACTCTTTTAAATGACAGCGATGATGTGTTGCAAGTGACCTTTACAGATTTTGGATTAGACAACCATCGGCATAGAGGTGTTCCTGTAAAATATATTGAAACGGTTAATGGAAAAATTCCGGTAGCTACGGTGTATGATGTAATCATGGCGCAATACGGAGTGAACCGTGGGTTGGCCGGTGATTATCCTAAAGATCTGACCGATAAGGACGCAGCCTACACCCCGGCATGGCAGGAAATATTTACAGGGATAGATGCTAAAACAGTAGAGCAGTTTGCGCGCGAGTGGGCCAATACTGCTAATCTCACGCAAGGTAAATGTATGATCATTGTAGGAGCAGGTGTTAACCACTGGTATCACTCTAACCTAATGTATCGCTCTGGAATTATGGCGTTGATGTTGTGTGGTTGTGTAGGAAAAAACGGAGGAGGAATGAATCACTACGTAGGTCAAGAAAAGTTAGCCCCCGTAGATTCATGGGCAGCAATTGCTTTTAGTAAAGACTGGCACAGTGCATCCCGACTTCAGCAAGCACCGATCTGGCATTATATCAACACGTGCCAATATCGGTATGACGGTCAGTTTTCGAAATACAACACGGTGCCTAAAAATGAGTGGACCAAGCAACACACAGCCGATACAATTTTTAAATCGGTACGCATGGGCTGGATGCCTTTCTATCCACAGTTTAATGAGAACACCCTCGAGCTAAGTAAGGAAGCAAAAGAAAAGGGATCGAAAACGGATAAAGAAATTGAAGACTATGTGTTAGAAAAACTTAAGTCTAAAGAATTAAAATATGCTGTCGGTGACCCTGAGGCTGAAGAAAACCATCCAAAGGTTTGGTACATATGGCGTGGTAATGCCATCCTGGCCAGTATGAAAGGACATGAATATGCACTTAAGCATTATCTCGGAACTCATTCTAATGCTATTGCTGAGGATTCTAAAGATCACACAGAAGAAGTAAAGTGGCACGACATTGCACCTAAAGGCAAAATGGATTTGGTGGTTGATCTAAACTTTAGAATGGATTCATCCGCCTTATACTCCGATATTGTTTTGCCTGCGGCTTCATGGTATGAGAAAGCAGATATCAACACAACGGATATGCATTCGTTCATCCATCCGTTTTCAGCGGCCATTGCTCCGGTATGGGAAGCAAAAACAGATTGGGATATTTTTAAACTACTCGCGAAGCATACCAGCGAATTAGCCAAACAATACATGGCGGAGCCGCAGAAGGATATTGTTTGCTCTCCCTTGTCGCATGATACGGCCTCAGAAATCTCACAGCCAAAAGTGAAAGATTGGTATAAAGGTGAGTGTGAAGCCATCCCTGGTAAAACCATGCACAGCATATCTGTAGTAGATAGAGATTACACTAAGATTTATGACAAGTTTATTTCTTTAGGAGACCGCCTCAAGACCAGTGGACTGGGTGCGCATGGAAATCACTATGCATGCGATGATGTGTATGAAGAAATGATGAACTCCAATCATTTTCCCAAAGAGCGCATTGATGATAAGGTATATCCATCGTTAAAGGAAGATAAGAGTGCTGTTAATGCAGTGCTAAAATTATCTACACTAACCAATGGTAAGTTGGCGCTAAGGGCTTATGAGAATGCAGAGAAAAAAACCGGACTCGTATTAAAAGATTTGGGTGAAGGGTATGAACAGGTTTCGATTAATTATGCTGACTTACAAGCGCAGCCCCGCAGGTACAACTCATCTCCTTTATGGTCAGGCTTAATGCATGATGGCCGTGCCTACGCGGCTTATACCTATAATGTAGAACGCCTTGTTCCCTGGCGAACACTTACCGGCAGGCAACATTTTTATTTGGATCATGAGATGTATTTGGCCTATGGGGAGAATCTGCCTACTTACAAACCATCTCCCAAACCTGATGCTTATGGAGATGTACGCGATACATTGAAGAAAGAAGAGGCCAAGACATTGAACTGTCTTACTCCACATGGAAAATGGCACATCCATTCTACGTACATGGAAAATTTACGAATGCTTACGCTTTCGCGCGGATGTGAGCCATGCTGGTTGAGTGAGAAAGATGCCGAGGATCTTGGTATTAAAGACAATGACTGGGTAGAGGTGTACAATGATCATGGTGTGTACTGTACGCGTGCAGTGGTCAGTTCACGAATCCCTAAAGGTGTTTGTATTGTTTACCACGTACCGGAAAGAACAACAGGAATTCCAAAATCTCAAGTGCGAGGTAACAAGCGGGGAGGTGGGCATAATAGTTTTACCCGCATTCACCTGAAGCCTAATTTTTTAGCTGGTGGATATGGACAGTTTTCTTTCCATTTTAATTACTGGGGTCCGATTGCACCGAATCGGGATACGCATGTAATTGTTAAGAAAATGGAAAAATTGGTTTGGTAACTGAATGAAGAAGTTAATATTAGAAATTTTAAATAGGTAGCCTTATGGATGTAAGATCACAAATGTCAATGGTTTTTCACCTCGATAAATGCATCGGATGTCATACTTGTTCCATCGCTTGCAAAAACATTTGGACGGATCGCAAAGGAGCCGAATACATGTGGTGGAACAATGTAGAAACCAAACCGGGTACAGGTTATCCTTCTAAGTGGGAAGACCAGGATATTTATAAAGGTGGATGGGAAAAGAAAAATGGTGACATCAGTCTAAAAGGTGCAGGGAAGTTGAGAGGCTTAATGAATATTTTTCACAATCCTCACTTACCGGTAATTGATGATTACTATGAGCCATTTACCTACAAATATTTGGATCTGATTGAATCTCCCGCCAGAGATGATCAGCCAACAGCAAGGCCGGTTTCGTTGATTACAGGAAAACCAATAGATATAAAATCTGGACCCAACTGGGATGATGATTTGAGTGGAACACCCGATTATGCGAGGAAAGATCCAAATCTTCTAAAGTTATCTCCTGCAGAGCAAGAGGCCATGTTCCAACTGGAACGTATGGCATTTTATTACTTGCCTCGTATATGCAATCACTGTTTGAATCCTGCATGTGTCGCTTCTTGTCCTTCGGGAGCAATTTATAAAAGAGGAGAAGATGGCGTTGTATTGATCAATCAAAATGTATGTCGCGCTTGGCGGATGTGTGTTACCGCATGTCCTTACAAGAAATCATATTTCAATTGGAGTTCAGGGAAATCCGAAAAGTGTATTCTTTGTTATCCTCGGATTGAGGCGGGCCTTGCCCCTGCATGTATGCACTCATGTGTAGGTGGGATTCGCTATTTGGGCGTAGTGTTGTATGATGCTGATCGGATTCATGAAGCAGCTTCGGCAGATGAAGACAATTTAGTAGATAGTCAACTCGATATCATTCTTGATCCATTTGATCCTGAGGTAATAGCATCTGCCAAGAAGAATGGTATTGCCGATTCTACAATTAAAGCAGCACAAGATTCACCTACGTATAAGTTTGTAAAAAAATGGGGATTAGCGCTGCCGTTACATCCTGAATTTAGAACACTGCCCATGTTGTTTTATGTGCCACCCTTATTGCCGGTAATGGCTTCACTACAAGAAGTTGACAATACAGCACAAGCGGAAAAGATGGATCCGATGGCAAAGAATTGGAATGACAACTGGCTGTATGATACTAGTACCGAAGAACTTTGGGGAACTATTGAGCAAGCACGCTTCCCATTGAAATATCTGGCCAGCTTATTTACTGCAGGCGATGAAGAAAAGGTGAAACACGTGCTCAAGAAATTGATGGCCGTACGGATTTATCGAAGAGGAAAGACGGTAGGCGATATCGATGAAGCAAAGATAAAGAAGGTGATGCACGATACCGGACTAACACCGGAAGAGGCTGAAGAAATTTACTACCTCACGGCATTGGCCAAGTTTGATGATCGTTTTGTAATACCGGCTTCTCACAGAGAGCAATCTATCGAGATGTTGGATTTCACTGGTGATACGAAAGGATCAGTAGGATTCGGTTTTAAGGAAACTCCTGCAAGAGGCGCGTGATTTTAAAATAAAAACATAGCAATGACTGTAACGAAAATAAATAGCGATCACTACCGCTTGATGGCAGGCCTTCTTGATTTTCCAGAGCATGGATTGATAGAGCAAGTAAATGAAGTACGAACTTTTTTAGATAGTCGTTACCCTGATGCTGTGGATAATTTCCGTCCATTCTATGAATTGGTCAAAGAAATTTCAGTAGACGATATCCAGGAGTTATACACCAGAACATTTGAAGTTCAGGCCATCACCACACTTGATCTTGGTTATTTGCTTTTTGGCGATGACTACAAGCGAGCAGAGCTGTTGGTGAACTTGAATCGAGAGCACAACACCGTTGGCAACAACTGCGGACATGAACTGGCCGATCACTTACCTAACGTAATTCGCCTGATCACTTTACTTGAGGATGATGAACTAAGGCGTGAGCTATTGAAAAAATTAATTATTCCCGGGTTGAAAAAGATGATTGGAGATTTTGACCCTGAAAAATTAGAAAAAAAGAATGAGGTATATGTGAAACATCACAAAACGCTAATTGAGTTAAAAGAGCATAGCGGTACTTTCTATCAGTTTCCGATCATCACATTATTATCCATGATAGAAATGGATTTTGAGTTGACCGCTATTGAAAAGGAAGAGACCTCTGATTTTCTAACCTCTTTAAGTACCGAAATGAAAATAGAAGATTAACTACTGAATCATGAATATCTTAAATACTTTCCTGTTCGTCATTCTTCCCTATTTGGCATTGGCCATATTTTTAATTGGCACCATATACCGATATCGCAATGTAAAATTTCAGATCTCATCGCTTTCATCAGAATTTCTAGAAGGCAAAACCCTGTTTTGGGGTTCGGTCCCTTTTCATTGGGGCATGATGTTTCTTTTCTTTGGGCATCTCATTGCCTTTCTCATTCCGCAAAGTGTTTTAATATGGAACAGCCATCCGGTGCGACTACTCGTGTTAGAGGTTGCTGCTTTTGCTTTCGGACTGAGTATGTTAGTGGGTTTGGTGAATTTGATTTACAGAAGGTCTACCAATGACCGTATACGAGTTGTCTCCACTTGGATGGACTATGTAGTAGAAGGATTACTGGTCGCTCAAGTGATATTGGGTTTGTGGGTTGCTTTGGAGTATCGCTGGGGTTCTTCCTGGTTTGCATCTTCATTAACACCTTATCTATGGTCTATCTTTTTGCTAGAGCCCAGGATCGATGCTGTCGTGGCAATGCCGCTGGTTATTCAATTACATATTGTTGGGGCTTATCTGATTGTGTTGTTATTTCCATTTTCACGTCTGATGCATGCGTTGGTAGCTCCACTGGATTATATCTGGAGACCTTATCAACGGGTGATCTGGAATTGGAATAAGGATAAGGTGAGAAGTACGGCTACGAAATGGTCGATACACCGACCAAAGAATAATTAATAGAATGAAACGTATGATTGATTTAAAGAAAATAAATAACATCGACCCGTTGAAACGGATGGTAGAAAAGGATTCTGGCGTGGAGGAACTTTCTCCCATGGATCCACCGGAAGCGTACGATCTGCCTACTACGGATGCTATTCCGTATGAAGAGATGAACCCGGTGCTACAAAAACTCATTGACGAACATGATGGACTTAAGGCAGAAATGGATGTGTTCGAAAAATCCCTGATTGCGTTTAAGGCAAATGGTTGGAAAACTGATTCTGAAATTGATAAAAACTTTTCGAAGTTCTTTTCCTTTATGGATGACCAATTGGTAAAACATCAATTGAAAGAAGAAAAACTTTTATTTCCACTTCTTCAGCAAAGACTTCTCGAGAAAAAGGAACACAGCAATGGCAGTTTTCCAAAATCAGCTATTGATATGCTGGAAGATGATCACATGAAAATCAACCAGTACTTGACACTGATGTTTAATTTTAATGCGCTTGCAGCACGGTTGCCCGATGTAGCCTCCAGGGCATTGACATTTGATGTGGCTACCGAACAGGGATTTTCTTTGATAGAATTACTGAAGCTTCATATCTTCCGTGAGGAGAATATAATTTTTCCTAAAGCCAACCAATACATAACCAAAGACGAGTTTGAAAAAATGCTAAAGCAATTTAACACTTATCAGCAATATTGAAGGAGTGTGCTGGCCAAAGCAATAGAAGGATCGTTGAGCACGAGTGAGCTAAGTATGATGATGAGTTTGTTTTAAGCTTAAAAAGATTCGGACTTTCTATTAATTTTCATCCAGAAATTCTTTCCGCACTTCCCGACTATTCGCATAACATACCGGTGAACTTAGTTCCGTTGGTTCTTCAGATTCCGTTTTAGCTTGCAGGGGCCGCAGCGTAACTTCATCCAAAAGCAGATGAGCCGGAGTTTCTAAAATTGAGATTACCTGAGCAGCAAAATCATTGGGTTGTAACCAATTACTATCTGGCTTAATACTTGATTGTTTACAGGAGGTTTCTATGATTGATGGATAGACGCTGGTTATTTTAATGGTATCAGCACGCAACTCTTTAAACAAAGCCTCGCTAAGTTCTTGCCTGTCATATTTCCTAGATGAATAACCAACACTATCCGACCGAGTTGTATTTCTCAAAACAGAATCAATATTGATAATGTGACAGAGATTCTTGTTTTTTTCCTCAGCGGAACGAAGGAAGATGTCAGATAGAATGTTCCGTTCAAATTGGCATTGATCATTTGGTGCCATTGCTCCTGGGAGAGTTCATCCATTTTCCTGAGATACCCTATCCCAGCATTGTTGATGATAATATCCGGAGTATGAGATTCAGAAAAAGTATTTTTTACCCATACCGTAATCGCTTTTTGGTCGGTGATTTCTAAGGCAACAGGGGTAAACGATTTTCCTAACTGAGTTTGAAGAGCGTTGAGCTTTTCCAACTTGCGGGCAATGCCATAAACGAGGACATCTTTTGCGATCAGGGCACTTGCAAGTGCAATTCCGAATTCGCTACTGACACCTGTCACTACAGCTATTTTCCGTTTTAGATTCATTTAACCATTCATTTAAGTTTTCTGAAGTCCACACTAAATATATAGTGACTTCAGAAAACTTACTGCCTACTGATTGTTTCCCCTGGTTGGAAGGAGCAATAAAATGATGGAATCAATGTGACACAATTCTCCGCTACACTTCTGATATCCCCGGTAGGGCTAAGATAGCGAATTTACAGACTTTCTATGGTTTATACAGACAGTTTATAGCTCGACCAAAGCGATAGGGGGTGCCTAGGGTTGCCAGAAAGCCTTTTTGCTGTGTCATTCTGTTTGTTATTTAAGAATCATCTTAATTTATAAACTGCTGCTTTTCGGAGCCATTTTTTTAGCTCTTTGTGTTCAACAGGCTCCAGGTATTGAAATGACTTTTTATACTCTTTTCGAAAAAGCCTAGGGTCAAATTTTATTTTTGATAAAATCATCTTGCTGTATTCCAACATGCTTTTTTAAAAACCTCGCCCTTCATGTCCTTTTGTCGAAAAACTTATAATGAATATTCTCCCACCGATTCTGGTTGATAAAGTATTTCAATAATCTCAAACTGTCCAACACCACTAGGAATTTTCCAGGAAACCTGATCACCTTTTTGTTGACCTATAAGAGCTATGCCGACAGGCGAAAGTATAGAGATTTTACTTTCACGACTATTCGCATTTTCCGGATAGGTGATAGTAACTTCTATTTCCTTTTGGGTTAGTGACTCACGCAGTCGCACCCTTGAATTCATAGTGATTACACGCTTGGATATTTTTAGTTGCGAAATAGTCTCAGCCGACAGTAGTTTTAAATAAAGTTGCCGCTCCATGATGGATAGTCTTTCGGTAGAGGGCACATAATTCATTCGGGCGAGCAAACGCTCAAAATCATCCACCGTAATTAATACATTTTTCATAATAAATAGTTATTTCCTATATAGATAGCAGGATGTATGCCAATTTTGTTTTGGCACATTACATGGCCCATACGCCTGTTTTAATTAAGCGGTATAGGGTGGATAATACTCACTGAGTAAATATTACCCGGTTACTGAAAATACATTTTATGCCTTCTACTTCACCGAAGACTGTTTCACAAACATATTTGTATTGTTTTTTATCCCTCTATGCAGTTTCTGTGCCAGTATATTAAAAGGAGGACGTTTGTGGCTATTTACCTTAAAACGGAGTAGTGAAAATACTCGATGGGTATTAATTCCTCATAAAATTAAATTGTTTTATCTTGGAGGGACAGTTTCTGTCTTAGGATATTTAGCTTTGCATTGCACAATCGTAGCCGTTACCGGTAATTAATTAGAAGTACAATACACAAACTATGGATGAATACAAAATAAGAATAATTGAAACAGTGGTTGTCTTGTTCTCCTATTTCCTATTGAGAATTACGATACAGAAGGCCATTGAGAGAGTGAGTAAAGTAGCGCATCAAAAAATGAAGGCGCAGGTTATTAAAAAACTTATTAATGTTTTCCTTCTTTTTATCAGTTTGCAATTCCTGCTATTCGTTTGGGGTGTGGACCCCTCTCAACTGATTTTCTTCATTTCATCGATGTTAACAGTTTTAGGAATTGCCTTGTTTGCGCAATGGTCAATACTTTCAAATATTACATCTGCCCTGATTATTTTTTTTAGCCATCCGGCAAATATTGGGGATATTATTACTTTACTTGATACGGATCGTCAGATTGAAGGAAGAATCACTGACATTGAAGTCTTTTTTGTAATTCTTGAAACAGAAGGAGGAGAAAGAATTACGATCCCTAACAATATTTTTATGCAGAAGATAATTAGTCGAAAGGGTAGTGTTTAATCTTTTGTGTGGGCTCATAAATCAATTCTTTAATTCCGGCTTAGCCTAGATAAAATGAAAAGAGTAACGACCGACCTTAAATTAAAAGAACGTGTAAAGGAATTAAAATGTCTTTATGCAATTTCAAAGATCGCTTGGGAGGAAGAACATGATTGGAATGCTTTTTTCTTCAAGACGCTTTCAGTTTTACCGGATGCAATGCAATTTCCATCATTAGCAGAAGCAAGCATAATCGTGAGGAAGGATACCATTAGTTCTCTTGGTTTTTCTAAATGCAAAATTGTTATGACTGCCGTATTGCCAGTAGGCAAGCGAAAGTATGGAACTATTAAAATCGGATACCGGTCGCCAATAGGAAAAAACGGAGAGAAACTTACTTTTTTGCCTGAGGAAAAAAAATTGATCAAGATGGTTGCTCGTGAATTATCCCTGTATATAAAACGCACTGCCATTGAGGAGGAAAAAGAGAAGCTACAAATGCAGTTGCAACATTCGGAAAGGCTCGCGTTTGTAGGCGAACTATCTGCGGGTATTGCGCATGAATTGAATGAACCCTTTGGCCGCATACTTGGGTTTGCGCAATTAATAAAGAAATCAGGTGGCTTAAATCCACAACAAGACGAAGACCTTGATCGAATTATAAAGGCATCACTTTTTACGCGAGAGATTATTAAGAAATTAATGATCTTTTCCAGACAAATGCCCCAACAGATTGTTTCTGTAAACCTGAATACAACTATTTCAGATATTCTTTATTTTATTGATGTTCGAATCCAAACCCGTGAAATAAAAATTATTGAACGACTGGAGCCCAACCTGCCAAACATTCAGGCTGATGCTGTTCAGATGAGTCAGGTACTGGTAAACCTGATTACCAATGCCATTCATGCCTTGCCAAACGGAGGCGAAATTCTCATTACAACAAAGCGAAAAGGAAACTGTGTATTGCTTACCGTAAAAGATACCGGCATTGGGATGTCAATGGCTACGCAAAAGAAAATATTCAGACCATTTTTTACTACCAAAGAGCCAGGCCAGGGCACAGGCTTGGGATTATCTGTTGTGCAGGGAATTATTGAAGCGCACGCAGGAAAAGTGAGTGTGAAGAGCACGCCAGGAAAGGGGTCGCAATTCCAAATCTCTTTACCTGTTAAACACCTCAAATCATGAATAGGAAAATAAACTTACCCGTTGACGTATTGGTGGTGGATGATTCTGTGAACTCATAAAGCGAAACCTTCAACCAGAAGGATATCAGGTATACACGGCCAATAATGTGCAGACGGCTATTAAGCTTTTGGATTCAATCAATATCGATTTACTGATTACGGATTTAAAAATGCCAGGCGATAATGGAATTGAACTTGTCCGTCATGTTTCTGAAAACTTCAAGGGAATTGGAATTCTGGTAATCACGGGTTTTCCTTCCATTGAAAGTGCCGTTGAGTCAATTAAAATTGGAGCCGAAGAATATCTGGTGAAATCTTTACAGATAAAGAATTGTTAAATGCGGTTGAAAAGGTATTGCATAAATCAAGCAGGGTAAAGAAATCTAAATTGAAGCCACTAACGCAAAATTTTGGAATTGTAGGAGAATCTGACCCTATGCTTCAGGTCTTTAGAGTAATAAGCAAAGCCAGAGCAACTAATGCTACGGTACTAATTACTGGGGAGAGTGGTACAGGAAAAGAATTGGTTGCCAGGGCCCTGCACTACGGTGGAAAAACATCCGCGGCTCCGTTTGTTCCTGTTAATTGCGGAGGTATTCCGGATTCCTTATTAGAAAGTGAATTGTTCGGTTATATGAAAGGAGCTTTTACAGGAGCTACAGAAACTCGTGCAGGATTTTTTCAAACTGCGGATGGGGGCACAATATTTTTGGATGAGATCAGTAATACGAGTTTGGCTATGCAAGCTAAATTATTGCGGGTATTGCAAGAGAAGGAATTCTTTATGATTGGCTCAAAAAAATCACTGAAAGTAAATGTGCGGATCGTGGCGGCAACCAATGTGGACTTAATGCAATTGATAAAAAAGGGATTGTTCCGCGAAGATCTCTTTTACAGGCTCCATATTATTACTATAAATTTGCCTCCGCTGAGAGAAAGAGGAAATGATATATTACGGTTAACCGATTTCTTCTTGGATAAGTATGTTCGCGAATTAGACAAACCGCTAATGAAGTTTACTCCCAAAGCGCTTAAGGCAATTAAGGAGTATGCCTGGCCCGGTAATGTACGAGAACTTCAAAACCTGATACACCGTTTGGTGATCATGGCGGATGAAAGTACCATCGATGTTCCGGATCTGCCGGAATCGTTTAGGTATTCGGCTTCGCGTACCAAAGGATTGGATCGAAAGCTCGTAGAGGTGGAACGGGAATATATTCGGGAAGCACTGGCGGCAAATCAAAATAATATTTCCGTTACAGCCCAAATATTGGGTATTGATCGAAAGACTTTACGTGAAAAAATTAAACATGTAAAGTGATACAGATTGCATCATTGGGTAATTAATCCCCACCTGTAAAATATCATCTCCTTATTTTCTCCTTATTAGCCATGTTTTTATATGGTATGGATATTGGATTGGTTATTGTGAAAATTCACAATAATGATTGCACGTAATAGACAAAGTAGGGAAATAGAGGAGATGCTGATTCAGGAGTTTTCAAGTCTTTACAATATGGGTGACTTTACTTCTGAGTCTTTACCTGATGAAGGGAGAGCTATCGTTCAACGTGAAACAAGGGAAAAGAAATCAAACGTGGAGTACGGCAGGTACATTCCGTCCAGGTCACAGTTATATCATCCTGAGGCAAAGGGCATATGTTCAAATTGTTTAAATTTTAAGAATTGTCGATTGTCGAAGAATCCTGCCGGAGTTTGGCATTGTGAAGAATATCTATAGAAATAATTTAAACTGTTTAAAAATGATTTTAGATATTTTCTTTAAGAAAAAGGAAACTGCGCCAAACATAAAATATGGAAGGTGGAAAGAGTTTAACAAACACGCAGTACTGATCGCAGAAGGCCATTATGTGAATGATAAAAAGCACGGATTATGGCGGGAGTATTTTGATTCTGGTGAACTAATGATCGAAGAATCGTTTATGGAAGGTATATCCCATGGTCGGTATGCAACCTTTCATCGAAATGGAATTATACTAAGCGAAGGAAAATTTGTACTAGGTAGCAGGGAGGGAGAATTTAAAGTCTATGACAATACCGGAAATCATATTAAATCGCTAATGTTCACAGATAACATTTTGATGGCGGAGCTGATTTAAAATGTGATTAATCATGACAAAAGAAGAAAATAGAATAAACTACATATTGATATTCATTGTTATTGTATATTGTGCCATTGCCATTTTATACGGAATGGGCATTTTAACAAATGAATGATACAATAATACTGTGGGCATCGTTCAATATTTTTGTGTTGGCGATGCTTGCGCTCGACTTGGGTGTCTTTCATCGTAAAACCCATGAAGTTACAGTCAAAGAGGCGCTTATTTGGACAAGTGTATGGATCACACTGGCCATGCTCTTTAACCTTTTTCTTTACTATTATTTCGACAAGGGTACGGCCGTTGAATTTTTTACGGGCTACGTTATTGAGAAGTCTCTTAGTATCGATAACATTTTTGTTATGATCATGATCTTTTCTTATTTCCAGGTACCCAAAGCATATCAGCATAAAGTACTATTCTGGGGAATTCTTGGTGCATTGGTGATGCGTATCCTTTTTATTCTTTCTGGGATTGAATTGATTCACAGATTTCATTGGCTGATCTATATTTTTGGAGGCTTTTTGGTGATAACGGGAATTCGTATGCTAACAGCAGGAGATGCGCAAGTGGAGCCTGAGAAGAATCCCTTGATCAAACTTGCACGGAAGGTATTTAGATTCACGGAAGGATTTGAAGGAGATAAGTTCTTTGTAAAAAGAGAGGGAGTTCTTTGGGCAACGCCTTTGTTTCTCGTAGTTATCATGATCGAGTTCACAGATTTGATTTTTGCAGTCGACTCGATACCTGCCATCCTAAGCATATCCGATGATTCCTTTATCGTTTATACATCCAACGTGTTTGCTATTTTGGGCTTGCGCTCATTGTACTTTGCGTTAGCTGGAGTTGAAAAGTATTTTCAGTATCTCAAATATGGGTTGGCAGCCATTCTGATATTTGTGGGAGTTAAAATGAGTACGGCGATTTCATTTACATACCGGTTGAAATATCACTTATTGTGATTGTGTTTATTCTTATAATTGCCATGCTCGCCTCGGTTATTGTAAAGAGCGAAAAAGTTAGGGGTTGAGATAAAGTATTACTAGTGAATTCGATTAATGTCTCTATTCCCCGGTATGAGCCGTTTAAAAACGCATATAAATAAAAACTT
The DNA here is from genome assembly GCA_016709845.1 of Flammeovirgaceae bacterium. Taxonomy (GTDB): domain Bacteria; phylum Bacteroidota; class Bacteroidia; order Cytophagales; family Cyclobacteriaceae; genus ELB16-189. The sequence continues at coordinate 264,539 of JADJMA010000060.1, read as the reverse complement.
AAATGGCAGCTACTTTATTTTGACTTTCGAATATCCAATGGAGGGGGTATATCTCCTACCAATGATTCATACTTAAAGTTTGGCCCTCGTTTATCATTAAACTCTTTCTTGGCTGCCTCCAATAGTTTGGCATCATTGAAAAGATCCATGGTAGTCATGGTCATAGTCTTTACGGCCACCATCATGCCTTTCTTTCATTCCAATAGTGGAACCCGTGCACGACACGGCCTGCCAGCTATGGCCTGGTGTGCCGGGCACGTAAGTGGCGGCTGTCATGGATACGGTAGGCACCACCCAACTTACATCACCTGTATCAGCCGATGCGTTGGTATGACTATAACCAAAGGGCTCAATGCGTTCAGCATTTTCTACGGGTACTTTCTTATTGCCAAATGTGAGACTAAGTTTTTCTGCAAATTCTTTTTCTTCAGGAGTATATTTTACACCACCCACACTAACGAGGTTTTGGTACATGGCCTTAGCAAGTGTTTCGTTAGGCAGGCGATCAAATGTACCCCCCACAACATCAACCGTTACCTTTGTTTCAGTCCCGAGCACAGCACCTTCAGCACACTTCACAATGCGATTCCAAAGACTTCGTACTTCTTCGCGATCGCGATGACGCACGAGATATTCTACCTCAGCATATGCCGGAACAACATTAGGCGCTTCACCACCTTTAAGGATTACGTAATGAATTCGCGTGGGTTCGGTAGTATGTTCTCGCATCATATTTACCATGATGTCCATTGCCTCTACACCATCTAATGCCGAGCGACCTCTTTCAGGCGCAGCCGCAGCGTGCGCGGCAACACCGTAAAACCGAAAGATCCCTGATTTTGTAGCCAGGTTGGTGCTTGGCCCCGCATTGTTGCGATCGGCAGCATGCCATGAAACAACAGCATCCACGTCATTAAATAATCCTACCCTCACCATAAATACTTTTGCATCGCCAGCCTCTTCAGCAGGCGTTCCATAAAAGCGAATGGTTCCGGATTTTTTATTTTGTGCCAACCAGTTTTTTACTTCAATGGCTGCTGCCATGGAGCCTGTTCCAAACAGGTTATGTCCACAGCCATGTCCGGGTGCGCCCTCATTAATGATCTTTCGTTCAGGAACAAATGCTTCCTGGGAAAGGCCAGGCAAAGCATCGAATTCGCCAAGTATACCAATAACAGGTTTTCCAGATCCATAGGAGGCTACAAATGCGGTAGGAATACCGGCTACTCCTTTTTCAATTTTAAAACCCGCCTTTGTCAACTCGCTTTGTAATAGTGCTGAGCTTTTTTCTTCAAGATATCCCATCTCAGCAAATTCCCATATCTGCATAGCGACTTCGGCATAATGATCTTGTTTAGTATTTAAAGTTTGGATTATCTTCTCTTTGTCCTTGTCTTTTTGAGCAAATGCAAGTACTGGAAACAGGAGAAGAAAGCATAGTTGTGTTATTTTCATAGTCTTCAGGATTTGATGTGGAATATATCCAAAAGAAGGTGAGAATAAAAGTGAATTATATAGAAGGTATTGTTTACTTATTTGCAATGGTAAAATGAGCTACTCAACTTGTTAAACCGACTCAAAACACACCTCTACGAAAGGTATTAATTAGCTTATTGCCTCTTGGTATAGATTTTCGGATAATGGAATAGTTGTAGATTTTATTTGATAGGAAGTTCTATCAATGCAATGGTTTAGTACTTTAGTGCCTTAGTAGGCTGATGCCTTATTACCAGATTATAATTGCCTTGCCGAAGGGACACAAAGTTTAAGATAAATACAAATAATTGACACCATGAGAGTAATTACTTTTCTCCTTATCATTTTATCGTTTCCAATTTTTGGTCAGCTCAATACACAATTGTACAACGCCTATGATCACTACCAGGAAAAATCCCTCACGACCAGGCGGTTTAAGCACGATGATGTGATGGCTGTGTTGGATAAACTCGGGAAAGATTTTAAAGTAAAACAAGTAGGTACTTCCGTAGAAGGTCGCGCCATTAAATTGGTCACGTATGGCAATGGCCCTATCAATGTATTGATGTGGTCGCAAATGCATGGGGATGAAACCACAGCCACCCGGGCTATCATGGATGTATTCCATTGGCTGGAGGCAGACGATCAATTCAATGCCGTTAGAAAAAGATAAAAAAAGCGATAACATGGCACTTCATACCGATGCTCAACCCCGATGGCGCCTCACAGTTTACAAGAAGAAACCATTTTGGCATTGATATCAATCGAGATGCGCTGCATTTACAAACTCCAGAGGGACGAACTTTAAAGCATGTACGAGACAGCCTGCAGGCGGACTGGGGTTTCAACTTACATGACCAGGGTAGAGGTACTTCAGTAGAGGATAAAACACCTGCAACTATTTCTTTATTAGCACCCGCCTTCGATGAAAGCAAAAATATCAATGAGAAAAGAGGAGATGCCATGCAGTTGACCAAACTGATGTTTGATCAGATCACCCAATATATTCCCGGGCAGATGGCTATTTATGACGACACTTTCGAGCCAAGGGCTTTTGGTGATAACATTCAAAAATGGGGCACGCGCACCATTCTTATCGAATCAGGTGGCTATAAAGATGACTATGAAAAACAGGAGATACGCAAATTGAATTTTGTGCTATTGATTACAGCCGCCAATGCTATAGCCGGTAAAGATTACGAAAAAATTTCCGTAGCGGACTACAACAAAATACCTCTCAATGGCGATGGCCGCATTCGGGAACTCATCTTGAAAAATGTTCAGTATGAAGGACTGCTTCGCGATGTGGCCTTTGACCGCAGGGAAGTGGATAGTGAGGATTATCGAAATTATTATGCTCGTGGCTATGTTGCAGACTTGGGTGACTTGAGTACTTCAGAGGCATTTTTTTGCCATGGATGTGAAGGACTACGAAGTGTTGCCGGGCAAAACATACGAAAGCCAACTTCCAGACGTGGACGCGCTGAATGCACTTGACCTTGAGCAATTGTTGAAAGAAGGATATACGGATTATGTGGTGCTCAAGGGTGACGATCCTTTTACGATGAAGAAATCAATTCATGTACATAAAGAAATGCCTGTTACCAATGAGATAATTCGTATGGGAGGCAATCCCTCTTTTTGTTGTTCAAACAAAATGGTAAAATTGTGTATGCAGTAATTAATGGACACTTAATTAAATTATAAAGCTGCCGGACTGGTATTTTAAGTACGATAGAACCGTTACTCACTTTTTCTTAAACTGTATTTACTGTTTTTTTGCCACCATAAATCCCATTACCAACATTTCATTTTTATTGGGAAGAAGGGGGGAAGAAACAGAGTAATTGCGAAACAGCAACCCTTACTTCATTTTTTATTGTAGTGTTTTTAGTGATGCTTGAAAAATCCATTTTCTAAATATTTGACATCTTCCTTTAAAATGAATAATTTTTATAATTGATTGAAAATGTGATGAGGCTTACCTGAAATACTAATCCCTCCAAACGACCTAAAATGTTCATTTCTACAGATCATTTTAAAATAGTGGATAATATTGTCCACTATTATAAAAGATTGTTATATTTGTGCATCGAATAAGGCAAGGGATATGTTTTCAAAAGCTTGTGAATATGGCATACGAGCCTCTATCTATATGGTGGGGCAGTCATTGTTAGGCAAAAAGTGAGTCTAAAAGAAGTGGCCAAGGCTATTGATTCTCCGGTGGCATACACATCAAAAATTTTACAGCAACTTTCTCGCAACAATATTATTAACTCTGAAAAGGGACCCACCGGTGGCTATTTTATCGACAAGCGGAAACTTGAGGAAATAAAGTTAGGCACAATTGTATCTGCCATAGACGGTGATACGGTTTACAAGGGATGTGGCCTGGGGCTTCGTAACTGTGATGAACGAAAGCCTTGCTCCATTCATAATCAATTCAAAATAATAAGAGGTGATCTGAAAAAGATGCTTGAGACAACCACATTGCTCACCTTATCAAAAGAAAATAACAATGGTATAACTTTTTTAAAACGCTAATTATATGGAAACACTAACAAAACCCGAGATGACAGTGGCGCAGGTAGGGAACAAATTCAAAGTATTTAAAGTAAGAGGAGGCAGAGGGGCAGAGATGCCATTACACATTTCTACAAAAGAAGCAGTTGTGGTGGTGTTACAGGGTGAGGCGATACTGACGTTACAGGGAAAAGAAATGCGCTTAAAGACAAGCGACTCGGCCATAATACCTGCCCAGGTGCCGCATACATTACAAATAGAAGAAGACTTTGTGTCCGATGTGATTATGGAAATTGATTCTGAAATAAAATTTACTAACCAATAAAAACCAATCGAAGATGAGTATTAAGGAAAATCAAATTATAGGAGAGTTGGTGGCACAAGACTACCGCACGGCATCCGTATTTAAGAAGTATGGAATTGACTTCTGTTGCCAGGGCAATCGAACCATTACTGATGCCTGTGAAAAGAAAAAGATTGATGTAAAATTGGTCATAAATGATTTGGGTGAAGCCGTTCTGGCGAACAACACAAGTACAACGGACTATCAATCATGGCCATTGGATTTATTGGCTGACTATGTCGAGAAGAAACATCATCGCTATGTAAAAGAAAGATCGGAGGAAATTAAACCTTTCTTAAATAAAGTATGCAGAGTGCATGGAGATCGGCACCCCGAACTGCTCGAGATTAATAAACACTTTAATGCCACAGCCGATGAATTGGCCATGCACATGGAAAAGGAGGAATCCATTGTATTCCCACACATACGCGAGATGGTAAAGGCAAAGCAGGGCAATTCAAAAATAGATGCACCCCATTTTGGCACCATACAAAACCCTATTCAGGCAATGATGGATGAACACACTACCGAAGGAGACCGATACAGAAAGATTGAAGAGTTGAGTGATAACTATACACCACCGCAAGATGGCTGTAGCACGTATAAGGTAACCTTTGCTTTGCTACAAGAATTTGAACAGGACTTGCACCTGCACATTCATTTAGAAAACAACATTCTGTTTCCTAAAGCTGTAGAACTGGAGAAGAAGTTAAACGCAATGATATTAAGTTAAGAAACAAAATAGGTATAGCCACAGAGTAACCCAGAGAAAGTTGATCTCTGTGTTACTCTAATGCGAAAAGTATAATGCGTTTTTGTGGCTAATGAATTGTGCTTGAATGGAAGGCCTTTTCGTCTGTATGTGACAATGGTTTAGTTAGTACCATTTAAGTCATTTTATTTTTCTTAAATGGAAGGAATTTATCGGTTTTGTTGTTGTGTGTAATAGCGGTTACTCTTATTCAACTTTTTAATATTATTTTCTGGAGTATCCCTACGATTTGGAGATGCTTATAAAGAGCATAAATTAACTATGAATGGCCATGGAACAGAATGGAGTAAAAGTTAAATCAGTAGAAAAAGCCACACATGATGTGCTTAGAATTGTAACGGAGAAACCCAAAAATTATAATTTCAATCCTGGGCAAGCCACCGATGTAGCGATCAACAAAGACGGTTGGCAAAAGGAACTTAGGCCCTTTACTTTTACCTGCCTTCCGGATGATAATTACCTTGAGTTTAACATCAAAACTTATCCCTCCCACAAAGGGGTGACTAATGAATTGCTAAACTTGAGACCAAATGACGAATTGATTATTGGGGATCCTTGGGGCACAATAGGTTACAAAGGGGAGGGTATATTCATTGCCGGTGGTGCCGGGGTTACGCCTTTTATTTCTATTTTCAGATACCTTAATTCTAAAAATGAAATAGGAAACAGCAAGCTCATCTTTGCCAACAAAACAAAAAATGATATCATACTCGAAGATGAATTTAAAAAAATGTTGGGTAAAAGTTTTATCAATGTGCTTCGAAATGAGAAGGCTGATGGATATGAACAGGGATATATCACTCGGGATATTCTAAAGCAAAGCCTGACCGGAAAAGGAATGCTGGCTTATGTATGTGGACCAGAACCCATGATGGAGGTTGTTGAAAAACAGCTACTGGATTTGGGTGTAGATGCCAAAGCAATTATTAAAGAAGAGTTTTAGATTTACTTATAAAGTATTGTGATTAAGGAGGGTGATTTTATTATTCTCTTTTTTGAGTCGGGGATTACCGCCTCGTTAGGGCCGAAATTGTTCTATCCTAAGAATCGGAGTATTTTATCCCAATGTACTGGATAAGAAATCTAAAAAAAACTAAGCTATGCAGAACCCAATAAGATAATATTCGTTCTTAAAAAGTAGGCCTTATACTAAACTATTAACTCGAAAAATTCCTTACAATAATATAGTAAGCCCAAGGGTGACATATGATGAAAATTAACATCAAAAGAGTGTATGAGAAACCGTCCAAGTCAGACGGTATAAGAATACTGGTGGACAGACTTTGGCCGAGAGGCATGACAAAGGAAAGGGCAGATATCGATTTGTGGTTAAAAAATATTGCGCCCACTACAGAACTCAGGAAATGGTTTGATCATGATCCTGATAAGTGGAAAGAATTCCAAAAAAAATATCATCAGGAGCTCAAAAAATAAGGAACAAGTTTCGTTATTGAACGAACAGATGAAGAATGGTGTAGTTACATTGGTATATGGTGCCAGAGATGAAGAGCATAATGAAGCGCTTGTTCTTAAAGAGTGGTTAGGTCATTAAATTTTGTTACTCATGCTGAAGAATACGAAAAACTAAACCCCAGATAAAATGAAAAAGATATTGATTGCATTAGATTATAATCCAAGTGCTCAAAAAGTTGCGGAGAGTGGTCACAAATTGGCAAAGGCGATGAATGCCCAAACTATTTTATTACATATAGTCGCTGACTTCACGTATTATTCATCTTTGAACTATTCGCCCATCATGGGATTTGATAGCTTCAGTAATTCGATTGAAACAGAGGGAAGTGGAGAATTAAAGAGACAGGCGCAAAACTATCTCGAAAAATCAAAAGAACATTTGAAAGGCCCAACGATTCAAACAATTGTGAAAAGTGGTGATTTTGCTGAGACGATATTGGAGACTGCAAAAGAATTAGAAGTGGACGTAATTGTGATGGGTACACACAGTAGAAGGGGATTAGAGAAAATTTTAGTTGGAAGTGTAGCTGAACATGTTTTGAATCACAGTTCAATTCCATTATTTATTATACCCACACGATCAATGGAAGAAAATTAGATACAGATTCATTGAGGTGGATACAAACTTGAAATGAAATAATTATAGAGGGCAACTTTAAAGGAAACAGTAAAAGATAAAGTTATGTCTAAAGATCCGTATCAGATAAAAAAATCGTTGATAACCAAAAATGGCACGTTCAATTATTTTAGCCTCGGTGAACTTGTAAAACAAGGACATGCTATTGAAAAGCTACCATTTTCCATCCGAATTTTATTGGAAAATACCTTACGTAATTTCGATGGCTTCGCAATAACCAAAGAGAACATTGAAACGCTTCTACATTGGCAACCAAAAGGATCGGACAAGGATATCCCGTTTAAACCTGCCCGTGTTTTAATGCAGGATTTTACCGGAGTTCCTGCGGTGGTGGATATTGCCGCACTTCGTGCAGAGGTGGCAAGAAAAGGAAAAGACCTAAACACTATTAATCCGCTTATACCTGTTGATCTGATCATTGATCACTCAGTGCAAGTAGATTATTTCGGCACTGAAAATTCATACGAACACAATATAGCCGAAGAATATAAACGTAATAAAGAGCGCTATCAATTTCTGAAATGGGCACAAAACTCCTTTGATAATTTTACCGTAGTGCCTCCTGGAATGGGTATTTGCCATCAGGTAAATCTTGAATATTTATCGAAAGGAGTTATCGAAAGAAATGGAGAAGTTTTTCCTGATACGTTGGTAGGAACGGATAGTCATACCCCAATGGTAAATGGTATTGGTGTAGTGGCTTGGGGCGTGGGTGGTATTGAAGCGGAAGCAGCCATTTTGGGCCAGCCCATCTATTTTATTATGCCTGAAGTAATCGGTCTGAAACTTACTGGCAAACTTCCTTTGGGCACAACGGCTACCGACCTTGTTTTAACCATCGCTCATTTACTTAGAAAACGTGGTGTGGTAGGAAAGTTTGTGGAGGTTTTCGGCTCCGCATTAGAAAACCTTTCTGTACCTGACAGGGCAACTATTGGCAATATGTCACCAGAGTTTGGGAGTACAATCACCTATTTCCCAATAGATAATAAAACGTTGGAGTATAGTGGAAAAGCAATCGCTCTGAAGAACAGATCGCTCTGGTGGAAACATATTGCAAAGCCAATATGCTGTGGCGTGAGGATGAAGATAAAATCACCTACACGGATGTTTTGGAGTTGAATATTTCAACCATTGAACCCACTGTTGCAGGGCCCAAGCGGCCACAGGATAAAATCCTTTTAAAAGACTTTAAAAACAAATTCATTGAACTATTGGATCATTCCTTCGATAGGAAATACATTTCTCAGGAAGAGCGCGACATGCAAAAATCCATCACAAGGTTTGATGGCGAAGGTGGAGATTTGCCTTATTCCAGTGCAGCTACAACCATACTTCCAACAGAAATAGAAGCCAAAGAAAAGGATGGTTTAAAAACGGTTTGGATAACCCGGGGACAGGAGAAGTTTATGCTGGCTGATGGTTCTGTAGCAATAGCTGCCATTACTTCCTGTACCAATACCTCCAATCCTTTTGTGATGGTTGGTGCCGGATTGGTTGCCCGAAAAGCCAGGGAACATGGCGTCAATGTAAAACCCTGGGTAAAAACTTCGCTTGCCCCCGGCTCTAAAGTTGTCACTGATTATCTTGAAAAGGCAGATTTGATGAAAGATTTGGAGGCCTTGCAATTTCATTTGGTGGGCTATGGATGTACCTCGTGTATTGGGAATTCGGGTCCTTTATCTCCTCAAATCGCAAAGGCGGTAGATGAGCATAATTTGGTAGTGGCTTCGGTGCTTTCAGGAAACCGAAATTTTGAAGCCAGAATCCATTCGCAGGTAAAATGAATTTTCTGATGTCGCCAATGCTTGTGGTTGCCTATGCCATTGCCGGGCGTGTTGACATTGATTTGATTAATGAGCCGATAAGCTATGACGCAAACCAGCAACCGGTTTATCTGAAAGATATATGGCCAACTAATGATGAGATCAATGACATCCTAAGCCGTGTTTTATCCCCTGGTGATTTTGCGAAAAATTACGGAGAGATATTCGAAGGCAATGAAATTTGGAGAAACCTGGAAGTTCCGACAGGCAAACTGTATGATTGGAAGGAGGATTCGACCTATATCAAGGAAATTCCATTTTTCCACGATATTTCCGAACACCCCCAAGCACTGAAAGATATTGAGGGTGCTCGTGCACTATTGGTTTTGGGCGATAGTGTTACCACCGACCATATCTCTCCGGCAGGTGCCATTGGCGAAAACTCCGCTGCGGGTAAATATTTGATTGAACAAGGTGTAAAGAAAGAGAATTTTAATTCTTACGGATCACGTAGGGGAAATGATGAAGTGATGGTGCGCGGTACATTCGCCAATGTGCGCATTAAAAATAAATTAGCTGAGAAGGAAGGTGGCTATACGTGCCATTTACCTTCCGGAAAAAGAGATGTCTGTTTATGATGCTTCGCTAAAATATAGGGAAGAGCAAACTCCTTTATTGGTTTTAACCGGAAAAGAATACGGCAGCGGTTCGTCTAGAGATTGGGCAGCTAAAGGAGCTTTTCTTTTAGGGGTAAAATGTGTATTGGCCGAAAGTTATGAGCGTATTCACCGGAGTAACTTGGTTGGAATGGGCGTGTTGCCACTTCAGTATAAAAATGAAGAAACTGCCGAGCGCTTAGGGCTTACTGGCAAAGAGGTATTTACCGTTACTGGAATTGCCAATGACATCAAGCCATTAAAGGAGGTACAGCTTGTAGCAAAAAACGAAGCAGGAAAGGAAATCAAGTTTCAGGCGATTGCACGCCTCGATTCGCAAATAGAAATTGAGTATTACCGCAATGGAGGAATCTTGCAATATGTGCTAAGGCAATTTCTAAGTAAAAGCTGAAGATTTATTTAAAACTTAAAACTTTAGATATGGATTTTTTGAACAACTATTGGACTATCTGAAGAAACCCGAGGAGGAAACCAAAGGTCGAGCCCCGGATGGTGTTTGCTCTGTGTGCTGGGGCTATCAGGAATATGATCATAAGATTCGCAAACTTTTCAATGATGATCAAATTGATGTGTTAAACCATCAGAAAAAATATACCTACACGCGCAAGTTTGTTAAAGAGCATATTGACGGTATTCGTTTACGAGAAGGAGAGATACAAATCTGTCCTGTATGCGGTGAGAAACATAATAAAAACATAAATAGAAATACTATGAAACGTACAGCTAATGCCGTGTGGAACGGCTCACTAAAAGAGGGAGAAGGAAAATTAACCACCCAAAGTAATGTTTTAAATAATTCGAAGTATTGCTTCAACTCACGTTTTGGAGAAGGCAAAAGTACCAACCCCGATGAATTGCTTGCTGCGGCTCATGCCGGATGTTTTGCTATGGCTTTAAGTCTCATACTTGGCAAAGCCGGGTTTACGCCAGATTCTTTAGAAGTAACTTCTACGGTTTCTATGGATGTGGACAAACTTGAACTTACCGGTTCGCATTTAACGCTCAACGCAAAAATTCCAAATATTAGTAAAGAAAAGTTTATGGAGTGTGCCAATGCGGCTAAGGAAGGTTGCCCGGTAAGCAAAGCGCTGAGCTTTAAGATTACACTCGATGCGACCTTAGCTTGAGCTCACAAAAATGACAGTCAGGTTATGGATGGTTCAGCAAGCTACAAGATGAGTCTGTGGTGATTTTTATTTGATTTCTATGAGGAATAAAAGTACTTTAATACTTTTATTAATCAGAATAGTTTATTTCTTTTAGGACTTAATTAGTAAACATTAAAGTAATGGAAAACTCAAATGCAAGCATCCTGGATGTAACGATAATTGAACCCAGATTAAAGCACCCCACTATTTTTGCTCGCTTTGATGAGCTGAAATCTGGTGAGAGCTTCACACTGCACAATAATCACGACCCCAGACCCATGTATTTTCAATTAGTAGGTGAACGAGGTGATATTTTTACCTGGGAATATTTGGAGCAAGGGCCTGTTTGGTGGAAAATAAAGATTACAAAAAAATAATTTTTGATAAACTATTAAAGATGGAAGCAACAGTAGAGAACATCTTAAATGTAACGTTGTTAGAGCCGAAGCAAAAACACCCAACCATTTTTGTACGCTATGACGAACTGAAGGAAGGGGAAAGTCTCACGATACACAATGATCACGATCCGAAACCACTTTACTACCAGCTATTAGGCGAAAGAGGGAATGCGTTTACTTGGGAGTACCTGGAGGAGGGGCCTGAGTGGTGGAAAATAAGGATACGAAAACGTATTTCTGGTGAAAATGATGAAACGCTCGGACAACTGGCTGCAAAAGATTTACGCAAAGTAGAAGTTTTTAAAAAGTATGGTTTAGATTTTTCTTGTGGTGGCGGAAAAACAGTTAAAGAGGCGTGTGCCGAAAAAGGCTTGGATGTAACTAAGGTAGAACAAGAGTTGCAACAGGCGGATAAAAGACCAGCATCACGGCCTATACCCTATGATGAATGGAATATAGATTTCCTCGCGGATTACATTGTGAATACACATCACAGTTATATTAGAAAAAATCTACCTGACATTACTACCTATGCGAACAAAGTAATGGAGGTACACAGGGGTCAACATCCTGAGTTAATAGAAATTAATAACCTTGTTAAGGAGATCAATATGATTTTAATGGGTCATATGGATAGGGAAGAGACAGTATTGTTTCCTCTTATTAAAGAATTGGTACGCTCCAATCCTGAGGTAGGCCCTTCACGAGAGCAAAAAATTGGATCTATCAAAGTTAAGATTGGTACGCTCGAACTGGAGCATCAGTTAATAGGAAGAAAGTTGGTTGAAGTAAGAAAGCTATCAAGCAATTATACACTACCTCAAGATGCGTGCGCCAGTTATACGCTATTGTATAAGATGTTGGATGAATTTGAAGAAGACCTTCAATTGCATTTTCATCTGGAGAACAATATTCTTTTTGCAAAGGCAACAAAATCAAAATAGTAGTAAGACGATCAGGGGATTGTTATTTATATAAATGACAGAAATGAAACCGATTAACGCAAATACTAAAATTGCCCAGATTCTTAAAGATCACCCTGATGCATTGGAAGCCATCATCAGCATTGATGCAAAGTTTCAGAAGCTGAGGAATCCGCTCTTGAGAAAAGTGCTGGCTGGCCGCACGAGTATTGCCATGGCTTCAAAGATGGCAGGCTGCAAGGTCAATGACTTTTTTCTTAAACTTAAACCATTGGGATTTGAAATTGATGTCAATGGTGTACCTGTTAAGGAGGAAAGAAAAGAACTGCCGGCCTTCATCACCGCTCTTACCAAAAACCAGATTATTGACTTTGATGTGCGAGAGATATTGGCATCAGGCAAGGATCCATTAAATCCAATTTTAGAGAAAGTAAAGTCTGTTCAAACCGGAGAAGCACTGAAGATTATCAACACCTTTGAACCCGTACCCTTAATAAAAATGCTGGAGAAGAAAGGGTTTGTTACATATGCTGATGTAATCAGCAACGACCTGGTGGAAACCTATTTTTATAAAAAATCGGATAAGGCTGGCGTAGAGGTGGAATCAACAGCAACGGCAAGCCATGGTTGGGAAGAAGTAATGCAGCGATTCAGTAACAAGTTGGTTACGATAGATGTAAGAGCACTCGAGATGCCACAACCGATGCTTACTATTTTATCTGAACTTGAAAAGTTGCCACGAGAGAATGCGCTCTATGTGTATCATAAACGGGTACCTGTTTTTTTTATTACCTGAACTAACAGAAAAAAAGTTTGACTATCGTATTAAAGAAATAAGTGATGGTGAAGTACATCTTTTGATTTTCAGAAGTTGACATGTTCATAGCTGGCAGCAATAGCCCTATAAAAAACACCTCGTATAAAGTGGTGCTACCATTTTATGGATATGCTGCTTTGTCGTTTTTGATTGCATCTATTTTACTTTTGATGGATCCCTCAGCATTTACACAACACTATTTTGGTCCGCATACGTTGGCTGTTACCCATACGATGGCGTTGGGCTGGGGTACGATGATTATTCTAGGGGCGAGCCACCAGTTGTTTCCGGTGTTGATTGAAGGGAAGTTACATAGCAACGTGCTGGCCTACCTCTCTTTTGCTTTTGCGGCTATTGGTATCCCTCTGCTGATTTTTTCTTTTTATAAATTTGATATGGGTTTGATCGCACGGATAGGAGCATCGCTTATCAACCTGGCTGTGATCAGCTATATCGCCAACCTTTGGTTGAGTATGTCAAATAACAAAAAACAAAACGTTCATGCTGTGTTTGCTTTCACTTCAGTTTTGTGGTTGTTCTTAACTACTGGGTTGGGGCTTCTGCTAATCTGGAATTTTACATCCCGTACGCTTTCAAATGATTCGCTTCACTATCTATCCCTTCATGCCCACCTGGGTATAATAGGATGGTTTTTATTAATGATTATTGGAGTAGGCTCCCGGCTGATACCCATGTTTCTCATTTCTAAATATGAAAATAAAAAACGATTGTGGTGGATCTACATTTTGATTAATGCCGGATTGATAATTTTCTATTCCTTTTTCTTTTATCAGCTCAATCCAAACTTTATTTTATTCCGATTGCGCTTGTTAGTATAGGCGTACTACTATTTGGCAACCATATTTACCAATCATTTGCTAAGCGTATTCGTATGAAAGTGGATGAGCAAGTAAAAATTTCAATGCTTTCCGTTGCTTTTATAGTTATTCCAATAATTGTTTTGGTTGTATTCATAACCTTATTTTCAAGACTAAGCAGTAGTCAGTTTGCTCTACTTTATGGATTCACTATTTTTTTTGGTTGGATAACGGCTATTATTTTAGGGATGACATTCAAAACCCTTCCATTCATTGTTTGGAATAAAGTGTATCATAACATGGCGGGTTTGGATAAAACACCTAATCCTAAAGATCTGTTTCTTAATAAGGTTTTTATAGGGGTGGAATTTCCTACCTCATCGGCTTCATAATTTTTGGTTATGGCATCATTCAGGCAAGTACGTTGGTATTAAATATTGGTGCTACTTTCCTTCTCATAACTGCCGTGTCGTATAATTTAAATGTGTTTAAAATTCTATTTCATAAAGCAAAGTTAAATGAACATAAAAACTAATAGTAGTAAAAGTGATATCGCTATATCCGGTCTATATAATGTGATTGATCCTGAGATTGGTTTGAATATTGTTGACTTGGGATTGGTTTATCAAATTGATTTTAATGAAGACGATAAAGAAATTATTGTGACCATGACGTTAACGACACAATTCTGTCCGATGGGTGATTCAATCGTAAGCGCTGCCACACAAGCCATACAACAATTATTTTCTGAATATAAGATACAGGTTGACTTGACTTTTGAACCACATTGGGATGCCAGCATGATTTCGGAGGAAGGGAATAGATTTTTAAACTATTAAGAATGCTTAGCAACACGTGTAAAACCGCTATAAAAGCTGTCATTTATCTTGGCTCCAAAGTGGAATCAGATGAAAAGTCTGGTGTAAAAGAAATAGCAAAATTTATCAACGCAAGTGAACATACGGTAAGCAAAATATTGCAAACGCTGGTAAAGCAAAAAATAATAAATAGTATTAAAGGACCAACGGGTGGATTTTACATTACCACGAAGCAACGCAACCAACCTATTATAGCCATCGTTGATACCATTGACGGAAAGGACTTATTTAATGAATGTGGATTGGGGCTGAGTAAATGCTCTTCTACTCATCCTTGTCCCATCCATGATGAATATAAGAAAGGGAGAGAAGTTATTCAGAAATTATTTAATACTAAAACTATTAATGTGTTGTGTGAACCAGTAGAAAGCGGGTTGGCTTATTTGATCGGTTGAATATGGAATGTTGTTAGTAAGCTGAATGCAAAGGATAGTGGAAAAATGAGCTTAACAAAATAAAATATACATCATGGAAAACGAAACATTATATCCCAAAACAACCAAAGAACTGGCTGATAAAAAAGCGGCTTTGGCGCCTAAGAGCGTGGAGGCATGGCGGAACTTCAGTAAAACTGTATTTGAAGCGGGCGCCATTGATGAGAAAACGAAACAACTCATTGCGGTTGCTGTAGCCCATGTCACACAATGTCCGTATTGCATCCGCTCACATTCCAAACAGGCGATGAGAAAGGGTGCAAGTAAGGAAGAGATTATGGAGGCCGTTTGGGTGGCTGCTGAGATGCGTGCTGGAGCAGCTTATGCGCATGCTACCATTGCTATAGATGAGATAGAGAAATAAAATTGACAGGTATTGAATTTAAAAAATAAATACTCCAGATTGGTTATTGAATTAAATAAGTAATATGCCAGTACAACATTGATTAATGCCAGCGAAATCTTATGTGATATTGAAAATTAAAAGTGTCATTTGTGAATAAAAATAGAACGATTGCTCCTCCATTTTTTTCTATAATAATAGCAACCTTTAATCGGGCTAAACTATTAAAGAGAGCAATTGATTCCTTAGTTGCACAAACAGAAGTGGATTGGGAGGCAATTATTGTAGATGATGAAAGCACTGATGATACGTATACTCAGATTTTGCCTTACCTGTTGGGTAACGATAAAATTAAGTACTTAAGAAAAGGCCACAGTGGAGAGGTACAATCTAAGAATAGGGGATTACATGCATCGAGTGGTAAATTTATTTCGTTTTTGGATTCGGATGATGAGTACCATCCGGAACATCTCAAATTAAGAAAACGCCTTTGTTGCAGCACCCTACTGTAAAATTTTTACATGGTGGGTTAGAGGTAATCGGAAGCCCGTACGTTCCGGACAGGTTTGACCACTCTGCGAAAATACATCTCAAAGATTGCGTAGTAGGTGGGACTTTTTTTATTGAAAGAGATATTCTGCTTTCATTAAATGGATTTAGTAAAATTTCGATGGGTACCGATGCAGATTTATTTGAACGGGCAAAGGAGGCTAAGATTGAAATGATGAAAACAAATATACCTACTTATATTTATCATCATGAAATTCAGGATTCCTTACAAATAAGATACTAAGGGCATATAGTATTTATAAGATGCGTATCGGGTTGAAAGAAATGCCAGAATGAATAGTAAATACTAAGACAAGAGGATTAGTATACTTTATTGCAAATAATATTTTAGAGATATGCCACATATAGAAATACTGTCAGCAAGTATCAGAGAAGGGAGAAACAGTCATAGGGTTGCCTTGTATTTTAAACAATATTTGGAAGCCAACACACCTGTAACTGTTAACATTCTTGATTTAAAGGAGTATAACTTTCCATTGTTTGATGAGCGCTTACAGTTTCAAAAATCGCCTTCGTCAAAAATGCTTGATTTTTCGGGTAAGATAAAAGCTGCTGATGGGGTTATTATTGTTACTCCTGGATATAACGGAGGTTACCCCAGAGTTTAAAAAATGCCATTGACTTGCTGCATCCGGAGTGGCATCGTAAGCCAGTTGTTATTTCGACTGTTTCTGATGGAGATTTCGGTGGCACACAAGTAATTATTTCTTTACAGTTTTCCCTTTGGAAAATTGGAGCATGGACAGTCTCCACTAGGTTTCATGTTCCTAATGTTTTGAATTCATTTGACGAAAATGGAAATGCCAAAGACAAAATCAGTACGGATAAAAGGGCAGCTCATTTTATCAATGAATTATTCCTGGTGCATTGAAGCAAAAAAACGAATGACAAACAAATCCGCGAACTAAGTAAAGGTATGTCATAAAAAACGCATGGATGTTAATCAACAAATTAAGAGTATTTGGACTATAGGACACTCTACGCATTCATTTGATGAATTAGTAGCTATGCTAAAATCCTTTAGGATTATAGTTGTGGCGGATATTCGAAGTTTTCCGGGTTCACGCAAATTTCCCCAATTCAATAAAGAGGCTCTCGAAGTTTCTTTACCACAAAACAACATTCAATACATTCATTTAAAAAATCTTGGAGGACGGAGAAAAGTAAATCCCAACTCAAAAAATATCGCTTGGCGACACCCATCCTTTCGCGGTTATGCTGATTTTATGGAGACGGAACAATTCAAAGAAGGAATAGAGAAACTGGAAAAGATCGCTATAAAGAAATCTACAGCTTACATGTGTTCGAAGCGGTGTGGTGGCGTTGCCATCGCTCCATGGTTTCTGATTATTTGAAGGCAAGAGGATGGAAAGTAATTCATATTATGGGTGTAGCGAAAGCAGAAGAGCATCCATACACGCAACCGGCAAGAATTGTAAACGGTACATTGACGTATGAAGTTGAACGGAAAGAAAATTAGAATTGATTAATACTTAATGAAATGAAAGAAAGATTAAATTATTCAAAGGTTTCTCCCATGGCTTTAACGGCCATGCTAGGTGTTGAGAAATATGCGGCAAATTCTGGCTTGGAGCACTCCTTATACGAATTGGTAAAAACCAGAGCGTCTCAAATAAATGGTTGTGCGTATTGTTTGGATATGCATACCAAAGATGCGCGAAAGGCAGGTGAGACAGAGCAGCGTTTGTATGCATTAAGTGCGTGGCGGGAAACGCCTTTTTACACCGAAAGAGAAAGTGCCGCTTTAGCCTGGGCAGAAGCAGTGACATTGATTTCAGAAAATGATGTGCCTGATTTGTTGTACGAGGCTACCTGTAAGTATTTTGATGAAAAGGAAATGGTTGCTCTTACCATGGCCATTATAGCAATTAATGGATGGAACCGGCTGGCAATTAGTTTTCGTACCGTTCCCGGATCATATCAAACTCAGTAAAATGCAGCTGAAAAAGAAAATTGCAATTGTAACTGGTGCCAGCCGCGGATTAGGGGCGGCTTTTGCTAAAGCTTTAGTTGCAAAGGGAGTTGTAGTCTATGGCCTTGCCAGAAATTTGCAAAAGCTCACGGCTATTCGAAATAAGTTGGGCGATACATTTATTCCAATCGGTATGGATATCACTGAACAAAATACCATTGCCTCTTGGGTAAAAAATACTTTCTCTGACTCTCATCTTCCTGACATACTCATCAATAATGCCGGAGCTGGTTATTTTGGTAAGATCGATGAGCTTACCTTGGAACAATGGCATGCTATGATTAATACCAATTTGAATGGAATTTTTTATATTAGCTCCAGTATTGTTCCTTTTATGAAGAAGAACAACTCTTCTAGTCACATCATCAACATCGGCTCTATCCTTGGAAAGGCATCGAGAGCAGGAGCAGCAGGGTATTCTGCATCTAAATATGGCATACAAGGTTTTAGTGAAGCCTTGTTTAAAGAACTCCGCAAAGATAATATCAAAGTCACTTGCGTAAATCCAGGGAGTATTGATACTCACTTTTTTCAAGACTCAGGAATAGAACCACACCATAATATGTTGCAGCTGGATGACATTGCAGCATTTGTAATTTCAATTTTAGAAACACCAGATAATTTATTGATTGATGAAATTACCCTGAGGCCATTAAACTCGAGGCCTGTGACGTAGAGTACATATTCAAAAAGATGACAGTGAAACTTTGGTGAAAGGATCTTCTGTTGAGAGAAATAGTTATAATTTTTAAAAGAGATAAAAACATAGAGACAAAATTATTTCATCACAGGATAAAACACGAACAAAAAAGTCAATGGCAATTAAAATAAATTCATAATGCAACAAAATTCAATTTTATTATTATTTCTAGCCTTAGCAGTAATAGGTGTTATTGTTTTTGCCTATGTATATCTATCATCCCATAAGGCAGAACAATCGGAACATGGAATGACCAATCCGTTAAAGAAACGATTTTGGTTTCTGCTTATCTTGTTTGTGATACTGGCTATTTTTGCTTCGGTAACTATTCCGAAGTCACCGTATTTTCTTTTTGCGGACGAAATCCCGGCAAAAGTAGTTCATGTGTCGGCTATGCAGTTTGCGTTCTTTTTGTCTGAGCATGCCATTGATCCTAAAAGTCCCAAAGGAGAACCTATAGAGGTGCCGGCTAATGAGCTGGTTGAATTCAGAGTGACAAGCTTAGATGTAAATCATGGTTTTGGGATTTATGACGAATCCAATAGATTAATTACTCAAACGCAGGCTATGCCGGGTTATGTAAATCGTCTTCGTTATAAATTTGAAAAGCCTGGTAAATACAACATCTTTTGTTTGGAATACTGTGGTGTGGCACACCAGATTATGAGATCATCTTTTATTGTTAAGTAGAAATCCGTAAACCATATAGATCATGGAATCAATAAAAATTAGAAAAATCACTTCTGTTTGGATATTGACTGTATTTGTATTGTTCATTATCAGCATCATTCTAGGGATACTCATGCGGCTCAATCAGGGAGAAATTATCCATCAAGATCCAATCACATTTTATTCCAACATGACTACCCATGGGCTTACCATGATTGGGATTTGGTTTGTGGCCGGGATGGCAGCCGTTAACTATTTAATGGAGCGTTATGTGAAAACAAGTTATACAGCCAATATGATTGCTTTAGTACTCACGGTCATTGGTGTGCTGATGTTTTGGGCCACTACGTTCATAGGGAAATTTCATGTGGGATGGACTTTTCTTTATCCGTTACCTTTTAAGATAATGTGGGCAGCGTGGGCTACTCCGCTGTTCTTAGTTTCTCTAACGGTGTTAGGCTTGGGCTGGTTAATTTGGAGCATTAGCTTAATGACACAGATACTTAGAAAGTATTCGATATCTCAGGCATTTGCCTGGCAACACTTTAAGAAAAATCCCTCCGTTGAAACGCCCCCATTCATTCTCATTTCCATGATAACGTTGATTGGTGTTATTGCTTGCCTGTTGGCCGCAGTAGTGTTAATAGTTCTGTTCTTTGCAGAATATTTTTCTAAAGGCAGTTTTGTGAATGACGCACTGTTGATGAAAAACCTTACTTTCTTCTTCGGACATACCATTGCCAATGAAATGCTTTACTTAGGGTTGGCCGTTATCTACGAATTATTCTCTGAAGTGAGTGGAAGACCAAAATGGAAAACCACCTGGTATGTGGCAGTAGCCTGGAATTGCACGCTGGTATTTATCCTTACTGCTTTTTTCCATCATTTATATATGGATTTTGTACAACCCGAAGGGTTTCAGATTATCGGGCAGTTAGCCTCTTATCTGGCAAGTTTACCTGCTGCAGGAGTTACCGTGTTTAGTGTTTTCATTGCTGTCTATCGCACTAAAATGAAATGGACGCTAACCAATATATTATTTTTTATTGGTGTTGCCGGTTGGGTTATTGGTGGACTCGGTGCCGTAATTGATGCTACGATCTCAAATAACATTGTTCTGCATAATACGCTTTGGGTACCCGCTCACTTTCATACGTACAATGCTATGGGAAATGTATTGTTCAGTATCGGATTTTTCTACTGGTTCTCTATCCAGTTTACAGAAAATAATAAGCCTGAAAAATTCACAAAGTTGACATTGGCTATGCTGCTTATTGGTGGAGCTGGATTTCTTTTAGCTTTTTATTTTGGTGGAGCTGATTCTATTCCGCGCAGATATAGCACCTATCCGGCAGAACTTTCTGCTGGGGCGCCTTTGGCCGTGATAGGTGCCATTTTTGCAACTATTTATTTAATCGCCATTCTTATATTCTTTTTCAATATTTCTAAAAGATGTTTAAAAGTATTGTCTTCACCCTCATAACGATATGCTTAGCCCTTATAGCGAATGCTCAACCGGCATCAACGGGTATGGAGGAAGAGACGAATATCTATGAAAAGATATTTGCTGCACCTTTAAATGTAAAAGATAAACAGTGGATGACTTTCGATGAGCTCTATCATCAAAAGCCTTTACTGGTAGCGTTCATTTTTACGCGCTGCTCGGGCATATGCAGTCCCTTTTTGTTACAGTTGAAAGACAACTTACAATTAAATGCGAATGATAAGTCATTTAATATTTTAGTTATAAGTTTCGATCCCAGAGATAATTTGGAGGACATGAACAACATGGCACACAGGTTTGGTTGGAAAACAATCCCCAATGGATTTTTGCTGTAACCGACAGTATTGAACAACTCAACCAATCCATCAGCTTTCATCCTATTTGGGATAGTGCAACAGCCCAGTTTGATCATGATGCCTTACTGGTTGGCATAAATAGGGAAGGATACATAACCAAAAAATTAATAGGAATGAGAGAAAAGCATGACATAGATTTGTTAATCAGTAGCGTGAATAATGTTTTTGCTCCAACGTATCGCTTACCAAATAAGAACTCTTTGTTTTCCTGTTTTAATTACGACCCCATAACAGGAAAAAATACGCCCGGATTGGGGTTGCTCTTCATAGCACTGCCGGCAGTTTTAACGGTGTTACTGCTTATCTTTATCAGCCATGCTGTACGTAACAAACTGCCTGTAGAAAAATAGAAATACTATGGGCTTTACTTAAGAAGCTCTAGCGTCACCAGATAAGCGCAGTGATCAGAAGCAATGGGGTCGGCTATCACCTCTGTTTTCAGTACACGCCATTTATTTTTTGGATAATACATCACGTAATCAATTTTTTTGGTAGGATTATACGAAGGAAAAGTGAAATGAATATCTTTTTTATCGTATGAAGGTGTCCACATTTGCTCTAGTATAGTGATGGGCGCACTTCCCGGTTCTCCATTTAAATCACCTGCAAGAATGGTAGGGTAGGGATTGCTCGAAAACACATGGTTGATTTGTTTTGCCTGTTTAATTCGGTCCGTGTCTTCATTAAGGTGATCAAGATGTGTCCCAATAAATGCAATGGTATCTCCTGATGGGAGTAGCGTAGTAATCTCTAATGCGGCACGCGGTTCATTGCCAGGAGAAAAAGGTAGAGGGACATTGCGCGTTTTAAGAAAGGAATACCTACACAATACCCCTTCGCCATATTCTCCGCCATCATATTTCATAGCGCGGGCAAATAAAGGGGCCATCTTAGTCCTCCAACCTAATTCAGTAACAAGGTCGTATCCTTTTGCTCTTTTGGTTTTAAAATCCACTTCTTGCAAGGCTACAAAATCAGGATCTGCGTTGATGATTACTTTCGCAATGGCATCCAGATCAAAATCACCTTTGGTGGTGGCCCCATGAAGAATATTAAAAGAGAGCACTTTTACAATCCTACCTTGTCTTTCCTGTGCAACTGTTGAAAGGTGACAAATAATGAGAAACAAAACTGCAAATACTTTCATAGATGAATAGGGGGTAGGATTATGTGAGAACTAAACGGCCAATTACCTTTAATTCCATTTATCAATAAATATAAAAAATCATTGTAAGTAATTCTTAAATTGAAAGCTTGAAACAAAATACATACAAGAATATGAAAAAGACAATTGCTTTTCTTCTCTTTTCTCTCAGTCTCACCTTTGTATTTGCGCAAGAGGTAGACCTTAATGTAGTACATCGTATCAAAGAGGAAGGATTGAACAACTCTAAAGTGGAGGATATTGCCTTCCACCTCACTGATGCTTCAGGACCTCGGCTCACCAACTCTGCCGGGTACAAACGCGCATCCGATTGGGCAGTAAAACAGCTTACCGAGTGGGGATTGAAAAATGCAAGTCTGGAAAAATGGGGCGACTTTGGAAAGGGATGGCAAGTAGAAAAAAGTTATGTGGCTATGACCGCACCCTATTATTTTCAAATTAGTGGAACGCCTAAAGCCTGGACGGGTGGAACCGATGGACCGATATCCGGTGATGTTACTTTATTGGCCATTGAAAAAGACGAAGATTTCAAAAAATTTGAAGGCAAAATTGCGGGTAAGATCGTATTGATAAAATCTACCGCCAACACCCATCCAACATTTGAAGCAGATGCCTCGCGGATGACTGACAAGGAGTTGGAGGAATTATCCAAACAACCCATCGGATCTTCTAGTAGATATACGCCTGAGGTAATTGCGCAATATATGGCCCGAAGAACTTTTAGCCGTAAGGTGGATGAGTTTTTGAAAAAGGAAAATGCAAGGCTTGTGATCAGAGGACGAAATGGAAAACATGGAACTTATTTTACCAGTAATGGTGCCTCGTATAGTGTGGATGCTCCTCCGGCAATTGCAGAATTAGAGACTGCCCCAGAGCACGCAGACTTGATGGCACGATTGATAGAAAAAGGAATTCCTGTAAAAGTAGAGGCAGATATAAAAACTTCTTTTACTTTAGACCCTGCATCGTATAATGTGGTAGCAGAAATACCTGGAACAGATAAAGATCTTAAGGCAGAGTTGGTCATGTTGGGCGGGCACCTTGATTCGTGGCACTCCGCTACAGGCGCAACCGACAATGCAGCAGGTAGCACCGTAATGATGGAAGCAGTACGGATTTTACAGACAATCGGTTTGAAGCCAAGAAGAACAATTCGCATTGCACTTTGGGCAGGTGAAGAGCAAGGTCTGTATGGTTCAAGAAATTACGTAAAAAATCATTTTGCAGATCCAGCTGATATGAAAATAAAACCAGAGCATAGTAAGATATCTGGCTATTTTAATATTGACAACGGAACGGGCCGCATCAGAGGAATTTATTTACAAGGTAATGATGCGGTGCGCCCCATCTTTGAAAAGTGGTTTACTCCCTTTTCGGATATGATTGACAATCCTACAGTAACCATTCAGGACACAGGAGGTACCGACCACCAGGCATTTGATGCGGTGGGTATTCCAGGTTTTCAATTTATTCAGGATCCAATAGAGTATGACACAAGAACCCATCACTCTAATGCGGATACGTATGAGAGACTGATGATGGGCGACCTGAAACAAATGGCTGTGATTGTTGCTACATTTGTTTACAACACGGCTCAGATGCAGGAGAAGTTGCCTCGCAAGCCACTGCCTGCCGCGAAAGGCCCAAGCCAGTTCTAGAAGCTGACTTAAAATTGAGAATGAAAAGGATTTGTGATAAAGCCGATCAATAGATTTTATCACAAATCCTTTTTTTATTAGGATTGAAAATTATGCCTTAGCTTGATAGAGCTATTTATAATTTCTACTCGATCCATTGAATAAAAGTAGAAAACCTGGTTTGACTGAAACGGATACCTAAAAACAACCATTTTTAATATTTTTAAATAGGACAAACTTGTCCTATTTAAAACATTGCTTTATATTGCCAGCAACAAAAGGAACAAATGTTTTCTAAATCTTGTGAGTACGGAATAAAGGCTACAGCGTTTATTGCCGTAGAAGCAGAAAAAAACAATCGGGTAAGCTTAAAGGCGATTGCAAAGGCAATTGACTCACCGGTTGCTTTTACTGCAAAGATTCTACAGCAATTGGCACGTACCGGCATTATTAATTCGGTGCAAGGAGCAGGAGGCGGATTTGAAATTGAAAAGGCCAGGCTGACTAAAATCAAGTTAAGCCAAATCGTTGCTGCCATTGACGGAGATAATGTATATAAAGGCTGTGGGCTTGGGTTAAATGCGTGTAACTCAAAAAAGCCATGCCCCGTACATGGCAAGTTCATGATTATACGCGAGGAGCTAAGAGTTATGCTTGAAAGCACAACGGTACAAGACCTAACCCATGGGTTGAAAGATGGATTAACCTATTTAAAACGATAGAAGAAAATTTAAAAAAAATTTAATTATAAATCGGACAAGTATATCCTAATTAACAATGCTTAAAAATAAAATCAGTTTTTTAACAGCAATCCTCTTAAGTCAGTCAGCGGTTGCGCAAAAAAGTGTTGATGTATCCACGGATAACTGGGTAACCAGTCCGGGAATTATTGGTACATTCTTTTTAATTGCTATCGTTTTTATTATTGCAATTGTCATTATGCTTTTTCAGGCAAGTGGTTACATTAAAACCATACAGGAGCGGAAGCAACGAACGCGACAACTCGAATTTAGCGAGGAGCTTTTGGGTTTGAAGGAAGCAGAGATTGATGCAATTCTATTGCAGCGTAAGCAATCTTTAAATTTTAAACTGAAGGGCGAGGAATTAGGAAGTAGTACAGAAGCACTGGATGAAAAAGGATTAGTTTATAAAGTAAGCCACGAACCGGGCAATCCATTAGTGGATGAAAAAAGAAAGTCGCCCTTGACTTTTGAAACACCTGAAGACTTAAAGAAAATAATAATCTTCTATTTAGGCGCTTCCGTTTTCTGGTTGGTCTTTGGCACCTTGATTGGTCAATATGTTGGGATGAAATTTGTGTGGCCCGATATGGATCACCAGGCATGGCTTTCCTTTGGCCGATTACGGCCGGTGCATACCAATACCGTTTTTTGGGGCTGGGCTTCTATGGCCATGATTGGGTTAGGCTATTTTGTAATTGCCAGAACATCGAATACAAAAATTTATAGCTATCGGTGGGCTTGGATTGCCTGGTACTTGTTAAACCTATCAGTCGTGATCGGAAATTATTTTCTTATGATTGGCATCAACAACGGAGGTGGCGAATACCGGGAATATATTTGGCCGGTTACAGCCTTGTTTGCTTCGGGCCTGATCATTACTTTTTCAACTATTATAAAACTGTTGCCAACCGAAAGATTTCAGAGATATACATTTCTAACTGGTATCTTCTCGCAGGTTTAATTTGGACGATCGTATTGGTTACAATTGGTTACCTGCCCAACTATCAAAATGGATTAGGCGAAACAATTATTCAGGGCTACTACATGCACCAAGGCGTGGGGATGTGGTTCATGACTTTTACCTTGGGGTTAACCTATTATTATCTTCCCTCATCTTTAAACAAACCGATCTACTCGTACTCATTGGGTGTTCTGGCATTTTGGACACAGATGCTTTTCTATACCATGATCGGCACGCATCACTTTGTGTTTAGTCCCTTACCATGGTGGTTGCAAACCGTTGCCATCGTATTTAGTATGGGAATGTTTATACCGGTTGTCGCAGGCACCACCAACTTTCTTATGACGATGAAAGGCAGTTGGAATCAAATTTCAAAAAGTTACGTTTTGCCTTTCTTCTTAGTGGGTGTGGTCTTCTATTTTGTAGGCTCATCACAAGGAAGTTTTCAAGCCTTTCGGTTTACCAATTACGTTTGGCACTTTACCGATTTTAATGTGGCGCACTCCCACATGACCATGTATGGCATCATTTCATTTTTGCTCTGGGCCAGCATCTACGCTATCCTACCAAAAATTACGGGAAGAGAACCGAAACAACTTTTCGTGGGTGTTCATTTCTGGATGGCATTTATTGGTCTGTTCGCCTACATGATTTCGATGATGACAGGAGGAACACTTAAAGGGTTGAGTTGGATTGAAGGAAATAGTTTTATCGAATCGGTTATACTCATGAAGCAATATTGGGTGTGGCGTGCCATCGGGGGCTCACTGATGTTTTTATCACATCTAATGTTTGCCTATAATTTTTATGTGATGGCCAAAATGAACCGTGTCAAAGAATCAATACAAAAGGTATCACCTCAAACCGTAACTGCATAAGCGCTATGTTTAATTTGCATAAAGACCATAGAAGTTTAGTTATCATCTCCTTTGTTGTGTTTGGTTTGCTGAGCCTTTTTATAGCGGTTGTTCCCGCCTATCAAATGCAGCAGGTTGAGCCCTTACCCAAGCAACCAGCATTAACGGAAAGTGAACTCAATGGATTACACATTTATATTAGTGAAGGATGCGTGGCTTGTCACACACAACAAGTTAGAAATATTGCCATGGATAAAATGTGGGGCGATCGGCCCTCTATACCTTCCGATTACTATTACAGCAAAAACCGGTTGGATATATGGAGACAATCTCCATCTCTTTTGGGCAGCGAGCGTACCGGCCCCGATTTAACTAATGTAGGTGTACGCCAACCTTCCGATCAGTGGCACTTACTCCACCTATTCAACCCACGTTCTGTCGTAGAAGAATCTGTGATGCCGGCCTATCCATGGCTCTTTAAAGAGAAAAAGAGTCTTGATAAAAATGATGTTGTGGTTCCGGTTCCATCTAAATTCCTAACATCACCTGACACAAAAATTGTAGCAACACAAGAAGTGCTGGATCTGGTAGCCTATTTAAAATTCTTAAAGCAAGTATCGCTGCCCGGCAACAGTGTTGATTTTATTCCTTCGATTCGTAAAAAAGACATCGTGTCCACAGAGGGAAAAGCGATGTTGCCAGACGGTGAACAGTTATACATGCAAACGTGCGCGGCTTGTCATCAGGCAAATGGAAAGGGCCTTGTGGGTGCCTTTCCACCTTTAGCTGGAAGTAAAATTGTAAACGATCCAAATTCGGAGTTGATGGTTCAAATCATTTTGAAAGGCTATGATGCCCGGCCCGATTATGCCGTTATGGTGGGGTTTGCTGACCAGCTTACTGATGAGGAGATCGCAGCGATTATGAATCACGAAAAATCGAGTTGGGGAAACAATGCTCCAAAAATTACTGTTGATGAAGTGAAAAAGATACGAGCCTATACATTACAATTAAACCAATAACCATGGAAACGAAAGAAAACTATCTACCCAGTTTAATAACAGCAACACCGATGGAAGGTCGTGAACTAGCGATCAAGTTGGCAAGAAAATCAATTGCAGCCATCCAAACAGATCCGGAGATGCGCAAGAAATTAAGAGCAGATTATGCAACAGACACCGCTCAACTAATTGCATCTGCCGAAGTTATTGCCCTCGAATTTCAGACGATTGCCAAAGCAAATAAATATTGGAGAGATGATAAGAAGTAGTGAAGTAAAGAAGTTTATAACCTTTTTGGTTGTACTATTATTTTCTGGAACAGGCCATGTATGGGCTTGTGAACTTTGTAAGAAAAATCAACCGAAAGTTTTAGAAGGAGTTACTCATGGTGTGGGGCCGCAAGGCGACATGGATTATATCATTATATGGACAGCCATAGTGTTTGTCAGCATCACGCTTTTTTTGAGTTTGAAATTTTTAATAAAGCCCAATGAAAAGAATCCGGATCACATCAAAAATATTGTCTTGAACCCTGAATACTAATCGCATGGAGGATAATAGAATAATAAAAGTTTTTTTGGATGATGAAGTTCGGCCTTTTGCTGAATTCGCACCTCCGGTAAAATTCATTTTCGATACCACAAAAATTCCGGATGGTAAACATCAACTTAAGGTAGTGGCAAAATCAACGCAGGGTATTGAAGGCGTTAAAACGATTCCATTTGAAGTGCGTAATGGTCCTGCTATTTCTATTGTGGGATTGACGGAGAATGAGATAATAGAAGAGCAGGTACCCATTACCATTAATGCCTATGGTAGTGAGGGCAATGATGTGTTTGTTATTAAAGGCTCAGAAACTCCGAAGGGAATTCCAGCATGGGTATGGGCATTGGTCATTGGCTTTGTTGCCTTTGCTCTATTCTATTTAATTATGTATTGGAATTCAGATTTATATAAATCATTTGTTTAGTTGAAAAATCATGCAAGTGAATTTGAAAACGAGTAGTTATGGAAAATGTCTTGAAAAAAACAATTGGGGAAATGGTAGCAGCCGACTATCGGACTGCACAAGTATTTAAAAATCACAAAATAGATTTTTGCTGCAAGGGCAACAGAAGTATCGCGGAAGCCAGTAAGGATAAAAATATTGATGTTAACCTTTTGATTGCCGAGTTAGAGGCAGCCACACACGTGGCACAAGCAGATTCAACCGATTATAAGACCTGGCCTTTAGATCTACTTGCCGACTATATCGAAAAAAAACATCATCGCTATGTAGAAGAGAAAATGCCTATCCTGAACCAGTACCTGCAGAAACTGTGTCAGGTACATGGTGTACAACATCCGGAATCATTTGAGATCAGCGAAGAATTTAAACTTTCATCTGGTGAATTGGCCGTGCATATGAAAAAGGAGGAGTTTATTTTATTTCCTTATATCCGAAAAATGGGTAAGGTTAAAACCTCAAAAGCTAAAATGAGCGCACCTAGTTTTGGCACCGTACAAAACCCGGTGCAGATGATGATGAATGAACACACCGTGGAAGGTGATCGATTTGCTAAAATTTCTGAGCTTAGTAATAACTATACAATACCGGCCGATGGATGTAATACGTATAGTGTAGCCTTTGCATTACTTAATGAATTTGAACAAGACTTACATCTGCATATTCACCTGGAGAATAATATTTTGTTTCCAGGAGCAATTCTGTTAGAGAAAGAACTGACATCAGTGGTGTTGTAGACACATTTACATTAGGTAGAGATGGATAGAGACCAGAACATACAGATAAATGTACTATGTGGTGGTAAAAGGTATGAACTAAGAACCTATGCACATGAGTTTAGAAGCCTAATGGCGCTCATTTATGATAAAGTGTATCTGGAGGATTTTGGAGATTGCAAAGGGATGGGGCGTTGCGGAACGTGCCATATTCTATTGTTGGAATACCAGAAGGAATTGCTTGAAAGGGAAGGTAATGAACAAGCAACACTAAGTAAGCTATCGAATACTCAATGTAACAGTAGATTGTCTTGCCAGATTTTATTAGACAACAGGGTTAATGGGTTAACTGTTGAGGTAGTTCCAGAGGATTATTCCGAATTGTAGTAAGGAAGGATAGAAATAGAATTGTGTCCAACTTGAGGAAAGGAATCTATGAGTGCAGATAAAATTTCGATTGATAAAGACAAATGAAAGAAAAAGCCGAACCGTTAAAAAGAATAAAGGAGCTCCAACCGTTGAGTCACGACCATCATCACAGTTTACTATTGTCGTGGAAGATTAGGACTGGAATTCGAAAAGGAATACCCTTGAATCGGATTAAACGTTACTTAGACTTTTTCTTTGAGTCTCGAATAGTAGAGCATTTTTCGATTGAGGAAGAATATGTTTTTCCAATTCTTCAAGAGCATAAACTGGTTAAGCGAGCCCTGGCTGACCATAGACTTTTAAAACGGCTATTCACAGCACAAACAGATCTGGAGCGAAATTTAGTTTTGATTGAAGAAAAATTGGAGGATCATATTCGCTTTGAAGAGCGAATTCTTTTTACTGAGATACAAAAGGCAGCCACAGCCGAAGAGTTGAATCAAATAAATCTAATTCATCAAGACGACACTAATCGAGAAGATAACTGGGAGGATGAGTTTTGGAAGTAATTGTCTGTGAGAGTAGAGTGATTTACAGATCCATTGAATTTTAAAACATGGGCTGATCCGTTTATATTTGTTTTTTCAAATTTCAGTCCAAACATGAAAGGTAGGATTCCCATCTCACCAACACTTCGTTCAATCTCCGAAACAAAAATTTTAAAACAACAGGATAATACCGTCAAGAAGCGACTTATTATTATGTCGCTTCTGGCTGTGTTGATTGCAGCTTGTACAAGCCTCATTGCAAAATTCCTTGTCTTGCTTATTTCCGTCATTACCAATGTGTCTTTTTTTGGTCATTTCTCTGCCTCAAATACAAGTCCTTCATCCAATACATTGGGCGTATGGGTAATAGTGATTCCTGTTGTTGGGGGCCTTATTGTTGGGTTAATGGCATACTATGGATCGGCTGCAATTCGAGGTCATGGAATTCCAGAAGCGATGGAGAAAATCCTAACGAATAAGAGCAAGATCAAACCTACAATCACTTATCTTAAGCCTATATCATCGGCAATAGCAATTGGTACGGGTGGCCCCTTTGGTGCGGAGGGACCAATCATTGCAACGGGTGGTGCGTTGGGATCAACGCTGGGTCAGTTAATCAAGATTACACATTATGAACGAAAGGTGTTACTTGCGGCTGGGGCCACGGCTGGTATGGCAGCAATTTTTGGAAGCCCGATAGCAGCAATTTTTCTTGCTATTGAATTACTCTTGTTTGAATTTTCGCCACGCTCTATTATTCCCGTTGCTATGGCTTGTATTACGGGTGCTGCCGGTCATCATTTTCTTTTCGAGTCAGAGCCTGTATTTCTAACCTCTGTTGTTATTGAATATCCAACTAACACTGCGCTTGCTATTTATAGCATCATGGGTATTGTTATGGGTTTGTTTTCAGTTCTCACAACTAAAATTGTTTACCTTATTGAAGACTTGTTTGAAAAGCTACCCATTCATTGGATGTGGTGGCCAGCCCTGGGAGGTTTGGTAGTGGGAATTGTTGGCTATTTTTTTCCACGAACTTTGGGCGTTGGTTATAATAACATCACAGACATACTCGCGGGTAGCCTGCCCATAAGCATGCTCCTTTCTATATGTACTATGAAATTCGTTTCCTGGGCTATTGCATTGGGGAGTGGTACTTCAGGAGGAACGTTGGCCCCGTTATTAACCATTGGGGGAGCGGCTGGTGCGTTATTGGGCTCATTGGTTTTGGAACTCTTTCCACATTCTGAAATATCAATTCCACTTTCAGCCTTGGTAGGCATGTCAGCAATGTTTGCTGGTGCTTCCAGAGCTTTTCTTACTTCTATTGTGTTTGCCTTGGAGACTACGTCTCAGGTAAATGCACTATTACCTTTATTAGCAACCTGTGGTGCATCTTATATTGTGTCTTATCTGATGATGAAGAATACCATCATGACTGAAAAGATTGCGCGCAGGGGAATTAAAACACCAGATTCCTATGAGCCGGATTTGTTAGAAAATGTGATTGTAAAGGAGGTGATGGAGAAAAACCTTTTGATTGTTGATATTAGTATAAGTATTCAGGAGGCGATCAATAGGTCAAAATCTACCGATCAAATCAAGTACCTGGTCGTAGTTGATAAAAATGATGTGGTGAGAGGAATTATTCATACGACAAAACTATTCTCCCAATCTCTTCAATCAGATGCTTCTATGGAAAGCCTGCTCGAGCCCATGCCTCCGGTAGTAAGCTCGGACAGCAGCTTACGCAATGCGGTTGAAAAACTGGCGCAATCAAAGTCAGAGGTTCTGCCTGTTACTTCCCCCAACAAGGGAGGAGTAATAACGGGAATTGTTTCCATACAGAATATTCTTTCCATCTATAAGCAAAAAGAAGAAGATCACGAGGAACTGCACCCTGATTTGTCACTGAGTAGAGGGTTAAGAAAGATTTACCGAAGATCAACCCATTGGATTAGATAATAATTCCTGACAAGAGATGAATTCTTTCGAGGATTCCATCGAGCCTCTTTGTTAAATCACTAATCAGCTTTAAAGCAGTGTATTATCACTTTTAAATAATATTCTGCTCAAGGAGTATTTTCCTCCACCCGTTAGTGCCAGGCATATTCCAATGGTAAGATAGAGCAGTGCTTTTTCCTTAGTCCCAAAAGGATCTTCCGCATGGTTTATGAATGCTGCGGTTCCCATGGTGCACACCCAAAAGAAAGCGGCCGGCCTTGTAAAAAGTCCCAAAGCAATTAACAATCCCCCAAAAAATTCAGATATACCGGCTCCCCATGCGAATAATGCAGGTAATGGAAAACCCATTTCTCCAGCACCCTTGATAAGGCCTTCAGAGGGTGGCATTTTACCCAATCCATGGCCAAAAGCCATAAACAGGCCTGCCCCTATTCTTAATATCAATAATCCCGCATCGGTATAAGTCTTCTTCATTTCAAAAAATTTACATTCTAATCAAATTGAAAATTGAGAATAAGAAGGGAGTTCACACGTACGTTTTTTATTAGTGGTAAATTTTTTTTCTAGAAAGAGCAACCATGCCTACCTCGGCTTGTTGGTGATGCGCGGGGGTTAGCGAATGAAACCTGTTTTATTTTTTAATGACTTTTTGCTGTTTGATTTCCTGAGCCATTTTAACAGCCTCATACGAATTTACCAGACCGCCCGAAATGCTGAGTTGACTAAAGTTGATTTTCCCTCCACCGGGCTTTTGAACCGTGAGATTATCAAACTTGCGTGATGATTTCATTAATATATCCTTGATCTCTACAGCCGTAAACTCAGGGAAGTAAGACATGAGCATAGCCGCAACACCCACGGTTGAGGGACTGGCCATGCTGGTGCCACTTTCTTCTTTGTATTTATTATCGGGCACGGTAGAGTAGATGTCTACCCCAGGGGCAAAGAGCGACACAGACTTTTTGCCATAGTTTGAGAAACTGCCAACGAAATCTTCATCCCGGCCCCAGGCGGATGCACCCACCTCCATCCAATTTTTTGCTTCTTTACCATCCGCATAAATGCGCGTTGGAAAATTCTTTTCCGTATCAATATCTTCGGCATCGTTGCCGGCTGCATGAATTAACAACACACCTTTTTGCTCGGCATGCCGAACAGCTTTATCCACGATATCTTTATTGGGTGAAAACTTTTTACCAAAACTCATATTGATAATTTGTGCGCCATTATCCACGGCATAAAAAATTGCATTGGCTACATCCTTGTCGCGTTCATCTCCGTTTGGCACGGCACGCACAACCATTATTTTTACATTATCAGCAATGCCTTTGATGCCTAAATCGTTTTTGCGATCGGCTGCAATAATACCCGATACATGTGTGCCATGCGTAGGGTCAGGACCTTTAACATCATTATTTCCATAGTCCTTTTGGTTCATGTTGTTTATGTCATCGCCAACAATCTGGCGCGAATCAAACGATTCGTTGTATCCATATTTTACAATCACTTCGTAATAGTCTACCGCCTCTTTTAATTGAGATACATAATCGTCAAGACTCTCGTCTTCATTCATGTTTTTAAACATATTAAGAAGAAACCCTTTAGCAAAAAGCAGGCTGGGGTCGTTGGTTTCAAAACCTTTTACAGCCTCGGCAGTAAGCGTATCGACATGGAGGAGAACCTTTAACGTATCGATGCTTTGAACTATGTTGTTATAAATGTTCGAATACAATTTATATTGTTGTTCATTCTTTGCTTTTAATTTTTCGTATTTGTCTTTAACCTGCTTATAGATTTCATATTCAGCTTTTTGTTTTTTACCTACTTTGTCATTCTCAACATTTTCATACTTGGCTTTAAGCCGGATGTATTCCCGGGTTAATTCGTAGGTATCGGCATCTACATTTCCATTTTTGCCACCAATAAAATTCCATCCATGCACATCATCGATATACCCATTTTTATCATCGTCAATACCATTATCTGCAATTTCATCCTCATTGATCCAGATCACACTTTTTAAATCTTCGTGATCTATATCCACACCCGAATCAATAACCGCCACAATCACGGTGCGCGAAGGCTGGCCTTTTAATACGGTTTCGTAGGCGCGTTCGGCACTTACGCCCTGTACACTGTCCTGTTCGGGATCGAGCAAAAACCAATTTTTGGGTATGGGGTGATTAAAAGAGGTTTGCGAAAACGCTGAAAATGTGGTGATCAGGAAAAATATTACACTTATTAGTTGCTTCACCATAGGAGATGATTTATAAAAATTATACCAAGATAGAAGTTAAACGAACGGAATAGGCAGATGTTTGGTCGGAAATATATTTTTTTTGAATGATAATGGCTGGAAGAATGACAAAATGCACCTGAAAATTACCTCCGTGACAGGTACAAGTTCTTTGATGATATTGGTTTACCCGCATTGGTCACTTTTACCTCAAGTAAAACAACAACCACTATGATACAATTTTGCCTTTTAGCCGTAATGACTTTTTTTACAATTTTCTTCTATAGCGTAATGAAGTTGCATGATCATGCCAAGCCAGAAACACATGCCTGGAAGATTAAAAGAGCTTTGGTTTAGCCGCAAATTCAAAAAAATTTACAAACTATATTCCGATTCCACTGGGGGCTGGATCATCCGTAAGGAAAAAGTAAGTGTGCCGAAGGCGGGACTCGAACCCGCATAGCTTGCGCCACACGCCCCTGAAACGTGCGTGTCTACCAATTTCACCACTTCGGCTTAAAAAAAATGGTGCCCAGAACTGGATTCGAACCAGCACACCTTGCGGCACTACCCCCTCAAAGTAGCGTGTCTACCAATTTCACCACCTGGGCAAAGAACATTTATTAAGGGCTGCCAGAGATTCCCCGGGCAGGGGCGCAAAAGTAAAAAGGATTTGAAACTTTACCAATGTATTGAGCTATGCCGAGGGTGTCTTTTTTTTGGGAAGTTTATGCTGAAAATACTGAACAAGGCGGGTGTATTCGGTATGTTCTTTTTGGCCAATGCTCATTCTTTGCTTATTCTCAAAAAGAATCTCAAGCTCTTTGTAGGTAGAGTTCTTACCCGTTTTGATTGCATTCTCGCGCCAGGCTAAAATGGTACGGAGTGGATGGCTCTCTTTGCGTTTGAGCACGGGGTAAACAATTTCTATTTCATTATTGCCGGCCCGAATCACTTTGTAGCGGATAAATATCTTGTAGGCAACAAAAGCTCCCATGGGGATAAGTAGCGCGAGGATGAGATAGTTATACCAGGCACCGGCTCGCGAAATGGATAGTATATTCATTATGGTTACCACGATAGTGATGCTTAAAAAGAGCGCGAATGAAGCGAGCGTACTTGTTTGCGGTTTGGAAATAATCAAATCGAATTTGTTTTAAGATAGATTAATAATGTATGCTTGAGCCGAGAATGGGATTTGAACCCACGACCTGCTGATTACGAATCAGCTGCTCTACCCCTGAGCTACCTCGGCCTGTTAAAGGGTGCTTTTCTATAACAAAATCCTGACAAAAGTATATCATGGAAACACATTAAGCTATCAAAGAAATGTAAATACGGGATACATGCGCTCATTTATCTCACGGAGCGCTATCACAAGGCCCTGTCCGTATTTAGGAAATTGCGGATAAACAGCACATCACCCCAAAATTTTGGACGCAATTTTATTGGAACTTAGAAACGCCAAAATACTACACAGCAAAAAAGGCAAGGGGGGTATTATTTGCCTAAGAACCTGCGGAATAAGGGATAGTTTTTTAGATGTTCACGATGAAACACTCAGAATACTTGTGGAGCACGTTGGCTAAAATTGTAAAACGCGAGAGAATACTAAGCGGGAATAATTTTTAATATTAGTACCGTAACCCTGTAGTCTTATTATCTTTGTTCTTTATAATTAAACAAAAAAATTATGACATTAAGATTAGGAGATATTGCCCCGGATTTTACAGCCGAAACTTCAGAGGGCTCAATTAAATTTCACGAATGGTTGGGTAATAGCTGGGGTGTTTTATTTTCACACCCTGCCGATTTTACTCCGGTATGTACTACCGAGTTAGGCGCGGTGGCAAAACTCAGATCAGAATTCGATAAGCGCAATGTAAAAGTGGTGGCGTTAAGTACGGATTCCGCGGCTTCCCA
Organism: Flammeovirgaceae bacterium; assembly: GCA_016709845.1. Lineage (GTDB taxonomy): Bacteria > Bacteroidota > Bacteroidia > Cytophagales > Cyclobacteriaceae > ELB16-189. The sequence continues at coordinate 228,194 of JADJMA010000060.1, read as the reverse complement.
TCGTGAATGGATAGGCGACATAAATGAAACTCAAAAAACGCAGGTTAATTTTCCAATCATTGCCGACCTCGACTTCAAAGTATCTAATCTATATGATATGATCCATCCCGCGGTAAGCGATAAGTTTACGGTTCGGTCGGTGTTTGTGATTGGCCCTGATAAAAAAGTGAAACTAACTATTACCTATCCAGCATCCACAGGACGTAATTTTGATGAAATACTGCGAGTGATAGACAGTCTTCAATTAAGCGCTGGCTTTAGCGTAGCTACCCCGGCCAATTGGCAACAGGGTGAAGATGTAATTATTAGTACGACCGTTAAGGACGAGGATATTGCAGCCAAATTTCCAAAAGGATATACTAAAATAAAGCCGTACCTAAGAACTACGCCTCAACCAAACATTTAGTAATTTTTGGTTTTATGATCATCGAAAGCTCCTTGTGGAGCTTTCTTTTTTTGCACTAAATTTGGCAGTCACTTAAAATAATCAACCAACGCTATTCCATGCACCACGAAAAACCTATGAATGAAATGCCAGTGATGCATGAATCCGAAGGCATCGTATTGTTTCATCCCCATGTTCCGGAACGGGCTATTGAAGGGGTTACGGAGGTATTGCATTCGCGATGGATTGGTCAGGGGCCGAAGGTGGCACAATTTGAAAAAGAGTTTACCCAGCGGTTTGCCGGGGCAGGCACTTCTATTGCGGTTGGTTCAGGTACTGATGCTTTGCACCTGGCGTATATTCTGGCCGGCCTTAAACCAGGCGATCAGGTAATTGTACCCGTATTCACCTGTACGGCTACAAACATTCCGTTTTTATATATGGGCGTAATTGTACGCTTTGCAGATGTTGATCCCGAAACATTGAACATTAGCGTGCCTCATGTTCGCGCGCTCATGAATGAAAAAACAAAAGCGATTGTGTGCGTTCATTATGGCGGGCTGCCCTGCGATATGGATGAACTGCATGCTATTGCCAAAGAATATAACATCCCCGTTATTGAAGATGCAGCCCATGCTCCCGGGGCTACCTATAAAGGAAAGAAGATTGGTGAGATCTCTCCGTTCACCATGTATTCTTTTCAGGCAATTAAACACATTACTACAGGGGATGGCGGCATGTTAACCATTCAAGATCATTCGCTGATTCCCATGGCTGAGCGCATTCGTTGGTTTGGCATTGATCGATCAAATAAGCAAAAAGGGACATGGGAAAATGATATCACGGAAGTGGGGTATAAGTACCAGATGACAGATATTAGTGCAGCTATGGGGTTGGCATCACTTCATGAATTTGATGATATTCTAAGTCATCGTCAAAAACTTTTGAAGCCTATAAAGTTGGACTGGCAGGTGCGAACGGAATAAAACTGATTGGTACGCAGGCAACCGATCGCACGCATGCAGCCTGGTTATGTACCGCGCTGGTTGAAAAGAATCGCGCTGACTTTATGCGTTCGCTTCGCGACAAAAAAATTGAATCGAGCCAGGTGCATTATCGCAATGATCGCTACAGTATTTTTGGCGGTCGAAGAAATGATTTGCCCAATATGGATGCGATCGAGGAAAATTATATTGTACTGCCCCTACACACCAAAATGACCACGGATAATGTCGCCTATATCTGTGATGTAGTTAAGCAGGGCTGGTGATTAGCCTTTCTTCCAAACAGTGAGTAAGCGCTTTAGTGAATCGCGTAGCAGTTTATTTTTAAATTTCTCTTTATCGGGTTCAGGTGTGTATTCCATAAACGGTTGGCCGAGTCGTAGGTACATATCAAAGAAAGTTGATTTTGATAAGCCCCACTTTAACAGGAACTGTTTGTTGCCATCATTCTTTTTTACGCGGGCCGTGCTTCGCGAGGTAAAGTGATAAACTCTCGATTGACTTATTCCTTTATAATAGCGCACACCACTATGCCAGAGTTTCATCATCATGTCCGGGTCGGAGCCCATGCCCGGTGTAAACTCTGTACTTAAACCACCTATTAAATTCCAGATAGTTTTGTGGAGGAGCATGGGGTACCAATTGGTTCCGTTCCAATTCTCAAAGGGAAAGGAGTTATATTCTTTTAGAAACTTCTCTTCATTAAATTCATGCACGGTATTTCCAAAGTTATGAGGAGCAATCATACTTGAATATTGGGTGGGACTGTGCTCAATCATCGTTCCGCTTAAGCAGAAATAGATGTGATCCAGTTTTTTTATTTCCTCTACTAAATAGAAATCCCAATCGGGAGCAAAATAATAGTCATCATCGGAAAGCAACAGATAATCGGTAGTTGCTAAAGAAGCCGGTGAATTGAATCCGTAGCAAACGCCCACATTTTCTTTGGAGTGCGTGTAGCTGAACCCTTGGTGCTGCACCCATTCAAGTGTGCCATCTTTTCCTTCATTCACATGCACAATAATCTCATGCTGATACCTCGAGTTCTTTTTAATACTCTGTATGCAACACTTCAGATAATCCAGATTATTCCATGATGGAATGAGAATGGAGAATACATTTTCATTTCTGCCTTGAGCATACGCGCTTTTATGAAAACCGATTTTTGGAGGCATGCTCATGCTTTAAACGATTGATATTGTTTTTTCTTTTGGTGATAATATCCATAGTTAACCAAATAGATCCCGGCAACGGTTATCAAGAAGGCAATGCCAATTTTAAGGTTTAGTTTTTCTTGCAATACGAGCCAACCTAACACAACAGCAACCAAAGGATTAACATAACTATAAAGCGAGGCGATAGTAATGGGTAGTTTGCTTAGTGTATAGGCGTACATACTATAGGCAGTGATAGAACCAAAAACAATAAGATACCCGAGGGCAAATACTACTTCAGACGAAAAGGCAACATGACTAAGATCATCGAAGGCAAAGCTAAAGGGCAAGCAAAAGAGCCCACCAAAGAACATTTGTAATCCGGCATTTAAAAATGGATTGGAATTATGGCTGGTACGCTTGGTTAAAATACTGCCCACCGCCCAGGTAAGGGTTGCCACGAAAATAAGAATGATACCCAACCGGTAATTAGGATTTGCAAAGTCAGTTAGAAATTCGCTGAACACCAGAATAATTCCGGCCAACCCTGTGGCTACGCCAATACCAATTATCCAGGTAGGCATTTCGGTGCGATTAATAGAGAGGTTAATTAGGATAACCATGACGGGCATGGTGGAACAAATGATGGCAGCCAATCCGCTGGGTACAAAAACCTCTGCCCAGGATACCAAACCGTTACCGCAGGTGATCATGAGAAATCCTCGGAAGGCTTGAATGCGAAGCGTGTTTAGTGATGGAAAGTTTTCTTTGCGAATCAAAATTATAAATCCGCATAACAACGTACCGGCACTAAATTGCCTGATAGCAGCAAAGAGAAAGGGTGGAAAATGCATAACGCCTATACGCATAACCAAAAAGGTAGTGCCCCAGATGATACAGATGCCAGCCAGACTGAAGTAGGCTAAGAATAATTCTTTTTTCACGGGTGGCAAGGTAAATCAGTGCCTGACAATAGTCAAAGACTGCTGAATAACAATTTAAGGACTATTGGATCCTAAAAAAATTGATGACGAATAGGGGTAAGCCAACGGACAAGTGTCTATAAGGAAATATGAAAGTTATGAATACCCATTCTGTATCAATGTCAGCAAACCCAAACAACTCCTATCAGCGCTTATTTCAGGTTGCCCAGCAAAATTGGCAACTATGGAAACGCGAAGTGCGGGAAAGAAGAAATGTTAAAAGGTCAAACAGAGAAGTCAATTCACCTACACATTAATCACATCGTACACCAACACCTTTTTCCAAAGGGGAGCACACTCCGCAAGAAATTTTTGGTGTAGAGGGTGATCCTGATACGTTTTTTGCCCGGCATCATCATCAAAGAACATCAGCTCCGATACGGAATAACTGTCATCAATCACCGGGCGCTTTTCGGTAGGGGCAGGTACGCCCACATGAATCATGCGGATGGTTTCAATTTTGGACAAACTCTTAACTCCGGCAATCAATTGCGCCAGGTCTTCTTTTGACTCAGGATTCTTTAGCCAGAAAAATACGTGGTGCACCAGAACGCTTTTATCTTCTTTCATAGGGAATGCTTTGAATAACCGAGGATAAAGTTAATAAAGAAGCGCTGGCTAAAAATTTTCTGCGGGTGGATTTTGAAATAATTAATTAGGATGAAAGTAAATCACTTTAAATATGACCATTTGTTCGAAGACTGGCATGCTTCTCATGATACTTCAAATTATTCTTCCGGATTCATTAACTTTCATAAAGTAAACTGTCAACCTTTATGCGACAAACGTTCATTTTTCTTTTACTGATAATTTTAGCGATCAATTCTTGCCTTGCTCAGGAATCCAAAAACCATTTCGAATCGGTGTTGCCGTGCTTACCCACGGACATGTCAATGGAATTTTAAACCGTGCTCATGATGGCGACATTGAAATAGTGGGTATTGCGGAGGCTGACCGGGCTCTTGCCGAGCGCCTGTTAAATCGATACAAGCTCCCACTCTCATTATTATATAGCTCCTTGGATGAGATGATTGAAAAAGCAAAACCGGAAGCGGTTACAGCCTTTGCCAGCACGTACGATCACCTGGCCGTTGTAAAAGCCTGTGCGCCCCGTGGCATACATGTTATGGTTGAAAAGCCCTTGGCTGTTAGTCTCGAGCATGCAAAACAAATACAACAGTTAGCCGCAAAGAATTCTATTTACGTACTCACCAATTATGAAACTACCTGGTATGGCAGTAATCTGGAGTTAAATGAGTTGTTCATTGAGTCTCAACCCTTTGGTGCAATTCGTAAAATGGTGATTCACGATGGCCACGAAGGACCCAAAGAAATTGGTGTTGGCAACGAGTTTCTTACCTGGTTAACGGACCCGGTAAAGAATGGGGGTGGTGCCCTTATGGATTTTGGATGTTATGGAGCCAATCTTTCAACATGGTTAATGAAAGGTAAGCGACCTCTTTCCGTTATGGCAATTACCCAGCAAATAAAGCCAGCGGTCTATCCACTCGTAGACGATGAGGCGACTATTGTGGTAACGTATCCAAAGGCGCAAACTATTATTCAGGCATCGTGGAACTGGCCCTTTGGTCGCAAGGATATAGAAGTGTATGCCGTTCGGGGATATGCTATAGCCGATCGACAGGGGTCAAGAGTGAAATCAAAAGCAAATGAGCCCGAAGAAATTATTGCTGCACCTGCCTTAGAAAAACCTTACAACGATCCGTTCGCTTACCTGGCGGCTGTTGTTCGAGGTGAAATTAAAGTACAGCCAACCGATTTATCATCGCTTGAAAACAATATGATCGTTATGGAGATTTTAGAAGCTGCTAAAAAATCGGCCAAAGAAGGAAAGGTTATTCCTTTAAAGTAACGGACATCAACCGGAGTTAAAAAAAGAGGCTGCCTTTTCAGGCAGCCTCTTTCCTTTAAAATGAAGCAAGATTACTTTACAATATTCTTGTTTACAATTACAGCAAGATCAAACATTGACACTTGATTTTTGCCAGCGAATAATGCCTTTAGTTTAGCATCGGCATTGATCATCCTTCTGTTCTTCTTGTCCTGAAGGTTATTCTTCTTGATGTATTCCCAGATTTTTTTAATCATCTGCGTTCTGGGTACTGGCTTGCTACCAATTACATCGGCTAGTGCTGCACTGGGTGTGAGCGGAGCCATAAAAGCTGCATTAGGTTTTCTTTTCTTAGCAGCCTTCTTTACTACTTTCTTAGCAGCTTTTTTTGCTACTTTTTTTGCAGCCTTTTTAGGCGCTTTCTTAGCAGCTTTCTTAGCTGCCTTTTTTGCTTTTTTTGCCATAGCGTTTAATTGTGGTTTTTAGTGATTGTTCTTACTTGTTAAGTTTTAAAAATAAAACAATTCAGGTGCGAATATACTACTATAACGCACACTTGGTAATTTTCCCCTATGAAAAGTGATGTTATGCACATCAAGCAAAGGTTGAAGTAAGTGATAAAAGTTGGGTGTTCTTACCTACTGGATTTTGAAAAATGTATGTCTGGCGAATGACAAAGAACCGGGCCTGTTTTGTTACTACCAGACTATTTTCATAGGGAAATCTCACTATTCCTTAAATTTTTCATAGGGAAGGACGGACTACTTGGACTATTATCAATAGTGAATGACCTATCAATAAATTGCGTTTTTCCCTATGAAAATCAATTATTTCTAAAAATAGATACACGTGGCATTCCAGTTATTCAGAGAATTTTGACTTTCTTTTGTAACCTTTTAGGTCCGCACCTGTAACCAATACAAATCTGATAAAAAGTATAAACCTGATGACCGATGAACATATCATGGAGACCGTGAAGGACGGGAACCTCCAACAGGCTTCGATACTTTTTGACAGGTACCAGAAACGGATTTTTAACTTTTTGGCTCGGATAACGGCCGATAAGCAAGTTGCCGAAGACCTTACTCAAAATGTCTTTTTGCGATTGCTTAAGTACCGCCATACCTATAAACCGGAAATGAAATTCCAGTCGTGGATATACCAAATGGCGCGCAACGCTTTTGCCGATCATTATCAGTACCAAAAGCAACGAATGCCTGTGCGAATGGAGATAGAAAAATTAACGGACCGATTACCCGATGTAATGGATGCGCTGGAACAAGAGGAAACAGAAGCGCGGTTGATTCGGGCCTTGGCAAAGTTGCCGGACGACTACCGCGAGTTGCTGGTGTTAACCCGCTTTCAACATTTGAAGTATGAAGAGGTAGCCCACTTTTTGGATATGACGGTATCCAATGTAAAGGTAAAAGTGCACCGGGCGATTGGACAGTTGCGTGAAAATTATTTTGAACTCGAAAATTCTTAAGCAATGGATAAGGAAAAATGGGAAAGCAAACTTATTGACTACATCGATGGAAAATGTAGCGAGGAAGTACGTATGGAGATTGCGCGGGCTTTGGAACAAAATCTGGATATGCAAAAACTCTATAAGGAACTTTGCGAAGTTATTAAAGCGATGGATTCAGTATCGTCTTTGGAACCTTCGGGCAAATTGAAAACAGAATTTGAAAAAGTACTGAAGCAGGAGTTAGCGGCTCAATCAAAGAACACCCAAACCTTTTTTATATCTCCGATGGTGTATCGGATTGCAGCCGGCTTTGTGTTAGTAATGGTTAGTGTGGGTATTGGATACTGGATTATCAAAAACCAGGAACGGGAAAGAGAACTAGCTGAACTAAAAAAACAAGTGGAAGACACAAGAAATATGATGGTGGCCATGATTGATAATCAGCAGTCGGCAAGTCAGCGGATGGTGGGAGTTTCTGTTGCTTATGAATTGAAAACTGCGGACGATCAGATTGTAAATGTTTTAGTGAGGACGATGAATGAAGATCCGAATACAAATGTTCGGTTAGCAGCGCTGGAAGCTTTAGGCAAATTCAATGAAGAGGATATTGTTCGGCAGGGCTTAGTTAATTCTCTGTCAACTCAAAAAGATCCGGTTGTTCAAATTGCCCTTATCCAATTGCTTGTTAAGCTTAAAGCGAAAGGAGTAGTAAATCAATTGGAGAAGTTAACCCAGGATGGTTCAGTAATGAAGGCTGTAAAAGATGAAGCGTATTCAGGAATACTAAAACTTTCGTAAAGTGAATCTCACTGCAGAGAGATTCAATTTTAAGACGGTAGCGTAGATATAAATAAGATTTAAAACGAAATTAAATTATAAAAGGATGAAACAGTTATTAGTAATAGCCTTGAGTTGGTTAGTTATAGGCCCAACGCAGGCGCAGGAATTTAAAGTGGCCAAAAGCTCGGGAAGATTGGAGTTGAATATTGGTCGGGTTACCGTTGAGGGCCACAATGGAAACGAAATAATTTTTTCATCAAGCAACTCTCGCGATAGCAAGGATGAACGGGCGGAAGGACTTCGTGCTATTAACGGTTCGGGTCTGGAAGACAATACCGGCCTAGGGATTAACGTAACACAAATGGCGATGTGGTTGAAGTAAGTCAACTCAAAAAAATGGATTCACCTGATGTAAAAATTTTAGTGCCCAAAGGTGTTATCGTTTCGTTCTCGCATCAATCGCAATATGGAGGCAAAGCGACATTTAAAAACATGGAGAACGAAATTGAAGTGTCCGCTAATTACAACAGCATTGAGTTGGAAAATGTAACGGGTCCGTTAACAATTAAAACGGTATACGGTCATGTGGAGGCAGACTTAAGCACGAATGTTAAAGGTCCCATTTCCATTGTGTCAATCTATGGTTATGTGGATGTTACTATGCCAGCTTCGATAAAGGCAAATATTAAAATGAGTACTTCCTATGGAGAGATTTTGGTTGCCCCTGAAATTAAAATTGATATTGACAAGCAAGGTGATTTCGTGCGGTATAACGACAAGGTGTACGGAAAGATTAATGGCGGTGGAATGAATGTTGACTTCCGCTCTGACTACAGCAAAATTTACCTCAGAAAGAAATGAGAACGCTAGCGTCAATTTTCTTTGCCTTAATTACCGGAGCTTTGCTAGCGCAAACTCCGGTAAATAAAACTTACCCGGTGACTGCAGGACAAAAAATTTCCTTTCGGTTTGATTACCCGGAAGTAGTAAAGATCAGTACCTGGGATAAAAATGAAATCGCTATTGTAGGATCAGTCAGCATTAATTCGGGTGAGAGTGATGATGCCTTTGAACTTCTGCAATCAACAGCGGGCAATACGATTTATATAGAAAACATAGTTCGCAATTTAAAAAGTCTGCCCAAACGCATTACCATTATGCGCGGGGGCGAGAAGATAGTTTTTAATTCAGAAGCTGACTATGATAAATACAGCAAAGAGACAGGTAAAGATTTTAATCGGAAGTCGTGGGGTGTGGATATGGATATATTTTTGGAGGTGATGGTTCCTCGAAATATGGAAACGAAGTTGGAGTGTGTTTATGGAGTAGCTGAAGTGAAAGACTTTTCTGGGCCCCTTACTGTTGTAGCAACGTATGGGGGCGTGGATGTTTCCGTTAAAGAAAAGGCAACCGGAGAGTTAACAGCAGAAACCAGCTATGGCCAAATTTATTCCAACCTTGATTTAAAATTTACCGGCTCAGAGTTTAAGGATTTTCATACGGTAGTTTCAGCAAAACCGGGCACAGGCTCACGCTACAGCTTCGAATCGAAATATGGGAATGTCTATTTGAGAAAGGCGTTGTGAGCTAATCGAAATGAGTAATAGTAGGGTGTCCTACATCTTGGAGATGTAGGACACCTCTTATTTTTTTACTCTAACCTTCTATAAAAAAATAAGTCATGGTCTGGTAAAAGCTTGGGGTGCACAATTTTAACCAGATCCTTTAGAATTAAATCTGGGCTTAAATAACCAAGTTCAAGAAACTCACTTCCACCTTTCGCTCCTGTTCTTGCGTTGTAGGTATAAACTTGTTTATCCGTAAAGGGTTTAAATAACGTGTATCTTGAATCAGCGGCTTTAATTTCATCCAGCGAACTAAATGATCCTACACCGATCCATAAATCTGCATCCTTCGCTTTTTCATAAACGGATTCAAAGCTTAATTCAAGAAATCCATTGGTGTCTGTTTCTTTCCATAAATAGTTGGCACCGGCATCGGCTAAAAGATGGGTTGCATAATTTTTTCCACCCGGCATAAACCACGCTTCGCCATAAACAATCCCACTTAGCACAGTGGGTTGAGTTAGACTATTTTCAACTAACTGCTTCGTTTTATTATAGTTACTTTCAATTTCGTTGAACACGGAGTCGGCTTCATTTTCTTTATTAAAAAAGAGCGCCATAAACTTGATCCATTCGGCACGCCCTAACGGATGCTTCTCCAGATATTCAGCATTAATAACAACGGGAATGTTTAACTCTTTTATTTTTTTCAACTGACCTAAGTCGCCCGTCATGGTGTAGCTCATCACCAGATCAGGATGGAGCGAATACAATAATTCCAAATTCATTCCTTTATCCACACCCAAATCAGTTACCAGGCCTTGGTCCACACGCTGTCTCATTTTTTCGGAGCTGACGTAATCAGTTGTTGGAAATCCTACTAATGCTTCGGTTTCGTTAATATAATCTAATAAGGGAATGTGCGTGGTAGAGGTACAAACGATCTTTTTTATTGGGGTATAAATCACTTGCGTTTGGTTGTCATGAGCGGGAGCTTCTTCTCCTTGGGGGACAAGCAAATAGTGATACGCTTCCTGTGCCCCTGGGTAGGGAAGATTTATTGTTACATATTTTGCATTGCCTTCTGTACGAACGGAAAATCCGGTTGCATACTTTAATTGGGTTGGCAGATTTACTTTACCAGATACTTTTTGTTGTCCGCACGAGATTAGTAACAGCGCAAACAGAATTACTATGGAATGAAAGCGAGTTATAATCCCGCAACTGTAGTTCTGATTTCGCGGAAGCGAGATAAATTTTATTCCAAGTCCATTGTGCTGACCCTTGCGTCAGTGTGAGAAGGCGAATAGAATCAGAAGAGCCAGGAGACCTGCCAGAATACACTTTAATTCAGTGCTTCGGGTAAAAAGCGACTGTGATTTAGCGGATGCACATTCAACATCCCCTTATTCATAAGCAGCCTTTTACTCTTTTTTCAAAACCTTAAACTTTTTCAAAATGAAAAAAGAGAAAAAAGTCTGGACGATAACTTTAATCGTCCTTTTGTGGCTGGCACCAAACCTAATTCAAGCTCAGCAAGATTCGCTAAACACTCGTCAACTTGACGAAGTAGTTATCTCGGCAACCAAGTTTCCTAAGAACAAAAGTGAAACGGGTAAAGTCCTTACGATTATTGATCAAGACCAGATCAAACGCAGCACGGGTAAAGACATCACGCAATTGTTGAACGAACAAGTTGGTCTTGTTGTAAGTGGTTCAAATAGTAATCCCGGTAAGGACAAATCGGTTTACCTTCAAGGAGCTAAGAATGAGTATACCCTTATTTTATTGGATGGTATTCCACTTAACGATCCTTCCAGCGTGTCAGGTGGCGCTTATGACTTGCGATTAATTTCGCTCGATCAGGTAGAACGAATTGAAATTTTAAAGGGAATCCAGTCCACGTTATATGGAAGCGATGCCATAGCAGGCGTAATTAACATCATCACAAAAAGTGGTGGAGATAAACCTGCCGGTTTTTTTGGAACGTTGGGCTATGGAAGTTACAATACCCTTCGCGGGAATGTTGGTGTGCAGGGAAGTAGGAAAGGAATAGATTATAATGTTGGATACACACGGCTTAGCACCGATGGAATAAGTGAAGCGGAAGAAGTAGGGGCTACACCGTTTGACAAAGATGGTTCATCTCAAAATTCATTTCAGGCCAACGTGGGCCTTACGCTCAACTCAAAGTTTACAGTAAAGCCATTTATTCGATACACACGATTTGAAGGCAAGTATGATGGGGGAGCGTTTACAGATGATCTGTTAAATAAGTATGAAGCAACTCTTTTAAATACGGGAGCTCATCTTAACTATACTCTAAATAAGGAGATCTGTTCATGCCCAATATTCCTATGATCAAACGGAGAGATTGTTTGACGGTACGTATGGCAAAACGGAATACGCAGGAAAATTTCAACAGGCTGAAGTTTTTATGAATTATGATCTGACAAAGCAAATTCAATTACTTGCGGGGTTTACCAATCAGAATTTAAAAATGCTTGATGAAACATCCACGGAAATTAATCCTTCGGTCTTTCTTAATAGCCCTTATGTTTCGCTGTTTGGCAAGTTTAGGAATTTCTCTGCCGAAGTTGGCGGTCGTTATACAAACCACACAAAGTTTGGCGATGCATTTACGTACAGTATTAATCCCTCGTATCGTTTACAAAATGGATTGAAGGTTTTTGCTAATCTTTCAACAGGTTTTAAAGCTCCTTCCTTATATCAACTTTATGGTCAGTATGGGGCCAACCCGGATTTAAAACCTGAACGCAGTCAAAGTTTGGAGGGGGGAGCTCAAGGGTTGATAAACAAAAGGATTGAATGGCGAACTGTTTTCTTCTCCAGAGTTATTGATGATGTTATTGTTTATGCTTATCCGGCAAATCTAAATTTAGATAAGCAGACAGATAAAGGCGTTGACCTGGAAGTTTCTTCTCAGCTCAGTTCAAAATTAAAGGTGTCGGCCTTCTATGCATTTGTTACCGGTGAGGTAACAACAAAAATGAATAATCAGGATACGGTTTTTAACAATTTAATTCGTAGACCAAAAAATAGTTTTGGAATTAATGTGGGGTATCAATTTTCAAATCGGCTTTATGCTAACCTGAATTTGAAGGCTTTTGGAAAGCGCAACGATTTGTATTTTGATAACAATACATTTATGAATCAAGCAGCAGAACTTCCGGCCTACTCACTACTGGATTTCCATGTCGATTACAAATTAAAAAAGAGCGAGTTGCTTTCTTTGCCGATGTTAGGAATCTATTGAATCAGGATTATGAAGAGACCTATGGATACAGTACGTTGGGTATTACGTTCAATGCTGGGGTAACAATCAGACTTTGATAAAACCATCTATGGAAGTAAGCACCAATCAACCGAAACAGATCAAAGAAGAAGCTGATTATTATTTTGAGAATGGATTAGTGGTTTTTGCCGAACAGTATCATCTTAAGCGGGGCTTCTGTTGCAAGAACAATTGCCGCCATTGCCCTTACGGGAATTCGAAACAGCAAACTAAGGCTTAAAAAAGTTGTTTATGATTTCTTGAGCGGCTCGGGAAGGAAGTATTTTTTTATCGATAATAGCTTTTTCTAAAGTTTTGATTCGCTCGTTGATCTCTTCGGATTGCGCTATATGTTGTTTAAAAAGTTGCTCCATTCGTTCGTGAAACCAGATCAGATTTTGCTGCGTTCTGTTTTCATTAAAGAAATTGCTGACCTGTGTGAAGTTTACATATTCCTCCACGATCTTCCAGGTTTCCCGAATTCCCTGTTTTCTCCAAGGCCGAGGAGGTGATTACTTTTGGTTTCCAACCCGAGTCTGAATCTGAAAAAATATGTAAGGCGTGTTGAACATCGGCTTTTGCCTGATTAGCTTTTTTAAGATTTTCGCTATCAGCTTTTGTAATGACAACTGCATCAGCCATTTCCATAATTCCTTTTTTAATTCCCTGCAGCTCATCACCCGCACCGGCTAATAGTAATAAAAGAAAAAAATCGACCAGGGTTCTTACCGATGTTTCTGATTGACCCACGCCCACCGTTTCGATTATGATAATATTGAATCCAGCCGCTTCGCATAGTAAAATAGCTTCCCGCGTTCGATCGGTTACACCGCCCAGCGCGTTGCTGGTGGCTGTGGGTCGTATAAAAGCATGCTCCTCTCTGGCGAGTTCTTCCATTCGCGTTTTATCTCCTAAAATACTTCCCTTTGTTTTTGTACTGGAAGGATCAACAGCGAGCACTGCAATTTTATGATCCAATGCTGTGAGGTATTTGCCAAAAGCTTCTATGAAGGTACTCTTGCCAACTCCAGGTACACCCGTTATTCCAACGCGAATGGAGTTTCCGGTAAGCGGAAGAAGTTGTTCAATCAATTGGTTGGCCATGGCAACATCTTCGGTGCGTGTGCTCTCGGCCAGCGTAATAGCTTGTGCAAGCACCACGCGATTTCCTTTGGGTATTTCTGTTAGAAAAGTGCCCAGATCGAGTCTGTTAAAAATGTTATTTTTCAACGTCATTATTGATTGATGCCCTAAATTTCTAAATTTATTGTGAACTTAACGCACAATGAAGAAACTCTCGCTGCAAGGACTTGCTATTACCACGTTTGTGTTCATTATGATGTGGGGAGTAATTAAGATCACCGATCTAAAACTATTTACTGCATTTGATGGAATGTCGCAGGCCTTTAATGAATTTGAGATCACTGACGTTGTGTTTTCTCAACTGCGTCCTGATCCTTCTGTGGATCAGCGAATTGTACTAGTTAATCTTGCTCCAACCAGAGGATTGGTTGCGCAGCAGATAATGAAAATAAAACAACATAAGCCAAAGGTTATTGGTATAGATAGTTTTTTGATTGCGAAGGTGGACTTTATGATACGCTAAATTGCCCGCAACTCTTGGATACTCTTGGGAACCTAATGTTAAGCAATGCGATTGAGGAGGCAGGTAATGTAGTATTAGTTACTAAACTTATTCAAACAAAAAACTAGTAAATACGAAGGGATATAGATGTCTATGATTCTATTGAATATTCTGATCCCAAATTTAGAATTTATGCTAAGAATGCATTTGCAAGTTTGCCAACCAATGCAAGTTACCAGGAGGATGTAAAGCTATGCCGTTCCTTTTTTCCGAGTATGACTGTAAATGGTAAGAAAGAGCTAGCCTTTGGTGTTCAGATTGCTATGTTGTATGACTCTGTCAAAGCAAAAAATTTCTTGCTCGTGATAAAGAAGAGGAAATCATAAACTTTCGAGGTAATGTGGAGGTGATTGATAATAAGTTAGGTGCCCTTCAAATAAAGGAAACATCAAGCACGCATTACCCAATTATGTTCTACGTCATTGATTGGGATAAATTATTAGAGGACGATTACATAAAAGATATTTTTGAGGGTAGTATAGTTATGATGGGAGGTATGGGTGGGCATCTTGGGATCCCAGCTGGGAGGATAAATTTTTTACGCCATTGAATAATAAGGTTGCTGGTCGCGCAAACCCAGATATGTTTGGTTTGGTGTTGCATGCTAATGTTGTTGCTATGATTCTTAATGAGGACTATGTTGATGAACTTCCCGAATGGATAAAGATTGCAATCGCAATCATCGTATGTTTTCTTACGGTGATATTGTTCATTGTAATTGATAACGGATTACCAATGTGGTTTGATACACTTTCGGTGACTATTCAGGTTATTCAAATTCTTATGATATCAGCAATCATGGTTTTTGCATTTCGAAGTATCTCATTTAAGTTGGACTTAGGCTGTCCTTAGCCGCGTCTGCCTTAGTGGGTCCTGCTTATGATATTTATAAAGGTTTTGAAAATCAAATCAGGGCCTGGCTTACCAAAAAGCACGATGAAGTATTAACTGAATGAATCGAAAGTGGCACGATTTTTTAGTATTTTCGAATTGCAAATCAATAAAAAACCATGAAAAAAGGCAGAATTCTATTGTTAGTTGGCTTTTTCGCAGTGAGTACCCTGGTTAATGCGCAGGATTATACTTTCCGGGTGTTGGCTAATAAGGGGGCAAATGAGATAAAAACAGGGGATACCTGGCAACCTGTAAAAACAGGAGCGAGTTTAAAATTAGGTGACGAACTGAAAGTAACGGAGAACGCTTCTATTGGATTGGTTCACTCATCAGGTAAACCACTGGAGGTGAAGAAAGCCAGTACGTACAAAGTAGCTGATCTGGCAGCACAGGTTAGCGGAAGCACGAGTGTACTAAATAAATACACAGACTTTATTCTAAGCAGCAATTCTGCGGAAGCAAAGAAAAACAGATTGAGTGCAACCGGGGCGGTTCACCGAGGTCTTGGAATTAAAGTGTATTTGCCCAAAAATCAATACTCGAGCGTATTCAACAACATCGTGTATGTAAGTTGGGATAAGTCTGAGAAAGGGCCGTATGTAGTTTCTTTCCTCAATATGTTTGACGATGTATTGCTAAAGATGGAGACTCCTGAAAATACAGTTTCTATCGATCTGAATGATCCTAAGTTTTCGGGTGAAACAGCCATTCTGGTTGAAATTCAATCAAAGTCAACAGGCACTAAATCGGATGAGCGCTATCTGATAAAGAAGCTTTCTGCTGGCGAGCAGGCTAAAATAAACATTGTGTACACAGATGTAGTGAAGGAGTTAAAAGAGGAAACAGCTCTTGATAAATTAGTTTTGGCTGGTTTCTTTGAACAAAATAAGTTACTGATCGATGCGATTACAGCGTACGAACAAGCTATGAAGTTGGCACCCGATGATCCTACCTATAGCGACTATTATGAAGAGTTTCTCTTGAGAAACAAACTCAAAGAGACCAAGTGATCATGCTGGAAGAAGTTAATAGAGAACCCCACCAAAGTAGTGGGGTTTTTTATTTTGGTCGTTCCCCGATCGTTTGGTCAACAATTTTATTGTTCTAATTTTGTGAGCTAACCTATTTCTTATGAGTGTCCTCGTTAATAAAAACTCACGCATCATTGTTCAGGGATTCACGGGTACGGAGGGAACCTTCCACGCTGGCCAGATGATTGAATATGGAACCAATGTGGTGGGGGTGTTACGCCTGGTAAAGGTGGACAGATTCATTTAGGCCGACCTGTTTTTAATACGGTGAAAGAAGCGGTTGAAAAAACGGGAGCGGATGTATCTATCATATTTGTACCCCCGGCTTTTGCTGCTGACTCAATTATGGAGGCTGCCGAAGGCGGTATCAAAGTGATCGTGGCAATCACAGAAGGAATACCGGTTAAAGACATGATGATTGCTAAAAAGTATGTGAAGGAAAGAGGGGTTACACTAGTTGGGCCAAACTGCCCAGGTGTTATTACACCGGGGGAGGCCAAGGTGGGGATTATGCCTGGTTTTGTTTTCAAGAAAGGACGCATTGGTATAGTTTCTAAATCCGGGACGCTAACCTACGAAGCGGCCGATCAGATTGTAAAAGCTGGGTTAGGTATTTCGACAGCCATTGGCATTGGAGGCGATCCTATTATTGGCACACCCACCAAAGATGCCGTGGAGTTGTTGATGAATGATCCCGAAACAGATGCTATTGTAATGATTGGTGAAATTGGTGGTAACTACGAACCTGTTGCCGCTCGCTGGGTAAAAGAAAACGGAAATAAGAAACCCGTTGTTGGATTTATTGCTGGGCAAACTGCCCCTCCGGGTAGAAGAATGGGTCATGCCGGTGCGATTATTGGTGGAGCTGATGACACGGCTGAAGCAAAAATGAAAATTATGCGTGAATGTGGTATTCACGTAGTGGAATCTCCTGCTTTGATTGGAGAAACGATGCTGAAGGCATTGAAGAAATAAATTTTGAAGCCACAGATTCACTGATTTTTTTCTCGAATTCTCTAATAAATCATTTCGTTCAATGTCAGGTACAGATTGCTTCAATGTCACGGTAAAAGCAAGATGCACTATGCTGACCTTGAATCAGCAGCTGGCTCAATTATTCGTGCGTCTCACATCAAAGTAATTCGTTGGCAAGATTAGCCAGTTCCGATCGCTCACCTTTTTCAAGCGTAACGTGGGCATACAACTCGTGATCTTTTAGTCGATCAATTAAGTATGATAAGCCATTACTTTGCGAATCGAGATAAGGCGTATCAATTTGATGAATATCCCCAGTAAAAATGATCTTGGTATTTTCACCGGCACGTGTGATAATCGTTTTTACTTCGTGTGGTGTTAAATTCTGAGCCTCATCTACGATGAAACAAATATTGGATAAGCTCCTTCCGCGAATGTAGGCTAAAGGCGTGATCACCAGTTTTTCGTTGGTAACCATTTCTGTGATTTTTGAAAACTCCTTGTCCGATTCGCTGTACTGGTTTTGTATAAATTTCAAATTATCCCACAAGGGTTCCATGTAGGGATTCAGTTTTGATTTAATATCGCCTGGCAAAAAGCCAATGTCTTTATTACTTAGCGGCACAATAGGTCGGGCCAGATAAATTTGTTTGTATTCGCGCTTTTGTTCTAGTGCTGCCGCTAATGCAATCAATGTCTTTCCGGTTCCGGCAACGCCCTGCATAGAAACCAATTTGATCTCGGGCTTAAGCACGGCATGAATAGCAAAGGCTTGCTCGGCATTGCGCGGCTTTATTCCATACGCATTTCTTTTCTCCACTTGCTCCACCATACCATTGGCAGAATTATAAAATGCCAGCACTGATTTTTTACCACTCCTTAATATGTAGTAGTGGTTTTTCATTGGTTTAGTCTTTCCCAATACATCTCCAGGTGGGCAATATCCTTTTTCGTAAATCAGGTTAATGACTGTGGGGTCAACTTCCTCTACAATTGTGTTGCCTGTGTGGAGTGAACTAATGTTTTGAATTTTACCTGTAGTATAATCTTCGGCCTGAAGCCCAAGTGCCTTGGCCTTCAATCTCAGGTTCACATCTTTCGAAACCAAAATAACTTTGCGGCCTTTTTCTTCTTTCTGAAGAAGCAGCGCTGAGTTTAAAATCCGGTGATCGGGCTTATCTTCGTTAAACACTTTATTGGCATCCACCGAACCACTGCCTCCGGTGTCCATCAACACCCGAAAGTTTCCCTTGCCTTTTCCGTTAATCGGATTCCACTGATGGAGCATTTGGTCCTTGGCCAACTTATCCATCAAACGAATAAACTCCCGCGCTTCAAAGTTTTTAGTGTCGTTTCCTTTTTTGAAGTTGTCAAGCTCCTCGAGAACTGTTATGGGTATTCCAATATCATGTTCAGCGAAATTAAGGATGCTGTTATGCTCGTAGATGATTACCGAGGTATCGAGTACAAAAATTTTTTTCTCCCTGTCTTTCTTACTCATAGTGTGGGTTTAAAAAAAACGAAGACACGTTTCTTACATGGGTGTATTTTTAACATGTAAGTATGAAACGTGTCTTCGCGCCATCAAATCTATAGTCGAAATCTACTGAAAGGAGATCAAAAAAATGCAAGACATTGAATAATCTTTTCAAGGTAAATGATCTTAAGATTCAACTGCCCGAGGCTAAACCCTTGAATATAAATCTCCTTTTTCGGAAGCGGTAATTTTAAGAACGTTGGCCAGCACGAGTAAAATGAGTTTGCGGCTTGCCTGGAAGCGATTCAATCCGGAGAAAGTACGAAAGACAGAAAGGGATATGGACGGGTGAAGGCTCAAATACTCCAACAGCTGCTTTTCGTGATCGCCAAATTCGTGTTTTTCTTACTTCTTCTTACAATTTCCTCCATCTCTTTACTGGCTTTAATACTTTTATCGAATACCCGAACAAAAGTTGTGCGCTCGCTTCTTTCCCAAGTCAAATAATGAGGTCGTTTAGGGCTTGGTGGCACATCAATTCTAATGACGTATCGATTTTCTGAAATGGAAATTAGCGTTTCGTGATAAGCGAGAGCAGGTTTGCAACTGTGGTGTAATGCTTCCTTGACAACATGCGATTCTTCGTCTGGATATTTAATGCCCGGAATGCTTTTGTCATCATCTACCCCGATTAGTAAAGTACCGCCTTCAGTATTCGCAAAAGCAATTAGTTCGCGTACAATTTTTTCCGGATAGGTTGCCTTTCGTTTAAACTCAAGTTGCAACCCTTCCCCTTCAGTTACTAACTTTCTTAACTCCCGAAGCGCTAATGCCTCAGCGGTTGCTACTACCGAAGGCTTCATCGCTATCCGATTCATCGTCTTCCGCTTTAGGCAGGCTAAACATGCTACTCAGCAAATCCTTAAACTGCAGGCCTGAAGTAAGGTTGTGCTTGCTAATTAAACTAAACTCAGCCAGACCGTGCAAAGCAAACTCCATAAAAAATAACTTCATGTTGCTATCTACACCCTTATGAAAGTCATTGACCAGGTCAAGCAATCCGGGAACTGCTTTAAGTGATTTTTCATAGTCCACATTAGACATATCATTTAATAAGTCCGTTGTGTTTCCATCACCAAACCAATTACTTATTTTCTTATAAGGGCTTTTATCTTTTTGCTTCCTGAATTTTTCGGGATCGGGAAAATAATTTACAAACTGAGTACGAATAGCTTTGCCCACCAAATTATTCGCAACTATGCCGGGTCCTTCCTGCTGACCTTCATAAACTAATTCTACCTTGCCGGTAACGGAAGGCACCACACCACCAAAATCAGAAATTCGGACAATGGTAGTTTTCTCACTATTAATTAAAACCCTTCGTTCGGCTGTTGCCAATAAATTTTCGTATGCCGAAATTGTTAAGCGGGCTGATACGCCACTCTTGGCGTCAACAAACTCACTCTTTCTGGCTTCGAAAGCAATTTGCTCGATCAGGTCTTTGGCAATTTCAGGCACGGTGATTCGGTTCGATTGCTCCTGACGGATGAAGGCTTCTTGTTGGGTAATTTTTTTACTCACATCCATCGATTTTGGATAGTGCGTAATAATTTGACTATCGATGCGGTCCTTCAAAGGGGTAACTATACTTCCGCGGTTCGTATAATCTTCAGGGTTGGCCGTAAATACAAACTGAATGTCTAACGGTAGTCTTATTTTAAAGCCACGGATTTGAATATCTCCTTCCTGCAAAATGTTAAACAGTGCTACTTGTATACGCGCTTGTAAATCGGGCAATTCATTAATTACAAATAAACACCGATGTGATCGTGGGATAAGTCCGAAATGAATAACACGATCATCGGAATACGGTAATTTAAGCGAAGCCGCTTTGATGGGATCTACATCGCCAATCAAATCGGCAATGGATACATCGGGTGTGGCTAATTTTTCTGAATACCGATCGTTGCGAGGAAGCCAGGTAACAGGTGTTTCATCACCCAACTCCTGAATTTTATCTTTACCATACCGGGAAATCGGATGCAGCGGATCATCATTGAGTTCCGATCCTTCTATAACCGGAATATATTCATCCAACAGATTAATCATTAAACGCGCCAGGCGGGTTTTTGCCTGCCCTCTCAATCCCAAAAGATTAACATCGTGCCCTGCTAAAATAGCCCGTTCCAATTCCGGTATTACGGTTTCTTCATACCCCCAGATTCCTTCAAAGACATTTTCATTTTTCGAAAGTTTTGCAATCAGGTTTTCGCGTAACTCTTCTTTGATCGATTTAAACTTGTAGCCTGCACCTTTAAGTTGCGCGAGAGTTCTTATTTCTTTGTGCTTCATTTCGTTATTTATAAATTCTTAGTTCTGTTTTTCTTAAAGTCTTCAAACACAAGATTTCCCAAACCCTGTAAGCTGCTGTAATACGCCTGACCGTTATTAGCTTTTGTAAATTCACGAACAAATGCTTTTAGGTAGGGATCGGTGGCGATCATAAACGTAGTAACCGGTATTTTAATTTTTCTTAATTGTGTGGCCAGATCAAGTGTTTTATTGAGAATCTTATGATCCAGCCCAAAACTATTCTTGTAATATTTTATTCCCTGTTTAATACAGGTAGGCTTTCCATCCGTGATCATGAAAATCTGTTTGTTGGTATTTTTTCTTCTTCTCAAAATATCCATAGCCAATTCCAGACCCGCTACAGTATTGGTGTGATAAGGTCCAACTTGTAGGTAAGGAAGATCTTTTATTTCAATTTGCCAGGCATCATCGCCAAAGACAAGAATATCCAGTGTGTCTTTCGGATATTTTTTGGTGATTAGTTCGGCAAGTGCCATGGCCACTTTTTTTGCCGGGGTAATACGATCTTCTCCATAAAGAATCATGGAGTGACTGATATCAATCATCAACACTGTAGAGGTTTGAGTTTTGAATTCGCTTTCGATCACTTCCAGATCTTCTTCGGTCATAAAGAAGTCCTCCAAGCCATGATTGATCTGCGCGTTTCGTAGCGAGTCGGTCATAGAAATTTGCTCCAGCGTATCGCCAAATTCGTAATCGCGCCTGTCGGTGGTAGCCTCATCGCCTCGGCCGTTGTGGTTTGTTTTGTGTTCGCCTGTTTTTGTTTTTTTCAGCTTTCCAAAAATTTCTTCTAATGCAGATTGCCGGAGATTTTGTTCGCCTTTGGCTTTAAGTTTGAATTCGCCATTGGGTCCATCGTCTGTGATATAACCGTTTTTCTTTAGATCTTCTATAAAGTCACCAATACCATATTGATCGTTGGTCAACTTATATTGTTTATCCACTTCAGTTAACCATTGCAGCGCTTCGGAAACATTGCCGGCTGTTATCAGGATGAGCTCCATGAAGATTTTAAGCAATCGCTCAAAATCACTTTTCTCGCTTTCGGGAGGCGGTGTGTATTTAGAAAATCGATAACCAGACATGAGTCAATTGTAAAGTATTTACTCTAACCATTAAAATCACGTTTCTGTTTCCAAAATACAATTGATTTTTAGATTAAGGCGAAATAACTTTAGTTTAATGAACTTTGTATAGCATTAGCTCGTTTTGAGAACTTAATCAGTGAAGTGGTTCTGAGCAGACAATAACAAACTAAAAATGAAAAAAGCGACTATTTTGATAATTACCGTTGGTTTGTTTTGTGCAGCCTGTTCTTCTTACACCTGCCCAACGTATTCAAATAAGGGTCAAATAGATAAAGGACCTGTTATAAGGGCAAACTCCTAAGTCTATTTTGCGACTTTAGGTTCCATGGTTCCATAGATGTAATCCCAAAGAGGTGAGGAAACGCCAAATACTACCTCACCGTCTTTATAATGATGCACACTATGGTTTACCCAAAGTGCTTTAAAAAGATTTTTGGGAGGGGCATAAGCGTGTACCAGGTAATGCACCGATAAGTAAGAAGCATAACCCACCAGAAACCCGGGTAAAAATGCGAACACAAAATCACCCATAATTACTTTGAAAAGTAACAGCAGAACGGTGGCAATGGTAATACTCAATAATGGAGGCATGGCGAGCCTATCCTTATCTTTTGGAAATTCGTGGTGGACTCCGTGGATAATGTATTGTAATTTTTTTCTAGCCTCATTATAGACCTTCATGTGAAATACATACCGGTGCATGTTATACTCTACCCAGGTAAAAGTGATGAAGCCTGCTAAAAATAGAAGGACGGTTATAAGAGGGGTAAGACTTGTGCTTTCAATATTCCAATACAAAAGGGCTGTGGTGTAACATCCAAATATAATTAACGGAACGGAGATATGCGTGCGACTAAGCTTTTCTAAAATAGGGTTGTTGAATAATTGCTTGGTTCCCTTATTTTGGGGTTTAACCTCGGCATTCATGGCTTATAAATTTTTTTACAAATTTAAGATTTTCTAACGTTTCAAAAACCAGAGGTTCGTTAACTGGTTGTTTCTGCAGATCGATTGACGCGAGCTTTCTTTAAAACTTTTTCGTAGTACTGCTCGTAAAGTGGAAGAATGTTGGTGATATCAAATTCTTTTGCCCGTGCCAATGCACTTGCTTTAAATCTTGGCAAATTGTTCTTATCCAGAACAAATAAGGAATTACGCGTCATATCTTCCACGTCACCAATGTTGCTCATAAATCCGGTAACGCCTTGAATCATTAATTCGGGTAAGCCGCCCGTATTCGTGGAGATCACTGGCACTTCACAGGCCATTGCTTCGAGGGCCGCTAAGCCAAAGCTTTCTTTTTCGGAGGGCATCAAGAAGAGATCCGCAACAGATAATACTTCTTCAACGGCTTCTTGCTTTCCTAAAAAACGAACCGCATCATTAATACCCATTTCACGGGCCATCGCTTCGGCTCCGCTACGTTCGGGGCCATCTCCAATCATCAAAAGCTTAGATGGAATTTCTTTATGGATATTATTGAAGACGGACATCACATCGCCTACGCGTTTTACTTTACGAAAGTTGGACGTGTGAACAATGAGTGATTCGCCCTGTGGACAAATTGCTTTTTTGAAATGATCCTTCTTTTGTTTTTTGAATTTTTCGAGGTCAATGAAGTTGGGAATAACTTCAATTTCGCGTGTGATTTTAAATGAATGGTAGGTTTCTTTTTTTAGATCTTCTGAAACAGAGGTTACGCCATCCGATTCGTTAATGCTAAAAGTTACTACCGGTTCATAGGAAGCATCTTTGCCCACCAAAGTGATGTCAGTTCCATGAAGTGTTGTAACCACCGGAATATAGATGCCATGCGTCTTTAATAGAATCTGTTTAGCCATATAAGCAGCCGATGCATGTGGAATCGCATAATGGACATGCAATAAATCCAAATGCTCATTCATTACAACACTTACCATTTTACTGGCCAGGGCCAATTCATAAGGCGGATATTCAAAAAGAGGATAAGACCGAAATTCAACCTCGTGATAAAAAAGATTTTCGTTAAGAAAATCCAACCGGCTCGGCTGGCTATAGGTTATAAAGTGAACCTGGTGTCCTTCTTTCGCTAACGCTTTTCCCAGCTCCGTGGCAACCACACCGCTACCTCCAAAGGTTGGGTAACAAACAATACCAATTTTCATGAGTACACTTTAAATTTTTCCTCTCCCAGATTTGGGGTATCATGTTAAACCCGCTTTTGATCGGTTTAGTTTCGGAAATTAAGTGAAAAAAGACTCTTTCCTAACCTTTTTTATGCGAGTGCCCTCTAAACTAATATTGACAATAATTAAATATGGACTTGTAAATCACCTCTTGAATGCGCGGGCGAATGTTTGCATTCAGAAGTTTATTGTTTGTCATATCCGGATTCACCCGATTCGATAAATAAATAAAAACCAGATCAAACGCAGGATCTACCCAAATGCAGGTTCCCGTAAAACCGGTATGACCAAAAGTTTGATTGGATGCATAAAGTGTCGTTGGTCCTGCCCAATCGCTGACGGTCGGTTTATCCCAACCCAAACCGCGCCTACTGGTTTCGTATTGTTTACCAATAAAAAAATCAACTGTTTCGGGCTTATAAAATTGCTGACCTCCGTAGCTTCCTTTTTGTAAGAGCATTTGGCCAAGTTTGGCAAGGTCATTGGCGTTACTGAAAATGCCTGCATGCCCCGCAATATTTCCATACATGGCAGCCCCTTGGTCGTGTACATAGCCTATCAAAAGTTCCTTTCTAAACAATTTGTCATCTTCGGTTGGTGCGATCTGATTGATCGGAAATTTTCGTAGCGGCAAATAGCCCAAGGTATAGGCACCCAAGGGTTCATATAAATTCTGATCGAGAAAATCTTGCATGGGTTGATTCAACATCTTTTCAGCAAGTTTTAGAAGAATGTAAAATCCCATGTCGCTATAGCGATAATCGTAAACCGTGCGGGGCGGTTTCTCACGAATTTTCGCTTTGATGATCCAACTCCATAAGCTGTCTTTCATAGATTTGACGGCAAAGACACTATCGGCTACCGGAAAGGGATATTCGGCTGAAGCTACCTTATTATAATATTCCGGTAAAAGCGATCCATTCTTAACGGTTTCTACCCAAAAAGGTAAAAAGGGCCAAAGTCCTGCCTGATGGGTTAAGATATCTTTAATAGTAAAATCTTTTTTATTAGAAGTTTTTAATTCGGGCAGATAAACGGAAACTTTTTTATTTACATCAATCAATCCTTTCTCATACATGAACATAACGGTTTGCAAGGTTGCCGATACTTTGGTTACCGAGGCCAGGTCGTAAATGGTTTGTTCTGTTACAGCGATCTTATTTTGATACGTAAGCCATCCGCTGGCGTATTCGTAAATTACTTTGCCACCTCGGGCTACTAAGATGCTGCTGCCCGGTGTAGCTCCGCTATCAATCGCTTCGCGCGCAATGGCATTAATTTGCTCCAAGGTTTTGCTATCCATGCCTGATGCTTCGGGAAGTGAATAAGAAAAACGATTTAAAGCTATTGTTGAAAAACCTTGTCCTTCCCTGAACTCGTTGGAAACGGTAAACGGCAACGTGCCTTGAGCGGGCAAGCCACCGAATACTATTTGCGCGGTTACTTTAGGAATCCAGTCTTCATCGGTATAACCGGCCAACACCGTTGGAAATCCCTCGAGGTATTTAATTTCTTCTGGGTTTCCGAAATGACATACAATAACTTCTTTCTTTGTGGCAAGCTTCCTGATAAAGGGAATAACATGTTGAATGAAGGATGATGAGAACGGAAAAATTCCGACAACAATAACATCCGCATCGGCAAGGTTATTTTTTAGCGCCAGCGTGTCGCTAATTTGACGAAGTGGAAAATGATTGACGTTAGCATATTTGCTGAGATATTTTGTAAACTCATTCTGTTCTTCTTTGCCGATGCTTATTGATGCAAATTTTTTCCCTTCCAGAAGGCCTATGGGGATGCTTTTCTTTGAGTTCCTTAATAAGGTAACGGAACCTTCGGCTAGTTGATGCTTAAGAAGTTTTGCAGACGGTGAATTTAATCGGCTTACCAGGTTGTCGGTATTTATAGTGGGTATTTCCAGAAGCCCTGCTTTATATTTCGCCTCTAAAATTTTTCGTACGGCATCATTCAATCGGGCCGCCAGGGCACCATCTTTTCTTACAGCCCGCGAAATTTTTTTGATTGCATCTCCCAGATCATCGGGATTGATCAACATATTATGGCCCATTTCTAAAGCCAATTTTTCTATTTCGCCATCAGGCTGATCGCCCGCTATTTTTTGGATAAAAGGGATCTCACCAAAAATCAATCCTTTAAAATGCAAATTGTTTCTAAGGATATCACTGACGTAGAGTTGGGTAATTGAGGCTCCGTCACGAGTTGGTTTAATGTGCAAATGCGAAGTTAGAATTCCATCAATGCCCGCATTCGATAATGCCTGAAACACCGAAAGACCTGCCGAATCGATCGGATTTAAATTCAAAATTGGGAGGTGTCTTTGTTAAGAACCTGTTGCGTATGGGTTACGGTTGGTAAATGTTTGGCGCATGCCAATGCTCCGCCAATTTGTAGTCCCTTAGTAAATGAGATAGCTCTTTCAGAGGCACGTAAAGATTGATCACTAAAGTAACGAAGTGCGTTTGAGTAATCGGCTATCGGCAAATCGAAATCTGCATTAGGCGCAAAATTGATATGAATACCCAGCGCACTCATTTGTCGTGCAATTTCCTTTCCAGTTTCAAAAGCAAGATCCGCGGAAGCAGCACCCATCAACAATGGTTTCTGAAATTGCATAACACTGTCCAGCGATTGCCCCAAGCCCCATTCGGCATTGATGCCAACCAGAAAGGGTACGAATGATTCTTGTTGCAGTTTATTTATCAAATTGGCGTGACTCTTTGGGCCACCATGCGTTATGAATATACCACCAGGACGGTATGACCGAACCAGATCAGAAAGTTCTTCCAACGATTCCGCAGAGGCATACGCATCGGCCGAAATCATGAACAACTGACCAATTTTTTCCTGGGTATTTAACGTTTGAAAAACACTATCGATCCAATGCTTTTTCTGGTCTTGTGCCTGAAGGGATAACTGAGTGAGAATGAAGATAATACTAAAGAATACTTTTTTCAACATCCGGCCATTCGATTTTCGTAATTTTACCATTCTTGTCAAATCGTTAGTGTACTATAAACGATAGATCAAGGGTTATTCAGATGCGAAACTACATTTAGAATAAAAGAAATACTATGAAGATTTTATCCTTATTCACGAAAGCACCCCAGCATCAGCGGTTTAAGTACAATCCGCGGTTCTACGATCCCGCTAAGGAGGAGTTAAAAGAACGTGAAGACCGTATTAAATCTGAAATGGAGCGCGAACGGGGGCAGGTGCGGCAAGATTCAAGTGAGTACCGATCGCGCATCGCGGGTTCCTTTCACGCAGCGAGGAAGAGAAGCAAGCCTGAATCCGACACCAGTGCTACGGTAATTCGATTGAGCATCTTGTTATTTCTTACGGTACTTATTGTAGCTTATTTGGAGTGGGGCCGAGACGCGTTTTATTTACTTTTTCTGTTTGTTCCTTTTTATTTCTACCTCAAGTTTAAACGGAAATAAATTTTTCCTCTTCTTCATGCCCGATATTATTCATCTTCTTCCGGATTCTATTGCTAACCAGATTGCGGCCGGTGAGGTAGTACAGCGACCGGCTTCGGCTGTCAAAGAATTGATGGAAAATGCCTTGGATGCCGGAGCGACTTCTATAAAACTATTTGTAAAAGAGGCAGGTAAAACACTGATTCAGGTTGTTGACAATGGATCGGGGATGAGTGAAACCGATGCGCGCATGAGCTTAGAGCGGCATGCCACTTCTAAAATAAAAACAGCCGATGATTTATTTAAACTCCGCACTATGGGTTTTAGGGGCGAAGCACTCGCATCGATTGCGGCTGTAGCGCAATTTGAAATGAAGACCCGTCAGGGGCACTCCGATCTCGGAACGCAGTTGCTGGTCGATGCCTCGGAAGTAAAAAGTCAGGGGCCTGTAGCCTGCGAAAAGGGAACGAGCATCAGTGTAAAAAATTTGTTTTTCAATATTCCAGCACGCAGAAATTTTCTGAAATCAAACGCGGTGGAAATGCGCCACATTCTGGAAGAATTTCACAGGCTGGCCTTGGCCCGTCCTGAAATTGCTTTTAGTATTCAGCATGATGATGAATTAATTTATGATTTGCCCCCGGCTAAACTTAGTCAGCGGGTGGTTTCCTTATTCGGAAAATCATTTCAAGGGCAACTGGCTCCTTGCCAGGAAGAAACTACGCTGGTAAAAATTACCGGATATATTGGCAGACCTGAGTCGGCACGCAAATCGCGGGGCGAACAATTCATTTTTGTTAATCACCGGTATATCCGCAACAATTATCTTAACCATGCTATAACAAGTGCCTTCGAAGGCTTACTGGCAGAAGGAAACTTTCCGTTTTATGTGCTTTTTTTAGAGATAGACCCAAAGCACATCGATGTAAATGTTCACCCTACCAAAACAGAAATAAAATTTGATGACGAACGAGCCATATATGGAGTAGTATGGGCCGCGGTAAAACAAGCGCTGGGTGCTCATAACCTAACCCCGGCTATAGATTTTCACGCTGATATAAATATTGTGGGCAAGCTTTCGCAGAGCCTAACAAAAGAACAATACATGGATGAGCAATTTTCTACCGCCCTCCATCGGTCGAATTTGCAAAATTGGGAGAAGGCATTTGAAAATCCATCACCGCAATCGCGCTTGTTTCAAAGTCCGGAGCAGGAAGGTAAGGTATTACGATTTGAAAGCGCACTCAATCAATCGACTAACGCACCATTATCTTCGGATGATCAATTTTGTTTTCAGTTTCAACAGAAGTATATAATAAGGCCTTCTAAAACGGGGTTGATGATTATCGATCAACAAGCTGCGCATGAACGGGTGTTATTTGAAAAGTATACAACCCGCTTAAAAGGAACCCCGGGTAACAGTCAGCAAAGTCTTTTTCCTCAAACCGTTACCTTAAGTGCTTCTGATTTTGCGTTGATCATGGAGGTGGAGCAAGAGTTGATTTCGCTCGGATTTCGCTTTGAGATTTTTGGAAAAAACGCGGTGTTGGTTACGGGCATTCCGGTAGGGGTGGAGGCATCCGAAAAGGAATTATTTGAAGGGTTGCTGGAGCAATTCAAAAAAATCAATCCGAGTTACAATTGCCTTTGCAGGATAATCTGGCGTTTGCTCTGGCTAAGCGATCATCCGTAAAATCCGGACAGAAACTAATGGCAGAAGCGATACAATCTATTGTGGAAGGATTATTTGCGTGCGCAAAACCAAACTTTTCTCCGGATGGCAGGCCAACATTTTTTACTTTTGACACGTCTAAGATAGAAAGTTACTTTACCCGATAAATCGAAAGCATGTTTAGACTTACCCCGCTGGTCAGAAATCTGGTCATTATTAATGTGGTTGTGTTTCTGGCGCAGAATCTACTGAGCAACTTGCATTTAACCGAATACATTTCGCTTTGGAGCATCCATTCGCCCAACTTCAGGCCTTATCAGTTTTTTACTTACATGTTTGCCCATGGTGGCTTAGGCCATATATTTTTCAATATGTTCGCACTCGCCTCCTTTGCGCCTATACTAGAAGGATACTGGGGCGAAAAGAAATTCCTTATTTTCTACTTAGCCACTGGCATTGGTGCGGGGATAATTTATGCCGGGGCTAATTATTTTTTGGGTACCGGAGCCGGAGGAATCATGCTGGGTGCCTCAGGTGCCATTTATGGAATCTTAATGGCTTTTGGTATGGTATTTCCAAATCTCGAGCTCATGTTACTTTTTCCACCCATACCCATAAAAGCAAAGTACATGGTCTTTATCATGGGCTTCATCACCTATGCGTTAGACCGTAGTGGTTCGGTGGCGCACCTAGCCCATTTTGGTGGTGCGTTCGTAGCGTTTATTATTATTAGTGCCTGGCGGAGTCAGGGGCGATAACTTTAAGAAGAGAAATTCCGCTAAATTGAAATAGAAAATAAGAATCTTGTGTTAGACGAATTTAAAAATGCGTTTCAAAAGCCCAACAATGCCCATGTGCAGTTGATTTTCATCAATGTGCTTGTGTTTTTGGTGTTGGCTGTATTTTATGTTTTTTCAACCGCGACCGGCTTTTCTGATATTTTCAAATTATTCCATTCACAACTTTCCATACCGGCCCCGTTTTTTACTTTTTTAACAAAGCCTTGGACGCTCATCACGTACGCCTTTGTTCATGACCTTACGGGGATTTTCCATATACTTTTTAACATGCTTGTTTTCTATTGGTTTGGAAAAATCTTTATAGAATACCTGGGTAGCGATAAACTGGTTGCCTTATATCTTTTAGGGGCTATTGCTGGTGGCATCTCGTATTTATTGGTTTATAACACCATACCCTTTTATGAAAGTCGCATTCCTGCCGATGGGATGGTGGGCGCATCAGCCGCGGTGTATGCGGTACTCGTGGGCACAGCCGTTCTGTTGCCTGACTACACCTTCTTTTTACTTTTTCTGGGTCCTGTTAAAATCAAGTACATCGCCTTGTTTTATATCGTGTTATCTTTCTGGTTCGGTGGGTGGTAATGCTGGTGGCAACGTGGCCCATTTAGGCGGTGCCCTGATGGGGTTGATTTATATTAAACAAATGCAGGCCGGTGTTAACTGGGGTGGCTGGATTACCGCAACGTTAGATTGGCTGCGTGGATTGTTTGTGACGGAATCAAAAGTAAAAGTTACCTACCGTAAAACGGAGCCGAAGCCAAGCCGGCCCACCGCCAAAGCAAGTAAAGCGACTCAAGACGAGATCGATACTATTCTCGATAAAATTTCTGATCGCGGCTACGAAAGTCTTTCCAAAGAGGAGAAGGAAAAACTTTTTAACGCAAGTAAGAAGTAAAAGCTTAAACAGTTTGCACCAATACATTAATACTTTTTTAGTTAGTAGGGGTTGTTAGAGTTTTAAGGTTGGGCGGGTTATGAAAAGTATTAATTTTTAATATCTGTATTAAAACTAAATGCGGCACGTTCTGCAGGTTATTCAATACCCAATAAAAACTAATCACGTTCTCAAGAAGAGAATGGCTTGGTTAGTGTTCAGGCTCGCCTTATTTTTTTCTTTGGCCAGTACAACTTTAATCGGCCAGGTAACAGGCGTAATTACCGATAGCAAAACAGGAAAACCCCTTGCTGACGTAGAAGTATTTTTAAATAGAACAACTATTGGTTCGGTGAGTGACGAACAGGGAAAGTTCCAGTTGGAGAGCCCACCAACAGGCTTTGTTGATGTTGTCTTGTATAAGAAAGGATATGCTATGTATCGCTCGTCTATGAAATTGCAAAGCGGCAAGGCGTATGATGTAAAACTTGCGCTGACAAAAGAGAAGCCGAAGAAATCCAAACCACTTACTGCACAAGAACTAACCGAACTGAAAAACAAACTAAGTGGAGAGAACGGGTTTAGTAAGTATACACTATTAAATGAAGCCGAGATAACAGTAAGCGATGAAAATGGAAAGCGCATCTTTTCAATGCCTGCCCCGATAATGATTCAAGTTGAATCGTTAGGATATGAAATAGAATATTTTCCGAGTGGACTACCGGTCTCAGATTTTGCGCAAGCCCCGGTTCGCTATGAATACCTTCAATCACCCGATGTACAAACGAGCATTGACTGGGAAAAGAACCGAAAGAATGTGTTCTTAGGTTCGGAGCGACATTGGCTAATGGCTTTGGTTGGGCACCAACTGCAGGCCGAAGGCTATTCTATCAAAGATGAAAACGGAAATCCGGTTGATGAAAAATCTATGGTTGCCACTTCTCCATTAGTAGGCTACTCAAGCATCTCACTAACTCAACCACATGTAATCCAATACACGCAAGGGATGTTATCAAAACAAGTCGGGTATCGGCAAGCGAACCTGTTTCGGTAAACATAAATGGAGGTATGCTTAATCCTAAATTATTAGTAGTGACAGGCGACATGGCAAGCATGGGATTAGTTAATCAACTGCCACTCGATTATGAACCTATTGCTGGTGATGTAACGGAAGCGTTTGAAGAAACAATGCTGAGATTTTATGAAAAAACGTATGTGCATACCGATAAGCCGTATTACTATCCGGGCGAACGCATCTGGTTCAAAGCGTATATGAATTACTACTACCAACCCTGGCGCGATTCGTTGAGCAAAACGCTATATGTGGAATTGATTAATCCTGAAAAAGAAATTGTGCTGAGAAAACAGTACGAATAGACAGCGGCTTTTCGTACAACGATTTTATGTTACCCGACTCGCTTAAAGCAGGAACATATTATTTGCGAGCCTATACAAACCTGCAGCGCAACTTTGGTGATGATAAGTTATTTGTAAAACCTATTCCGATACTAAATATCACAGACAAGGTCGAGTACACTGGCGAACCGGAAGAAGAGCAGTTAAGTGATCAGCTAACGATAACGACCGACAAGCAAGAATACAAGACCCGCGAAAAGATTACGCTCACGCTTCAACTGAAAGATAAAAATGGAAACCCGATGGCAGGCCTGCCTACCGGACAGGTAGGAAATTTTTCCATCTCAGTTACCGATGCCAGCCAGGTATTGAAGGTGCCGGAATGGGGAACTATTGAAGACAAACTTACCATCCGAAAAGAAGAGATTAATAAGATCACCAACCTCAAATACTCGCTAGAATATGGTGTTGGCTTTAGCGGCCAGTTTGTTAATGATAAGGGAAAGCCGGAAAAAACCTTGCTAAACTTCATGCAGATGAAACCCCGCAACGTGCTGCTGGTAGAAACCGATGGGAAAGGATTCTTTCAACAAGCCGGATTAAACATTTATGATACCGCTACATTTTATTACAAAGCTGATAAGGCGAAAGATTTACCGTATGGCAACGTGAGGTTATTGGAACGAAACCACCCGGCCATCGATTTTGCACAACCAGATGATAAAATAAATGTGGTTGAGGCTGGCTCGGTGCAGCGCATTTTTTCAGAATATGAAAAACCGAAAGATGTAACCATGCTAAAAGAAGTGGAAGTGAAAGCGAGAAGAATAGACCCGGAGGTGACTAAGAAAACTAAATCAGCGTATGGTGCTCCGGATGTTCTTTTAACAGACCAAGACCTGGGTTTAGAAAAAAAAGGATACCCAAATCTTCTTTACTATATAGTTGGTAAGGTGCCCGGTTTGGACGTCCGGCCTGACATTCCCTCCATAGCGTTTACGAGAGCAGGGGGGCAATCAATTAGTTTTCAAGGCGGCCCTTTAGTTACAGTAAATGATGTTCCAATGGCGGGTGATCCAGCTCAGACATTGAGTATGATTAATCCGAATAATGTTGAGTCAATTGGATTTACTAAAAGGGTAAATGTTCTTTATGGTTCGCAAGGTGCGTTTGGGGTTATTTCGATATTTCTGAAGAATGGAATTAGCGAACAAACTCAGACTGCACCAAACTATAGGACATTAACTATTTTTGGCTATTCAAAGCCAGGCAAATGGATAGGTCCAGATTATGATAACTCCAAAGTTGATCATAGCGCTGGCGATTATCGTTCTACCATTTATTGGAATCCGGAGATTGCTATTGACAAAAATACGGGTGATAAAACATTTTCTTTTTTTGCTGCTGATTTGGAATCTACCTACCGTATTGAAGTATGGGGGGTAGCACGTGATGGGAGTCTAATTCACTTTGTTTATCATGTTATGGTTAATAGCAATTAGATAGCACGATTTGCAACGCGTGCTCTATTTGGTTAATATTTTTTCATCGGATTTACAATAGCCCTCTACCAAAATATCTTCATCACTAATA
Organism: Flammeovirgaceae bacterium; assembly: GCA_016709845.1. Classification (GTDB taxonomy): domain Bacteria; phylum Bacteroidota; class Bacteroidia; order Cytophagales; family Cyclobacteriaceae; genus ELB16-189. The sequence goes on along the minus strand of JADJMA010000060.1, from coordinate 194,325 downwards.
GCGCCGTTTGTAACGCGTGCTTTCTATAACATTTGTCTAGGATATAATTTTTCATCAGCACGCGTTACAAACGCGCGCCTGGACGAGGGAGAAAAAAGTTATTATGAGATCACGTAATCAACTTAGCAATAGCAAAAGCTGCGGCTGCTGCAGCAGCGCCAACCACGGTTACGTGCAACGCTCCTTTAAATAAAGGCTGGCCGGTAAGTTTGCTTTTCACCAAGCCAAAAACAATCAAACAGATCAAGGTTATAATGGAAGAATAGATCAATCCTTCTTGTGAGGATTCAGTAAAAAAATAGGCACTTAGCGGAATCAGTCCTCCAATCACATACGATAAACCAATGATCGATGCACTTTGAAAAGCCCGATGTTTATGAGGCCGCTCTAACCCCAATTCAAATCGCATCATAAAGTCCACCCACTTTTTTGGATTCATGGCCATCTCCCGCGCCACACGCTCTTGCAGCTCTTCGCTTACTCCATATTCTGCAAATATTTCTTTGGTCTCCTGAATTTCAATTTCGTGTTTGTTTACCACTTCATCGTATTCGCGTTTTTCTTCCGAGTCGTAGTGTTCAATTTCTGTACGCCCTGCCAGGTAGCCGCCTAATCCCATGGCAATGGAACCAGCCGCGATCTCGGCTAACCCGGCTGTGATGACAATTGCGGTAGAATCAACCGCGCCACTTAATCCGGCCGCTAAGGCGAAAGGCACAGTAAGGCCATCGCTCATGCCGATAACAAAATCTCTAACTTTTTCTGAGCTTTGAAAATGTTCTTCCATGTCGCGTTGAATTCAGTCTCAAAAGTAAGCAAACTCAGGCTTCGATAAAGTATAATTTATTTCAGCGCAAAGAATTGTATCATCAACGTGATGATCTCTTTGGGGTCGGTAAGATACTTAGCATCCGGATTCTCGTTATTAAATCGTTCTAATTTTTTATAGTAGGTTTCTTCCGAGATCTGGTACAGATCAATAAGTTGTTTCTTCGTGTCATCCGAGCTAATCGTTTTGCGATAAACTTCTGTCTTGGAATTTTCATCGCGCTTTACCTTTGTTTTATCTTTTCCGCCAAACCCAATGGTTATGCCGGGCCCAAAGGTGGCCACCTCATTGGCCGCGGGCGCGAGCGGTTGATTTTTTAGCTTAACCTGGGTATTGGCCTTATATTGCTGATCATCTACGCCAGCAATTTTTAGATCGCCATACACCGCTACATCATTTAACATCCGGCTGTCTTCCGCTAAAATGATACTAAGATTTTGATCTATTTTTTTCGGTACGAATAATTGCGCTTTGTGGCCCAGGCGCGTAAACACAAGGGTATCGCCCAATAAACATTCAATGGAAAATCGTCCGGCTTCGCTGGTAGATTGGCCTATATTCTTTCCTTTAACTTGAATGGCTACATACGAAAGGGGTTGTAACGAAGCTGAATCTAAAACCACGCCATCTACGGTGTTGACCTGGCCCATAGACACACTTAAATTTATAAGTGAAAGGCAGGCAAAAAGAAAGATCAACTTCATTTGGGTTTTGCTCATTAAGGTTAATTATGAGAAGATGACTTAGGTTTAGAAATAGTTTTATGATTTATTAGCCAATTGTCCACAGGCCGCATCAATATCTTTTCCCCGACTTTTACGAATGCGGGTGGTGATTCCGTTTTTCTCCAGCAAGTCCATATACATATTCAAAACATCGTCAGAGGCTTGTTGAAATTCACCATCATCAATAGGGTTGTATTCAATAAGATTTACCTTAGAAGGAACCAGCTTGCAAAATTTGAGCAACGCCCGGGCGTCCTCTTCGGTATCGTTAATGCCCTTCCATACAACGTATTCATACGTGACTTTGTTTTTTGTTTTTTGATACCAGTAAACAAGCGCTTCGCCTAATTCTTCTAATGAATTAGTATCATTAATAGGTATGATAGACGATCGTGTTTTATTAATAGCTGAGTGCAATGAAACGGCCAGATTGAATTTAACCTGATCGTCTGCCATTTTGCGAATCATTTTTGCCACGCCAACGGTTGAAACGGTTATCCGCTTACGCGCCATGTTCAAACCTTTTTGTGAAGTAATTTTTTCAATGGCTTCGGTTACGTTGGCATAGTTAAGCAATGGCTCGCCCATGCCCATAAACACAATATTGGTTAAAGGCCGGCCAAAGAATAATTCGGCTTGCTCTTTAATAGCCGCCACCTGATCATAGATTTCATCAGGGCTAAGATTGCGTTGTCTTTTCAATCGCGCGGTAGCGCAAAATTTGCAAGCCAGACTGCAACCTACCTGCGAAGAAACACAAGCCGTGATTCTTTTTTCGGTGGGTATCAATACACATCCTGTTTGAGTTTTCGAATATCGCGCTTGGTTTGGACTGTCTCTACCATTACTCAATGCGGGTATACGTTTTTACTTCACAGTCCTTTAGTGCGTTGTGAATGCGCAAGGTGGTGTGAGTGATTTCGTCAATAATAAAGCGTTGGGTTGCCATGCCTGATTTCTTATCAAGAAACTGAAGCTCATTGTCTACAACGTTGTAATTGAATTTGTTGGTATCAGCCCCTTTTTTCTTGCCTTGTGAGTAGATTCCTTCTTCGGCTGTTCCCTTTTTGCTAAACGTAATCATCCGCACCACCGACTGTCGGGAGGCGCCCATGGCATCTTTTAAGCTCAAGCTCGGTGTCGCTCTCTTTCATTTCACTTTGAAAACAGGTTTTTCGTCCGTAAGTTGCCAAGTGCCAAGTAGACCTGACTAAAACACACACTTACTGATAGGCTTAAGAGGGATGTAAGTAGATATTTCATGATATTATAATTTCAGCTACCTGTAGCAATAACCAACCCAAAATTAGTCTAAAGTCTATCCTTAAAAAATTTGCACTCGGGTCCAATACTTAGGTTATTCAAAATTAGACCACTTAGAGAAAGTAGATTTCAATCCACAGTTTGAGAATCGCAATTAATCCCCGTATTTTTCGCCCACTAAACTAACCTATGGAAAAAAGTAACGCAATTATAATTACGGCTGGCTATCTGGACAGCAATAGTGGCAAAACGGCTCACGGCTTAATTCGCGGCACCGACCGCTACAATATTGTTGGTGTTATTGACGAAAAGAGTGCTGGCCAGGATGCCGGAGAGGTGTTGGATGGAAAGAAAAGAAATATCCCCGTATATGCCAGTGTAGAAGAGTTTGCCAAAACATCAAAACAGACAGCACAGTATTGTATCATTGGCGTGGCAACAAAAGGCGGGGTTATCCCCGATACGTTAAGAGCTACTTTAAAAGACGGGCTTATCCATGGCTATAGCTTAGTCAACGGCTTACACGAATATATTTCTGATATTCCGGAGCTGGCGGATTTTGCGCGTTCCCGCGGATTAGAGATCATTGATGTTAGGAAGCCGAAAAAATTCAAGGACCTGCATTTTTGGTCGGGCAAAATAAAAAATGTGCATTGTCCTAAAATTGCCGTGCTGGGTACCGACTGTGCTTTGGGCAAACGAACCACTACTCGATTTCTTACCACAGCTATGCGCAAAGCGGGTTTCAGAGCAGAAATGATATACACCGGACAAACCGGATGGATGCAAGGCGCGAAGTATGGTTTTGTCTTTGATAGCACGTTAAATGATTTTATCTCAGGCGAAATGGAACATGCCGTTGTGCAGTGTTGGGAGGAGGCGAAACCGGATATTATTTTTATTGAAGGTCAATCATCACTACGGAATCCCAGCGGTCCAGCTGGGGCAGAGTGGATTATTTCTGCTGACGCTAATGCGGTTGTTTTGCAACACGACCCCACGCGCAAACAGTATAAGGACATGGAATATTACCCCGCCTACATGCCTGAGATTAAAGATGAGATTGCACTCATAAAAACGTATGGAGCGCCAACCGTGGCGCTTACGGTTAACACCGCGAAAATGACTGATCAAGATGCCCGCGCGTATGCAACACAAAAAGAAAAGGAATTGGGAATACCGGTGATACTTCCCTTAGAAGATGGCGTAGATCGGTTAGTAGCTATTTTTAAGGATATGATTGATAAGTCGATAGCGCAAGTGTAATGAGGCTGTATAAAAAAGTATTAATTTTATTATATGGTTGACATAAAAGAAATTAAACTACTTAGCGTTGAGGAGCGTATTCTTATGGTAGAAGCCATTTGGGATAGCATTGCTGAAGATAGCAGTGATGCAGACTTTCTTACCGATGAACAGAAAAAGGAACTTGACCGAAGAATTGCTCTCCATGAATCAGGAAAAGGTAAAACCTATACTTGGGAAGAGGTGAAGGCACGACTAAAAATAGATAGTGACCAATAATTACACGATTGAAATTACTTCTCAGGCTTTGGTCGATTTGATTGATATAGCAGACTGGTATTATTTGCAGAGAAAAGGCCTTGAACAAGAATTTATCCTGAGTTTTGAGGTAGCTTTACACCGATTGACACGCAATCCTTTGGGATACTCACCGGGTTACAAAAAATCAAGAAGTATTTTCCTTCAACGATTTCCTTACAAAATTATATTTGGTGTTTATGGAACCATCATTAAAGTTTACGCAGTTTATCATCATTCCCGAAACCCTAAGCTCATTAAAAAACGAATAAAATGAAAATAAAAAACATCAAAGTCTGGACTGCCGATCTTGTTAATACAAAGCCTTATACCATTGCGTTTAAAACAATAGATGAAGTGTTAAATGCCTTTGTTGAGATTACCTTAGATAATGGGGTTACCGGAATAGGTGCGGCCAGCCCCAGCGAATATGTAACAAACGAAAGTTTTGAACAGTGTGAGAAAGCACTTGAAGAAAACAACATTCAGTTCTTGATCGGTCGCGATATCCGCGAGCTTAATCAATTGACGTTTGAGATTTGGAAAAAGCTTCCAAAAAATCCGGCTGCACGGGCAGCGCTTGATATTGCTTTGTACGATGCCTACACCAAATTTCTGGGTGTACCGTTAGTGAAATATTTAGGTCAGAAAATAAAGTCACTGCCGACCTCAATTACCATTGGTATAAAGAATGTTGACGAGACTGTAAAAGAAGCCCAGGAATATGAGGAGCGCGGCTTTAGCGTACTTAAGGTGAAGTTGGGAAAGGACCTGGAAGAGGACATTGAACGAATAGTGAAGTTGCGTGAAAAATTCGGGAAAAAATTTACGATCCGCATTGATGCGAATCAAGGATACACATCAGCGCAAACTATCGAGTTTTATAATCGCACAAAATCACTCGATGTTGAATTGATAGAACAACCGCTTCCTGCCAAAGCCATAGAGGAAACTAAAAAATTACCAGCCGACATCAGAAAGGTATTGGCTGCCGATGAAGCGCTGCTTACACCGATGAGTGCTTATCAATTGGTGATGCCTCCTGTAGCAACCGGAATCTTTAATATAAAGTTGATGAAGTGTGGGGGCGTAAGTCAGGCACTGAAAATAGCTGACATTGGATCTTTAGCCGGGGTAGATTTATTCTGGGGATGCAATGATGAAAGTATTGTAAGTATCACAGCTGCCTTGCATGCCGCTTTTGCCTGTGAGAATACGAAGTATATCGACCTGGACGGAAGTTTGGATTTATCCAAAGATGTAGTGAAGGGTGGATTTATATTAAAGGAGGGTATTATGTATTGCTCTGATAAACCCGGCTTGGGTGTGGAGCGGACTTAAAAGTTGGAATAGGAAAAGTAATTTTTGAACTAAGTTCGCTCTTCCTTAGCAAGTGAGTCGAGCAGCCTCGAAAGATTAGTGAAGTCAATCGCTGTATTTGGATTACTTAAGTTCCAGGTGATAGCATTGTCTTTTTGAATTACTTTAATTTTTATTACGGACGAGGCTTTGATTTCGTAGCCCGTCCGTTCCAACGCATTTTTTGTCCAGAGATACTCATGTCCCTGGCCTTCCAGTTGCAGAGCCTTCTTTCGGTATGGCTCCTGACTTACCTTTCCGGATTTTAAATCAAATCCTTTAAACCGAAACACTTCATCAAAGGTGCCGTCTAATACCAGGTCTTCTGGTATCCCCTCTAGAATTTTTCGTTCTGTTGTTGCTAACCAAATTCGGTCTGCTGTTTGTAAGGCAAGATCCAGTTCGTGCGTGGCTACCAAAACTGTTTTTCCCTCCGTGCGACATAATGTGCGCAGTAAATTCATTATTTCTACTCTATTATTAAGGTCAAGATGGGCCGTAGGTTCATCCAGAAAAAGAATGGCAGTATCCTGAGCAAGGGCTTTGGCAAGCATAGCCATTTGTAACTGGCCATCGCTTAGTTCAGAGATTCTCTTTTGAGCCAACGGTTCTAAATGCACTCGCTTAATAGATTCTTCAATTAGCCTATGATCATTAGCCGACAATTGAATATTCCAATTCAAATAAGGATACCGGCCATACGACACCAGGTCATAGACGGTCATTATGGAAGATGTAATTTTATCGGTAAGAACCAATGCCACGGAATCTTGGGAGGGAATCTCAATAAATCCCCGTAAGGGTTTTTGAAGTCCAACTAATGTTCTAATTAATGTTGTTTTACCAATACCATTAGATCCCATAAAGCAAACCAGTTCTCCTTTATACAGGTTTAGGTTCAGGTTATCAAAGAGCGGAAAATCCTTGCCATCCAGTTTGTATCCTGTAGCGAGGTTCTTGGTCTGTAGCATTATGGGGGTAGATTCAGACACTGATTCTTTTTGATTTAATAACCATCCAGATTACAACGGGCGCTCCAATGAGAGAAGTAATGGCATTGAGAGGTAAGATTTGAGTACTGCCGGGGAGTTGGGCTATTAAATCGCAAAAGAGCAGCAAGATAGAGCCGCCCATCATGACAGCCGGCATTAATATTTTATGGTTCGTTACCGGAATAATCAACCTTACTAGGTGTGGTACAGCAAGTCCCACGAAAGCGATAGGTCCGCAAAATGCCGTTACCGATCCGGTGAGTAATCCAGTGGCAACCACAATCCATAAACGCGATCGGCCCATATTTATATTAAGACTACGCGCATAGTTCTCGCCCAATAGCCAGGAGTTTAATGATTTTATGGAGCCGTAACTAATCCCTAAGCCGAGAGCAACTACTGTGGCAAGCACACCTATTTCCGTCCAGTTGGTATTACCCATGCTGCCTAACGTCCAGATCAGGAATGCCTGCAGATCATCGGCCTTGCTGGTGTATTGCATAACGCTTACCAATGATGAGGTGGCCGCACTTATCATCAATCCTATAATTAATAGTGCGGCATTGTCTTTAACATATTTGGCAATAGAAATGATCAGTAGAAAAACTAAACCGCCTCCCAAACTGGCCGCCAGTGCTATGCTCCAGGAGTTATGAAAAGCACTCCTTTGAAAATTGTGCTAAACTGCCCGAGTAGAATAACTAAAGCCACCAGCAAACTGGCACCCGAGGTTAGCCCCAGTACATCAGGTCCCGCCATTGGATTTCTAAAAAGGGTTTGCATTAACAATCCAGCAGTAGCCAGTGCACTTCCGGCAAGCAGGCAGGTAAGCGCTTTGGGTATCCTGAAGTGCCAAAGAATATCTGAAAACAGGGGGTGATCAGCAAAAAGACTGGAAAATAGTTTTGAAAACGGAATTGGAACACTTCCAATAGAGATGTTGGCAACGAGTAATCCAACCAACAGCGTTATTAATATTATCCATCCCTTTCCATAAGAAACCTGTTTCATTCGAGCCATTCAGAATTGATCGGAAAAGTAAAACCTTTTTTGAGTTTTGTTAAAGCAGCTCTTGCTTACAATAAATATTAGTTGGTTGAATAGTTTTCAAGTTTAGATATATATAATTGAAAATGAGACATTTAATATAAATATCCCCCTCGTTCTTATGGTTCAGGAACTGGTCTCATTTATTTTTTTGAAAGGTGCACTTGGTAGCTAATGTTTAGTTCCTATCTTTGCAGTCCTTTTTGCGGTACAAAACCCGCAAAACGGGTTAAAAACAAGCAAAATAGGTTTCAACCATGCCTGGAATATTAGGACGTAAAGTAGGAATGACAAGCGTATTTGGCCCAGATGGCCAGAATATCGCTGTTACAGTCATCGAGGCCGGCCCTTGTGTTGTCACTCACGTAAAAAATACGGAGGTAGACGGATACAGAGCTGTGCAGCTTTCCTTTGCAGAACGGAAAGAGAAAAATACACCCAAGCCGCTGGTTGGTCATTTCAAAAAGGCCAACACAAGCCCTAAAAAACATGTTGTCGAATTCAGAGACTTCCGCGCGGAGTATGACGGCTTGATTGAATTAGGAAAGCAAATCAACGTGCAGGATGTTTTTGTTGAAGGTGACTTTATAGATGCCGTAGGGACATCTAAAGGAAAAGGATTTCAAGGAGTAGTAAAGCGATATGGATTTGCTGGAGTGGGTGGTCAAACTCACGGACAGCATAACCGTTTGCGTGCTCCAGGTTCTATGGGTAATGCATCTTTTGCATCCCGTGTTATTAAAGGAAAGCGTTTACCAGGCCGTATGGGTACTGATCGCGTAAAGGTTACTAACCTTCGCGTAGTTAGGATTCTAGCCGATAAAAATTTGATCCTTGTAAGCGGTTCTGTACCAGGTTCGAATAATTCAACGATAATTCTGCAAAAGTAATGGACATAGCAGTTGTAAAATCTAGCGGTGAAATAACCGACCGCAAAGTAAACCTCACCAGTGAGGTTTTTGGCATTGAACCTAACGATCACGCAATATGGTTGGATGTAAAAAGCTTTTTTGGCTAACCAACGCCAGGGCACACATAAGTCCAAGCAGCGTAACGAGATTAGCGGATCTTCTAGAAAGTTGAAGAAGCAAAAAGGAACAGGTGGCGCCCGTGCGGGTAACATTAAGAATCCTCAATATAAAGGTGGTGGTCGTGTTTTTGGTCCAACCCCTCGCGATTATTCTTTTAAACTGAACAAGAAGGTTAAAGATTTAGCAAGAAAATCTGCCCTAACCTATAAGGCTAAGGATAACATGATTGCTGTGGTTGAGGACTTCAATTTTGAAGCACCAAAGACCAAGAATTTCATTGCCTTAATTAAAGCCCTGTCGTTTCAGGATAAGAAAACACTTTTGGTTCTTCCGGAGGCTAATAAGAACGTAGTTCTTTCAGGAAGAAATATTCAGAACTCCAAAATTATAACTGCCGATCAAATCAATACCTACGATGTAATGAATGCAGAGCAGGTGATTTTGCTTGAGAGCTCGATAGTTAAGATTGATAACCTATTAAATAAGCAGTAAACCAATGAGCATCTTAAAACAACCCCTGGTTACTGAGAAAGTTTCTTCTTTGAATGAGAAGGGCAAGTACGGTTTTATTGTAGAAGCCACAGCCAACAAAGTAGAAATAAAGAATGCAGTAGAGAAAATGTATGGTGTAAATGTGGAACGCGTTAACACGATTAATGTGCTGGGTAAATTCAAATCACGTTTTACTAAAGCAGGTGTGTTATCCGGTCGCAAACCAGATTATAAGAAAGCCATTGTAACCTTGGCTTCAGGTGAAGTAATTGATTTTTATAGCAACGTATAATTTTTGAACGATGGCGTTGAGAAAACTTAGACCCATAACTGCAGGAACCCGTCATCGGATGTCTCCCGGTTTTGAGGATATTACAGAGAGCAAGCCGGAGAAATCTTTGGTAACTACTCTTAAGAAAACAGGTGGGCGTAACAACCAGGGCCGCATGACTATGCGCTATATTGGCGGTGGTCATAAGCAAAAAGTTCGTTTGATTGATTTCAAGCGCGACCGTTTTGATATTCCAGCGGTTGTGAAGTCTATTGAATACGATCCGTCAAGAACTGCGCGCATAGCTAAGTTATATTATGCCGATGGCGTTAAGTCATACATTATTGCTCCACAAGGAATTAAAGTAGGTCAAACCGTAATCTCCGGTCACAACATCGCGCCAGAGGTTGGTAACGCATTGCCGCTTTCTAAAATTCCTATTGGTACTATTATTCATAATGTTGAAATGAAGCCCGGTCGTGGTGCTTCTATGGCTCGCAGTGCAGGCACATTTGTACAATTGGTTGCCCGCGAAGCGGTGTATGCAACATTAAAAACTCCTTCGGGAGAATTAAGAAATGTATTGGTGAATTGCCTTGCTACGGTAGGGGCGGTTTCAAATGCCGAACACATGAACGAAAGTGTTGGTAAAGCTGGTCGCAGTCGTTGGAGAGGGGTACGTCCTCGCACAAGACCAGTGGCTATGAACCCGGTAGATCACCCGATGGGTGGTGGTGAAGGACGCGCGTCAGGTGGTCATCCAAGATCACGCAAGGGCTTGTTGTCTAAGGGTAAGAAAACCCGTCACCCGAAGAAGTATTCTGATGGTTTAATCATTGCAAGAAGGAAAAAATAATTATGGGAAGGTCAGTTAAAAAAGGTCCTTATTTAGACTCAAGACTTGCCAAGAAAGGGGCAGTTATGGAGCAGGCTGGAAAAAAATCTGTGATCAAAACCTGGTCACGCAGATCTACCATCACTCCGGATTGTATCGGGCACACGTTTGCCGTACACAATGGAAATAAATTCATTCCGGTGTATGTTACCGAAAACATTGTGGGCCACAAACTTGGTGAATTTGCGCCAACCCGCACGTTTAAAGGACACTCAGGAAATAACAAAGGGTAAAATCAAGAATTTTCAAGATTCCTGAACTATGGAAACAGTAAAAAAGAAAAAAAGATCAGTCGTAAAAAGAGAGAAGATTGAGGCTGTAAAAGAAGCCGCAAAAAAGGGTGCTTCTACCTCTTACTTAAAAAACGTTCCTACTTCTCCACGTAAGATGCGTTTAGTGGCTGACTTAATTCGTGGCGAGCGGGTAAGCAAAGCTTTAAATATTTTGAAGTACGAAGCTCAGCACGCTGCTGCTAAAATGGAAAAATTGCTTTTATCGGCCATTAGCAGCTGGGAAGCAAAGAATACAGATGTGAAGTTGGAAGAAGCTGATCTTTTTGTGAAAGAAGTATTTGTTGATGGTGGTCGCATTTTAAAACGTCTTAGACCCGCACCGCAAGGTCGCGCTCACCGCGTAAGAAAAAGATCAAATCATGTAACCTTAACAGTAGATCGCATGCCTGCAAAGGCCGAGGCGGTTAAGTCAGAATCAAAAGAAACGAAAGAATAAATGGGACAAAAGATTAACCCGGTAGGTTTCAGATTAGGCATTGTCCGTGGATGGGACTCTAGCTGGTTCGGTGGAAATTCCTTTGCTGATAAATTGGTGGAAGACCAAAAAATCAGAAAGTATGTTGATGCCCGTATTCAAAAGGGGGGTATCGCCAAAGTTGTTATTGAGCGTACACTTAAAAGAATAACCTTAACTATTCATACGGCCCGTCCAGGTGTAGTTATTGGAAAAGGAGGTACCGAGGTTGATAAGATTAAAGAAGAGTTGAAGAAACTTACCAATAAGGATGTTCAAATAAACATCTATGAAATCAAGCGTCCTGAATTGGATGCCCGCTTGGTAGGTGAATCAATCGCTCAACAATTAGAGGCAAGAATTTCTTATCGCAGAGCGATGAAGCAAGCTATTGCATCGACAATGCGTGTAGGCGCTGAAGGGATTAAGGTGAAGTTGTCAGGTCGTTTGGCTGGTGCCGATATGGCCCGCACCGAACAGTATAAAGAAGGACGGATTCCTTTGCATACGCTGAGAGCAGATATTGATTATGCCATCTCTGAAGCACAAACCGTGTATGGAAAGATTGGTATTAAGGTATGGATATTTAAAGGTGAAGTGTACGGCAAGCGAGATCTTTCGACTAACGTAGGCATCGTAAGCAATACTCCGGGAGAGAATAAACCAGGTCAAGCAGGTGGTGGTGATAGAAGAAGGGGCGGTAATGATCGTGGTGGAAGAAACGAACGCTCACCCAGAGGTGAACGTGGAGGAGAAAGAAAAGGTCGGAAATAATTAAGAACAGATAAAAGCAGTAAATCATGTTACAGCCTAAGCGGACTAAATTCAGGAAAATGCAAAAAGGAAAAGTGAAGGGTACGGCCACACGTGGTCACTCTATTGCTTTCGGTTCTTTTGCATTAAAAGCTCTTGAACCCGGTTGGATTACAGCCCGTCAGTTAGAAGCAGCTCGTGTGGCGGTTACCCGTGCCATGAAGCGTGAAGGTCAGGTTTGGATTCGCATTTTCCCTGACAAACCTATTACCCGCAAGCCTGCAGAAGTGCGGATGGGTAAAGGTAAGGGAGCGCCCGAATATTGGGTAGCAGTTATTAAACCAGGGACTATTCTGTTTGAAGCAGGGGGAGTTACCATGGCAACAGCAAAAGAAGCATTGGCTTTGGCGGATGGAAAACTTCCGATTAAGACCCGCTTTACAGTAAGAAGAGATTACGTAGAACAAGCAGCAAAATGAAAAACGTAGAAATTAAAGGACTAACCTTAGCGGAACTTACCGAAAAGATCGGTAGCGAAGGCGAAGCTTTGCGCAAACTTAAGTTCGCTCACCAGGTTTCGGCTATCGAAAATCCGATGAGAATTAAGGAAACCCGCAGACTTATTGCTCGCCTGAAAACAGAATTGAAAGCAAAAGAATTACAAAAATAATTTCTCATGGAGACGGCTAGAAACCTAAGAAAAGAAAGAATAGGAAAAGTGGTGAGCAATAAGATGACTAAGTCCATCACTATTGCCATGAACCGCAAGGTAAAGCACCCTATCTATGGAAAATTCATGAACAAGACTACCAAGTTCATGGCTCATGATGAAAAGAATGAAGCGGGTATTGGAGATACGGTACGTATTTCTGAAACACGCCCATTGAGCAAGAATAAGAGATGGAGATTGGTTGAAATAATCGAAAAAGCGAAGTAACCATGATACAAACAGAAAGCCGGTTAACGGTAGCAGATAATAGCGGAGCCAAAGAAGTTCTTTGTGTCCATGTATTGGGTGGAACCCGAAGAGGATCAGCCAGTGTAGGTGATAAAATTGTTGTTACAATAAAGTCAGCAATCCCTACCAGCCAGGTGAAAAAAGGTACCGTTTCGAGAGCAGTAATTGTTCGCACCAAAAAAGAGATCAGAAGAAAAGACGGATCATACATTCGTTTTGAAGATAATGCGGCTGTGCTGCTCAACGCACAGGACGAGCCCAGAGGTACCCGTATCTTTGGACCGGTAGCACGCGAGTTGAGAGAGAAACAATTCATGAAAATTGTGTCCTTGGCACCCGAAGTATTATAAGTTATGGAAAGGAAGTATAACAAGCAGCAAAAGCTGCACATTCGCAAAGGAGACACGGTGGTGGTCTTAGCGGGTAATGACAAGACAAAGACCGGTAAGGTTCTGGAAGTCATTTCAGATAAAAACCGGGCAATTGTTGAAGGCATCAACATGGTAACAAAGCATCAGAAGCCTTCTGCTGGCAAGCCAGAGGGAGGAATAAAGAAGATGGAAGGAACCATTCATATTAGCAACTTGATGGTGGTTGAACCTTCTACCAGCAAACCTACTCGTACTGGCAGAAAGCTTAACGAGAAAGGCAAGCTTCAAAGATATTCTAAGAAAACAGGAGAATTTATTAAATAATGGCAACTCCAAGATTAAAAGAAAAGTACCTCAAGGAAATCGTTCCCGGCCTGAAAGATAAGTTTCAGTATAAGTCGGTAATGCAGGTACCAAAAATTGAAAAAATTTGCATCAATAAAGGTATTGGTGCTGCGGTAGCAGATAAGAAGTTGATCGATGTGGGTTTGGAAGAAATTTCAACCATCTCAGGTCAAAAGGCTGTGGCTACTCGCTCAAAGAAAGATATTTCAAACTTTAAGCTTCGCTTTGATCAGGCAATTGGCGCTAGAGTTACACTTCGTGGCGATCGTATGTACGAATTTTTAGATCGCTTGATGAATGTAGCCTTACCCCGTGTGCGTGATTTTAAAGGCGTAAGTGATAAAGGTTTTGATGGTCGTGGAAATTATACGCTTGGTGTAAAGGAGCAGATCATTTTCCCCGAGATTTCAATCGACAAGGTAAGTAAGATTAACGGCATGGATATAACCTTCGTGACTTCCGCAGCTTCTGATGAAGAGAGCTATGCATTGTTGAAGGCGTTGGGTATGCCATTTGTAACTAAAAATTAATCGAATCGATGGCAAAATTATCAATCATCGCAAGAGACAAGAAAAAGGAAAAGCTAGTAGCACGCTACGCAGCAAAGCGTAAAGCTTTGAAGCAAGCTGGAGACTATGCGGGGTTGGATAAGCTTCCAAGAAGTTCATCCGCTGTACGTTTACGTAGCCGATGCAAACTTACAGGTCGCCCCAGAGGCTACATGAGCAAGTTTGGTTTGTGCCGTAATCAATTTCGCCAAATGGCTAACGAGGGGAAAATACCAGGATTAACCAAGGCTAGCTGGTAAAAGGCCCCAATACATATTAGGTTGCTGAGTATCCAGGTCGGGGCACCCCTTAAAACAGGCTAAACCGAAACCAGATAACAGTTTGAATAACAGAAATTGTTATATATCTTTGCAGCCCGTTCCAAAAAACGGGTTTGTTTTTAACTAAGTAAAATGAAAACAACTGATCCGATAGCAGATTATTTAACCCGGTTGCGCAACGCCATAAAGGCTCGTCACCGCGTAGTAGAGGTTCCTGCTTCCAACATTAAGAAGGAGGTAACGAAGGTTCTATTTGATAAAGGGTATATCCTGAATTATAAGTTCGAGGACACATCCAATAGTCAGGGCAATATTAAAATAGCCTTGAAATACAATCCTGAGACTAAGGAATCAGCGATTACAAAATTACAGCGGGTGAGTTCACCCGGACTACGTCAATATAAGCCGGCTGATAATTTGCCGAAAGTATTGAACGGATTGGGCATTGCTATTCTTTCTACTTCGCGAGGAGTTATTACGGATAAAGAAGCGAAGGCTCTGAATGTGGGTGGTGAAGTGTTATGTTATATCTATTAAACGAAGAAAAACATGTCACGAATTGGTAGATTACCCGTTGAGATTCCTAAAGGTGTTACCTGCACTTTTTCTGAACAAGATCACTTGGTTACTGTAAAAGGACCTAAAGGCGAGTTGAAGCAAAAAATTGATACTGACTTCAAAATAGTACTGAACGAAGGCAATTTAGTTGTCGAGCGCCCTACAGAGCAAAAAAGGCACAAGGCTATGCATGGTCTTTACCGTTCTCTCATCAACAATATGGTTGAAGGTGTAAGCAAAGGTTTTAAAGCCGAATTAGAATTGATCGGTGTTGGATATAAGGCATCAGCCCAGGGAAATGTATTGGATTTAAGTTTAGGTTATTCGCACAGTGTTATATTGGGTATACCCGCTGAACTTAAAGTACAAGCTACTCAGGAGAAAGGTCAAAATCCGACCATAACTCTGGAAGGTATTGATAAGCAATTGATTGGTCAGGTTGCTGCCAAAATTAAGTCGTTGCGCAGTGTAGAACCTTACAAAGGAAAGGGTATTCGTTTTGTGGGTGAGTTTGTACGTAGAAAAGCTGGTAAAGCAGCTGCTAAATAATAGTAATCATGGCAAACATTAAAGACAGGAGACTCAGGATTAAAAAAGGGATCCGCAAAAAAAATGGAAGGCACATCGGCCAGACCGCGTCTGTCAGTTTTCCGCAGTAATAAAGTAATCTACGCACAATTAATAGATGACGCTGCCGGCCATACCCTTACTTCTTCTTCCTCAATCGAATTGGATAAGAAGGGTGGCGTGAATATGACTATCTCAAAGAGCGTGGGCAAGAAGGTAGCTGAAAAGGCTGTAGCCAGTGGTATTCAGGAAATAGTATTTGATCGCAACGGGTATCTCTATCATGGTAATATCAAAGCTTTGGCCGAAGGAGCCAGAGAAGGAGGCTTAAAATTTTAAAGCATGACACAAAGTAACGTCAGCACAGTAAAGGCAAGTGAAATCGACCTGAAAGAAAAGGTGGTTGCCATCCAGCGTGTAGCCAAAGTGGTGAAAGGTGGTAGAAGATTTAGTTTCGCTGCGATTGTAGTCGTGGGTGATGGAAATGGTGTAGTGGGCTACGGTTTAGGGAAAGCCAATGAAGTAACCGATGCCATAACAAAAGGTATTGATGATGCGAAGAAGCATTTAGTTAAAGTTCCTATTATTAAAGGAACAGTGCCTCATGAATCACTTGGAAAATTTGGTGGTGGGTTTGTTCTATTGAAGCCAGCTTCTGTCGGTACGGGTGTAATAGCCGGTGGTGCCATGCGTGCAGTATTGGAAAGCGCGGGTATACACAATGTGTTGGCAAAGTCTAAAGGTTCATCAAACCCACACAATGTGGTGAAGGCAACCTTCAAGGCATTAACAACTATGCGTGATCCTCAAACGATCGCACGTAACCGTGGCGTTTCATTGTCTAAAGTTTTTAACGGATAAGAGTTATGGCAAAAGTTAGAATTACTCAAACCCGCAGTACAATAAAAAGACCGGAAACTCAATTGAGAACGATTCAATCGTTAGGCCTTGGAAGGGTACATCGTTCGGTAGAGGTGGAGTATACTCCACAGATACAGGGCATGGTAAAAAAAGTTAAGCATTTAGTGAGCGTAACCGAATTATAAAATGAAGCTGCACACACTCAAGCCGGCAGAAGGATCGGTAAAAAATAATAAGCGCCTTGAAGAGGACAAGGTTCTGGTGGAAGCACGGCTGGCCGTGGTCATAAAGGAGCGCAGTCTCGTTCCGGTTATTCCAAAAAGTTTGGATTTGAAGGTGGACAGATGCCCCTTCAAAGACGCATTCCAAAGTTTGGTTTTAAGAACAACAATAAAATATACTTCAAGGCACTTAATCTGGATGCGTTGGAACAGTTGGCTCAGAAGACCAAGGCTTCGGCACTTACCGTCCAGTTAATGATTGACAATGGAATTGTTGGCAAGAAGGATAGTGTAAAAATATTAGGTCGTGGCGAATTGAAATCAAAGGTGAGTGTGGAAGCACATGCCTTTTCAGAAACGGCAACGAAAGCAATTGAAAACGTAGGCGGTAGCGCCACAACTGTGAAATAAATGAAGCGTTTCTTTACAACCATAAAGAACATCTTTTCGATCGAAGATCTACGGGTACGGATTCTCAATACTATTGGGTTTCTGATTATTTTCCGTTTGGGATCGTATATAGTACTGCCTGGAGTGAATCCAAACTTATTGTCTGGAACCCAGGGTGGTATTTTCGATCTTCTTAATACTTTCTTAGGTGGCTCGTTTAGTCGGGCATCCATCTTTGCATTGGGTATTATGCCTTATATCTCGGCATCTATTGTGGTGCAGTTATTAACTGTGGCGGTGCCTCATTTCACCAAACTTCAGAAAGAAGGTGAAAGTGGTCGCAAGAAATTGAATCAAATCACCCGCGTATTAACAATTATTATTACGGCCGCACAGTCTTATGGCTACATCCGTGCAACGGTTAACGCGGAAGCAATTTTAAATCCGGGTATGTTCTTCACGGTTTCGTCCATTGTAATTTTGATTGCCGGAACTATGTTCTGTATGTGGTTAGGCGAGCGGATTACAGATAAAGGTATTGGCAATGGTATTAGTATGTTGATCATGATCGGAATTGTTTCACGATTCCCGGCAGC
The DNA here is from genome assembly GCA_016709845.1 of Flammeovirgaceae bacterium. Taxonomy (GTDB): domain Bacteria; phylum Bacteroidota; class Bacteroidia; order Cytophagales; family Cyclobacteriaceae; genus ELB16-189. Next base: position 176,683 of record JADJMA010000060.1, on the reverse strand, counting down.
TATTTATCAGGAGATTGATGCGAAAGGAATGAATGGGATGTTACTTTTCATTTTAGAAGCCCTCGCACTGTTTTTCGTGGTGGTAGGTGTAATTGCCCTTACACAGGCTGTTAGAAGAATTCCGGTTCAGTATGCCAAGCAGGTAGTAGGTAACAAATTATACGGTGGCAAGCGCGATTTCATTCCATTGAAGTTGAACTCTGCCGGAGTAATGCCCATCATCTTTGCTCAGGCATTGATGTTTATCCCACCCCTGGTAGCTCAAATCTGGCAGGACAGTGATTTGGGATCTTATGTTGGTTCTACGTTTGCTGACTTTACTTCATGGCAATACAATTTATTGTTTGCTGTTCTGATTCTGATTTTTACATTCTTTTATACAGCGATTACTGTTCCTTCGAATGATATCGCAGACAATTTGAAAAGAAACGGTGGTTTTGTTCCGGGTATTAAGCCAGGTAAGCAAACAGCCGAGTTTATAGATAGTATTTTATCAAAGATTACTTTACCAGGTGCTATTTTCCTTGCCGCGGTTGCCATTCTTCCTGCCTTTGCAGTGAAGGCCGGAATCACGCAGAATTTTGCTCACTTCTATGGTGGTACTTCTCTGTTAATTCTTGTGGGAGTTGTGTTAGATACACTTCAACAAGTGGAGAGTTACCTATTGATGCGGCATTACGAGGGGATGATGAAATCAGGTAGAGTGAAAGGACGTTCTCAGTTTGCTGCGGCTTGAGGTTGAATGATTCGCTACAAGACGGACTATGAGATTCAATTAATTAGGGAGAGCGCGCTGATCTTAGGAAAAGCGCATGGAGAGGTAGCTAAAAGGGTAAAACCGGGTGTTACTACCAAAGAATTGGATCGGGTTGCCGAGGAATTTATTCGTGATCAAGGAGGGATTCCTTCCTTTAAAAATTATCACGGATTTCCGGCATCCTTATGTATCTCGGTTAACGAAACAGTGGTTCATGGTTTTCCAGGAACTTACGAGTTAAAAGAAACCGATATCGTTTCGGTTGATTGTGGTGTAAAGTTTAAGGGATTCCATAGTGACTCCGCCTACACTTATCCACTTGAAAAAGTGAATAGCGAAGTGTTGGATTTACTGGAACGAACCTACGAATCACTTCACATTGGAATTGCTCAGGCGAAAGCCGGCAATAGAGTGGGAGATATCAGTTTTGCAATACAGAATTATGTAGAGCAATTCGGATACGGGGTGGTGAGAGAATTAGTAGGGCATGGTGTAGGAAAAGATCTTCACGAAGATCCGGACGTTCCTAACTATGGAAAGAGAGGCAAAGGGGGTAAAGTTAGAGGCCGGAATGGTATTTGCCATCGAGCCGATGATTAACCTGGGAACCAAAAGTGTAGTTCAGGAAATGGATGGTTGGACAATCCGGACATCTGATCGCAAACCTTCTGCTCATTTTGAGCATACAGTGGCGATCCTTAATGACAGAACAGAGGTTTTAACGACTCACGAGTATATAGAACTAAATTATTCGTATAAGTGGCGAAACAAAAGTCGATAGAGCAAGACGGTACAATTCTGGAAGCGTTATCTAATGCAATGTTTAGAGTGCAATTAGAGAACGGCCACGAAGTGTTATCCCATATATCAGGTAAGATGAGGATGCATTACATCCGCATATTGCCAGGAGACAAAGTAAGGTTGGAGATGTCCCCTTACGATTTAACAAAAGGAAGAATAACGTTTAGATATAAATAGATTATGAAAGTCAGATCATCTATAAAAAAGCGGAGTGCCGATTGCAAGATCATCAGGCGCAAGGGCAAATTGTTTGTTATTAACAAGAAGAATCCAAGGTATAAACAAAGACAAGGATAATTATGGCACGTATTGCTGGTGTTGATATTCCCGATAATAAGAGAGGCGAAATAGCCCTCACGTACATTTACGGTATCGGCCGTAAATCAGCTCAGAACATTCTTACGCAAGTAGGAGTGACCTGGGATAAGAAGGCGAAAGAGTGGAACGATGAAGAATCGAACGCTATTCGTGCCGCTATTGCAGAGCAATTCAAAATTGAAGGTGCGCTGAAATCGGAAGTTCAATTGAGCGTAAAACGCTTAATGGATATCGGTTGTTACCGTGGCCTTCGTCATCGCAAGGGTTTACCTGTGCGTGGCCAGACTACCAAGAACAACGCCCGTACCCGCAAAGGAAAGCGTAAGACGGTAGCGAATAAGAAGAAGGCAACTAAAGGTTAATTAATTTAAACGCATATAAACTTTTCAGTATGGCAGCACCAGTCGAAAAGAAGAAAGATAAGAGCAAAAAACGCGTAGTAAATGTGGAGGCTATTGGCCACGCACATATTCGCGCCACGTTCAATAACATCATCATCTCCATGACCAACACAACGGGTCAGGTGGTTTCCTGGGCTTCGGCTGGAAAGATGGGTTTCAAAGGCTCTAAGAAAAACACGCCTTATGCTGCTCAGGTAGCAGCACAAGAGTGTGCAACCAAAGCCTTCGAATTAGGACTTCGTAAAGTAGAAGTTTTTGTTGTAGGCCCTGGCGCAGGACGTGAGTCTGCCATCCGCAGCATTCAGGCTTCGGGTATCGAAGTGATGATCATTAAGGACATGACGCCTATGCCACACAATGGCTGCCGTCCTCCAAAGAAAAGAAGAGTTTAAAAATTTGCGAATTTAGAATTACAAATTTCGATTTATTAATAACTGAAAATTAAAAATTAGGACAAGCGAATAAGAGAAATCTGAAATCGTAAGTTGTAAATCAAAAATAGAATATGGCAAGATACACAGGCCCTAAAGCGAGAATCTCCAGAAGGTTCAACGAGCCTATCCTTGGCGAGAGCAAAGCACTTCAAAAGAAGAACTATCCTCCTGGCCAACACGGTAAAGGGAAAAAGCGTAAGCAATCAGAATACGCTATTCAGTTAGCCGAAAAACAAAAGGCAAAGTACATCTATGGTATTCTGGAGCGTCAATTCGAGAATATTTTCGATAAAGCTACCCGCAAGAAAGGTGTTACCGGTGAAGTCTTATTGCAGATGCTTGAGTCTAGATTAGATAACACCGCTTATCGCTTAGGTATTGCGCCTACACGCAGAGCAGCACGTCAATTGGTTGTGCATAAACACATTACAGTTAACGGTGAGGTGGTTAATATTCCTTCTGTAAGCCTACGCCCTGGCGATATAGTGGGTGTTCGCGAAAAATCGAAGTCCTTGGAGACCATCACAAATTCGTTATCCATACAGAGCGCTAAAAAATACAATTGGCTTGAATGGGATGGCCATGAAATGGTAGGCAAACTGATCAACTTGCCGTTGCGCCAGGATATTCCTGAGAATATCAATGAACAATTGATCGTTGAATTGTACTCGAAGTAATTCTTAACAATTAATCAAATCGATATGTCAATATTAGCATTTCAAATGCCGGAGAAAGTGGTAATGGAGAAGTCAGATGACTTCCACGGCCTCTTTACTTTTAAACCATTGGAGAAGGGATATGGAGTCACTATCGGCAACGCATTAAGAAGAATTCTCTTGTCTTCTCTAGAAGGGTATGCGATCACGGGGATTAAAGTTCCAGGTGTGTTGCATGAATTCTCTTCTATTGAAGGAGTAGTAGAAGATGTAGCTGAGATTATCCTTAACCTGAAACAGGTTAGGTTTAAGAAGGTGTCAGAGAATTTTGACAGCAAAATTGTAGTAAGCATTAAAAAGCAGAAGCAATTTAAAGCAGGCGATATAGCCAAGTTCACCTCCTCATTCGAAATTCTGAATACAGAACATGTTATCTGTAATTTGGATGAAACCGCTCAATTTGAAATTGAGTTGACGATTGAAAAAGGAAGAGGGTATCTACCTGCCGAAGAGAACAAGCCGAATGAGCAAGTGTTTGGCTTTATTCCTATCGATGCTATTTTCACTCCGGTTAAGAACGTGAAATACAATGTGGAAAACACACGTGTTGAGCAGAAAACTGACTACGAAAAATTATTGATTGATATTGAAACAGACGGTTCTATCCATCCTGAAAAGCATTGGAAGGAGCGGCCTTTATTTTAATTCAACATTTCAGATTATTCTCTGACAAGTCTATTGAACTTGAAACAGGTAATGATAGTGAAGTGGAGCAGGTAGATGAAGAGATGTTGCACATGCGCAAGTTGCTCAAAACACCTTTGCATGATATGGATCTTTCTGTTAGAGCCTATAACTGTTTGAAAGCAGCGGATGTAAAATCGTTAGGCGATTTAGTTCAACCTGATATTTCAGATATGATGAAGTTCCGGAATTTTGGAAAGAAATCATTAGCGGAGCTTGAGCAATTGGTAGCAGAGAAAAGCCTTACGTTCCGGAATGGACCTGGCTAAGTATAAACTCGATGAAGATTAAATCATGAGACACGGTAAAAAATAAATCACCTTGGAAGAAAGTCGGCTCACCGCCATGCTCTTCTTTCTAATATGGCTTCTTCGCTGATCTTGCATAAGCGGATTACAACTACAGTGGCCAAAGCGAAAGCACTTAAAAGTATGTGGAGCCTTTGATCACCAAGGCTAAGGATAATTCAACGCATTCCAGAAGAACGGTTATGTCCTATCTTCAAAACAAAGAGTCTGTAACGGCTCTTTTCGGAGAAGTAGCAGGTCGCACTGCAGATCGTCCGGGAGGCTATACCCGCATTATCAAGTTTGGTGATGTGTCTAATGGAACTTGTTGACTTCAACGACATCTATAAGAAGGATGGCGCTGAGAAGAAGGCCAAGACTCGTAGAGGTCGTAAGCCTAAGAAGGCTGAAGGCGATGTAGCTGAAGAGGCAACCGCTGTAGAAGCTTCGGAGGAAGAAGCTAAACCTAAAAGGCAGCCAAGAAAACAGCCAAAAAGAAGGACTAAGTGAAGCTTGAAAGTATACAAAAGGGATTGAATGCGAGTTCAATCCCTTTTTTATTGCCTAATAGTCCTTTCGTAATCGGTTGTTTAAATTTTAACTTTAGATATAGCGCAGAACCCTTTTAGACGGAGTATTTTTGTTAAACCCAAGACCCATATAATAATTGAGCACAAAAGCATATCTACTACTGGCCGATGGTTTTTTAATTGAAGGCAAGGCTATAGGAAAACAAGGAACCTCCGGTGGCGAAATTTGCTTTAACACTGGCATGACAGGCTACCAGGAGATTTATACCGATCCGTCCTACTACGGACAGATCATTGTAAATACCACCGCACACATTGGTAATTATGGGACTGTGGTGGATGAGCAGGAATCGGATTCTCCTAAAATTAGTGGCCTTGTTGTGAATGAGTTTTCGGAAGAGTTTAGCCGAAAGACAGCCACGGAAAGTTTGCAATCCTATTTAGAGAAGCACAGGGTAGTTGGAATTTCCGACATAGATACGCGCCAATTGGTACGCTACATTCGCAGCAAAGGGGCTATGAATGCGCTCATTTCATCGGTGCTTACACCAGACCAGATGAAAGAAGAAATTAAAAAAGTGCCTTCGATGGATGGACTAGAACTTTCGTCTTTGGTAAGTACTAAAAAACCTTACTTTTTTGGTAATCCGAAGGCTACCTATAAAATAGCTGCACTGGATGTTGGAATCAAAACCAATATTTTAAGAAACCTTTCCGAACGCGATTGTTATGTTCAGGTTTTTCCGGCAAAGACAACTTTCGCAGAAATGGATCGATGGGAACCCCAGGGATATTTTATCTCCAATGGGCCGGGTGATCCTTCGGTGATGGATTACGCTATTAAAACGGTAAAAGAAATTTTAGAATCGGATAAGCCGGTTTTTGGAATTTGTCTTGGCCAACAACTATTGGCATTAGCGTGTGGGTTATCAACGTACAAAATGCATCACGGTCATCGTGGATTAAATCATCCGGTAAAAAATTTACTTACCGGATTAGGTGAGATGACTTCTCAAAACCATGGGTTTGCTGTGAGTGATAAAGACTTGAAAAACAATCCTGATGTTGAAGTCACCCACCTGCACCTAAATGACAATACCATTATGGGGTTGCGATTAAAAAACAAGAAAGCATTTTCAGTTCAATATCACCCCGAAGCTTCTCCGGGCCCTCACGATTCGAGATACTTATTTGATCAATTCGTTGAAATGGTAAAGGAAGAAGTGCTGGTAAAGTAAAATTGTAATTCGTAAATCTAAAAACTAAAATTGTTATGAGTTTAATTGAAGGAATTCGTGCCCGCCAAATATTTGATAGTCGCGGTAACCCCACTATTGAAGTTGATGTAGTTACTGAAAGTGGTGCTTTCGGCCGTGCAGCTGTTCCGTCAGGAGCATCCACAGGTACCCATGAAGCCGTTGAGCTTCGTGATGGCGATAAGAAACGCTATCAGGGTAAGGGAGTTCTTAAAGCTGTTGAAAATGTAAATACTAAGATTGCTTCTGAAATTGTAGGCCTTGACGTATTTGATCAGAATCTGATTGATAAGATTATGATCGAGTTGGACGCAACAAAAAAATAAAGGAAAGTTGGGAGCCAATGCCATATTGGGTGCCTCGCTGGCAGTGGCAAAAGCAGCAGCCATGGAAGCGGGTCAATCTCTATACCGTTACATTGGTGGTGTTAATGCTAACACGCTTCCGGTGCCGATGATGAATATTTTGAATGGCGGAAGCCATGCCGATAACTCCATCGACTTTCAGGAGTTTATGGTGATGCCGGTAAAGGCCGATACATTCTCTGAGTCATTAAGAATGGGCACGGAGGTATTCCATACGTTAAAGAAAGTACTTCATGATAAAGGATACTCAACGAATGTAGGTGATGAGGGTGGCTTTGCTCCCAATATTAAATCTAATGAAGAAGCTATTGAAATTGTTTTGAAAGCAATTGAAAAGGCAGGATTCAAACCGGGGGTTGACATATTTATCGCTATGGATGCAGCCAGTTCAGAATTTTATGACACCAAGACTAAGACCTATACGTTTAAAAAGTCGGACGGTAAGAAACTTAAATCGGATGAGATGGTTGAGTACTGGACTAAGTGGGCTAAGAAATATCCGATTATTTCTATTGAGGATGGCATGGGTGAAGAAGATTGGGATGGTTGGAAAAAATTGACTGATAAAATTGGAAGTAAAATTCAATTGGTTGGAGATGATTTGTTTGTGACCAATGTAGACTTTCTGCAAAAGGAATTGATATGGGTGTTGCCAACTCTATCCTTGTAAAAGTAAATCAGATCGGATCGTTAACAGAAACAATCAATGCGGTTAATCTAGCTAAGCAAAATAGTTACAAGAGTATTATGTCACATCGCTCAGGCGAAACGGAAGACAGCACGATTGCCGATTTAGCGGTTGCTTTGAATACGGGCCAGATTAAAACCGGATCTGCGTCACGCTCTGACCGGATGGCAAAGTATAATCAACTTATTCGTATTGAAGAAGAACTTGGGGAGACCGCTTATTTCCCTGGCACTAAGTTTTAATCTATATAATAAAATTTTTAGGCCCAAATTATCCAATAGAAATTTCTATTGGATAATTGACGAATGAAAATCAACAACTTATAGAACTAACTAAAAAATCAAGTTGGTGATTTTCATTGTCAGGGTTTACTCTTGGTGCAAAGTAATTAGTACGTTTACTAGGCTAATTCCTTAACGATAGCGAGAGCACGATCAATCTCTTCTTCGCTGTTAAAGATATGCGTGCAGTGGCGTACACCAAACTCTGGGCCTGAAGATCTGGGGAGCATGCGTCCTCTTTCCCAAAACTCTTCTTGCAACTGCGCTCCTGTCATTCCTTGTACGTTATAAAACCGTTATGCCCGCACACATCGCTTCTTCTTCAGGAGAGTAAATTTTTACTTTGTTAATCTTTCGAAGGCCCTCACGCAACCTCAATCCTAAGAACTTAATCCGGGCATACACTTTATCGGGTCCAATTTCATTATGAAAATCTAACGATGCATCAAGACCTTTCAATACAGGAAAATTTCCGGTTCCCCGTTGTGTAAAACGGAAACCTTCGTCATCATGATTATCCCAACGTCCACTCGCAATGGTTGTCCAAACGTCTTTCATGTGATCTTGCTTCACATATAAAAATCCTGTTCCTGCGGGTGCACCCATCCACTTATGAAAGCAACCGGCATAGGCATCACAATCCAAATCGCGCACATCAATGGCAATATGCCCAACGGTTTGCGCACCATCAAGCAAAGTAAAAATACCTCGCTTCTTTGCCTCCGCACATAATTCTTTTACGGGCAGAATTGCTCCACTGCCAGAAATCATGTGGGATAACATTAACACTTTTGTTTTCGGTGTAAATGATTTTACAATAATGTCGTACGCTTCTTGTGAGTTTTTAATAGGCTTCGGAATAACCACTGTTTTAAATACCGCTCCGTATCGTTTTGCTTTTAACATGAAGCCACTTTGCCCGCCTGAATGCTCTTGGTTTGTTGTAAGCATTTCATCTCCCGGTTGAAGTGTTAATCCATTAGCAATGTAACTCATGCCATTGGTCACATTATCCGTCATGGCAATTTCGGCTGCACTGGCATGAATCAGGTTAGCAACCTTTGTTCTGATGCTCATCAGGTTATTATAGCCACTGATAAATTCTTCCTTGTTGTCATCTACATAGGCCCAATCGGCTACATGCTCGCCAATATAATTGAGATGTTGTGTCATTCGTTCCACGACCACGCGAGGCATAGCGCCAACAGTACCTGGATTAAAAAACACACTATCGTGCGACAACATGAACTGATCGCGAATCTTATTCCAATAAGTGGGATCATTTGATGTGGGCATCGGATTGATTTGTGATTTCGCATCCAACCCAAAAGCTGGTATTGCCAAAGCGGAAAGTCCAATGGATTTAAGTGCAGCTCTGCGAGTAGTCATAATGGAATAGGTTAAGTCTTACAACAGATCAATTTCCACATAAAAATTGAGGAATCGAAATTATTTTGAGATACCAGGATTTAATAAATAATCAATTTCGTATCTTGGTTGGCTGTGAAAGTATTTGGTATCATCTTTTTATCCATAGGTCTGCTTTTTGCCTTTATTGGATTGGGCTGGATATATGGATTAATCAATAGTCAAACGGGCACAACCCTTTCCGAAGAGTGGATTGGCCCCGCGATCTTCACGTTTATCGGCCTTCTTTTTGCCACCATAGGGGGAGGCCTTCTTTATTTCATTGCAAAACAAAAAGCTAAACGGGAATTACTCCTTCGAACATGTAAAAAATTACGTGCGGTTATCTCTGATGTATATTTCAATACTTCCATAAGTATGAATAATCGTCATCCGATAATTATAGAATGCGCGGCTGAAGTTTCTGGTCAAAAAAAAATGTTCAAAAGCCATAACATCTGGAGTCAAAAACAATTTTCTCCTGGGCAGGAGATTGCAGTTTATTTGGATTCGAGAGACTCTACCAATTTTTGGGTAGAGGTTGGCGAATGACTAATTGTTTAAATAGGAATCAACTAGTTTTTACTTCTTCTTTTTCTGTATTGCCATTAATCAAAACTACCGATTGATCAGCATGAAGATCGACTGCCTGATGCGTTGAGAATTTTTTATCAGCAATTTGAACCGAATCGCCATCATAAAAATAAAGCGAACGATTAACAGAAGCCGAAGCCAACGGCAACGTCCATTGCGCACCCGGTTCCATTTTAATTGTCCAGATAGCTACTTCATTATTTTTATCAGCCGCCCAAGATTCAGGAGCGGGGGCCGGAGCCATTGTGCTTTCAATACTTCCGGCAATCACTTTGACATGAGTCGTTTTTTGATTTGAATCTTTATGTATGAACGTGGGAATGGAATCAGCCCATAACATAGCAAAATGTGGCTGTGCAAATTTCTTTGCCTTTGGCAGATTAAGCCAAATCTGAAATAGTTCAAGAGGATTTTCTTTATCCTTATTTAACAAAGGAAACATTTCACAATGCTGCACGCCTTTACCGGCTGTCATCCACTGCACATCGCCAAAACCAAAACGGCCTGCAGCTCCTAACGAATCTGAATGATCAACGAGTCCTTCAGTAACAACCGTAACGGTTTCGAAACCGCGATGCGGATGTGCTGGAAATCCGGGGACCTGTTCACCATGATACATTCTCCACCCTTCTTTATTAGGTGCAAAATCCTGCCCGATTTGTCGACCTGCTAATGAAGCAGCTGGCCCCATTAGATCATTACCTTTTGGATAATGATCTTCATGATGAACACAAAAAGAAAGGGATCTTGTGTTTGCCAGGGGAAACCCAAAGGCTTGATTGCTTTTATTGCAGTTGTACTCATTCTACATCAAAATTTTATACTGTTACCGTATCTGGTAACACGGTTAAAAAGTCGTATTCAAACTTTCTATTACTCAAGGAAACTAAAAATTATTTGGGTTACAGGGCATACCCTAAAACAGCTACCACGTGGCAGGCTGTTCCGGCCAATACAAATAAATGCCATACGAAATGACTATAGCGGATCCTATGATCGTATGCGAAAAAGACAATGCCCATCGAATACATAAGCCCTCCGGCTAACAACCAAAATAAACCCCAGGCAGGCATGGCATCATACAAAGGTTTAATAGCAAGTATTGCCAACCAACCCATGCCTAGATAGAGGGCCATGGAAAGTTTGCTCGTACCTATCCGATGAATCGATTTTATTACTACACCTACTATAGCCAGGCTCCACACAATCCCAAACAAAGTCCAACCCCAGACCCCTGGCAATACACTTAATGTAAAGGGCGTGTATGTACCCGCTATCAATAAGAAAATAGCACTGTGATCAAAAATTCTGAATAGACGTTTGGCCCGGTTGTTTGGAAATGCATGATAAAGGGTGGATGCCAGGTAAAGCACAACCATAGTAGCGCCAAAAATAGCCGCACCTGTTATAGCCGCTGCTCCCATTGGGATAGCTTTATAACGAGTAAAGGAGTAATGGCAACGGCAGCCAGAAATCCAACACCATGACTGATGCTATTCGCGATTTCTTCACCTAACGTTTGTTGTCTATTTAAATTCAGGGTTTCACTCATATCGTGTGGTAACTCATCGTGCCTTACAATAGTTCCCAAAAAAAATTAAGAGCGTTGTATCTCCTCAAAAATCAATGTTAATTCAGGCTTACTCATCCCAAGCTTTTCCTCAAGCTTTTTGCAGCATGGTTTCCCTTTTACCATCCTCAAAGAGAAAATCATCATCCGAAAGAATGGGAAATTTACGCTTAAGTAAAATCTTCTGTTCGCGCCAACTTCTGATGATGTCCATGGTGGTGCAAATGTAAGGATAAAGGCTCGTGATTTGATCATTACACCACTTAGTATTTATCCGTGACCGGGATTGGAAATATGCGCTTATTAATAGGTTAATTGCACTATTTTCACCCATAGAGCCTTAACCACTTTTCTTATCCTTAAGAGCTAAAAATACAGTGCATGTATATGCCTGGTAAAGGCCGAACCTGTTCTTTTTCTATGCGAAAGTGGAATGGCTGGTGATCACCTGATCGAAGCAATCTTACACTAAAAGCTAACGAGTAATAGTAAGCAATAAGCTAAATTTTTATAAAATAAGTTGTGGTCTATTTTTTAATTGTCTAATATCGCTTGCTTTAATCTTTATACTACTAAATGATTTCATCTGTAATATGTGCCACGGGTTCTTATATTCCAAAAAATAAAATCTATAATAATGATTTTTTAGTTTCGGAATTTTTCGAAAAAGATAACTCGCGCATAAAAAATAACAATTCAATCGTTGTTGAAAAGTTCAAAGAGATTACTGGCATTGAAGAAAGACGCTACGCAGATGATAATCAACAAGCCTCTGATCTTGGTGCTTTGGCTGCACAAGACGCACTGGATAGTTCAAACATTGATAAAGAAACGATCGACTTCATTATTGTTGCTCACAATTTTGGTGACGTAAGGGTTGACAGTAATCGCAGCAGCCTGGTGCCCTCATTGGCTTCGCGCATCAAATTCCTTTTAAAAATTAAGAACCCTGATTGTGTTGCTTATGATTTACCATTCGGTTGCCCGGGTTGGGTGGAAGGTATAATTCAGGCGAATTACTACATTAAATCAGGAGATGCTAAACGATGCCTCGTTATTGGCGCAGAAACTTTATCGCGGGTGATTGATCCACATGATCGCGACTCCATGATTTATAGTGATGGGGCCGGTGCCGTAATTCTGGAGGCTTCAAACGACCATCGTGGCATTATTGCTCATAAAACTCAAACGCATGCCTACGAGCATGCCATGTTGTTATCCATGGATCATTCCTATTCAACGGATCACTCAGCGGCTGATGATCTCTTCATTAAAATGAATGGCCGAAGAGTTTATGAGTTTGCCATAAATTATGTGCCCCTTTTAATTAAAGAAGTACTTGATAAGGCGAACGTTTCGCTTACCGAGATTAGTAAAGTACTTATCCATCAGGCCAATGGTAAAATGGATGCAACCATTTTACAAAGACTATTTAAATTATATGGCCAAGAGGCACCTTGTGAAAAATTAATGCCGATGACTATTTCGTGGTTGGGTAATAGTTCGGTGGCCACTATACCTACGCTTCTGGATTTGATTCTGAAAGACAAATTTCCTGAGCAGACTATTCAAGAAGGTAATAAAGTTGTTTTTGCATCGGTGGGTGCCGGCATGAATATCAATGCCATTCTTTATCAATTCTAATAATCTAATTTTGGATTACTGAAACAAACTAAGCTGCTGCGGCTTGTCGGTTTTCGGGCTGAACAATTTTCCTGAAGCTCGGATATGATAAAGCTTAGTCTCTTTATCTCTTGGTGTAATTACAATTTCTGTAGTTCCGGCAACCGGCTCAAATAAGTCTTTTACCTTTTTAGGGGTATTGTTATTGTTTGAAAGATGTGCCAAAAACAAGTGGCTCATATACGCAGGCCGATACTGAAGAAACAAAGCTAAGGCTTGTTTATTTGAGAGATGACCATGCCCGCCCCGAATCCTATTCTTAAGCCTATACGGATAGCCGCCATACTCCAGCATATCTTCATCATAATTGGCTTCTAAAAATGCAGCATGGCATTGGGAAAAACCAGTAATCAGATGCTCGCAGGGTGCGCCCGTATCTGTAAAAAAATCCTATTCGTACTTGTTCACTGGATACAACAAAACTATGTGGATCGACTGCATCATGAAGTTTGGGAATGGGCGTAATAGATAAATTGCCGAGGGTGATTGGTTCGTGCGCCTTAAAAGTATGGCATAATGAATCTTCCAATTTTAATCTACCCTGCAATCGGGTTGCCTGCGTAATAAAAACCGGAATTTTATGTCGTTTAGAAAGTTTAGCGACCCCACCAATGTGATCGCTATGTTCGTGCGTAATAAAGATTCCTCTTACTTTTTTTAGAGATAGCCCCATTCGCTTCATTCGTTTTCTGTTTCACGACTGGAGATCCCCGCATCAATTAAAACGGCATCTTCACCATCCTCAACATAGTAGCAATTTCCATTACTTCCCGAATTCAATGAGGCCACAATTAATGACATGGTCGAAGATAAAAAGAAAAATGAGTTACAGGATGAGTAACCTTAATTTGGTTTTAATATCCTGCATCCTGGATTAAAGCTACTTATCCTTAAGAATTGAAAGCACTTCCGGATTTACGCAGGTTATCATTCTTTCGTGCGCATAGAATTCAATGATGTTCTCTGCGGCTAACCGTGCCATTCCATGACGCGCTTCTTCTGTGGCCGACCCAATGTGTGGCAGTATGGCCACATTAGGCATTGACAACAGCGGATTATTCGGGAGCATCGGTTCGGGGTTTGTTACATCTAATCCAGCACCCCAAATCGTTTTTGCACGCAGAGCATCTATTAAATCGACTTCATTATGAACGCCACCCCGTGCGGTATTAATAAAGATGGCGGTTCTTTTCATCTGATTAAATCTTTCTGCATTGAAGATTTCCCGTGTCTCAGCGCTTAAAACACTATGAACAGAGAGCACATCACTTTGTTTTAATAACTCCTCAAACGATACATACCTGGCACCATAAAGTTTTTCGGCCTCTTCGTTACGATTCCGGTTGTGGTAAATAACATTCATCTTATAAGCCCCTTGACAACGCTGCGCCATGACCATTCCAATTCGTCCCATTCCAAAAATCCCCAGCGTTTTTCCACTCAGCTCAATGCCAAGGTTTTTATGGGCTCAAACTTTTTCCAATTTCCTTGTTCTATGGTTTTATAGAGATAAAACATTTTTCGGGAAACCGCGATCATCAATCCAAACGCTACGTCTGCGGTTGCCTCATTAACACATCAGGGGTATTGCTTACAGGGATTCCTGCCTCGGATGCTGCGGCCAAATCAATGTTATCATACCCCACAGCAAACTGCGCCACTACATCGAGGTGGGCACATTGGTCAAAAAAGTCTCGATTCAGTTTATTGGAACCTAAGGATAACAAAGCATCTACTTGTTTTGCTTGTTCAATTAATTGGGGTTGGGTCATGGGCTCATCCCCTTGCCATACACTTACTTCGAATCCCGCTTGGGTAAGAAGTTGGTGGGCTACATCAGGGATAACACGTGTAATCAAAATCTTTTTCGGCATGCCTTAATCAACTAGGTATTTACTAAAAAACAGCGTGTGGTAAGGCTTTGAGGCCACACGCCATGTCAACGTTTAATGTCAGCTAATTGTTCTGCCTAAACAGGAAGTTTTTAGAATTGATGCCTGTATTTCTCTGGAAGCGTATGTGTTTTTAAGGACTTTCTTGTTTTTCCCTGTAAAGGGGATTAATGAATTCATTAGTAGTAGCTATTCCTGTTCTACTGCCTGACACAGGGGTTGTTATCTCAGAAAAATCCTGGTAGTTACCGCCTACATTGGCAAATGTTTGGGCAATAATGGAAGGATACTCATCAGTCCATGTGTTGATATTGTCTTTTGTATAACTAACCGCATTTGTGTATTTTTTATGAGCGGCTTCTGGTTGAAGTACTCCGTTAATGAACTCAGCAAAGGTTACTTCAAACTTGAGATCATCCCTGGTTCCATCATAATAGTTATAGCTCAGCCCATAGGTTGTGTTGGTATAATTAAGGCCAAAAAAAGTGCCTATGAATGTTTTGGGTATAAAAACCGCCTCATAATTACGAGTAGTTCCAGGGTAAACTGAACCTGTTATAAGGTAATTATAACTGGAAGTGGATGCTCCTATCCGAACAAACATATCCATGTCAACAAAACCAGCTGTAGAATTTGATGCTGGCCATTCCAAATAAACAAGCATGCCATCTTCCTGGGTAAGTGTAGTTGTTGATAATTGTGTGGCATCAAATATTACATTCACATTGTCAACCTCTGTAATCGTTACAATAATCGTTTCGTTATCATCAATAAAATCATCGGAATAAGGAATCAGCGTTATGTTGGCAGAAGTTTCTCCTTGGGCAATTACAATCGCATCATAATCGCCATCTACCTTATAATCGGGATAATCTTTTTCAGTAACATCGTCTAAGGCAGTACCCGATAATTTAAATTTAACTTTAATATCTTCTGGCGCTGGCTTATCAAGTTTAATCTCAATGAGAATGCTCTCATCCGATTCTTTTGCGGTACCGGTAGCGGATGCAAACGACAGATTGAATTTTTCGGGCTCATCATCCTTACACGATGTAAACGCAAGACCAAAGGCACCAAGCAGGACAAATGACTTAAGGGCTGTATAAAACTTTTGCATAATGATTTTATTAATTCTACCAATCAATAAAGTTAAGCAATATCTTCCTCTTTTCAACACGCGTGATATGCACTTACTGCTTTAACCATTTTTTATAATAAGGTTATCGCCCATGGCAACTTGAATGATATACATTCCTTGCGGCACGCTTTCACTATTCAAAGTAATTTGTGATTGAGAACCTGTTTTTTGAAATCGGGTTATTGGTAGCACATCTCTACCCCAAAGCGAAATCATCCTAATGGATACTTCACCCAGGTAGCTATTCTCAAGAGTTACGTTTAATTTTCCTGTTCCCGGATTCGGATAGATATGAATATCATCGGCCCGATACTCGTTCTTAATTCCCACTACATTATCTCTTATATAAATGGTGGTTTTGGCTTCTGTATTGCAAAGGGGTAAGCCAGAACCGGTAGTGGTGTACGTAGTCGTTTTTGTTGGCCTTGCTACTAACTGAGGGCCCGCAAAATTATTAACTACACCATCATCCGAATTCCAGACAAAAATACTGGCTCCTTTTCCATTGAGGATAACTTCCTCGCCTGGGTAAACCAATAATTTGGAAGCAGAAATCTGAACCGATGGATTCACTCCTACGATGGGCCTAATTGACATCGCTATGTTGGCACCCAATGCAATAGAATAAGGAGTCCATACTCCGCTTGCATCTTTTAACCACGAAGTAGCGTTGTTGGCTTCCCCGTTGGCAGACGAAGTAATGGCAACCGTATCGCCATCTGCATAATTAAATTCTACCCCAATTTGGTAGGGCCGACTAAACACAGGTGTCTCGCGATCGAATACAATGGAGGTAGCCTGATTATTGTCTATATCATCTTGAATTTGTTTAAGCAGCACAACTTTTTGTTCTACTACCGAGCCCGGTGCGTTCTGCGGACCACGCGCATTCCATACCGTGATGGTTACGGTTGCTTCCTCACTACTGGCATAAACATATCCAAAATTAATTTCGACTCCACTCACATATTCGTAGCCCTGTGCATTTTTAAAAAACTCCGAAACTGCTTTTGTTTTCAAACTATTATGGCCTGTGAGATAGCCCGTATAACTTCCAAAAGATGAAAGCGGAAGTAATGAAGGCGTGTAGCCCGCGAGAAAATTTGTTGCACTGCTGCAAAGCCCCTCTTCCGAAACCGTTACATAGCCAACTATTTCCTTTATCAAGGAAGGCCCTAACGAGTTGGTAGAAATTAATGATACTGTATAGAGGCCTGGAATATTATAATTTATTTTCGGATTGCGCTCGGTAGATGTAGCTGGGTCACCTCCTTCAAACACCCAAGCCCATGAGGTGGGGAAATTAGTTGATAGGTCCGTGAAAATTATCTCACCTCCTTTTAAAACCAATTGCTTATCGGATGTGAAATTAGCAGTCGGTACATCAGCTATTATCGGACTACAAAGATTTGCGTCTATCAATGTCTTCCTGCGTGGGCTCATTTCCATTACCGCTTGAATGCGGGTCTTCTGCCCTTCGGTAAAAATATTCATGCAGGCATCGTCCGAATAATCCATATAGTTTTGAACCATCGCCAGAGTAATTCCATCACAACAATTTGTTTGTGGGGCAACCCCGGCTCTCACTTCCTTGTAAGGGAGTATCAGCAACGAAATCATCGGTATTAGGATCACAATTATCATTATCGCCCCAGATATGCCGTAAGCCAAGCCAGTGACCGGTTTCATGCGAAAGTGTTCTTCCTTGATTATAGGGCGGTTGTTGAATCGGAAATCCATTCCCGAACGAAGTGTATTGAATAACAACGCCATCTGTAGAAGCCGGGCCGCCAACAGGATTCAATCCAGACAATCCCGATTGATCGGGAAACTGCGCATAGCCAAGAAGATTAGCATCGGTGCCTCCAAATTTGACTGTCCATACATTGTAAAAGAGATTTGGATTCCAGATAGTAGTTGGCTTGAGTTGATTTTCAATTTCATTGCGTGTCCATGAAGTTTTATTTCCATTGTAGCGGTGAATGCCGGGTTGAGCCAATACATTACCATTTTGATCAACAGGTGAAAGACAGAACTCAATTTCTATATCGGCACCCACCGGATTTGTGTTATACCCCGGAGTGCCTAACTTCTTTCTAAAGTCATCATTCAATACCTGAATTTGAGATTGTATCTGCGCCTGACTAATATTTAGTCCGGTACCAATGGCTTCTCCATTATGAACCACATGCACAATGATAGGAATAAATAGCACGGTTCCTTGCGTTCGTAGCCCCGCTGCTTTACGGGCATTTAAATCCCGGATTTTTAATTGTAACGCTTGTTCAAATTCATCGAGCGTGCCTCGTTGTGGATATAGCGCCCGATTAATACTGTCTTGTTCCATCGTACCGCACTCGCGCGGAGGAACACCTTGTGCATGTGCCTCTTGAATAAAGGCTGTAAGAATACAGAGCAAGAAAAGTAACTTAACGTTCATGCGTATCATTAATTTTCATCGATAACCTCAAAGTGAATTCGGTAACTACCTTTATTTTCTTCGTCCAAGAAAATTTCTAATACCATTTCGTCATCGTCTGCAGTCCGCACAATTAGTGGAATTGCAGAATTGACCGAAAAGAAAGGTAATATCATGGTAAGTGTTGCGGAGGCATTGGTAAACGTCCAGACATCCTTAATCAAAGCCGGTTCTGTGGAGTCACACTTTAAGGTGCCAGTTAAAACTTCAAAGGTGTGTTCATTTTTGGCATAAAAAGTATATTTGTCATCAGCCGCACAGCTCAACGAAAAGCGATTAAGCACCTCACCATCCAAAGTTTCTTCCAGAAATTTTATTTTCCAGGTTTTACTATTCTCTCCTGTAAAGACTTTTGTATAGGTATACGGAGTAAGGCACAAGTTCCTCCGAACAGGAAAGTGCCGATACTAAAAGCACAAAAGCAGAAAATAAGTTAATGATTTTTCATGCTCAATCGGGTAAGTATGTAATGGTTACTTGCGGTTGTCCATCAAAATCAACTAACGTAATAGTCATAATAATTATTCTCGTCAAGGGATCGACAACGCCCGTGCCTTTTATGGTGGCCACCTCATCGGCAATGTTCTCTTCTTCCTGTTCGGGAATTGTCAGGGTATTGTCACCATTATCGATGAAGATTAAATCCATTGGTGCATCGGTATTGAATAGATTTATATTCCAGTTCGAAAGCATATAGGTTTCGCAATCTGAACTGGTTATGGTTATACCGGATTGATTGACTGAATTGCGTTGACCGATGTAGGTGCCACCTAAAATACAATCGTCAATGATGGTAAGCGTAAACGTGCTGCCAATATTGCTTTTGCCCTGGCCAACTTTTCGTTCGCTTGCAGAGGAAGATTCCAAGGTTAAGATTAAATCCTGACTTCGGATTATATTATTTGCGTTATTGATAAGCGATAAAGAGATAATACCCAAATACTCACCTTTCTTGATAGTTACCTTGCCCACTTCACCCGTAATTACGTAATCAACACCTGACCGGGCATTACCACTTACTTTATAGGCAATAACCAAATCTTCCTCCAAGGCATCGCCTGCCTGATGTACTTCTATAAGTACGGGTTTGCTGAAACTTTCTTTCAAACTCAAACTTGTTTCTGTAAACCGAACGAAGTAAGGCCCGGTAAAAATGATCGGCTCTGTCTCACAGGCACTGCCTAGAAGCATAACAAGAATGATCGCTATGTAATTTAGCTTACGCATCAATATCCCGGATTTTGATTACCGACCAAAGAAGGATTATTCTGAATTTCGCGCTGCGGAATTGGCCACAACTCATAGGTGTCTTTCCAATTGGCTGAAAAATTACTCATTACTGTTTTCGCCCGACCGGTGCGAACTAGATCATACCAGCGATGTCCTTCAAAAGCAAGTTCATACCTACGCTCCGCTTCAATAATCTGTATCATCTGACTTTGATTTACAGTAGGTACGAGTGGCGCTTTGGCCCGATCCCGAAGTAAATTAATATCGACTCTTGCTTCTGTTACTTTACCCTGTTGCGTTCTCGCCTCTGCGCGAATCAGATACATCTCGCCCAACCTGAATACCACTACGTTATTATTATCTTGATCGGCTGTTCCGTACTTAGCCACTGACCAGCCATTGTCGTTTCCTTTTAATAATTCGGCTTTAAAACGTATGGAAGAAAATCGCTCACCGGATTCAATAGAAGCTAACGCCACGACTACTTCATTCGATGGAATCATTTCGCGTCTGCCAACAAAAATATTATTTAATCCTGTGGCACTTGTCCCCGGATCATCATTAAGCGTATAACCCATTTCAAAGATGGCCTCATCCGTAAAATCCTCAGTAACCAGCGTGGCGTAGCTTGGTTCCAAAGAAAATTGATTGGAGGAAATAACTGATGTTGCATGTTGTTCTGCTTTCGCCCAATTGCCTATATATAAATAGTATTTAGCAAAGGCGGCATTCAACGCATACGATCCGGCAAAACCTGCGTTGGCCGGTTGAACGGGCAGTTTACCTACGGCAGCATTATAGTCATCCAAAATAAAGGCTAACAAATCACTCTCTGTAGCTCTTGGAATATTTCGATTCGCATCGATGGCTGTTTCTGTTACCAACGGCACACCCCCAAAGGAATAGAGCGCAACAAAATAGGCATAGCCTCTTAAAAAATGAGCTGTTGCTAAAACTTTATCGCGTTGTGCGGCAGGTACTCCTGGCACCTCAGGCAAGCGTTCAAGTATAAAGTTTGCAATGTAAACGGTGTTGTAAATGCTTCCCCATAAGGAAAGGGCTGAGGCATTAGCCGAAGTAATTTGCTTGGTTCCCAATTCGCGATATTGACTGAAGGTACCATTGAAGAGTAGCATATCCGCGGTGCAATCTCCGGCAATTACTGCCGAAGGAATAATATTTCTAAAAGCGCTGTACAAACCTACTTCTACATTAGGCACATCTTTAGGTTCGTTTAATACGGTATCGTCCGTTAACAAATCAATAGGTTGCGGTTCCAACAAATCCGTGCAACGTGTTGTTAGCAACAACACAAAAACAAACAGGCTATATTTTAAGTAGTACTTCATTTTAGTACTGCGTTAATTCCTAATGCTAGCGTACGCACCTGAGGTAAAGTAAAAAAGTCAATACCTTGTGCGGCCGTTGATCCATCCAGCGTACTTACTTCCGGATCGGACCCCGTGTACTTAGTGAGTGTCCACAAGTTGGTAGCCGAAGCATAAATTCTAATTTGTCTGAAATTAATCTTATTGACAATCGTGCTAGGTAAGTTATAACCAACGCTCACATTTTTTAAGCGCAAGTACGAGGCATCTTCCAAAAGTCGATTGCTGTGTAAATTATTCAGCGTACTGTTTAATTCATATCGGGGTATATCGGTAACATCCCCCGGTTTTTTCCATCTGCGCAAGGCATCAACCGATTGATTATTCTGTATATCGGCTCCCATATTGACCAAGGTAGCCTTTGAGAAATTCAACACCTTGTTTCCTAATGAAAAATTAAAGAAGAAGGAAAAGTCAAAACCTTTATAGGATAATGCATTGGTGATTCCGCCAATCAGTTTGGGTTAAGCATTGCCTATCACCATGGCATCCGTATTGGTTATTAAACCATCGCCATTCAAATCCTCGTACATGGCATCTCCGGTAGCAGGATTAACCCCTAAATAATTAAGACCCCAAAATGTACCCAGGGGTTCACCTTCTTTAATGATGTTTGTTGCATCCACACCTTCACCCGAGTAGCCTCGGTACAACGGAATGGAATCCGCAAGGAACAAAACCTTATTTTCGTTTCGCGAAAGATTTAGTGTGGTCGTCCAGCGCAGCGGGCCATCGATGTTAACGGAGCTTACACTTAACTCAATCCCTTTGTTTTCCATTTCGCCAATGTTATCGGCAATGCCACCAAAACCTGTGGTGTAAGGATAAGGCCTGGTAAGGAGCAGGTCGCTTGTTTTATTATAATAAATATTCAGCACGGCTTGTAATCGACCATCCCACATACCCACATCCAAACCCAAATTAGTTTCCTGCGTTGTTTCCCACTCCACGCAGCGGATAGAGCGGGAAAATATCCGAAGCGATTGTTTGCACCAAAGTTTGATGATCCATCGGATCGTAAACTGGCCGTTACCAAAATCCGATCATCATAATCGTAGCGAGCTTCGCCAAAAAATGAAAGGATGGTGTGGGGTGGTTCTTTGAGCGATCCACCCGCGTCAACAATACCTGCAGAATTTATATAAGTAAAATCATCACTGGAAATAATCGGCCTTGCACATTTCCTCCAATGGAATAATTCTGATATAGTTCAGTACCTAAGACAGTAGATAGATGATGTTTGGCTGCAAGCGATTTATTATAGGCCAGTGTCAAATAATAATCAACATTGGTATAGGTATTTGCACTGAAAACACCGTAGCCTTGTCCGCCTACACTGGGTAAAAATCCTCCGATAGCTGTTTGAGAAGACTCGTATTGATCTTCCGTAACATCGTTATAATCTAAACTGGCTTGTGCCTTCAGTGTTAAATCGGTATTGAACTTATAGCTCGCATTTATACTCGCCAATGTTTTAATGGTAGTCGTATTAAATCTAGGGAGCAAGGCTTGGGCTACAGGATTAAAGTTTGGAAACCCAGCGTACAAGGCAGAGGCCGGGCCTACCAATTGACCTTGCTCGTTGTACGGAGTATAAAAGGGAAGGCTCTTGATCGCACCTGAGTAAACGCCATCTAAAAAATTATCGCCCTTTACCCGCTTGTTCAAGGAATAGGAAAGGGTAAGGTTCGTTGCTAGTGAAAGTTTAGGTGTAAGTTTTTGATCTAAATTTATGGTTGTGCCTAGTCGTTGAAATTCGTTGTTAAGTTGTATGCCTTCTTCGCCTCTATAGCTTCCGCTAATGTAGAAATTCGTATTGTCATCACCACCGGTTGCTGAACGTTGATACTGTTGCATGATACCGGTGCGCAACACTTCATCCTGCCAATTGGTATTAATGCCATCGGTTACGCCTTTAATTAATCCATAGCCATCCGGGTTTTGACCTGCATTGGTTACTGTTTCTCTTTGCAGATCAAGCAACTGCGATGCATTCAACAGGTCAAGTGTTTTTACAGCATCCACGATTCCGCGTTGCAAATCAAATGAGATTTGTGTTTTTGAGTTTTTACCGCGCTTGGTAGTAATTACAATAACACCATTGGAAGCACGTGATCCATAAAGCGCTTTCGCGGATGCATCGGATAAAACATTATAAGATTCAATATCATTAGGATTTAGCAGAGCCAATGCATTATCGTTTTGTCCACCAAAACTTCTTGAACTCAATGACCCGGTCTCTACTGGGATTCCATCGATGATATACAAAGGTCTATTGCCAGCACTAATAGAAGTTGCGCCTCGAATTCTTACCGTAACACCTCCACCCGGTGTACCCGAAGATTGTGTAACCTGCACTCCGGCTACCTGACCCTGTAAAGCCTGGTCCAATCCATTGACTGAAATATTTTTAAGATCATCGGCATTAACGGTAGAAATGGCACCTGTAATGTCGCGTTTCGAAATTGATGAGTACCCTACCACCACCACTTCATTCAGTTCGTTAGCCGCCTCTTCCAGGGTTACAGTAACATCGGTTTCCCCCGCATAAATCAACTCTTGTGTCTTGAATCCAACAAACGAAAAGACAAGGGTCGAGCCTTCGGTAACATCAACAGTAAACGCCCCTGAAATATCCGTTACGGAACCTTGTGAGGTACCCTTTATAATAACGTTTACACCGGGCAATTCTTCCTTATTAACGGCTGAAATCACTTTACCAGAAAGGCGTTGAGCTTCGGTTGTCAAAACCAAAGCGCAAAGAAGAACGCATAAGTGGTAAAATCTAATCATGCAAAGCGACCCATTATGCTTAAAATTATAAATTAAACCTAAAAGTTCAAGCTAGTTATTAACCAGATAAGCAATTAGGTTTTCTGAAATCGATTATCCCCATTGAATTCAGGAATAAACCTGCCAATCTGTTTAATTTCTTGAAATAACCCAGACTCAAATTCTTAAACAATAGCCATAAAATTCTACAATAAAAGGATAGTCATTGACCTTAAGAACAGAGAATCATATTGACCGTGAAGGGTAGAATTCATTTATCTTTGCTCAACTATATTTTCCCTTCCGTGAAGCCGGCTCTTCTATTTTTTAACTTTTTGTGTCAGCTACAACTTTGGGGTGGCGCAAGGGTCAATTTCTTCCGAATTGCATAGGGCAAAATTGTCTCCCTCTGATGCAGACAGTAGTTATATACTGCAGTACAAACGTGCTAATGATATCCGGCTATTGTATGGTGGCGTTGGAACGAGTCTGGCTTTTGGATCCGTTCGCAATGGAAATGAATTGAATACTCAATTATTCAACAATGTGAATGATTTGATTGGGGTAGGCATTACCTATAAAATTATTGATTTCGACATCAGTTATTCACTTCCAAAATCTGCTTTTCTTGAAGAAGACCGTCAAAACCTGAAACAGTTTCGATTGGCTATGAGTTACACAGCGCGCCAGATTGCTGTACGGGGTTTCTATCTCGAAAGGCAGGGGATGATTTCTGCTGATGCCGCGCGAGAATTTACTTCACAACCTGATATAGAGTTAAAAAAAATGGGGGCTCAGATCACCTATATTTTTAATGAAAAAATATTCCTATCGGGCAGCGAACTACCAAACAGAGCAGCAACAGAAAATAGCGGGATCATTCTTACTTAGAGCAGAACCCTATTATCGAAACTTAAAAGCGCCAACGGGTTTAGTTCCGAAAAGCAGAGATTTAGAAACCACGTATGGCAATCAGGTAGGTTTGCAAACTGCACATGGCTCAGGATTGTTGTTGATGCCAGGGTATGGAATCAATATCCCTGTTTTTCATAATTTCCTGTATATCTCACCCATCATCATGGCCGGTCCTGGAGTGGCTTACAATACATACATTGGTGAAAAAGGAAAATTCGATGAATTTAATTATGAATGGAGTGCTTTAGCGTATCTGAATATCGGATACAACGGCAACAAGATGTATGCAAATGTGCGTACCGCTTACGAGATTTACTACGTTGATTTAAGTCCCTCATACCTTACCACCAATGATCTTCGAATCAACCTAACGGTTGGTTATCGTTTTAATAATCTAGAGAACTTTATACCCACTTCTTTGTTCTAGTTAGATCAAGATCCTTTATCAATTGTTACCTTTATTCAGTAACCAATTTAATTTATGACTTCCCTAGAGATTTGCTTACTACAATGGGACACCTACAATCGCAGAATGCTAAAAGTAATTGAAACCATTTCGGACGAAAATTTTAATCGACCTATTGTGCTCGGAGGTAATTCTCCTTCGTGGCTGTTGGGTCATTTAGCCGATACAGATGACGCGCTCTTAGAGCTTTTTGGCATTGGTAAAAGATTGTACCCAGACCTTGCAACTATTTATCATCACGAACGGGAGTCGAATCAATCAGGTCATTTAACTAAAACTGAGTTATTAACTCGATGGCAAGCAATTATAACAAAGCTTGACGCAACTTTTAAATCAATGAGCGAGTCGGACTGGCATGCCCGCCACATGGTTGTATCGGAAGAAGATTTTAAAAAGGAACCTCATCGCAATAAACTTAACGTGATGTTAAGTCGTGTTGCACACAAAGCTTCGCACCTTGGGCAAATTGCTATGCAGATAAATTAGAGATTAAAAAAATAAACGCACCAGGATTGAGTATTTAGAGAGCCGCTTTTAATACCTCTATTCGATTGGTCAGTTTTGTAAAAAACTTGATTCTTTCCTTAGCAGCCGAACCACTAATCAGTGTAGAATGTTTGATGAGATTATTCAGATATTTCTCTGTCTTATCACAAAAGGAAGGATGCTGAGTAATCAAGAGATTCAGGATATTATAATTTAAGTAGGCTATTCGCTTTTCACCTGCATGGGCAAATGCGGTGTTGTCCGACATGAGAATCTCATTTTGATACAAGTTATAAGAAGCCCCATCTGCTTTCCGTCCGTCCGTAGCTTCTGCCTGCACTACGCGCATCAATTCAATAAAATGATCACACATCTCAGCGCCAAGCTTAGGATGAGCAAAAAAATTGCACTCCTTATAAAATTCGATTTGCTTGAGCGTGTTATTGATAGCTTCCACGGCCCAGATTTCTGCACTGGGAATGGCCGCATACCGACTCCAGATTCGATTACCCAATTGAATCATTTCCTTAGGGATTGCTGAATACTCGAAGTGCAACGTTTGGTATTCAGGATTCTCAATAATAGTTTTTTGCCAAAAGAACATTTTAAAAGCAGCCACTTCTGGATGACGCATGTAATGGAATATCGGAATGTCCTTAGCCGCATAGGTAAGTTGGGTCATTACCTCAGTATTGTGAAGTACAGAAGTGAGCCATTGCTCCAGCGTATAAGTATCATTGGTGGATCGAACATTAAAAGGAACAACATTTGAAGTAGGCGCGAACAATGTGTCGATGGAAACTCCATAGTGTTCGCATAATTTCTTTGCTTCATCCAACGAGAGTACAGTTTCGCCCCTGATTCTGCGATAGGCGCTGTCGCGACTGATACTAAGTTGCTCAGCGAGCTCGTCAACAAACGATAGATTAGGGGTCAATCTCTTTCGGATCTCATCCAAAAAAGCGCTTTGAATTCCGTCCGGACTGGTCATGTAGGTTGAGGGGTAAACCGTAAATGGGTAAATAATAATACGTTAAAGTCACCGCTTTTGCAATTTTTCCCACAGCGCCATCGATTTGCTTCACTCCATGGCATTTTCCACAAAACATTCCCAGGCCAGTTTCGAAGGTTGAAATAAAGAAAGCAGCCATGCGGGGTATGTTTGACTTGTGATAAACGCCTAAAAAAACATTAACCCACCTGTTATGAATGCAAATATTTATGCCCTGCTTACGCCAATAGCACTTGGCTTTATCGTGTTGGAAATCGTCTTATGCTGGTACTATAAAAAAAATTATATCTCCTTTCAGGAAGCGGTTGCCAACTTTGGCACCGCACTCGGCAATCAAACCATGAATGTGTTGGTAGCCGCGGGTGTCTATGTAGTGTATAGTTGGCTGTGGACAAATTTTCGTCTGATCGATAACATCGAGATGAATCTTGTGTCTTTTCTTTTGTTGCTGCTGGGAATCGATTTTATATTCTATTGGGTACATCGTTGGGGCCATCACATAAATATTATGTGGGCTGCGCACTCGCCCCATCATTCGGCAGAAGAGATGAATTTCTTTGTAGCCTTGCGCGCCAGTGTTACTCAACGGCTTTTTTCCTTTATGTTCTTCTGGCCGCTTACGCTGATCGGCTTTAAGCCAGTTGACATCTACGCGATGACCGGCCTGCATCTGTTTATCTCTTTCTTACATCACACCGAATTCATTCCTAAACTGTGGCGTTGGATTGAATTCATCTTTACTACACCCTCCCATCATCGGGTACATCATGGTATCAACTTCGCCTACCTCGATAAAAATTTTGGTGAATTTCTAATTATTTGGGATCGACTGTTTGGCTCGTATGCCGAAGAGGATGAGAAAGTAATTTATGGTATGTACAGTCCACCTAATACCTGGAATCCGATCACCATTAATTTTCACTATTACATACTCCTTTGGAAGGATGCCGTAGCGGCACCTCGTTGGATTGACAAATTGAAAATATGGTTTATGCCATTAGGGTGGCGACCTGAAGGGCTGGCCCCCAAACCACCTTTGGTTGAAGTAACGGAACAAAATCAGGTACGCTTTACATCAACCATGTTCACAGGATCTAAACCCTACTTAATTCTTCATATCGCATTAGGCATCGCTCTGATGATGATGGTCATTGATCCTAAATCTCCCTGGGGAACTGCAGAGCGGTGGATGGGCAGTTTTCCTTATCTTCTTTAGCGGTCAACCTGCAAACGATCCCATTAACCTGATCTTAATTGGGCTGTCGCTCCTTTCCCTTGGCTGGGTATCTGTGTTTTTTAAGTATAGCCCATTCTATTAAAATTTAAATTCTTAAATTATGAATAACCGAATCCAAATAAAATTGATGCGCGTTATTAATCTCTTTTTAGGCTTGTCTTTGTGTGCAAATTCAACTTGGGCCCAGGAATATGTAGACGTGGTGAAGTTGAACTATAACAATACAACTCAAAATACTTTTGCGGATAGTGATGTTGCCAGCCGGATTAAGGAATTAGATTTAGAAACTACAATTCCCATTGTTCTAAACAGCCGTACTAATTTCATTACAGGTTTTATTTTAGAGAGAATTGAAACACAACTATTCGAAGATGGCGTTAACGAAAATTTTGGATCTTTCAACCTGAAAATAGGAGTGAATCGTGTCCATTCTGAAAAATGGTCAGGCACCTATGTATTCATTCCTAAAATTGCGTCTGACCTTGGTCAAATCTCACACAAAGATTTTCAGATAGGTGGTTTTGCGTTACTAAAGTACAAGAAGAACAGCAACACTAGTTACAAAGTTGGTTTGTATTCAAATGGTGAACTCTTTGGACCCTGGGTGGTGCCACTCTTTGGCATTTACTACCTGAGTCCTTCCAAACGATTTGAGGCAAATGTAACCGCACCGGTATCAGCTGACTTTAACTATGCTGTACATCCTAGATTCGCGATAGGGTTTAACTACGCAGGTATGGTAAGAACCTACCATCTCACAAACATCACCTCAACCGGAAACGATGGGTATGTAGAACGCGCAACCAATGAAGTTGCCGGATATTTAAAATTTAACTTGACTAAACGGTTAGGGCTTCTGACTAAGTTTGGTCATTCAATCGGTCGGCACTATAGAGTGTACGAGGAAGATGATAAAATCACAATCGGCTTTCCCTTAACTTATATTGGCGATGATCGTCAACAACTAAACACAGACATTCGCGATGGTTGGGTATATCAGTTTTTGCTGATTTACCGATTTCATAAAGAATAGTAATTTTCGCAGGCTCCGTTATTCTTTTGCATCATTAATTTCAATCCAATAGCCATCCGGATCTTTGAAATAGATTTGCTTCACGCCATCAACGCGAGTAGTAACACTCATCTTGCTGCCCGCCCAATCTTCATAGTCAACCTTATTCTTTTTCAGGATTGTTATAAAAGAATCGACTGAAGGAACACTGAAACAGAGGTGCGCATTTTTGTTGTGTGCTGATTCACTTTCTGCTCCTTCAATAAGATGCAAATGACTTTTAGGTCCTACACTAAACCAGGTATGCTTGCCATCATGGAAGGGTTCGGGTATCGTATCGAGCCCGATTATGTTTTGATAAAAATGAGTACTGACCTTTAGATTAACCACATAAACAGCAATGTGATTGAGTTGTACACGAGCCTTTTGTGCTTGCGCCTGCATCGTAGAAGTAGATAGTCCGAGGAAGCACAAAATGATAAAAAATATTTCATATCGACTAAATTAGTTTTGTAAGATAGTCAATTGTCTATAATCTCGTAGTATTTGAATCTATCGCAATTGCTCCTAGTTTGTCGCGAACTATTTTCCGCAGTCTGATTGCCTATTCTTTAAATCTCAATTTGAAGAATAGTAACGAGGAGGCCAGTATAAGGGTAAGTAGGTTGGCTACAATAACTGGAATATCTTTAATGATGATTCCATAAATCAACCAAAGCAAAACGCCAAAGCAAAAAAAGGAGAACATGCCTAACGATAAGTCTTTGGCAGAACCACTCTTCCAGGTTTTAATAACCTGTGGCAAAAAAGCGATGGTTGTACAAGAACCCGCAGCCAGACCTAAAATTTGAATTTCGTTCATAGATTAAAAATGATGCTACAAAGATAACGTAGCACCAATCGAAAGAATTGAGGAGTGTAAGAATATTTGTTGTTTGAGTGAGCTACATCGTTTGCGAAAAAATATTGATGGCCACAGATTCACTGATAATAATACTCTCCATTATAATCCGCTCAAAAGATTAATAAATAATCAGTGAATCTGTGGCTTAGCTCTAAAATC
The DNA here is from genome assembly GCA_016709845.1 of Flammeovirgaceae bacterium. Lineage (GTDB taxonomy): Bacteria > Bacteroidota > Bacteroidia > Cytophagales > Cyclobacteriaceae > ELB16-189. The sequence continues at coordinate 146,821 of JADJMA010000060.1, read as the reverse complement.
AATAATCATTACCCAACGCGAAATCATTTTTGCGAAGCATCCATTTGCCTTGTGTGAAGTCGGGGAAATCAACGCTTTCGCCTCCTAATTGAATAGAAGTTTCAGATAGCGGTGTGATAGCACTCCACGCAACAGCATCATACACATCTTGTGGCGTGTTTGTTTTACGTTTTACGGCTTCGATAAAAGCATTTAACACAAACCAATCCATGCCACCATGGCCGGCACCGCTGGCATCGTTGCCATATTTTTTCCAAAGCGGATGATCATATTTATCCAACCACTCTTTGGCATCTTCCCACTGATGAGGTTTTTTGCTTTGCCCTTCAATATAGATCGATTTGTTTACATCCATCCAGATACCGTTGGTTCCTTGCACTCTAAACCCAAGCGAGTAGGGGCGCGGAAGATCTGTATCATGTTGTAATAAAATCGTTTCACCTTTCAAGGTGCTGATCATGGTAGTAACTACATCGCCTAATTTAAAATTTATTTTTGCGTTCGGATGTTCAGCGCCACCGGTTTTTACAATATAATTATGTAACCCAAGGGCTTTTGATGAATAGGAAACTAATTGGGTAAAACGATTGCCGCGGTTGATGTCTACCATCATGGCAACAGGACCAACACCATGCGGTAGGGTATAAATCTCCATTGCGATAAACAGAATGCTGTGTGCGCCACTCCGCTTCTGAAAAACCTTTTTCACCAAACTCGGCTCCTATGCCGCCATCTGTTTTTCCGTTGTTGAATTTTACTTCTCGCAAGTCATGCTGATACCCGCCCTGTAAATGGATCAACTCACCAAATACATTTTGCCGCACCATGTTTAGCACGGCCATTACATCGCGTCTGTAACAAACATTCTCCAACATCATTAAAGGCATACCTGTTCGTTCAGAAGTATGAACTAACTCCCAACATTCTTCCACGGTCATACCCACATTTACTTCACAGCCCACATATTTTTTAGCATTCATCGAGTCTAAACACATAATGGAATGCCACTCCCACGGAGTAGCAATAACAACAGCATCAATATCTTTATTCTCTAAGAGCTTTTTATACCCTTGCACTCCTTCCAAAATTACCTGTGGCTTTGGTTTACCCGATTCAGTAACCAGTTTCAAACTCATGTCAATCATGCGTTGCTGGATATCACAAATGGCAACTACATCTACGTCTGTTCTTTTTAGCGCAAGTTCAAGGTGACTTTGGCCACGCAATCCTACACCAATAAATCCAAGTCTTACTTTCGTGTCTTTATCCTTGCCAAATACAATGCCTGATGGAATGATAGAAAGACCTAAGCCAGCAGCGGCTGTAGTTTTAATAAAGTTTCTGCGATTTGTAGTGGTATTCATAGTTGTTTGATTTAGAGTTCTTTCATTAGTCGATTATAAAGATCAATCATTGTTTTGATATCATGCTTATGAACTTTTTCGTGCGGTGTGTGAGCGTGTTGTTCGGGAGCGCCAACAAAACACCAATCGAATGGAACGGAGCATCGCTGCAATTCTCCGCCATCGCTGGAGCCAGCTCCTTCAACTTCTAATTGATGATCAATGCCAAACTTCTGCGCAATGTGTTGGATTTTATCAACAAAACTTTTGCGGGGCAGGTATCGATCGCGCATCGAAATAGCAACCCCTTTTCCATGCTCCACGCCATCCGATACCCAGGTGATGTCTGAAATCAGGGCTTGCCTAACCTTCCATTTTTTATAAATGTAATCCGCCAAATACCCGACCGTGCCACCACCATGTTCTTCCCAACAAGTAAAAATGATCAATCCGTCTTTCAATTCCTCTGCAACTTTTAACACATTATAAATTCCCAAACGATTGTCGAGGTAGGGGGACTGGATGTAATCCTTAGTTTCGTGAAAATTTATTTTATAGGTGAGTGTGGTTCCGCGGTCAATGCCGCGGCCAAATTTGTAGAATGCGTGATTCTCTTTGTCAAATTCCAATTCGCATTCAATAAGGCCCTTGGAATCCTGCCCCACTAGGCGAGTTCCTGTTTCCGCGTCAGGGCTGCCAATAGAAAGGAGTTGGTTAAAATATCGCACGGTAAACCCAACGGAATCCATGTGCGCAAAAATCGCTGTGCGCGGGTTTCCGAACTTTAAAATCAAACAATCCTGAAATTCTTCACCTTGGATGATTTGGAATTTGTGTTTCCAGGTTGCTTTTTTCGATTTGATGTAATGAAGAAGAAAATTCTTTAGGGGTATTTCGGCACCTGATGGAGCATGAATTTGACAAAGTTGTTTGAGGAGCTCTATATCCGGCAAGGTATCTTTAGAGGATGTAACTTTTTTATTTTTTCCACGCACCATATTGAGTACTTTATTGTAAATTTTCGAAGATTCTGTTAATGCAAAGTAATAGAAATGATGGGGATATGAACTGTGCAAACCTGAATAATAATTCATGAAATTGATCAATCTTGGAGAAACCGATTCGCTGGCTAAGCAATTTTTAGCCCAGGTGCGTGATAAAGATATTCAACTGGATCGAATGCGTTTTCGAAAGAACGTAGAACGACTTGGCGAGATTATGGCTTATGAAGTTTCTAAAAACCTGAAATACAATCCCCAGACAATTGAAACGCCTCTAAAGAAACTACCATTAATCAACTGCAGACCCAACCCGTACTGATTACGGTATTAAGGGCGGGCCTTCCTTATTTTCAGGGCTTCTTGAATTATTTTGATGATGCGGATGCGGGGTTTATCGGAGCCTACCGGAAAGAAAGTACCGAAGAGATTACGATCAACCTGGATTATCTCGCCACGCCCCACTTGGAAAAAAGAGAAGTTATTTTGGTAGATCCTATGTTGGCTACGGGTAAATCATTTATCAGGGCTGTAAATGAAATAGTCAGTCGGGGCATTCCTAAACATTTGCATCTGGCTGCACTAATCGCTTCCCCAGAAGGGATAGAGTACATTAAGAAAAATCTAAAACTTCCTTATACCCTATATACGTTTTCTATTGATGAGCATTTGGATGACCACTTTTATATTGTACCCGGTCTGGGCGATGCCGGTGATTTGAGTTATGGGGAGAAGATTTAAAATTCAAGATTCAATGTTCAAAATTTGTTGGGTATATTATTAATGAATTGAAATCTTGATGTTAAATTTCAAATCTTGAATTGAAGAAGATATGTGGGAAGAACTGTTGAAGGCGGCATCTGTTTATCTGTCGAGCATGATTAAGTTTATTTTTGGGCCCATTGGGGGTAAGGCCGCTGGGTTACATTTAATTACTACCATGATAGTGACAACTGCGGGCATGATGACGGTGGTTGTTGCCTTTACTTATTTCGGGGAGTTTATCCGAAAACAATTATGGATCGCATCTTCAAAAAGAAAGAAAGTAAAACAGACCCAAACAAGCGAACCGTTATGACTAAATATGGATTGGCGGGTATTGCTTTTTTAACACCTATAATTCTCACACCCATTGGAGGCACGTTGCTGGCTGTAGGTGTTAGCCCTAATCGGGAGAAGATAATTTTCTATATGCTTATCAGCGCGTGTGCTTGGTCGGTGATTTTAACCTTTGCCGTTTATTTTGGGTATGATGCTGTGATGAATTTTATTCGAAGTGTGCAGCCGGTTTAGTATACGGAGAGAGATCAATAATAACGACTTAAATTCTGATCAATTGCTTTTGGGGATTTCGCATATCTGTGGAGATTAAACGATCAGCACTCAACTCACATTTTCATCTGGCATAATTTCAATATCCCGGATCAAAACTCTTTTGGCAATGGCTTGTCCGGTTTTTGTAGCCGCTAATCCACCGAGCGCAGTTTCTTTATAGCGTGTTTCCATACTTGATCCGATTTCGCCCATCGCTTCAATCACTTCGTCAACCGGAATAACACTGCTCACATTGGCTAAAGCAATTTGGGCTGAACTATTGGCAATAGCAGCTGCGCTGGCATTGCGTACCACGCAAGGTATTTCAACCAACCCTGCAACGGGATCACATACTAATCCTAGCATACATTGAACGGTAATTGCTACGCCATTCAAAATTTGATCGATATCACCGCCAAGGCAATAGACAATAGCGCCTGCACCCATGGCGGAAGCGGTTCCCGTTTCGGCCTGACAACCACCTACGGCCCCGGCACTACTTGCTTTCTGTTCCATGATTAAAGCAATGCCCGCGGCTAACAGCATCGCCTCTAAAATTTTCTTATCATCAACGTTATGGATTTCCTGAATGGTAACTAATACACCGGGCATGATACCCGAGGCACCAGCTGTCGGTGCGGCAACAATTCTGCCCATGCAGGAATTTACCTCTTTAGCGGCTAGTGCTCTCGAAATTAAATTTTGAAATTCTTTTGAAAGTACCGGTAGCGGATAGCGATATACTTTTTTTGCGCCATTGTTAATCATGCCCGAACGCGAAGTCATATCTTCTTCCAATCCAGCCTTTACGGCATCTTTCATAACAACCCAAGCCTTTCCTAATCCTTCCCAAATCTGGGCTTCCGTGCGACCCTTTTGCTCCTGTTCATAATCCAATACTGCTTGCACCACACTCTTCTTGTTCTCGGTACAATAGTTTTTCCAACCCTCAAACGACTCAAATAAAAATGCCATACTATTTTTTTTTACGAAGTTCGGTTGCAAAACATTGCCTTTCAACCGTTTGAATGAATATTTTAAGAGTGGTATGTCTTATTAGTTAATAATTGTGAGAAAATTACCCGAAACGACTCCCTTTAAATTAAGTGAATTAAGTAATTAATGCATCTTTGAATAATCTATAGAGTAACACACGCTAAGCCATGACAAAATCAATTTGTATTTTAGTATTAGTCGCGTTAAGCGGCCACGCTTTTTCTCAATCAGCTGATGAAGGTGCGATAAAGCAAATCTTTGATCAGGCACTTGGTCGAGGCAAGTCCTATGAAATGCTATATGATCTCACCACTAATATTGGTGCACGGCTTTCGGGTTCTCCGGGAGCAGCAGCTGCCGTAGAGTGGAGCCGCCATACTATGCAAGGCTTTGATTTTGATTCGGTATGGTTGCAACCGGTAATGGTACCGCATTGGGTGCGCGGACAAAAGGAGGTTGGACGTATTCTTTCAAAAAGAGTTGGAACACTTCCCATCAATGTTTGCGCTTTAGGAGGAACCATTGGAACTGGGCCTGCAGGAATTTCGGCTGGCGTAGTTGAGGTTAAGAATTTTGAAGAATTGAAATCGCTTGGAACAAAAGGTGTGCAAGGCAAAATTGTTTTTTTTAATCGACCTTTTGATGCAACCAAAATAAATACGTTCGAAGCATATGGAGGTGCTGTCAATCAGCGGGGAGCAGGAGCGACAGAAGCTGCTAAGTATGGAGCCGTGGCTGCGCTTGTGCGATCGATGGGTTCTAACCTTGAAGATTATCCGCACACCGGAGGAATGCGGTACGCGGCCACAGGAACGAAGATTCCTGCGTTGGCGGTAAGCACTAAACACGCGGAGTTACTTAGTAAATTATTGAAGGAGGACAAAGATGTGCAGGTTTACTTAGAGAATCATTCTGAAACATTGGAGGATGCACCTTCTTTTAATGTGATTGGTGAGATTAGAGGTTCTGAATATCCGGACGAAATAATTGTGGTTGGTGGTCATTTGGATTCCTGGGCTTTGGCGCAAGGGGCACACGATGATGGAACGGGATGTGTGCAATCCATAGAAGTGCTGCGATTGTTTAAAGAAATGGGCTTCAAACCAAAGAGAACCATTCGGGCTGTTATGTTTATGAATGAAGAGAATGGATTGCGTGGTGGATTAAAGTATGCCGAAATGGCTTTGCAAAATAAAGAGAAACATATAGCGGCTATTGAATCGGATCGGGGTGGGTTTACACCCCGAGGATTTACCATGACGGCACCTAAAACAGCGAGAGAAAAAGTTAAAACCTGGAAACCTTTATTGGAACCTTATGGACTTACGGATTTTGATCAGGAAGGTGGCGGAGCGGACATTGGTCCATTAGAAAAGCAAGGTGTGCCGGTAATGGAATTTCTTCCAGACTCACAACGCTATTTTGATTACCACCATACACAGGAAGACACGATTGATAAAGTAAACAAGCGCGAATTGGAATTGGGTGCTGGCTCCATGGCAGCCTTAGTTTATTTGATTGATAAGTATGGGTTGAAGTGAAAATCATTGGTAAATGCAAGGTTCTTATTATAGAATCAGTAACTAATTGTTAATTGATTATTTTTTTTTAACTTCAGTTTGATTTCAATTCCCGATTTCAACCCATAAATCCAATCGGGTATAATAGCGCCAATCTCCCTTTGTGGCTCACCGGGCGGTCGCACGATTTTAAAATTGATGGACACCACAAGACAAATGTCGCCTTTGATGACAAATCTTGGGAGTTATGGCATGGCGATTCATACCAAAGAGAAGCGGGCACAATTATTTTTTAATCAGGGATAAACCTATACTATGGATTTAATCACCTCGAAGCTTATCGTTCTTTTAGGGAAGCGTCACGACTTGATCCAGAGAACGCAATGGCTTATTGGGGCCAGGCATTATCACTTGGCCCTAATATTAATTTGCCCATGGATCCTGCGGATACAGAAGTTGTTTACAAGGCAGTGAAACAGGCATTGGCCATGACAAGTAATGCCGATGAAAAAGAAAAAATGATGATTGAAGCCGTTGCAAAGAGGTATAGTCAGGAAGCATTAGAGAACAGAAAGCCGTTAGATGAAGCGTATGCGGAAAGTATGGCAATAATTGCAGCCAAGTACCCTAACGATCAAGATGTGCTAACACTCTATGCAGAATCATTGATGGATTTGCACCCATGGGATTATTGGAAAGAGGGGAAACCTCAACCCTGGACTATGGAGATAATAAAGATTATTAATGATGTTATTAATAAAAATCCAAATCATCCAGGAGCGAATCATCTGCATATTCACATTATAGAGGCATCAGGAGATCCAGCTGCAGCAACAAAAAGTGCAGATCTTTTAAGAAACCTGGTACCCGGTGCAGGCCATCTTGTTCATATGCCCTCGCATCTATATCCGTACAGGTAGATATTTGGAAGGAGTAATAGCAAATGAAGAGGCGGTGAAGATGGATATGGAATACATTACTCAATGCAAAGTTCAAGGGGTGTATCCGCTTTTTTATTTTCCTCATAACTACCATTTCCTATGGGCCTGTACCATGATGGCTGGCAAGCTGATAAGTCTTTAGCAACAGCGCAAGAGTTAGTAAAGACAATTCCTTTAGAACTGATGAACGAAAAGACTTTGTCACCTGCAACATTGGTATGCCGTTCCCTGGTATACAATGGTAAGATTTGGAAAATGGAATGAAATTTTAAGGTACCAGAGCCAGTGGATTCCCTTTTATACGTGAAGAGCGTTTGGCATTATGCGAGAGGCATGGCCTACGCGAGAACAAAAAAATCGGACTCGCCAAAGATGAATTAACACGATTGAAGGTACTGGTAGATAAACCTGCTATGAAGGAATTAACCATTTCCGGGTTCAATACTTTTGAGAGTGTTCTTGCGATAGGTGTTAATGTGTTGGAAGGTGAGGTTCAATCTCAACAAGGAATTTGATCAATCCATTAAGTATCTTAAAAATGCAGTTAAAATGGAGGACAATCTCCTTTATCAGGAACCGCCTGACTGGTATCATTCCACAAGACAAATTTTGGGATCCACACTATTAAAGGCAAACAAGGCTAAAGAAGCAGAATTAGAATTTAAAGCAGATTTAAAAATTTATCCGGCCAATGGTTGGTCTCTGTTTGGTCTTAGGGAAAGTTTGTTAAAACAAGGGAAAAAGACGGAAGCCGAAAAATCAAGATAGAGTATAACAAAGCATTCGCTGAAGCAGATATCCATGTTGAATCTCTGTTTTAGCTGACCCTTAGGTTGTTAAAACGTAGATCAACAATTAAAAACTAACGATCAAATTATAGTTCAGGAATTTCAAAGGTAAAGGGAATCCTTTTAATTCATTGCAAAAGAAAAATGCCAGCTAATACTGGCATTTTTAAAATTACGGTTAGAGACTATTAAGCTGTCGTCTCTTCAGCTTTAGAGTATTCTTCAATTGGCAAGCAACTGCACATTAAGTTGCGATCGCCATAGGCATTATCTACCCGGCTAACAGTTGGCCAAAATTTAGCCTCCTTCACAAAGGCTAATGGATACGCTGCCTTTTGTCTGCTGTAAGGCAGTGTCCATTCATCAGCGGTAATGACTGCGGCAGTATGTGGGGCATGTTTCAAAACATTTTCTTCTTTATCAGCCTTGCCTTCTTCTACTTCACGAATTTCATTTCTGATTTCGATCAACGCTTCGATAAAGCGATCCATTTCTTTTTTAGGTTCACTTTCTGTTGGCTCAATCATTAACGTGCCGGCTACCGGAAACGAAACGGTGGGTGCATGGAATCCATAATCCATTAATCGCTTGGCAATGTCTTCCACTTCAATTCCCGCTTTTTTAAAGTCGCGGCAATCAACAATCATTTCGTGCGCGCATCGGCCGTTGGTTCCTGTATATAGGATTTTGAAATGTTTGCTAAGTTGTTCTTTAATGTAATTCGCATTGAAAATGGCCATCTTGGTGGCATTGGTTAGTCCTTCGCTTCCCATCATAGCAATGTAAGCGTAAGAGATCACCAGAATACTGGCACTTCCCCAAGGAGCAGAGGATATAGCTGTGATTGCTTTTTCGCCACCCGTTTTAACAACAGCGTGACCCGGTAAAAATGGCTTTAGTTTATCATTCACACAAATAGGCCCCATGCCCGGGCCACCACCACCGTGTGGAATACAAAATGTTTTGTGCAAGTTTAAGTGACACACATCGGCACCAATGTTTGCTGGTGAGGTTAACCCAACCTGAGCATTCATATTAGCACCATCCATGTAAACCAAACCACCCTGTGTATGAATGGTTTCACAGATTTCAACAATTGATTCTTCAAACACGCCATGTGTAGAAGGATACGTAACCATCAGGCACGCTAGCTTGTCTTTATATTGTTCTGCTTTCGCTTTCAAATCGGCCACATCAATTTTTCCTTCAGCATCCGATTTCACAACCACTACGTCCATGCCTGCCATCACTGCGCTGGCAGGATTTGTGCCATGTGCTGATGCTGGGATTAATGAAATATTTCTGTGTGGTTCATTTCTATTTTCGTGATAGGCGCGAATAACCATTAGACCTGCGTATTCGCCTTGAGCGCCACTGTTTGGTTGCAACGATACTCCAGTAAAACCGGTTATTTCTTTTAGCCAGTTTTCAAGGTTAGTGATCATCTCTTTGTACCCGAGTGTTTGATCCGCAGGAGCGAAAGGATGTATTTGACCTAACTCAGGCCATGTTACTGGAATCATTTCGGCCGTAGCATTTAATTTCATGGTGCAAGAGCCCAGTGAAATCATAGAGTGTACCATTGAAAGATCTTTGTTCTCCAATCTTTTTATGTAGCGCAACATTTCATGTTCGGAATGATGCGTGTTGAAAACTGGATGAGTTAAGAAAGAAGATGTTCTAATAAGAGAACCTGGCCACTTAATCTCTGCTTTGCTTGCTTTTATAGAAGAGGTAGCTCCAAGAACAGAAAGAATATTTTCAACATCTTTTAAACTTGTTGTTTCATCTAATGAAATTCCGATGTGATTGTTTTCAAGGTATCGGAAGTTGAGTTCTGCTTTTTCTGCTTTCTCGCGAATAGCTTTTGAATCAGCAACGGCAACCTTAAGGGTATCGAAGTAATTTTTATTTACTTGTTTTAAACCAAGAGCAACAATTTCTTTTTCAAGCATTTGTGTAAGTCCATGAATCCGTCCGGCAATTTTCTTTAATCCTTCCGGTCCATGATATACCGCATACATGCTGGCCATAACTGAAAGCAACACTTGGGCTGTACAAATATTTGAGGTTGCCTTTTCTCTTCGAATGTGTTGCTCGCGGGTTTGTAACGCCATGCGATAACCCGGGTTTCCTTCGCATCTATAGAAATGCCGATGATCCTTCCGGGAATTTGTCTCTTGAATTCTTCTTTGTTGCAAAGAATGCGGCATGTGGTCCGCCAAAACCCATGGGCACACCAAAGCGCTGCGAGCAACCAACCACTACATCGGCACCCATTTCTCCAGGTGATTTCATAAGCACAAGGCTCATTAGGTCTGCACCAACAACCACAAAAAGTTCTTTTTCATGCGCAGTTTCAATTAATGCTGAATAATCTTTGATCTCCCCATTGTTGTCAGGGTTCTGAACATAAACTGCAAAAAGATCCGGATTATTAATATCTAATTTTTCAATGTTCCCGATTTGTAACGTAACCCCAATCGGTGCCGATCTTGTTTTTAATAAATCGATAACCTGTGGAAACGTATTCTCATCAACAAAAAAAGTATTAGCATTTTTCTTGGTTGCTTTGCGCGAAGCATACAGTAAGTGCATAGCTTCGGCAGCCGCAGTGGCTTCATCGAGTAATGAAGCATTGGCAATCTCCATTCCCGTAAGGTCAATGATCACGGTTTGGTAGTTGATCAATGCTTCCATACGACCCTGCGCAATCTCAGCCTGATACGGAGTATAGGCTGTGTACCATCCTGGATTTTCCAACACATTGCGGAGAATAACGCCCGGTGTAATGCAATTGTAATAACCCGTTCCCAAATAAGATTTATAGATCTTGTTTTTTGAAATCATCTTTTTGAATGAATTCAAAAACTCATACTCAGATTGTGCTGCCGGAAGGTTCAGTGATTTTTTTAACCGGATGTTTGCCGGTATAGTTTGATCAATGACTTCATCTACCGAAGCAGCTTTTACTACTTTCAACATTTCAGCAATTTGTTGCGCATCGGGTGCGTTGTGCCGAGATTCAAATTTTTCTGAGTAGGTGGGATCAATTTTATTCATTGAAAAAGTTTAATGTGGTTTATAACAAGTTTGATAATTCAAAGTTCAACATTCAAAAATGGCCGGATTAAAATCTTGAATTTTGAACATTAAATTTTGAATTTAGAACCGTTCGAACTGCGAGAAAAAGAAATTGCCTTCAATAGCTGCGTTCTCATCAGAATCAGAGCCGTGAATGGCATTGGCATCAATAGACTTTGCAAATAAAGCACGCACAGTACCAGGGGCAGCTTTCTTAGGATCGGTTGCACCAATTAATTTTCTAAAATCTTCAACGGCATTGTCCTTCTCCAAAATCATGGGCACAATAGTGCCGCTGCTCATATACTTAACAAGCTCGCCATAGAAAGGACGCTCTTTATGAATCTCATAAAATTTACCAGCCAGTTCAGGGGTTAATTGTGCTTTTTTCATTGCTACGATGCGAAAGCCCGCCTCTTCAATCATTTTGGTGATTGCGCCCGTATTTCCAGCACTTGTTGCGTCTGGCTTAATCATCGTAAAAGTTCTGTTTGTTGCCATTTTATAGGTAAAATTTAAATTGTTTCGAAAACCTTAATTCGGGCGCAAAATTAGCTTTTTAGATAACAGTCCATAGTCTGGCGCGCAATGTTTTTTGTTATAATTCAATTCAATCTTACACTAAAAACTTAGTGTTATGCACTCCCAATTAAAATTGCCATTTTTGCGGCTTCGATGAAAAATTTATCGGCCTTTAAATCATTAATCAGTCAGCCTAGGCGGGTCGTTATCGTTACGCACTTTAAGCCCGATGCCGATGCTTTGGGCTCATCGTTAGGTTTAGCTGGATTTTTGACTAAAAAGGGTCATCAGGTTTCAGTAATAACTCCAAGTAATTACCCCGGATTTTTTGGCCTGGATGCCAGGAAATCAAACGGTCTTGGCATTATCTCCGCAGCAGCCCGGCAATGAAACAAAGGCAGCTGCACTGATCGCGGATGCGGAAATTATATTCTGTCTCGATTTTTCGAGCCTGAGCCGGATCAATTCGCTGGGTGAAATGGTCAAAAAATCAGGCGCTACTAAAGTTTTGATTGATCACCATCTGGAGCCCGAAGCTTTTGCCGATTTTGAAAAATGGAGTACCGAGTCAGCATCAACCGCAGGACTTATTTTTGAATTAATTGAGGACTTACAGGGACAAGATCTGATCGATAAGGATATTGCAACGTGTCTGTATTCCGGATTAATGACCGATACGGGTGGATTCAGGCATAACAACACCCGGCAAAGGGAATTTCAGATTGCAACTGCTTTGGTGGGTTATGGGGCCGATCCACATAAAATCGCATTCCAGATTTACGATACAAATTCACTCGAGCGTTTGCGCCTTACGGGATTTGTACTGAGCCAGAAATTGGTTGTACTACCCGAGTTTCGAACGGCTTATATGACCTTAAGTCAGGAAGAGTTGAAGAGCTATGGTGCGCAGACGGGCGATACGGAAGGCCTTGTAAATTATGGGTTGTCTATAAAAGGTGTTGTCATGGCTGTCATGATGTACGATCGCAAGGAGGAAATAAAACTATCGTTCCGGTCGTTAGGAAGTTTTTCTGTGAATGAATTAGCCCGTAAATATTTTGAAGGTGGAGGGCATCGTAATGCCTCGGGAGGGTCAACTAAATTAACATTGGAAGAAACCCTCAAGAAGTTTTTAGCAATACTACCTGAGTATAAAAGTCAATTATTAAAAGAGTAACAAAAACAATCTAAATCTATAAAATGAAAAATTCAGTTTTACTGATCGCGCTTATAGCGATTTTAAGTGTATCGTGTTCCGATTCTAAAAAAACCCCATCCGGTTATAAATATACCGTATTGCGCAAAGGAGCCGGTGAGGTGGCCAAACCGGGTCAAATCTTAGTTATGGACTTTGTGTTTATGGATAGTAAAGATTCTGTGTGGAATGACAGTCGTAAGAATGATTTTCCTACTATGGTTATGGCACAAGATTCCGTACCGAAAGGCGATGGTGTATTAGAAATATTTCAATTATTGGCTAAGGGAGATAGTGTGACATTTAAGATTCCGACTAAGGCGCTTTTTGAAAAAACGTTTCGCACTTCACCACCTCCAGGGGTTGATACTACCGGTTTGTTTACCTTTTATATAGGAGTTACCGATATCGTTTCAGAGGAAAAGGCCAGAGAAATACAGACTGAATTGGTTGCCAAGCAAAATGAAAAGGCCATGAAGTTGGAGCTTGAACAACTGGCGAAAGACACAGTACTTATTGCCAATTATTTGCAACAAAAATCTTTAGTAGCTTCAGCCACCCCATCAGGTATCCGATACATCATTACCAAACCAGGGAAGGGAGAAAATGCTAAACCCGGTCAAACAGTGCGTGTAAATTATGCCGGATTTTTATTAGATGGCGCTTGTTTTGATAGCAGCATTGAGTCTGTGGCACGTGCTAACAATGTATTCAATGAAGGGAGGAGACCCTATGAGCCTTTAGAGGTAACGCTTGGCGCCCAACAGGTAATTCCAGGATGGGATGAAGCATTGGGATTGATGAGTGTGGGATCAAAAATGACCGTATTTATTCCTTCTCCTTTGGCCTATGGTGCGCAGGGTAGAGGTCAGGTAATTGTGCCCAATTCTATTTTGAAGTTTGATATGGAAATGATTGAAATCAAGTAATATGAAAAAGTTTGTTTTGTTGATTTGTGTAGTTGGATTAAGTCTGAACAGCTGCTCAAAAGATGAACCAATTAGTTTCCAGGAGCAATTGGAAGCTGATGGAGTGGCGTTTGATGGCTATCTAGCAACCAATAACATTAGTGCGCAAACGGATGCATCAGGGTTGCGGTATGTTATTACTTCCTTAGGTAGTGGACCTAAGCCGACCTTGTCCAATACCATTAGAGTGAAATACAAAGGAATGTTGTTATCCAACGGTCAGATTTTTGATCAGGCGAATAGTGCGGTTGAGTTTCCACTTAGTAATCTCATCCAGGGATGGAAGATTGGGTTTCAATTGTTACCTGCAGGCTCTAAAGCAACTCTATATATCCCATCGGGTTTGGCTTATGGTGCGCAGGCAACCGGGTCTATTCCTCCAAACTCGAATCTGATCTTTGAAGTAGAACTCTTTGAAGTGATTTGAAAATGATTGAAATTAAGTAATATGAAAAAGTTTGTTTTGTTGATGCTGTGCGTTGGATTCGCCCTAAAGTTGTATCAGCTATCTTTGAAGTTGAATTGAGTTCTTATCAAGTGATTTGAACCCAGGGCCCCGGGCCGAAAAATTCCTTAGGTGATGGTCCTACGCCATGCCTTGAAAGCAGCATAAATGTTGCTTACACAGGCTGAAATAAGGTACCAAATCGAATTCATTTGATTCTTCAACCAATGCTACATTTCCTTTGTCCGCATTAGTATTGGGATGGCAATTAGTACTTCCCCTTATTCCAGCTGGTTCTAAAGTGACGCTATATATTCCATCAGGGTATGCGTACGGAAGTTCAGGTGGTGGTGTTACCTGGCATATTTGATTTTGAAGGGTAAAATGATTGCAACCATTTGCTTTGCTGCAAACAACCACTAGAGGAGATCAATGCTGAGAATCAGACAACATTGGAAGGAAACTCTCTTCAAAAGGCACAGTACGTGTTTGATCGTTACAATGTTTCTTGTTTTGCCGATGATACCGGCCTCGAAGTGGAGGCTTTGCATGGTGCACCAGGTGTTTATTCTGCCCGGTATGCAGGCGAACAACACAACGCAGCCGATAACATGCGTTTGTTATTAGAAAATTTGAAAGGCGTAGGGAATAGAAAGGCCCGGTTTAGAACAGTCATCACACTAATCACACCGTCAGGTCAAAAGGAATTTGAAGGGATTTTGAACGGTACTATTATCGATCAGCAAAGAGGTACTGAAGGATTTGGCTATGATCCGATTTTTTTACCGGATGGATCTACCAGGACATTGGCCGAGATGTCGCTGGAGGAGAAAAACAAATTAAGCCATCGTGCGCGCGCTGTTGAAAAATTGGTAGCACACGTAAAGCATAAAAACTTATCTAACGCTTAACAATTTCTATGAAAAAGCCCTTTACCATAGGAATTACGGGTGGAAGCGGATCTGGGAAAACGTATTTTCTTCAAGGATTGTCGTCAGCCTTCAAGGCAAACGAGATATGTTTGATCTCCCAGGATAATTACTATAAACCACGCGATCAGCAGCCTATTGATGAAAATGGGGTTAAGAATTTTGATTTACCTGTTTCCATTGATAGAGAAGCGTTTCAGATCGATTTATTGAAATTGAAATCCGGTCAATCGGTATCAAAGACAGAATATGTCTTTAACAATCCAATGGCCGAAAAAAAACAACTCGAATTCATAGCTGCTCCTATTCTTGTTGTGGAAGGATTATTCGTTCAGTATTTTGAAGAGATTTCTAACGAACTCGACCTTCGTATTTTCATTGAAGCCAAAGACCATGTTAAGTTGGGTCGAAGGATTAAACGCGATCAAGTAGAGCGTGGCTACGATATTGATGATGTGCTGTACCGATACCAATATCATGTAATGCCGGTATATGAACAATTGATTGAGCCGTTGAAACATCAGGCTGATTTAGTAATTCCTAATAACAGCAAATTTGAGCGAGCGTTGGATGTATTGGTGGGGTATCTCAAATCAAAGCTGAGGTAGGCTTTCCAAGCCGCGTCAGAACCACGTTTAAATGGCGATTTGCAAATAAGATTCTAAACGCTACTTTTGTGGTCTTCCAAAATTAAGAAGTGCGAAATAGATCTATATACCGGGGTTTTTTGATAGCGGCAGGCTTAATGGCTGCTTTGGTTATCATTTTTTCCCATAGTTATACGCAACGCACGTGGGAAACCAAGAAGGAGAAAACAGAACAATCTAAGGAGCAATCGGAGAGTAAAACGATTATCTCAGCTCCAGGTGAAGCTTTAACTCAGGGCGCGGTTGTTCGGGTAGATGAACAAGTGGCTGAGAGTGTTATCGAAGTTCTGGGTGAACCTCAAAATCAACGGAGCCTTTTCCCTCAGCCGGAAGTAATTATCCAGGGTCTGTTTCAGACTTTCCTCCGGTTTATTATCGCGCCAAACGCACCCTGATTTCTCCAAGATTTTGTTCCCTTTCAGATTGATCAACCAGATCAGTCAATAATTAATATATAAATCAATATTAAATTTTAATTTCTTATGCGTAACAAAGGTGTAGTTGTATTTCTAACTGTAGTCATTACGTTTCTCTGTTTGTATTACCTCTCCTTTACATTTGTATCGAGTAGGGTTGAGCAGGATGCCATTGATTATGCAACCGATCAAAGCGGATCGTTGAATCTTTCAAAAAAACAAAACTATCTGGATTCTATTTGGAACCAGCCCGTATATAACCTGTTTGGCGCAGAGTATACATTTAAAGAAGTAAAAGAAAATGAATTAAGCCTTGGTCTTGATTTGCAAGGCGGTATGCACGTGGTGTTAGAAATTTCGCCCGTTGATATTATCAAGGGCTTAAGTGGTAATAGCCAGGACCCGACTTTCCTTGCAGCGCTTCAACAAGCACGCGAAATGCAAAAGAACAGTACCAACGATTATGTGAGTCTGTTTTATAAGGCGTTTAAAGATGCTAACCCGGATAAATCGTTAGCATCTTTATTTACTTCAGCGGCAAACAAAGACCGGGTTAAATTAACTGATAGTGATGATGTGGTATTAGCATTTTTAAATACCGAAGTTAATAGTGCTATTGATCGTTCCTTTACAATCCTTAAAACCCGTATCGATCAATTTGGCACCTCACAACCCAACATCCAACGATTACAGGATAAAGGAAGAATTCAAATTGAAATTCCTGGTGCTGACAATCCGCAGCGGGTTCGTAAATTATTACAAGGCGTTGCCCGGTTGGAATTTTGGGAAATTGTAGAACCCTTCGATCCACAGCTGAGTCAATCATTTGCAGCTATTAATGAGTTTCTTGTAAAAGAACAAAACGCAAAGAAGCCACTCGCAATAACAGATACAAATAAGGATGCCATTGCCTCTCCTGCGGATACTACACAATCAGCATTAGAGAAACAACTGGGGCAGGTGCGCGATAGTTCAATCACCTCATTGGATTCTTTGCGTCAGGCAACCTCATCGCCTTTGTTTTCTTTAATGAATCAGAGTGCCCCATTTTTATATCCGGTAAAAGACACGGCAGAAATCAATCGTATCTTAAGAAGACCCGAAGTACGGAATTTGCTACCCAGAACAGTTGGCTATTTCTGGGATGTAAAGTCTGACCCTAAAGTAACGCCAGGTGTAGAAGACATTCAATTGAATTTTGTGAATTTAGGTCGTGCGGGAAAACCTTTACTAACGGGTGAAGTAATTAACGATGCGCGTTTGGACTATGATCAGTTTGCCAGACCTGCCGTAAGCATGACTATGAATGCAGCCGGTGCTCGTAGTTGGGCAAAGATTACCGCAGCAGCAGCCAGCAAGCAGCCACAGGGTAGAATTGCCATTGTATTAGATAACTATGTTTATACTGCGCCAAATGTACAGGGTGAGATTCCTAATGGTAACTCGCAAATCTCAGGAAGTTTTGAATTGGAAGAAGCCAAAGATTTGGCAAACGTATTAAAGGCCGGTTCGCTACCGGCACCAACGCGTATTGTTGAAGAAGCTATTGTAGGGCCAAGCTTAGGTAAGGTTGCTCAAAATCAAGGTTTCATTTCAATGGCTTGTGGGTTAGGTCTTGTTGTACTCTTCATGGTTGCTTATTATTCGAAGGGCGGTTGGGTTGCCAACATTGCTTTGTTGTTTAACATTTTCTTTATTCTTGGAATTTTAGCACAATTAAACGCAGCGTTAACATTGCCGGGTATTGCGGGTATAGTGTTAACCATGGGTATGGCGGTAGATGCTAACGTTTTGATCTACGAACGAATTAAAGAAGAAATGCTTCATGGTCGCAAACTGAGAGACGCTATCAGTCAGGGTTATTCACATGCCTTCACCACCATCTTTGACTCTAACCTTACTACCTTAATCACAGCGGTAGCCCTGTTTGTTTTAGGTCAGGGTCCATTAAAAGGATTTGCTATAGTGTTGATGATTGGTATCGTCACCTCATTTTTCTCTTCGGTTTACATTTCGCGGGTAGTGGTAGAATGGATGGTGCGCAAAGGGGATGAATCAAAACTTTCGTTTGACAGTCCTTTGGCCAGAATGGTGAAGAAACGCAGAGAATTTGATTTTATCGCACTTCGTAAAAAGGTATATCTGGTCTCTACGTCAATAACAGTTATTGGATTTGTTCTTATTGCTATACAAGGTTTGAATCTTGGTGTTGATTTCAAAGGAGGGCGTTCATATGTAGTTTCATTCAACCAATCTGTGTCACCTACCGAAATGAAAGTTGCGCTAACCCAGAGCTTTGAAAACAGCGGTCTGGAAGTTAAAACGTACGATAGCGATAAGGTATTAAAAGTAACCACGTCCTATCTGGTGGATGATGAGTCAGAAGCAGCAGACGATAAGGTTAAGGCGGCCCTCATTCAGGGAATCCAAAAATTTAAAGGATTGGAGTTTGTTGAACATGATACCCAGGTAGATGATAAACATTTTACTATTTCATCTTCCTCAAAGGTTGGGGCTACTATTGCCGATGACATCAAGGGGTCTGCTTTTGAAGCGGGCTTGGCATCGTTAGTATTAATATTCATTTATATTTTAATTCGCTTTAAGCGGTGGACGTACAGTGCTGGAGCCATTGTGGCAACGGTGCACGATACATTATTTGTGGTTGCTTCTTTTGGTATTGCACGGGCCTTCGGTATTTCGTTTGAAATTGATCAGGTATTTGTAGCAGCCTTGTTAACGATTATCGGATACTCGATTAACGATACCGTAATTATCTTCGACCGGATTCGGGAATATCTTGGATTTGGCGCCACCCATGACCGAGCTAAGGTTTTTAATGATGCGATTAACAATACACTAAGTCGTACGCTAATTACATCCGGTACTACCTTGATTGTTGTCGTTATCTTGCTTGTTTTTGGTGGTGAAGTATTGCGTGGGTTTTCATTCGCCTTGTTTATAGGTATCATGGTTGGAACCTTTTCCTCTATCTTTATTGCCGCACCGGTTGTATTGGACTTGGAAAGCACTTCTTCAAAAGCTAAAAAGACACACCAAGCAAAAAGTCGCTGCATAATTCAGCACACCCTCCCAAATCAAAAGGCAGATCCATGGATCTGCCTTTTTTTATAGTTTTCAATTTATCTTTTCGAATAGTGAGGGCGTAAAAAATCTGGTGACTTTTAGAGTTAAAAAAGGTAACTTTGGTTAATGAATATTCTATTGGTAGAAGACGAACGAAAGACAATTCAGTACATTAAGAAAGGACTGGAGGAACATGGCTATGAAGTAGATACTGCTGAAGACGGTAAGTCCGGAAAGAATCTTGCCTTTAGAAACGAATACAACCTCATTATTACCGATGTAATGATGCCCCACCTAAACGGAACGGATCTTTGTAAGGAGTTACGTAAAGCAAAGAATGAAACACCTATATTGATGCTAACCGCGTTGGGCGATACCGATGATGTTGTTGCAGGGTTAGATAGTGGTGCCGATGATTATCTGGCTAAGCCTTTTGAATTTAAGGAACTGCTGGCGCGTATCCGGGCTCTTACCAAGCGCCAGCCTAAACTTCCGGTTAACGAAAATCAAATACGTTTTGCTGACCTGATACTGGATTTGAATAGTAAAAGTGTGGTACGAGCTGGAAAAAAAATTGAACTCACATCGAAAGAATTTTCTTTGCTCGAATATTTTCTTCGCAATCAAGGCCGGGTAATACCGCGTGCTGAATTATCAAAACATGTTTGGAATGTTGATTTTGATACCGGAACCAACATGGTGGAGGTTTACGTGAACTACCTACGAAAAAAAATCGATAAAGATTTTGAAAGTACACTTATCCATACGCAATTCGGAATGCGCTATATCCTACAGGAGTCTTAGGCTGTGCAGATAAGGACCCGGCTAACGTTACAATTTACGGTGCTGGTCAGTACCATTGTGCTTCTTTCATTCTTTGCGATTTATTTTTTCACCGTCCAGTTTACAGAGCAGGATTTTGCACGAAGGCTTCGCGAGAAGGCAATTACAGCAGCTATTCTTTTAATAAAAGTTGATCAGGTTGACACCACCCTATTGAAGATTATCGATCGCGCCAAGCGCGACAATTTATATCGCGAAAGTATTCGGGTTTTTGACGAGGCGGGTAAAGAAATATATTTTAGTGGCGATACCGTGAAGTTGGGCATTTATGATTCACTTTTTATAGACGTAAAATCGGGTGGAGAAAAAAAATTAATTTATAATGAATACACTGTTACGGGTATTCCATTTAAAGATAAAGGGAAGGAGTATGTTATTATAGCTTCCGCAGAGGACGTAAACGGATACAACAGGCTAATAGATTTACGCAGGCTTCTTACCGCACATTTTATAATTCTAATTGTACTGGTTTCAATTTCTGGTTGGATTTATGCCGGCCGGGCCTTGCAACCTATAAAAAGAATTATTTCTGATGTGCAGAATATCTCTCCGCAAAACCTGGGTCAACGCCTCAAAGAGAGTCCACATCCGGATGAAATGGGAAAATTGATCAATATATTTAACGGACTGTTGACGCGAATTGAAAACGCTTTTTTACTTCAAAAAATGTTTGTGTCAAACGTTTCGCATGAGCTTAAAAATCCGTTAACTAATATTACTTCGCAATTGGAGGTAACACTTTTGAATGAGCGGGAAAAAGAAGAATACCGGGAAACTATTGAATCGGTTTTGGAAGACATACGTGGTTTAAATCAACTATCAAATAGTTTACTTGATCTGGCTCGGCTTGCGCGTGAGTCCGATTCGTTCACCATGTCTAAAGTACGGTTAGATGAAATTCTTTGGGAAACTCGCGAAGGGATAAGCTTGATTGACTTAAATTATAAGGTTGAGGTAGAGATAATAGATATGCCAGAAGACGAAAACCGATTGTGTGTAAATGGTAATCCCTACTTGCTCAAAGTGGCTTTTAAAAACATCATTGAAAATGCCTGCAAATTTTCTGAGATAGGTAAGGCCCACGTAACTTTATCTTGCCAAAAGGACAGCTTGATTGTAGAAGTTGCCAATAGTGGCTCCGGCATAGACCGCAAAGATCTGGATAATGTATTTCAGCCGTTTTTCAGGGCCGATGCTACTTCTAAGATTAAGGGTTATGGCGTAGGGCTACCACTTAGCCAAAGGATAATTTCAATACATAAAGGACAAATTCACATAGAATCTACACCCGAAACAGGTACACGAGTAACCATTTCCCTTAAAACTGTGGCTGGGTTCTAATTCCTTTCTAATGATTTTTCCTAACGATCATTCTCTCCCCCTTACATTTGTCTTAATAGTTTTTCACGGTTGTTTGAGTTTAGTATTAGTTTTTCAGGTTTTAGAGGGAGAACCGTTCTAGTCAGATGTAAGCCAACGAATGATTAAAATCTCTTCCGAAAAAATGGGATCCTTATAAGGTCCCATTTTTTATTGATTTAATTCTGGTGCTTCTTCAACACGAATACCCACTGCAATTACACCCCGCAGTGAATCCTGTCGGTTAAATTGTTCCAGGGTAACCTGATAAGCACCAGCTGCAGTAAAAGAGTGACTACGAAGGAGTAGAAATTGGTTGTCATAAACATCACCAAGTCCGCTTCTGCCTAAAGGCCGTCCGGTTTTTTGATCAAAAAGATAATTGGAGGCTAGCGCTGATGTTAATTCAGTATGCGTGGAATCTTTTAAGGAATAGTTAACAAAAATTCGTGCGTACGGATATGCTAATGAATTGCGCACATTGTAATATAAGTTGTATTTTTTCGAAGCGTCTTTAATTTCAAAATTGAAATCGGCCCGATCATTAATCTTCCACGTGCGATCGCCAAATTCTTTGTAATCTTCAAACACACGATTCGAATCGCACCCAACCAAAAAAAGCAATGCAAATAAAAATATGAAACGACTCATCCTTTTTTAGGACCCTTCGGTCCGCTGCGGGGTTGTGGATTTCTATTTTGCTGATTAGGAGCCTGTCCGCTGTTACGGCCGTGATTCTTGTTCTTCTTTCTGTTTTTAGATTTATCCTTGAATTTTCTATCTAAATTTTCAAGATCACTATTAAGTTTTGCCAAAGGTACTTTGGCTTCCTCCTGATTTATCTCCAGACTTGCAGGACGCTTGCCTTCCCGATTCATAGCCAGGATTTCATTTACCCGGTCAATGTTTAATGGGAACCAGGCATTTTCTTCTTTATACCCAAACCACATGATCCGCCTGAAGATGTCAGTCTTTTGTAAACGCGCTTCACCACGATCTGTCAATAACGGAGCTTCAATTTCAGGAATACCTCGAAGCGCCTCCATATATGTTTCAAGCTCGTAATTTAAACAGCATTTTAATCGGCCACACTGACCGGAGAGCTTGCTCGGGTTCAATGATAAATTTTGATAGCGTGCTGCACTGGTAGCCACGTTTTTAAATCGCTTAACCAAGTAGAGCAACAAAGCTCCCGGCCACAAACACCAATGCCACCAAGCCTTCCGGCTTCTTGCCGCAGGCTTATCTGACGCATTTCCACTCTTATTTTAAATTCGGATGCCAGCTGCTTAATTAATTCTCTGAAGTCTACCCGGTCCTCGGCAGAGTAAAAGAACGTAGCCTTTGTATTATCAGCCTGATACTCAACGTCCGAGAGTTTCATGGCGAGGTTATACTGCTTAATTATTTCGCGCGTACGGTATAACGTGGGCAAATCCCGTTTTTTTATATCTTCAAATTTTTCGAGATCTTTTTGGTGTGCCAGTCTATAGATCTTTTTAATCTCCTCATCGTTGGCAACCTTCTTTTTCTGCATTTGTAGGCGTACCAATTCACCTTGCAACGACACATGCCCCAAATGATGGCCCGTAGCAGCTTCTATTATGATGGCATCACCCGTTGTTAAAGAAAGACCATCCGTATTGCGGTAAAAATCTTTTCTTCCATTCTTAAATCGAACTTCCACCACTTCAAAACGGTCTTTAACAGGCATATCCATATTGGAGAGCCAGTCAAATACATTCATTTTGTTACACCCACCTGTGTTACAGGCACCGTTGTTGTTGCAACCCGATACCTTTCCATCCTTTTTAGTTCCACAGGCACACCCCATCGTGTATATATTAGTTCAGTTTAAACCTTAAAGTTATGTGGTTGGCAGGGTAAAGACAAACAGAGGCAAGGCAATTTAAGCTTGGCTTTCAATTTTAAGTAGATCCAGACTTATGTCTTTTCGGTAATAGGCAGCTTCCCAGCTAATTTTTGATACGGCTACATAGGCATGCTTTGAAGCTTCCGCGAGTGTTTGCCCTGTACCGGTAACGGCCAGCACCCGACCGCCATTGGTTAGGATCTTATTGTCTTTATTAATCGTGCCTGCATGAAAGATTACGGCTTTATCCGATTCATTCAAACCTGAGATAATTTTTCCTTTCTCAAAATTTTCAGGATAGCCACCCGAGGCCATCACAATAGTAACTGCATAGTTGGGACTAATTGCTATTTTATAATTCTTTAATTGACCTTTTGCGCAAGCATCAAGAAGTTCAACCAGATCGGTATCAATTCGAGTGATAACAGCTTCCGTTTCCGGATCGCCCATGCGTGCATTGTATTCAATTACGTAAGGCTCACCCTGCATATTCATCAGCCCAATAAAAATAAACCCTTTATAAGAGATGCCTTCTTTTTTTAGACCCGCAATAGTAGGTTTAATTACACGGTCTTCAACTTTTTTCATGAAGACGGAATCGGCAAAGGCCACGGGAGAGACCGCACCCATACCACCCGTGTTTGGGCCGGTGTCGTTATCTCCAATACGTTTATAATCTTTTGCCTCAGGCAGAATTACATAGTGCTCTCCATCAGTAAGCACAAAAACAGATAACTCAATGCCATGAAGAAATTCTTCTACTAAAACTTTTGAACTGGCCTCACCAAACTTCTTTTCTTCCAGCATCTCTTTAATAGACACCTTTGCTTCTTCGATAGTCGATGATATGATAACTCCTTTACCCGCAGCCAGGCCATCGGCTTTTAATACAATAGGAGCTTTGCAACCATCAAGATATTGAATGGCTTCTTTACTTTCGTTCGCTTGAAAGGTGCGCGCTTGAGCCGTAGGGACACTATGACGAACCATAAATTGTTTAGAAAAATCTTTGCTTCCTTCCAGTTGTGCTCCATCCTTACCAGGTCCTACCATGCGGATGGACGCAAGATCTTTTTGACTTTCAAAATAATTTCGAATACCCATCACGAGCGGACCTTCAGGCCCCACAACAACTAACTGAATCTGTTTTCAATACAGAATTTGCCTAGTGCCTCAAAATCGTCAATAGCAATGGAAATATTCTTTCCTACCTGATCAGTACCTGCATTACCGGGCGCGATAAAAAGATTACTGCATAATTTACTTTGCTTTATTTTCCAGGCGAGTGCGTGTTCTCGTCCTCCATTACCGACAATAAGTATGTTCATGCTTGACGATTAAGCAGCAAAGAACGTAAAAAATGAATTAAATAGAGATAGTAACAATTGATAATCTTGATTCTTATCAATTGTTACTACCAATTTTTAATTGGCGTATTCACTTAGGAATTTAACCCGCATTAAACGCACATTATCTTCTGTAAAATCTGTATCCTCTTCTTTGAGTGCATTTACCGCATCTTCAAGGCTATCGGTTTCCGATTCTAAAAAGTAATCGTAAATCTGTTGTTGCTTGTCATCGTCAAGTACAGAGTCGATATAATAATCAAGATTAAGCTTGGTGCCCGAGTAGCAGATGTTTTCAATCTCGGTCAGGAGCTCATCGAATGTTACATTTTTCGAATCAGCAATTTCATCCAACTCAACCTTTCGATCAATTTGTTGAATGATAAAAATCTTAATCTTCGATTTATTGACGGATGATTTAACAACAATATCAGAGGCAGTTTCAATATCGTTCTCTTCTACGTAGGTGGAGATAAGATCAATAAATTCCTTTCCAAATTTATTTACTTTACCCATACCCACGCCATTTACCGAAGCAAGTTCATCTTTGGTAGTTGGGTAAGTAGTAGCCATCTCTTCCAGAGAGGGATCTTGAAAAATTACATATGGAGGTAAATCTTTTTCTTTGGCAACCTTCTTACGAAGGATCTTCAGCATTTCGAACAACTTCTCGTCATACGACTTAGCATTGATTATTACGCGTTCGGATGATTCTTCATCTTCTACATCCGTAGTAAAGTTATGATCGAGGGCCAGTTCCACAGCATGTGGCTTTTTAAGGAAAGCACGACCTTCTTAGATATCTTCAAACACCAATATTGTCAATATCCTTTTCAAGATATTGGTAGATCAATGTCTGACGAATAACGGATTTCCAGAAGTCGGCATCCTTTTGATCGCCCTTACCAAAGATTGGTAGATCGAAATGTCCGTAACTCTTTACATATTCATCTTCTGTGCCCCGGATAACATTTACCAGGTGTGTAAGATTAAAGCGCTCGTTGGTTTGCTTGGTAGCTTCAATAGCCATTTTAACAAACTCGGTTCCATCAAAGCGCTCGCGTGGGTGAACACAATTGTCGCATGAGCCGCAGTTTTCTTCTTTATACTCTTCGCCAAAATAGTGGAGTAGTTGTTTTCTTCTACAAACGGGTGACTCTGCATAGAATTCCATTTCCTGCAAAAGGACTAGTGCATTTTCACGTTCCTGTACCGGTTTGTCTTTATTAAACTTCTCGAGTTTACTTAAGTCATTGTGGCTGTAGAACATTAAGCAAACGCCTTCCAACCCATCGCGGCCACCTCGTCCAGTTTCTTGATAGTAACCTTCCAGCGATTTTGGAACATCGTAATGCACAACAAAACGAACATCGGGCTTGTCAATCCCCATTCCGAACGCAATGGTGGCAACGATGATATCTGTTTCTTCATTCAGGAAGTCATCCTGATTTTTCATGCGAACATCCGGATCCAATCCCGCATGATAAGGGGCTGCCTTAAATCCATTCACATTAATTAGTTGCGCAATTTCTTCAACCTTTTTTCTGCTAAGGCAATAGATAATACCTGACTTACCTTTATGCTCTTTTAGAAACCGAATCAACTGCTTCTTGGTCTCCTTCTTGGGTCGAACTTCGTAATAAAGATTTTTTCGATTAAAAGAAGAAATGAAAACATCCGCCTCTTCCATTTGAAGATTCTTCTGTATGTCAATCTGTACCTTAGGCGTTGCTGTTGCGGTAAGCGCAATCACATTCATGTCGCCTAATTGGGCGATCATAGTTTTAATTTTTCTGTATTCCGGACGGAAGTCATGGCCCCATTCTGAAATACAGTGCGCTTCGTCTATCGCGACAAATGACACGTTGACCTTTTGTAAAAACTCAATGTTCTCTTCTTTATTTAAAGATTCAGGAGCTACATATAAAAGCTTTACGGCTCCGGTTATACATTCTTTTTTTAACCGGGTAATTTCACCTTTGCTTAATGTAGAGTTTAAGAATCGCGCGTTGATGCCATAGGCATTTAACTGATCAACCTGATTTTTCATCAAAGCGATTAAAGGAGAAATAACAATAGCCAGGCCATCTTTAATCATGGCGGGTAGTTGATAGCATAATGACTTACCCGCCCCGGTAGGCATTATTACGAATGTGTTTTTTCCACTTAAGATGTTTCTGATTACCACTTCCTGATTCCCGCGAAATTGGCTATACCCGAATATTTCCTTGAGTTTAACCTTCAATTCATCTTTCTCTTCTGCCACTATCATGTTATCGACTAATAAAATTTTGAATTCATTATCTTTGTGCCCTTCGTTAACCACACATGGCATTGAATATAGGAAAAAATATCAGACAAATCGCCAAAGAAGTTCTAATAAATGAGGCTCGGGCGGTAGAAAATCTTACACAATTTATCGACAACGATTTCGAGGCCTGTGTGAATGAAATATTGCAATCGAAGGGTCGTGTTGTGATAACCGGTATAGGGAAAAGTGCCATCATAGCTAATAAAATTGTTGCTACCATGAATTCGACCGGTACGCCTGCATTATTTATGCACGCAGCCGATGCTATTCATGGCGACCTGGGGATGATTCAGAGCGAGGATATTGTCATCTGTCTTTCCAAAAGTGGAAATACTCCTGAAATCAAAGTTTTAGTACCCCTTTTAAAACGAAGAGGCTCTAAACTTGTTGCTTTGGTAAGTAATAAGAATTCTTATCTGGCCGAACATGCCGATTTTGTTTTAAACGCCACCATTACTGAAGAGGCGTGCCCAAATAATCTGGCGCCCACAACCAGCACTACAGTCCATTTGGCCATGGGTGATGCGCTGGCAGTATGTCTTTTGGAAATGCGAGGTTTTTCAAGTGAAGATTTTGCGAAATATCATCCGGGTGGAGCTTTAGGGAAGCAACTGTATCTAAAAGTGGAAGATGTATTTTCAAACAATCAGCTGCCCCTTGTTAAGCCTGACACGCTCCTCAAAGATGTAATTCTAGAAATTTCTTCCAAGCGGTTAGGCGCTACTGCGGTGGTGGATGATGCCCAAAATCTTTTAGGGATAATTACGGATGGTGATTTGCGAAGAATGCTGCAGAAAGAAAGTAATATTGCAAAAATTACGGCTGCCGAAATAATGTCGAGAGACCCTAAGTCAATAGATAAAAGTGAATTTGCTGTTAAAGCATTACAAATCATGCAAGAGAAAAGTATTTCTCAATTGGTAGTTAAAGATGGAGCGAAAGTGGCAGGCTTCATCCATCTTCATGATTTGCTTAAAGAAGGTATTGTTTAGTCATTTTTGTTACTCCTAAACCTTGGAGAATACCCATGAATAAAAATCTTTTTGTAGTTCTTATGGCCGGAGGTGTTGGTACCCGTTTTTGGCCTTATAGTCGAAATGCTCACCCTAAACAATTTCTGGATGTGTTGGGCGTTGGTAAAACCTTATTGCAGGCAGGCTATGAACGCTTTATTCCACGTTGCCCAAAGGAGAATATTTTTATTGTTACCAGCGAAGAACACGCACAGCTTACGCATGAGCAGTTGCCTGAAATAGATCCCAGGCAAATTCTGGCCGAACCCATGCGAAAGAATACTGCACCTTGTATTGCGTTGGCATGTCTTAAAATATCAAAATTAAATCCGGACGCAGTAATTGTAGTTAGCCCCTCCGATCATCTCATTCTCAACGATTCAGATTTTCAAGAGACCATCCGGAAGTGTTTTGAGAAAGCGAAAGACCAGGACAAATTAATTACGTTGGGAATTACGCCCACCCGCCCCGAAACAGGGTACGGCTACATCCAATATATTGAAGGCAAACAGGAACTCAAAAAAGTAAAAACATTTACAGAAAAACCAGAGCTCGCGTTAGCCAAAACCTTTATGGATAGCGGAGAGTTTGTTTGGAATGCAGGTATTTTTGTATGGGGCGTGAAGGCCATTCTGGCGGCCGTCCAAAAATATTTACCCGAAATGGCTGAGGTATTTGAAGAGGCTGCCGCTAAGTTTGATACTCCTCAGGAGAAAAAGGCTTTGCAGACTGCCTACCTGCAAACGAAAAGTATTTCCATTGATTATGCCATTATGGAAAAGGCTGATAACGTTTACGTTTGGCTAAGCAGTTTTCCGTGGTCTGATTTGGGATCATGGAATTCGCTTCACGATAATTCCAACAAAGACGCAAACAATAATGCGGTTAGCGCAGATAGTCTTATTTATGAAACCAGAAACAGCGTAATCATAGGACCTAAAGATAAATTGATTGTTGCGCAAGGACTTAATGGCTACCTGGTTGGCGTATTTGACAATGTGGTTATTGTGTGCGAAAAAGAGAAAGAGGATTTGTTTCGCAGGTTTGTTAATGATCTTAAGAGCAAGCCTAATGGAAATGACTATTTATAGTTTTTCTGCCGAATTGCTTCATAAATAGAAATTCCTGCAGCTACGGATACATTGAGAGAGCTAATTTTTCCTGTCATAGGAATTTTAGCGAGGTGGTCGGCTTCTTTTAATAGTTGTGGAGAGATACCATCTTCTTCTGATCCAAGGATTAAGGCAATAGGAACATTCAAGTTTAATTCATAAAGTACCATGCTAGCCTTTCTGTACAAGCTACAATTAGTACCCCCATTATCTTTTAAAAACCGGATGGTTTGCTTCATATCCTTTACGCGGCATACCGGCAAATGACTAAGGGCTCCGGCCGAAGTTTTCATCGCATCCGCGGTAAGCGGAGCGTTGCCCGAGTCGCCCATAATAATTGCATCTAAGCCTGCGCATTCGGCTGTACGCGCTACTGCACCAAAGTTTCTCACATCGGTAACCCGGTCAACAATAAGAAGAAAAGGTTCGCGCCCTTCCTGATAAGCTTTGTCAATAATATTTTCGAGATTGGCGTATTGTACAGCCGCCAACTGGCAGATAACGCCCTGATGATTTTTGGAAGAGAGCCGGTTTAACTTTTCCTGCGGAACAAAAGTAAAGGGAACTGAGTTTGTCTTGGCGGTTTGGATAAGTTCTTTAATCAAATCGTTGTTTAAGCCGGCCTGAATAAAAATCTTTTCAATTTCCCGTTTTGCCTTTATGGCTTCCATTACGGCACGCGTGCCAAAAATCATTTCCGTTTTTTCCATGAGGTAATTTTATCAAAGATAGGAAAAGCCGCGATTGCTAAAACCGACTCTTTCGTAACAAGTCTACTTTGGCAAACCAGGTTTCCATAAATCGCTTGTCGCGAATCAATACGTAATTTTCGGGGTCGTAAACGCTGCCACTTTTAACGAATGTAAAACTGGTGCGGATGCCTTTATAAAACCAAACTTCGGTACCGTCATTCATGCTAACTTCATCGGGCAAGCCAAAAATCAAATAAATCATACCGCGGTCGGTCTTCCAACCTTCTTTAAAGGAACTAAAATAGATGTTCGCCAGCTCCACTCTTCTAAAGTAGTTACGGATAAAATTTTTAGCCCGGTCCTGATCACCGGTTATATCTAAAATTACTTTATCAAATTTGGCCTTATCGTTTTCAGTTTTTAGCAGTGCATTGTATTCGTCCTGCGTAGTTACAAAAACCATGGGGGCAATTAGGTCTGAGATTTTGGAGAACTTGGGATAGATATCATTGGCACACCGGTAAGCAAATCCTTCGGCTGCGCTGGTGTCTTGCTGAGACAGATAGAGTCCTTGTTTAGAAGGAATAAATTTATCACCAGAATTAATTTTAAATGTAGAATCATAGAACATAAACCGATCGGCTTTCCGATCGATATCAGTAAAAGGGGGTGAAGCAGGTGCAAAATTGTCTTTATAATAAGAAACAAAAAGCGATGGTGACTCGGCACTTTTTACGGTGTATTCATTATTGACTGAAATATATTTTTTATTCAATCTTTCATTTTGCTTTTCAAGCCACCCGGTAATCGGATATTTGGATTCGATCAACTTGGGATACATCCAACTTACATTATTTCCGGTGTTCGTAATTTTTGCCACTAACAACCACGACTTAGTTGGAATAGTGAAGGAGAAACTGCCCTGCTTCTCATTACCTGCAACTTTGGTTTTGGTACTATCCAATTCGGTTAGAGGCGTACCCGTCTTCTGGGTAAAAGATTCTCTTTTTTCCCACGAAATGGTGTAGTTCTCTAGCGGTAGCTTTGTTTTTAAATCAAAGAACATGGTAATCTGATTAACACCTTTCACTAGCATAATCGAAAAATCCGTTTCGCTTTCGGGGTTGTATTGTTCTCTAAAATTAATGCCGGTAAGTGCTTGGGCTAAAGCTGAAATGGAGAATAGCGCTGAAAGTATAAGTAGTCCAAATTTTTTCATATCCATAAGGTCACTTAAAGGTAAAACGATAATTCTAATAGATTAAGCTATTTTTGCCCGATTATATTTTTACTATGGCCTCGGTATACACAACAGAAATTGCCTCAGAATCGATTCCCAGCGATAATCCCATCCATCAACGCCTTTTAAAAGCTTACGTGGTGGCCCGGGATTTTGTGTCAGGTAATCTTTTAGAAGTTGGATGTGGCGAAGGTAGGGGTATTGATTGGCTTTTGCCGAAAGTGGCTAGTTACTCAGCTATCGATAAAATCGAACCGGTCATCGAATCGCTAAAGAAGAAATATCCGCAAGGAAAATTTGTAAGCGGAAATATCCCACCGCTTTCTGCTTTTGAAACAAATAGTTTTGATAGCCTTGTTAGTTTTCAGGTAATCGAACACATTAAAGAGGATTCCCTTTTTCTAAAGGAAATTTACCGGGTATTGAAGCCTGGCGGCATAGCCTTGTTAACAACACCGAACAGGCCACTGTCGCTTTCGCGGAATCCGTGGCACATTCGGGAGTACACCGCCAGCGAATTGACAAATCTGGCAAAAGGAATTTTTCCGGATGTAACGATGAAAGGTATTGCTGGAAACGAAAAAGTGATGCAATACTATGATCGGAACAAAAAATCGGTCGATAAACTTATGCGCTGGGATGTGCTTGACCTTCAGTATAAACTTCCGGCTGCTATTTTACGGGTACCCTACGAATTTATGAATCGGTTAAACCGGAATAAACTGAAGGACTCGGCTGATGAATTAGTTACTAGCATCCGTCAAGAAGATTATCTGCTTACCGATGCAGCAGATACTGCTTTGGATTTATTTTTAATTGTTAGAAAGTAACAAGGGTTAAGTTGTCCTACAATTTTGATATGTTGTAGGACAACTTTATTTTAATACTGACCGCGATTTACGCTATCATTAATTTCCAAACTACTCAGGTGCTTATTAAACGCATCTTCGTACTTTTTACCTAATTCCGTCTCGCCATTTTCATAGAGTGTACGCTGCAGCGAGTTAAGAATAAAAATGTTTCTTCTTAATTCCTGCGAAAGGCCAGAATTTTCTTCAATCAGGTAAGTCGCCATTTCATCGGCCCGGTCGCCTAAGATTTTAGAAAGTTCAAGCGCTTTTTCTTTTGTCCTAGCTGAAAGAGCAAGTCAACGGTAGTGGTGGCTGTATGATCGTAGGGAACCACCCGATCTGGCATTTTAGTAAGAGAAAATTCAATTACCTTATTAGCCTTCTCCATTTTGTTTTCATCGATTAAGGCCTGTGCTAAAGAGTTTAAGGCACTTCTGTGATTCAATACAAATCCTCTATAGTCTTCGTTAAAGTAAACTGATTCGTCATCAAGACCTCTGTAGCGAAACTTGTTAATCATATTGTCATAAGCTTTATCTGTATCCACCAGATACTCCCGATCCTTACGCGGATTACGTACTGGTAAAATTCGATACGCGTTGCCCTCTTGTACGGCATACGGACTTAAGTCAATGTTGATTTGTGATAGCGAAGTGTTATTAAGATACATCGGCCGCTCCCAATTGTTGGTTACCAGAAAATCTAAAATGGCTAAGTCTTTTTTCTCGAGTGCGCCTTTCGTTAACCGGATTTGCATTTGATCTACCAGTAGGCTATCCAGATTTTTTGGAATTATGCCTCGGGCACGTAAGTCTGCTTTATTGATATCAAGCGTAAACACTTTACTAGGAACTAAATTACGATCGCCATCGCGCAACTGTGGTAAATCTTTTGAAAGAGCGGTGATGTATTCTTTAGCATCAATGCTCTTCATTTTAAAGTCGGCAAACGGCAGGTAATCATTCGGTCCACCCTGGCGGTATTGTTTTGCAGTTAAGGTGTACGGAATAGGTTTGGATTCGTATGCCTTACGCATGGTTTGTTCAATGTACCAATCGGTATTGTAGTAACTTAAAACTACCGCACGCATATCGGTGCGAATGCCTTCTACTTCCTGGGCATACCAGAGGGGAAATGTATCATTATCTCCACCGGTATAAATCACCGCTTGCTCTTCGCAAGAATTCAAATAATTTGCAGCAGAATCGACTGAGAAAAAGCGATTATGCCGGTTATGATCGTCCCAGCCACCGGCCGCCATAAGGGCAGGAGCTGATAGTCCGATAAGGGTTGCCGCAATGGCAGCAATCTTTCCATTTTTTACAATTGAACTTATTACGTCAGAGATTCCGATAACGGCCAGACCGATCCAAAACGCAAAGGCGTAGTACGAACCCGCATAAATATAATCTCGTTCGCGCGGTTCGGTGGGTGGTGAGTTGAGATAAACAACAATAGCAACCCCCAACATGACAAAGAGCAGCGCTACTACTGCAAAGTTTTTGGTGTCTTTTACAAATTGATAGAACATGCCTATTAATCCAAGTACAAAAGGGATCATAAAGAAATTATTGCGGCCTTTGTTTTCCGCTAATGCAGCGGGTACTTTTTTAAACCATTCCGAAGGCTTAAGCCAGTCGGCACCTTGTTCATCACTTTCGCGCCCAGCGAAATTCCACATGAAATAGCGCATATACATAGTGCCTATTTGATGCTGAAACATAAAATATAGATTCTGTCCAAAGGTTGGTTTTTCTCCATCTTGCAACCCCATAATGCTTTGGTAGGCAGCTGCTTGATCTGAACTCCAGGCTCGGGGTAGAATTGTTTCTTGCCCAGGTTCATACACATAGGTGAACTTGCGATCGGCAATCTCGTATTTGTCTTTGCCCTTTGTATAAACAGGGGCGCCATACTCTACATCGATGGGACGAGCGGTAAAATAGGGACCAAAGAGTAAAGGTCGGCTGCCATATTGTTCGCGCTTTAAATAGCGAATAAAGGTCATTACATCTTTCGGTGCATTTTCATTGATAAGGGTATCATAATTTGAGCGAATGATAACCATAGTGTAAGAGGCATAACCAATAAGAATAAATGTGGTAGCCAGAATAAATGTATTCAAAACAACCCGTTGCAGTTTTTGGGTGATGTAGATACCGTATATTAAACTGCCAATTAAAAGAAGGAAGAAAACTAATGCTCCCGATCCAAAGAATAATCCCAGCGTGTTTACAAAGAATACTTCGAAGTGACCGGCCAGCGTTGGCAAGCCAGGAACAATAAAATCGTTGATAAACAATACCAAACTGCCACTAATTCCTAAGGTTGCAATTATTCCCCAGGTAGTTGTTTTGAATTTCTTGAAATAATAAATCAAGCCCAGCGCAGGCAGGGTAACTAAGTTTAGTAAGTGAACTCCAATAGAGAGGCCGACCATGTATGCCATTAGCAGTAACCAACGGTTTGCTTTGCTTTCGTCCTCAATTACATCCCACTTTAAAATTCCCCATACCACAAAGGCAGTAAAGAATGACGACATGGCATATACTTCAGCTTCCACAGCCGAAAACCAAAACGAATCGGAAAAGGTATAAGCGAGAGCACCAACCAGGCCGGCACCCATTAAAACCCACGTTTTGGTATCCGTAATTTCTGAGTCATTTTTAATGCCCATCACTTTGCGACCAAAAAGGGTGATTGACCAAAAGAGAAACAGAATGGTGAACGCGCTGGCCAGCACGCTCATGAAATTTATCCAGTAGGCTACTTTGGTAACATCGCCCATCGCCAAAAAGGAGAAAAAGCGACCCATGAGGAGGAAGAGTGGAGCACCCGGAGGATGTGGAACCTGCAGTTTGTAAGAAACTGCTATAAATTCCCCGCAATCCCAATAACTGGCTGTTTCTTCCATGGTAAGCCAGTACGTAATGAGGGCCACACCAAATGCCAGCCAACCGATAATGTTATTTGATTTCTGAAAATTCATGCTTTTTGCTTTGAATTAAGGGGCGAAAATAGAGAAAATATGTGCATTCTGAACAGACTTCTGTTGATAATCCAGCTGGCAGTTTAACGCAGACTTTTGACTCATGTTGCTAGGGATGAGTCATTTCTCTGGAAAGTTGAATGTTGACTTTACTTGTAAACGATGATATAGAAGATCAGCCAGAGGAAGAAAATTAGAATATACGATGTGGAGACAATCCACCAGGCGGCACGTTTATCACGTTTGGCAAAAAGATGAACCCCGTTAACCATGATCAGAACGTAAAAAATTTCGAAAACACTCAGTGCCCGAAGGGGATAGGCAAACCGTTTTCCTATGGTTTCGTAATCGACCAGATTCATCAATGAAAATGGATAGAAGGCCCGGATTTCAGGAAGTGTTGGGTCGGTTTCCACTACCATAAACCAACCGATTTTTAAGATCTCTGGAACTAAAAAAATGAATTCAGCAGCCATCACCACACTCCAGCATTGGGTAAACGTAATCCGGAAGCCAAACATGAAACAGCCTACCCACAACACAAAGCCAATCACTGTAAACTTCCACAGGTAGATCAATGGTATAGAAAAAAATGCAGCGCACTAATAATCCTCAACACGGTGCCTTCAGGCCGATCCTGAAGAAACTCAAAGGCGGCAGTTTCGTTTTCTATAAATGATTTTTTAATGTAGAGAAGTAAAATAGAAAGCAGGCAGAGAATGATAAAGGTCAGTTTCTTATCTGTGGTAAATAGCGAGGTGCCTTCCGTTTCGTTGCCCATTTTCCTTTTTTATGGATACGAAGGTAAGTTTTTGTTTATTTGAAAAAGTATAATGCGCGTGCGATTCTTTTGTAAAAAGACCCTGCTAGGGTTCTTGTTTGTGTTGGGATTAAGTTCCTGGGGTGCTCCTTCCTTTGCGCAGGCAAAGAAGGATACAACCATTATTTTAATTTCAAACGTAGCCATGCAAATGGAGATCAGCGATGCGCTCAACGATCTCTATAATTTTAATTTTGCTAAGGCAGAGCAACAGTTTCGTTGGTTTAAGCAAAAGTATCCGTGGCATCCACTTCCTTATTTCCTTTTGGGATTAAGTGAGTGGTGGAAGATTATGCCCGATATCAAAAAATACGCAGTACGATGAGAGGTTTCTTGCCTACATGGACAGTACGATTCGGGTTGCTGAGAATTTGTATAAAAAAATCCAGAGTATAAAATTGAGGCGGCTTTCTTTTTGCTGCAGCGCACGGCTTTAAAGGCAGACTTTATTCTGATGAAGATCGAAAAAATTGGGGCAAAGCGGCTGTGGAGGGTAAGGCGGCTCTCAATTACATGGAAGTGTGCCGCGAGAAAGATTACCTGAGTCCCGAATTGCTTTTTGGCGATGCTTTGTACAACTATTTTTCCGTTTGGGTGCCCGAAAACTATTCGTCCCTTAAGCCGCTGATGTGGTTTTTCAGAAAGGGAGACAAAGCATTAGGATTAAAGCAATTGAAAGAAGTTTCGTACAATGCTTTTTATACACGCACCGAAGCTATGGTATGGCTGATGCGAATTTTAAACGGTTATGAAAATGATCAGGTTCGGGCCTATCAAATCTCCGAATATCTATATCAGACCTATCCGAACAACCCCTATTTCCACCGGTATTACGCCCGGATGCTTTATGCCCGTGGCCTTTATCCGGAACTTGAGAAGCAATCAAAATTAATTTTAACAAAAATTGACAGCGCTCAATTTGGGTACGAGGCCACCAGTGGGCGCTATGCGGCCTTCTTTCTGGGGCAGATGTATGAAAATCAGCGTAAGCTGGATGAGGCTAAAAAATATTATGAGCTGGCTGTAAAGTATTCGGAAGAGATTGGGGCTACCGAAGCGGGGTATTACTTGTTTTCATTGATCTCGTTGGGTGAGATTAACCAAAAGCAAGGGAACAATGCGGAGGCGAAGCGTTACTTTAAAGAAGTTAAAAAGAAGTCGGGCCGGAAAGATGAGGCCTATAAGGATGCCAAGAAGCGGTTAAAGAATTTGGAGAAGGGAGATTAGTTTTAAAGAATTAAACATTATGATTTAACTAATCAACTAAGTTAATGAGTTTATTTGAAGCTTTTGAGAGATGTATTTTATGTGGATCGGATCGTCTTTTTCCAATGAAGGGATATGAACAGGATTATTTGGTGCGATGCTCTTCTTGTTATTTTGTTTTTTGTAACCGCAAGCCAACGATTGATGAGTTAAATGTACATTATTCAATGTATCCAAGAATGGATGCCATTTCGGATATTACATTGAAACGCTATAATTCATTGCTTGATGCTTTTGAGCCCTACAGGAAAACAAATAATATTATTGATGTTGGATGTGGTGATGGTTTTTTTTTAGAAACGGCAAGAAAAAGAAAATGGAATGTATTCGGCACCGAATTCACACAGGAGAAAATTGAAGCTTGCCGGCAGAAAGGTATTCAAATAACAACTAGTCCTTTAGATTCAAATCTTTATCAGGCAGGCTTTTTTGATGTAGTTACTTCTTTTGAGGTGATTGAACACATCAACACGCCACAGCAAGAACTAAAATCCTTTGATGCCGTTCTTCGAAATGGTGGTGTTGTGTATATAACAACGCCCAATTTCAATTCCATTTCAAGAAGCATACTAAAATCAAAATGGAATATTATTGAATACCCTGAGCATTTAAGCTACTACACAAAACAAACGCTGACTTTATTATTCCGAAACGTAATTTTAAATGCATTGCTATTGGTACATCGGGTCTTTCAATCAACAGACTTAAAGCAAGTTTTGCCGCTAAAAATTCGACTCCGGTTTTCACT
The DNA here is from genome assembly GCA_016709845.1 of Flammeovirgaceae bacterium. GTDB lineage: Bacteria > Bacteroidota > Bacteroidia > Cytophagales > Cyclobacteriaceae > ELB16-189. Next base: position 109,165 of record JADJMA010000060.1, on the reverse strand, counting down.
TAATGCAGATGAATTGCTGCGACAAAAGGCTGAGGATAAGGCTATATTTAGGCTTTTGAAGTCCAGCATCAACCTGGGGTTAAACATTACCAGCAAAGGCGATGCGATAAAAGCACTTTTTGAAAAGCAATGATGGTATATGGAACTTCGTGATCTGATTGTAACACCGATTGTTCTCATTCTTATTTATGGCGTTGCCTTTGGAATTCGATCTTCGGTCACGGACGTAGTGAATCGCGTCTATTTCATCCCAGCATTGACTGTAAAAATGATCGGAGCACTTGCTTTGGGATTTATTTATCAATTTTACTACGATGGAGGTGACACTTACATGTATCATACCTATGCCGATTTATTTGGGAAGCCTTTTTGGGATTCACCTTCTGCTGGTCTTAAATTGCTTTTTTCAGACGGTCTCGATCTGGTGGGCATTTACAAATACATCTCAAATTTATTTCTTTCGCGATCCACCATCGTATGCTGTTGTACGATTGACATCACTTTTTGACTTGATTACCTTTTCCACCTATTCAGCCACAGCATTGCTTTTTGCAGTCCTCGGCTTTACAGGCATGTGGATGTTTTTTCTAACCTTTTATAAACGGTATCCACACTTACATTTGGGATTTGCCATAGCTTCTTTTTTTCTACCCTCAGTTCTTTTTTGGGGGTCAGGAATTTTAAAGGATACCGTTACCATTGCCTGTCTTGGAATAGCCACCTTTTATTTTTATAAATTATTCTTTGAAAGAGAATTAGAATTTAAAAATATCCTGATCCTTTTAGTTTCTCTATATGTTATTTTCAGTATTAAAAATTCATTCTTCAGGCTTACCTACCAGCCGTAATCACCTGGGTGGTGGCCAGTAATTTTAAAAGAATTAATTCGATTATAATCAAATTGGCTCTAATCCCAATTGTTACGTTTCTAGTGCTTATAGCTGCCTATTTTGCAGCACTTAAAGTGGGTGAAGGCGATGAACGCTATTCTTTAGATCGGATAGCGAAAACGGCTAAGGTTACGGCTTATGACATTCGTTATTGGTCAGGGAGAAATGCCGGATCAGGGTATGCGCTTGGGAATCTTGATGGAACATTCGAATCCATGCTTAGACTGGCACCGCAGGCTATTAATGTCTCTCTTTTTCGCCCCTATCTATGGGAGGTCAATAATCCATTGATGTTACTTTCTGCGCTAGAAAGTTTTTGCTTGCTGGTATTAACACTCTATGTGATCATAAAAAAACGTTTCTCGCTTATAAAGGCTTTAGGAAATCCCGAAGTCATATTTTGTTTAATTTTTTCCATCTCTTTTGCTTTTGCGGTAGGCGTTTCGACTTTTAACTTTGGGACTTTAGTCAGATACAAAATACCGCTACTCCCGTTCTACCTTGTCGCAATAATTTTAATCTTGGATTATTCAAAAAGAGATAGGAAGGTTGCTGAATTTGAGTTAAGAGAATAGTAATTGATTATTTTGGTGCGCCCGCTTTCACCCATTTTTTTTCGCAATTCACTACTTTTAATCAGGGTTTTTATTTTGTTTTCCCATTGCTCTAATGAGTCGCATAAAAATCCATTTACACCCTGTTCAATGATTGATGCATTTACTCCAACGGGTGAGGCGATTGCGGGGATACCCAAGGCTAAATATTGAAGCAGCTTAAACCCACATTTACCTTTGGACCAAACATCATTGGTTAGCGGCATTAGACCAATATCAAACTGAAGCAAATCCTGTATTTCGGTTTCTTTTGACCAGGGAACAAAATGAAAGGATGAAAATTTGAACGAAGGTTTCGTGTCGGCTATTACAATAAATCGGATAAGGCTAGGAAACTGAGTTTCAAGAGATTTAATAACTGGTATTATAGTTTCAAGATATTTTAAAGTTGAATGTGTTCCAGTCCAGCCTATGTTAATGATATCTGCATTTGATTTTTTGAGATAGCGCAATGGATTATGGAGTCGCTCAGTATCAATGGTAGTGGGATTTAAATAAACGCGACTATTAAATTGTTTTGCGAAATCACACAGGTATTCATTCCCACAGCTTATAACATAACTCCATTTACAGATTGAGCTGACTTTTGAATTCCATTTTAATATGGATACCAGACTATTTTCTTTGCTGGTATTGGGTAGCCAGATGGCATCATCAAAGTCATAAATGATTTTCTTCCCAAGTACTTTTGCCACCGTCCACTCAAACCAGGGTGGTCCAACCGGAGTAGCCTCGCGATGGATAAAGATAAAATCGTAATGCCACAGAAAAGGTAGTAAGAGTAACCGTTTGGCAAAACCGCTTAGCACGCCTGAAATCTTTCGCAAAGAATTTCCGGGCTGATATAAAACCTGCCAGGTTGAAAGAGACAGGAAAGGATGGACGTCAAAAGAAAAAGCGTTTGCATGGAGAAGATCAAAATATTGCTCAAATCGAAAACGCTGAGAGGGCGATTGGCCGGTAGGGTACGGGCAAATAAAAAGGACGGTTATTTTATTTTTTAGCATTTTTGCGCAAAACTATTGAAAGGGCTTCCATGGATGTGAAGGACAATAATGATTATTACTTCGAAATAAAGCCAAAATTAGCGTTCAGCTTGAATTTGAAGGAGTTAATTGAGTACAAAGAACTCTTTTATTTCTTTACTTGGCGCGATGTAAAGGTTAAATATAAACAGACCACTTTGGGTTTTCTCTGGGCTATCCTTCAGCCCCTGATCATGATGGTGATCTTTACCTTTTTTATTGGAAAGACAATGAATGTTCCATCTGATGATATGGAATATCCTGTTTTTGCATTTTCCGGATTGATTTTATGGACTGTTTTTTCTTCCGGCATTACCAATGCAGGCAATAGCATGGTAAGCAATGCTCAGATCATTAAGAAGATTTATTTTCCTCGACTTGTTATTCCAATTTCATCCATACTGGTTTCTGTATTCGATTTTTTAATAGCCTTCATGGTCTTTATCGTTTTGATAGTAGTTTATGAGCAACCGGTTGATGTATTAAAAGCATTTATTTTTGGCCATCTGCTTTGTTTGTTGCCGTTATTGCCACTTTTGGCCCTGGATGTTTGCTTGCCGCACTCAATGTAAAGTACCGCGACTTTCGATATGTAATTCCTTTTTTGGTTCAGGCACTTTTGTTTTTAACGCCAGTCATTTATCCAATCTCTATTGTATCGAATGTTTGGTTAAAGTATGTGCTGGCAATGAATCCAATGTTTGCCGCCATCACTCTTTTCAGATTGCCGATGATAAATGCTTCTCCCGATTTTACATTGTTAGGGATAAGTTTGCTTTCAGGAGTTCTCTTTTTCTTTATTGGACTTATATACTTCCGAAAGACCGAAATGTATTTTGCTGATTTAGCGTAGCATGAAACCTATTCTAGAAATTCAATCGGTCTCTAAAAACTTTAATATTCACCATGAAGGTGGATCATATCTGAGTTTGCGCGATAAGGTAGCAGACTTGGTGAAATTCAAAATATCAAAAAGAAGTAACGAAGATTTTTGGGCATTGAAAGATGTCAGCTTTGATGTTGCACCGGGTGAGTCGATTGGAATTATTGGTAAGAATGGCGCAGGTAAATCTACTCTGCTTAAAATTCTTTCTAAGATTACTCCACCCACACAAGGTAAAATTATCAGTCGTGGAAGAATTGCAAGTTTGCTTGAAGTTGGTACTGGTTTTCATCCAGAACTATCAGGTCGCGAAAACATTTATTTGAATGGTTCGATACTCGGAATGAAAAGAAAAGAGATCGAAGCCAGATTTGATGAGATTGTTGATTTCGCAGGAACAGAGAAATTTTTGGACACCCCATTAAAACATTATTCAAGTGGGATGCAGTTACGACTTGCTTTTGCCGTTGCCGCTTTTCTAGAGCCTGAAATTCTAGTAATTGATGAAGTACTTGCTGTTGGTGATGCGGAATTCCAAAAGAAGTGCCTCCGAAAGATGGAAGATGTAAGTAGCAGTGGAAGAACAATTCTATTTGTGAGCCATAATATGGCAGCCTTGGAGAGTTTGTGCAGTAAGGCTTTGTTGTTAAATGAGGGTAAGATTGTTATTTCTGGCACAACGCAACATGTTATTGACGCTTATCAACAGGTGCTTGAAACCACAACAGGCTCGCATGATGGTGTTATTGTGCCTAGAAAAAATAATAGCGTTGTAAATAAAGTAGAATTGTTTTTGTGATGGGCGCTTATCTCCCACTTGCTTATATGGGATGTAAGCTTGAAGTAAAAGTTTATTTAACAATGAAGAGTCATTGGAGTCTCCGGTGTTAGGATTGATTTTTAAAGATGCGCAAAATGCTCCTCTGCTTGGTATTAATAACAAGCACTATAAAGGACTTGTTCCCCAGAAGCCCATTCGCAACGGAAGCATTTCCATGATCATACCTTACTTAACTTTATTTGAAGGCAGTTATTTTATAGATGTGCATTTTGGTAATGCATTTCGTGATATTGAAGTGCTTCGAGAATGTTTTCAATTAATTGTTGAGCCTTTGAAATTTAGTGATGCAGGCGAACTTCCGGATAAGCAATTCAATAAGTTCTTCATTAAGGACGTTGCTTGGAATGTTGAAGAAAGATCATCTTAATTTATGGACATCAGTATTCTCATCTCTACGTATAACCGAAGGAAAATATTTGATCAAACAATACGTTGTTCAATAGATGCAATAAAAACACCTTCAAGCTGAAATTATAGTCATTAACGATGTCAATGGAGAGGAATTAATAATACCAGAGAATCATCCGGTGCCGATTACGGTGGTGAGAAATACTAAGCCAGGTGTTGCTTCTAAGCGAAATCTGGGCGCACGTCTGGCTAAATCGAATCTGTTATTATTTCTTGATAACGATATTTTGATATCAGCCGATTCTATTAATCATATAATTAAGCTTCATGCCGAAACAGAGAACATAAGTGTGAATCCAAATTGGATTTATCCTGCCTCTTTGACCTCGCAACTTTCGAAGACTGCTTTTGGTCGGTTCATGATACTGTATAATCTGGTAAGTTTTAAAGGATGGTATAACCATTCAACTTGGAGAGACGGTGAGCTTTTCCGATCTGAAAGCGTAGCCAGTTTTCATTTATCTATAAGCAAGGATAACTTTATAAAGTCCGGAGGATATAATGAAAACTTTGCTGAGGCAGGTTTTGAAGATTATGATTTTCCATTGCGCTTGAAGAGAATAAACATCTCATTTTTCATCGATACCCGTATCCATGTTTTTCATAATGAAGAAGATATGATAACTCTGGAATCATGGCTCGTTCGACAGCAGCGGGGTGCTTTTACACGAAAGGAAGCCGTGAGCTTAGGGTACACAGAACTTAAGCTGCATTACGGCTTTTTCAAGATCATTACATTTTCTGCGACTAGGGTCTTTAGACCGGTTTTATTAATAATCCTGAAGGGTCTCGCATACAAAATTTCTTTTGATGCTCTATCTTTCAGATTAATATTACTTTTGCAAGCCCAAAGTATATACAGGGGGTATTCACACAAAGTATTGCACAAATGAATCTTTCGCTCAAGACAAGAGTCCTAAATTTTTTAGAAATATTTTTAAAATTCCTGTTTTAGAAGGATCACTTGCTAGTCTTACACGAGGAAATCTCCCAATCATTTCTTTTCAAAGTTAATCCCTAATCATTATCAATATGCCTTTCATCATTTCGAGATATCGAAGTAAATGGAATAAAGCTAAGGTGGACGTTGGCGATTACATTGGTCATTGCATTTACTTTGGCTTCAATGGTACCGAAAGAAAATCGTACGAAAAACTGTTTTCACTTTGCCATCCTGGCTTTTATATTGTTGATATTGGGGCGAATATTGGGTATACTTCCTTAGTAATGTCTTCTTTAATTAAGACTGGAGCTGTGGTCGGCTTTGAACCTGATCCCTATAGCTATCAACAGATTCTTGGGACTTATAAACGGAATGAACAAACAAATGTAAGATGTTTCAATATCGGTTTGGGTGAACAACCAGGAATTGCTTTTCTGGAAGAAAGATTAGAAACCTGTCGGGGAGCGAATCGGATTGCGGCCAAGGATGTAAGCGGAATTGAAATTAAATTAGATACCCTTGATATAATATTCCCTCAGCTAGATTTTAAAAAGCTAGATTTAATAAAAATTGATGTAGAGGGGTATGAGCTGAAAATATTGAAAGGAGCAAAAGGAGATACTCGAGGCGATTTAAACCGCTGCTGTTTATTGAGGTAGATGAAAATAATCTTAAAGAGCAGGGGGATTCAGCGAAGGAGTTAATCTTTCTTCTGCAGGAATTAGGTTACAATTATATCACTCAAGCGATCAAATGAGCAGATCAATCATTTAATGAATTTTGATGAATGTCATTTTGATTTAATTGCTCAAGTAAAATAAATTTTTGGGATTACAAACATAGAACCTGCATGATGAAGAAAGTAATTTTAATTACCGGTGGAACCGGATTCCTGGGAAGACGACTAGGGCTAGCTTTAAAAATGATTACACCGTTTTTTTAACGGGAAGAAACAATAAACAAAACCTGTTTGCCAATAAGTTTACAGGCTGTCAGGTTTGCCTATGGATGTTGCCAATATTGAAGCCGTGCGGGATGTTTTTTTCTGAAGTAAAACCCGATATCGTTATTCACGCAGCCGCTACAAAATTTGTTGATTTGGCTGAAAAGCAACCAATGGAATGTGGATGTAAATGTAATAGGCTCACAAAATGTGGCTAGAGTATCTGTTGAAAAAGCAGTCAAAACTGTCGTTGGAATTTCTACCGACAAAGCAACTCCACCTGTACGAAATATTTATGGAATGAGTAAAGCCATCATGGAACGTATGTTCTGTTCAATGAATGACAAAACAGACACCAAGTTTACCTGTGTTCGATATGGTAATGTTGCATGGTCCACGGGTTCGGTTTTACCCATCTGGAAGAAAATGCACGAGGAAACTAAAAAGATTGGAACCACGGGACCTGAGATGCGAAGGTTTTTTTACTGCTGATGAAGCTGTAAAACTCGTGATTACCGCAATTAACAATATCGAATTAACGAAGGGTAAGGTTCTTTCACGTGAGATGAAATCAGCGCAAATTGAAGATATTTTAAAACTCTGGATTGAAAATAAAAGTGGAAGTTGGGAAAAAATTGCAGGTAGGCCAGGCGAAAGAGAGGATGAATATTTAGTTGGTGATATAGAATTGCCGTACGCAACCGAGTTGGTTTTTGATGAGATTAAACATTATTTGATTTCGTTTAATGAGAAATCACAGAACCCCTTAGCAGATATTATTTATTCAGCCAATGCGCCAAGGCTCTCAAATGAGGAAATTTTGAATTTAATTTTGAATCCCCCACTAGAAGAATTATAAGATGAGGTTTCGACATGCACTCATAATGGCGGCTGGAAGAGGACAGCGAATGATGCCTCTGACATCAGATATTCCAAAAGCGATGATAGTTCATGATGGCTCAACCCTAATTGCGAATGGAATAGAAAAATTGAAAGGCTTTATCGATAATATTCACATTACCGTTGGTTATAAAGGTGCCATACTGGCCAAGCATGTAATTGAGCATGATGTTAGAACCATATTTAATACGGATGGTAAAGGTAATGCTTGGTGGATATTTAACACACTGTTAAAAAATGTAGATGAGCCTGTACTTGTTCTTACTTGTGATAACGTAGTGGAACTTGATGCCGACAAATTAATTAGCGATTACAAGGAAAAGCAAAACCCAGCTTGTATGGTTATTCCAGTAAAACCTGTAAACGGTTTAGATGGCGATTACATTTTTCAAAAAAATGGAGTTGTGTACGAATTGAACCGGGATAAACCGTCAGAGGTTTATTGTTCAGGCATTCAAATCATAAATCCGTCAAAAGTTAATAGACTTATTCAGCCAACAGATAATTTCTATGACGTTTGGAATGATTTAATCAAACTAGGAGAATTAAGTTGTTCAGTCGTTTATCCAAAAATTGGTTTACAGTTGATACGATCGAGCAACTCGATGTACTCAATAGAAAACAAAGTTAGAAATGAAAGGATTTATGAGAAAACAAATAACCAATTACATGTTGATAGATTTGTTATCTCAACTTTCAAATTGCATGCAGTGATCTATTCCTTAGACTAATAGGTGGTATACTTTATATTCAGCATCATGAAAATCTCTTTCAAAGTACGGACACTTAATTTTTTCAGAAATTTTTTCAGAATTCAATTAATAGAATCCTTTCTTGCTTCGCAAACACAGGGTAAACCACCTCATCACCTTGTCTGTAAATTGGTTCCCAATCCGTATCAGTATTCATCGGATACAATTAGGTTCCTAAAGCGAAACGGCATTGTAATGAAGGTAGACATCAGTGACTACATCGGCCATTATTTATTTTTGGCTTTTTAGAGATCAGAGTCTTGAGAAACTGTTTTCACTCTGTCTTGAAAATTTTACTATACTGGATATCGGTACAAATATTGGTTGGACGGTGTTGAATTTAACCAGTATTGCAAAGTCAGGCGAGGTACTCGGCTTTGAGCCCGATCCTTACAATTTTAATAAGTGTTCACAAAATATTTCCTTAAACAATTCTCAAAGAATTTGCGTTTTCCCGTAGGTCTTGGTAATAAAAATGAATCCGTAACCATGGAAATAAGAACCCCATCCAACCGTGGAGTAACAGGATTGCACCAAAAGAATCATCAGCAACGTGTATGGTTGAAATAGTAAGGCTAGATGATTTTCTCCGGCTCAAAAACTGGATAGGATAGATCTGGTAAAAATTGATGTTGAAGGATACGAACTCAATGTGTTGCGAGGTGCGGAGTATTTATTAAAAAAACACAAACCTATTTTATTTATAGAATTAGATGACAACAATCTGAAGGATCAGGAGACTCAGCATCTGCATTGATCAATTTTCTTTATGAAATGGGCTACCAGCAAATTGAGAATGCTGAGAATATGGACGAGATTACACCATCTACAGACTTTCGAAATTGCCACATTGATATTATTGTAAAGTAATGTCATCAAAAAAAAAAATTTTCTACATTGTTTCTCATGTCTATAAAGCGTTGGCATTCGAATGGATAGCACAAGGTTTGAAAGATCACTATGATCTAACCTTTGTGTTGCTTAACAGCACTGATTCAGCGCTAGAAAAAATTTTTAAACACAAAAAAAATTCACGTAATGCGCATACGGTATCGGAGTAAGGCCGATTTACCAGTGACATTTTTCCGATTGTGTTGGCTTCTTTTAAAGGAGCGTCCTGTTGTAGTTCACACTCATTTATTTGATGCAACTCTAATTGGATTGACTGCGGCCTGGATAACAGGGATCAAAAGAAGAATTTACACCCGACACAACAGTACATTTCATCATTTATATTTTCCAAGATCTGTGAAGTATGATCGTTGGAGTAATTACTTATCAACCCATATTGTTTCCATCAGTCAGGCTACAGATAAGGTACTTCTGGAACTGGAGAACGTTCGTCCAAATAAAGTAAAAAAGATCCCTCATGGATTTGATTTGAACAGTTTTACATTGGTAGATGAGGAAGAGGATACAGGAGGTAAAAGAAAGGTGAACATTCCTGAAAAAAGCCCTCGATTGGAGTAGTGGCGCGCCACATTGAATGGAAAGGTGTACAGTATATCATTCGGCTTTTAAAGAATTTATAAAACTTTATCCTGATGCAGTCATTATTCTGGCGAACGCATCAGGACCGTATAATTCGAAGTTATAGTAGAACTGTTGAAGGATATTCCCTCGGGCCATGTAATTTTAATTCCCTTTGAAGAAGATATTGCAGCCCTTTACAAATTGTTTGATCTGTATGTTCATACTCCGATTGATTCCACCTGCGAAGCATTTGGACAGACTTATGTAGAGGCATTAGCTTCCGGTGTACCTTCTGTTTTTTCATTGTCGGGCATTGCATCGGAATTTATTGTGCACGAAAAATGCGTTAATGGTTGAATACAGGGATTCAATGGCAATACATCGTTCATTGATTGCACTTTTGGACGAACAAAGAATTAAGAGAGGCGCTAATAGAAAATGGCAGGCAGTCTGTATTTTCGCGTTTTGAGGTTGAGTCTATGAACAATTTACTAAAAACCCTTTATGAGCAATAGCCGTTCTTTAGTATTGTAATACCTGCTTACAATAGATCAGGGTTGATCCTAAAAACATTAGATAGCGTATTTGAACAAACCTTTAATAATTATGAAATTATTGTCGTTGACAATTGCTCAACTGATAATACTGAAGAAGTACTAAAGCCACTCATTCATGCATGCAAAATCCAGTTCATCAAACATGATAAAAACTATGAACGAGCTGTGTCCCGTAACACCGGAATGGCAGCAGCGAGTGGTCAATTTGGGACCCTTTTAGATTCGGACGATATTATGTATCCCAACAACTTAATAGATGCTTTTTCATTTGTAGAAAAGAACCCAGAGGTACAATTGTTTCATAATTTTTATGAATTAGTTAATGAAAATGGGTTGTCAATTTACCAATACAAATTCTATCGTTGAAAAAATCCCAAGAAGGCAATTGCTAAAGGAAATTTTCTGTCCTGCATTGGAGTTTTTTCTTTCGAAGGAAATATACAAAAGTATAGATTTGATCCAGCTGAGGTTTTGCAGGGTATTGAAGACTGGGAGTTTTGGTTACGAGTTTTGCTGATCATGATATCGGCAGAATAGAAAAGATAAATAGTGGAATAGTCCATCACAAAGGAAGGTCTATTACAAAATATGCGCTGGCAAGTTATGTTGAAAAAAAAGACTATGTTTTGCGAAAAATAAAAGCTGACTCCAAATTAATGGATATTTATCGCCCTTACTTGAATAAGTTTAACGCTTCATGTTATTTATTAGCGGCATCAATGGCAATAGTGCTAATTTATTTGGTGAGGCAAAAGGCTACCTTTTCCAGAAGCTTGAACGCTGATCAAGGTACATTGCTCAGCCTACGATACTTGCGTATTTTGCAGAAAACATTTTTCAAAATTAGAAGTAAGATTGATAATGAATAAAGCACCCATCACTGGAGCAACAGATTTAGAACTCACAAAAATTGTTAGAGAGAGTTTACTTGTTGTGCTTTCAATATCTTAATTTTTAAATTGAAAGACCAATACTTGAATAATATTCTTGTTCTAACCTATTCATTATTCGAAAAAACTTACCTTCTGATAGTTCGATCTATTTACTGACCCTTGAAAAAGATCAAAGTGTACTTAAAAAATCAAAGCGTGCAGAGATTACAGAAAAGTTAAAGCAAGAAGGTGTTCACTGGTTGCCGTTCGCTTACAAACCCTTTGGTGCTTTTGCCTTTGCACTATGGATAGGTATTTCTGTAAAACTATCCTCACTCATCATTCGGAGAAAAATTTCGGTGATTCATTGTTGGTGTACACCGCCTGGAGCCATTGGTTATTTCTTGTCTGTATTACTGAACCGGAAGTTGATATTAGATAGCTATGAGCCTCATGCAGAGGCTATGGTGGAGAATGGTACATGGACGAAAAGTAGTATTGCTTTCAGGTTGCTATTCTGGCTTGAAAAAAAACAAACTGTGCGTGCATCATTTATCATTTCAGCTACTGAAGGTATGCGCGAATATGCAAGTCGAAAATATTCTTTGGATATTAAGAATTTTATCGTGAAGCCTGCATGTGTGGATATGAAATTGTTTAGTGAAGATGTTGTAAAGGATCAAATACTTCGCCATCAACTTGCACTTGAGGATAAAATTATTTGTGTCTATGCCGGCAAGTTTGGCGGCATCTATCTGGAAGATGAAATTTTTGATTTTATAAAAGTAGCTTCAAATCATTGGGGTAATGCATTTCGATTTCTCGTACTCACCAATCACTCTACAAATGAAATGGCCGCATATTGCAAGCGTGCCGGGGTGGCTTTGGATTGTATTGTTATGAAGTTTGTTCCTCATAATGAAGTGCCCCGCTATATGGGTCTGGCTGATTTCGCTTTAACCCCCGTGAAGCCAATTCCTACAAAACGCTATTGCACACCAATAAAAGACGGAGAGTATTGGGCCCTTGGATTACCGGTAGTGATATCGGCAAATATTTCGGATGACTCCGATATTATTGAGACAAACCATATTGGTGTGGTATTGAAAACGCTTGATTTGGAGGAGTATCAGAGCGCAGTCCTTAAAATCGATGAACTCCGTATGCAACCGGAATTGCGAGATAGGATTAGAAATATTGCAAGAAAATACAGGAGTTTTGAAATTGCAGAGGACGTGTATAAGAAAATTTATAGTAACAAGTTGTAGAGAAGATCTCAGCATTTATAAAACCAATCTTTGTCTTTGTACATTTACGCCACTTAATGCAAGATAAATGATAAAGGTATTGATTACAGGAGGCGCAGGCTTTGTTGGTAGCTCCCTCGCAGATAAATTGTTGGAACAAGGTAAATACTTAGTAGTTTCGGTTGATAATCTTTTAACCGGTGATGTCCGGAAGGTATCCTCGCATTCAAACAGCAAATTCATCAAGTGCGATGCCAACAATTATAATGACATTGCAGCTATAATGACTACTTATCAGTTTGATTATGTTTTTCATTACGCAGCAGTGGTTGGAGTTAAGAGAACAATTGAAAACCCTATCATGGTACTTAATGATCTTCAGGGGATTCGGAATGTCCTTGATTTGAGTAAAAATACTGGAGTAAAGCGAATTTTTTTTTCAAGCTCTTCAGAAGTTTATGGTGAGCCAGTAGAATTGCCTCAACATGAGGAGACTACACCATTAAATTCCCGGTTACCTTATGCTGTGGTTAAGAATGTTGGAGAATCTTTTTGTAAGGCTTATCAAAGGGAATATGGCTTGGACTATACCATATTCAGATTTTTTAATACTTATGGACCAAAACAAAGCACTGATTTTGTTATCTCAAAATTTATCCGACTGGCTTTGAATAATGAGCCAATTCCAATTTTTGGAAGCGGCAAACAAACCCGCACTTTTTGTTATGTAGATGATAATACAAATTGCATTGCCAAGATATTAGAAGATAATTTGATGGTCAATGATGTCATTAACATAGGAAGTGAAGTGGATGTTACTATTCTCCAGTTAGCGGAATTAATCATTAAATCTACGGGTTCTAAATCAAAGGTTGAATTTTTACCTCCACTGAAAGAGGGAGACATGACTAGGAGGCAACCAGATGCACTTAAGATGATGAAAATCCTTAACCAGGATTTGATAACGTTAGAAGAAGGCATCAAAATGATTCTTAAATCCCCAATGTTTTTTTTGAAATAGTGGAAGTGAAATGGTGCAATAATGAGGTTCATTCCTGTCTTATTTTCATTGTTTTGTATTGCCGCTGTTCGACTATATGGACAATGTCCAACCCCTGATTTTGATATACCGGTAAGCACTTGCCTGCAATCACTTACTGAGATTGAGAATTTATCTCCACCCGCAGACAGCTATTCATGGGATTTTTGCACGGGTGATTTAAGTAATACACCACAGGCCCAAGCATCGTTTATATTACCCGCAGCTAATGGACGGCCTGGAATTGAATTTGCAAAAGATGGAAATACCTGGTTTGGATTCGTGACAGGAACATGGAGTAATACTCTTTACAGAATTGAATTTGCAAATGGAACAGATGCTTTGCCTACAGCTACGGAAAATTTGGGCAGTCTTTCAGGTAGCTTAAATGGACCAGGACCAATAGAAATTATTAATGAAGCCGGTCGATGGTATGGATTTGTTTACAATGCATCTTCAGGAGAATTGCTAAAGTTGGACTTTGGGAATAGTCTCTCCAATAAAATAACTGTGTCAGTTATTTTCGCTGGATCTGGAAGTATAAATGCAGGCATTGCTTTGGGCAAGGATCAATCCAATGGATGGGTCTGTGTTCTGTCAACATCATCGAATCAATTTAAGATTATTCGATTAGGCAATTTAATCTCCCTTCCTGGACCAGGTGATATTATTATATCAGGAACAATACCAAATCCAAATAATTTAGGAGATGTTGATATAATTAATGTGTGTGGCATGTGGTATGGATTTGCTGATAATCTGGGTAATGGAAATTTGTATAGACTCGATTTTGGGACGAATCTGTTTTCAGTACCCGTAATTAACCAGATAAATACTATATCAGCCGGCAACCCTGGGAGGTTAAGCATTGTAAAGGAGGGTGAAGAATATTTCTTATTCGTAATTGCACTTGATGGTACGTTGACTAAACTGGAATTTGGAAAGGACTTAACATCTATCCCCGTAATAATTCAAGAGGGAGATATCGGAAGTATTTTACAATCCAATACATATGGCATTGGAGTAGCAAAAGAGAATTCTGAATGGACCATTTTGGCCGTTAATGCCACCAGTGGTCAGGTCTATCATGTTAATTACCCAAATATTTGCGGTGCAACCCCAAGAGTATCGAATCAAATGAGTCCAGAAGTTACCTACGCACAGGCGGGAGTTTATAAGGTTTCTCTTGAGTCCACTTATGCATTAGGAACTTCGACAAAAACAAAATCTATTTCAGTTTCATCTTCAATTGCCCCTGACATCTCCTTTGCTTCCCAAAATATTTGCGCCAACCATGATGTAAACTTCACCTCCCAAAATACTTCTGGTAATATTACTGGTTATAATTGGGATTTCGGGGACGCAAATACTTCTATGGTTCAAAATCCAACTCATCAATATGCAACTGCTTCTGTTTACGAAGTCTCCTTACAGGTAACCGCATCTAACGGGTGCAACAATTTGGCCAGAGAATCTATAACAATTTATAATGTACCTGTTGCTAATTTTGACCCACCCCCTGTCAATCCCTTTTGCACTAATCAAGAATATACTTTTACAAACACATCCTCATTTGATATAGTCTCGAATCCCATATGGGAATGGAGCCTGAATGGAAGTGTAGTTTCAAGTTCCAAAGATCTGTTAACTCAATTCTCAACAACATCAGCCCAAGAGATAAAATTAAAAGCCTCCATTCCGGGTTGTGAAAATGAAAGTATTCAAAATGTAAGCACCGTATTTCAAGGGCCAGCGGTAGATTTTAATGCTGCTAACGGATGCCAAGAGGCTCCTGTAAATTTTGTTAATGCATCAAGCGGAACGGTTACAGGTTATACGTGGGACTTTGGCGATGGAAACCAGTCTTCACTTGTAAATCCCACGAATACATTTCTATCGCACGGAAATTTTGATGTTGTACTCACAGTAACGAATGCTGCAGGGTGCGAAAACACAAAAACAAAACCGATCACCATCTACTCCAAACCCCAACCCGAATTTTCTCTCGATCTCCCTCCCTTTTCTTGTTCTGGATCAGCCAGTCAATTTAATGATTTAACACCACCACTCACCGATAGCAACATTACAACCTGGACCTGGGATTTTGGGGATGCAGCCAATGGAGCTTCTTCTCAGAAAAATCCAACGTATGTTTATGGCCTTGCGGGAGATTATCAAGTGGCACTTGAGACCTCCACTAATTTTGGGTGTAGCAATGTGGTTCAAAAAACAGTTACTATATCACCGGCCCCTATCGTTGATTTTAGCCATGACGCTTCTTGTCTAAATCAGGGCACCCAATTTTATGATACGTCAGGTTCAAATGTTAAAGCATGGCTTTGGTCAATGCAAAACAATACGTACACAAGTAAAGATCCGATCCACATTTTCAACAGTACGGGCGATCAATCGGTTACTCTAGCTGTTACCGGGAATAATAACTGCGTTAGTCAGGTATCGAAAACACTTTCTGTTCCGGTACCTGTTAACGTTGAGTTTACAGCGCAAAGCACCTGTGCAACGAAGCCTTCTATTTTTCAGGAAACTACGATAGCCGGGCGGGATCCTGCCACTGCGTGGAGTTGGGATATTGGTGGAACACCGGCCGTGGGTTCTCCCGTGCAGCATGTGTTTCAAAATGTGGGTAACTATAATGTGCAATTGTACTCAACCCGGCAGTCAGGGTGTGTTTATTCAACTACAAAATTGGTAAATGTGATCGCGCCTCCGGTAGCGCAATTCTCGATGTCTCCGGTAGCAGGCGCGCCTCCCTTGCCTGTTGAATTTACAAATACTTCGGTGGGTGCTTCTTCTTTCTTATGGAAGTTTAGCGATGTCAACAATTCAACCAGCACACTATTTTCACCTTCATTTACCTATACAGCTTTAGGCGAATATCCTGTTGATTTGATTGTACGTAATACCAGCGGTTGTACCGATACAGCACAAAAAATAGTTCAGGTAGTTATTCCTCAAGTTAATGTGGCCCTAACCGAACTTACCGTATCCAATAATGGCGATGGCTCACTTCGGGCAACCGTTACCATTAAAAACGAAAGTAATCTCACCATCCAGAACCCCGTTGTATTTCTGAATTTATCAGGTAATGCACAAGTAAAGGAAGTGGTATCCGCCTCTATCGTTCCTGGTCAATCAATAACAAGAACGTTATCAACTTCTATTTTGCCGGTCAACGTAAGTTATGTCTGTGCCGAGGTTATTGTGAATGGCGATACAGATCAATTTGATAACCAAACGTGTATCAGTTTTGTAAATGAACCCGTCTTTATTCAACCATACCCCAACCCAGCCAATGATATCGTTTATCTCGAATGGGTTAATACCAACCTGGAATCCCTTGATGTTATCGTTTACAACTCATTAGGTCAGCCGGTCTTTTCGAAAACATATTCTGGCTTAATATCGGGTTTAAATCAGGTAGAACTTTATGTAAGCAACCTTGCGGAGGGAATTTATTTTGCAAAGTACGTGTCAGGTAAACAAACTTCCAGCATAAGATTTTCCATAGTCCGGTAATTGAGCCTGGCTGCTTATATTTTACATTGCCGGATAGCGCCAACACGGAATTTTATTATAATTTTACTTAGAACGTCTAACTAAAATTCACTCTCTTTTAATGAAGCACAAACTGGACCCTACCGACCGAAAGATTTTAGAAATCCTTCAGGCAGATTCAAATATTACCAACGCGCAATTGTCACAGGAAATTGGATTGTCACCAGCGCCAACGTTGGAACGCGTAAAGAAACTTGAAAACTCAGGCATAATAAAAAGCTATCATGCTGTAGTGGATATGGCTGCCGTAGGGTTAGGAGTATCCACTTTCGTGATGGTTTCATTGAAAGGTCATAATAAAGAAAACATTGCCAAGTTTGTTAGTGCGATACAAACTATCGAAGAAGTAGTGGAGTGCCATCACGTAACTGGCCAGGCAGATTTTATCTTAAAAATTGTTGCCTCGGATATCCCAGCTTACCAAAACCTAATGTTAGAGAAAGTCACCACAATTGAAGTGGTGGATAATATGCAATCCACGATTATACTTTCAACCTTCAAAGACA
Organism: Flammeovirgaceae bacterium; assembly: GCA_016709845.1. Classification (GTDB taxonomy): domain Bacteria; phylum Bacteroidota; class Bacteroidia; order Cytophagales; family Cyclobacteriaceae; genus ELB16-189. The sequence goes on along the minus strand of JADJMA010000060.1, from coordinate 91,696 downwards.
GTAAATCCGTTCCGTTGCCATGAACGATACCACCGACAAAACCCTTATTTTAAATTCAGCCCAAGTAGATCAGAAGATCAGACGAATAGCATTCGAAATTTTTGAAAATAATTTTAAGGAAAAAAACTTAGTACTTGCAGGCATCGATGGGCAGGGTTATTCGTTTGCGAAACTTCTGGCCAATCAACTAACCACTATTTCAGCAATTGAAATTTCTGTCGCTAAAGTTACATTAGATAAATTAGCTCCTCGGCAGTCCGATGTAGAACTGGATGTGGATCCGAAAGAGCTTAAAAAGAAATGTATCGTACTGGTCGATGACGTTTTGAACTCAGGCCGCACGTTGGCCTATGGGATGAAACCCTTCTTGACGGCAGAAGTAAAAAAAATTGAGGTAGCGGTTTTGGTAAACAGAAGTAATACTTTATTTCCCATTACGCCCACCTATACAGGTTACGAGTTAACAACTATGCTCAACGACCACGTGGAAGTTATTCTCGGTAAAAAATCAGCTGTGTATTTGCATTGAAAGAACATCCAAAACTTTTTGAATTTTAAATTTTGAATCTTAATGTCCGTTCATAAAGCTTCCGATGTAAAAAAAATAACGACCCACCAACTTCAGGAAATGAAGAACCGGGGCGAAAAAATTGCTATGCTCACCGCGTATGATTATAGCATGGCGCGTCTTATTGATGGTTCAGGCATTGATGTAATTCTTGTTGGTGATTCTGCTTCGAATGTGATGGCTGGTAATGAAACCACGTTGCCGATTACGCTTGATCAAATGATTTATCATGCCTCTTCTGTTGTGAAAGCGGTAAAGCGAGCTCTGGTTGTAGTAGATATTCCTTTTGGATATTATCAGGGAAGTTCGGGTGAAGCGCTGCGATCGTCCATTCGCATTATGAAAGAATCCGGTGCCCATGCCGTTAAGATGGAAGGTGGGAGTGAGGTGAAAGACTCGGTACTCCGGATTTTAAGTGCCGGAGTTCCGGTAATGGGGCATTTGGGCCTAACGCCACAATCCATTTACAAGTTTGGGACCTACACGGTGCGGGCTAAAGAAGAAGTGGAGGCAAACAAAATATTAGAAGATGCGCTCTTGCTTCAGGAATGCGGCTGTTTTGCAGTCGTGTTAGAGAAGATTCCGGCCACGCTGGCTAAAAAGGTTTCTTCCAGCTTACAGATTCCGGTAATTGGCATTGGTGCCGGTCCCGATGTAGATGGTCAGGTGCTTGTGATGCAGGACATGCTGGGGATCACTAAAGACTTCAAGCCGCGCTTTTTGCGCAGATATGCAGACTTAAATGCAGTAATTACCGGGGCCGTTGGCAACTATGTAAAAGATGTAAAAGCCAGCGATTTTCCCAATCAGGAAGAGAAGTATTGAGCGGTAGTTAAATACCTCGATAATTTCTAATTTCGCCCCATTATCAGTGAATTCAATTTTAATCATACGAAAATGAGTGACCAGAAAATTACCATCAGTAACGGAAAGCTTACAGTCCCTGAAAACCCCACAATCCCTTTTATTGAAGGTGATGGCACAGGTCCGGATATTTGGAGTGCTGCGCAACATGTATTTGATTCAGCGGTAGCAAAGGCGTATACCGGAAAAAGAAAAATAAACTGGAAGGAAGTAATGGCGGGTGAGAAATCGTTCAAGCAAAACGGCAACTGGCTTCCTGACGAAACACTGGATGCTTTTCGCGAATATTTGGTTGGTATTAAAGGACCACTCACCACACCTATAGGTGGAGGTATTCGGTCGTTAAATGTTGCTCTGCGTCAGATTTTGGATTTATACGTTTGTCTTCGTCCGGTAAGATGGTATGAAGGCGTTCCTTCACCGGTAAAAAATCCAGGTGCTGTGAACATGGTTATCTTCCGCGAAAACACGGAAGACATTTATGCAGGAATTGAATTCGCAGCAGGAACACCAGAGTCTCAAAAAGTACTTGACTTTTTAGCGAAGGAGTTTCCTAAAGAGTACAACAAGATTCGATTCAATACGAAAGAAAAATCAGAATCTTTCTGGAAAATGGTGGGTGCACCCAACATGAATAATGAGGTGCAGGTAGGTATTGGTATTAAGCCAGTGAGCTATAGTGGTAGTGTGCGTTTGATTCATAGTGCCATTGCCTATGCCATCAAGCACAATAGAAAGTCAGTGACTTTAGTGCATAAGGGTAACATCATGAAGTTTACCGAAGGTGCGTTCCGCGATTGGGGTTATGGTGTTGCTAAAGAATATTTTGCAGATAAAGTGTATACCTGGAATCAATGGGAGAAAACTAAAAGGAAAAAGGCGAAGAGGCCGCCAATGCAGAACAAAAAGCTGAACTGGCTGCGGGCAAAATCTTAATTAATGATTCCATTGCTGATATCACGTTGCAACAAGTACTTACTCGCCCGACAGACTTTGAAGTAATCGCTACGTTGAATTTGAATGGCGATTATTTGAGTGATGCCTTGGCTGCACAAGTAGGGGGTATTGGTATTGCACCAGGTGCAAACATCAACTATATCACAGGTCATGCAATCTTTGAAGCAACGCACGGCACGGCACCTAAGTATGCCGGTCAGGATAAAGTAAATCCGGGTTCGTTAATTCTTTCGGGTGTAATGATGTTGGAATACATGGGCTGGCAAGAAGCTGCTGATTTAATTAATCGTGGACTTGAAAAAGCCATTGCTACCAAACGGGTAACGTATGATTTCCACCGGCAGATGGAAGGTGCTACGTTGTTGAAGTGTTCAGAGTTTGGTAAAGAGATTGTGAAAAATATGTAATCACATTGAACTGAAACTGAAAGAGGCTGAGAATTTTTCTCAGCCTCTTTTATGCTTAAGGTTTTATTTCCAACATTTTCGCGGCAGTCACCGCGGCCTCTTCGCCTTTGTTTCCTAGTTTGCCGCCTGCGCGTTCCAGCGCTTGCTTTTTATTAAGTGTTGTCAACACCCCAAAGATTACTGGCTTCCTTGTTTTGATGCTTACTTCGGTAATGCCGTAGGTTACACCCTGGCAGATGTAATCAAAGTGTGGGGTGTCGCCTTGAATAACGCAGCCCAAACAAATCACTGCATCAATTTCTTTTTTCTCAGCCATCCAAAGAGCACCAAGGGTAAGTTCAAAGGTGCCGGGTACATTCTTTCTGATAATGTTCGTTCTCTTAACACCCAACTGTATAAGTCCATCAAACGCACCCTGATAAAGAGTTTCGGTAATGTCCTCGTTCCATTCAGCTACCACAATGGCAAACTTCTTTTTTGAGAGATTGATCTTACTTTTTCCTAAAACTGTTTTTAAGATTCCGGCCATAGTTAATTTCGTTTTCTGATTAGAGTTGGATCGCAATAGTAATTGACAGTTGACAAAAAAGAATTGACAATACTAAATTTGGAAATCAGGTTTGGATAAAATCAACAGATATCTCATCTCATTTTTTCGATTTCCTTCATAAAGTCTTCCCAGCTTACCACGCAGGTTTTTTCGTACTCAACCAATCTCTCTTCAATTATTTTTCATGCCAATCCTGAACTTGATATCCGTGTTTATCGGCAATTACCATCCCGTAGATGAGGTTTAGCAGTCTTTCATCTGCATCCTCAATGTATTCATGCAATTCTTTTTTTATGGCTGCGGTTTCCATGGCAAAGTAATTTTATATAAAAATAGAAAATAAAAAAGGATCATGGTTTACATGATCCTTTCAATTCGCTGATAAACTTTACCTACGAGTTAGCCTCCAGGCGTGCCTTAAACTTTTTGGCATTTTGTAATTCGCTCGACTCCCAATACTTATCTATAATAGTTTGATAGGCGGCCTTCGCCTTTTCGTTTTCGTTCAGTTTTTCATAAGCCAGTGCCTCCTTCATTAAATAGATGGGAGTAAATTCTTTGTTGGGCTTATAAGCTGCGGCCTTGGCGTAATACTTAGCCGCGCTCTCAAAATCTTTTTGTTCCATATAGGCATCACCCATCAGGCTATAGGCACGGGCCTGTACCAACAGATCACTGGCGCTAAAATCTTCCAGATGGAAAACAGCTAATGGAAATTTACCCTGCTTCAAATAAATAGCACCAGCATAAAAATTTGCCAGGTTGCCTGCGTCAGTCATTCCGTAATCTTCAATAATCTGAAGAAATCCAAGATTATTGCCATCCCCGTTAAGGGCAAGATTTAAACTATCGGCCTCAAAATAATGAACGGCCTGAAACATTTCTTTCTGCGCGAGCCCATCCTGATTGCCCATGTAATAACGGTAACCAAAGAAAGCCCCGATTAAAAGCATGATGCCCGTAGCAATACCAATAGCAGTCTTTGGGTTATGTTCAAACCAGTCTTCTACACTCATTAATTTTTCCTGAATGACTTCTGGATTCTCTAACAGATCCTTGTTTTCTTCCTTCTTTGCCATGTTTCTTAAAAATAAAAGTCCCGTTCAGTTGTTTCCAGAACGGGACGCAAAACTAAGAATTCGAACTTATTAAACAAAAGGGAGTTCAATCCATAATAAAGGGATAATCGGGCTCGGCATAGATATCTTTAAGGGCTTCCGATGGATCGGGGTAGTTTGATTCTTCAGCAAACTTTACACTTTCTTCAACCTGCGCATTTACTTTCTCTTCAATAGCAGCCAGATCTTTTTCTGTTGCGATCTTTTATCAAGAATGGTATGGCGCACTTGTTCAATCGGGTCGCGATGCTTGTATTCTTCCACTTCTTCTTTTGAACGATACTTTTGCGGGTCGGACATAGAGTGTCCTTTATACCGATACGTTCTAAATTCCAGCAAGGTAGGTCCTTCCCCGGCACGGGCGCGTTTGGCCGCTCTTTCGACTGATTCGTGAACCGCCTCCACATTCATGGCATCAACGGGTTCTGAAGGAATGTCATACGATTCGCCCAGCTTATATAATTCATGTACATTGGACGTGCGTTCCACGGAAGTACCCATGGCATATCCATTATTTTCGATAACAAATATTACCGGAATCTTCCATAGCATAGCCAGGTTTAGGGCTTCATGAAATGCACCCTGCCTAACGGCACCGTCACCCATATAACAAATGCAGAGTTTGCCGGTCTTGTTATATTTTTCGGCAAAACCAATTCCCGCGCCAAGCGGAACCTGTGCACCCACAATCCCATGGCCACCAAAAAAGTTATGCTCCTTATCAAAAATATGCATAGAGCCGCCTTTGCCTTTCGAAATCCCAGTTTCCTTGCCATACAATTCGGCCATAATCGCATTAGGACTTGTCCCCAGCGCCAAAGGATGCGCGTGGTCGCGATAAGCTGTAATATATTTATCGCCTTTTTGCAAAGCACTTACCGAACCAGCAGCGCAGGCCTCCTGGCCGATGTATAAATGACAAAATCCGCGGATTTTTTGCATACCGTATAACTGGCCTGCTTTCTCTTCAAATTTCCGCATCAGAAGCATGCTCTCGAACCAAAACATATAGGTTTCTTTCGAGTAGGCCTTCTTTTCTTTTTTAGACGTGCTGCCTTTAGCTTGGGCGGTAGTTGCCATAATTGCTAATTTTGATGAAAATGTGAACTGCGAAAATACGCACCCTTTCCCAATCACCAAACAGGGAGGCGCTTAATTGAGATAATTATCCTGATAAACTGTGTTTCTTCAAAAACTGCGTCTGTATAATTTCAAGAATCACGCAGAAGTGAATTTAACTTTTGAGGAGAAAATCAATTGCTTTTTTGGAAAAAACGGTAGCGGCAAAACCAATTTACTCGATGCTATCTATTATCTCTCTTTCACCAAGAGTGCGTTTAATCAATACGATCTGCAAAACGTACGTCATGATCAATTGGGGTTTCTAGTAAAAGGAACTTTTGAAATCTCGAACAAACAAAAGGAGGTGATTTGCTCTATTCGGCAGGGAGAGAAGAAGAGTCTGTTCGAAGATGATCAGGAGATAATCAAGTTTTCAGGTCATGTGGGTAAATATCCGGTTGTGTTGATAGCTCCACAGGATATTGAATTGATTTGGGATGGATCGGAACTGAGAAGAAAATTTTTTGATGTGCTAATAAGTCAACTGGATCGCATCTACCTCGATAGTTTAATCCAATACAATCATCACCTGAAACAACGTAATAGTTTGTTACGTACTTTTTCTGAAAGAGGAAAGGTAGATACAGATCTTATAGCCAGTTACGATTTAAAGCTGGCACTTGCTGGCGATTATATTTACAAGACAAGAAGGGCGTTTATTGAAAATTTTAAACCAATATTTAGTAAGCATTATGACTTTTTGGTGCGTGAACCTTTCGAAAAAGTTGATATAACATATAGGTCTGATCTTAGGGGAGTTGATTTGGAACTGTTGTTAAAGAAGAACTTACAACGAGATCTCTTGCTGCAAAGAACAACTTCCGGGGTGCATCGCGATGATTTTCTGTTCACTTTAAATGAACTGGAATTAAAAAGAGTAGGCTCTCAGGGGCAACAAAAGTCTTTTCTAATCGGACTAAAACTTGCGGAGTTTCAAATACTTGCTACGGAAAAACAGGTTAAGCCCATTCTGCTGCTAGATGATATTTTGATAAACTGGACGATCTGAGGATTCAACAGTTATTAAAACTTATAAACCAGGGTATTTTTGGTCAACTTTTTATCACCGATGCACGGCAGGGAAGGAGTCAGCAAATCCTGATGGATGCCGGTTTGCAAGCACAGCTGTTTATTATAGAAAGTGGTACCTTTCGACAAGAATGGCTAAAAACATAAACGAAGAGGGAAATACGCAACATATTGGGCAAGCCATCCAGCAATTGCTCAATAGATATCGCATAAAATCACGTTTTGACGAGGCCAACCTTATAAGTAGCTGGGAGCGAATGGTTGGTAAGCCGGTAGCCAAGCGAACCAAAAAACTATACATGCGTAATCAGGTCCTTTTTGTAGAATTAGATAGCCCCGCTATGAAAAATGACCTTTCCTTACACAAGAACAAGATAATAGAAGTCTTTCAGAAGGAGTTTGGATCTGATGTCATTAAGGAGATTGTGATCATATAGCCTTTACAACCCCAATTCTTCACATTCTCTATTTAAAATGGCATTGGGGTTTGTCTAAACCGAAAAAGCGTATAATTTTGCACTCCTATTTTTTCAGCGAAAGCCAGAATAATAGTGATAAAGGCATGAAAAGCCTTTAAACGTTCTCACTTTAAAATAAAATCGTTGGGGGAGATACTCAAGCGGCCAACGAGGACAGACTGTAAATCTGTTGACTTATGTCTTCACAGGTTCGAATCCTGTTCTCCCCACAGAAGGATTTACGATTGAAGATTTACGAATTCAAATTTTAGTGATCAACTTTGAATTTTAACTCTAAAATTAAAAACTTTTAATCGAAATGCGGGAGTAGCTCAGTTGGTAGAGCGATAGCCTTCCAAGCTATAGGTCGCGAGTTCGAGCCTCGTCTCCCGCTCAAGCGAATTCAAAATTCAAGACTCTGAATATAAAATTTAGGCTTGAGGTTGGGTTTGGGCTTTTGACAGATGCAAAATTTTAAATCTTGGATTTTAAATTTTGAATTACAATGCTGTTGTAGCTCAGGGGTAGAGCACTTCCTTGGTAAGGAAGAGGTCGAGGGTTCAATTCCCTTCAACAGCTCTATGAATGAATTTAGATTTCTGCGTCTATTTCGATAACGATCGGAAGGACATTTATAGAAACTTTGAAATTTTATATTGATTGGATTGATGATTACCGGTGCGTAGCGACCACCATAAAGTATCAGCAGATCCATCGAATAACCCTTATTCGACAGGCTTAAAATGTTTTAGGGTGTGTAATGCTTCTGATGAGGAAGCCATAAATGAGAACTTTATAATAATTATACACTTTTAAACTTTTAACTACGATTTCAACATGGCAAAGGAAAATTTTGACCGCTCTAAACCGCACGTAAACATTGGTACTATTGGTCACGTTGACCACGGAAAGACCACACTTACTGCTGCGATTACTAAAGTACTTGCTTCTAAAGGACTTGCTTCAATGAGAGATTTCTCTTCAATTGATAATGCTCCTGAAGAAAAAGAAAGAGGTATTACCATCAACACATCACACGTTGAATATGCTACGGCTAATCGTCACTACGCGCACGTTGATTGTCCGGGCCACGCTGACTATGTCAAGAACATGGTTACAGGTGCTGCCCAAATGGATGGAGCTATTCTAGTAGTTGCTGCAACTGATGGTCCTATGCCACAAACTCGCGAACACATCCTTCTTGCTCGTCAGGTTGGTGTACCAGCACTTGTTGTATTCATGAACAAAGTAGACTTAGTTGACGATCCTGAATTGTTAGAACTTGTTGAAATGGAAGTTCGTGAACTCATGACTTACTATAGCTTCCCTGGCGACACCATGCCAGTAATTCAAGGTTCTGCATTGGGTGCATTGAATGGCGAACCAAAATGGGTTGCTAAAGTTGAAGAATTAATGGATGCAGTAGATAACTTCATTCCAATTCCTCTTCGTGCAATTGACAAAGATTTCTTGATGCCAGTTGAAGATGTGTTCTCAATCACAGGTCGTGGTACAGTTGCTACTGGCCGTGTTGAGCGTGGTATAATTAAAACTGGTGATCCGGTTCAAATTCTTGGAATGGGTGCTGAAAATCTTACCTCTACCATTACTGGTGTTGAAATGTTCCGTAAGATCCTTGATAAAGGTGAAGCCGGTGACAACGTAGGTTTGTTGTTACGTGGTATTGAAAAGGAGCAAATTTGCCGTGGTATGGTTATTTGTAAGCCAAACTCAGTAACTCCACACGCTAAATTCAAAGCTGAAGTTTACGTTCTCTCTAAAGAAGAAGGTGGTCGTCATACCCCATTCTTTAACAAATACCGTCCTCAGTTCTATTTCCGTACTACAGATGTTACAGGTGAGTGTACTCTTCCTGCAGGTGTAGAAATGGTTATGCCTGGCGATAACGTTTCAATCGAAGTGACTTTGATCAACAAGATTGCTATGGAGAAAGGTCTTCGTTTCGCTATCCGTGAGGGTGGCCGTACAGTAGGATCAGGTCAGGTAACTGAAATTCTTGACTAAGACTCTTAAATAACCCATTTGGCTTTAGCTGGATGGGGTAATTATCTGATAATCAATGTAAAGCGTTTCTGAGATTTTTCTTGGAAACGCTTTTGTTTTCTTTGGGTCTTATTCTACCTTTGCAGTCCTTTTAAATTGAGGGTTGTACGGGTGCAGTTTAGAAGGGAGCGAACAGTAAACGGGCGTAGCTCAATTGGTAGAGTAGCGGTCTCCAAAACCGTTGGCTGGGAGTTCGAGTCTCTCCGCCCGTGCAAAAGAATTAAAAAAGTGGATGGAAAAAGTTAAGAACTATATTTTAGAGTCCATTGACGAAATCCGTAATAAGGTTTCGTGGCCCAATTTCAATGAGTTGCAGAGTAGCGCCATTTTGGTGCTGGTTGCCTCTTTGATATTCGCCATCATGATTGGGCTTGTTGATTTAGGTTTTAAGAACGCTTTAGCTTGGTTTTATAGAGAATTATAAACGAAATGGGAGAGCTAAAGTGGTATGTTTTACGCGTAATCAGCGGCCAGGAAAAGAAAGTAAAATCTTACCTGGAAACCGAGATCGAACGGTCTAAACTAGTCGAGTTTATTCCGCAGGTGATGATCCCGTCTGAGAAGGTGTATGAGATGCGCAATGGAAAAAAACGTGTGAGAGAAAGAAATTTCTTTCCGGGCTATGTTTTGGTTTCTGCAGACTTATCTAACGGGGAGGCCTATCATACAGTAAATAATATTCCTGGCGTAATTGGTTTTTTGGGTACTAATGGCTCAAGCGCCACTTCAAAAGAGCCTGTTGCCTTAAGACAAACTGAGGTAAACCGGATTTTAGGAAAGGTAGATGAGATAGATCAGTTTGAAGAGAAATTAGAAACTCCTTTTATAAAGGGAGAATCAGTAAAAGTAATGGATGGGCCATTCAGTGGTTTTACTGGTTCGGTGGAAGAAATTTTTGAAGACAAAAAGAAGCTCAACGTTATGGTGAAAATCTTTGGAAGAAACACCCCCGTAGAGCTCAGTTATATGCAAGTAGAAAAGTTAGACTAGTAATACAATGGCTAAGTTAATAATAGGTTATTTGAAATTGCAGGTAAAAGGTGGTCAGGCCAATCCGGCCCCTCCTATTGGTCCTGCCCTCGGTTCGAAGGGATTGAATATCATGGATTTTTGCAAGCAGTTTAATGCAAGAAGCCAGGATAAGCAGGGGCAAGTATTGCCAGTGCTTATCACTATTTATAATGATAAGTCTTTTGACTTTGTAATAAAGACGCCCCCAGCGGCTGTTCTTATTATGGAGGCAGTTAAAATCCAGAATGGTTCAAAAGAACCCAACCGCGTAAAAGTGGGCTCTATTACCTGGGATCAGATAAAGAAAATTGCTGAGCTTAAAATGCCTGACTTAAATGCATTTAAAGTAGAGTCGGCCATGAAGATGGTGGCAGGAACAGCTCGTAGCATGGGTGTGTCAGTGAGTGGAAATGCCCCTTGGGATAAATAATTAAGCATCATGGCAAAGTTGACAAAAAACAGAAAGGCGGTTCTCGCCAAATACAATCCGGAGAAGGAGTATTCTTTGGGAGATGCAGCCAATTTGTTGAAGGATATTTCCTTTACCAAGTTTGACTCATCGGTTGATGTAGACATTCGTTTAGGTGTTGATCCTAAGAAATCAGATCAAATGGTAAGAGGTGTTGTATCTCTTCCGCATGGTTTGGGTAAGGTTGTTCGTGTATTGGTTCTTTGCTCGCCTGATAAAGAACAGGAGGCCAAGGATGCGGGTGCCGAGCATGTTGGATTAGACGATTATATTAAAAAGATTGAAGCCGGTTGGACAGATGTGGACGTGATTATCACTATGCCTACTGTTATGGCTAAAGTCGGTAAATTAGGTAAGGTACTTGGCCCTCGCGGCTTAATGCCTAACCCGAAGTCAGGAACAGTTACCCTGGAAGTTGGAAAAGCAGTAAAAGATGTGAAGGCGGGTAAGGTGGACTTTAAAATTGATAAACAAGGAATTATTCATGCTAGTGTAGGTAAGGCTTCCTTCAGCGCAGACAAAATAAAAGATAATGCTGCTGAACTTATCAATACGGTAGTCAAATTAAAGCCAGCTTCATCGAAGGGAACGTACATTCAAAGTATCTCCCTGTCTTCCACGATGAGTCCGGGGATAATAGTGGATAGGAGCTCGATTGTAGGTCTATAAAACTAAAGAAATGACCAGGGAAGAAAAAGGACATATTATTGATGAGTTGACTGAGAAATTTTCTCAGAATAATCACTTTTATATTACCGATGCATCTGGCTTAACGGTAGCGCAAATCAACGCGTTCCGTAGGCTCTGTTTCAAGGCGGGTATTGAATATCGTGTTTACAAAAACACGCTTATTCGTAAAGCGCTTGAAAAGCAGGAAGGTAACTATGAAGAATTGTTTAAGACACTCCGCGGCTTTTCAGGAGTTATCTTCTCGAAAGAGGTAGGTAATGCACCTGCTAAAGTTATTCAGGAGTATAGAAGAAAGTTAGAAGGAAAGCCTGCTTTTAAGGCTGCTTCTATCGAAGCCTCTTTATTTATAGGAGAGGAACATTTGGCCACCTTGGTCGAGAGTTGAAATCAAAGAACGAACTCGTTGGCGAAATCATTTCCTTGTTGCAATCACCTGCTAAAACGTATTGTCTGCTTTATTGAGCGGTAAGAATACAGTGGCTGGCTTAGTGAAAGCATTGGAAGAAAGAAAATAATCATTAACCGAAAAGAAAATTAAACACTAACAAATCATGGCTGACGTAAAATCTCTTGGCGATCAACTGGTAGAACTTACCGTTAAAGAAGTAAATGAATTAGCTTCTTATTTGAAAGAAACTCATGGCATTGAGCCAGCTGCTGCTGCTGTAGTAGCAGGTCCTGCTGCTGGTGCGGGTGCTGCTGCTCCTGCTGAAAAGACAAACTTCGATGTAGTATTGAAGGCTGCCGGTGCTAACAAGCTTCAAATTGTAAAACTTGTAAAAGAGTTAACAGGTCTTGGCTTGAAGGAAGCTAAGGATGTTGTTGATGGCGCTCCTAAAACAATCAAAGAAGGCTTACCTAAAGACGAAGCTGAAAATCTCAAGAAGCAACTTGTAGAGGCTGGTGCCGAAGTCGAGTTGAAGTAATCTTCTTGAAGACGCAGGATACCGTCTGAAAGGAATTTTCAGACCCCAATCCCACCAAAATGGGACTGGGGTCTTTCCTTATTTATGCCAGTAATGGCCGTATCCAAACAGTAGTTTAATTAGTCTAGTCCTAGGAAATTTAAACCTAAAGTACCTTGGCAAAGAAGACAGTAAATAACAGGATTGACTTCTCAACTATTGAGAAGGTTCTTGAATATCCCGATTTTCTCGATATTCAACTTCAATCATTCAAAGATTTTTTGCAGATAGAAACACCTGCAGAGAAACGCCAAAATGAAGGACTCTTCAAAGTATTTGCAGAGAACTTCCCCATTTCAGATTCACGCGAGAACTTCGTTCTTGAGTTTGTCGATTATACCATTGATCCACCGAAGTACGATGTGGATGAATGTATCGATCGCGGGCTCACGTTCTCTGTTCCGCTGAAAGCGAAATTACGCCTCACCTGTAACGATGAGGATAACGAAGATTTCCAGACCATAGAACAGGAAGTGTTTTTGGGTAACATCCCATACATGACTGAGAAGGGATCTTTCGTGATCAATGGCGCTGAGCGGGTTATCGTTTCGCAATTGCATCGTTCACCGGGTGTGTTTTTCGCCATGAGTAAACACACTAACGGAACCAAGCTTTATTCAGCCCGTATTATTCCTTTCAAAGGATCTTGGATTGAATTCGCTACCGATGTAAACGCGGTGATGTATGCTTACATCGATCGTAAGAAAAAATTTCCGGTAACCACGTTGCTTCGCGCGATTGGTTATGGTACGGATAAAGATATCCTTGATCTCTTTGGCTTGTCTGAGGAAATTGAAGCAAATAAAAATACCCTTAAGAAGACGATTGATCGCAAACTTGCGGCCCGTGTGTTAAAGACATGGACGGAAGACTTTGTGGATGAAGATACGGGTGAAGTTGTTTCTATCGATCGTAACGAGGTGTTGCTTGAGCGCGATCATGTGATCACCGCTGAAGACGTAGACACTATTGTTGAATCCGGAGTAAAATCAATTATCCTTCATAGAGAAGATGTAAACGCAGCCGATTATCATATCATCTTCAATACGTTGGCTAAAGATAATTCTAACTCTGAGAAAGAGGCCGTTGAACAAATCTATCGTCAACTAAGAAATACCGAAGCCCCTGACGAACAAACCGCTCGCGATATTATTCAGAGTTTGTTCTTTAGCGAGAAGCGTTACGATTTGGGTGAAGTAGGCCGTTATAGAATCAACAAGAAGTTAGGTCTTGACCTGAGCTTCGATCAGCGTGTATTAACAACCGAGGATATTATCCTTATTGTTAAGTATCTGATCGGTCTGATCAACTCAAAAGCAGTTGTCGATGACATTGATCACTTGAGTAATAGACGTGTAAGGACAGTAGGTGAACAATTATATTCTCAGTTTGGTGTAGGACTTGCCCGTATGGCGAGAACGATCAAAGAAAGAATGAATGTTCGCGATAACGAAGATTTCAAACCCGTTGATTTGATCAACGCGCGTACGCTGTCTTCCGTAATCAACTCGTTCTTTGGAACGAATCAGCTTTCGCAGTTTATGGATCAAACCAATCCATTAGCTGAAATTACCCACAAGCGTAGAATGTCGGCACTCGGGCCAGGCGGTCTCTCCAGAGAACGTGCAGGTTTCGAAGTTCGTGACGTTCATTACACGCACTATGGTCGCTTGTGTACCATTGAAACTCCGGAAGGTCCGAACATTGGTTTGATTTCGTCTCTCTGCGTTCACGCAAAAGTGAACAAGATGGGCTTCATCGAGACGCCTTACCGTAAAGTTGAAAATGGTAAAGTAAAAGGTAAGGATGTTATTTTCCTTACTGCCGAAGAGGAAGATACGCATAACATTGCTCAGGCTAATATAAAAATTAAAGCAGGTGGTGATCTGGATGACGAGAAAGTGAAAGCTCGTTTTGAAGGTGACTTCCCAGTGGTGGAACCGAAGGATATCACCTATATGGATATCGCTCCAAACCAGATTGTGTCGATTGCAGCTTCCATGATTCCATTCCTGGAACATGATGATGCAAACCGTGCCTTGATGGGATCAAACATGCAACGTCAGGCAGTTCCTTTAATGAGACCGGAAGCACCTATTGTGGGAACAGGCCTTGAAGGAAGAATTGCTTTGGATTCGCGTACCTTAATTTTAGCGGAGGCCAATGGTACCGTTGAATTCGTGGATGCGAATAAGATTGTTGTGCGTTATGAAGTATCGGAAGAGCAGGAATTGGTTCGTTTTGATGACGAAGTTAAATCGTACACGCTGATTAAGTTCAGAAGAACCAATCAGGATACTTGTATCAACCTTACACCACTTGTTAAGAAAGGTGATAAAGTTGCCAAAGGACAACCGCTATGTCAAGGTTACGGAACAGCTAACGGAGAGTTAGCCCTTGGCCGTAACTTGTTAGTGGCCTACATGCCTTGGCAGGGATATAATTTTGAAGATGCGATTGTAATCTCTGAGCGAGTAGTTCGCGAAGATGTTTATACATCCATTCACGTAGAAGAATTTGAACTGGAAGTACGTGACACCAAGCGAGGAGAAGAAGAATTAACTTCTGAGATTCCGAATGTTAGTGAAGAAGCTGTTAAGCATCTTGATGAAAACGGAATCATTCGTATTGGCGCGGAAGTAAAAGAAGGTGACATTCTGATTGGTAAGATTACTCCTAAAGGAGAAACCGATCCAACTCCAGAAGAAAAGCTTCTTAGAGCTATCTTCGGTGACAAAGCCGGTGACGTGAAGGATGCTTCTATGAAAGCGCCTCCATCACTCAAAGGTGTGGTTATCGAAACCAAATTGTTCTCAAGACCTAAGCGTGATAAAGATGTAAGAACCAAGTCTAAGAAAGAATTAGATGCATTGAAGAATCGCTACAGCAAAGAGCTAGCGGAGTTACGTGCTGGCATGATCAAAAAACTTACTACACTACTTACTGGTAAAACCAGTCAAGGGGTTAAGCATAAGTTTGGTGATGAGCTAATCAGCAAGGGTGTGAAGTTCTCGGGCAAAGTGATTGAAAGCAATCTTTTTCCTGATAAGAATATCTACCGCGATGAGAGCAATTACAATGTGCCTGAAGAGGTTAATTTGATTGCCGACATTAGCTTGGAAAGCTGGACCACTGATGATCATACCAATGATTTGGTATCTGAATTGGTGAAGAACTATCTAAACAAGAGAAATGTAATTGCGGGTGAGTTTAAACGCGAACGTTTCACACTTGAAGTAGGTGATGAATTACCGGCAGGTATTGTTCAGTTAGCTAAAGTTTATATCGCTAAGAAGCGCAAGCTGAAAGTAGGAGATAAGATGGCGGGTCGTCACGGAAATAAGGGTGTTGTAGCCCGTATCGTTCGTGAAGAAGATATGCCATTCCTGGAAGATGGAACTCCGGTGGATATCTGCTTGAACCCGTTGGGTGTGCCTTCGCGTATGAACCTGGGTCAGATCTATGAGACTGTATTGGCATGGGCTGGTAAACGGTTGGGAAGAAAGTATGCTACACCAATTTTTGATGGGGCATCACTCGATCAGGTTTCAGCGGAATTGAAAGAAGCCAATCTTCCCGAATATGGTCGTACCTATTTATACGATGGATTAACAGGAGACAAGTTTGATCAACCGGTAACGGTCGGTATTGCATACATGTTGAAGCTGGGTCACCTGGTGGATGATAAAATGCACGCACGTTCTATCGGACCTTATTCACTTATTACACAACAGCCGTTGGGTGGTAAGGCGCAGTTTGGTGGTCAGCGTTTTGGCGAGATGGAGGTTTGGGCGATTGAAGCCTTTGGCGCTTCGCACATCCTTCAGGAGATACTCACGATTAAGTCAGACGATGTGATTGGTAGAGCGAAAGCATACGAATCGATTGTTAAGGGCGAAAACATGAGGAAGCCAAATATCCCTGAGTCGTTCAATGTATTGGTGCATGAACTTAGAGGTTTGGCACTTGAGATAACGATGGATTAACAATAGTCAATAGTAAAGAGTCCTTAGTCTTTAGTACTAACGACTCTTTACTCAAGACTAAGGACTATATACTCTGTACTAATATAAGTTAACTGAAAACGATCAAATATGTCTTTCAGAAAAAATAAAAAGATCAACAACGACTTCTCTAAAATCACCATCAGTCTTGCTTCTCCAGAGTCAATTTTGGAAAGCTCACACGGTGAAGTAACGCAACCCGAAACAATCAACTAC
Source organism: Flammeovirgaceae bacterium (assembly GCA_016709845.1). Lineage (GTDB taxonomy): Bacteria > Bacteroidota > Bacteroidia > Cytophagales > Cyclobacteriaceae > ELB16-189. The sequence goes on along the minus strand of JADJMA010000060.1, from coordinate 75,204 downwards.
CGGACGTATAAGCCTGAGATGGGTGGATTGTTCTGTGAGCGAATCTTCGGTCCTGTTAAAGACTGGGAATGTCATTGTGGAAAATATAAGCGTATTCGCTACAAAGGTATTATCTGCGACCGTTGCGGTGTGGAGGTTACTGAAAAGAAAGTAAGACGCGAGCGCATGGGTCATATCGAATTGGTTGTGCCCGTAGCTCACATCTGGTATTTCCGTTCTTTGCCAAACAAGATTGGATACTTGCTTGGCATGCCTACCAAGAAGCTTGATCAGATTATTTATTACGAAAGATTCGTAGTTATTCAACCGGGTATTAAAGAAGAAGAAGGCATCAATCGTCTTGACTTCTTAACGGAAGAAGAATACTTAGACATCGTGGACAAGTTGCCGCGTGAAAATCAATTATTGGATGACAACGATCCTAAGAAATTCATCGCCAAGATGGGAGCTGATGCATTAGAAATGCTACTATCTCGCGTTAAGTTAGATGAGCTTTCTTATGAGTTGCGTCATCAGGCAGCTACCGATACTTCGCAACAACGTAAGGCAGAAGCCTTGAAGCGCTTGAAAGTTGTTGAGGCTTTCCGCGAAGCAAATACGCGCGTGGAAAACCGTCCACAGTGGATGACCATTAAGATGGTGCCGGTAATTCCTCCGGAATTGCGTCCGCTTGTGCCGTTGGATGGTGGTCGTTTTGCAACATCCGATTTGAATGATCTTTACAGACGTGTTATTATCCGTAACAACCGTTTGAAGCGATTGATAGATATTAAAGCTCCCGAAGTTATTCTTCGTAATGAAAAGCGGATGCTTCAGGAAGCGGTTGACTCTTTGTTCGACAACTCGAGAAAAGTAAATGCAGTACGTTCCGATGGTAACCGTGCGTTGAAATCATTGAGCGACATGTTGAAAGGTAAGCAAGGACGTTTCCGTCAGAACTTACTTGGTAAGCGTGTTGACTATTCTGGTCGCTCCGTAATTGTGGTAGGACCAGAATTGAAGTTACATGAGTGCGGTCTGCCAAAAGATATGGCGGCTGAATTATTCAAACCATTCATTATCCGTAAGCTGATTGAAAGAGGAATTGTGAAGACTGTGAAGTCAGCTAAAAAGATTGTTGATCGCAAAGATCCTGTTGTGTGGGATATTTTGGAAAACGTATTGAGAGGACATCCTGTTCTTTTGAACCGTGCTCCAACACTTCACCGATTAGGTATTCAGGCTTTCCAACCAAAATTAATTGAAGGAAAAGCGATTCAATTGCACCCGTTGGTATGTACTGCGTTCAACGCTGACTTTGACGGTGACCAGATGGCCGTTCACGTGCCTCTTGGTCAGGAAGCAATTTTGGAAGCTTCTGTATTGATGCTTTCTTCTCATAACATTCTTAATCCGGCTAACGGAGCGCCTATTACGGTACCTTCACAGGACATGGTGTTGGGGCTTTATTACCTGACAAAAGGAAGAAAAGAAGAATTGGGTGAAGGCAAGAGATTTTATTCAGCAGAAGAAGTGGTAATTGCCTACAACGAAGGCAAACTATCCAAGCATGCTATAATAAAAGTTCGTGCTACCGTTCGCGATAAGAAGAGCGAACAGTTTGAATCGAAAATGATAGAGACTGTAACCGGTCGTGTGATTTTCAATCAGGTAGTACCCACCGAAGTTGGATATGTAGATGAACTTCTCACTAAGAAGAAGCTACAAACTATTATTGCTGATGTATATAAGCTAGCGGGCCAGGCAAAAACGGCTAAGTTCCTCGATGATATTAAAGACCTTGGATTCCAGATGGCCTACCGAGGCGGTCTATCTATGGGCTTGGGCGATGTTAAGGTTCCGGTAGAAAAGAAAAAGTTGGTTGAGGATGCTCAGAAAGAAGTTGATTCTGTATGGAACAACTATATGATGGGTCTGATTACTGACAACGAACGTTACAATCAGGTAATTGATATCTGGACTCGTACCAATACTTTGCTTACCAACACGCTGATGAAGCAGTTGGAAGAAGACCTTCAAGGCTTTAACTCTATCTATATGATGATGCACTCGGGTGCTCGTGGATCGAGAGAACAGATTCGCCAGTTGGGTGGTATGCGCGGTTTGATGGCGAAGCCTCAGAAAAACCTAGCAGGCTCCGTAGGTTCAATTATTGAAAACCCGATTCTTTCAAACTTTAAAGAAGGGTTGGACGTATTGGAGTACTTTATCTCCACACACGGTGCACGTAAAGGTCTTGCCGATACGGCATTGAAAACCGCTGATGCGGGATACTTGACTAGAAGGCTTGTTGACGTGGCTCAGGATCTTGTTGTTACGGAAGAGGATTGTGGTACACTTCGTGGTTTAAAAGTTACTGCTCTTAAAGACAATGAAGATATTGTTGAACCATTGTCTGAGCGTATCTTAGGTCGTGTTACCGTTCATGATATTTACGATCCTATTACAGATGAATTGATTTGTCCTGCTAATGAGGAGATCAATGATGAAATAGCTAAACGAATTGAAGAAACCAGTATAGAAGAAGTTGAGATTCGCTCGGTGTTAACCTGCGAAACTAAAGTGGGTGGTTGCGCCAAGTGTTATGGACGTAACCTGGCAACCGGTAAAATGGTGCAGGCGGGTGAAGCCGTTGGTGTTATTGCTGCTCAATCAATTGGTGAGCCGGGTACTCAGTTAACGCTTCGTACTTTCCACGTGGGAGGTACAGCTTCTAACATTGCCGTTGATGCCAACATCAAAGCAAAGTTCACAGGTACGGTTGAGTTCGAAAGTATTCGTACTGTAGATACCACCGATCGTGACGATAACAAGGTGAAAGTGGTGATGGGTCGTACGGGGGAGATAAGAATCATAGATGACGAAAAGCGTGTGCTGATAAGCAACAACGTTCCTTATGGTACTTTCCTGAGAGTGAAGGATGGACAAAAGGTTGAAAAGGGAACTGAGCTTTGTTATTGGGATCCGTATAATGCAGTTATCTTATCAGAGTATGATGGCGAAATCGAATTTGAAGCCATTATTGAAGGGGTAACCTATAAGGAAGAATCTGATGAGCAGACAGGTCACCGCGAGAAGGTAATTACTGATACTCGCGATAAGACTAAGAACCCATCAATCATTGTAAAGGCAAGAGCGATTCAAAAGGATATAATATTCCGGTAGGGGCGCACTTAGCAGTTGATGAAGGGGAGAAGATTAAGGCTGGACAAGTGCTGGCAAAAATTCCTCGTACAATGGGTAAGTCTCGTGATATTACAGGAGGACTTCCACGCGTAACTGAATTATTTGAAGCACGTAATCCATCTAACCCGGCTGTGGTTAGTGAGATTGATGGGGTAGTTACTTGCGGTGGTATCAAGCGTGGTAATCGTGAAATCTTCATCGAATCTAAAGATGGTGTACAGAAGCGTTACTTGGTGCCATTGTCTAAGCACATTCTTGTGCAGGATAATGACTTTGTAAAAGCAGGTCAGCCGTTGTCAGATGGTGCTATTACTCCTTCGGATATTTTATCGATCAAAGGACCAACAGCTGTACAAGAGTACCTGGTTAATGAAATTCAGGAAGTATATCGTTTGCAAGGTGTGAAGATTAACGATAAGCACATTGAGTGTATCGTAAGTCAGATGATGCAGAAGGTTGAGATCATTGATTCAGGTGACACTACCTTCCTACCTGGTGAATATGTTGACAAGTTTGAATTCCGTGAAGAAAACGACAGTGTACTAGACAAGAAAATTGTTATGGATTCGGGTGATTCTCCACGGTTCAAAGTAGGTCAAATCATCAGCCCACGTGAATTGCGTGATGAGAATTCTTCTCTCAAGAGAAAAGACCAAAAAGTGGTTGAAGTTCGCGATGCGTTAGTGCCGTTTCAAGACCTACGTTGCAGGGTATAACTCAGGCATCACTTAAGACTGAAAGCTGGCTGTCAGCAGCATCCTTTCAGGAAACTACCAAGGTGCTTAGTGAAGCGGCCATTCGTGGCAAGGCAGACCGATTAGTCGGCTTGAAAGAAAACGTTATTGTTGGTCACCTCATTCCGGCGGGAACAGGTCAAAGAAGATACAACGATATGATTGTAAACTCTGAAGAGGAGTACCAGCGTTTAGTTGATGCCCCCGAGCCTAAGTCGAAGGAGCGTGAACTTCAGAATTAACAGATTATAAAATGAATTGATTTATAAATGTGCGAATGGTTTACCGTTCGCACATTTTGTTTTCTAATGGAATTCATTTTCGAGTCTTCAAATTGAAATTATCAAATATTACCATGGCAGAAACAAAAAACACACCCGCCCAAAATCAGATTAACATTGAATTATCTGAAGAAATAGCAGAAGGCATCTACTCTAATCTTGCAATGATTGCGCACTCCAATAGCGAGTTTGTGATCGATTTTATTAGACTTATGCCTGGAGTTCCGAAAGCCAGGGTTAAGGCTCGGGTTATTATTACCCCAGAACACGCAAAAAGACTTCTTTCGGCCTTGAAAGATAATATCAGTAAGTACGAAGCTACTTTCGGTCCTATTAAACGAACCAATGAAGCACCTCAATTTCCAATGAATTTTGGAGGTACTATTGGCGAGGCTTAGTCAGTAGCATATTGTTAAACGAAAGACGATTTGGAGTTTTAAATCAAATCAGTAAAAAGTTTTGAGATCTAAAAACTTTTTCTAAATTCGTTTGAGAAAATTCAAACGAAATTTTATGAAATTTACCCCCCCCCCCCCCCTCCCCCGAAAGGCATCAAAACTATTAATTTTTGTTGCAGTCCTTGTTTTGAGTTGTTCAGAATTTTCGGTTGATGAAATTTCAAATAGTGATAGTGTTATCATTCCGACAGCTGTAGATCCTAATAACATATTGTTTTTCCCTGATCCAAAATCTTTTCTTGAATTCATAGAGATAAAGAACAGTAAAGTTGGTTCTCAAAATTCTAGAGTTTCTTCAGATGGTTTTATTTCCTTTAATAATGCTGTTGTTTCCGCACTAGATGAATTCTCTCTAGCTGAAGAGGAAAATGAAGCTTTGAATATTCTTAGCAATAACAAAGACATTATCATTTTAAGAGGAGACACCTATGGCCCAGTTATTAGTGGTTTATATGGAGACATATGTAATCGCGATCGCATTTATCAAACTAGTAATAATGTCAACAAGGTTTTAAACGATGAATACATAGTTTCCGCAAATAAGGATAAATTAGATTTGTTAAAAATGTAGAAAGAATTGATAATCTTGATACTCTCATCTTTTCAGTTAGAAGAATATCTAATTCAACTGATAAAACAGATAATGGTGGAAGAACTTCTTCTATCTGTGGTGATAATTTTTTGGTCGACTATTTCGAAAACAATAGCGGTTGTAAGAATGATAGAAGAGTTTGGATAAAGGCTAGAACATATTTTGGCTTTTTTAATGATAATTTTTATTTTCCATGGACTGAAATCCTAGAATATGGTGAGTTGAGAAAATTTACCTGTGGTTGGTTCCCTTACAGGACTATTCTTAATAGCAGAAATGTTTTATTTACAGTAAACTCCTTTGGATTAGAAAACCCTAACTGGGGCTGGACAACTCCTCAAAGTGCTCTTCGAATCCCCTTTACAGCTACTGCTAGTGATTATTATGGAACAACAGACATGTATAATAGAGTTATTTTTCACCAACCTACCGGAGCGATGCTTTTTTGTAGCTAATACTACAATTCCTACAATTCAAATTAGTGATCCTACGGGTTCACATCAATAAGGGTTGAGGCTTCAAGCAGAGGAACAAACAACAATTGGGCGTACTAAATTGTAATTAAATATTAAGGATATGAAAGAGCAATTTTTTCGCTTACACTTTTAAGTCTTTCCCTTTAGTAAGTGCTCAAAGTAAATTTCTTCCTAGCAATTTATTGGTAGCGACTGGTAATAATCAATTAATAAGTAAATCAACGAAAGTAAGGAATCCATCTACTCAGTCTCTTTCGATTGGTGCCGAATGGGATTGGAAAATTTATGATCGAGTAGGAGTAAATTCTATTTCTCAAAGATTAAGTGCAAGTCTTGATGGCATTTACATTCCAAATGTAAATGTGAAAGCTGTTTCTAATGACCCTTTTATACCTAATGAAAAATATTATAATTTGAGTGCTCAATTATCATTATTTTTCAACCCTTTTTAATCGGAAATCTAGCAAGTTTAGCATCTTTTGTGATGTAGGATGCAAAATTTCTTCAGACAAGATTTTGCATCCTATTCTACTTTAAATACCTTTGCAGTCCTTAATTTTGAAAGGTTAATAAATAAAATATAAATGCCTACCATTCAGCAACTTGTAAGAAAAGGACGGAAGAAATTGACGTTTAAGTCAAAATCTCCAGCCCTTGATTCTTGTCACAGCGTAGAGGTGTGTACTCGCGTGTATACAACCACTCCAAAAAAGCCTAATTCAGCCATGCGTAAAGTAGCCCGCGTGCGTCTAACAAACCAAAAAGAGGTGAACGCGTATATCCCGGGAGAAGGCCACAATCTGCAAGAGCACTCTATTGTACTTATCCGAGGTGGTAGAGTAAAGGATCTTCCTGGGGTACGTTACCACATCGTGCGTGGTGCCCTGGATACTTCAGGTGTTAGCGGACGCCTTCAAAGCCGTTCTAAGTTGGCAAAAAGACCAAAAGCCGGTGCGGCAGCTCCTGCAGCTAAAGGTGCGGCTAAAGGAAAAAAATAATATTACTGAGCCATGAGAAAGTCAAAACCTAAAAAGAGATACCTCCTTCCTGATCCTAAGTTTGGTGACACCCTAGTTACCAAGTTTGTGAATTACATGATGGAGCAAGGAAAGAAAAGTGTTGCTTACGATATATTTTACGATGCCATTGCTCAGGTTGAGAAAAAGGCAGGTGGCGAGCCTGGCTTGGATGTATGGAAGCGGGCAATGAATAATGTAATGCCTGGTGTGGAAGTAAAAAGCCGCAGAGTAGGTGGAGCCACTTTTCAGGTTCCTGTAGAAATCAGACCCGATCGTAAAGTTAACCTAAGCATTAAATGGCTTATTGATTATGCCCGTGCTCGTGGAGAAAAGACGATGATGGATAAGTTGGCAGCAGAAATACTGGCTGCATCAAAAGGCGAAGGTGCTGCGATTAAGAAGAAAGACGACACGCACAGAATGGCTGAGGCGAATAAGGCATTTTCACATTTCAGATTCTAAGCTTACATGGCAAGAGATTTAAAGTACACCAGAAACATAGGTATTGCTGCGCATATTGATGCCGGAAAGACTACCACAACGGAGCGCATTCTTTTTTATTCCGGTGTTAACCATAAGCTTGGTGAAGTGCACGAGGGTGCGGCAACCATGGACTGGATGGCACAAGAGCAAGAGCGTGGTATTACCATCACTTCAGCTGCTACTACCGTAGATTGGAAGTACCGCAAACACGATTATCACGTAAACATTATTGATACTCCTGGCCACGTAGATTTTACGGTTGAGGTAAACCGTTCATTACGTGTATTGGATGGTCTTGTTTTTTTATTCAGCTCAGTGGATGGTGTTGAACCACAGTCAGAAACTAACTGGCGCCTGGCAGATAATTATAAGGTGGCCCGTATTGGTTTCGTGAATAAGATGGACCGTTCTGGTGCCGATTTCTTAGGAGTTTGCAAGCAGGTGAAAGAAAAATTAGGTAGCAAGGCGGTAGCTCTGCAATTACCTATTGGTGCCGAAGAAAACTTTAAGGGAGTTGTTGATTTAATTAATAACCGCGGTATCATATGGAATGAAGCGGATAAAGGAATGACTTTTACGGAAGTTCCGATTCCCGATGATATGGTTGAAGAGGCCCATGAATATCGCGAAAAATTATTGGAAGCTGTCGCTGAATATGACGAGACATTGATTGAAAAGTTTTTTGAAGATCCCAACTCGATTTCAGAACAGGAAATCTTAACGGCTCTCCGAAAGGCAACGATTGATATGAAAATCGTTCCTATGGTGTGCGGATCATCTTTCAAAAACAAGGGTGTTCAAACCATGCTTGACTATGTGATGGAATTATTGCCATCTCCTATGGACAAAGATGTGATTATTGCCACGCATGCAGATACAGGAGCCGAGGTCGAAATTCACCCGGATGTAACAGAACCATTTGTTGGTTTGGCATTTAAGATTGCTACCGATCCCTTTGTAGGAAGACTTTGCTTTGTGCGTGCTTACTCAGGTGTGTTGGAGTCTGGTTCTTATATTCAAAATACACGTTCAGGACAAAAAGAGCGGATTTCACGTGTGTTCCAAATGCACGCTAATAAGCAGAATCAGATTGAACGATTACCGGCTGGTGATATTGGTGCCGTGGTTGGTTTTAAAGACATCAAAACCGGAGATACGTTATGTGATGAAAAGAGACCTTTGGTTCTTGAATCAATGAACTTCCCTGAGCCGGTTATTGGATATGCGATTGAACCTAAGAAGCAGGTTGATGCCGATAAGTTAGGTATGGCTATTTCTAAATTGGTTGAAGAAGATCCAACACTACGGGTAAACACCGATCAGGAAACGGGTCAAACGATTCTTCGTGGAATGGGTGAATTGCACCTAGAAATTATTATTGATCGTTTGAGACGTGAATTCAAAGTTGAGATCAATCAGGGTGCGCCTCAGGTTGCCTATAAAAGCCCTTACCAAGACGATTGAGCATAAAAGTTTACAAGAAACAAACGGGTGGTCGAGGTAAGTTTGCCGATATTGTATTTGAAATAGGCCCTCGTGAACTTGGCCTGATGATAAGCCAGGTTTAGAGTTTGTAAATGGAATTGTGGGTGGTGTTATTCCTCGCGAATTTATTCCATCCGTTCAGAAAGGATTCGAGCAGGCAATGGTAAATGGCCCGTTAGCCGGGTATCCAATCGACTCGATGAAAGTAAGATTGTTCCACGGTTCTTATCATGATGTGGATTCAGACTCATTATCATTTGAATTGGCAGCTCGTATTGGATTCAGAGAAGCGGCTCGTAAGTGCGGACCTCAGTTATTGGAACCTATCATGGGTGTTGAGGTTATCTCTCCGGATGAGTACACAGGTTCTGTAACCGGTGACTTAAACCGTAGAAGAGGAGTTATGAAAGGAATGGATACCCGCGGGGGTGCCCAGGTTATTAAGGCAGATGTTCCGTTGTCAGAATTGTTTGGATACGTTACGGATTTAAGAACAATCACGTCCGGTCGTGCTTCTGCATCATTAACATTTGCACATTATGCACCAGTTCCTAAGAACCTTGCTGAAAAAGTAATAGATGAAGTAAAGGGCGCTCTTGCCACAAAATAAATATCTAAAAGACGTTTAGATTATGAATCAGAAAATTAGAATTAAGCTTAAGTCTTACGACCATAATTTGGTTGATAAGTCATCTGAAAAAATTGTGCGTGCCGTAAAGGCAACGGGCGCTGTAGTAAGCGGTCCTATTCCGCTTCCTACCGAAAAGGAAAAATTCACTGTATTACGTTCACCACACGTTAACAAAAAATCGCGTGAGCAATTTCAACTTTGTACCTACAAGCGTTTAGTAGATATCTATTCAAATAGCGCTAAAACAGTTGATGCTTTGATGAAACTTGAATTGCCAAGTGGCGTAGATGTTGAGATCAAAGTATAGAAGTATTCTATAAAAAAGGAAGTTTAGAAAAGCACTCATCCCGGGTGCTTTTTTTATTTGTCTCATAATGTAAAACCATTCAACCCTTCGGGCAGATTATGCATAATCTGGGTTCAATATTTTACCTTTGGCAAATTTTATTGGACTGATAGACATTAGATGAGTTAATTTGTAATAGAAGAGGAGGAGAAGTTGATTTACAATGAAGGCCCGGAGCCCGTTGCGGGTAGGAGCAGGCCGGCCCATATTTGGATTTTGATTGGGGTAATAGGTTCAATTACAGCTATCCTTTTAATTTTCTATGGTGCCGATACGTTAAGGTCGTACGATTGGCAATCTTTTGTTGGTCCTGAATTCTTCTTATTTGTAGTAGGAGGGTTTATAGCTCAAATGATTGATGGCTCGTTAGGGATGGCTTACGGGGTAAGTGCGTCCACGTTCTTGTTGTCTTTTGGAATTAGCCCGGCTGCGTCAAGTGCCAGTGTTCATACTGCCGAGATATTTACCAGTGGGGTGTCAGGGCTTACTCATCTAAAGTTTCAAAATGTAAACAAGAAACTATTCAAAAGTTTATTAATCCCGGGCATGTTGGGCGCCATTGCAGGAGCCTACATATTATCTTCGTTGGAGGAATATAATTACCTCATACGACCCCTTGTAGCAGTTTATACTTTAGGCCTTGGGTTAGCGATCATCCGAAAGGCGATTCTTCAAATGAAGAAAAAGCGCAAGACTAAGAATGTACCTGCTCTGGCAACATTTGGTGGGTTTATGGATTCTATTGGCGGTGGAGGCTGGGGACCCATTGTTAGCACTACACTTATAGCCCGTGGCAGACATCCGCGTTATACAGTTGGCTCTGTTAATCTGGCTGAGTTTTTGTTTCGCTCGCCAGTTCCCTTACTTTCTTTGCCACTATTGGCTTAAGTCATTTACAAATTATTGCTGGCTTATTACTGGGTGGTATTATTGCTGCCCCTATTGCAGCTCATATTACGCGTAAGCTTCCTATCAAACGCATGATGATGTTAGTGGGAATTGTAGTAATTCTTGTGAGCATTCGCTTACTGGTTAAATCCCTTGCAGCCTTATAAGCGGTACCGGGTAAACAATCTCTTTCTTACATAGTATTTTAACTTATCTTCGCGACCGAAATGGCACTACTGGAAAATAAACTCATTGTTAAGAAGTCAACCTTGCCGGGAGCAGGCAAAGGACTCTTCACCAAAGTATTCATCCCCAAGGGAACACGCATTGTGGAGTATAAAGGAAAGATAGTTACCTGGAAAGAAGTAGAGGCGATGGCCGATGAGCGCAATGGCTATGTATTTCATTTCAATAATCAGTATTGCATCGATGCTTGGAAAACCAAGAAGGGCGTTGCGCATTTTGCCAATGATGCCAAAGGAATTGCCCGGGTGGAGGGCGTGAAGAACAATTCTGAATATGTGACTGAAAAGAAGCGATGCTACATCGAAGCTTCTAAAGATATTCCGGCAGGATCAGAAATATTAGTGGGTTATGGAGGTGAGTACTGGCAGGCCATTCGTTACAACATTCGCCTTGAGCAAAAGAATAGAGAGAAGGCGGGTAAAAAGCCAAAAGATGAATTACCGCATCAGCATGCGGCCAAACGCCAAAAAAAACCCCACTAAAATAGCTGGGAGGATTCAATTCTGTTGGCCTGATTGTCCTAGTTTTTTAGTAGTTTCTTCTTTAGCCTTTTCAATCGACTCGAGCATAAACGTTTTTACTTTTCGTATTCGCTCCATTTCTGATTCCAGATATTCCCTTGCTTTTTCCTGATCGACCGAATCGGGTGGAGGATTAAACTCATGCATCCAAGTCATCATAGCGTTATTGGCTGAATCGAGATTCGAGATTACACGCTCCAACTGTTCTTTGCGTTCCAATACCAGATCGGGCGAGTTGGCAATTTGATCCTGAAGGTTACGCTTCAATTTCATGATTTCATCCATCTTAGGCATCACTTCATTGTGCACGTCCATCACCTGGTCGTATAGTGCCTGGTTAGGACTGTCGTCAGAAACAACATCCTGGTTGGCTTGATCGTGATCGGTTCCCTTTGTGCAAGCGGTCAATAATAGCAACGCAACGAACCCAAGAGTCTTTAGATTTTTCATATAATTAGGTGACGAGTAGTAAAGATAATTGATTCAGACTATGTCTTCAAACGGTTTCGGGCTGACTAACAAGGGTTAGTTCAAAAAAATTATTTCAAAAAAATCTAATCTTTTTGCAGATACCGAATATTTGGTATTTCTTAGATGCTGTATTGACGTAATATGAACAACAGCCGATTTTTTTCTTTTACTTTTTATCAATCCCGCGCGGGACTTGAAGAGAATCAGTTTGTTGAAAAATAAAACTAAGAAACTCAAAGTCCCCCGCCTTCGGGGGACTTTTTATTTGAACCCATTTGAAATATATGAGTAAGAAAAAATTGAAGATTGCCATTCAAGGGATAGCCACCAGTTTTCATGAAGTAGCTGCGCTCACCTATTTTCAAGAGGCTATCCAGACGATTGAATGTCTTTCCTTTCATAGTTTATGTGAATCGCTAAAGAAAGGACAGGCCGATTATGCTGTGATGGCGATTGAGAACTCTATCGCGGGAAGCATCTTGCCTAATTATTTTTTATTGCAGGAATATCATTTCTCCATTGTTGGAGAAGTCTACCTTCCCATTCATATGCATTTGCTGGCCTTGCCGGGAGTACGCCTCAGCGAAATCACCAATATTTAATCACATCCGATGGCCATCCGCCAATGTTCAGATTATCTATATAAACTACAAGGCGTTCAGATCTCCGAAAGCGATGACACCGCCTTGTCGGCAAAAAAACTTAAAGAGCAAAATCTGAAAACCACAGCAGCCATTTCCAACGAACATGCGGCAAAAAAGTATGGTTTGAGTATTTTAGAAAAGCAGATTGAAACGCATAAGAAAAATTTCACGCGCTTCCTGATCTTAACCCGAAAAATCAAAACGAGCCAGGAAAGCAACAAGGCCTCGTTGAGTTTCGAAGTGGCCAATGAAGTGGGGAGCTTAGCAGAAGCGTTAATGACTTTTAAAAATAACAGTATCAACTTATCTAAGATTCAATCGATACCCATTATTGGAAAGCCGAGTGAGTATTCCATTCATGTGGATGTAGAGTGGAAGAAACGAAAAAGTTATGATCAGGCGATTCAGGAAGTGCTTCGGCAAGTGAAGAACCTGAACATTTTAGGTGAATACAAGAAAGCGAAAATTGAATATAAGTGATTTGCGTCCCGATAGTTATCGGGATTAGAATGACGAATGATAGAACTTTTTATTTATTGTTTTATTTTTAAAAAAAAGACTAAAGATTAAAAGTTTTAAAAAAATGATAGAATTAGCAACACGGATAAAAGATGTAGAAGAGTACTACTTCAGCAAAAAGCTGGTGGAAGTCAGAAGTTTGGATACTGCTGAGTTTCCTGTAATCAATTTAGGAATCGGCAGTCCGGATCTGGCTCCCGCCAAGGCAGCCATTGATGCACTTACCCTAACAGCACAGAAGACTAATAGCCATGGCTACCAGAGCTACAAGGGAATTCCTGCATTGCGTGAGGCGATTCAAAAATTTTACCAAACAACGTATCAGGTTAGTTTGAATACAGAATCAGAGATTCTTCCATTGATGGGATCGAAAGAAAGGATTATGCACATAACGTTAGCGTTTGTAAACGAAGGAGATGAAGTTCTTATTCCAAATCCGGGATACCCTACCTATGGGTCCGTTTCTAAATTGGCTGGAGCGAAGGTGACTACCTATGAGATGAAAGAAGTCGATGGACTGGGGTATTGATATGAAGGCGTTGAGGAACAAGATTTATCGCGTGGTTAAAATTATGTGGGTAAACTTTCCTCACATGCCAACGGGCCGAATCGCCTCGCGAGCCGAGTTATCTGAATTAGTTGAACTAGCAAGGAAAATAATTTTCTTATCGTTAACGACAATCCGTATTCTCTTATTTTGAATGAAGCACCACTGAGCATTTTATCTATAGAGGGAGCCGGAGACGTGGCTCTCGAGTTAAACTCTTTGAGTAAATCACACAACATGGCGGGGTGGCGCATTGGATGGGTTGCCGGGAATAAAAATTATGTGGATGCTGTGTTGCGTGTAAAAAGCAATATGGACTCGGGCATGTTTTTAGGCTTACAGCAAGCAGCTGTTGAATCGTTAAAAAATGGTTCTGACTGGTTTACTCAATTAAATGATATCTATAAAAATCGAAAGGTTGCGGCAATTCAGATTTTAGAAAGACTAGGATGTACATTTTCAAAAATCAATCTGGTTTGTTTATCTGGGCTAAAGCGCCCGATACGGTTAAAGATGTAGAAAAATGGATTGACGAAATACTTTATGGAACCAAAGTGTTTATTACTCCCGGATTTATTTTTGGAGATGCAGGCAAGAGGCACATCCGAATTTCTCTTTGTGCCCGAAGAAAAACTTACGGAAGCCTATTCAAGAATTGAAAAATATATGAATGAATTAAAACCGACACCCACAGGTGCGCATGCTGACCTACTAAGAAAACGACTATAATAGGATTAGGATTAATTGGCGGGTCAATCGCGCTCGGACTTCGAAAGGCAGGACTGGCCACTGAACTAATGGCGTGGATATGAGCTCAGCCAATGCCGATGAAGGCTGTGGAACTTGGTTTGGTAGATAAAATTTTGCCCGAAGACGAAGCGATTGCTAAGGCTGATTTAATTATTGTCGCGATTCCGGTTAACGCATTGCATGCATTTTGCCTTCTGTTCTGGATGCGATAAGAAAGATGGTGTGGTTATTGATACGGGTTCAACAAAAGGACTGATCTGTAAATCAGTTTCGAATCATCCCAAACGCGCACAGTTTGTAGCTGCCCATCAAATTGCGGGTACTGAAAACTCAGGTCCAACAGCTGCTTTTCATGGCTTGTTTAAAGACAAGACTAATATTATTTGCGAACCATCAAAATCTTCAGAACATGCACTTGCCATAGCACGCCAGATTTTTGATGCACTCGAAATGAATACCATTTTCATGGAAGCTGAAGAGCACGATCGTCATGTTGCCTATGTATCGCATCTTTCGCACGTAAGTTCTTTTTATTAGGACAAACCGTTTTGGATATTGAGAAAGATGAGAAAAATATTTTTAACCTGGCCGGAGTGGCTTTGCTTCCACCGTGCGTCTTGCTAAAAGTTCTCCCGAAATGTGGACACCAATTTTTGAACAAAATGTAGAATACTTAAGTCAGGCGTTGCTGGAATACATTATGCATCTCCAAAAATTTCATTACCACTTGATGAAGCGCGATACGAAAGAACTTCATCGCATTATGTCCAAAGCCAATGAAATTCGCAGAGTGCTTCGTGAGCCTGCCGATCCGGTAACGGAAGAGAAAGTAAATCATCATAGACAATAAACTAAATCACAATTTTAAGAGTTAATTTTAACGATTATGACAAAGAAAGGATTACAACTCGAACCCATAACTTCTTGGTTGAAAGCAGATCGTCCGGTGATTATCAGCGGACCATGTAGTGCTGAAACGGAAGATCAAATGGTGGCTACCGCAAAGCAAATTGCAGCTACCGGAAAAGTGCATGCCTTGCGTGCCGGTATTTGGAAACCACGCACAAGACCCGGGCAATATGAAGGCGCGGGTGAAGAAGGATTGAAATGGCTTATGCGCGCCAAGGCGGAAACGGGATTGCCTGTAACAACCGAAGTTGCCAATGGCGCTCATGTAGAAGCTTGTTTGAAAGCGGGGGTAGATATTTTATGGGTTGGTGCCCGTACAACGGTTAATCCGTTTTCCGTTCAGGAAGTAGCGGATGCACTAAAAGGTGTAGATATTCCGGTGATGGTAAAAAATCCAATCAATCCGGATGTTGAACTTTGGTTAGGTGCTCTGGAGCGTTTGAACAAAGCGGGCATCACCAAGATGGCTGCTATTCATCGCGGCTTCTCGTCATTCGAGAAAGGACCTTTCCGCAATGCACCCATGTGGGATTTAGCCATAGATTTAAAAACCCGGGTACCAGAATTGGATATGATTTGCGATCCCAGTCACATTGCGGGAGCCCGCGATCTTATTGCCCTTATTTCGCAAAAGGCACTTGATCTTGATATGGCGGGTCTGATGATTGAAAGTCATATTAACCCGGATGCTGCATGGAGTGATGCCAAGCAGCAGGTAACCCCGGCCGTTCTTGGCAAGATTATTGAAGAACTGGTACCTCGTACACAAACAACCGATAATAAAAAATTTAAGGACACCTTGAGCATCTTGCGTGAGCAAATAGATCATTTGGATGATGAGATTATGCAAAAGTTGGCTGCACGTATGAAAATTTCAGAGAAGATTGGCCAATATAAAAAGGAGAATAACGTTACCATTCTTCAGGTAAATCGGTGGGAAGAAATTATTCAAACCCGAATCGCACTATGCAAAGCGATGGGCTTGAATGAAGAATTTACCAACGAACTGCTGAAGTTGATTCATCAGGAGTCTATTCAATTACAGACTAAAGTGATGAATGCCGTGACGGAGCGGGTTTAATCCCTCACCCCCTTCCCTTTCTCTCCAGGGAGAGGGTGTCCGAAGAATGATGACGAGGTGAGGGCAAGGACAAATTATTATGCAATGACTGTATCTTATTTTAAATATATTTTTCTACTCAGTCTTTTCATAAGTCTAACACTCCATGCACAATCTGTAGAGAAGACTTACCTGTTGGGAAAATTTGATCCGGCCACGCATCCACAGTTTTCAAAATTGGATGATGCACATACCAGCGGAAGTGCCCGCGGTAAGTATCTGCGAAATGGAAACTTACGAAGCGTTTGTAAAAATGAGCGCAGCGGCTGAGAAAGATGGCGTAAAGCTTACTATTATTTCAGCTACCCGGAATTTTGATTCACAAAAAGGAATTTGGGAAAACAAATGGGAAGGCCGCACGATGGTGGAAGGAAAAGATTTAACGACCATTGCTGATAAGAAGGAGCGAGCCCGACTAATATTATTATACAGTTCTATGCCCTCTACTTCGCGCCATCACTGGGGCACCGATATGGATTTGAATTCATTGGATAACGAATACTTTACCAGTGGTGAGGGATTAAAAATTTATTCATGGCTAACTGCTCACGGTGCCGAGTATGGATTTTGTCAGCCGTATACTTCAAAAGTAAATGGACGTACGGGGTATGAAGAAGAGAAATGGCATTGGTCGTACTTGCCCTTATCCGGAGTTTTTTTAGAAGAATATAAAAAGCAAGTGACTTATTCTGACATTAATGGATTTGCCGGTAGTGACGTGGCCAAACCGATGGACGTGATAAAGAGATATGTTGAGGGCGTTGCCTGTAAGCGGTAGTCTTTGAATTTCAATCTGACTCGGTAGGGGTTGCTTTTGCGGATGGATAGTAGAATAATAAAGTGTTATCTTTAAATATAAATCAAAACAAAGTTTATGAAAAAAAATAGCTTGATTCTTTTAATCCTATTGGTTCCTTTTTCCATGTTTGCTCAAGGAGTAGGTATTGGTATTAAGGGAGGTGCAAATTTTGCCAACATGGCAATAAAGGATGTGAGTTCTGAATCTATTACTGACTTTCACATTGGTGCTTATGTAAATCTTAATGTATCCGATAAATTCGGGATTACACCAGAAATTCTTTACAGCGCTCAAGGCAGTAAGGTTAGCAATGCAACAGTGAATACTGATTATTTTACGTTCCCAGTGATGCTCCGGTGGAAACCTATTTCTTTGATAAGCCTGGAGGCAGGTCCGCAATTCTCTTTTCTATCAAGTGCGAAAAAGGACGGGGTAGATTTTAAAGACCAATTGAAGAACAATGACTTTGGTGCGGCCGTTGGTGCCGGTTTGCATCTTCCTCTTGGGTTCAATGGCGGTGTTCGCTATGTAATGGGCTTTACTAATATTTCAGATGTTTCAACTATGGATATTAAAAACAGAACGCTACAAATTTATGTAGGCTGGACCATATTTGGGGCAAAGTAGTTTGCCCTATAGAATTGCACCTTAAATTTTATTTAAAAGGTCGCCTCAGTTAAATGTGGCGGCCTTTTTATTTTCGATTAGTACATCAGGGTACAGATGGTTTTTGAGTTGCAATCTCAACTTAGATGCTTTCCTAAAACATAAGTTGGATTTATAAAGGCAAGACGAAGTTATTCTCAGGAAAATTGTATTTTGCTTTATGTCTGAACAGGCCAATGGTCAAGAGCCATTTTCATTTAGAAAATTTTGGAAAGCAATACTAATCTACTGACGGTGTTTGCAATTTTCAATGCACTGATCGTTTTTTCAATCAGTATCAAGGAAAGTGAAGTAGTTCGAGACATCCTCACGATAAGCTTTTGGATATTTTCTTTTAACTTTCTTGGAACTTTTGGGTGGGTACGTTTAAAACTTATCAGGTGTATCGGTTAAATATTTCTTTTGCCGGAAAAATCAAATTATCTCTATTCTTCTATGCAGTGATTTTTACTCAATTGTCCTTGATTGCATATTTTGCTTTACTATACCCATATGTTGTTGGTTGGTTATTATTGTGCTGTTTAGCGGTCGGCTCCTTTCTATTATTAGTCTGGGTTAACATTAGTATTGATGAGTTGATTAGTAAATCGAAAGAAAAGCGAGGATGGAGTAGTCGAACGTTTAAAATTTTGAGAAAAATTAATAACTGGTCTTTACTTCTAATCATGATTTTGATTGGACTCGTTATTTTCTATCTAAGATATTGAATCTGGCAACCTCCTAATTATCCTGCCTATCGCTTTGCGCCTAACCTTGTAACAATTAGCAAAAACGTGCTTAGCGTTAAATTTCCTTTGCGCCCTCTGCGTGAAAGCCTTCCCTTTTAACCTCGAAATATTAATACTTTGTTTGTCATTATCTCTCGTCATTTTACGATCTTTCCTATTCGTAATAACCTACGTCTGGATCATGAAAAAAAATACTTATCGGTTTAGTTGCCGTTGCCATCGCGGCTGTCGCAATCTTCTACTTTATACCCAGCAAAAGCGCTAAATCCTCTTTTAACTCAGCCATCAATCCCGCCTTTGGCGAGTATATTTCTTCCTACACCGCAGGGGTTATTGGTTCGGGCTCAACCATTCGGATTGCCCTTTCGCAGGATGTGGTTGACTCGTTGGCCATTGGCGCGCCGACTTCGGCAAAACTTTTTGATTTCAGCCCGGCTGTAAAAGGCGAAACTATTTGGTTAGACAGGCGCACGGTTGAATTCAAACCGGCTGCCCGATTAGTGTCTGGTCAAATCTATCAGGTAAACTTCCAACTCTCACGATTAATGGATGTGCCCAAAGCGCTGGGCACCTTTGAATACACAGTACAAGTAATCCCACAAAATTTTGAAATCGCGATAAGCAATATTAAACCGTACGTAAAAACAGATTTAAAACGCCAAAAGATTGAAGGAATTTTATACACCGCTGATTTTGCTGAAGGCGAGGCCATCGAAAAAGTTTTGGCCGCTCAACAGGAAGGCAATTCGTTAAAGGTAAATTGGACGCACACCGCAGAAGGTAAGCAACATGGTTTTACAGTAGAAGAAGTAGCTCGGAAAGAATCTGTGAGTAATGTAAAGTTGTCTTTCAATGGAACGGGTTTAGGGTGCAACACACGGAAGACCGCGATGTAGAAATTCCTGCACTTGGTGATTTTAAAATTACCAATGTAGTAGTCGAGCAAGGATCGGGTCAGCGTGTGGTGATTCAGTTTAGCGATCCGCTCAACGAAACACAAAATTTGGAAGGACTCATTCGTATTACCGATTTACGCAGCCTCGATTTTGAAATTAATGATAATGAGATAAGCGTATACCCGCCCGTGCGACAAACGGGTTCTCAAATCATAACGCTGGAAGCGGGAATTAAAAACATTTTGAATTATAAAATGAAAACGGCCGCTACGTATGATGTGGCCTTTGAACAAGTTTTGCCGGCGGTGCGCTTTACCGGAAAAGGAACTGTGCTGCCCAGCAGTGAAGGATTGATTATGCCGTTTGAAGCTGTTAACCTCAAGTCGGTGGATGTGCAAATTTTAAAAGTGTATGAAAACAATGTGTTGCAATTCTTACAGGCAAATGATTTTGATGGCAATCAAGAGATAAGACGTGTGGGTAAACCTGTTCTTAAAAAAACCGTTTCGTTGGAAAATGCTGGGGTAACCGATTTAGCTAAATGGAATCGCTACACATTAGATCTGGCAATGCTTATCAACGCTGAACCAGGAGCCATCTATCAGGTACGCATCAGTTTTAAAAGATCGTACCTCGCTTACGTGTGCGATGAAGGTGATGTTGCTGGCACGAATGATCAACCTGTTTTCGAACAGGAAGAGTGGGATGCGGGTGAAACGGAAGAAAGCTATTGGGACAGTTATGATGATTACTACTATGGGGAAGATTATGATTGGCAACAACGAGACAATCCATGCAACCCCTCGTACTACACCGGAACCCGAAATATAAAACGGAATGTAATTGCCTCTGACCTTGGGTTATTAGCTAAGCGTGGGGGCGATGGCAATACCGTGGTTGTTGTTAATGATTTGAAAACAACAAAACCAATTTCGGGTGTGCAATTGGAATTGTATGATTTTCAGCAACAGCTAATTGGTACAGCATCAACAGGCCCCGATGGCAAAGCAATAATTTCGTCTAAGCAAAATCCATTTGCTCTGATTGCAAAGAACGGACCCCAGCGTGGTTATTTAAAATTACTCGGTGGTGAGTCTCTACCACTTAGCAACTTTAATGTAAGTGGCGAATATGTAAACAAAGGGTTGAAAGGATTTTTATATGGCGAGCGCGGTGTATGGCGGCCAGGCGATTCGTTGTATTTGAGCTTCATTCTCGAAGATAAACTGAAACAATTACCGGCTACGCATCCAGTGGTTTTTGAATTACAAAATCCGCAAGGGCAGATTACAACCCGGTTGGTACGATCAAATGCTGAAAACGGATTTTATAAATTTGCTACGGCTACCGCAGACGATGCCCCTACGGGCAATTGGCTGGGCCGGGTTAAGGTTGGGGGCACCGAGTTTACGCAGCCCATTAAAATTGAAATGGTAAAACCTAACCGGTTAAAAATCAATCTCGACTTTGGCGTTGATAAGTTAACAGCGGTAAACAGCGATGTTAGGGGTAATCTAAAAGTAAATTGGCTGCATGGCGCACCAGGAAAAAATTTACACGCACAATTTGATGTGCTGCTTACCCGAGGCACTACTAAATTTGAACAGTATAAAGAATATGTATTTGATGATCCTTCTATCGACTTTACTAGCGAGTCGCAATCCATTTATGATGGCTATACCGATGCCGATGGAAGAGCCTTGGTTAATGCCAACATAGAAGTGAATGGTGATGCACCCGGCACGTTGAATGCGGTCTTTCGCGGAAAAGTTTTTGAAGAGAGTGGCAACTTCAGCATCGATCGATTTAGTATCCCGTTTTATCCGTATGCATCCCTTACGGGGATTCGCTTACCACAAGGAGATAAAGCACGAGGGATGTTGCTTACAGACACTACGCATCGGGTTGATATTGTAACTATAGATGCCGATGGAAATCCGCTTTCGAGAACCATTGAGTTATCGATTTATAAGATCGACTGGCGTTGGTGGTGGGATAGTTCGGAAGGTTCTGTAAACTTTATGTCAGGAAATTATTCGGAGCCCGTTTCCACGGGAAGGATTCGTACCCAGAATGGCAAAGGAACCTGGAACTTTAAAATAAAATATCCAGAATGGGGTCGTTTTTTTGTAAAGGCGTACGATCCAGAAACAGGACACAGCACCGGCAAAGTAGTTTATATCGATTGGCCGGGTTGGGCAGGTCGTGCGCGTAATGAAGGCGAGGGCGCTACCATGCTTTCCTTCTCTTCTGATAAACCAATTTATAATGTTGGTGAAAAAGCAAACCTCGTAATTCCAGGTAGCGACAATGGTCGTGCATTAATTAGTGTTGAAAATGGCAGTCGGGTGTTACAAACGTACTGGCTCGAAACGAAACAAGGTGATAATCCATTTAGTTTTGATCTCACCAAAGAAATGACCCCGAATGTTTTTGTGAATGTTACGTTGCTTCAACCGCACGCGCAAACAGTTAATGATCTGCCCATTCGCATGTATGGTGTTATTCCCATACAAGTGGAAGACCCAGGTACACATCTTGAACCTGTTATAACTATGCCAGATGTATTGGAGCCCGGCAAAGAAGTAGTGATTAAGGTTTCGGAAAAAGCGAAACGCAAGATGACTTACACGCTCGCAATTGTAGATGAAGGTTTGCTGGACATCACACGCTTTAAAACACCGGATGCGTGGAGTCGCTTTTATGCGCGCGAAGCATTAGGTGTAAAGACGTGGGATTTATACGATCAGGTGATGGGTGCGTATGGTGGAAGAGTAGAACGTTTGCTCGCCTTGGTGGCGATGCGGAGTTAGCGGCAAAGGAGGATGACGCAAAGGCAAATCGTTTTAAGCCCGTGGTTTTATTTTCGGACCTGTCACCTTAGATGGAGGTAGTAAGGAGCACCGCTTCATCATGCCGCAATATATTGGTTCGGTAAAAACAATGTTGGTAGCAGGATATGATGGCGCGTATGGAAAGGCTGAAAAGGCAACTCCGGTTCGCAAGCAATTGATGGTGCTGGCTACGTTGCCTCGAGTGCTGGGCCCGGAAGAAAGGGTGAAACTGCCGATTACTTTATTTGCCAGTGAAAAAGGAATCAACAATGTAAAAGTTGAAATAAAAGTAAGTGGCCCGGTAAGTATGGCTGACGAAAGTTCGCGAACAATTTCCATGGGTGGGGAATCTGATCTTACGCTTGATTTTGGATTACTGGTAAAAGCAGAAACAGGAAAAGCAAAAATTCAGGTTACGGCTACGTCTGGAAATTATTCAGCCACAGATGAAATTGAAATTGAGGTACGCAATCCGAATCCACCCATCACGCAAGTACAGGATGCCGTGCTGGAAGCAGGCAAAGTATGGACGGGCACAGTAACACCAATCGGTATTGCAGGCACCAACTCATCGATCTTAGAAGTGTCCAGCTTACCTCCAGTCAATCTGGGCCAGCGTATGCGGTACTTGCTGCAATACCCTTATGGGTGCATCGAGCAAACTACTTCTTCGGTATTTCCGCAATTATATCTCGATAAGGTGAAAGCACTTACGGAGGAGGAGAAGAATGTAATCCAACGAAATGTTAAAGCCGGTGTTGAGCGATTAAAAACATTTGTGAATCGCGATGGCGGATTTTCTTATTGGCCCGGTCATGAAGATACCGATAGTTGGGGCTTCTACCTATGCGGGACATTTTTAATTCAAGGCTGAAACCAAAGGCTACTTCGTGCCAAACGATTTGATTAAGCGTTGGAAAAAATATCAGAAGAGCAAAGCACAAAGCTGGCGCAAGAATCAGGAGTACAGCAGCAGCGAATTGATTCAGGCCTACCGATTATACACGTTGGCCCTTGCTGGCGATGCCGAATTGGGTGCGATGAATCGCTTGCGTGAACAAGGCAACCTTCCACCTACCGCAGCCTGGATGTTGGCGGCTGCCTATGTAAAGGCCGGTCAGCCGGAGGCCGGAAAGCAGTTGATTGAAAAATTACCGATGCAGATAAAACCTTATCAGGAGTTGGCCTACTCCTATGGCTCAGATTTGCGCGACAAAGCAATTATGCTCGAAACACTTTTATTACTCAATGATCGCACCAAAGCTTTTGAATTGGTGAAAGAAATTTCTGAATCAATGAGTAACGCCAATTATTGGATGAGCACCCAAACGTTGGCCTGGTGTTTAAAATCGGTAGGTGCTTATGCCGGTGGCGAGACGGGAGACTTAAAATTTACTTACGCTTATAACGGTAAAGACGTAAGTGCCAACACAGCACTTACGTTAGCACAGGTCAATCTTCCGATCACAGGTTTGAAGAGTGGAAATCTGAAGATCACGAGTGAAAGTAAGGGAACATTGTTCGTAAGATTAATATCGGAAGGTGTACCAGCTCGCGGTGCAGAGGAAGACGGTGAAAAGAACCTCTCAATTAATGTTACCTATGCGAGTTCATCAGGTGTGCCGGTGGATCCAACTGTGTTGGAGCAAGGCACTGAGTTTGTGGCAACGGTAACCGTAGTAAATCCAGGTATGCGTGGTATTTATAAAAACCTCGCGTTGAATCAAATCTTTCCATTGGGGTGGGAGATTAACAACTTACGCTTAACGGGCGATGAGGGTGCTGGTATTACGGGCGATGCGCCTACGTATCAGGACATCCGTGACGACCGCGTGTACACCTATTTTGATTTGAATGCTAATCAACGTAAAACGTTTAAAGTGTTGCTCACCGCCAGTTATGCAGGTAGTTTCTATTTGCCTGCAGTAAGCTGCGAAGCCATGTACGACAACAGTGTGTATGCGCGTAAGAAAGGAAAAGTTGTAGAGGTAGTGAAAAGGTGGTGAAGTAAAGGTGCTATTAGTAGGTGATAAGACAAATATGATTTGATTCGAAGACACGCGTTGCAAACGCGCGCCTGATTTGGTTCCTTACGTTAAATGAATTATTAATTGCTTGGCGCGCGTTTGTAATGCTTTGTCCTAGAGTAATAGTGTAACGTTTTTTACAAAGTCATTTGTAGATTTATTTAAATGTCAGAGAAGTACAAATAGATGCGGAAGGCTTCTACTTTGTTACCAGATCACTTAGATAAATACGAGCAAAGAATATTTTGTTAATGAGTACTATGAATTAGCTTCCCATAATTTTTATCATCTTCGAAGACCAAATATTTAACCAATGAAATCTGTATACGCAATTGTCTTACTACTAATTTTTTCCTTCACACGTACGAGTGCTCAGGAGACCAAAGTTCAGGAAGTCAAAAAAGAAGAAATCAAACCGATTCCGGACCAAAAGAATTTGTTACTACGCATCAGGGTACTTTCGGGGGTAAACTGATAAAATATAAAGCCATCGCAGGTGAAACGTATATGAAGAATAAGGATGGTGAACCCGTGGCTTCCATCTGGTCAGTAACGTATAAATGGGATGGCCCGGAAAACACAAATCGTCCTGTTACTTTCGTTTTTAATGGCGGGCCAGGGTCAGCATCTGTCTGGCTTCATATGGGATTTTTTGGGCCTCAGGTAACCAAAGTGGATAGTGACGCTTCCAAAGATGATGGTGGTGCTCCGTATCCTTTGGTAAATAATGACAATGCGATGCTTGATCTTACCGATCTGGTATTTATTGACCCGGTAGGTACTGGCTACAGCCGGGTAATTGGCAAAGGGAAGGTAGAAGATTATTGGGGGTTGACGGAAGATGCCAAGTCAATCGCTGCCTTTATTCGTGAATGGGTGACAAAAAACAAAAGATGGAATTCTCCTAAGTATATAGCTGGAGAAAGTTTTGGTACTACAAGGGCAGCTGCGGTTAATTACGAGTTGGAAGGTGGTGGCCAGGAAATGTCATTGAATGGGTTGATTCTTATATCACAGGCATTGGACTATCAGGGATCTACCTCCACATTCGACAATATCGTTTCTTATGTTACTTACTTTCCTAGCATGGCGGCCACTGCGTGGTATCACAAAAAGGCAGGACAAGGAAAAACACTGGAGGCCTTTGTGGAAGAGGCGAGAAAATTTACGTTGGATGAGTATGTGACCGCTTTATACAAAGGATCCAGATTGACAGAAGAGGAGAGAAACCATATAGCCGACAGGATGGTGTACTTTACCGGGTTATCAACAAAATATATACAACTTGCCGATCTTCGATTGCTGGTGCCGCGATTCAGAAAAGAATTGCTAAGAGATCAGGGCATTGTCATTGGGCAATTGGATGGTCGCTATAAAGGTGACGAATATGATAAAGTGTCTGATAGTCCTACACTCGGTGACCCTGCCGGGTATAATACTGATGGAGCTTATACCGCAATACTGAATCATTACTATGCAAGTCAATTAAAGATTGAAATGGATCGGCCCTATATCACGTCTAATGGTGAATTGGGTTCGAAGTGGCGCTGGCGCGATGTTCCTGATGCCAGCTATTGGGAACCTAGTTATGTGAATGTTGCGCGAAAATTGGGTGACTCTATGAAAAGGAATAAGGACTTAAAGGTAATGGTAGCCTCTGGTTATTATGACCTGATATGCCCGTTCTTCGATACGGAATATACCTTTGCGCGTAACGGAATTTTAAAAGATCGCGTTACGCTTACCTACTATGAAGCCGGGCATATGATGTATCTTCACGAACCTGATTTGGTTAAACTAGCAGGAGATATTCGTAAATTTCTGACAACACAGAATATAATTGGGCCAACTGTCAGAAAGCCGAAAACAGACACTTGGCTCTCCTTATTATTGAGGACAAAGGGGGTTGCCAATTTTTATTTCACTCCAATCCTGCTATCTTGCAACAATACAAAAAAGATTGAACTGGACGCGCTTTGCAACGCTGTCTTTTGGCATTGATTGTTTTTCGAAACACCAACTGCTATTGTTATCTTTGAAGTAACCGCATTAAAAATTTTAAACTATGATTATTGATGTTCATACTCATATTAATAACTATCATGAAGAACGCGTAGTTTCTCTGGAGGATTGTCTTGACAAACTCTCAGAGACCATGAACGAAAATAAGGTGAATTATTCGCTGGTTCTTACGTCCTATAAAGTGAATGAACACCGGCCCAGTACAAAAAAGGTAGTGGAAGCAATAAGTGGAAGGAATAATTTGGGTGTGGTGGCCGGCATCAGCTTTTTAAATTATGATCATCGCGATTTGCGTGAGATCAGTGAGTATCTCGAGGCCGGACTTATTAAAGGATTGAAACTTTATCCGGGGTATGAGCCCTTTTATCCATACGACAATCGAATGAAAGTTGTTTATGATATGGCCGTAGAGTATGATGTTCCGGTCATGTTTCATTCAGGTGATACCTATTCGCCAAAAGGGAAAATAAAATACTCTCACCCTATTCATATTGATGATGTAGCCGTAGATTTCCCTGAGTTGAAGATTGTGATTTGCCATGTGGGCAACCCTTGGATAAAGGATTGTATGGAGGTAGTTTATAAAAACAAAAATGTGTTTGCTGATTTCTCAGGATTGGTGCTCGGCAATTTTTCGGATAAGTTTGAACGCTACATGAAAAACGAATTGGAGGAGATGATTACCTATGCCGGCAATCCACGTTACCTCCTGTATGGTACGGACTGGCCTATTTCTAACATGAGTTCTTACCTTAATTTTATGAAGCAACTGGATTTACCGGAAGAAAAAGGAGCTTATTCTTTGGAAGAATGCAGCCGAACTTTTTAAAATTGATACCTCTAAAATCTGAATTAGATTTCCTCGAGCGAGGTATTTATTTCTTTAATAACGGAATCTAATTCATCAGAAGCCTTTTCTATTTCATTCAATATAAAGGCATTTCGACACTTTCATTTCTTTCAACTTTAATAACCCAACTAATCCCATGAGTCTTGCTAAAGGTCCGCGAACACTGTGCGCATTTTGGAAGGCATACTTAATAAGTCGTTCTCTTTGTTGAAGTATTCGTAAGGTCTTTTCCTCCACTAACCTTTCCAGGGTTAATATTCATACTGGTAATTTCACTATTTGCATTGGCTAAATTCTTGGCTTGCTCAGATAGTTCTTCTTTTTGTTTTTGAATTTGAAGATTTAAAAAAAGTAAATCTGCTTTTGTTTTTCTGTTTACCCCTTCCCCCGGCCCCCGCCCCCCCGCGGGGGCCCCCGCCCTGCATGGATTTATTATCACATAATAAAGGATAATGGCAATGGGCTTGATCAGATTCATGCTTTGCAAAACCTTGGGAGTATTTATAATAGCAAGGAACAATATGATTCAGCAAATTATTATTGGAGTGAGGCGCTTAATCACATAGCTACCAGTAATTATAAAAATACATATCTCCACACCGCTATCTTAAATAACCTAGGCACCTTAAAATTAGCCCTTGAGTCATACGACTCGGCTATCTTCTTACTGAGAGAATCACTTCGGATTCAGGAATCAAAGGAAGCGGTACAGCCGGCTCTTCATAAGACTACTTTATTCAATCTGGCTGAAAGTTATCACTGGGCTGGCAGCTATGCGTTGGCTGATTCTATTTATACAAATCTAATTCAGGATTTACTCGATGATATTGTTCATGACTTTACTTACTTAAGTGATAATGAAAAACTGGCCTTTTATAAAAATCAACTTGAGTTTATTGAGAGTTACAAATCATTTGCTTTAAGCATCTCAGGATTAATTCCTTTGCAGGATTCTGCCGTGCCATATATTAACAAAGAAACTCCAGGGCGTCTGTTCGACTTGCAGCTAACCACCAAAGCAATTATTCTTAATGCCAGCAAACGTATGAAGAATAATATTTTACAAAGTGGAGACACGACATTAATTAAAATCTATAACCTGTGGGAAGAGCGTAAAAACCGTTTAGCGCAAGGGTTGGTTGATGGAAAGATGCCTGCCAAGGATTTGAATAATTTAAAAGTTAAGATTGAAGAAAATGAAAAATGGCTCGCAGAGAATTCACGCAGTTTCCGATCTGGGTTTCAGTTTGAAAAAGTAAGTTGGCGTCAAATACAGAAATCTTTAAAGCCTAAAGAGGCTGCAGTAGAAATTATTCGACTGGTGGACGGTTTGCTTTATGGCGCTTTGATCATTACGCCAGAAACAACACAGCAACCCGTTATGTCTTTAGTTATGAGCACAAAATCCAAGCGCTTGGATAAACAATTTTACAAGAACTATTATAATTCCATCACCCTTCAGGCGGAAGACACCCTGTCCTATAAAACCTATTGGCAACCTATTATAGACTCCATTCGAAGTCACATGCCCAAACATAAAATGCCACAACGAATTTATTTATCAAATGACGGCATCTACAATCAACTTAATTTGAATACACTTCGTAATCCCAGAAATGGAAAATTTGTTCTGGAGGAAACCGATCTTGTTGTTGTTACAAACACTAAAGATATTTTGAATCCACGCACGAATTCAAATAGGAAGGGAAATCAGCAGGCTGCACTTTTTGGGCGACCGCAATATTCAACGGATGAAGACGTAGCAGGGAAATTTACTGACTTACCCGGTACTGGAAAGGAAGTTGAGCTTCTTAGCGAAGCATTGGCGATGGCTAAGTGGCAAACCCAATTGTTCGTGGCGCAAGATGCAACGGAAAAGAATCTGAAAAATCTTGATGAACCAACCGTATTACATTTGGCAAGTCACGGTTTTTTTACCTGGTGAAAACCATTGACCAATACTCCTTGGCAGAGACGATGATCCGTTCGGGTATTGCTCTGGCAGGAGTAAATGATTTGAACCACGGCTGACGATGGATTGCTCACGGCCTTTGAAGTAATTAATCTAAACCTTGATTCAACTTTGTTGGTTGTACTTTCGGCATGCGAAACAGCCAAAGGCGATGTAAATCATGGCGAGGGTGTTTATGGACTACAGCGTGCTTTGCGCGTGGCCGGTGCACAAAATATGATTATGAGTTTATGGAAAGTAGATGATGTGGCTACACAAAAGTTGATGGTAGATTTTTATACACGGTGGTTGAAGACGAGTGATATGCGCGCCTCTTTTCGTGCAGCGCAAAAGAAATTGCGTAAAGAATACCCTAATCCTTATTACTGGGGGGCATTTATTCTTACTCGATAATTTCTTTTACATAGAGAGAGAATATTCATTTACAAAGTTTTTAACTTTGACAAAACCCAACTCATTGTCTTATGATTTTATACGGAATAAAAAATTGTAACACCGTCAAGTCTGCGGTAGACTGGCTGAAGAAACATTCTATAGACTTTGAATTTCATGATTATAAAAAATCAGGAATCACCAAAGTAAAACTGGCGGAATGGAGTAAGCAGGTAGGATGGGAGAGTTTGGTTAACAAGCGTGGTACAACGTGGCGCCAGTTGGATGAGGCAGTTCAAAAGAAAGTCACCTCAGAAAAAACGGCCATAGATTTAATGGTTGAGAAGACAAGCGTGATTAAAAGGCCCTTAATTGAAAATAAAGGAAAGGTAATTTTGCTTGGCTTTGATGAAACTGAGTACACGAAAAAACTGAATAAGTAATGGGCTTATTTTCTTTCCTCAAATCTGATAAGCCAACTTATTCTGATTGGATCTGGAAATCGAAGCCTATGGCGTGGCGAGGTATGATCACCGAAACGCTTAAAGCCATTACCCGAAACGAAATTCCAATTGTGTTTTACTTTTTGAAGATACTCAAACCGAGATAGAATCATTCTTGTCGGACTCAAAAGTGCCTTACTATAAGATTAGCTCCGATTTAGTTGGCGAAGCATCACAGCAGAATAAAGTTGTTTTTTTATGTGATGCAGATCAAATACCTTCATCTTCGTTGATTGATTTAATTAAGAAATTTAACACGCGCACTAAAGTTTCCTTTTTTTTCGTGGGGCATTATCCTTTACCCGCTAAGGAAAATTCACTAATTCAAAAGTTGGATACCACCTTCCCTCAATGCCCTATTACTTTCTGTTCATCTTTGGATGATCCTTGTTTTGAAGCCTTTGGTTCTAAAAACATTATTGGCATGATGGAAAAAATGGGCATGAAGGAAGATGAGGTGATTGAACACGCGATGGTTAGTGCAGCCATGAAACGAGCTCGCGAGAAGGTAGCAGAGAGCATAACTAAAGAAATTTCTGCACACTCTGAAGCGGAGTGGTTTAGATTGAATGTGAAGAAGAGCGTGTAGCAGACTAAATGTATGAAAGCAATTGCTATCAGATATCGCTATTACTTTCTCGTTTTGTTTTTCTTATTGGTAGGTTATTACTTCTGTCTTCCCAACAGAATCTTTAAAGATTCTTACTCCACGGTATTAGAAGATCGCGAAGGCAAATTGTTAGGTGCCACGATTGCCAATGATGGACAATGGCGATTCCCGGAAGGAAATACAGT
The DNA here is from genome assembly GCA_016709845.1 of Flammeovirgaceae bacterium. Taxonomy (GTDB): domain Bacteria; phylum Bacteroidota; class Bacteroidia; order Cytophagales; family Cyclobacteriaceae; genus ELB16-189. The sequence continues at coordinate 44,434 of JADJMA010000060.1, read as the reverse complement.
TCCTGAAAAGTTCAAGACAGCTATAATCTTATTTGAGGATAAACGATTTTATCAGCATGTCGGTGTAGACCTACGCTCGCTTGCACGAGCCACACAACAAAATATTAAAGCTGGTAGAATTGTTAGTGGGGGAAGCACACTCACCATGCAAGTGATTCGGCTGGCCCGAAAAGATAAGTCACGTACTTTTTTCGAAAAGATTATTGAAGTTATTCTTGCTACCCGGCTAGAGTGGCGGTACTCCAAGGATGAAATTCTTTCACTCTATTCAGCGCATGCGCCTTTTGGTGGAAATGTAGTGGGGATCGAAGCCGCTTGTTGGCGCTATTTCGGTCGTGATGCATCGGAACTTAGTTGGTCAGAAGCCGCCTTGCTGGCAGTGTTGCCAAACAATCCTTCTCTTATTCATCCCGGACGAAATCGAAGTCAATTAAAGACCAAACGCGACCGCTTGTTAAAGCGCATGATGGAAGCAGGAGTTATTGATGCGCTTACGTTTGAACTTTCGGTATCTGAAACTATTCCTGAAAATCCATTATCACTACCGCGAAGTGCATTTCATTTACTGGCCCGTTCGATTAAGGAAGGACGGGCGCAAACTCAAATCCGATCAACCCTTTCGCTTGTTATGCAAGAACGAGTTAATCAGATTGTAGCCGAACATCATCAGGCCCTAAAGGGAAACCAGGTATTTAACGCAGCAGCATTGGTGATGGAAGTTAACACGGGGCAGGTATTGGCGTACGTAGGTAATACCGAAGCCGGACACGAACATGGCGAGCAAGTGGATATTATTCAGGCGCCCAGAAGCACTGGGAGTATACTTAAACCATTTTTGTATGCTGCTTTATTGGATGAAGGAAAAATATTACCTCATACGTTACAACCCGATATTCCTACACTCATTAATGGTTTTTCGCCCCAAAACTTTACGAAGCAATACGATGGCGCTGTACCCGCTGATCAGGCGTTGATTCGGTCATTGAATATTCCGGCCGTTTATGAGCTAAAAGATTTTCGATATGAAAAATTTTATGAACTACTAAAAAATATAAAGATCACAACACTCAACAACTCACCCGATCATTATGGGTTGTCATTGATTCTGGGTGGAGCCGAGGGCACGCTATGGGATATTACGGGAGCCTATGCTTCTATGGCGCGTACACTCAATAATTTTTTTAAAGTACCCGGAAAAAACCGATACGATAAAGGAGATTTTCATTCACCAGTTTATTTGGTAACAGATTCCATAAAAAGAATAAATCCAGAAGCAAGTTCTTGGTTAAGTGCTGCTTCCATTTATTTAACCTTCGATGTATTAAAGGAGGTCTATCGACCCGGTGAAGAAACGGGTTGGCGAATGTTTAACAGTTCGAAAAAAATTGCGTGGAAAACAGGAACCAGTCATGGCCTTCGCGATGGTTGGGCCATAGGCGTAAATGGAGAATATGCGGTGGGGGTGTGGGTTGGCAATGCGGATGGTGAAGGTAGGCCCGGTCTTACCGGAACGGAATCAGCGTCACCAATAATGTTTGATATTTTCTCGCAACTGCCAGGCAATAGTTGGTTTGAAGAACCAAAGATTGAATTAACGGAAGTGGAAACGTGTACTAAAAGTGGGATGCGTTCAACGGAATGGTGCGAGGCGACAGAGATTATTAATATTCCTTTGGCGGGATTACAAAGTTCACCGTGTAGTTACCATCGCATAGTAAATCTTTCGTTGGATGGAAAGTATCGGGTGCATGCCAATTGTGAGGAGATCAGTAATATAAAATCAGTTTCGTGGTTTGTATTGCCACCCATTCAGGAGTTCTACTATAAAACCAAAAATCTGAGTTATAAATCGTTGCCTGCCTTTAGAAAGGATTGTGTGAATCCGGCTGTGGTATCAACCATGGATTTAATTTATCCAACACCCAATACAAAGATTTTCATACCCAAAACATTAACCGGGCAATTAAGCAGCGTATTGTTTGAAGCAGCTCATCGGCAGCCAGGCGTTTCGGTATTCTGGCATTTAGATGGAACTTATTTAGGAGTAACCCAGGGAGCGCACCGGCTTGCGGTTACCCCAGATGCCGGACAGCATACCCTAACCTTAGTGGATGAGCAAGGCAATACGATTGAAGAGAAATTTACTGTGGTGAAAGGGAATTGAAGAAGTAGTAGTGCAAAGTGTGGCGGCATCATCTGGATTAAATAGTTTGACTCTGGTAAAATATTGTTACCTTCATCACGGATTTTGAAGCTGCTCGCAGATTTTTTCAGCTACATGGTTTATTTTTTTGACTACCGATATCTAACCTAATCATAACCCTATGCAACGTTTATTATTGCTACTCTTTTTTTGTCCACTTATTCTGGTGGCACAAGAAAAGCCTCAGACCGATCAATCCCTGTATGTGGTCATTGGCGCCTTTGGTGTTCCCAGAAACGCTATTGAGTTTACGGAAAATGCAAACAAGCAGGGCTATGCGGCTCAGTTTGAAATGAAACCAAAAAGAAAACTCTTCTATGTATATGTTCTGCGTACAGAAGATAGGAAGGCAGCTATTAGTGAATGTATCCGTCTACAGAAGCAATCACCGTATTCGGATACCTGGTTGTATTCAGGTTTATTAGGAGAGAATCCTCAAGTTGTTAAAATCAATGAGGCTGAGCGAAAAGAAGCAATTGAACAATTGGCCATAACGGAAGTTCTGGAGCCATCGCCTAAAGAAGGCATGGAGGATAAATTAGATACAGTAGTAAAGAAAGCGGAGGAGACTGAGGTAATGCCGCAGATAAAATCTGAACCTGTTGTTAAAGATCCTGATACTAAATTCTTCTTGTTTCGCATAACTGCTTTAGTAGAAGGCGATACTTTAGCAGGAGATGTAGATGTGTATGATGCCGATGTTGTGAATAGAAATCGTAAGTCAGCAACCTATCGGGGAAATGATGCTGTAAATGTAAAGCCCATTAACAAGTCGGGTAATATGCTGTTGGAATGTGAAGTGTTTGGCTACCGAAAGGTGCAGCTACCGATCAATTACAATACCCCGGAGAATACAGATGGGGTTAGTCTTGAGGGTAATCAGATTATTGTACCCTTTGAGTTGGTGAGACTACAGAAAGGAGACAAGGCCATTATGTTCAATGTTTATTTTTATAAAGATGCCGCGATTATGCGGCCCGAATCGCGTTATGAAGTAGGAAGCTTGTTAGAAATGATGCAGGAAAATCCAAAGTATAAAATCCGGATTCATGGACACACCAATGGAAACTCAGCGGGCAAAATCGTTTCAATGGGTGATAGTAAGAATTTTTTTATGCTTACCAGAGATAATAAGGATGGACATGGTTCTGCTCAAAAACTATCCGAAGAGCGGGCTATGTTAATTCGACAGTACTTGGTGGAAAATGGTATCGATGCCAACCGTATGGAAGTAAAAGCGTGGGGTGGCAAAAAACCAATTTATGAGGTAGACCACCCAGCGGCCCAAGCTAATGTGCGTGTTGAGATTGAAATACTCGAAAACTAACCTACTAAGGGCATCTCTTTTGATTCTAATGTTTTTAGAGGAGATCAAAAATTTGCGGTTTACTTGGGGAAAGTGTTAAATTGGGTGCTATAAGCAAAATAATCGGTATGCAAAAACCAACCTACACCCTTCTTTTTTTACTGCTATTTATGTTTTTTCAGGCATCGGCCCAGACGAAACCTGAAACAAATTACTACGTGGTCATTGGCGTTTTTGCCAAACTTGACAATGCCGTGCGACTTACAAATCGTGCCAATCAACATGGATTTAATGCGCAATATGCTATAAACACGCGACAAAAGTGGAACTACGTTTATCTGTTGCAGACAACAGACAAGCGGAAAGCCTACGCGCTTGCCATTCGCATGCGTGCCGATACGGAGTATAAGGATGCATGGGTATTTACTGGTACGTTAGGGGCAGGGCAGTCGATTATTGTTGAAGAGCCAACAGAGAAACCAGAAGAAAAGCCACCGGTAGTCATAGAGCCTGTGGAGCAAAATCCGGTAATAGAGGAAAAACCGGTTGAAGTACCACCGGTTATTGTAGAAGAGCCTGTTAAAAAGCCAGCCGGTAAGCCATTTATATTTCAATTGAAAGGTAACGATGGGATACCAATAACCGGAGAGGTGCAGGTACAAGAATCAAGTAATGCTACTCGGTATCAGGTGTTCAAAGCCAATGAGGTTGTATATATAGAAGCCCCAAAGAATGCGCGTGGAAATTATGTTGTTGTAACTCAGGCAGCAGGGTTCCAGCCGGTTAACCTTATTTTAAGCTATGAGAACCCAACCCCGGAACTCGGAGCCGAAGGCGAGACTGTTATTCCTATTGAATTAAGCAAGGTAAGACGAGGCGATTACATTGATTTTAACAATGTGCGGTTCTTCCGTAATTCATCGATACTCGATCCTGCTGCACAAAATGAGTTAGATGGCTTAGTAGATCTAATGAAAGAGTCAACAGGGTATAAGATCAGAGTTCACGGTCATTGCAATGGTACCAACGATAAGGAAGGATCTATTTTAGGTAGCAGCACGAACTATTTTGCCTTAGATCCTGGAAAAAATAAAATTGGGAAATTCTCAGCTAAAGAATTAACAAACGAGCGAGCCGAAATCGTAAAGGCCTATCTGGTGAGTCAGGGCATTGAGGCTTCTCGTATTGATACGAAGGGAAGGTGGTAAAATTCCTTTGTATGCCAGTGGCGGTACGCTTGCTCAATATAACGATCGCATTGAAATAGAAATCACGAAGCGATAGAAATTTCAAAACGTAATTAAAACGTCCGGTCTGTGAAATGACCGGACGTTTTTTTACATGGTCATTGCTCTAAGTATATCATGCTGAGTAATGATATGGGCTTTATCCTGTTCATCGCGCACCAACAAAGCTTTGTTATTTTTATTAAGTAAAGAGGAGAGTACATCGAGTGTGCTGTCCAGGGCTACTACCTGCATAGGGTTATCCATAATTTCACCTACCGATTTGTCCTTTAAAGAAGGATCATAAATAATTTTCTCAATCAGAGCTGAGGTAGTTACGCTACCCACAAACACATTCCCCTCAACAACAGGTAATTGATCAACGCCTTCTTTATTCATAATACGGATGGTTTCTCCGATGGTCGAATTTTTTGAAACAGTATGCAAACTATCTTTGCCATTTCGTCTTGCAATTATTTCGCGTGCGGTACCGTAGGTTCTTTCTTCCAAAAATCCGTGGTCTTTCATCCACATGTCATTATAAACCTTATTGAGATAGCGCGTGCCATGATCGGGCAACAGAATGACCATGACATCATCTTTTTTCAGATTCTCTTTGGCGTATTCCATAGCACCATGCAGAGCCGAGCCGCTACTCCAACCAACAAAAAGTCCTTCTTCTCGGGCTAATCTGCGAGCAGCAATCGCACCATCTTTATCAGTTACCTTGACGAATAGATCGATTACATCAAAGTCTACATTTTTAGGTAGAATATCTTCGCCAAAACCTTCGGTGAGGTAGGGATAAATTTCATTTCTATCAAAAACACCGGTCTCCTTATATTTTTTAAATACAGATCCGTAGGTGTCAATGCCTACGGTAACTAAAGATGACTTCTGCTCTTTAAGATATCTTGCTGTACCACACATCGATCCTCCCGTGCCTACTGTGGCAACATAATGCGTTATCTTACCACCCGTTTGGGTCCAGATTTCCGGACCGGTAGTTTCGTAATGCGCTTTTGCATTAGATGGATTATCGTACTGATTCGGATAAATTGAATTTGGGGTTTCTTTGTTAAGTTTTCGGGCAATGGAGTAATACGAGCGTGGATCGTCAGGTTCAACATTAGTAGGACATACAATAACTTCGGCACCCACGGCACGCAAAATATTTATTTTTTCCTGTGATTGCTTATCGGCCATGGTGAAAATGCACTTATATCCTTTTGCAATAGCGGTAAGTGCTAAACCCATTCCTGTATTCCCAGAAGTTCCTTCAATGATGGTGCCGCCTGGTTTTAATAAGCCGGCCTTCTCGGCATCTTCAACCATTTTAAGAGCCATTCTATCTTTTGTAGAGTTACCAGGATTGAAGTATTCTACTTTAGCCAGTACGGTGCCTGCAATTCCTTTTGTAACATTATTCAGCTTTACTATAGGGGTATTGCCTATCGTATCGATGATTGAATTATAAATCATAATCAATGGAGTTAATGAGGCACAAAAGTACAAAAAATGGAGCTAACGAGAGTTAGGAATTGTAGAAATCAGGCGATAGCTCCGGCTAAAAGATATAGCACGGCCATGCGTATCGCAACTCCGTTTTCCACCTGATCAAGTATAATGGAGTTTGATGAATCGGCCACATCGCTGCTAAGTTCTACTCCACGATTAATGGGGCCCGGATGCATAATGACAATGGGCTTTTTCAAATCATCAAGTGTTTTTTCGTAATACCATAGTATAATGAATATTCTCTGAGCGAGGGAAAATATTTGATTTGCTGCCGCTCAAGTTGTATGCGAAGCACGTTGGCTACATCGCACCAGGCTAACGCTTTTTTAACATCTAATTCAACTTGTACGCCCAATGAGCCAATGAATTTTGGCAGTAGTGTAGGGGGCCCGCAAACCATTACCTGAGCGCCTAATTTTTTTAGTGCAAAAATGTTAGACAAGGCAACCCGCGAATGTAAGATGTCACCAATGATAGCCACCTTTTTACCTTGTACATCGCCTAACTTCTCACGAATCGAATACGTATCCAACAGTGCCTGGGTAGGATGTTCGTGGGTTCCATCGCCCGCATTAACAATGTTAGCCTTAATATGGTTGGATAGAAAATGGGGTGCGCCCACACTGGCATGCCGCATTACCACCATGTCCACCTTCATGGCTAAAATATTATTAACTGTATCTAATAGGGTTTCTCCTTTTTTGACTGAACTGTTGGAGGCAGAAAAGTTCACTACATCAGCCGAGAGTCGCTTTTCAGCTAATTCAAAAGAGAGCCGGGTACGCGTAGAGTTTTCAAAAAATATATTAGCGATGGTAACATCCCGTAAGGAAGGTACTTTTTTGATGGGCCTGTTTATTACTTCTTTAAAATTGTCGGCTGTTTCAAAAATCAATTCAATGTCTTTGGCCGTTATGTTTTTATACCGAGTAGGTGCCGTTGACTGAGTGTTGACATTGCGTTAGTCCTTTGTATTAATTAACCAAATCTTGTTTTGCTTATGGCCCTGAGCTACCAACTCAACCAATACCCGTTGTGATTCAACGGTGTTAACATATTTGCCCACATAATCGGCAGCAATGGGTAGGTCCCGGGTGTGCGTACGATCTACCAATACCAATAATTCAACTTTCTCAGGTCGGCCAAAGGCAATCATCGCATCTAACGCAGCCCGTACGGTACGCCCTGTAAAGAGAACATCATCAATTAAGATTACATGCTTTCCTTCTATAACAAAGTCAACACGGGTTTCGCTTGCCTTGGCAGGCGTATCGCGCCTCCGGAAATCATCGCGATAAAAGGTTGCATCCAGATAGCCGATGGGCACTTCAACGTTGGTTAACTCGGCCAATCGCTTTTGAATCAGTTCGGCTAAGAAGATACCCCGGGGTTGTAACCCAAGGATGACGCTATTTTTAAAGGAATCGTGATTTTCAATCAGTTGCTCGCAAAGGCGGCTGAGGGTAATGTCCAGCAGGTCTGAATCAAGGATGAGTTTCTTCTGCATACGCCTGCGCGAAATTAACAAAAAGGAATGGTTTTCTATTGATATTTTAGCTTGTTGATAAAAAACACTTCCCGATAGGTATTATCATTTTCGGTTTGGGAATTCCTTACCCTTTGAATGCCAGAGGCAAAAAAATGATTGCTATACCAATAGTTAAGTTTGCTGTTTCGGGTATCTTTTTCATTGATTATATCCGTTTTAAATTTTGATTTAACCGGATCAGCTGTTTTACCTTCCAACACCTGGTTGCCTTTAATAATTTTGGATCGGATCAGATTATCATAAAAGTAAAGCAGTACGATGTGATCGTCACCAGGTGCAATCCTTACAAATTGCTGGAGTTCAAAAGTCTTCACATCATTGATCTCAAAACTATTGTCCCATTTCAAATCACCTTGTGTATCAAATCCAATTACAACAGCGTGCGTATATTGGTATCCATCAAATATTTGTTCACCTCGCATGCCCATGCCAGCACCATAGCTCATACCATCGGCATACCGATATTTAGGATAGAAGGCCTCACCGAGCATAATATACTTATCCTTATAAGGCACTATTTCATGAACTAATAATCGATAATTAAATTTTATTTTTTTTCCTTTCACCTTTTTCCTTTCAATTCGATCTTTTACACGGTTCGCCTTTTTGGCTTTCATGTAACTAAAGAAATTTTGAAGATCACCAAAATTGTAATAATTGATTTTATATTCTCCTAATTGATTTATTTCAGCCACAAAGATTCCACGAGAATACTTTACGTTTCTATTACCATAAACTCCGGCTACTACCTGTGCATCGTTTGGCATTTTAGCTGATCTTCCAAAGATCAGGTTCTTGGTTATTTCAGGTTCCAATACAGTTGTTTTAATAAGCCCTCCCTCATCATCATAGTTTCTGATCCATAAGCATTTTTTTCGTTGAGAATTATTGGCACTTACAATTATGTCCACGGATCCATTTTCATTTAATTTAAGTTGATTGATTTCACCTTGTTCATTGAAGAAGCCAGGTAAAATTTTAGATGTTTGGGTAGTAAAATTGTAAAATAACACAAGGGGCCTATAATTGAAGTAACCTCCAATCATGACTCCCTGGCTGGTGACTAAAAAATCGGTTGGATCGAACGGAATCATATTCTTGATATCATAGATTCCATAGGCGCCATCCTTAACTTTTGCAACAACAACCTGAAAATTTCCGGTAATAGTGGTGCCAGATTTCAAAAGGACAAAACAAGTTGGTCATTTAATTTTACGTGAGAAATGCGGAGATTTCTTTGAATGGCTATGTATCCGCGCCAGATTTCTGTTAATGAGGTATCGACCCTAATTAGCTCCAGTAAATTTTGAGCATCAGCAAAAAGATTATGATAAATTAAAATACCCTCTTGATCTAGTGAAGTAACGTTGAAGTTTCTGTTCTCATCATTCTCGTTAACGGCCAGCTCAAACCGAGCCAATTGGTCCACTTGCCCAAGGCAATGGGAGGCAATAACACATAGTAGCAGAATGAGATTAATGTACCTCAATCTTATTGATGTAAAAAACATAGTGTGACGATTCCTCGGCTTTTCGGGATATGTGCCTTATATTTTGGTAGCCCCAAACATAAAAAATATTTTTATACCAGAACCGGGCAAAACTATTTGAGTCTGATTCGCTCTTAACTATTTCTTCCGGGTTGCTTAATTGAGTATGAAGGGTGTCGGCTATTAATGTTCCGTCAAGGTCGCCCACTAGTAAGCGCAGGTCTTTTTCCTTTTTTGAGGCGAGGGCAATTTGATTCTTATAATAGATAAAGTCGGATGCTTGCTCCAGGCTATTCAGTTTTTTGTCATCTAATTTCAATCCATAATCTTGCTGTAACTTTCCTTTCAAATCAAATAAAATAAGCGAAGCATGAAGCATTTTGGTCTCGCTCGTTTGTGAGTTATTATTGTATTGATAGGGGGAATTGTAATAGCGGTTCATAAAAGGATTGTACCCATAGGGTGAATAGCCCGAGTAATAGGGAGTTCCATAATTAGCCCAATAAGGGTACGAATTAATACTGGTAGTGGGTAAGTAAACTTCGCTAAGCAAACCGAAGCCAAGGGGTTGCTCCTCTAAGCGCATGGGTATAACATACGCTTTAAAATCGGGTACTTCGTTCAGTTGCTTTGCCTTAGTAGATCTCATCTTCAGTTTGGCCGCCTGTTTAGGATTTTGGTAATCAAAAAAGTGATTAAGTTGACCGAAATCGTAATAATTTATAGGCTGATTGGAAAACGGATCAACAATAGTTGTATAGACTCCACTGGCTTGTTTTGAGTTTCCGATAGTCCAGGTGCCGGTAATAAGAAGGTCATCGTTGAGTAGCGTAGAGGAGATGCCCGAAAGAATCATTCTTTTTGCATCAATTTCTATAGCGTCTTCCAATAATAGGGCTCCCTGTGCATCGAATGTTTTCAGGACTAACTTCATTTTTTGTTTGTTGGTACGGTCTGCCACCACAACATTAAACGTGTTGTTAGAATTAACCCTCACGTCAAGAAGTTCGGTATCTGAAATAAAGAAGCCCGGCACCAACTTTGTTTTTTCCGTGTCTAGATCATAGAGCAATATAGCAGGTTCGTTTTGTACATATCCGCCAAGCGTAATACTATGTGCTAAGGCATTAAAGTGGGTGATTCGAAAGGATACTGCTTGCTTAATGGAATACTGCTTGATTTCTTTTGAGCGAATATGGATGGTGTAAAGGACTAATTCACTGGCCTCATGCTCGCCCAGTCTAAATAAAATATAAGATAAATTATTTCTGTATTCATAGCCTACCAGTTTAGCGTTGTTTTCGGTCTCAAGCTGTTCATTCCATACTTCCTGCAGGGTGGTGTCAAGCCTCAGTAGTTTCCAAATTCGCTTTCCGTCTTTATACTTTTCAAGATCTCGGATCACAAACAAACCCTCTTCTTTCATTGAGATCACGATATATTCTGAGTCAGTCCCTTTTTGTTCAAGCTCATAACGAGCGGTTTGTTTGGCCTGTGCAAGTGCGTTTTGCGTACAACAAAGTGTAGCCCCAAGCAGCAGCCCCAGGATAACTATTTTCTTCAGAAGCAGTATCCGTCTATTCATTTAAAAATTTATTCACTCAACCCAACGACTAAGTCAAACTCTTCGTTTTTTACTGGCTGCACAGATAATCTGGAGTTTTTGACCAGCACCATATTGGAGAGGCGTTTGTCCTTCTTAACGGTAGCAAGTTCAACCGGTGATTTTAATTTCTTTATGGGTTTAATATCTACAGCAACCCAATCTTTATCCTTAGGATCTGGATAATATTCGCGTGTTATTTCAGCAATCCCGATAACGGCTTTACCATCCATACTATGATAGATAAAAGCAAAATCTCCTTTTTTCATTGCTTTCAGGTTATTGCGTGCCTGAAAATTACGCACCCCATCCCAAACCGCTTTTTTGTCTTTTACCAAATCATCCCACGAAAACGTACTGGGTTCTGTCTTTAAGAGCCAATAATTCATACTCATGTTGTTTATTTTATACGATGTTAAGCGTTTGAAAGTAACTAAAATAGCGAATTGTATTCGTATTTTTCGGGTGTTTGTTATAATTGAGTTTCATGAAAATTCTGGTCATCCGGTTTTCCTCTATTGGTGATATAGTTTTAACGACTCCTGTAGTTCGGGCTTTAAAACACAATTATCGGATGCTGAAGTTCATTATGTTACCAAATTCCGATACCAAAGCATTCTTGAATCAAATCCATACATCGATAAGTTGTATCCTCTTGAGGAGGATTTGTGGAAATTAATTGGGTTACTCCGCAAAGAAAAATATGATTGTATTGTTGACCTGCATAACAATATAAGAACCAGGATAATCAAAACAGCCTTAGGGATAAAGGCGTACACATTCAATAAACTGAATTTCGAAAAATGGCTCCTAGTGAATTTTAAGATTAATCAATTGCCATCCCTTCATATTGTTGATCGCTATTTGGATTCGGTAAAGCCTTTAGGAGTAAAAGCGGATGCGCTCGGGCTTGATTATTTTATTCCGGAGAAGGACATAGTTCCATTGACCTGGCTTCCCGAAACCCACCACAACGGATTTGTTGCTTATGCGATTGGGGCACAACATAACACCAAAAAATTGCCAGTAGGCAGAATGATCGAGTTATGCGAAAAAATCAATAAGCCCATTGTATTGATGGGTGGACCGGAAGACGCAGCTGTGGGTGACGAAGTACAGAAGTTTTTTGAGAGACCCAAAGCCAGTGAGTTTGAGAGTGGATTGGCGAACCTTGGCAAAAAGGCGATTATCTATAATGCTTGTGGAAAATTTAATTTGAATCAGTCGGCAAGCCTGATCAAGCAAGCTACGTATGTATTTGCACACGACACAGGCTTAATGCACATTGCGGCAGCTTTTAGGAAGGAAATATTCTCTATTTGGGGTAATACCATTCCTGAATTTGGAATGTATCCCTACCGAACACGTTTTACTATACTCGAAAATAAAAAACTCGGTTGCAGACCCTGCTCAAAGATTGGGTACCCCCGTTGCCCGAAGGGGCACTTCAAGTGCATGAAGGATATTGTATTTGATTTTTATTTGCCGTGACTTGAAATTTCCACTATTCTTGAAAAGTTAGCTAAAAGCGTGCGTTTAGCAGGGTGAAGGAATTAACTTTGGGTATTTTTAATAAACTAAGGCCCTGTCTCATAAAATTTATGAAGTATTTTCTCTTTACCATTCTGTTTACTCTCACCCTTGGCTCCAATCTTTATAGTCAAAAGATCATCGGAAAAGTTCAGGATTCAAAGACATTAGAGGGACTTCCCTTTGCCAACGTATTCATAAACAACACTACGATAGGTACAGTCACCGATATTAATGGAGACTTTATTTTAAGTTCACTTAGCGATCCGGGTACCTATGAACTGATTTTTTCTTTTGTTGGCTATGAAAGCTATAAAATGAAAATTACAGTAGAAGAGAGCCAAATAAATGTAGGAATTATAAAGTTGGTGCCCTCTGAAATTCAACTTAATACCGTTGAAGTATCATCTACCCGCGATAAAGAGTGGGAAAAGAAACTTAAGAAATTCAAAAAAATATTTCTGGGTGATGACCTACTCGCATCTGCCTGCACCATTCTCAATCCGTGGGTAATTGATTTTCCACAGGACAAAGCAGGAAATAAATTTATAGCTAAGGCAAGCGAACCGATAGAAATCGAAAACAAGGCGTTGGGCTATAAGGTGAATTTTTATTTAACCAATTTCTGGCATAACGCAAGTGAATATTCAATTGTAGGTAATGCTCGCTTTAGTGAATTGCAAAACGGAGACGCAAAACAGGTAGCCAATTGGAATCGTAACCGCAGTAATTCTTATCAGCGTTCCGTGCAACATCTTTTCAAATCTATGATCGAACATAAAATCAATGGCGAAGGATACACGCTGTACACCGATACGAAAGATTATAATAATGCTATTGTCCGATCTTCCTTATTTTATTCGCAAGTAGGCAAAACCGTAGTAGTACTTGATACCAATGGATTAGTAGCACCGGATATCCAAAAGGGTTTCTATAAAATAAGTTTGAAAGAGAGAACCGAGGTTCATGATCGAAAAGTGAAGGCTGATGTGCGTGTTTACGAAGATGTATTTGGGCTCGTTAGCTGGATATCGCTTAAAAGGGATTTGCTGTAGTCAATAGGAACGGATATGCTAAAAATCCTGCCGATGTAGTGGTTTCCGGTGACATGAGCGCAGGCCGCGTAGCCAACATGCTACCCTTGGATTACAAACCGGAACAAACGGATACAAAGACTATAGAAGTGGCTAATAAAATTGATTATTCGATCTATCAGGAACAAGTCTATTTACATACTGATAAACCCTATTATTACTCGGGCGAAACAATTTGGTTTAAGGGCTATTTGAACTATGCTACCCCGGTATGGCGCGATTCGTTAAGCAGAACCGTATACGTAGAACTGGTGGACCGGGCTCTTAAAAAAGTTGTGATGAGTAAAACACTGGAGATCGTTAATGGCACATTTTACAATCAATTCGATTTACCAGACATGCTGCCGGAAAAAGTATATTACCTTCGCGCCTATACAAATTTTGGTCGTAATTATGGAAATGACAATTTATTTACCAGACCACTCCCGGTTCTTAACTTAACCGATAAAGTTAATTCTACACCACCTCCAAACGGTATCCTTCAAGATCAGGATGAGTTGCTGATGATCACAGCGGATAAGAGAGTCTATAAACCGCATGAGAAAATTACGTTAACGCTTATTTCGAAGGATGAAGTTGATGTTCCGGTTTCAACGAATATTTCTGTGACTGTCGTAGATTCTGCACAAGTAGCGCCACTAGTAACTTCAAACACAATTAAAGATGACTATCCCATCAGAAAAGCAGAGGATGGTGCAGTAAAGGAATTACCCTTTACCCTCGAGTATGGAGTAAATTTTTCTGGAATCTTTTTGAATGATAAAAAAGAACCCGAAAGAGCTTCACTTTCCGTTGTACAGCTGAACTCAGATAATCTTGGAATAACCCAGTCAGATGACGAGGGCCTTTTTATGGTGAGTGGTTTTTTGTTTTACGATACGGCTACATTTTCTATACAAGCAACCCGAGGCAAAGGGGAGGCCTATGGCAACGCAGTTTTTATAGCAAGAAGTGAGGCGCCCATTGAATTTAGTGAGGAGGAATTTCAGCTTGAAATAATCAACACAGAATTTCCTCAACGGGTATTGTCAAAATATGAAGCAGCCAAAGATGCTCGGCTATTAAAAGATGTTGTTATTGAATCAGATAAGATAGAGGAGGAAAATCAGCCTGGATATCGGGTTAAGCGCCCTTACGGCAAGCCTGATTATGTTATTACTAAGAAGGACATTAATGCCAGTTATGGAGATCTGTTAAAAACTTTACCCGGAAAAGTGCCTGGATTAGTGGTACGTGATGTACTCAATAATGGCGAACAGGCACGAAGAGTAGTATATATTCAACGAGGCGGTACGAATAGTTCGCTTCTTTTCCCTAAGGAGGTTATTGTTACGATAAATGATGCGATGATTAGTGGAACGCCAGAGGAAATATTATCATCGATAGACCCCGCTACAGTAGAAACAATTGAAGTGAAATCGGGAGTAAACGTGTTATATGGATCGCTTGGCGGAAATGGGATAGTATCTGTCTATACCAGAAAAGATATTGAAAAACCGAAAAGTTCGAAGAGCTTACCAATAATGAAAGTACAAGGATACGCTCGCTCGCGCGAATTTATAGCACCTGATTATGAAGATCCTACATCTAACAACAGGGTCGATCAACGCGCTACCCTTTACTGGAATCCAAATATTGTTACAGAAGCTAAAACAGGTACAGCAACGCTTTCATTTTTTGCAGCAGACTTACCCGGTAAGTATCGGGTAGTAGCCGAAGGGGTAAATCAAAAAGGTAAACCCGTACAGGCTTTGTATTTTATTATTATAGAAAAGTAGCGTGTCAATAATAAATAGAATATTGATATGAAAGCTTCAACGGCATCTTTCTCTTGGTTTGCTTTTTTGTTACTTTCAGTTCTGCGATTGCTCAAAGCCCTTTCCAATGATGCCTAACAATAAAGCAACCCTGCAGAGTTTACAAGAGAAGTTATGAACTAAAAAAACTGATTCGTAAATGAAATTGAAGTTTCTGAATTCTTGTTTAATAATTCTGCTTGCTTCCTGTGTGGACATGGTTCAGTTTGATATTAATACGCCTTCTGAATATGGCATCTCGGTCTATGGGTTTATTTCCAATCAACCAGGGCCATACCGGGTTGAGGTTTACAGCATATTTGACATAAAATCAATAAAAAATATGAAAGCCGGGGTTGTCGTAAACAGGCTTACCCTTTCAGATAACGCGGGGGAAACAGAAGACCTTACCATGGTTAACGATGGAATTTATGAAACAAGTGCGGGTGGAATTCAGGGAAAGACAGGTAACGTTTACAAACTTAAAATTGAATTGCTGGATGGAAGAGTGTATGAGTCAATACCCGATACCTTATTGGCTGCAGGAAATTTGGATAGCCTGTATTATTCCTTTAACAAGGTGGCAAATAACAATGATAGTTATGACTATGGCTTTGATGTCTTCTTTAATGCTTCCGTTGGGAGTAGCAACAGCAGCCGGTTTCTATGGAAGATGAAGGGTACTTTTAAAGCCGAAACCAGTCCGTATTATGCCAAGGGGTGTTTCATGCGGCCTAGCGGTACGTGTAACTTTAGGCCTCTTTGCACGGGACAAAACAACCTTTCACCTCCGTGGGATCCTGTAAAAGTTTATGAAACGATTGGCCCCTGCACGTGCTGCACATGCTGGTACGATATTTTTAATCCCAGCCCGGTATTGAGTGACAATAGTTTTACGACTTCAAAAAATATTGCCAATGTTAAGATAGATCGCATTCCCCTTACGGGATGGATTTTTATGCACAAGATCCGAATCGAGGTCAGTCAGATGACGCTTAGTTATAATGCCTTTCGATTTTATAAGTCAATACGCGATCAGAAAAATGCTGTTGATAATTTATTTCAGCCTGTAAGTGGCAAAATCCCAACTAACTTATTCAGACCAGTGGCAATCCACTGGAGGTACAAGGTTTGTTTCATGCCGTTGGAGTCGATAGTAGATCAACGTACATCAGACGCGAGGATGTACCCAACGCAGATCTTATACCCATTGCTGGGGGTGGAGGTGTAGTTTGCACGGATTTATTTCCAAATTCGACTACACAACAACCCGCTTTTTGGATTGAATAAAAAGGTATTTTTAGAAATTGATAATATGTGCTTTTAAATGAGGAATACATCTGACAGCTGCTAGCCAGTTCCTTTCAATAAGCCCGCACCAATTTCCCATCCATATAATTGATATACGAGCGATTGACAACACGCACTCCTCCCGGGGTTGGGTAGTTTCCTGTAAAGTACCAATCGCCTGCATTTGGGAAGATTGGAAGAAAGCTGATCGGAGAAAGAAAAATCTTATCCGGCTTGGTATCCCTAACGGTCAGGCTTATGTATGGAGCAGAACACGAATGGGTGGATGGGCAGTTGCCCAAAGTCCGATCATGGTTACGACCATCACATTAAAGACTTATCAAAAGAGGTATGAGTCTATGCTCATTACTACCTAATGGTTTCTCCACACCTGTGTGCCGAAGCACTTTGGTGCGCAGGCACAACTTAATAGTCTGCCCGCCTACTGGCGGGAATCGCTGTACCTGCCTGCCGGTAGGCAAGTACGAGACCCGTACGTACAGTGGTCATGCCTTCATTACATTCCGGCAGCTCAAACGAATCTTACACATGGCAGCGATCAGCAGCGTTCAGCACAATCCCGAACTCCATGAGTATTACAAACGCAAGGTCGAAGAAGGGAAAAATAAGATGTCAGTGATCAATGCCGTAAGAAACAAATTACTGCACAGGATTGTAGCGGTCGTAAACGTGGAACGCCTTATGAATTGCAACTAAATAAATCTTATAAGAGACTTGTTTTAATCATAGATATCGTTTGGCTATAAAACGTATGCGTTTAAGTACGCACGTCTTTGTCCCACGTTGCTAACGAAATTTAATAGCACACACTTTAAGAACCTACAATACAGTATATGTTTTATAGCTTTTGTTGTGCGTTCGGCTTTTCTTTTTAGACTAGTCTGACGAAGCTGTCTTCAATTTTTACGTTAAAGTTTATGTCCGCCTTTAATGCTTTAAAAACTTTAATGACTGTGTCAATTGTCGCACTGTTAGTACTACTTTCAAGTTTGGAAATCTGTGCCTTTTGAACTCCTACAAGTTTTCCTAATTCTTCTTGGGTCAGGTTACGTTCTTGTCTTGCTGCCTTAATCATTTTCCCCAAAACGTCCATACGAAGTTCATATTCGTATTCGTCTCTTTTCTTTGTCCCAGCTTTACCGATGTACTTATCTTTCATCTCGGCAAGCGTGTGTGTTTTCATTCCTTTTGCCATAATGATTTATTTTTTTGGTTTACTCTCAAAATACCGTTCTCTAATTCTCACAGCTCTTTCAATTTCATTTTTAGGAACTTTGTCAACTTTTTTAATAAACCCATGAGTCGCTATTACCAAAGTTTCTTTGCTGTCTGTTTTATCCCAAAATGCTAAAAGTCGAATTTGAAGTCCTTCGTACTGTGTCCTAAGTTCCCAAATGTCTTTCTTGAGCTTTTTTAAAGCCTTGGATCATTTGTCTGTTCAGCTAAGTCAATGTTATATAGTACTTTTTTAACCATCTTTTGGTTTTAGTATAGCCATGAACTCGTCAGCCTCGTCTAAAAACCTTGTGTCAAAATATCGCATTAACTGTATCTTAGTCCAACGGGTAAAGGTAATAAATGTTTCCAATTATAGAAACTTAATTTTTGTCAATTTGGAGGAATTTTTCTTAGAAAAGCTGACGCACAACGACCCGATGTTTATGGCGGCTGCGGTTTTCGAAGCCGCCTTTATCCCCGTGGGCCGAAGGCAATTTAATAAACAAAAGTTAATATATACTCGTCAAGCCGCAGCTGATCATAAACACATTGTGCATGTTGCACAACTACATTAAAATTAGTGAAATGATAACTAATTTTGTTCATGCAAGGACGCAAAGCATTTGAAGAGCGACTCTTCACCAACTTTTTGTTATCAGACCGGGTTCCGGCAGACAATTTCTACAGAAGATTAAAAGACACCCTTGATCTTCGCTTTATTTATAAGGCTACCGCAAAGTACTATGGTACGGAAGGTCAGGAAAGTATCGACCCTGCAGTTTTCTTTAAGCTGATTTTGGTTGGCTACCTGGAAAATTTGGGGAGTGACAGAAGAATCATCAACACGGCATCCATGCGGTTAGATATTCTGTATTTCATTGGCTACACGTTAGAGGAGCCACTTCCGTGGCATAGTACGTTAAGTCGCACCCGTCAACTTTATAGTGATGATGTTTTTAAAGAATTGTTTAAGCGCGTATTGAAGGAGTGTATAAACAAAGGAATGGTTTCTGGTCGCAGACAAGCGGTTGATAGTGCTCTGATAAAAGCAAATGCCTCCATGGATAGTATTGTCGAGAAAGAGATCATGACCGATGCCGATGACTTTGCTGATGAACTGAGGCTCAATGAAGAAGATAAGCCACAGAAAGTAAATGCCTACAAGAAGAAGAAAGTAGAAGAACACCATCGGTGGAAAACAAAAGCCTATCACGGTATGCCCGGCACCCGGTCAGAGAAATTCAAGGAAGAACATGCCCGTGATGATTATCAGCCAAAGTACCTGAGCAATCACACACACTATAGTACTACAGACAAAGACGCCCGTATTGCTGTAAAGCCGGGTAAGCCAAGACAATTAAACTACTTAGCCCAAACCAGCGTAGACACATTTCACCATGTGATTACGCACATAGAAGCATATCATGCTGATAAGAAAGATGCTCAGTGCTTACCCAAGATAATCAAAGGCCTAAAAGAAAATCTCGATGAACAAGGACTTCTTGTTGAACAAATTATTGCTGATACAGGCTATAGTAGCGGAACAGCTCTTAAAGCCTTAGAAGAAAACAATATCACCGGCTACATCCCCAACTTCGGAAAATACAAACACGAGCGTGAAGGATTCATCTATCATAAAGAAGGTGACTATTACACTTGTCCACAGAACAAGAAGGTTGAGTTCAAGAAGATAAAAAGCAACAATGGCCACTTGGCCAAAGAATACCGGACGAGCCGCACGGACTGTGGGCCTTGTCCTTTTCGAACAAGCTGCATTGGAAAAAGTCCAGAGAAGAAAATTGTAGACACCTTGGATAAACCGTATTATGATAAAATGCATGAACGGCTGAAAGGTTCTTATGCAAAGAAGATGAAGAAGCTACGGCAGAGTACAGTTGAACCTGTGCTGGGGACATTGATTAATTTCTTAGCCATGAAACGGGTAAACACGCGCGGTATCAAATTAGCCAACAAGTGTATGCTAATGGCCGCCATAGCTTACAACTTAAAGAAGATGCTCAAGTTCAAAAGCAAAACAGTAATGGCAGTCGCCATGAGCCTCACAACGGAGGCACATGTTTTTTTTGTCAGCATGAAATTTTACTCTCAACACTACAAACTTGCTGTAGTTAAATCTTGAGAGTAAAATTTCGAAGAGTTGATGTACTTATCAACAGAGTTATGCACAAAAGTGAGATGAAAATGCTTTTTAGGAATTTATTCCGCTAGCGAGTAGTTGTGCAACAGCTACTGGTGTTGTATGCAGGTTGCACTATAAGCGCTTTTTTCCTTCTGTCTTCTCGCGCTTTAATTTATTAGCAACCGTAGTTGATGACATCTGACCTTAAGCAAAAGAAAGTCCTTGTTTTTAAACAGATTTATTGCTTCTAGATTTGTCTAGAAGTCTGTCAATCTGGTGCAGCGCAGGCAATTGCAAAAATTGTTATCTCAATAAGTGCGAATTATAAAGTATTTGTGGCTCCATCAAAGTCAGCCGATTATTGAGGTCTATATTGACTTAGTGGTTTTTTTCGGCTAACTTCGACATAAGTCTTTTAAAACGGCTCACGTTTTTGAAAGTGCCAACTTTCTCACGGTATCTCCGAAAAGACTTAATGTCAAAAATCCTTCTGATTTTCTCCAAGCCACAAATACTTTTTATTTCTCCTTCTCTACAATTTTTTAGCACAAATAACTGCGATGAAAAACAAGAGTTTCAATTAGCAGATGTCATCAATTGCATACAACGTTTGTGTATGTGACGTTGCGGGAATAGGAGGGCAAATGAATGAGGAACGAATGATTTGCCCGACCTGCTCCGAATTGTCCCATGTGACAAAACGTTTTTTGAAAAACTAAACTACAAACTTACTCCACACCCCGCAATGTTCACATACACTTTGTTGGTAGCTGTAGGGCCCTTCTCCATACTTCATACAAAACCTTGTCTTTCGTCCACTATTAATGTTAAACATCTTTTTATATTTCAGTCGTGCGGTGGGGCATTTTTCTTTGCCTACTTTCTCCACTTACACCTAACTGAGCACACTTATTGGCTGGCTTTGGATGTGGGCTGTATGTACGGGCCAGACAATGTGTGTGCGGTCATTTGAGAAGTCAATCCTGTTAGTCACTTTTGAAATACTTGTTCACATAGTCAAATGGCACCTCTCTTGTTCAAGTCTCCAGTTGTTCTTTTTAAAATATTGTAAAGTTGATGCTCTTCGTATGTCAGGTTTAATTCTGTTGAAATATTGGTAGGTGTTCCTAGATCGTTTTCAAAGAATTTATTAAACGTCAGCTCGTCCATTAGAACACTCTTTACGTTTGCAAAGATGGTGACGTAGTCTGGAGAGTATTTCAAACCCTGAACGTCAATATCACCCCAGTACAAGATTTCTTTTTCCGAAAGCCAAGTTGCAACCTTAATGATATTCACAGCATTACCTTGGCCGAAAATGGCAATCGCTTCATTCATTTAGGAAGGGTCAATGTTGTATAAAGCGTTGTTTTATTTTCTACAACTAATACTCTTTGATTGGTAAGTGTAATCTTTCGAATTGGCTTACTGTAACTGCCAAATCATCAACACCCGAAAAGAAGTTTTGGCTGATTTCCCTGTCAAGAATTTTAAACCGGACTTGCGGTTCAGCATATTTCAGATTGAATCTTTTTTCAAACTTCCTCTCAGTCTCGTTGACATTTTCCGAAATAAGGATATCAAGCAATTCCTTGATCACGCTCTGATTTTCCTCAATAAATTTAGTGTGGACATTTATCGGCAATTCCCTAATATATTTCTCTGGCTCAGGGTTTTCTTTGAAGTATTTACATACTTTCAAAATACTAGTCCATTCTGTTTGGTTTTCTATAACCTTTGCAGGATTCTGAGCTACCCAAATTCTCAACTCAGGAAAAACGTTGATGATTTTATCTAAGTTCTGTTTGAATAGCTCAACTTCTTTCTCCTTTCCAAGAAACTTCAAAAAATCCTTCTCTACTTCAAAGTAGATTGAAGCAGGCAAATCTTGGGCTCCCAAATACTTAGTTTTTACCTTCTGAAATTCCAATGAATATCCAAAGCTTTTTTTCTCCTTTGAATGACTGCTGATTAACTGTATTTCCTTTTCGAAATCGGGAAGAGATGATTTAGTGTAAGATTTATTTCCTCGGATAATAAGTCTTGAAAAAGGCTCATCATTAACAAGTGCCTGTAGATAAGATATGTATTTTCTTTCGGCCTTATCTTTTATTTCTTGAGGTGTAATCATTACCGCATGTATTTCGCTTTTTTTCTTTGAATTGCTCAATTGGCATATCATAAAGCCATGAATGTCTTTCTTCTTTACGTTCAACAAAATGAACGAACGAAATGTCATTTCTACAATGTGAATGTTGTCACTTGGTGTAACTACTAACAATTGCAAGTGAAGTTGTTTACAGAGCGTAATCAGGTAACGAGCTTTGTCTTCGTCCTGTGCCTTAAATGCCTCGTCAATAGCAATAAATCTAAAAGAATTAGTTTGTAGCCCATCTTTTGTCAAACCAAATTGATAGGCGATTGCCGATCCTAAAATTGTGTAAGTAAGTTGTGCTTTTTCACCACCAGAAAGTTGACCCATCGCTTCATAAGTCTTGAATTTGGCGTTAGTTTCTTTGTAAAATTCTTCGGCTTTGTAGCTAAACCAAAAGCGAACGTCCATTACTTTCTTCCGCCATTCTTCTTTGTCCAATTTTGAAATTAACGGTTCAATATGATTGTAGAAGTGGTTTTTCCTTCCGTCAATGGATGCATCAACTTCTCTGATGTTTGGAATTGCAGCGTTCAGTAAATTTCTAAACTCTTTTACTTCATCGCTGATTTTATTCGGTGCAACAAGCTGAATGTATGTTATAGGATTGTTTTTAAAGTCTATTTCTTTCAAAGAATCATTCAAGTGCCTTATGTTTTCTTTGATTGAATCTGACCAATTTTCAAAGAACATTCTAAAATCTCCAACTTTATTGGTAATGGTTTCTTGCAGATAGCTATTGAACTTTGTTTCAAATCTTGGAAGGTCATCTCTTTGAAGGATTCTTAACCTCTCCTGATATCCACTAATTAAGTCTAAATGTATTGAATCTGGAAGTGAGTTAACGTCAGAACGCAATCTTTGAATTTATTAGTAATTTCCTCAATAGGCTGCTTAAAAGTATTTATCTTGATTCTTACATCATCTTCATTCTTTCGCTTTTGTTCTTCAAGCTTTCTTATCTCTTTTGAATTTTCATCTTGGAAAGATTTACGACTTACTTCAAAACTTGAATATTCAATGTTCAATAAACCAGGATTTTGTGTTTCAAAAGCTGAAGCATCAATATTTCCAAATGGTTCGGCAATTGTCTTGTTGCTTTTTATCGCTGCGTCAATGTTCTTTTGCGTTTCTTCAGTTTTGAAAATTTCTCTACTCTTGTTTCTGATATCAACCTCAGAAAGTTGCTTCAAATCATTTTGAGCTTTTTCTAACTGTTCTTGCAACTTCTTAACTCGGTCATTGGTTTTTTCTAAATCAGATTTCTGTCTTTCTTTTCAAGCAGTTCTTTGGCATAAGCTTGCCAATTTATATCATCGTATTTATCAAATTTCGAAAACAGGTTATGACATTCATCTTTGTATGCTCCTAAATCTTTTATCTCTGAATTTTGTTCGTGATTGCCTTTTTATTATCGGTTTGTTGGCTTTGCAGAGTGCTTAGTTCTTTTTTAAAGTGGCAATTTTCTCTTTGTTGTCCCAACCAAAACGTAATTTTCTTTTCTTGAAATGTGCGGTCGGTCGTCTTTTTCGTGTTTACCTTTTTTGAATTTTATAAGTCCGTTTTGAGTGATCGCCATTTCTGAATGGCGTTCAAACTCCGCAAGATTGTCTGCACAAACAAAATCAAATTGACTTTGTAGATAGTCCTCAATCCAGTCGTAATACTGCGTTTTAGGCTTTATGTCGATCTTATTGACTAAAGATTTCTCGTTAATGTCCTTGTGCCGCAGATTCTTGAGATAATCTTGTTCTTCGTATTTGTCATAGCGAATCCTTCCTCGCAAATTATTGTTGTTTACGTATTGGTTTACTTTTGAGTAGTGCTTTGACGGAACGATCAGTCGTAGAGCAAAATTATGAAGAACTTTTTCAATGGAAGGTTCCCAATTCATTTCATTCTCTTTTACTCGGATAAGTTCACCAATAAATGGAACTTCTTCTTTACCAGCACCAATGTTTATAATAATTTCATCACGTATCTCGGCTTCACGACCAGCGATATTGTTTTTATTTTTTGAA
This sequence comes from Flammeovirgaceae bacterium, assembly GCA_016709845.1. Lineage (GTDB taxonomy): Bacteria > Bacteroidota > Bacteroidia > Cytophagales > Cyclobacteriaceae > ELB16-189. Next base: position 20,278 of record JADJMA010000060.1, on the reverse strand, counting down.
GTGTTTGAATCGTACTGACTAAATCATTGGTCGAGTTTGTTAATTCATCCTCTTTATTTTTCAAGGCACGAAGCTTTTCGCTTTCATCATCAATATTTTTGTTGTGCATTTTGTTTTAATCGTTTGGCATCTTCTCTGTTCGCGTTAAAAGTATCTTCGCTTGGATTTGGAATTAGCTGAATACTTTGAGCAATTTTGTTTGTAGTCATCAAGTTTCCTGCTTCTGTTTTCCTTTAAGGTTTGAAGGTTTTTAATTTCCTTTTCTAGATCTTGATTTTACTTCCTACTTCATCTTTTTCAATAGAGATAGAAATCGTTCTTTCATCTTGTTTTAGATTTTCTTCTTTACTTCTTAGGTCAGCTAACTCATCATTTAATCGTTGTAATTCCTCTTTACGTTTTTCCAATTCTTTTCGCCCAACTCAACGCCCTTCTTAGAAAACCAGTAAACAGCCGTTTCTTGATTTCTCTAATCGCAGTAAATACCCTTGGATATTGGTTAGTGTTACTACAATGTCCTTGATAGGTATTAACTTTTTAATTTGCTCTTTGGCCTTTTCAATGTTGGTATTAGCATCCATTAAAGTCAAAAAACTTTCTTTGAGTTGGAGGAATTCCGTTTCGGAATCTTGCTCTTCCAACATATTTGTTCTAATGAAATCGTCTAAATCCTCCAAGACTTTTACACCAACAACCTGATTGAACAAAGACAACGCTTTTGAGGATCGCATTCCAAAAAGGTCGGACATCCTTTCGGCATAAGCTGTTGGTCCGTCTATAAATTCAATTTTCTTTTTGGTAACATTTGTATTGTACGTTTGCTCTAAACGCTTTTTCCAACTCCCTTTTGAGTCAAACAAACTAAAATCTTTTTCTATGTCAAGGGAAACGTGAGCAATTCCAAATTGTCGTCTTAATTCATTATTTGAAAACCAACGAACCTGAAACAGAGTGATTTGCTTCTGATCGGTATTTAAGAAAGAAGCTAGGATTACGGAATAAGTATTTGTATCACGCAATTTTTGTGTGGAAGTTGAACTTTTCCTTCCTCTTGGATATTTCCATAATGCCCCAACACATACGTTTCTTCAGTGCGATCTCCTTTTTTCTCAACTCCAGACGATTGATTGTAGAAACGGTCTTTCTTTGCCGGAACAATCAAAGTAAGCAACGCATCAACGTAAGTGCTCTTTCCGGAAGCGTTTGCTCCAGTCAAAAGAGAATTATTTCCTTTCGGATTTATTCTAAAGACTTTTTCATTAAACGTTCCCCAGTTAAATACTTCCATGTATTGAAGTCTGAAACCCGCTTTATCGGAACTTGTACTAAACAGACTCAGCATATCCCTGCAATCTTGTTTTAAAATCTTGTAATATATCAGTGTTATTTTTTCTTTGATAATGCGGTGAATTTGGTATTTCGTTTGGCTGTCTTTTTGCTTATTTCCTTCAAGTAGCCTAAATCAACTGCGGCATTTATATACTTGTTCAAATCGTTGATGAACTTCACACGATTAAATGTTTCAGGTAAAAAACAACTCTAACTCATCTCTTATTTCAGAATCAGTAATGAATTTCTCAGTTGATAACTGTGTTGGATTACTGTCAAATTCCTCTAAACTTTGTCGTAATACAACAAGAACGATTGATGTTTCAAAACCGATTTGCCGCCTTTGTACTAAGCCAAGTGTGTTACCTTCGCTATCTTCAAATTGCTTTACAAATGCAAAGCCTTCATCCTTCTTTACGATTAGCTCTAAACCAATCTGGCTGATGTATTCTTGAATTTCACTGCGATAGTTGATTATATCATCCCAAACGTTTGAATTTCGTTTAACAGTCGATTTGAGTAGCCTCACTATCGCTTTGCTGTATGGTCTAACGTATTTCTCTAAACTGCTCATTTGGTTAAAATAATTTCGGGGATTACAATTTGCTTCTGGTTTCTAGCATCAAATACAATATTTTGCGTTTTATCAGGGCTTATATTGTGCTTAAATTCTTTTACTATGCCGATATATCCGAACAGTTCGGGTAAACCTTTTTCAAGCCCTCCGTAATTTTCAATTACATCTAAGAGTGTTGCTTGAGATTTTTCCTTTAGAAGATCTTTAACTCTTTTTCGCAGCAATTCTTTATCAATATTTGATTGAGAAAACAACTTTCCTAAATGATTAGACGAAGTAATGGTTTCGTCTGCAATTCTTGGTTTGTTTGTATAGGTGATTTCTTCACTTTGTTCAGTAGTTAATTTCCGTTCAAAAGAAAGACTAATTTCAAGTTCAGTGTCCAATTCAAATGAAAACTCAGGCCTCTTCCTTGTCTTGCTTATTTCCATAAGTTGCTTCTTGATTTCCTGAATGATATTTTTAGTCGCTTCTGATTTAGAACTCTCACTTTCACGGATAATGCGGCTCAATTTCTCAGCCATTTTATCGTTCGCTTTATATACTTTTGGCCTGAACCATGTAAGTGTTTTTCATTCCTTTGAGAAACTGGTCATTTACCGGAATGGATTTCTTTTCTAAGGTCTTGTATAATTCTTTGGATAAAGTTTCCCATTCTTTTTGTAAGTCTGGATTTAAAATGAACGACCAAAAAAGCATAGAAGCTTTTGCCTTGTTGACTTTCTTTGAGTGCGTCAAGGGCATCAAAGGTGAACTCTAGAATGTCACTTTTTTGTCAAGTTTTTCGTCAGCGTGCTTTTGATAAATCGTTTTTGTAATTTCTTTGAAATTGTCTTCCAACTTCTTTAAAGTCAGAGAGTAATTCTTTGGCAGATTGATTTAACTGATTAAAGCGAGGAACAATTTCGTTCTCCTTAAACACTTTTCCATCTTCTCCTGTTTTTATCCTTTGAATTTGTTGTTCAATTTCCAATTTCTTGGCTTCAAGAAGTTGAATTCTATTTTCAGTATTATCATTAGTAAATTCCACCAATTCCTTCAATTGGCTAAAGATGTTTTTGAATTTAGATTCTGTTCCAATGTACTCCTCTTTTTTAAGGCTTGACAACCAGTCAATAGTTTTGCTTGAGTGCGATGAGAGTTCATAAAATATTTCACCTTGCTCATCATGATAGTTCGTTAAAAAGCCTTTGTTTGTCCAGCTCTGGATATATTTTTTGGCCTTTACTTCATAGGTGTCAATTAATTCTAGTTCATTCTCATCGTCATTTTCGATTTGCTTGAACTCCAAATAGTCAGCAAGCTGATTGTGTATAGTATCTGATAAAATGCTCCCTTGTAGGTTGTTGAAAGTCTGCATAAGGAAACCAACAATGGCTTCTCTATTCCTTAGGCGGAGTAATTCAACACTAGGAGATGTATTTATAATTTCGGCTATTTTAGAGCTATCAATCATTTCATTTGCTATGGCGGAAGTTAAATTACAGAAAATCTTGTGACAACTTGTGCCGTATTGCTGAGTTTTGCCATTTTTTATATTCTAAAAGTGTGTAATTCGGTGTGGTTGGTTTGGCTCTTGCAATAGCTTTGGTGTCGCGGTGGGTTTGCGTGGCTATGGCATGTGCCAAATGCGTGGGGCGAGTCGAAGCACAATCTTCTTAAAAATGCGAAGGGTCGGATGTATTATTTTTTAGTCTGTCCCCCGTTCCAATTTTTTCAAAGTCCAAGTTGTCTGCGAAGCCGTTCACTTGTCCCAGTGGGAAGTCTTTGTTGGAAAGTGTCGTTCGTTTTTTGAAACACAAATTTGTCCGGGCCCTATTGCTACCAACGCTTGGCTATAAAACGTATGCGTTTAAATACCTACATCTTTGTCCCACATTGCTGACGAAATTTAACAGCACACACTTTAATAACCTACGATACAGCATATGTTTTATAGCCGTTGTTGGCTGTAGTTATTTTTCTTTCCCCGTCACAAAATCCTGTAATATTTTTTTAATCTTTCTGTCAGCTTGTTTCTCATCATTGTCCTCTGAACAAAGTCGATTGATCCTTCTTAAACTTTCCTTAGTCGTTCCTTTCTTTACTTCGATGTCAACTTTTCCAATTCCATTTTCTGTTCTTTTAATTTGGATGACAACGTTATTATGAGATGTTCTCCATCTTGTACCATCAGCTATCTTGTTTTCAGTCCAATTAATTAAAAGTGGAACTTGTTCTAGAGCGTGACGCATCTTGTCAGCTGTTTGAAATCTGTCTCTTGGATTTACACTGAGTGCCTTGTTAATAACTTTTCTCAATTGTAAAGGAACAAAATCTCTGTAATTTTCTCTGCCCGGAATTTTCCTCGTCTTGAAAGTTCCCTTAAGTCACTTACTGGTAGTGATGGGAGTCGACTGTCACCATTAACTAACCTGTACAATGTGACTCCACATGAATATATATCAGAAAGAGTTGTGTAATCTCCGACTCTTTGTACTTCCGGAGCTAAGTGAAGAAAATACTGATACTGCTTTATTGTCGATGTGTCCAATTTGTCAATGTTAGGTAGCGCTAAACCAAAATCTGATAACTTGCCCTCCTTTGCATCACCAATTAAGATATTTGCTGGCTTGATGTCTCGGTGAACCAATCCCCTTGAATGAGCATACTCAAGTCCCCAAGTACGTCAATCATTAATTTCTTTGCTCTTGTAAGTGCTACATATGCTCCCTTAGCTTCGTCCTCTAGACTTCCATTTTTCAAGATATTCCATCTTGATGTAAATCCTACCGTCATCAAGGCTCCTGTTTCAGATACATGAATAATATTAGGATGTTCTGCTATTTTTATTGCTTGTGCTTCTTGATAAAAGTTTCCTGGATTAATTACATTTTCGGGTGGAATGCATTTCAACGCGAAGTCGCAAAAGAAGTCCCATGTCAGTAACAAGCCAGACATCTCCAAAGTGACCGGCTCCTAGTCGTTTCTTAAAATCAAAACTTACTGCCATCAGTTAAGCATGCTCCATGCGATAAGTATTGACTCCTTAATATTTGCAGACTTACTGTCGTAGTCAGGAATTTTAGAGTAGTCAATTCCGGTTTCCAAATATTTCTTTTTTCCTTTCAGTCCAAAGTCCTTCGCTATTGTTCCATTTACTTTTCTTTTAACATATTTTATTCCATTATTAGCAACGGCTAACAATGCCATAGCCTCCATCTCTATCCTGCACCCAAATACACTACCTTTCATTGCCATTGGCTCCGTCCCTTTTATTCCGAGTGACTCAGCGCTGTGTCGTTTCATAAGTCCGTCAATTTCTTGATAAAACCATTTAACCCTGCGAGTCATTGAATCCTGTGGGATACTTAATTGTTTGTGATTCTACCAATTCAGGCGTTGTCATAGTACCTCTTACGATACTGTAAGAGAATTCTTTTGAACCACATCTTAAACCTAAAACTGTCATAAAGAAAAATAATTACAGCCAACGTTTGTGTATGTGACGTTGCGGGTCTTTGAAATACAAAATTGTCCCACGTAACAAAGCGTTGTTTGAAAACCAAACTACAAATTTACACTGAACCCCGCAATGGCACATACATTTTGTTGTGCCCAGTGCTTTCTACACTAATCTTTTTCAATGTCCAACACTTTTTCGTCCTCTGTCTCGGGTAACATGAAGTCGAGGAACAACAACTCCGCTTTGGCTTTATTGTTCTCAAATTTTAAGTCCCATCGTTTTTCTAAAAACTCAATTAGTTTGTGGCCTCTATCAAGAATTGTTTCGGGGTTCCAGTCATCATATGCCGCAACTTCAATTTCTGAATGCGAACCGTCTAAATAACCTTGCCTTATTTTTTCTTTTCGCTCATTATACCTCGGATTTTTCTTGTCGTTGAAACAGTCATTTTGAAGGCTTGAATTAATACTTTGTGACAGTGGTAGCAAGTTACCAAGTGTTCCTTGGAAGTAATTCAATTCCGATTTTTTGAACCCTTTAAAATTTAGTTTCCAACATTTGTTGTCAGGCGTCTGCGGATAAATGTGTTCAATTGAAACCCTGTCTTTTTCACCTTTAACAAATAATTTCCAGTCGATTTTAGCACTTCCTCTCTGAAATACCTTATCCATTTCGTACTCGTATAAGAAGTTCCATCCGTTCCAATTGTAAAACCCACCTCCATTTTTAAATTTCTTCTCAATGAATTTTTGAAAGTAAGTGTAGTCAAAGAATACGTCTTTAGAGTTTTCAGGAGTTTTGAAGCAATAACTCATTCTGTATTCAAGACTTTCAATTATACCGTCAATGGTAAGTTCATTGTGTCGAAGTTGTCGGGCTGCTCTGTAAAACTCACTATTTCTATAAGTGGAAAATGCTCTACTTAATCTGAATGTTATAAAAATAAACCGCTCAATAGCTTTAAATAGTTTTAAGCGTTGTCTTGAGTCAATTTCATTTGATAGAAAAGATGCGGTCACCAGTGGTCTGAAATAAATAATACCAATTCTATTTAGGCGGTCAAGCCATAAACTTTCTTTATTTGTTAAGTCAGAATTATTTAGCGGATTGTGTGTGTTATACCAATGAACTGCCGCAGCTTTTAAACTATTTACATAGTCCTCAATTTCCTTTGGAGATAATTTTGACCTTAAAACTAAGGTTTCCTCTTCTCCATTCACTTCAACTTCCTCTTGGTCTGTTTCCTCATCTTCACTTCTTCAAATTCTGAGACTGAATTCAGAACAACTTCTGTTTTAGCATAAATGTTCGCGGAGTAAATTTTTGTTCCAGTAAGAATCTTATGTAATCGTCACCTTTTTCTCTTGTGTATTGAAAATACATTATCCAGTGAGCAACTAAAAAATCATCATCATTTAGTGGATTCTGTTTGTTTCTACCGAGTTGGAAATAAACTTCTTTCCATGCGTCATTAATTTTTTCTCGCAGAGAATTACGGTCATCATCCTCTAATTCATTATCGTCATAAAGTGGTGGTCAGGTAAATTAGTCGATTCTTTAGTAATTCAAGATTTGAAAGTTTTTTCCCCTGTTGTTCATTGTTTCCAAGCAACAAACACGTGCAAAGTCGTCACTTATTTTCATAAACATTGAACATCAGTTTTTGTGTCAATTTTTGAATAGGACTTCAATTTCTCCGAGTCCATATGTTTCGTAAAAATTAATTAGGTTTTCATTAAAGAAATTTTTGGCGTTCTCAAGATTTAGAGTGTAAAATGTTTCTTGTAGTTCCGCTGTCAGGCTCTTGAAATATTCGGTGTCTTAAAAAATTTGAAACTTGGGTTATCCACTTCATATCCAAATTTATAAAGTCCTTATTATAAATTAGTGGAGGTTTTCAACAACCAAATACTCTTCTTTAATTGCTTTCAAAATAAAGGAACCTAAATAAATTTCTTCGTCCTTTTGTTTTTGTTTTTCTTTGAGGGATTTTAAGAGTTCGCAGATTGATTGAACGAATACAACAAAAGTAGTTAGTCGTTGTTGTCCGTCAACTATATGGAATGGTCTAAATCCTCTGTCCTCAATTAGCCATTTTTCATCATTCCAAATGGTCCAGATACTTTTGTCGAGTTTCTTTAAAGATAAAAGTCCTGTATAGTGAAACCTGTCCGCGGGTAAGTTTACCAAGTCCTCCCAAAAGTCCTTTAGCTGTCTTGTTGTCCACGCGTAACCTCTTTGGTAGTCGGGGATTTTAAATAGTCTGTCCTTGAAAATACTTTTGAGAGACTCTAATTCATTCATGGTCTTTGTTGGTTACACGAATTTTCATTGAAAGCATTGGGCACAACGTTTAGTATATGCAAAGTAGGCGATTGCGGGCTTCAAACTTATCAAACCGAGATGAAGTTGAAGCGAGCTACAACCGTTGAATTTACTGCTATTTCGCCTATTTTTTATATACATTGTTAGCGGTTCGGGCTTTTTTTCTTCGGTCAGCAACATTTCTTGTCTTGTTGAATTGGCGGACATTTCTCGCTCCTCATAACTGCTTAAACACAGCAGTCTCCTTGTTGTGTGGTTTCAATACAGTTTTGCAGTTTTCGCACTCGTAAAAGTTTGGCAAGCATCTGTCGGCATTGTTTCTTCTTTTTTGTGTCCGCAGTTGGGGCAAGTGATTGTTGATTGCAATTTTATTTCCATTTTATTTTTCCTTTTTGTCTCTTACTGAATATCCTGTTCCGTTAATTGCTGTTTCGATTTCGGCTATGTTAGTTTTGAGTTGTCAAATTCAACGATTGCGTTTCCATTCTCGTATGAAGCAGTTGATTTGATTGTTCCTGAAAGTTTGTTCACTTCGTGGTTTACGTGTTCTTCGCATCCTGCACAAGTCATTCCGCTGATTGTAAACTCAACGGTCTGTACATTTGATTTGTCAACTACTATTACTTGTTTTTCTGTCTTGGGGTAGAAAATATGTGCATAGTAATGAAATGCAAGCATTACAATTGCGAATGCTGTAACAATTCCTAAAAACTTTTTACTCTGAATGAATTTTGGCTTTTCATCAGTTTCACAATCACAGTCTATTTCCTTTTTCGGTTTTAGTTTTTGATACCAAGCAAAACCAAGAACCAAAATTGTCAAACCAATTAAATACGGTCGGAAAGGTTCAAGCCACGAAAAAGAGGCAGCAAGTCCGCTTGTTCCTGCAATTAGTGCCAAAACTGGTGTAATACAGCATAGAGAAGCAGCGAATGCCGTTAAAATTCCTGCTCCGATTAGTTTATTGTCCTTTTTCATATTGTCTCCAAAATTTTGTTTTCGTCAAGTATTATGAAAAACGGTTCAAGCAAGTTTTTGTATTCGTTTGTCAGCGAGTAGAAAATGGTCTGTGCTTGCCTTTCTGTTTCAATGAGTTTTCGGTCTTTGAGTTTTCGCAGGTGTTGAGAAACTGCCGAAATGGTCATTCCAAGAATGTCACTCAGGTCGCAAACGCAAAGTTGTTTCTCTTCGTAAAGTAGGAATAGGATTTTCAGTCTGACGTTGTTACCCGCCAATTCAAGTCCGTTCGATAAGTAGTCAAACGAGCCGTTGAGTTCTGCAACTCGGTCTTTACAACGGTTGATTTGTTTAATGTCCGCTTGTTGTCTTATGCAAGAATTGTTTTCTATAAACACAAAGATAGTCAACTTGTTTATTTAAGCAAATGCTAAAATACAATATTTTAAAATAACCCGATTTGTTTCTCGGGTCGTTTTATTGCCTGACCGCTAACGTTTAGCTATAAAACGTATGCGTTTAAATACCTACGTCTTTGTCCCACGTTGCTGACGAAATTTAACAGCACACATTTTAAGAACCTACAATAAAGCATATGTTTTATAGCTTTTGTTAGCGGTTCGGCCCGTTTACGTCAACTCAATTTCACACCTGCTCGTCCGGGAAAGTTTATTAGATCGTTTCTCAATTGTCTAACTGATTCCTCGATCTGTCCGCGGTCAACAACTAAGTCAAAGGTAAATGTTTCGTCATCGTGGTGCCAACTTGGTTTTGATTCAAGTGTCAAATGAGTTCGTACTTGAAATTTATCACCAACGTTGTCAACTAGCTCGAACTTTAAATTTGGCTCTATGAATTCAATTTCCCTTTCATTTTTGTCACCTGTCAATATTTTCTGAAACCAGTCTGCTAATGCATGCAATTCCCAAGTCAACAATGATGGGTCAATTGTAATCCATTCTTTTTTAAATCCTTTTAATTTTATTTGAATTCTCAACCAGTTACTATCATACTCGTCATTCTTATTGTCACGGTATTGATAATCAGCAACCCACAATTCAAATGATTTGTTTTCTTGTCCGGTTAACTTCATTGTCGATTTGTCTTTAGGGCTGACCGCTAACGGTTTGCGGCTATAAGAAGTTGGCGATTTTCACCACAAATGTTGATGCGGAGAACCAATGTTTGATTAACCACAAAACTGTCTGCGGAGCACTGAACCGCCAATTTATTGAAGGTGCTGTTACAAGCTGGTGTTCTTTCTTCCGTCATTTTCCGCTTTTAATTCTATTGTCGTGTCTGCATAACATTTGGCAATTGTCGGCTGTTGTTTTTCCGCCTTCGTGCCAAGGTGTAATGTGGTCTGCTTCCATTTCGTTGAGTTCAAATGTTACTCCACATTTAACGCAAACTCCTTTTTGACGTTCAAATGCTTCACGTTTTTGGTTGTCCGAAAATGCTCTGATATTCAAATACTTTTCTTTACGAGTGAGTACAAAAGAGTAAATTCCTTTCTTGTTGTCAACGTCTTCGTCTAACATTAGAGTTGTGATTTCTTCTTCCAATTTCTTTGGGTCAAACTTTTGGTTTTTAAACTCGTTGTACAAAATTCCCCAAGGCAAACCTTTCATTTCTCTGCGGTACTTTGGAAAAGTTACTTTAATCCAACTAATTACTGCTTGAAAATAAAGCCAAAGTTCGTTAGCGTTTGGTTCGTGTTGATTTTTGCTCATATATGCTTCAATTTCATCATTTGAAATCCAAGCAATTGCTGTTTCTAAATATTTTTGTCTTTTAGCTTCTCCATCTAAATAGTCATCGCCTAATTTTGGTCGACTGTTTTTAGAGAAATATCGTTTTGCGTCTGAAACCCAAGAACCTGAATAAACTGCGTTTCGTAATTCTTGTTTGCTTAGTTCCTCTCCTGCTATGTTTATAGTTTCAAACCATTCTAATTTTCACTGTCTTTGCCACTACAAAAATAAACCATCAATTTGTAGTCTAAAATTTGGTTTGCTTGTCGTCTGTTAGGTTATGAAATGCTAAACCGTTTACTGAAAAATCTTTGTTCACAAATTGGCAAATTGAAATCGTTCTTTGTTGTCCGTCAATAACTTCAAAATTTCCGTCTTCACGAACTGCCCAATACATTACATTTAAAGGAAAATCTTTTGTAATGTGTCAATTACAGCCTTTCGTTCTTTTTCTCCATAAACAAATTCACGTTGATATGGAGGTCTAATATCTAACTTACCACCAAAGCCAATTACGCCATTTTCAAGATTGTCTTGATAGCCTTTGGTTAATTCTCTTACTGTTATTTCTTTGAGTTCTATTTTCATATTCTCTTTTATTCTTGATTAAAATTCTTGCATAAGGAACTTTTACCATTTTTGACGAAATACAAATCGCCATCAACTGCACCCCTTTTTGAATTTCCTTTCTGAATTTTTATGTTCTTCTTTGTAAGGTTGTAACCTATTTCAATTCCTGAATTTGAAATTCCCAAACCTATTATTTCAAATTGTTCTGGATTGTATTTGTCTAAAAATGTATAGGAACACCCATAATTCCTTTGTAATCAACTGGGATATATTCTGCTTTATCTATATTTATAGCATCAAAATTTTCATATTTAGGATATTCATTTTCAAACCCTAAATAAGTTTTAAAAAGTATAAAATCATCGTGTCGTTTTGCAATGTCTAAATTGGTGTACCAATATGACCTTGCCGCTTCAAATAAAGACCATCAGGTCTTTTGAAGTGTCTTGCACAATTGTAACCTATCCATAATTTATTGTCTTTTATAGATTTGAAAATTTCTTGGTATGATAATGAATTTATATTGCCAATGATTAGAAATTTTTATCGTACTCAATAAGTTGAGCAATATATTCTCGGAATAATGAAAACGGTGGATTTGTTACAACTATGTCGGCTTGTTTCAAAAGTTCAATACATTCGGCACTTCTAAAATCGCCATCGCCTTTAAGTTTTACAATTCCAATTTCTTCTGGGTTTGGAATTCTGTCGCCATTTTTGTCGCCATTGTATTCTAAATATATTGCACTTTCTGAATAATGTTTGCTGAACAAATCTCTGTCTTGATTTTTGTAGCAAGTTGTGATTAGTTTCTTTAGTCCTAATGCTTCAAAATTATATGAGAAGTAATGAAAGAAATTACTAATTCTTGGGTCGTCACAGTTGCAAAAAACGGTCTTACCTTTAAAATGTTCTTTGTAGTGTCTTAACTCTTTTTCAATGTCGGTCAGCTCGGTATAAAATTCGTCATTTTTGGAGTCTTTCGCTTTATGTAAATTGTTATTTAAAGATTTTGCCATCAATATTTTGTCTGTTCGTTAAGGTCGTAAAGTTACGATTTTAATTTCTGTTTTTTTTCGGTTTGTCTATCGGTTTGTGGTCGTCCTACACTTGCTTGTAACGTTTGTGTTTCTGCGGTGGTGCCTTATCGAAGCCGCGTCCTGTCCCACGAAACGATAGCGTTGAACGAAGATAAAACTTTAATACAACTCGTCACGGCACCATTGCAGAAACATGCTGTTGGCAACAGTTGGGTTTCGTCCGTTAATCGTCAGCCGTTCACTCCCCCAATTTGTCGATTAGTTTCAAGTCAACGAGGTAGTCAACTGTCAACGAAGCCAAACTTCAATATTTTCGAATTCACTGTCCACCGAGTTTTTCTTCATTGTCCAAAATTGCTTATTTGGATATTTTAGCCCTGTAGTCACACACACCAAAACTCACCTTTGCTAATAGCTGTAATCCCTGTCGTTTGGTTTGAGTTGTTTACGGTATAATTGATATCTAAATGCGTTGTCTTTTTGAATCCGCTATAATAGTTTGTAGAGATTGATAATAACAGTGTATTGAAGAGTTTAAATTCAAAACCAATACCTGTCTGCAAGAGGGAGAAATAACGAGATACATCAGGTTTCTGTGTAATTGTAATCTATTGTCGTAGTACCTGATGTTTGCTTGCCGTAGCCCAAACCATAGCCATATTGTGGGTTGATGCCAAATGAATATCCAACAACGGGAACTAATTGAATTTTTCCTTTGTAGAGATTCAAGTTAAGGCCCAAACGGACTGGAATTATCCATGAAGGGTCATCACCTGTACTGCCGTAATAAGGTATTGTTTTGAATCCAAAGCCCTGCCAATAGTATTTTAATATCAGCCCTGTTTCGACAAAAAGGTTCTGCTTATTTCCTGTCTTAAGTTAAAACCACCTTGACCGTTAATAAGAGGCACGTTAACTAGATAATCACCATTGTTGGTAATTTCGTAAATGTCGTTAGCTACCGAAAATTCGAGTCCGAAATATGTCCTCTTTTGTCTGAGGGCAGAATTTAAAAAACAGATTGTTATTATTACTGTCAGGGTAAATTGATTCATCGTCATTTAGCTTAATGGCAGTGGTCTAACGTAGAATTAATAACAATATTTTTTATTCTCTTGGTCTCTACAATGAAAATTTAACCGTCACTGTCCACGAAGCCACCCAATTGTTGCCAACGTTTGAGTTTATGACGGCTGCGGTTTTCGAAGCGTGTCTTTGTCCCACGTGGCTGAACGAAATTAAGAAAACTAAACTTTATACCTACACCAAACCCGCAGCTGGCATAAACTTTTTGTTGGTAGCTGTAGGGCCCTTGTCCACACTTCATTCGTAACCTCCATTCCGGTCACCCGTTAATTTTACTTCACTCTTTATTGAAAGTTTGCGTGTTGGGCATTTTTCAATAGCCACTTTGTCGCACTTACACTAAGCACACTTTATTGACTGGCTTTGGTTTTGGGTAGGATGCGCGGCCAGGTAATGTGTGTGCGACTAGACTAATAGTAAATAAGTCATTTGCATGATGCATTATTAACCTTTAAAGTGGGAATCAATCCAACACTAATAGAACCATTTACAATTCCACATAGATAAAATTATGACTCTCCGTAAGGCTGAATTTATTGACATGAGACTAAGAGTTTTCTATTCGTACCTTAACGCCTTTACAGGATTCGCCCGTGCGGACCGGATAGTGTGGAAACTGATTGTAATTAACCCAATTTCGAAAGCCAGGGTACCGCCAATCAAGAAGACGATTGGGTTGATGTTAATTCGATAAGCGAAGCTTTCCAGCCATCGATGCAAGGCGAAATAGGTAAGTGGACTCTACAATCAAAAAAGGCTAGAGCAATCAATAGTGCAAAATTGCGTGATAAAAGCAACGTAATCTGGCTTTCGGTGGCTCCTAGTACTTTGCGCACACCAATTTCTTTGGTCTTTCTTTCGATGGTAATGGCGGCTAAACCGAACAATCCTAAACAGGAAATCAAAATTGATAAGCCGGCCATGATGGCCACCACTGCACTCATTTGTTTATCTGACCGATAGACTTCTTCAAAGTGTGCATCTAAAAAGTATAATCAAAAGGAAAGGAGGGCACGAGTTCATCCCATACTTTCTTTACAGCAGCAATGCCTTCTTCCGTGCGTCCTTTTTCAATCTTTACTGATAGCTCATTGTAACCCCATTCTCGGTGAACGACTAGCGCCAGTGTGTTAACTTTATAGTGAAGAGAATTAAAGTTAAAATCTTTAACAACACCGATTATAGAGCCCAGTGAATCGTTATGATACCAATCATGCCCGGCTTTAGTGCCGATGGGTTCTTTCAAGTTTAACTCTTTGGCAAGTGACTCATTGATTACGTAGGCCAACCCGTTAATATCCCAGCTGTTGTCTTTTGAGAACCCGCGACCTTCTTTTATTTCCATGCCATAAACATTTAGATAATCGTAATCCACATTTACATTGGATGGCGTAATGGATACAACTCCAGTATCTGACTGTACTTTAAAACCCCCTTGATGAAAGTTATTTCCCAGGCGCTGCCCGCTGGCCGTCACTCCGCGAATCATAGATTGCTTTTGGAGTTCTGATTTAATGGTTTCAAATTTTTGATTGGCTTCGGTGTTCATGGTTACCAAAAGAATTTGTTCCTTATCGAATCCAATGTCTGACTCCTTCATGAACCATAGTTGCTGAACTACAATGAGCGTACTCACAACCATAGCAATTGCTAACCCAAATTGTATAACCACGAGTGTGCTTCGCAATACCGATTTTCCCTCAGTTTTGCTTCCGCCTTTAATCACGCGTGATAAATCAAAAGAAGTCATGTAAAAGGAAGGGTAAATACCCGTAAGGATTCCCAAAAAAAGCGTTACTAAAACCACACCAGCCAATTGCCAACCATTTTGTAGCAACGGTAGCATACTGAGCTTACGACCAATCAGTTCGTTGAGTGCAGGTATAAAAAGTGAATCTAGCAACAAGGCCGCCAATAACGCGAGGCACGCCAACATAACCGATTCAAAAATAAACTGACCAAACAGTTGAACTTTTTTGCCCGATGGATTTGCGCACACCAATTTCTTTCCAGCGATGCGATGCGCGCGGTGGTGAGGTTCATAAAATTCACGGCCGCTATCAATAATATAAACCGGCAATGACATAGAATATGGTCAGGTATGAACCATTGAACTTACGATAGTTGATGTAGTCATGTTCAATATCGTTCGAAGCGAGATGAACATCATCAAGGCGTTGGAGGAATAACTTATACGTGGTATTGATATCCGGGTTGTCCATATGCCGCGACATAAATGCCGGAAATTTTTCTTCCATAGCGACAATATTTGAGTGCGGTTCCAGCAATAAATAGGTAGTCATCCAATTCCCACCCCAGGAATTATTCACGTTATTCTGGCCGGTCGTGTAAGTTACCATCGACATTACCGCACCAAATTGAATATGCGAATTTTCGGGCGTATCTTTTAATATGCCGGTAATCTCATAGTCCCGGCCATCCCAGAAAACGGTTTTGTGAAGTGCTTCGCTTGCCGATTTGAAAAACTTTAAAGCAGTTGACTCGGTGAGTAAGATGGTTAGTGGCCGATCCAGACATGTGTTGACATCGCCCAGCAGCAATAGAAAATCAAAACATCAAGAAGGGTGCTGTCTGCTACGAACACATTATTCACAAGTTGTTTCTGTTTCACCTATAGTAAGCAGTTGCTTGTCATGCAACCAAAGTCTGACATAAGTTTTTACTTCCGGGAATTCTTGTTTCATGGCAGGCGCCATGCCTGGCATTGATAGAGCTACTTTTTGCTCATTTGTGCCTGTAAATTTCTGTA
The DNA here is from genome assembly GCA_016709845.1 of Flammeovirgaceae bacterium. Classification (GTDB taxonomy): domain Bacteria; phylum Bacteroidota; class Bacteroidia; order Cytophagales; family Cyclobacteriaceae; genus ELB16-189. Next base: position 4,425 of record JADJMA010000060.1, on the reverse strand, counting down.
CTTCATCCAAGCGATAGATGTTCTCCTTTGTGAATGAAAGGCATCAAAACTTTGTTCGTCAGACACAAACAAATAAATGGCTACACTGCCGCGAGCCCTATGGCCAAACTAAACACGTTGATTAACGAAATCATCTTATGCTTAAAAATGTTTCGGATACTGATTTTGAAGTAATTTTTTATACATGCCGTACGTGTTTAGGTTTTGATATCCTTCCATGGGTTTAATGATCCGCGGACGAAAGAGCAGCAGCACATCAAGAATAAATTTTATATCTGCCTTTCTCTTCCCGGAGTTTTTCCGACCGCTGCTGATACACCTCTATCAAATCCCCCCTTCAATGTGATCCAACAGTTTTGGGGTGGCAGTAACAACGGAATATTTTCAAAAGACTTGGGTGGATGGCTATTCTTATTTTCCAAACTTCATTTTGTTTAATAGCTGACGGTCGTTTACAAATGTAGTACTTGTTACTGGAAAGAGCCCATTATTTTAGCATCCAAGACAATCTTTGGTATTAAGCTTTCCACAATTCCTCCTGTTGTGCTTTCGTGTGCTCAATCGCTCGCTTGCCCAGGCGGTGATCTCAAAATATTTTCGTGGCCGACCTGCTCTTTTCTTCAGTGGCTTCTCCGTTTGAAGAACGGATGTATCCCTTGTCTTCTAGTCGTAGTAAGGCAGTATGCATTCCGCCCATGCTAACGTCTCGCTTTAGCCGGGCTTCGATTTCATTCTTGATTGAAACTCCGTATGCCTGCTTGTTCAGGATGCCGATGGTCAATAGAACAATTTCTTCAAACTCACCGAGATAATATTTTTTCATACTGACTAATAATATTTTCTAAATGTAGGAATAATCATGCCAAATTAAAAAACATCAAGATAATCAATGAATGAAGGGTTTGTGGTTTAGCGGGTGTCCGCAGGTGAACAGAATACGTTCGGGCATGGTAATCTATATTTCTTTATACAATGCAGGACTATTGAGTTAAAATGGCTCAAGTCGAAACACGCAGCGATTACCGTTTTGATTGTTGATTGTCGGGTAAAGAATTTGGCTTTTGCCATAGCTTTGGTGCCGCGGTGGGTTTGCGCAGCTATGGCATGTGCCAAATGTGAGGAAGTCGAAGCTCAATTTTCTTAAAAATGCGAAGGGTCGGCTTTATTTATTTTAGTCTAACCCACGTTTGACTTTTCAAGTCCGTTGTCTGCAAAGCCGTTCACTTGTCCCTGTGGGAAATCTTGTTAGTAGGGTGTAGTCCGTTTTTTTGAGACACAAATTTGTCCGGCCCCATTGTACCAACGTTGGTGCATGCTAGTGGCGGGAGTTCGAAAGCGCGTCACTGTCCCACGATACCAAACGTAATTTGAAAAACTAAACTACAAAATTACACTGAACCCCGCCATTGCTTATGCATTTTGTTAGCGGGTCGTTGTTCTTTTTATCAATTGTTTTCTTCATTTAATTTGTAGTGTCCAAGTTGAATAAGTCCGTTTAAGTTGTCATACTCAACCCAACTCTCTTTTATTCTTTCTTCTGTCACACGAAAGAAGCAATTGAAATCTGCTATTAGTTTTTTACCAGTCGGTGGAAAGTTTATGAGTTGTCCTAATTGTGTGCCCGAAAAATTTATTCTGGCAGCAACCAAGTCACCTTCTTGAACTGCAAAAATTATTTTTTCTTGCAAGTCTGGAAATGTTTCTATCTCTGCCTTATGAAAATTAACTAAGCCAATATTTGTTTTTATTTCTTTAGGTTCAGAGGAACTATGTCTAATAAAATCGCTGTGAACCAAAGACAAAACCCTATCCCATTCTTTTTGATTTGTAGCGTTTATAAATTCTGAGACTATTTCTTTATTACTTTTCATTTTAAAATGGCTGTTATGGTTCGTCATTTTTTTTCTGTTTTGTTTTTGCAATTCTAAATCCAAGGTCATCAATTTTAAATTTTAATGGATGACTTCTTCTTCTTGTTGTCGACATTACACTTCGTTCCTCGTCTGCCCAACCGCCACCTCTAAAAATTCTGTATGAGCCATAAACTGTTTCGTCATAAATGTCCGAACACCATTCCCAGACATTGCCGAACATATCGTATAGTCCCAAGCATTTGGTTCTTTCTGTCCAACGATATTCGGTGTCATTGACGAGTTGTCTTTATACCAAGCAATATTTTTTTAGTTCTCCATATCTAATTCCAGTTGTCCCAGCTTTACAAGAATATTCTATTCCGCTTCTGTCGGCAAACGAAATCCGTCTGCCTTAATATCAAAAGATTATTGTTTCGTTATCTTCTTGAATTAGATAATAAGAATTTAATCCAGTCTTGACTGATAAATTATTACAAAAAATGATATCCTCTTTCCAAGTAATACTTGGATCTTCATTTGTTATTGCAAAATATAATTCTTGCGTTACTGGAAATTTTGCAAGCAAAATCGGGTCTATCTCAACAGTCTATCTTTGTTTTGTTCTATCGTCTCTCAATTCAATTCTTCCACTTGGGATTTCGACCATCAAATTGTCGTAGTTAAAAATGTCTTTTGTGTTAATTTCTTCTGGTTCCACTTGATATTTTTATTGGTCAACTATTGTCAATTTTATTCGTCTTCCCACAATTGCGGTTGTTATGCCTTCGTTTTTTCTGGATGGATCCCTTTGGTGACAAACATTTTTATGCAATCCTCTATTTTGTTTAATTTTTTGTCAACTTATAACTTGCCCCTAGTTCCGGGGCAAAATATGAAATACCGTTTGTAGCATTTGGCAAGGCATACAAAAAAAAGTCAACTGCGGTTTGATGTAAATACTTATTGGTATCATTTTTCTTTACACTTAGATCCTTGCCAAAAGTTATCGAGTAATTTGTCAAAAAATAATTGTACCCTGCATCAATACTTTCAATTTCACCATTAGCATTCAGGTCATACACATTTGGAATAAAGGTTCCTCATGTATCCGGCTCCAATGCCAGCTGTTAGGAATTCCTTTTGCATTCTTTCGTGAATAACTCCATTCAGGTAGAACAAAAAGTCCCGTTTGATAATCCTTATGGTAAAAAATCCAATACCTGGACTTAATTCGATACTTCTTGAATTATCCTTTTATCTCCATTTTTCCTTGTTTTGGTCTTGTCCCAAAATTTGAGTTGATACGTAACTCCACTTTAAACCAGGATGCGTTACCATTTCCAAAATAAGACGCATAAATTGACTTCGGCCTTAAACTTTGAGCCTGAAGAATAGAACAGGTTGTCAAAAGGGCTATGAATAGTAGATATCTCATTATTGTACAAATTGCTTGATGATAGAATAAAATTCATTGGATTGATCAACAAAGGGGGTATGCCCAGCATAATCAATTATGCTCATCGTCTTTTGAGAAGAGCCTATTTGGTTGAATACATATTCTAACTCTTCAGGCGGACATATATCATCGTATCTGCCCCCGATAACTAATATATTTTGATTTTGAATCAGGGTAGTTTATTCATCAGAAAATCATTTTCCTCTTCGTCAAGAATACGTGAGACTAACTCTTCGGTGTACTTTTGAATTTAAATAGGGCAGTACATTGTAGTTTGAAGCAAATACAATTTTCAGGTAATCTGTCACCTTCACAGTCTTTTCCGGATAATCCACATAAATTAATTCTTCAACATAGGTATTCCATTGGTTCATCAGTCGGTAGGGGTCATCTCCGTCTAGTTTCTTTATTTCAGGCGTAACGCTCAGCCATTGCAGTACTTCATTCCATTCAGGAATACGTTTATTCCCGTAAATTTCAAATTAGCAGTATTGAATAGAAATTCTCTTCTAAAATCCCATCGCAAAGTGTCCGCATCTGAATCGGTTGTTACAGGGGAATCTATCGAGATATATTTGGAAGGTACAGCGGAACTACCTTTTGCAATCATATACCTGTACATTAAATCACCTCCGAAGCTATGCCCCATCATGATAATTTCTGCACCATATGCTTTTTCCAAAAACAATGAAACTTTGTGCAAATCCTCGATCCAGGTTGATAACACAAGGTCTCCCTGCGAAAAATTACCTTGCTTATTGCCAGTTCCTCGTTGGTCGTAGTATGCAATGGCATAATCATTTTCGAGAGAATTTTTCCATTGGGGAAAATCTACTTTCGCGAAATCCAAGGAAGCATAGCCAGAGGACCTCTTGGATATAAAGTAGTATTTTTTGCTTGCAGTATTGCCTCTAACTAAAACAGGTATAATAGTCGCCATTTTTGTATATGGAACATATCATTAGTATTTGAACTTAATTCAAACTCTTCTTCTTGACAAGAAGTAAATATTATAGCTAAGCAAATAATAGGCAATACTGATTTTATTCTTCTGTTCATTTTGCTTTATTTAGTGATATGACAACTTAAAGGGCTCTTACCCCTATTTGTTGGTTT
>JADJMA010000059.1 GCA_016709845.1 Flammeovirgaceae bacterium | reverse complement strand
TTGATGCAGCACCTCCGCTAATTCAAAACAACATTTGCTGCAAAATAAACTTTATGAATTTTTGCGAAATCTATGTTTTGAGGCAAAGTGAAACCATCTGACTCCAAGTCAGTTTTTAAAATTGGCTACTTTTCCTGAAAATACCCTTCGAACATACTTTACCCGGTTATGTATTAAGACGAATCATTAAAGACTGGTACGGTTGGTTTTATTCCAAAGGCAATGGATTTAAGGCAAGTCTCCCAGTCCGGAAGGAGGTAATGGAGGAATAACCACGCGTACTTTCTCCCAGAAGTATTTATTACGTTTGCATTTTTGTTTTGCCCGTTGAAGCAAGAGACAACAATGTTGCTGTACTGATCGACCAAAAAGCCAGCATCATCAAAACAGGCTAAGACGGTGGATAAATACCGGTAACCGTGGCCAAAGTTATGTTCGAAGTGGTAGCCTTGTGTTTTCAGGGTATTAAAAGTTTCATTCTCGATTTTCCAGCGTGCATACCGGCGCGCATGAGTTGCATCAGATTCTCGAAGGCGTGATCGTAATGTCTGTTACCACCAGGAAAAATGTTGGGTTTCGCCTGAAGGGTGATATTCCCGGTATTCCAGAAAGTTTACCTCAAAGTTCAAAGTTGGATTGTCGTTTCAAGGAGCGCCATTGAGTAGGGAAACTGTGTCAGATACCATTGCCGTCGATAAATTCATCCAGTTTTACTCCTGGACGGTATTCACCAGTCAAACAGAAATTGATGGTCGGTTTGTTTGGCGCCGAGGATAAAGTGCAGGTTCTGGTTTTTGAAGCAGACGAATATGCGGCGCATTCAGCCAGGCCATCTTCGATCATAATGAGTTTCATATGCGGATGTTCACGCCTGAGTGCGTTTAACAATCGCACTGCTGCAGTGCGTTACAGTCGTTTTTGCTATACCCGTCTTGTTGCAGATCGGCTCCGGCGCCAACGGGAATACCTCGGCGATCCGGGTGAGACCAGCACGGCACTGGGCATCTGGTGATAGTATGTCACACGACCGTCACCGTGATGTTTCTGGCAGCATTGTTCACAATACTCCCCATGAAGAAGAAAATAACCCGTTCCATCAATGGGATGCAAAGATAATAACCATCCAGGTGATCGAATCCCTCCAAACCTTGCCACGCTGAAGTTAGTGGAAGTAATGCGCCTAAATGATCGGCGTAAAAGCTCAGGGGAGACATTATCCAGTCGTTCCCGTAAATAAGTATCCGATGGCGCGCGGTCAATGCCAACAAGGATTTCAATTGGCCTGAACCAAATCATCTTCCCTGCCTTGGTCTAAATTGCAATAATGAAGGATAGTTTAGCTAAAACCGCAAATCCTGACATCAAACAATCGCTCAATGAGAATACTTTGCCGTTTCCCATTGTCTTCTATTCTTTGCAAAACAGGCGCGGACTTCCTTGATTAAACCGGGTGACTTCAAATACCGGCGAAAGGCATATTTCCGCATAATACCACCTATCCTTTTTAATTTATGCTCCCATAATATTGTAATTTAGTTAAAGTTCACGAAAACTTATTTTAAAGACCGCTGAATGGCTTTATTTTCCCTTGTGTCTGTGTATGAGCGGGAATAGCTGGCTTTGATGCCGTGTTGTGGGTTAAATAAACCAGGCTACTTTATTAAGTTCTTTTCAAATTCTATTGATGTCATATCACTAATCATTGTATGAATACGCTGAGTGTTATAGTAGTAACCAAATTTAATATGAGTATCAGCAATAGCAGATTCTCTGGTTTGATAGACATTACCAGTCAGCCATTCACGTTTCAAGCTAATGAAGATACGTTTAGTAGGAGAAGTTATCCCAAGAGTTTTCCTGTCGCACATCATGCCATGCTGTTTAAGCAGTTATTGATAGGCGTGACTAAATACTGACTGCCATCATCTGAAGAGATATCGTTCTGAAAATTCACATCGACAACATGTTTTTACATCTGAAAATTACCTGATTCCTGGGTACATACCTCTGTCACCGGCAATTCCATTTCTTTATGCGGCGTAGATAAATGAATTATAAAGGATTTTATGATTTAACCTCTTTCATTCTGGCGATACTTTGTTTGAGTCTATGATTCAAGATCTTTGAAAGGATGGGGCATAGCAACACCAAATCCTTGAGCATAATCGACCCCAATTTCCTTTAGCTTTACTATGATGTCATCAGTTTCAACTAATTCGGCTATTGTTCTAATTTCGGCCTTGTGAGCGAGTTGATTGATGCTTTTTACTTTATCTAAATCTTCCTCATCACGAAGGATATTGCATACTAAACTGCCATCAATTTTCAGGAAATCGACTTTCATTTTGTCGAGCAGATTTAACGACTCCGGGTTGCCGCTAAAGCTGCATAGCGAAACCAAGCAGCCCAGTTCTCGAATTTTTTGCGTAAAAATAAGTGTATCGGCTGTATTGGCTTCTGCATCTGACACTTCAACCTCAAAGCAAAGATTGGAAGGCGGGGCTTTTATTTTTGTAATTGATCTTGAATGAAGCCAGGAAAGGCCCGGTCACTTAACGTATCTTTAGCGACATTAATATAAAATACAGAGTTGGATTTGGGGTGAGCTGATAACCACTTGGCGACATGATTGATTATCCACCGATCTAGTTTTGGCATCATTTTAAATTGATCTACAAGAGGTAAAAATGAGCCTGGAGGCATCAGGTTATTTTCTTCCTCATGCATACGGATGAGAATCTCATAATGTGAGACTGATGTGATAGTAGATTTGATAGGGGTGATTTCCTGGCAATAAAGATTAAATTCCCCCCCTTCAATTGCCTGAGTAATGCGTGCAGCGGTAATTCCTGATTTGGATGCTTGAGTACTCGGTGGCAGGTTTGTATTGTCTTTAGTCAGTATTTTGTTGGGTTTTTCTGGCTCTGGTTTGGCTGAGATTTCTAGTTTCTTTTTTGAAAAATCACGGTTTTTTTCTTGCGCCCGGGGGGTGTGTAACGTATAGAAGCCGACAGTCTTTCCCTTGCTATCAAGATGAGGAAGATATTGCTCCGTGAAAATATAAGGGAAGCCCTTGGTCGATTTAAGTACACGTTCGTTATGCACGGTTTTTCCGGCTAGTATTTCTTCGATACTATTTTGGATATCAGAGAAAAATTCTTCATTTGAGAATTCTTTTAAAAGCCGGCCATCTATCTGATCTGGCTTTAATCCAAACCATCGGCGAAAAATTCTGTTATGGTAACGGCAACGAAGATCACTATTAAAATAAGCCAGCATGACAGGCATGTTTTCATCAACAAACTGTGATTTTATTTTGCTTTCAGATGCTGTTTTCTCTGCCCACAACCGGTGCTTAATCTCATTCCCGAGTCTTTCCTTGCTAACTTGGAGTTGATCGTAAAAATTTTTGATATTTTTCTCCGCACCCGCTACTTGGATCATTGCTATTAGTATTGCAAAGACCAAGGAAAACCAGAATGCTGCTAGTAAGTGTGATGGGATTTCATTGATAAAATAGGTGTCAGCTATCAGAACGATTGCAAGTATTAGCGCAATGCAAATTGCGAGATAAGGTTTAACGTTACTAAGAAGAGAGATTTTTTGCACGATGTTTCCTTATTCTTGCTAGTGTGTTTCTATATGAGCGGGAAGTGGTTTAGTTATACGCCAGAATTTCCATAAATCAGAGCGCGTTATCTCAAATCGCTGAGATGAAGTTTCGTTAAGCGCTGTGATGGTCAATTGGTTGATTTTTCCGTTCTTAAGTGCTTTATATACAGGTAAAAACCAATTCTTTTCCATGCTCACAAGTGTCTCGCGCCAGTCATAAGCATTTCTATATTTGGCTTTTCCTTGTAAAGCATCCAACACCACAAGATGATTCCCGGATATTTGGGTTTGAAGCCATACCTGCGCATCGGCAGGTAACTTCGAATGGTTTGTGTTGCTGGCTAATGCAAATGCGTGCGGTAAGTCATCATCACTCCATACATGCGTATAAGGAGATTGTGTTGATTGCGGCATATTTCCTCCTCCCCAGAACCAAACGCTGTTAATGGTCAATTCTCCGCGAGATTCACGAGCTTGATTAATCGGGTGTTCATGAAGCAACATCTGAATTTCATTAAAAATTTTATGCCAAGCGATGCTTTCTGAGCCTGTCGGCAAGAAATTATTAATGTTCTTGCATGTGACATGACTAAGTGTATGTGTGAAGATCTCCGGCGCTTTCGGTGTTCGGATATACCAACGGTCAGGATGTAATGGGAAGAAAGAGAAATCATGATTGCCCAGAATGAGATTAAGATCCCGCACTATTTGCTCGGCTTCTTCTATAGAAATTTGGAAAGCTTGGCTATCAGCTAACATGATATGGTTTTGTTCAATACGTAGGTGAACAGGATCGGCACGCATCCAGAAATCTTTACTTGTTTTCGCCAAAGCAGGTGCGTCAGTGATTAGCATGAGCGGTGCAATAGGCCAGTCATTTTTCTGCTTTGCTACATTAAACTCCTTACATAGCCACGCTTCCATTTCCTGTGGAGGAGTCGTCATAGCGGTACATTTGATAACAGTACTTCTAAAGAAGTCGCCGATAGATCATTATAGATTTCTGTTTGCAAGATATCAGGCCAGAATAGATTGGGAACGAGGAGGTTTAATTTCATTGTGTGGGTGCTGTTGAGTAATTCTGGAGATTGAGTGAATGCTGCTTATCCGAAGTAGTGATATATATTAAACAAAAATACTAGGGTGAGCGATAAGTAGCAACAGGTTTCCCAGTCGCGTGGAAAGGCTTCGTATTTACACGGTAATAGTTTAAACACTGGGCTTTATTTTAGTTTGATAAAATTTATCTTGAAATTAAGAAGGGAAGTGACGACATTCTCATCCAATAATGTTTAACTGACCGGGATATTTTAATAAATTGCATTTTTATTCCAATACTTGGAGATGTCATGTATCAGCATATAAGAATACCCAGTGATGGGAAAGAATTCAGGTTAATGATGATAATTCGTTAAATGTACCTGATAATCCAATAATTCCTTTTATTGAAGGTGATGGTATTGGTATTGATATTACTCCGGTCATGCAGAGAGTCGTCGATGCAGCGGTTAAGAAAGCTTATGGCGGGCAACGCAAGGTTTCGTGGATGGAAATCTATGCGGGCGAGAAATCAACACGAATTTATGGGCCTGATGTGTGGTTGCCGGAAGAGACTCTACAGGCTGCTAGGGAGTTTGTGGTTTCCATTAAAGGTCCGCTGACAACACCGGTTGGTGGCGGTATACGTTCGATTAATGTTGCGCTTCGACAACTGTTGGATTTATACATTTGTTTACGGCCAGTACGTTATTTTAGTGGTGTACCCAGTCCAGTGAAGAACCCGGAGAAGACCGACATGGTTATTTTCAGAGAAAATTCTGAAGATATCTATGCGGGTATCGAATGGGAAGCAGAATCAGAGTCCGCAAAGAAAATAATTGCTTTTCTGATTAAAGATATGGGGGTGACCAGTATACGTTTTCCTCAGACTTCTGGTATTGGGATCAAGCCTGTTTCGAAAGAAGGGACAGAGCGTCTTGTTCGAAAGGCAATTCAGTATGCTATTGATAATAAGCGCCAATCGGTTACTTTGGTGCATAAAGGAAATATCATGAAGTTTACTGAAGGTGCGTTCAAGAAATGGGGCTATGCCTTGGCTGCCAGGGAATTTGGAGCGGAATTTCTGGATGGGGGGCCGTGGATGAAATTGCCGTTAGAAAAAGGCGGGATTATTATCAAGGATGTGATTGCGGATGCTTTCTTGCAGCAAATCTTGTTACGTCCAGAAGAGTATGATGTAGTAGCTACTCTGAACTTAAATGGTGATTATATTTCTGATGCATTGGCCGCACAGGTAGGTGGGATTGGGATTGCACCGGGAGCTAATCTTAGCGATTCTATTGCTATCTTTGAAGCAACACACGGTACGGCACCCAAATATTCGGGGAAAGATCAGGTAAATCCTGGCTCCATTATATTGTCAGCGGAGATGATGTTACGGCATTTAGGTTGGGTGGAGGCGGCCGATTTGATTATCAAAGCGATGGAAAAAACTATTCAGAACAAGATAGTTACCTATGATTTTGCGCGACAAATGACTGATGCCAAGCAGGTTTCTTCTTCGGCTTTTGGTAGTGCAATGATCGAGAGTATGTGTGTTTGAGCTGATATAGCTGATGGGGTGAAGCGCTGTTTCCCCCGGGGAAAACAGGAACCCAAGAAAAACCCTTGCCATACTAACAAAGGGGTAATATGTGATTATATCTTTCTTGCTTTATTTGCTGTTATATTGTTCTTGTATTGCCAATAAAGCGGTTTAAGCCAGTATTTTTACGAAAGTTAAGCGGATTGGATATTAGAGGCTTGTTTTCCCTTCGGTCCTTGAGTGACATCAAAACTCACTTTTTGGCCTTCTTTAAGAGTTTTAAATCCAGACATATTGATTGCTGAGAAGTGCGCAAACAAATCTTCGCTGCCATCGTCAGGAGTAATAAAACCAAAACCTTTGGAATCGTTGAACCATTTTACTGTACCTGTTGCCATTTCTACTTCCTATATAAAAACTGGGCCGGAAACCCTAACACTATTTGAATTTCAAGACCATTGACGGATATAACCGGGACCGCAGAGAACTTGAAGCCAAACGCCATTTGCAGTTTTACGCAAATCCAGGGTTAAAGTCAAGCCGTTACAACATATTTGTGTGCAAGAACTAGGTAATTATCTCAAGATACTTGAAAATTTTGTCGTAATCGTCAAAGATGTCGATAATGAAGTTGAAGTATTTAGTACAATATATTTTTATAGAAAGAATGAGTAGGGAAAACAGTTATGACGGAGAGTAACTCAGAAGCCGTTATGCTTGCACAGGAGAAAATTGAACGAAAACCTCCTTCCATGTACAAAATTTTATTATTGAATGATGATTTCACTCCCATGGAGTTTGTGATTGAGGTGTTGAAAATATTTTTTTCTATGAATCAAGAGCAGGCAACACGAATAATGTTAGAGGTGCATATGCAGGGGGTCGGTGTGTGTGGTATATACCCAAGTGATATTGCAAGTACGAAGGTCAAGCAGGTGGTTGAATTTGCGAGAAAAAATCAGCACCCACTTAGGTGTACAAAGAAGTTACTGGCGCTAATGTTTTGGTATCGATTTTTGGTGAGAAAGATTCACATGCCGTCTATTTCTTGCATCAGAGAGGTGTAACACGTTTGGATGTAGTGAATTACATTTCACATAATATTCGAAAAGTGCCGCACGAGAATGACGCTAAAACTGGAAATGAAGGGGATAGTGAGCACGAATCCAATTCTAGCGGAGGCGTCTCGAGAATTACACGGTAAATCTCAATCACTTGGCGTTAATTAACAAAATCGATCCCTTGGTGGGGCGTGAGAAGGAGATTGAGCGCGTTATACAAACGTTATGCCGACGCCGTAAAAATAATCCTTTGTTAGTTGGTGAAGCCGGTGTAGGGAAAACTGCAATTGCAGAAGGCTTGGCAAAACGCATTGTTGAAGAAGATGTGCCTGATTTACTTTTGAAGCATCAAATTTATTCGCTTGATATGGGAGCTTTATTGGCGGGCACCAAATATCGCGGAGATTTTGAACAACGCTTGAAAAACATTGTTAAAACAATTAACTGATAATCCATCAGCTATTTTGTTTATAGATGAGATCCATACACTAATTGGTGCTGGTGCTGCTTCAGGTGGAGTTCTGGATGCGTCAAATTTTGCTGAAACCGGTTTTAAGTACTGGGCAATTACGGTGTATCGGTGCTACAACTTTTAATGAGTACCGTGGATCTTTGAAAAGATCATGCGCTATCAAGGCGTTTCCAGCAGATAGAAGTTAATGAACCCAGTGTTGATGAAACAGTAGCTATTTTACGTGGGCTGAAGTCTCGCTATGAACAGCACCATAAGGTTAAATATACTGCCAGTGCATTGGTTTCTGCAGCAGAACTATCGGAGCGTTATATTAATGATAGGCATCTGCCAGACAAAGCAATTGATGTGCTGGATGAAGCTGGTGCTGCACAGCGTATATTGCCAAAATCGAAGAAACGGAAAGTTATCGGCAGAAGTGAGATTGAGAATGTGGTAGCCAAGATTGCACGAATTCCTCCACAAAATATTTCCACGAACGATCGCAATAAATTGAAAACATTGGGCCGTGATATGAAAGCCGTTGTTTTTGGCCAGGACAATGCAATTAATGCACTGACTGCAGCCATCAAAATGGCAAGAAGTGGACTGGGTAATCCGCGGAAACCTGTGGGCTCTTTTCTTTTCAGGGCCAACAGGAGTCGGGAAAACTGAGGTGGCAAGGCAACTCGCCTATGCGCTTGGTATTCACTTGCATCGTTTTGATATGTCTGAATATATGGAACGTCATGCAGTATCTCGTTTGATTGGAGCTCCGCCAGGCTATGTGGGCTATGATCAAGGTGGATTGTTGACAGAGATCGTGATTAAACATCCCTATTCGGTTTTATTATTGGATGAAATCGAAAAAGCGCATACAGATATTTTCAATATTCTGTTGCAGGTCATGGATTATGGGACGTTGACGGACAATAATGGGCGTAAAGCAGATTTTCGCAATGTTATTATTATCATGACTACAAATGCAGGCGCTGAATCCCTTGCTAAGTCTTCGATTGGATTTACAAAATCAAAACTTGCAGGCGATGAATTAGTTGATATCAAGAAATTATTTACTCCTGAGTTTCGTAATCGGCTAGATGCGATCATTTCATTCGCTTCTTTAGATCAGGAGATTATTTTGCGAGTAACCGATAAGTTCCTGATTCAACTTGAAGCACAACTTCACGAAAAGAAAGTAGAAGCAACGTTTACGGAACAATTGCGTACGTATCTTGCAAAAAATGGTTTGATCCACTCATGGGTGCCCGGCCTATGGAACGGCTTATCCAAGATACGATTCGTAGCGCATTGGCTGATGAATTATTGTTCGGGCGTCTAGTCAGTGGCGGTAAAGTAACTGTTGATATTGATAGTAATGAGAAGGTAAAACTACTCTTTGAAGAAGAAGCTGCAATTATTTGATCGATAGTTTAGACGCATACAGAAAACTGTTCTGTTGTTTCATTAC
>JADJMA010000058.1 GCA_016709845.1 Flammeovirgaceae bacterium | reverse complement strand
TTTCATCAAACAATCCAATCTCATCAAATATATTTCTTCTTTACCATTGAACTTGGAGCGCACAAGCAATTTCCACGGAAAAAAAAAAAATCTCGCCCATTCCGCTTGCGAGTGATTTTGAAGTGCATGATCGAAAGCCTTTGAATAAATGGTTTGATATACCTGATTACTATTCTCGTTAACGGTAATTTCCTTGTAAAAACCGCGCCTACATGCAGGTTTTGTTCCAAAATTCAACTTGTTTTTCTAATTTTTCAGGCATCCACGCATCATCAGAACCCAAAATAGCCACAAATTTACCAGAAGAATTATTTATACAAGTGTTCGAGGCAACAGAAGTGCCTTTATTTTTATCGTGGAATCAACTTAGCTTTAATTCTTTGGGTCATTAAATTGACTGATAGTTTCAACTGTCCTGTCTTGAGATCGGTCATCAGTAATGACAATTTCAAAATCCTGATATGTTTGATTCAAGACACTCTGAATACATTCCCCAATATATTTTTCGTGATTGTAGGAGGGAATGATAACGCTAACAGTTGGCATTATTTTGTCAAACTCCTGGTGAGGATAAGTTTCTTTTCGCTTCGTTCGGTTTCAAATCTACACAAAAATAGTGCAAAGCAAACTCGCTTTTTACACTATATCCTGGATTATACCCCAGCCTTTTGCCCAATAATTCATGGCTTTTCCAAGGCCAGGAAAATCTTAATACGAACACCTGCACTGGCGTGCGGCAAAGTTCCGCCGCGAAAAGGCAAGTGACGCGAATTTTTTATTGAGTCGACAAAAATTCGTTCAATTTGCTTTTTCGTATTAAGTCCTGCTACATAATTATAAAGATGTTAAACAACCCTAGAAAACCATGCCCAATAATTTATGAACGATCTACAATTATTAATCGCCAGTCATTCTATATGGCTGCGGCCGATGGTATGAATATAGACTACGAAAAACCGTCAAAGCGAGGAGGAAACCGCTCTTTTCGCTGAAACTGTCAGCAAATATGAACCGTCAGACGGGCTTTAATCTGTCGGTGATTGATGAAGCGGCGCGGCAGGGAAGGCAAACACAGACACTTCAACCGCCAATCCTCATAACGAAACATGAGAATCGTCACCTTGATTTTTGCAAAAAAATGTAAAAACAGGGCAGGCAGAATTAGACAAATGTTCACTCATGAAGGAAAAGAAGAGATCAGTTGCCAGGACAGGAGATCAGTTCAACGTACTTACGATGTACTTATGATGTGCGAATGACGCGCTTATGATCAGAAAGATGGAATCCCTGCCCGTTGCCATGCCTCACGGTAGGCATGGATCCTATATCCATTTTCACTATCTATTAAGGAGACAATAGCATGGCTAAAGTAAAAATTAAATCCGTTCTTGAACAGATCCGCGGACAGGTGGGCGACCTTGTATTCAAACATTACGGTGACGAGATGGTGGTTGGCCGCAAGCCTGACCGCTCAGGCATTTTGCCAAGCGAGGCGCAGTTAGAACATCAGGAGCGTTTCCGCCAGGCGGTACTGTATGGAAGACTGGTAATGGCCGACCCCGAAATGAAGGCCTTCTATGAAAAAGCCGCTTAAGGCTAAGGGCAAGCCGCTCTTTTCCTGATTGGTGGCAGACTTCTTCAACGCGCCGGTGATCGATGAGGTGGACCTATCTGAGTACAGCGGCGCGGTGGGAGACCCAATCGTGATACGCGCCCACGATGATTTCAAGGTGACCCGCCTGTCCGTGATCGTGGGCGACACCAACGGGCAGATATCGAAAGCGGGAGGCGGAAGAAACCCCGCTTAACAGCGGACGCTGGATATATACGGCTGCCAGCACTGTTCCGCAAGGCACCACTGTGCGCATTACGGTGACAGTCCGCGACCAGCCCGGCGGAACAGGAGAGAAGATGACAGAGAAATCCCTGTAGCTTAAAATAAACATGCCAGCCTCGAAGATCAACGGGCGGGGCTGGCTTTTATCTTTTACAATCATCGACAATAAACCTCAATGAATGATTCTTGTTCCCGCTTGCCTGGAAGTAAAAATAACAGACAGCAATATATTGCACCACACAATGAAAGTATGAATAATAAAAGATATGGCAACTGCAGGATTTTATCCGTACCAATATAAGGACCAAGCATCAAAGCCACCAAACCTTCACTTACGCCAAGGCCTGATGGGACAAGTATGCTAATGTAGCCGCCCAAATACCCTGTGGCATATGCACCGACAACCGTCCAAAAGGAATAGAGCCTGTTCCATTTCCAGTGTACAGCAGCCAGGCAAAGCAGGAAGATATTATTATCCACACCATGATGCCGAGAAAAAGAGATTTCAACAAGGCTAGTGCAGACGGCAAGCGGGAGCTTTCTGGATAAAATTTGTGTCTGATTCCATCCAGCCAATTGCGGCCAAAGATAAGGAATAAAAAGGCAAAAGACAAATGGCCGCATATCCCCACCCCAGAATGGTAATCAACCCTGAGATGCCAACCATGGCACAAGCAGATAACATGATAATTGTATTTAATAAGATTATTACAACGCTTCAATTTTCGATATGCCTTTTGACCACAAAAAACCAGCAACCCGGCATCTCCCCATATTCCACCAGGGATCATGGATGCCAACTGGGAAAGATTTAAGGAATGATAACCATCCGCAAATCCAAAGGCTGTATAACCTTTATCCTGCACGAGAACAACCAGTGCCCATACGGTTAAGATACTGGAGAGCATGATCAGCGCAACCAAAGCGACAAGCTGAACAAGCTCAATCTTCCTGAAGGTATCTAAAATAATATCTCTGTAAAGCCAGATCCAATAAAAAAACACGCCGAGGATGATCACCCCAAAAACTGGAGACAATTTTGCTCTCCAGTTTCTTATTGTTTGCATGAATTTTGAACTTTGAGGTGCGGATGCGTTCAAAATCTCCTAGTAACTCTGCTTCTTTTTGGTCGCACCAGTGGACAAAAGAGTTTTGAAGAAGTCGACTCGTTTTTTTCCAGTCTCTCTCTCTTCATCCTTTAATATCTGCTCTGGTATTTGGAAATCTTTGGAGAATGTAGGGTAGAAGTCATAATCAATAGTGTCCTTCTGTTCCACCCAGCTTAACAGATCGCGGCATATCTTAAGATGATCATTGGCATTCTCCACATAAGGTCGCCCGAGATTTGCCAGTTCTTTTCTTCGATCCACATCCAGGATGATTTGACGTAAATTATCTTTAAGTGTAAATTTATTTACATTGATTGCCGGGCACCCTTCGGGGACTTTACAATAATCAGCCATGTACCGTACAAGGACCACGTTCCCAGTAGCCATTGCCTCCGATGACAAGCCCCCAACGGTTGCAGAATACAGTTCATCTACTACAATATCTGAGTCCGTCAACAAATCGCGCATTCGGCGTTTGGCATATTCTCTATAAATCGAAATTCAAACTCAAGGCCTTCTTCTTCAATTCCCTAATCACATTAAGAACAACATCCGTGCCTTTTGCCTCAGCAACACTGGGCGCGTGGAGAATAAGGGGTTTTACTCTGCCTGGAACATTGAATTTGTACTGGGAGAGATCTAGAGGCACATTAGATCTCATATAAGGTCGGGTTTGTAGTTGTGCGCAATCCGGTTGGGAGATGATTATAGTGGAATATTTTTCGGCTATCTTCACAGTGCGTTTTTATCCCAATAACTGCCCAGGAGCGACCACTAACATATTCAAAAAATGGAAAGACTTCATCTTGCACATTGAATGACTTCATCTCCTCAGCAAACGCATACCAATAACGAATATCACTACCCCAAAATGCTGTAATGATTTTTTTACCAAGCCCCTTCAGAAAAGGGTAATACAAATAAGTCGGCAAAACGGCGGGAGCATACAAAATAAACAGATCACATTTCGCCCCTCATACCAATTGAGCCAGTTGAGTCAAAATTCTAAAATATGCAAAAAAAACCGCTGCCTGGTTTTTTGGTATGGCCTCTATCATCAATGATCAGGTCATACTCTGAATCTGTATAAAAACGACTTTTACTCCACACTACGGAAAAAACCTCATGACCTAACGCTTTGAAGCCCTTGGAGTAATTGGCGGTAATATTCGCGACATCAGTCAATCCAATAAAAATACGCATTAAATCATCCTGATCGGATTCTGTTATGAACCTGCCTGAGGATTTGGGAAGCAGAACTTGAGATAAAACTTTTCGGAACACGGTTTAGTTTATACATTAACCACCAGAACGGACGCATCCGTTCGAAGGTTTTTTATAAGTCTTGTAATCGCGATACGTCTTCTTCTCAAGCTTCATTAGTTGTTCAAATTCACTGTCAGAATAACCAAGCCGCTTCTTTAACCATCTCCAATAGCTCGGGGATCAAATTGGCGGGGTTGAGCGAGCATCTCCAATCCCTGCTCTCTGGTGATTTGTCCAGAACGAACCAACGCAGCAAATCCCAACAATCGCATATCAGAGCCATATCTCTGAGGAATGTAATATGTATGCCAGAAAAAGCAGTAAAACGATTTTCAAGATGGTGGCCTCCGTACCACTCCCAGCCAAAATCACGAGTCAGCAGAGCCATAGCATCTTTTTTGACATAATCTATGTAATATAGTGGCCGTATCTTCTTAAGACCCAAAACAGCTGTCCACTTTATAAAATTCGGCATCAACATATTGGGATAAGTTTTAAGAGGAATAGTGCCATATTTCTTGTGAACACTCTGGATATATTTACCGTCCATATAAATCCAACCTAACGGAGCAACACCTTCTGTGCGAAATGAATGTCCTTCAAAGATATATTTGATACCAAATTTTTCACACGCCATATTCAAAACAGAAGCCAAGCCAATATCCGTAGGCGCTTCGGTATCAGGTACGCCAGCCTTTAAGAATGAGCGGTAAATATCATCATATTCTTTGTTATCCATACATACGTCCATAGATCAACATCCAATTTTTCAAAACATCGTGAATATTTTCTGTAGCGACGGTCGAATTCCAGGTATTATCAAAGTGGACCGCCAGTGGACGCAGCCCCAATTCCTTTGCCAGATAAATCATATAGGATGAATCAGCGCCTCCACTAACCCCACTACCACATCATATTGTTTACCGCGGCCATCTTTTCGAATCTGATCTGCAATAGCCCGCAGTTTATTCATTCCCTCTTCGCCGGTAGGGTATTCAAGATTTAACTGATCATGAATATGACAATAATTGCATACCCCATTCTCATCAAAGGTAATATTCGGAAGACTCTCATCGTAAAGACAGCGTGTACATCTTTTCATTCTATATTATTCTCCTAGTATTTCTTCCAGCCTGGTGCGTTCCGGAAATTGATCAATACAGCGCGATTGCGTCCAAAATAAACCACCATACTGCCTGCAGCACAGGCCGATGCATTGCCTTGCTTCACAGCCGCACGGAAATCTTCGATCTTCCCAGCCCCTCCACAAGCAATTAGCGGCACATCCACCGCACTGGTAACACTTTTAATTAATTCTATATCATAGCCTTCCTGGGTACCATCACGATCCACGGCAGTCAACAATATCTCACCAGCGCCCAGTTGGGCCATCTTAACAGCAAATTCAACCGGGTCCAGACCAGTGGCTTTACGCCCGCCATGAGTGCAGACTTCATAGCCGCCAAAAATTTTTTTTACGAACATCAATGGAGACCACAATTGTAGAACTACCAAATTTTTCAGATGCAATTCGTACAAAGTCTGGATTTTCTACTGATAACTGTTGATTGCCACCTTTTCGATGCCTAGGCTGAGGATCTGGCAAGATCGTTTCGACATCCTGTACTCCCCCGCCATAGGTGACCGGCATAAAACACTCACTCGCGATCTCCGACAACACCTTGTAGGAGGGCGGACGGTGCTCCAGCGTTGCGGTGATATCCAGAAAGATCAGTTCATCCACTTCTTTTCATTATAAATTCGGATGGCGTTGATCGGGTCACCGATATAACCAGGATTTTAAACTTAACTGTCTTCACCAACCCGCCATCCTTTAGCAAGAGGCAGGGGCATCACACGGGTCTTTAACATTAGGCAGACTCTACAAAGTTCTTATATAATTTCATGCCAAACTTATGGCTCTTTTCAGGGTGAAACTGGGCACCCATAATGTGGTCGCGTTGGATAGCCGAAACAAAATCATAACCATACTCAGTGGTTGTGAGAACATCGGCCGAATCACGGCTTACCACATGGAACGAATGCACAAAAAAGGCGGGCATCTGGGTACATACCCTTTAAAAGAGTACCTTCACGCTCGATTTTTACAGTATTCCAGCCCATATGAGGAATCTTCGCCCGGATTGCTTTGGGTCAAAGCGGAAGCGGATTGTCTCCGCATCGAATCCAGCCGAGACCTGGCAGTTCCCCTTCTTCACTCACTTTTGTCAGCAGTTGCATGCCAAGACAAACTCCCAGAGTCGGCGTCTTCGCTCTAAGCACTTTCTCATTCAACAAACCGATCAACCCAGTTTCACGAAGCCGCTGCATACCTGTATCAAAAAGAGCCAACCCCCCTGGCAAAATCAGCTTATCTGCCTGTTCAATATCTTTAGGGTTTGCAGAGACTTTCGCCGCC
>JADJMA010000057.1 GCA_016709845.1 Flammeovirgaceae bacterium | reverse complement strand
GTTATGGTTTTGTACTGGCGAATAATGCTGTGAACTATGAGCGTAGCATTAACTTCTTTGGTCGTACGAGCAAATGGACGAGCTCCTTTGATCTATCGCATGGGTTGGACAGTGGCGGATTATGTGCGGACAGTGGGGATGTAAACAACGATGGAAGGGCGGATCTGGTTGGATTGGACAGGATGGCGTGTATGTTGCTCTCTCCACAGGCAGTGGGTTTGGTTCCGCTCAGTCGATGGACAACTTCTTTTGATCTCTCGCATGGCTGGACGGTGAAGGGATTTTGTGCGGACGGTGGGAGATGTCAACAACGATGGCAGGGATGATCTGATCGGCTTTGGTCTGGATGGGGTGTATGTGGCACTCTCAAACGGCACGAGCTTTGGTGCGATCAGCCGCTGGACAACTTCTTTTGATCTATCGCATGGCTGGACGGTGAAGGATTTTGTACGGACGGTGGGGGATGTCAACAATGATGGCAGGGATGATCTGATCGGCTTTGGTCTGGATGGGGTGTATGTGGCACTCTCAAACGGCACGAGCTTTGGTGCGATCAGCCGCTGGACAACTTCTTTTGATCTCTCGCATGGTTGGACGGTGAAGGATTTTGTACGGACGATGGGGGATGTCAACAATGATGGCAGGGATGACCTGATCGGATTTGGTCTGGATGGCGTGTATGTAGCGCTCTCAAACGGCACGAGCTTTGGTGCGATCAGCCGCTGGACAACTTCTTTTGATCTGTCGCATGGTTGGACAGTGGCGGACTTTGTGCGGACAGTTGGGGATGTCAATAACGATGGCCGAGAGGATCTGATCGGCTTTGGGTTGGATGGTGTGTATGTAGCGCCCTCAAACGGCACGAGCTTTGGGGCGATCAGCCGCTGGACGAATGGTTTTGATCTTTCCCATGGCTGGACGGTGAATCAATTTGTGCGGACGGTGGGGGATGTCAATTTTGATGGTAGAGATGATCTGGTTGGCTTTGGCTTGGATGGTGTATACGTGGGTACAGCGGAATAACCTGTGCTCCTGAATTTTGAATGTTACTAAGGCTGATTCATGAAATAGCTCTCGATAGTTAACTGATTACTATTTTATGAGCATTGAAGTAAAAGACCCTCTGATGAAAGCCAGAGGGTCTTTTTTCTCCAGCCAGTGGTATTTGGACACTTATGTGGATGTCAAAAGCAGGGATAAACCCTCTTGTTCATTATCTGGGATATGGCAGGAAAAGAAGGGCGCACAATACAACCCCAGCCAATTGAATTTACTAATGCCCCTTACAAATGTTCAGTTTGCCAAAAACAAGTCTTTGAATTTTTACCTCTTGCACAGTATTACATCGAAAACCTTAGAAATCATGGATTTCCTTACAAACCTGAAGAAGGAGAGACCATAAATTTTGAGCAATATCTATGTCCGCATTGTGGTGCCTCAGATAGAGATAGACTGTATGCCTGTTATTTGAAGGAAAAACTACCTCACGATGATCTGGTTCTTTTACTTGATATTGCACCGTCTCTTCCACTGAGTAATTTTATAAATACTTACAAAAATATCACCCGTCATACCGCCGATATGCTTGTTGAAGGTGTTGACTTCGCTGTTGATATAATGAACATGCCCGAGATTAATTCTGATACATACGATATTTTGATTTGTTCGCATGTATTGGAACATGTTAAAGATGATAAAAAGGCCTTGTCTGAGTTGTATCGGGTGCTTAAACCAGGAGGCTGGGGTATCATCATGGTGCCGATCATTTTGACACTTGATCAAATTGACGAGGATCCTCAAGTCACGGATGAATCAGAGCGCTGGCGTCGGTTTGGTCAGTTTGACCATGTGCGCTTGCAACAACAAATCCGGTTTTGTTGAACGAGTAGAAGCTAGGCTTTACCGTAAAACAACTTGGGATACAACATTTTGAGTGAATCTGTCTTTAAAGGAATATGGTTTTACCAAAACAAGTGTTTTGTATATAGCTGAGAAAATAAAGGTAGAAACTTTTACAGACAGGATTCTAAATCTTATAAGAGAAAATTTATTACGAGTTTTCAGAAGTTGAAGAGTTTTATGAAGAACCACGTTGGGATCGGACAGCAAAAATAGAACACTCTTGGTCTAAACGCAGAAAAATTCAAGACGAAGCCTTTGAGAAATTGAGTAGAGATTACGACCTGGATGGTCTTCAATTCACATATGATTCATTAAGTGATGAATATTCCAGGGAAATGTTTTTGAAGGTTATTGTTGCACGTGTCTTGGGGCCATTAAAAACAAGGTTCCCCTTGTATTATTCCCATATTTGGAAATACTTCGACAAAATTGATGAATTAAAAATGAATGATACTTGTCTCAAAGTCGGCGTTTGGGACTTTTATCTGTACAATTTAGAAGAAATTGGGTTTGATATAAAATTTTATTCCAATAAAATAGGCGTTTTTATAGATTTTTTCCTGGAGCAATATAAATATCAAAACAAAGTGTACGCCAAAGCAGGTGACTATGTTATTGATGGAGGCGCCTGTTTTGGAGATACGGCTCTGTATTTTGCTAGTCTTGTAAAGGATAAGGGGAAGGTCTTTTCCTTCGAGTTTATCAGGGGTAATTTAAATGTATTTAATAAAAATATAAAATTAAATCCTGATAAACAAAATATTGTTGAATTAGTGGAAAGACCTTTATGGGCAATTCTGAAACCGAGCTTTCGGCTGTTGAAAGCGGAACGGGGTCGCACTTGTCCAATAGCAAAGTGGATGAAAATGCTCAATTGTATAAGACGATTTCCATCGATGATTTTGTTGCTCAAAAAAAGATCGAGAAAATCAATTTCAGTAAAACTTGATATTGAAGGGGCGGAACTTGAAACATTAAAGGAGCCGCTGGAACGATTGGAAAATACAAGCCGCAGCTTGCTATTTGTGTTTATCACAAAAATAGTGATTTTTGGGAGATCCCCGCTTTAAAGGAATTAGTCCCTGAATGAACTTTATCTGGATCATTTTATTACAAGTCCCTTGTATGGAACAGTTTTATTCGCCAGAATAAATGTTTAGAGTGTGGAATTGAAATGGATAAGAACCCCGTAATGTTGACCGTTATTATTGTCACATTCAACCAAAAGGATTATATCGCAAAGGCCTTGGACAGCGTTTTAGAGCAGGGAAACAGAATATCTTTATCAGATATGGCTTTGTGATGATTGCTCGACGGATGGCACTTTGTTGATCTGTGAGAGTACGCAAAAAGATATCCAGACAAAATAAAATTGTTTGCTCAGCCGCAGAATACATTTTCTGACCCTCGTAAGGTTTTCCACGGTCACGTTGCAATTAAAAATGTCAATACAAAATATTGGTGCTGCCTGGATGGGGACGATGCCTGGTGCGATCCTCAAAAAATTCAAATTGCGCTCAGCGTTTTGGAAAATAATCCGGAGTATGTGACTTTTGCCCACGATACCCTGTGCGTTGATGTTGAGAATAAAACCAAAAGATCTCAGGTGCATGAAATCCATAGAATTGAGATCCAAAACCCGCTTGTTTTGAAAATGCGGGGCCCTATTTACACACTTCAGCCAGAGTTCATAGAAGTGTGATTAAATATTCAAAAAAATCAAAAATTCATGGGGATATTTATTTGTTTTACAGTTATTTGGATAAAGGACCGTTATATTACTACGATAAGATCATGTCGGTTTACAATATTACGGGTAGGGGAACGTGGTCTGGTTTGTCTGTCGCAGTGATCGAAAGACTGGCGGTTATTGATAACTATCAATTAAAATAAATATTTCAATTGTAGGTATGATGAGTATTTCACCAGACGAGCTAGAAACCCAAAAACACTACTGATGCTGAAAAGGATTATCAGTAAAAAATTGGCTTGGGAAATTTGGTTCTTCCTGAAATTTGTGGAGAATGTTTTTGTGAATTTTAAAGCAAAATATTCAGGATCACAGGAAAAAAATAAGCTTGTCAAAAATATATATTCCACCTTTATGGAGTATGGAAGCATCTGCTCACCCGTACCCTGAAAATATTGATGATGATTAATTCTGGTTATTTGCATTCCTTATATGCTCACTCTTTGATTGAATTTGGCGACCCCCTTGAATTACCTGCCAGCAAAGGCTGGATATTAAAACGCCCTATTTTGGGAACTTCCGAATTTGATGGTATGGGTTGCTATCCAATATTCTCCTGCCAGGATTGGTCGGGTTTGGGGAAGGATTTGGATTGGATTGGGAATCAATTGGTTTCCCTGTCGTTGGTAACTGACCCGTTTGGGAGATATAATCATCAAGACTTGGTGAATTGTTTTAAAGATATAGCCAGACCCTATAAAGAACATTTTATTATTGATCTGCAGCGACGGCCTGGAAGAATTTGTGGCTGCTCACCATCAGCGCAATGTCCAAAAGGCCTTAAGAATGGTTAATGTCGAAATTTGTACTGAGCCTATTAAATACCTGGATGAATGGATTTCTTTATGGCAACCTGATCGAACGCCATAATATTATGGGAATGACCAGATTTTCCAGGGACGCATTTGCAAAGCAGTTAAGCATTCGGCATCGTTGCATGCAGGGCAGTTGTTGATGATAGAACAGTTGGAATGTTGTTATGGTACGTTCAGGGTAATGTAGGTTATTATCATTTGGGAGCTTACAGCTCGGAAGGCTATAAATTAAACGTATCTTTTGCATTATTCTGGACGTTGCTCGATTATTTTTCGAAGGAAGGCTTGCAATGGCTTAGCCTGGGAGCGGGTGCGGGCATTAATGGAGATGAGAATGACGGATTAACTCGTTTCAACGAGGCTGGTCAACGGGTGTTCGAACTGCGTATTTTTGTGGGCGTATTTTTGACCATAAAAAATATCAGCAGATCGTTGCATCCAAAGGCGGCACATCTACAAAATTCTTTCCCGCCTACCGTTTGGGTGAGTTCTAAAATTATAATGGAAGAGAGGAATTTAACTTGAATACAAAAATTGATGAGATACTCGTGTCCACTTTACATATTTCACCGGCAGACATTACCGACCAATTAACCATGTCTGAAGTTGAAACCTGGGATTCGCTTCAACATATGGATCTGATCGCCTCCCTGGAACAGGCCTTTGGGGTGGAATTCACTTTTGAAGAGATCGTTTCGATGCAAAGCGTGGCCGAGATCAAACGTGTGTTACAGGGCAAGGGAGTGGAGTCTGATGGAACTGCGTGGAAAGAAGGTGATTGTCACTGGCGGTGTAAGAGGCTTGGGACGAAGCGTAGTTGATGCGCTGATTTCCAAAGGGGCAATTGTCTCTGCTTTCGATATAAACAGACAAGGGCTGGCAGAACTGCGCGAACAACATCCAGACATAACCTGCATTGAGTGCGATATCGCCGATTATGAACAGGTTCTGGCCGCCGCAGCCCGTTATCACGCAGAATTTAAGTCTGCAGATGTTTTCGATTAACAATGCCAGGCATTCTTTACAGCGCGCCCTTGGTCAGGATCTCTTCCTCTGGGATCGAAAAGCATGATGTGGCCATGTGGAACAAGACATTGGCCACAAACTTGAGTTCGGTGTTTTATATGACCGCCTGTATTGTCGAAAAAATGATCTCCACCCGCACAAAGGGTGTTATCGTGAATATTAGCTCGGTCTCTGCTTCTGGGAATGTGGGACAGTCTGCGTATTCAGCCGCAAAGGCCGGGTGAACGCTGACCGCCACCTGGGCAAAAGAATTGAGCACAATGGGCATACGAGTAATGGCGGTGGCCCCGGGATACACAGAAACAGAGTCAACAAAAGAAGCCTTAAGCGAAGCCGTGTTACAAGAGATTGTCAAGAAGGTACCCTTGCGCCGGCTCGGCAAACCCTCAGGAGATCGCGCAAGGTGTTATCAGCGTGATCGAAAATGATTTTTTCAACGGCAAAGTGTTGGAGCTGGATGGTGGTCTGGTTATTTGAAGACGATGTACGAATATAATCTTGCCCTTCGTTTTCAAGATATTGTCGAAAGATATCCCCAGCGTGTATCTCTTTGGTTTAATGAACGCGAGTCTTATACCTATCTGGATTTAAACTGCCGTGCAAATCAAATGGCGCGGTTGCTGTTTCAGCATGGCCTGGCTTCTGGGGACGTTGTTTGTATTTCTGGATTAAAAAATATCCATACCTTTTCCCTGATGCTTGCCTGCTTGAAGATCGGCGTTGTGTATTCCATCTTTGACCCCGATAGCCCGCCCGAACGACTGCGCAAAATATTTTCAACCTGTCACCCGCGCCTTGTGGCAGCGGACAGTGAACTGTTGCAAAAGATGGAGAATATCTTTGCGGAATTATTGATTGATCCCATTAACGCAGATGAACTCGTCATTCACATGGAAGGTTTTGAAGATACAAACCTGCCGTTTACCAGAAATATTACGGGGGCAGCTCCATCTTATATTATGTTCACCTCCGGTTCGACGGGTGTTCCCAAAGGCGCGGTCATGACCCATGCCAATGTCCTAAACTTGATCGAGTGGGGCAGGCAGACATATGCTGTTACACATGAGGATATCTCAACCAACCTTAATCCATTATATTTTGATAATTCTGTCTTCGATTTTTATTCCGCCATTTTTAATGGGGCCTGTCTTGTCCCATTTTCCAAACAGGAGACCCGCAATCCTAAATTGATGGTTGAAAAGATCGATTTGGCAGGCTGCACGTTATGGTTCTCTGTGCCATCTTTGTTGATCTATTTACAGACGATGAAGGCCGCCGATGGCCGGTACCTTCGGAGCATTAAACGGTTCATCTTTGGCGGTGAAGGATATCCCAAACCAAAGTTGAAGGCGCTGTTTGATGTCTATTCAGAGACAAGCGAATTTTTCAATGTCAGCGGACCGACCGAGTGCACCTGCATTTGCTCATCGTATAAGATTACCGCCGACGATTTCCGCGACTTGCAGGGCTTCCCGCCGCTCGGCTCGATTGCCGGTAATTTTTCATGCCTGATCCTTGATGATGAAAATAAAATGGTTTCGGAAGGCGGGCTGGGCGAGTTGTGTTTGCTGGGACCCAATGTTGGCTTGGGCTATTACAATGATCCCGAGCGCACCGCCGCCAGTTTTGTGCAGAACCCATATAATGGAGCGTTTCGTGAAGTTATCTATAAAACCAGGTGACCTGGTGCGCCTTGACCCTGCCGATGGTAAACTTTATATTCATGGTAGAAAAGATAACCAGATCAAACATATGGGCTATCGCATTGAATTGGAAGAGATCGAGAACGCCCTGCATCGTATTGAATATATCTTGGAAGCGATCGCGATCCATTCCAACAGCGGCGGCTTGAGCCGCATTATCGCTGTGCTGGCTGTTCATCAGCGGGCTAAACGACGATCAACTGCGTCAGGATTTGCGAAAACTGATCCCTGGATTATATGATCCCATCGGCGTTTTATTATGAAGATACCTTGCTCAAAAATCCCAATGGCAAGGTGGATCGCAAGCGCCTAAAAGAAAAGTATCTGGCGCTTGATGAGGAAAGGTATACAAAATGAGTAAGATAGTTCTCTTTGGCGCAGGAAAAATTGCAGATGTGGCCTACTTCCAATTAACCAACGACAGCCCTCACGAGGTGGTTGCATTTTCGGTGGATGGAGAGCATGTTACCCAACAGGAAAAGTGGGGACTTCCCGTTGTCGCATTTGATCAGGTTCTGGATGCATACCCCCCGGATGATTTCAAAATGCTGGTGGCGGTCGGCTACCAGGATTTAAACCATTTTCGTGCAAGGAAGTATGATGAGGCAAAAGCCAAAGGATATGAGTTGATCAGTTATGTAAGTTCGCGGGCGTCCAATTTTAGCAGCGTTGAAATTGGTGACAATTGCATGGTCCTTGAGAATGCGGTCTTGCAGCCCTGCACAAATATGGGGAACAATGTCTTTTTTGGAATGGTAATCATTTGGGCATCATGCCCGTGTGGAAGATCATTGTTATGTTGCTGGGCAGGTGGTCATCTCAGGGCATCTGTCATCGAACCGTATTGTTTTTTGGGTGTGAACTCAACCATTGGACATGAAGTTACGATTGGCAGGGAAAGTTTTATTGGTGCAGGCGCTTTGATTACAAAAACGTCGCGCCGAAGAGTGTTTATATTATGCCCGATACGCAGAAAT
>JADJMA010000056.1 GCA_016709845.1 Flammeovirgaceae bacterium | reverse complement strand
GGTATTCGAAGCCAATTCCTGACTCATTCCATCGACCTGGAACGATCCATTCAGGACTGCGGACCCATTGCCATTGGTCACTATTGTTTTATCGGTACCAATTCGGTATTATTGCGGTGCGTCGCTTGGGAGTAACTGCATCCTTTCAGCATCATCATTGTTGAACAAAAAGTATGATGTTGAATTCATGCTGATTGGCGGTGTGCGGCGAAACCAATTCAGGAAATATCGAGGGATGCAAAGTATTTCGGGAAGTCGGTTTTGTCCAATGAAAAACCTGATTTTGATGGGAGCATGAAATTGGAATCAAAAAGCCCAATCCTTATCACTGGTTCGCATAGTTCAGGCACCACCTGGGTTGGACGAATGATCTCTTTTGCCCCTCATATTGCCTATTTGCATGAACCATTTAATATTGAATTTGAAAGAACGCTCTGCCATGCTCCATTCCAATATTGGTTTACTTATATTTGCAAAGAAAATGAGGCTGAATTTTTAAAGCCGGCCAAAGATATGCTGGATTTTCGCCCGTATTTCTTGGAAGGCATAAGAAATACGAGAACGTTGAAAGGGGGGCCAAGCAGATATTGACCCTTCTCAACTTTCGTTCGGTTTCGATTACTTGAATATCGCCCTTTGGTTAAGGATCGATCGCCATCTTTTCTGTTGAATGGCTTGTTCAAAGATTTGGCTTTATCCGGTGATTTTGATCCGTCACCCTGCCGCATTGCAGGAAGCATAAAGAATAATAACTGGTACCAATCCATTCGATCATTTTACTTTTCAGCCATTGCTTATGCGGGGATCACCTTTCAACTTTTTCGGATGAACTCTGTTATTCTCCATGAAAAGCGGGATGTCATTGATCAGGCCGCGTTGTTATGGAATATGATTCACCATGTTATTTCAATATATAGAAAAAAACCCAGTTGGATCTTTGTCAGGCATAAAGACATATCCAGGGATCCTATAACTCAATACCGTTCAATTTTTAATAGATTGGATATCCATTACACGCGATATTGAAAATCAAGTCAGCTTTTTATAGTGGGCAAATGATGTTGGCTTACTAAGTAAGGGACGTTTGCCTCGCTACAGAAGAAACAGTTTGCAAAATAATAAAGCTGGAAGACCCGCTTGTCTGAAATTGAAATTATCCATCTTCATGAGAAGGTGCGGGAAATTTCATCTTTATTCTATTCAGATGATGAGTGGTAAATGAAGAATATTCATAAGAAATTACATGTATTACTTGTTTCAGAAGGACTTGGCAAGGATTTGTTTGGCGTATCATAAGTATTATTAAATTTAGTGAAAAACTGGTGCGAAAGGAGTTGTTATCGGGGATACTGGTTGCCAAAATTGGTGATGTGTCTTTCCTTGATGTGGATGTGAGAAATTCCTTACGAAAACCTCTGGAGTCCTTCTTCGATGGCATCCAGCCATGTATAAATTTTTTATAAAAGAAATGGATGACTTTAAGCCGGACGTTGTCCATATTCATGGGGCTTTTACCTTTATTCAGCGCGAGGTAATGAATGTGGCTCACGCCTTGCATATTCCCACTTTATTAAGCCCTCATGGCATGCTTGAACCTTGGACTTGGAAACAGAACGGACTTTTATATGTTTGGATCAAACGGCTATACTGGTATGGTATGTTATACCCAGTATTAAGAAAGTAAATTATATACACTCAATTACTGCCATGGAAGACGAAACATTGGCCAGAGAATTTCCTGGTGTTTCACGGGGATCCAAATACCGAATGGCATTGACCTGGATCACATTCCTTTGCTACCTCGTGGACCGGAGAGAATATTGTCTTTCTCGGTCGCCTGCATCCCAAAAAGGAGTACACCTTTTAATTCAAGGCCTTTTCAAAAGCAAAATTCTTGCCGATTGGCGTTTGCTCATTGCTGGGCCGAATTTTAGCCTCGAATATGGTCAGCAGCTTCGCCAACTAGCATGTAAACCGGGCGTCGAAGATCGTGTGTAAGTTTCTCAGGTTTTGGTATATGGGGAACAGAAATCAGAATTGTTGAATAGGGCTTAGGTGACTGTTGTGCCCTCATATTCCGAGGTAGTGGGATTGGTCAATTTGGAATCTGCGGCGGTCTTCACTCCTTACGATCACAACTAGAGGCACGGCTGCTTGACTGGATGGAAAGCGGCGGCTTGTTGATAGACGCAAATGTGGAGGAACTTTCAGAGGCTAAAAGATCGCATGGAGTGCGGGAGGCGCTCACGCCAGTTTGTTGAAGAACGCTATAGCTGGAAAGCCATCGGTCCAAAATGGATTGAAGCGTATCAAAAAATTTCGGGCACTTTAACAGAATAGTATTTACTGCCCATACGGAGAAAACATTGAACATCTTTGTAAATTCCATCCCCAAATCGGGAACCAATCTTGTCCAAAGGTTAATGCTTCTATTATCTGTACCCTATTCGGGAAGGAGTATCGCTGCGTCGTCGGTTAACGGACGGTATGAATTCGTAAAACGCCTGATCAGACAGAGAAATCTTCGAATCAATATTGGACTGGATGTCGATGCCGATGTTTCTGTTTCCTGGTTAAAGAATTATCTTCGTAGCAATGGGAGTGGATACATAACTGGTCACGCCGCATATTCTGATGAATTAATGCGGATTTTTTTCAGATTTGTGATTACAAAATTATTCAAGTGGTAAGGCATCCTGCTGCGACCTTGGTTTCATGGGCGCATTGCATCGTTAAACCTGATTATTATTGGCAGGCTGTGCATAGAAAAATGACAAAACTAACCTTCCAGGAACGGCTTATGATTATGACAAAAGGCGGCAAATTGGATGATATAACCTACCCCGGCATGGCCGAGATCTTCCAAAAAGCTTCTGGATGGTTTTAAAAAATAATAATGCTTTTGTTGTTCGGTTCGAAGACCTGATAGGGACAAAGGCGGGGGAAACAATGAAGTCCAAAGAAATACCATTAAAGGCGATCCTGGTTTTTTCAGGTATTAGCAAGCAAGATAATGAAATAGATGAGATTCAATTATCCCTTTTGGAGGAACGCATACCTTTCGAGAAGGGCAAATTGACGCTTAAGGAATAACGTGGATAAGAAATGCTTGACCTAATGAAAAGCGCTATAGGTCATGTAGATATCGTTAAGAAATTGAATTATTGGTTTGACTAAAATGTAATTATTGAATATTGCAAAATCATAGTGTTGGAAACGAATGTAAAAAAGAGGTAATTTAGAAAAGAATGGAAAAGCAAACATATCGCAAAGACACTATTTCCCAGGCAATCAATAAGAACATTTCTTTAAAACGTAAGATGTTCTTCTTTCTTTATAATGTTTTTGGTAAATTTTTGCCGCGAACAACAATGCCTTACTCATTTGGGTCGAGGCATATTAGGGCTTATCTTGTTAAAAACTTTATTGACGCTTGTGGTGCGAATCTTCGAATTGAACCTGGGGTCACATTGTCTCCAATGGTTGCAATTGGAAGTCATTGCTTCATCGGTGAAAACTGCCGACTTCAAGGAAAGGTCATACTTGGGAATGATGCATTAATCGCACAAAATGTGAACATGGTAGCCTTTAATCATCGGTTTGAAAGACTAGATATTCCAATTCGATCTCAAGGGGAAAATTTCGGAACCATTAAAATCAACGATGACGTTTGGATAGGAGTAAATGCAATTATCCTGAACAATGTTTCTATTGGAAACCATGCCGTAATAGGTGCTGGTTCTGTTGTAACTCGTGATGTGCCTGATTGGGCTATTGTTGGGGGCGTCCCGGCAAAAATTATCCGGTATAGGGAACTATATTCGAAAAACGAATAGAATACGATTTGGAAATTTAACATAATTCATATGACCATCAAGTTGACAATTCTTATCCTCACGCAGAATGAAGAGATTCATTTGGAGCGTTGTATAAATTCGGTATTGCCTCTAGAAACAAAATTATTCCTTGTAGAATTCTTTTCAAGCGATAATACATTTTGAACCTGCCCGCTCATTTGAGGCAAAAGTGGTTCAGCGTCGGTGGAAGAACTACGCTGACCAGTTCCAATGGGCGATCGAGAATTGTGGAACAGATTCTGATTGGCTCATGCGTATGGACGCCGATGAATATCTTGAGTGGGAGGTGGTCGATGAGATCAATGAAAAATTACCTCTAATTCCATCGGATGTGAACGGCATTTATATCCGTCGCAAGGTTTTTTTCATGGGAAAATGGATTCGGTATGGCGGCTTTTATCCGCAGACTTTGCTTCGAATTTGGAGAAACGGAAAAGGGCATATCGAGCAGCGCTGGATGGATGAGCACATTGTACTGTCCCAGGGGTCGAAAACCATCATGCTGGATGGACATATCGTTGATGATAATCAAAAAGGGATTACCTTTTGGATCAATAAACATAACTCCTATGCATCGCGTGAAATGGTGGATCTGTTGAATACCAGCTACGATCTGTTACCGAGGGATAATGCAGTCCTTGACTCCGAGGTCCTCACAGGTAAGGACAAGCGATTTATAAAGGAAAAAATTTACGCAAAACTGCCAGTTGGTTTTAGGGCATTATTCTATTTTTTTATCGTTATTTCCTGCTTTTAGGATTTCTTGACGGCACGAGAGGCTTTATCTGGCATTTTATGCAAGGCTTTTGGTATCGCCTGCTGGTGGATGTCAAGATCATGGAAATTGAAAGAAGATGCAAGGGGGATGTAAAATTGCTGAGAAAGATTCTTCGCGAAGAGCATGGAATTGACTTATGATGTCGAAAGATTACCAACGCCTTGACCGATTCAAACTTCCCCCGCACTTCCGCGGGCGTTCCGCCTTCATCGTTCAACTCTGGTGGCTGGTTCAATCAACTCTGTTTGCCTGGTCGCCCCAGTTTATGTACAGTTGGCGGCGTTTTTTGCTGACTTTATTTGGCGCGCGTATTGGCAAAAAAGTTCTCATTCGCCCGTCAGTACGCACGACCTATCCATGGAAACTTTCCATTAGAGATTATTCATGGATTGGCGATGAAGTGGAATTGTATACTTTGGGGATATTGAGATCGGTGCGCACGTGGTTATTTCCCAACGCTCCTACCTTTGCGGAAGTCACGACTTTACAAAGAGTACCTTCAATATTTACGCCCGACCTATTGTGATTCACGATCAGGTCTGGGTGGCAAGCGATGTATTTATTTCTCCAGGGGTGACAATTGGTTTTGGCTGCGTAGTTGGGGTACGAAGTACCGTATTCCACGATTTGCCGCAGGGGAAAATTTGTTATGGCAGCCCGGCGGTTCCAGTCAGAGACCGTGTAATGAATGAATAACTTGCAAAGCGCATCCTCCTGCTTGGTCTTAACTTTCCGCCTGAACTCGTGGGCATCGGCAAATATACCGGCGAACTGGCAGCTTACCTTGCTGAACATGGCTTCGAACTGCATGTAGTGACGACACCGCCCTATTATCCGGAATGGAAGATTAAAGATGGATACTCGGGATGGAGATACCGCAAAGAATCGGCGGAGAAAATGACAGTGTACCGCTGCCCGCTCTGGGTCCCGCACCGACCGTCAGATCTAAGCCGCATCCCGCACCTGATGTCGTTTCCGCTTTCAAGTTTTCCAGTCATGTTGGCGCAGATCGGTTTGGAAACCCGACTTGATCATTTGTGTTATTCCCACTTTGTTCCAGCGCACCCATTGCCTGGCTGGCGGCTCGTCTTTGCGGCGCGAAGTGCTGGCTTCATCCAGGATTTTGAATTGGATGCGGCGCTCAATCTTGGCATGCTGCCTGGAATTTTTCCTGGTCGCGCCTTTGAACGTTTTATCCTGACCCGCTTCGACCGTGTTTCCACGATCTCTGAAAGCATGCTTAAGTTGGCCCTTCAAAAAGGAGTTGCAGAGGAGAATGGCATATTGTTCCCCAACTGGGTGGATACACATTTGATTTTTCCTTTTTCAGATCCCAAAGATTCGCTGCGGCACGAACTCGGCATCCCCGAAGGTAAGGTGATTGTTTTGTATTCCGGCAGCATGGGCGCCAAACAAGGTCTCGAAAATTCATTGCATACGGCGCAGCCTCGAGAGAATACCGACATTGTTTTTGTCTTTTTGCGGTGAAGGCGCGGACGGGGGTGAATTGATAAAAGCCACGCGGGATATGCCAGAATATAAAGCATCTTCCCTGCAGCCTGTTGAAAAGCTGAACTTATTGTTGAACACAGCCGACATTCATATCCTCATGCCGCAAAAGGCCAATGTCGCCGACCTGGTCATGCCCTCTAAATTGCTCGGTATGTTGGCAAGCGGCAGGGCGATCATTGCCACCGCCTATCCTGATACAGAGGTTGGGCGCGTTGTCAGGCAGGTGGGTATTCTGGTCTCTCCCGATGATGCCTCAGGATTGAAAAATGCCATTTTGGATTTGGCGGCTTCCCCGCAGTCGCGCAGCCGCCTTGGAGAGAGCAGCCGCAAATATGTGTGCGAAAATTGGGGTGTGGATTTTATCCTGCCGCGTTTCCTGGAACAATTAAGCAGGTTGATCGGGGGAGGCATTTAGTTCAACTGCGTGCAAAGAACGCCTCCTCGCATACTGGAAATTGCACCCATTGGGTGGAAAACAAGGATGTCTACCTTCTCTCTTTTAGAGGGTTATTTCATCTCACATTTGTAAAAGCATCGTTCCCTGAATAAAAGCGCCTATTGCAGTTT
>JADJMA010000055.1 GCA_016709845.1 Flammeovirgaceae bacterium | reverse complement strand
AAACCTGAACGGCTTTAATGCTGGATATGTTTCTCAAACACTAGATTACGACTTGAAAATACTGGAGAAATACGACGGAAATTGGGGCCACTTGAAATATATTGTTTTACCCATTTCTTACTTTTCGTTATTTTATCAACTAGAAACAAGCGCTGAGTCATGGAGAGTGAAAAATTACAATATTTATTATGGCATGACTTCATCAAACAAACTAACAGATTACTTTGAGATATTAAACAACAATTTAGAAATTAATTCTAGAGAGGATAACATCTTATTATGTGCTTGGAAAAAAAGCCGAATATTACTAGTTCCCAGATTAGGATGGGGCGCCAGTTTCAACTCAGGAAGTCAACCTGATTTACTTGAAAGTGGAGTAAGCGCGGCAACGAGACATACTTATGCGGATGACAAATATTTCAATGATAATCTGACCATTTTGCGATCTATTATTTACTTTGCAGACAAAAGACACATTACAGTCTTCCTTTATACTCCGCCAGCCTATCATTCATATGTGGAGCATTTGGATAAAGCCCAATTAGAAAGGACACTTATGGCAATAAAACAAATCGACCATGATTATCGAAATGTTTTTTATGTAAACTTCCTCACAGATGATTCTTTTACTGCAGTGGATTTCTTAGATGCAGATCACTTAAATGAAATTGGTGCCGAAAAATTCACCAAGAAAATTGGTGAGCTAATTTACAAAAACTCTCAATGAACAATCTCGGTTATCTACACCCAATGTACGCTCAATCTCTGATTGAATATGGTGTCCTCTTGAATTACCTTTTTAGCAAGGGTTGATTTTAAAACGTTCTATTCCGGAAACCAAATCAGTTCGACGGCTGGGATGTTACCCCATATTTGCATGTCAGGATTGATCGCCTTGGGGACTGATCTGGGTCAGGTTGCTGATCAATTGATCAGCCTTTCATTGGTCACCGATCCGTTTGGGAGCTATAATCGACAAGATTTAGCAAAGTGGTTCACCGATATAGCAAATCCCTACAAAGAACATTTTGTTGTTGATCTACAGGCTGAGGACTTTGTAGCCGCGCACCATCAGCGTAATGCCCACAAAGCCTTAAGAACTGTTAATGTCGAAATTTGTACTGGTTTATTAAATTACCTGGATGAATGGGGCTATCGGCAACCTGATTGAGCGCGTCGTAATATTATGGAATAGCCAGATTTTCCAGGGACGCATTTGCAAAGCACTAATATTCAGTGAATCGTTGCATTTCGGGCAGTTGTTGATGCAAAACAGTTGGAATGTTATTATGGTATGTTTCAGGGCAATGTGGGTTATTATCATTTGGGAGCTTACAACCGGATGGCTATAAATTAAATGTATCTTTGCATTATTCTGGACATTGCTCGATTATTTTCGAGTGCAGGCTTATAAATGGCTTAGCTTGGGAGCGGGTGCTGGTATTACGGGAGATGAAAATGATGGTTTAACTCTCTGTTTCCAAACGGGTTATCAACGGGTGTTCGAACCGCGTATTTTTGTGGACGTATTTATGACCCCGATAAATACCGGAAGATCATTCAGTTTAAAGGCGCTACCCAGCCTACAAATTACTCCCCGCCTATCGTTTTGGCGAGACTTCAAATAAAGAAGGATGAAAGGAGAATACATTGAACACGAAATGAAATGAGATCGTTATTTCCGTTCTGCATATTCCGATGGATGGCGTTGCTGACCAGCTGACCATGGCTGAGGTTGAAACCTGGATCCCTTCAGCACATGAATTTGATCGCTGCGCTGGAGCAGGCGTTTAACACAGAATTTACCTTTGAAGAGATTGTCTCGATGCAAAGCGTGGCGGAGATCAGGCGTGTGTTAAAAAGCAAGGGATTGGATGTTTGATGGAACTACGTGGAAAGAAGGTTATTGTCACAGGTGGTGTACGAGGCCTGGGACGAAGCATGGTTGAGTCTCTGATCTCCAAGGGGGCGGTTGTTACTGTTTTTGATATAGATGGACAGGGATTGGCGGAATTGAGTGCATCCTGCCCGGGAGTAGGATGTGTTGAATGTGACATATCCAGCTATGAGCGGGTGGTGGAAGCGACGGCGCGTTATCATACCGAGTTCAAGTCGGCAGATGTTCTTGTCAATAATGCCGGTATTCTTTATAGCTCCCCTTTAGTCCGAATTTCTCCATCAGGAATAGAGAAGCATGATCTGGGGATGTGGAATAAAACGCTGATGACAAATTTGAGCTCAGTGTTTTTTATGACTGCTTGTATCGTGGAGAAAATGATCTACACGCGCACGAAAGGCGTTATTGTGAATATCAGTTCGGTCTCGGCTTCCAGGGAAATGTGGGGCAATCCGTTCTGCTGCCAAGGCAGGCGTGAATGCGCTGACCGCCACCTGGCAAAAGCATTAAGCGCGATGGGGATCTGCGTGGTAGCCGTGGCGCCCGGTTACGGAAACAGAGTCCACAAAAGAGGTTAAGTGAGGCTGTGTTGCGGGAGACGATCAAGAAAGTGCCGCTTCGCAGGTTAAAACCGCAGGAGATCGCTCAGGGTGTGATCAGCGTGATCGAGAACGATTTTTTTCAATGGGAAAGTATTTGAATTGGATGGCGGTCTTGTAATATAGCTGATGTACGAATATAATCTTGACCTTCGGTTTCAGAATATTGTGGAGAGATATCCGAAGCGCGCGTCTCTTTGGTTTAATGAATCTGAAATTTATACCTATAGAGAGCTAAACCGCTATGCAAATCGCCTTGCGCGTTTTCTGGTTCAACTGGGTCTGGTTTCAGGGGACGTTGTCTGCCTTTCCGGGATAAAGAGTGTCCACACATTTGCGTTGATCCTGGCCTGTTTGAAGACCGGCGTTATTTATTCCGTTTTTTGGACCCCGACAGCCCTTTGAACGATTACGAAAAAATATTTTTGACCTGCCGTCCACGCCTTGGTTGGCCAATACTGATTTGCTGCAAAGCTTGAGCGGTGGCCTTGCGGAATTAATGATCGCTTCTCTTTCCACCGATGATCTGGCGCTTCGTGTGGAAGATTATGAAGATGTAAACCTTTTGCTTTCCAAAAACATTACCGACGACGCGGGCCTTATATTATGTTTACTTCGGGCTCCACGGGGGTTCCCAAAGGTGCCGTGATGACTCATGCCAACGTACTTAACTTGATCGAGTGGGGCAAAGAGGCTTTTGCCATTTCGCACGAGGATATTTCTACTAACGTCAATCCGTTGTATTTCGATAATTCTGTTTTTGATTTCTATTCTTCCATTTTTAACGGGGCATGTCTTGTTCCGTTTTCAAAACAGGAGACGCGCAACCCCAAGACTCTGGTTGAAAAATTGACGCAGCAGGATGTACTTTATGGTTTTCTGTACCTTCTTTATTGATCTTTTTGCAAACGATGAAAGCCGCTGATGGCAGGTATCTTAGAGTATAAAACGCTTCATTTTTGGCGGTGAAGGGTATCCAAAGCCAAAGTTGCAAGCGTTGTTAACGTTTATTCCGGGGACGAGTGAATTTTTCAATGAGTGGCCCGACTGAATGTACCTGCATTTGCTCTTTGTATAAAAAATTACCATGATGATTTCCACGACTTGTGATTTCTGCCGCTGGGTTCCATTGCCGCCAATTTTTCACATCTGATCCTGGGTGACGATAACAAAGGTTCAGGATGGCGCATTGGGCGAGCTTTGTTTGCTAGGCCCCAATGTTGGCCTGGGATATTACAATGACCCCGGGCGAACTGATGTCAGTTTCGTGCAAAACCCATACAACACAGAATTTCGAGAAATCATGTACAAAACCGGTGACTTGGTGCGTTTTGAAACAACTGACGGGAAACTCTATATTCAGGGCAGAAAAGATAATCAGATCAAGCACATGGGCTGCCGCATTGAGTTGGAAGAGATCGAAAATGCCCTGCATAGAATTGAATATATTTCAGAGGCGGGTCGCAAATTCATTTCAGCGGTGAGGGACGAGCCGTATTACCGCGGTTTTGGCCGTTCGACGGGAGGCGAGCGATGATCAAGTGCGACAGAATTGCGGAAGCTTGTCCCGGATTATTGATGCCATCGGATTTCTATTATGAAGACGTCCTGCCTAAAAACCCCAACGGCAAAGTGGATCGTAAGTTTCGAGAACGAAAATATAAAAAAAGATTGATAATGAAAGGCGGATGAGATGAGCAAGGTGGTTCTGTTCGGCGCAGGAAAGATCGCTGATGTTGCGTACTTTCAATTGACCAATGACAGCCCGCATGAGGTGGTGGCATTTACGGTGGATGGGGAGCATATTGTCCAGAAGGAAAAATGGGGTCTGCCGGTTGTTGCTTTCGAAGATGTACTGAATATATACCCTCCTGACAAATTTAAGATGCTTGTGGCAGTGGGGTACCAGGAATTAAACCATTTCCGTGCGAGGAAATATGAAGAAGCCAAGTCTAAAGGCTATGAACTGATCAGTTATATAAGTTCGCGCGCTTAATTTAGCAATGTGGAAATCGGGGATAATTGTATGATCCTTGAGAATGCAGTTCTGCAACCGTGTACGATCGTTGGGAATGATGTATTCTTTTGGAATGGAAACCATCTCGGTCACCATGCGCGGTGGAAGATCATTGCTATGTGGCAGGGCAGGTAGTGATCTCCGGCTCTGCTGTGATAGAGCCGTATTGCTTTTTTGGGCGTGAATGCGACGATTGGGCATGAGGTTGTAGTTGGCAGGGAAAGTTTTATAGGCGCCAGCGCACTAGTCACCAAGAGTGTATTGCCAAAAAGCGTACATATTGTCCCTGATACTCCGAAATTCCGCCTGGATTCGGATTCCTTCCAGAAATTGACAAAAATGAAATAGGATCACTGTGATTTTTGAGCTTGAGAAGAACGATTTTTCGAAAATAT
Organism: Flammeovirgaceae bacterium; assembly: GCA_016709845.1. Lineage (GTDB taxonomy): Bacteria > Bacteroidota > Bacteroidia > Cytophagales > Cyclobacteriaceae > ELB16-189. The sequence goes on along the minus strand of JADJMA010000055.1, from coordinate 1,905 downwards.
TACCGCTGTATTTTAGCGAAGAAAAGACTTTTCCATTAATTCTAGCTGTAATTCAGGAAAGGCAACGAGGCCGGGTATTTGTAGATAACCCGATTCAACCTGAATCTGCGATGATTATGAACGACTTCGGTTTTTTGCAGCTTGTTGGCACTAAAAAATTTGAGTACGATTTCATTAAATCTTGGAATTCCCAAGGCTTTCATCATCCTATTTGTTATGGTACTCACCTCACTTCAAAATTCAGAAAATATTCGATGACTTTTTACATGAGCAGGTCCGACGGAGAGAGCGAGTGCGATTTATTTATAAAAGAAAACCGTCGAATACCTTGTCGAATGCCTACGGGGTTCAATACACGACGTTTGGATAATGAATTGATCAAAAAACCCTGGATTTCAAATTGGATATTGGTTCACGTTTTGGTCATCTATTGATGACTTTCTTGGGCATGGACTTGGCTTTTGTGCAAATGAAGGGCGACGAAATTGCCAGCCTCTGTTATTCGGCATGTGTTGTGGATGATCTTGCTGAGATTGATATCGTTACTCGAGAAGAATATCGTGGAATGGGACTTGCGTTTGTTGCTGCTCAGAGCTTCATGACTGAATGTGTTACGGCAATTGCACCCACATGGGATTGCTTTTTAAACAATATAAGCTTCCATGAAACTTGCTGCTGGGGTTTGATGAGAAATGGAAATATTTCTTTTTTATTCACTCAACGTGCCATTAGCCTGCCGGTTAATTATAAAGAGAATTATCAATGATGAAATGGCGTAAAAAGGGAATGATTTTAATGTTTCTGGAGAAAAATCAGTGGATGAACTCCATCGCTCAGATCCTACTGTTTTGGTGAAGGAAAAGTGCTCGAATTATTTTGCTACAAGCATGGAGCCTAGCCTGGAGTATGACAACATTTATTGATGTTGATATAAATGACCCTGGGCGGGTCTTATACATCCATGACAGGCCAGTTTTGGAGTTGGGTAAGCGAATGTTTGATGAGCAGGCGTTATGCGTTTATGTATGTGAAAACCAGGATCAAGTCTGGTTGTATTATGGGGGGTGGAGTCGGAGAACGATTGTCCCCTATAGTAATTGGACCGGTTTGGCCGTAAGTAATGATGGCGGTGTCACATTCCAGCGGGCATTTTCGGGGCCAATTCTTGACAGGACACCATTTGAGGTTTATTCTGCAACGGCGAGTTTTATTTGCAGAGAGCAGGAACGATGGCATATGTGGTATGCATCTGGCGAAGATTGGATTGATGTCGATGGGAAGTATGAAGAATACTATGTCATCAAACATGCTTATTCAAAGGATGGCATTTCCTGGGTAAGGGAAAATAAAAAGCTTCTTTCTTCCAAGGGCCAATATGAGCCAACTCACCGCCCATCTGTGTTTTTTAAAGACGGAAAGTATCATATGTATTTTTGTTATAGAGGAGTTTCTGACTTTCGAGGTGGAAAGAATAGCTACAGGATGGGTTATCTGAGTCAATAGACCTCCAGGATTGGACAAGAGAAGATGATCAGGGGCGGTTTAGAGCTTCTCTTGATGGCTGGGATGCAAGCATGATGGCTTATCCTTATATTGTCAGTGTTAAGGATAAAATATTGATGTTCTATAATGGAAATGGTTTTGGCCAAACCGGATTTGGTTATGCTGAATTGGAGACCACATAAAATGGATTATAAAGAAGGCAAGTTTGAAACGCGTAATTTTATTAACAAAAAAAGACTATTATGAGGGTTGGAGGAGATCCTTTCTTTAGGCTATGATAAGGAAGATCTTATCCATCACTTCCCAAGCTTTGCCGGACATATGACTTTATCCAAATTCCTTGCCCTTTATGAAATTTATAAAATGACTTTAGGTGTAGCAGGACATATTGCTGAGGCTGGG
>JADJMA010000054.1 GCA_016709845.1 Flammeovirgaceae bacterium | reverse complement strand
GCGGCGCAACTAAAAAATCAGATTGATGCTGCGCAAGCAAAACTAGCAAGTCTAATAGAAGAAAGGGATGCATACATTGATAGGGTAAGTCGATCAGAACTTAGCATGCCATTTGATGGCAATATTCTGACATTGCACCTTAAACAAAGATTAATAGCTTCTTGAAAAGGGGAGCTGTTCGCTGAAGTCGAGAATGCAACACAAGTGACTGCAGAGATTGAAATTCCAGAATCGGATATTGCACATATTACAAATACTGCGCGAGTGAGAGTAAAACCCATTTCTTATCATAGCGCCTCTTTTTACGGAACAGTTACTACGATTGATCGAGGTATAACTACCCAGCCATATGGTAATGTTGTTAGGTTATTGCGCTGATAGAAAATGAGAAATGGAGAGTTGAGGACAGGAATGACCGGTTTTGCAAAAATTGAGGCTGAAACAATACCGGTTTGGAAAGCATTCTCGCTATCCATTCTCCGCTTTATTAATGTAGAGGCTTGGTCGTGGGTTCCGTAAGAAATTTTTATACAGTATAAATAATTTGTACCGAGGCAATAAATTGCTAGAAATACAAAGACTAAAGCATATGAAATGCCCCAGTTATAATTTCAATAGATTTATACTGTTACAAAATCGCTTAAAGTTTAGAATTCTCGGCAGGGGATCAGGATACCTCTCGCCTTAGGTGAAGGATGCTATTCTTTACGGCCGCAGGATTATAAACATGGAAGTCATGCTATCTGTGATTGCTAATACCATTCGGTGTGGACGGTGAAATACCGGTATGAATCTTCCATGGGTTAATGAAACTTTCAACTTATTAAAACCAAATCCAAAGGTTGTTGCGTAAATCCGCCGCTGCAGCATGCAATGAATCATGATGACAATTCAATGCGGATAAAAGCGGGCATCTTTTGCTATAAAAAACCGCACATTTCTATTTGTTGTTAACAGCGACCGGATAGGCAAGCCTTAAACTTTTGAATTCTCTCCTTCATTTCCTGAAGGATTCGTAAACTGATCATTTAATGCTTGAATGTAATCATTGGCTTCATTAATGATCTCATCAATTGTTTGCTGTGCTACTTCGTTCCAGCCAGACGGGCCCTTCAGGAACATCGGGCGATAAGTAGCAGTACTCTTGTTAAATGCCTGCATATATTGTTTGTATGTTTCGTGATCATTTCCAATTTCATTAGCCAATTTTTTCAACAGGTTGTTAGCAACAGCGCGGCGAATAGAGAAATGAATATAAGTAATACTGATCGCCAGAAATGAGGCTATGGCCAACGCAGTGGTTTCGCCTTGCATGAGCGCATCTGGGAATGCTGTAAGAAGTCCCCAGGATTCGTTCATAGTTAAGACTACACCTGCTAATACAGCAAAAATGCTAAATACAAGACCATCAAATAGAACGACTCTGCTTTTCCATTTCTTTAACATATCAGAGAGTTGTTGACAATCTGATTTTTGATACCCTTTGGCGGTTTGTTCAAGCTTCCCGACGATACGATACGAGCGTTCTATTTCTATTTGGTGCATGCGTGCATTGATGTCAGCCATATCTTCTTCACGTTTTTTCTCGAAACGTTGTTTGACATGCGGATTGGCAATCGGAACGGCAGCACTTGGATTATAAATTCGATAGAATCGTCCCGTGACGAGGACCTACTTCAGCCAGCGAGCGCTGCCAGGCTGAGACAACCTCTTCAGGATTGTCTTCTTGTGCAGTGACATCAATCTGGTTAAGAATATAAAGAAATTTATTGGCGTCTGCGCGATTAACGCTCGCTGATACTAGATAAGCCAAAGTATCCTGCATGGCTTTCGGTTCTGGATGACGCGCATCAAAAAAACCAGAACAAGATCGGATAAATTGATGATGTGCTGGGTTAAGCGCAAAGTCGATGCGCGCTGATTATCGGCGTCGAAACCCGGAGAATCAATAAGAATTTTTCCGCGTATGTTTTCAGATGGGCAGGTTTTTAGCTGTAGGTAAGCATCAATACGTTCTTGCCCGGCTTCAGAGATTTCTTCAATGCTACGACTGATTTGAAAAAGGAAAACGCGGGTCTGCATCGAGTGCTATGCCTGGAAGTGTTTTGCCTCATTATGGCGGCTGTAGCAAATTACTGTGAATTTATCATCGACAGCCTGATTTCCCGTGCGTTGCAGCGGCATATTCAAATAAGAGTTGATATACGTTGATTTACCGGCAGAAAATGTACCTAATACAGCGATCATAGGCCACCACGTCACACAAGTCGCATAGGATTCATCTTTGCCGATTAGCCCCATACTATGACCGACATAATCCATTTTTCTAAAACTTTTTACAGCGTTAGCCAGAGTCGGATTATCTGGATGCTCGTCGGCAAGGTGTTTTTGTAAGCTTTTCAGATACTTATTGATTTGTGTTGAACTATGTGACATAACAGTCCCTTTTCATTCTTATAGAAATATACCCTGAACCAGATGTTTTATGGGTGATGTTTTTATGTGTTTATTGATTAAGTTCGTTTAATACATTGCTGTTTTTCAATAAGTTATTTTGCTCCTTGATAAGAAAGGAATGGACACTGGCCAAAATCTTTTCGAAGCAAAATAAAACAGATATCGTGTCATTATTTGATATAACACATTCATTACTAGTCAATTAATGTTGGAAATTAAAGCAACTAGCCCTGGATTCTACCAAGAACAATGCTAGCTTGCCAGTAAATGATATTTCTAATATTTATACCGATCTTTGACAAAATAATATTATCATAACCTGTTTTAACATTGAATAAATTATAGATGATTGTAGTTATTCACTGATGATGAAAAAAAGCGCCATTAAAAAAGAATTGAAACAGGTTTTATGTTCGGTTGGAGATGATTTTAGAACATGACGATACAAAAAGTGATGAAGAGCAGCACGCAGCGCGCTCGGCACATGTAGGCCGCTACATACTTATTGGTTTTCTTACGGTAGCGCCGCTATGGGTTACCTGGTTGGTGTTTGATTTTTTATTAAATTTATTGGCGCGTATTGGAGACCCTTTATTAAAAGGAATGGCGCGTGCAGTTCGCCCCTTTTCTGATACTACAGCGAGCTGGCTACTGGATTCCAACTTTCAGCATGCGGTTGCAGCACTGCTGACGGTAGTTAGTTTGTATGGCATTGGATTGCTGGCATCTTTTGTTATTGGCAAGAAAGTCATTAGTATTTATGAATATATACTGGCCAGAGTGCCTTTAGTACAAACGATTTATGGCGCCACCAAACGTTTTTGCTCACAATAAGTAAACCGCCTGTTACCGGACAACGGGTTGTGTTGATCAGTTTTCCGTCATCGGAAATGAAAGCCGTCGGTTTTATTACGAAAATCATGCATGACGAGGATAATGGAAGAAAGCTGGCTGTAGTCTATGTGCCAACCTCACCCAATCCTACATCCGGTTATATTGAAATTCTGCCGATGGAAGATGTGATACTAACGGATTGGACGACAGAAGAAGCAATGACATTTGTTGTGACGGGCGGCACCAATGCACCTGAAAGTTTGCGCTTCACTAACAAGCCGAAGCAGCAAGAACAGACAGCGGAGAAACAATAGGAATTGAAATTACCGTTAACGTTGCGTTGGTTTTTTTATAAGGCAACGAATAAGGCAATGATTTGATTTGCAGCACAGGTCCTTGCAGTGATTGCCAATGAATCTGGGATGAGTCAACGCTGCTTTGTTGGATTACTGCTAAAATATCAAAACCCCCGTTTGGCGATAATGTCGCGTTGACGATGTTGCCGCTGGATTGATCAGCCATATCTATGCTATACAGTTCATCACCGGCATTTACCGCTTTCACTGTAGGTATGTGAGCGAGAAACATGCGGCGTTTGAGTTTTCCGAGATACTGAGTACGTGCTACGATTTCTTGCCCAGGATAACAGCCTTTCTTGAAACTGATACTGCCATATCGCGTCCAAATTGATCATTTGTGGCAAAAAACTCTTCCTGGGTTTCGGGTAAATTACTGGAATTCCGGATTGGATATCAACCAATCCCAACAATTGCTTTCAACAGGTTTGCACGTTGGCTAAATGTTCCCAGAGTGTAGACGCATTCTCGATTGAAAAGGTGATCAATTCTATACGGTTCTT
>JADJMA010000053.1 GCA_016709845.1 Flammeovirgaceae bacterium | reverse complement strand
GCAAATGCAATCGAGGAAGATAGCGCCCGCTCTGTCAATATTCCACCCTCCTTGAAGATTGCTGACATAAGGGTCGGGAAGAGATTGGCTTCCACCGAAGTAACCCGTGTAGTAAAGTTAATTGTCCTTTTTCGATGCTATTTTGATTTGTTGCGGATAATGTACCTTCAAGATTAGCCCGGTTGGTTGAGAAACGACCATTAGGGCATTTTCAAGGCAAGGGATTTAAAGGTTTTTCAGGGCCTCCGGGTTGCCGAGCAGAGCGTTAATCTTAATTCTGTCGCTTTCGCCTGAAAGATGACCCGCCCTTTCAAATCTTGCATGGTAATGCGTGAACCTTCTACAAATACCGGGCGGTCTGGTTGTATTTGTCCCATACAACCTGCAAGCAGGGTTTCTCCTTCAGTGGTATGACAATAATAAATTAAAGGAAAAACAGCTTGATAATTCAGGGATAGCGGAATACGGGCGGAATTTTCTGATGAAATTTGCCAACAAGAAAAATTTGTTTGATTTCATTTGTAGAAGCAGTATCAATAGCAGTCTTTTCGCTGTACAGGAACAATGCCTGTGGATAAAGCAGGAGCAAAGTATCGTTCAGTATTGCATCGGGTTGTTGCTCATCTGACCCAATCCACTTTGCGGATAATTTCGATGATAATCTCAGCCCCCACCCGCCATTATTTTCCGGTTCCCCAAGCGTGGCAGGATTACTTACCCTGACAATGGGCAATGCCCAGAAGGCTTTTTTAATGTCGGCTTTACCGTTAGCATTAAAAATACGGCTTTGCGAAAAATCCGCAATCCATGTGGTTGGCTCTATGTCACAAGGTATAAAAACATGATTTAGTCCGTTTGGATATTCTGCGGGCAAGGTAAAGTTTGAGAATATCAATTCGTTTCCATAGCCGGTGAAATTGACCTTATCCGAGTGATGCCTGTCAGCTTACCGTTTTTCCACTCGAACGTAACTTCGTCAGGAGTTGGAAATCAATCTTTTGTGCAGCAGCCTTCAAAAGAAGTACTGTTTTTCTCTGGTTGCACTAACTGGATAGTTAGTTTTCCCGTGAAGTTGCCTTCAAAATCCAAATATTGATCATTCCATTGATTCTTATTTGCTAAGGAAAAGCTGCCTCCTTTGATGTTGAAGCCAACATATTCATTATCGCCCGCGTCATTCGTGAACAATTTTACCTAATATCCAAACATGCCCAGCCTTCAAACTGACTGTTTGGGTATTTTTAAAGGCATCTAACCAATGATTTTTCTTTGCTTTCGAAAACAGAAAGTACGGGATACTTCCACTTTGAGAACGAACTGTTAATTTGTCTTCATAATAAGTAAAGATCAAACCAGATAGAACGACCTTCCTCGGACAAAAATGGACCGATTTTTTCACCTGGTTTTTGATTCCATCTTACTTCGTCGACTGTCTCAATCGGATTGATCGGCAATCGAATATCACCCATCTGCACCCCAACCACAGGTACTATATCTTCACCTTCAATTCGCTGAATGAGATATTTATCTTCTTTAGGTAATCTCGATACTGCATGTTTGCTAAATTCTTGAATTTTCTCCTTTGAAGGAGCAAATTCTAATTCGAAAGCAGATTGCAGTTTTAACGCTAATCATATCTTGCCGATTATTCCGCAAGTTGTAACCAAGTACCCGACGAATTGTATCTAAATACTTATCGTTCTCTGGCGATAGTGATGATAAATTAGATGTCAAGCCAGCTAGCCTGTAGGCAATATTTTCTATTTTCATTTTTTCTCTCCGCATTAGTGATGCTTGAAAAGCAAAAAAGATGTTTTAACGTCTGAAGCGTAGCCTCCATGCAACCAATCACCGGGTTGTTATTTCGTAGTTGCGCTACTCGTCATTACTTACTGCATGGCTTAATGTAGAGTTAATCGCTAGAATCAGGTCGGTTATAAACCCCATGTACTTAACCTGGTCAGGTTGAGTGCAGCATGCAAGTCGAGAATATGACCAATTTCTGGGTCATTTGTCCTTTCCTCTATAAAGAAGCTATTTTGTTAAAGTTCGTAAGCACTTAGATGATATATCTGTGCTATGCCATAGCCTTTGGATGGCACCATTTCACCTACGATGAGCGTTTGGTTCATTGTGTTCCACCACCTTCTCAATTTTCCTTTCGACAATGTGAGCCTTTTTGATTACAAAATATTCACCCACCAAACTCTGTGCAGGATTTGATTTGCTCAGTTTCCGGCGCAGCCACCAAATCCAGAGGCCAAAAGAGTAATCCCACCAAATAGAAACAAAGGAAAAAGGAAAAATAAAAAACACTTATAAAAGCTACGGCGATAAAGGTCGGAACTAAGATTAGATAGATTTTCCAGCGGCTAACAGGAAAAATCTGCATGGCTTCGCTGCTCAAAGCATCTCCCTTCCCTTGCGTCAAGATATACCGAAATTTTATTTCCCCACAATCTTCTGTCATATCGTACCTGTTTATGGCCTGATTTTATGCAGGCTTTCTCTTTCTTTAAGTTAGATTGAATCAGCTCTGGGTAGAACCACCAACGATTAACATGTCTGGTAAGTTGCCATTAATACTGGTTTGAAAATACTCCCGTAATTAACTCAATGTCAATCATTTATTTCTTTTGAACTCAAGCCATAAGTGCATAAGTCATCATTTGTTCAGCATCCGAACTTTATAGTTCTTGGAAAACCTTATGTAGTACTCTGAAAAACCAAGGCTAGCCCAATTTCAAAAAAAAAAAAAAAAATGACACTGGCCTACATAACAAGTATTGTCCTAGTGCTAAACCTGGTTAGTTTGAGCGAGATGCTAGGAAGTAATAGTCAAAGTCAATACATTTCATTAAGACTGATTCGAGTGTAGGAATATTTAAGCTTGATGTCAGTGAAATAGTTCACTAGAAGAGTATGAAATATTACATTTGTAAATTTTCTTGAAGCATGTTCTCTTTACTACTGATTGACCGCTTTTGACCGTTATGCAAAGCTTTTTTCGGGCATTCAGGGTTGACTGATAAGGGTGGTGGAGGTTTTTATCGGAATTCACACTATTCTGCAACATTAATGTGGGGTTGTGGGAAGCCCAATTGGGGTGTTTAGTCCCACGATGTGCTGGAAAGGATCAACAATAAAACGATCGGCTCATTTGTCCAGATTTTGCAGATGTACTCATAGGGTGTGAGGCCCTAAGGGTTTTCAGACGTCTTGCGAAGTTATAGGCCAGCACGAAGGTATGGAGATGGACCTTCAACTGGTCATGTGAGTCGTAATAATACCGTTTTACAGTCGCTTCCTTGATAGTTCGGTTAATGCGCTCGACCTGCCCGTTCGTCCAGGGATGGTTGGGTTTTGTAAGGCGGTGCTCGATGTCACTGGCCTGGCAGCACATATCGAACATATGCGTTACATACCGGGCTGTTGGCCCGTCACGGTAGCACGGCGGGAAAGTAAACTGGATGCCGTTATCAGTCAGGATTGTATGGATCTTGTAGGGAACAGCCTCAATCACGGCCATCAGGAAATCGGTGGCCGTGTTGCGGTTTGGCCTTGTCGAGGAGTTGAACAAAACAAACTTCGATGTTCGGTCAATGGCCACAAAAAGATAGAGTTTTCCTTCCTTCGTGCGCACTTCGGCAATATCGATGTGGAAGTATCCAATCGGATATTGCTTGAACTTTTTCTTTGGCTTGTCGCCTTCAACATCCGGCAACCGGCTGATGTCATGACGTTGAAAGCAACGGTGCAGGCTTGAACGCGTCAGGTGAGGGATACTTAGCTGCAGGGCATACAGGCAATCATCCAGCGGCAGAAGTATGTTTGCGGAAAGCCACAACAGCTGCTTCTTCTTCCAGACTTAAAAGGGTCGAGTGCGCCTCTTTGGGCCCCATCGGGGAATCGTGGACAAACTCTCGTTTCCTCCACTTCGCAACCGTCTTCTGGTTGATCCCGTACCGTTCAGCCAGAACATTCAGGCTCTCTTGACTATGCTGTATCGCTCGACGGACCGCCGCTGTCGTCCGGGCGCTTCCGTGCAGTATCTGTCCCATAATTCTTCCCTCCGTAACTGGTTATACTCCTACACCAGCATCGTGGGACTAAACACTAGCAATTCTTATTGGTGTGTTACATACCTATATACAAAATAACCCTATATCGCGAGAGCATAAAAAAGTGAGATGTATTTTACGGGGAATCATACACATTTGATCGACGACCGATTTTTATGACATTAACCATAAGACTCTGATCAATAATTTCATAGATAATTCGATACATGCCCTGTCTGCTACGATAAAGTTCTTTTCCCGCTATTTTTATACAACCTTCAGCTCTGGGGTCATCGGATAAACTCTCTATCTTATTTAAGATTCGTGCAACATCTTGCTTCGGAATATTAAGAAAATCCTTAGTTACAGATCGTTTTAAAAGTAACTTTATATTTTTCCATGCTGTTTCAAATCATTCAGCAGTTCCTCATAGCTGATGTCAGGCTCATCTTTTCTTTTAGCGCAGGCTTCTAGATCTTCTTGATCTTCATTCATGAGTTGTCTGAGTGCTTCATCCACCAATTCAGAAACAGATCGTGAAGAAGTCACCGATTTAATTTTTAATGCTTGGTGAATAGAAGGATCAAAATAAATAGTCGATCGTTTTGATAAATTGCTCATACAAAATTTCTCCAGTAATTTAAGAAGCATTATAACGTTTTTATGAATGTAACGTTTACATGTTACGACGGTAAAGTGTTATTATTTCTTAATTGACTATCCTATTGATAAGACGTTATCAATAGCTAGATAGGGGACTTATCGAAAAGAATTTTTGTAATAAATATCAGATGGAGTATTTAGTTATCATACTATATAGTATGATAACTATTTATTCACAATAGTGTGAACATAGTATGACACATCGAACGACTATTACACTGGATGATGAAAGTTTTACTTTTCTGAATAATATTGCCGGTGATAATCGTAGTGCGTATATCAACGAACTTTTGAAACAAGAGCTCAAAAACTATATCAAGCAAGCTTTGCTCAAGGCAAATCAGGAGGAAGCCCAGGATTCCGACTACCAGAAAGAACTAAAAGAATGGGATACAACCCTGTCCGATGGTCTCAATAATGACCGAATTTAAGCAACTAGATATTTATTGGGTTGATCTGGAGCCAACCAAGGGAGCAGAAACTAAAAGCTAAGACCGTGCGTAATTGTTCAGGGCGATCTTGTAGAATATCAATCCAAAACCCTGATTGTGGCACCAATGCTACCTAACCACAAATCCTGGCCATTTGCAGTAAATCTGAATCAACCAGTATTAACAAATTGGATAAAGATCGTCATATTAATCTCAAGCAATTACGTGCGATTGATATCTCTCGAATAGGCAAAAAGCAAGGCAGGCTTGAGAGCGAATATTTGCAATCGATCAAACAAGCTTTAGCAATTGTATTTGATTTGTAGTTATTCTTAATATTCTGCAGCAAGTGTGTTACATAAATCTTAAATAAGATAGAGAGTTTATCCGATGACCCCAGAGCTGAAGGTTGTATATAAATAGCGGGAAAAGAACTTTAATTGGTTAATTTTTAATGATTGGAGTTTTGTTGCCATTGAATGGTAAATCTGTTGGCTCTAAACTATCAGACATATCTGCTAGTCTAGTAAAATGATAATTTACGCGAGGCATGTATTTTAACTTCTTAAGACCAGAAATAATAACATTTATTTTCAGATATGTTATGCTGTTACAATGTGTAAATTACCTAACATTATAGTGTTAGTACTGTCGCTCAGTTTGCTCGCAAATACGCTTGCGTGGGCTTTCCATGGAGAAGTATTTGCACATGAGCTTGACCGTCATAATCTCACACATTCAGCAGCACAAACAATGCAGGAAGATCATCTGACTAACGAACTTTCTGATGAAAAGAATTTGGATCTTTCGGCACACATATGTCTCAGTGCAGCATATCAACCCTTTTTTTTGCAAAATTCCCCTTATTAGTACCAATCGCAGGTAAAGAGATTCCTGTTAAACTTATTCTGTCGCAAGTTCCAGAATCTTTTATAGATTCACCGTTTCGCCCTCCTCGTAAAATCATTCACAGTTAAAACGTAAGTCCAAGCTGCTTTAATAGTTAGTATTCAAAATTTAGCAAATGTTTAGGCTAAGCACATAACTAGCTATTCAGATCACAGCAGGCAAATGGATGTGATAGCCGAGCACACAAGTCATCGTTTCTCTCTATGTTAATGCCAGCTCGATGCTGCCATTAGGCGCCAACTAGGTAAGCAAGTCACATCTATACCTCTGCCGAGACTTACTGTTTGATCACGACAATTCTATGGAGATTACCCTTGGATTGATCATTAGAGTCAGATAATTTTATCTAATAATAGGTCAGGTGCATGATTAATAGCATCATTTATTTTTCTATAAAAAATAAACTCATTGTGGGTTTGCTTACCCTAGCTCTGATAGGCGCAGGGATATATTCATTGTTCACCGTGAACCTTGGTACGGTACCCGATATCACCAATAATCAGGTACAGGTAATCACGGTTTCACAAAATCTGGCTACTGAAGACATCGAGCGATTTGTTACTTTTCCTGTGGAATTGGCTATGGCCAACCTTCCCGGTGTTACGGAGATTCGTTCGATTTCCCGCTTTGGCCTTTCGGTAGTAACCATCGTCTTTGAAGATGATATGGGCACCTATCTGCCACGGCAATTAGTGCAGGAAAAACTTAATGTAGTAATACAACAAATACCTGAAAATTTTGGCAGTCCGTCCTATGGGACCCATTACAACAGGGCTGGGAGAAATTTACCAATATACCCTTCAGCCCAAGCCGGGATATGAAACAGCGTACTCTCCCACTGAGTTGCGTACCATCCAGGATTGGATCGTAAGACGACAATTAGCCTTGGTAGAAGGCGTAGTCGGAATAAATGCCTTTGGCGGAAAAATTAAGCAGTATGAAATAGCAATCAACCCTGAAAATCTCAATGCCAACAATGTTTCCATCTCTGAAATATTTGACGCCTTGCGGCGCAATAATAACAATACCGGGGGTGCCTACATTGAAAAAAATAACATGGCCAATTTCATCCGCGTGGAAGGTCTGGTACGTTCACTTGATGATATAGGAAATATTGCTATTAAAGACGTAAATGGCATACCCGTCTTAATCAGAGATGCAGTGGAAAAAATACATTTTGGTCACCAAGTGCGCTATGGCGCTTTCACGCAGGATGGCCGCGAAGCTGTAGGTGGCATGATTTTGATGCTAAGGGGGGCAAATTCTAATGCTGTAATCCAAAACGTGCAAAAGCGCATAGCTGAAGTTCAGAAATCATTGCCAGAAGGCTTGGAGATTAGACCTTTTCTTGACAGAAGCGCGCTTATAGAACGGACTACCAGCACAGTAAGAGAGAACCTCACAGAAGGTGCGCTAGTTGTAATTTTGCCTTAGTCATCATTCTAGGTAGCATTAGAGGCGGCATTGTTACTGCCAGTACCATTCTCTTGTCCTTCCTCTTTGCCGCTATCTTGATGAAGCTTTTTAACGTATCGGCTAATCTGATAAGCCTGGGGCTATTGACTTTGGAATTATTGTTGATGGTGCAGTGATTATAGTAGAACGCACCATATGAAAATTCAAAAAAATTTAAGGCCGGTAAATTCGATATTGATCAAGATGTCATGGATGAACTAGCCTACCAAGCTGGAAGTTCTATGATGAATACCGCAATTTTCGGTCAGCTAATTATACTGATCGTATTTGTTCCTATTCTATTCCTTACAGGAATAGAAGGTAAATATGTTCCCACCCCATGGCCTACACTTTTGGGTTTACCATGCTAGGAGCCATTATCCTTTGCCTGACATATGTCCCAGCGATGTCAGCCTTATTTTTAAAACCACTAAAGAACAAAAGAACTGGTCTGGTAAGTTAGAAAGATCGCTTGAGAAAGTCGGAGAAAAGATCATAAATGGCTTCCAGCTTGTTTATCTACCATTACTAAAAAGTGCCCTACGGCACCAAGCAATTGTCATGATTGCGGCGATTGTGTTACTGGCTGCTGCCATCTTTACATTTACCAGGTTGGGTGGCGAATTTATACCGCAGTTAGAGGAAGGCGATATTGCTATGCAAGCACTTATCAGGCCGGGTAGTAGTCTCAGCGAGGCCATTGATGTTTCGATAAAAATAGAAAACATTTTGCTGGAAAATTTTCCGGAAATAAAAATCGCTTTAGCCAGGATTGGTGTGGCAGAAATTCCTACAGATCCTATGCCGATGGATATCGCTGATATGTTCATTATTCTGGAAAGACAAGGGTAAATGGATCTCTGCTAAGTCAAAAGATGAACTTATTGAGAAAATAAAAAAAGCGATAACGAGCTGAGGGATCAACCTGGTTTTCAGCCAACCGATTCAGTGCGCTTCAATGAGCTATTAACGGGTGTCCGGGAAGATGTGGCCGTGAAGTTATATGGTGATGATCTTGATGTGCTGGCGCAAAAAGCAAATGAGATGGCTAAAATCATCGAGACCATTCCCGGCGTGGGTGATGTCAACCCAGAAAGGACTGCCGGCCTGCCCCAAATGACCGTGCGCTATAACCGCGAAAAGATTGCTCAATATGGATTGAATATTGATAAGTTGAATGAATATGTCAGATCGGCATTTGCTGGGGGGTGTGGCTGGAGTGATTTTTGAAGGAGAAAAACGCTTTGACATGGTCATACGTTTTGATAAAACCCACCAGAAAAGTATTGACGATTTACGCAATCTTTATATCGATTTGCCTAACGGCAATCAGGTTCCGATCAAGGAGTTGGCCGACATCAACTTTGTGCTGGGTCCCATGCAAATATCCCGCGACAATGTATTCCGAAGAACCTATGTGGGAGTGAACATTAGGGGACGTGATATGGAATCCGTAGTGAAAGATATCCAACAAAAATTGGGTGCTGAGCTGAATTTGCCGCCTGGCTATTACCTTATATACGGCGGAGAGTTTGAAAACCTGCAAAAAGCCAAAAATCGATTAGCTATCGTGGTGCCAATTACCATTTTTTGATTTTCGTTTTGCTGTATTTTGCCCTGAAGTCGTTTTCCCAGTCGATCATGCTTTTTACCGCCATTCCTCTAGCGGCCATAGGCGGGGTATTCGCTCTTTGGTTACGGGATATACCCTTTAGTGTTTCAGCCGGAGTCGGTTTTGTTGTGTTATTTGGTGTAGCCGTGCTTGATGACTTAGTATTAATTAGTCGATTCAATTCATTAAAAGAAGAGGGAATTATCGATATTGAGGAGCGGATACTTAAAGCAGTTAAGGAAAGAATCAGGCCTATTTTACTTACAGATGCTACGGATATACTCGGCTTCTTGCCCATGGCATACTCTGTGACAGCAGGTGCTGAAGTGCAACACCCCTTAGCAACTGTAGTTATTGGTGGTTTGATCTCGGGTACCCTGCTTACTCTTATAGTGCTTCCGGTAATTTACGCTTTCGTGGAGAATCGAAGTAATAATAAGAAAAACCTTATAAGCCTTCAACGGCCTAATACAAATGTATTGTTCATACTGATTGTATGCGGTGGGCTGTTAGTATCCTACTTGGCACTGCCTCTACAGTGAATGCAAAACACAGCCAATAGACAGTCTGCAAACGATTACCCTGGAGCAAGCTAAGGAATTAGCTGTACAGAATTTTCCAAAGATACAGGCAGCAAGACTTGAAATTGAAAACCAAGAAGTTCAGAAAAAACTGCTTGGGACCTTGGTAGTACCTCAATCTTCACTGGTGCAGAAAAGATAGGGTATACCCCAGAAACTACTTATATGAATGTTGGTATCAAACAGAGCAATATTAATATATTTGGTATTATTCCTAAACTGGAGCTACAAAAGAGCGGGTGGCATTGGCTGAGAAGGCGCTTAACCTGTCTGTGATAGAAGTAGAACGGGAAGTAAGCCGAGCTTGGGCTATGGCGTATACCGCTAAAAATAATTATCAGGTTTATAAACGGCTGGACTCGATATTCATGGATATTGAACGGGCAGCCCGGATAAGACTTGAAGTTAAAGCGACTTCTAAGTTGGAATACCTGGCAACCTCGAATCAGGGAAATCAAGTGCAGATACAGAAAGAACAGGCCTATCGCGACTATTGAAGTGCGCTGCATCGATTGAACCTATGGTTTGTCACTGACACTGTATTCACCGTCCCAGATATCCCTGCAAATCAATTGGAAAGTCCACTGAACTTAATATCAGATTCTATAGACGCCCATCCTGTACTTAATGTTTCTAAGCAAAAGGTTAGTGTAGCAGAGGCTGCTATCAAAGAGAGGCGTTCGCAATTTTACCCAAGTTAAGTTTACAGTATGGCAAACAAGAAATATCTGGTCTGCCTGGACTTCATCAATTTCAGGTTGGCATTGAAGTACCGTTATTTTTGCACCGGAACTGGGAAGATCGCAGGCTGCAAAGATCGAACACACAATTGCCAATCAGAATCTTCAGCAATCTCAGCTAGAACTAACTGCGGCTTACCAAAATATCCGTGAGCAGTACATCAAGTGGCTGAACTCATGGCAATACTACCGGGATAGGGCGCTTCCTATGGCCAGGGAGCAGCAAACCGGAGCAATTACTGCTTATAAGGAAGGCGCCATAGACTGTGTAACATTTTTGCAAAACATGAGAGAAGCGATTCGTATTGAAGTCGACTCATGGAATGCCTTTGGCAATTATCTGGATAGTCGCTACCAGCTGGAATACTTCTTAAAAACCTCAAACTAACGCGAAAATCAAATAAATAAAGAGTAAATAACGATGAAAAAATACATCCTATTCCCATTTACCTTGGTCTTAATAGCAATTTTACTTACCAGTTGTACTAGAAAATCGGATGACAACAGTAATTTGGGAGATGGTAAAAATCAGGCGTCTCAGAAAGGAAATGCTAAAAAGAGCATGGCCATGATGAGCATCCTCATGAGGATAACGCCAACAAAGGACTATAACGACGCAGAAGAAATGAATGCAGTGCATCTTTCAACGCAAAAATTTAATAGTTTAACATCAAAGTAGATACGATACCTATACGTGCGCTTTCTGGGGTGGTGAATGTCAACGGCAGATTGGAACTGTTTCCTCAGCATAAAGCCATAGTGACGGCTATTTTAGGAGCCAATGTAATTGATATCAAAGTAATTGAGGGAGAAAGAGTAAAAAAAAGTCAGGTACTCGCCTACCTTTCACACCCTAACCTAACAAACCTCCAAATCGCATACATAAAAGTATATAACCAGATGCAATTTCTGGAGAAAGAATACGACCGTCAAAAAAGGCTTTACGATGAAGGGATAGGCTCAGGCAAGACCTATCAACAAACGCAAGCTGATTACCAAACCATTAAGGGCGAAGCAAAAGGTTTTGAGGCACAGTTGAAGCAATTAAGTATCGAGGTGAGAAAGGTCAGGGATGGGAATATTTCTCCATATGTACCGGTAGTAAGCCCTATTGATGGCTATATCGAAAAAGTATTGATACAGACAGGGCAGTTTATAGATCCCCAAGCACCAATGTTCGGTGTTATAAATAATGATTATATACATGCTGATCTAATGGTTTTGAGAAAGATATATATAAAGTAAAAAAGGTCAAAAGTATCATTCACGGTTCAATCAGTTCCGGATAAAAATTTATCAGCCATAATCTTTTCTGTTGAAAAGAATTTTGAGAGAAAACCTATGGCAGTTCGTGTGCACGCCGAGATCGATCAAAAGGAACACTTTCTTATTCCGGGAATGTACATCCGTGGAAAAATCCACACAGAAAGTGAGTCCGTTAAAGCTCTACCGGAAGAAGCCATCATCATAGAGGAAGGTAAGCCTTACATTTTTATGGCGCACACGCGCCAGGAAAGCGGAAAAATGGAATGGGTGTTCAGTCCTGTTGAAATAAGAACAGGCATTTCTAGTGAAGGTTGGGTGGAAATCAACCTCCTCGAACCGCTACCTATGAACGCTAAAGTGGCATGGAACAATGCCTATTACTTGATCGGGGAGATGAAAAAAGGCGAGACATCGCATGAGCACTAAAATGTGTTTAAAAAAATGGAAACTTTAAAATCCAAGTGGATATTGTTTTTTCCATGCTGGAGCTGCCCCTGCAAGGCATTGCTGCTGCCGTTCTGTCAGTGTGTATGCAGGAAGATTTTAGCAAGCACTATGATAAGACAATGATAGCTGATAATCATCATCATGGTGACTGTCATAAGCTGAGGGCTAACCGACCATTTGCTAACAAACCTGCCATGCGACGATACTTCTTGTGACACATACAGTAATACCCAGATTTTGTCGAGCTATCGTGCGCCCATACCCACTAACGACACTACTGCAATTACTTCATTTAATCCCGGTTTTACCTCATTTATACCTGAACAGCCACAACGCCCTCCATTAGCTGTCTCCCTTTAGAAATCCGCCTGTAACCCAGGCAAAGAATCGTATTACATAAATTAATATTTGATCACTGAAACAGTACGATTTAGCTACTTACTTTTTTACTGTAGTTCAAGTTTGTGTTTTCTAAAATGAAGCATTCGTGTAAATAGCGATTTAAAAACCGACATGCATGCAATAACTTGTCGGTTTTTTGTTGATGGAGGTGCGACATTTTGTCGCATTGCTATTTATTTGTCTGAACAAGATAATAAGAGGAGCACTGCTGTAGGGTGGAGTTCTAGAAATAGTTTAATACAGTTATTAATGGCGTAGGAGAATTAATTATGCAATTCAGAGTCCTGAAAAAATTATCAATCGGCATTTTCATGGTGGCGTGTACATTGGGGTATGCACAGTTCAGTGGAGCGGATGAAGGGGGCGCAGTATTGGATCCAACGGGTACTATTAGAAATTTTACCGGCTATGCGCAAATTTCTTGTTTTGATAGTGGCAATGGACCGGTTGATTATTTAGAAGCCGATATCATAGATCTTTCCGCTCCAGTAGATCATTTATTAGTTAATTTGGTGTTAATTAAAGATGACAAGGCGGTTAGTGTAAGCGATACAGTTTCAGGTGATGCAAATCCAAGCCCCCATTATACTGCAAGGTGGAAATGGAGTTTATTTGTTAGTGGTGAGCAAAACCGATGTAGGCCCAAGGCAATTTGTCGTTGACTATCATTGTAAGACAGCAGCAGGTGCTCATGCCGGAACAGATATTAATGTCAGACAGTTTGAATGATTGTTGACTTTTTGAATGTTAAACCGTGGCTTATTTGATATCCCAGTTTCTTGTAGTGGTGAGCCTGGATGATGATTAGACAGTATGGTCAAATAATTCAAGTAATCAATGAAGGTACAAGAGCAATGATTAAAAAAATAAAGTGGTTATTTTTTTTAATTCCAATGTTTAGTCTGTATGCAATGCCTTTAATTGCAGAGCATCTTGATAAGATTTCGCCTGCTTGTACGTTGACTACATTGGAGGGTGCCCCTGCCCATAATTTGCAGGAATTGAAAGGGAATGTTGTCTACATGGATTTCTGGGCATCCTGGTGTCCGCCTTGTGTAAAATCTTTTCCTTTTTTAAATCAACTAGATCATGAATTGAAGGATAAAGGTCTGCGTGTGATCGGTGTTAATCTGGATGAAAAAGTAACCGATGCGCAAGAATTTATTGCTAAATATCCAGTCGATTTTTCGATTATTACGGATCCGGGTAAACAGTGTGCTAAAGGTTTTGAAGTAATGGCGATGCCAACTTCCTATTTAATTGACCGAAAAGGAAATATTCGTCATATCCATCAAAGATTCCGTCCCGGTGAATCTGAACAATTACGCGCTTTAATTACGCAGTTGGTGATGGAACACCCTTAAACACAGGACTTGTGGTGCTGTTCTCAATTTTATGAAAAACGATATGTCACGATTCGATTAATACTCGTCGGAATGTGTATTGCGCTGGCTGGCTGTATCAATGTCGCCATGGGAGCGAGGTAATCTTGCAAAACCTCAGATGGAATTGGATCCCCATCCCTTACAAAGTGAATTACAATCCCACAATTACAGCAGTCGCGAGGCTGCTCCAAGCCATAAATCATCTTCGGGCGGCGGTGGCTGTGGCTGTTATTAGGTAGTCTTCATTAGCGGTTGTTTTTTTAAGGTAAATAAAATTTACAGCGAAACAGTTATGCCCCAGCATCAGGATGGCAGCCATCAATCAGTCCCACCTCCAAAACCAAGAAATACACTACATGCATTAACATCTGCCGCATTGGTATTGCCAGGTCTATTGATAGCACCTGGGCATGCAGCAGGAACAGACCGGATCAATTTCCAGTATAGTCGTTATCAGGAAGGCGAGCGAAATCTCTTTGGTGTGCCCCAAAGTTTAAAACCAATCACTGCAGATGTTTTACATGGCAGTGGTAATTTGTCACTGACAGACCGTACTAAATTTTCTTTTGGCTATACGCAGGACACCTGGTCGGGTGCTACGCCGATTACGATTTCTCCGCTGGTTGCCAACGGCAATCGCCCCATTTTAAGCAATACTGAAGCAGGAGTAGTGGTTGTTGGTGCTTCTCCCATTATTAATAGCTCAGTCTATTTAGATCGAGATTTAAATCCAATTCAACGGGATCCCCAAGGTGGTCAGTTACAGGGTAAAGATAGCCGGTCGGTGATGGTTATGTCATCAGCTTCACCGGAAACTCGTCATCAGGCTAATTTTGGTTTAAGTCATGAGCGGAATGAAGCGGCAATCAATATAGGCGGCGGGTTTTCAAGAGAGAGGGATTATAAATCCAGCTATGGCAATATTGGCGGGCGTTTGGATTTTAATCAAAAGCTAACCAGTGTTAAATTTGGGGGGGGATATACGCATAGTGAGATTGGCGCCATTCTGGACCCTGATGCCTCACCTTATATCACCAAAACTGCATTTTCCCAGCAAATTACAAGCCGTGGCGGTTCTGGAAATATTGCAAGGTAATCGGCATGATTGGGTGGCAAATGTTGGCTTAACTCAGGTTCTGAACCAAGATTGCGTTTATTGATGCCAATATTGGTTATACCCGTAGCGAGGGGTTTATGGAGAATCCCTATAAGGTGATGTCGGTGATTTTTATTGATCCGGCTGCTTTAAACAATAGCCAGACAACACCGATTGCCGGTGATTTGCGTGCGCTCATTGAACAGCGACCCAATATCCGCAATCAAGTCGCCATTAACACTAAATATGTTCAGCATATCGGTGCGCTCGATGCGGCATTACATCTCGGTTACCGATTATCAGTGGATGATTGGGGCATTAATACCCATACCTTTGATGCCAATTGGGTGCAACCGATTGGGAGCAGGTGGACGTTGACACCACGGATTCGCTATTATTCTCAAGATGCTGCAAGCTTTTATCGACCCTATTTGTTTTCTAAACAGACATATCTAAAAAATGAAGTCGATAGTCTAGGTCGCCAAATCTGGATTGATACTAAAAATCCAAATGTGCAATATTTTGGCGATTCGATTTTTAATCTGGTTGACCAAAATGGCAACTCAGTTGATGGGCTATCAGTTAGCGCTATAGCCAAAACAATGTCATTCGATGCGGGAAAATTACCCGATAATTTTTCCAGCGATCATCGTTTAGCAGGTTTTGGGGCATTCAGCGGTGGAGTACATTGAGTAAGATGCTCGGAAAAGGCGTCGCGCTGGAAGCCGGTTTTGAATACTATACTCGCGTCAGCTCTCTGCAGATAGGAAGCGGAAATAACAGTTTTGCCGATTTTGATTACTATGTGGCAAATGCGGCACTGAAATTTGACATAGAACCAACCAATTTGTCCCTGCCTACAGGTAATTCCTCTCATCATCAGGATTCATCCAAGCACCATCACCACAAAACTCCTCCAGCTGGCATTATGTTCGGTCATATGCTCGATAAACCTGGAGATTTCATGATGGGTTACCGGTTTATGCTGGGTAAATCCGATGGAAGCATGATGCATGGCGCACATAAAGTGAGTGATCAAACAGTTGTTGATCAAGGTTGCAACGATGCAACGCCATGCCGGTTCACACCCGCATACATGAACATGCGCATGCATATGCTCGATATCATGTATGCACCGACGAAATGGCTCAATGTCATGCTAATGCCGACTTTCATGGACATGGACATGAATCTGCGCAAGTGGCCGGGCGTCCACCTCCTGTACCGGGTGTGCACGAACATGGGTGCTTCGGGTCATGAAACCG
The DNA here is from genome assembly GCA_016709845.1 of Flammeovirgaceae bacterium. GTDB lineage: Bacteria > Bacteroidota > Bacteroidia > Cytophagales > Cyclobacteriaceae > ELB16-189. The sequence goes on along the minus strand of JADJMA010000053.1, from coordinate 711 downwards.
GCGCTGTCGGGGATACGTATTTTCATCATTAATTAAGTTGATCAATATTCCCGGTCATCGCATCCATATGAATCTGGGACTTAGTGCACCTACCGGAAAGGTGGATATAGAATTGCGTCGCATGGCTCAGATTGATGGTGGATTGATCCATTTTGGCATGCAGCTTGGGAGTGGTACCTGGGATTTTATGCCAAGTTTGACTTATGCCGGAGAGAAAAGCCGTTGGTCGTGGGGTGCGCAACTGAGTGGTGTCAAACGCATGGAAGAGAAAAATAAATCCGGTTACCGTCTGGGTGATATTTTTCAGGCGACAACGTGGGGTGGTTGTGATCTGACGCAATGGTTAACAGCTTTCGTGCGAGTGCGTATCACCTGCAAGGCGCGGTACAGCGGGACTTTGATTCATTCAACGCGCGTATCGGTCCGATGGATTTTCCCGCGAATTATGGCGGACAATTCTGGGATGTCGGGTTGGGACTGAATGCCATCATCCCAGGTGGACGGTTTTGCAGGTAATCGTTTTGGTTTTGGCGATGGATACAACCGGTTAAGAATGATTTCAACGGATTTCAGCTTGACCGCAAAGGGGCACTTGCGGCGACCTGGAGTTATCGGTTTTAATTCCTATGGAAGCTTGAAATAAAATAGTCGTTTCTGAAGTATTGCCGAACACTGCCGTTGAGTGGAATAAGTTATTTATTGTGGTTTCTG
>JADJMA010000052.1 GCA_016709845.1 Flammeovirgaceae bacterium | reverse complement strand
CGGATTACGTGCCATCTTCTACTCCGGCAGCCGGTATTACGCTGAAAGGGGTGATTGGTCGTCAGAGAGATTTTTCACGTACCCTCGAGAGTATTGTACGGTGTTGATGCCGACATTCAACTGAATGATGCAGTTAAAATGTTCGAAAACATGAAACTTCGGATAGGCATTGGCGGTAGTTTCGTGAGCAAGTACCAGAAAGATGATCGTCCTTCGTTGGTATTGCCGGAAAACGTAGGAGCCTATGCTGGTCGCCTGAGTCTGAAATATGGTAAAGTAGCTTTTGATGCGGAATATGCTTACAAAATCAACGACCCTTCAGTCAAACCTCTTCACCTACAACTACGGCGAAGCATTGTTCACCAACCTTACCTACACGAAAAAAGGTCTCGGTGTGCGTGTAAGCGGAAAGCGTGTATCAAACATGGATTTCCGCTCTGACCGTGCTGTCACCGGAAACCGTTTGCTCATCAACTACCTTCCTGCTGTAAATCGTCAGCAAACATATCGTCTGGCTACTTTATATCCTTATGCTACCCAGCCACTGGGAGAGATGGGCGGATCAGCAGAGATCTACTACAACTTCAAACCGAAAACTAAACTCGGTGGTCAATATGGCACTACGATCATGGCCAATTACGCAGCTGTAAGTGATATCGACAGAACAAATCTTGACGACACATTGGGATATAAGAGTGACTTCTTCGCCATCGGAGAGGATCGCTATTACCAGGAAGTAACACTGGAAGTCACAAAGAAAATCTCTAAAAAGTAAAATTATTGCCGTTATCTCTATCAGATTTACGACCGAAATAAAATCGAAGGTAAGATCGGCGAAAAGCAGGTCTCTTCCCATCTCGGCGTAATCGAATACACCTATAAGATCACCAACGAAAACAGTATTCGATTCGATATTGAACATCTTATACCGAACAGGATCGTGGAAACTGGGCAATGGCATTGGTTGAATTCAACATGGCTCCCCATTGGACTCTTACCGCTTTTGACGAATGGAATTACGGAAACGAAGACAGCGACAAACGTTTTCATTACTTTAACGGAAGCATCAACTATGTAGACTGGTACACGTGTCGGGATCTCCTGGGCAGTCAACGGGCCAGATTATTATGCGTAGGCGGTGTTTGCCGCTTCGTACCTGCAAGTAATGGCATTGCGCTGACAGTCAGCAGCAGGTTCTAACCTTCGGCAAACAGGAATAATTATTCATGCCTTTGATATTAACGAACACCCAACAAATACAATCACGAAATTCAAACATCTTCTTCTGGTCGCCGCTTCTATCCTGTTTATTCAGGGCTGTGATGAAATTGACGGACCTTACGGAGTAACAAATAACGGCGGAGTAGATACCAGTGACAATGTGGTGCGCAAAGTACTGATCGAAGACTTCACCGGTCACGTTTGTCAGGCTTGTCCGAATGCACACCGTGAGGCCACCCGCTTACATAATTTATTTGGCGAGCAACTGGTCATCATCGCTGTACACGCAGATTATTGGGCTGACCCATCCATCCGGAGCACCGTATTCACTTACGATTTCCGCAATGCATTATCAACCCAGATTGCTACTGACTTCAACGTAATCGGACAACCTTTTCCAAAAGGGATGGTAAACCGAATGCTCAACAGTGGCACCAACAATCAACTGATTCTTGATTGGGCAAACTGGGAACCAAAAATCAATGATTGGTTAGCAATACCCGCAGATGCAGGAATTGAAATCACTCCAACTTACAATGAAACAAATAAAAGCATCACTGCCGATGTTACAGTGAAAGTGGTAAATGAATTGACCGATCCGGTGAGTCTTGCTGTTTACTTTACAGAAGACAGCATTATTCAATGGCAGAAAGATGGAAATACCAATGTGCAAAGTTACATTCACAACCATGTATTGAGAGGAACATTGAACGGTACATATGGAGAAAGCCTGGGCACACAAGCAGCTGGCGCAGAAATCACACGCAGTTATTCTGCTACACGCCTGGTGCCTAACGATGCCGTTGCAGACCATATTCACCTGGTTGCAATTCTGACAAACGAAACAACCAAGGAGATTATCCAGGTTGAAGAGATAAAATTGAAATAATAACTTTCAACTGTATCTGCACCGAACAATGCAGATTAAAGAAGTCTGATACAAATCTATAGCAGGTTAGTATCAGACTTTTTTTATTAGAAATAATCATTCGTATTTACACTAAATTTTCTTTAAATCAATTCGCGTAGACCCGTTTAATCCGTTCAATCCGTGTTCCTGTCTGATGGAACACAGATGACGCCGATGCTGCGGTTCCGCTTCTCTTAACTCTTTTTAAAAAACTAAATGTCAACAAGCGGAATTCGCGGATCTATTTCAGCTTGATTTCGAGTGCTGAGTTCAACGAGTTGTTTCTCGCAGAGGTGCAGAGGTGAGGGCGCAGTGGTGTCACCCCTAAAGGGGTTCTGGGTGGTGGTGGGTGCTTTTTTTGTTGCCATATGTCGCTCCTAACGGAGCTTGATCGTGAGATGCACTTGGCGTAACGAAAAAATCCATGCAAATCCGTATTCACAAAGTGATCCGTTCAATCCGTGTTCCTCCAGCATGAGGATTAATCTCTTACTAATTCCACTATCAACAATTTCCTGTTCATTATTTTGACCAACAATTTGGTGATTTCAAAAAAGTCGTTATATATTTGTACCGGACATCAAAATGATTTGAGTAGAAGATTTGTCCGGTTTTTCAGAGCGAAATGCATTGCAAGGCCAGATCAACAGAACCCTTACTGTAAGCAAGCCTTCAATCATCGAAAGCTATCTTATTGATTAGTGTTACACCTGTAGAATATTTACAGGCCAGTGAAAATTTGTGTCCGTCTGTTACGGATGCAACAGCGAAAGTATTGTTCAATAAAACCATTTTAAATAAAAACAACTATGAAAAACACCATCACAAAAATGTTAATTGTTGCGCTCATGGCAGCAGCGAATTTGTCTTATGGACAAACGAATCCGCAGGCAAAACCAAGAGTGAAAATCAAAGTCACTATTGGAACCATGGCAAGTCAGTGCGAAAGTGGCTTTGCTATCTGCATCTACCCTGTATTTACCATGCGAACTGCTTACATTGGTATTTACGAAACAAATGGAAAGGAATATTTGTGCGTGCAGAAAAAGGACTGATCGACAGGTAATGGATGAATTTACCTCTGCACCGTACATTCCATTTCCCTATGATCTGGTATTTAGTGAAGAGCAAACGAGAGGACTGGGATACTCCGGCACACTCACCATTCTCAGAGGAATTATCCGATCGAACAACAGGATGAATATTTTGTTATTCCAATAAAAACCCGACATGAATAATTTAACAACCACCTGAAAACATCTCATTCAAAAACCTAAAAAAATAAACAAAAATCAAAAAAACCATGAAAACTTCTTTAAAAAAATCCTTTCTTGTTTCTCTTTTCCTCCTGGGTATCTTTATGATCACCTCCACACTCTCCTTCAGCCAAACCAACGGTCGAATCCGACTTGTATTTGGAACACGTACACATCCAACTGCAGATGGAAAAGGATGCGAAGGCGACAAAGGTATCTGCTTCCTGATTTATACAACTGCAAACATTGGCAAAATCAACTGAACCAAACAATGGCATTGGAGAAGTAACTCTCCAGGACAATAAAATCATCTTCAACATTGTGAGCGACAACTCCCTGCACAAGCCGATGAAAACATCTTCTATGTATATCAGGATATGAAAAAATACCTGCAGAAGCTGCGTGAATTTGGCTTCAACAGTATAATCATCAAACGCGGTCAATATAAACTCGATAAAACGAAAAACAGGCTCTTACCGTCACACTGCCAATAATTACACAATAACAACCAATCACCTAACAAAAAACCGGCTATCGCAAGATGGCCGGTTTTGATGATTCAAAAAAACTACTATGAAATCTATATTAAAGTCCTCCCGATTACTGCTGATTCTCTTCGTACCGTTAAGCTTACTGACGTCTTCCTGTACTTTCATCGCCGCTGAAATAATGGGCATTAGACACATCAAACCGGTAACTCCAGCCATGCATAAACGGCTACTCAAAAACTAGGGGAAATCCACTGCAATCATTCGTAGTAGATACAAACTACATCCTCAGATTGAGTTTAAAGGATACCACTAAACGTTTTCAAATTAAAAATCATTATCAGCCGATTCAGATGCTATATTTTGGTAAAAACCAATACCCTGAATCATGGTTCATTAACTGCTATGCACCCGGATTTCCTAATCTTCAATGGAATAAGGATAACAATTTTGCAGTTTTCCTCCGATAACTGCCGCTCCAATTGATTCACTGATCAGCTTTGATGAAATACTTAAAACCAGTACTCCATTTATACAGAAAAATCCGAAACCAACTATAAATAGTGAATCACCTTACACCATCGTTTTTCTGGAACCGATTCATGTTCAAACAATGCAAACGACTTTATAAAGAGGTCAGAAAAACACTGCCTTAACGAATGAAAAGTCAGGATAATTTACATCAACAATGACCAGATAATAGTTCAATCAGAACTACAAAACTAAAATTCACACTTATGTACAAATCGTTCTTCTTCTTACAGCAATACTTACACTGTTCCTGCAAAGCTGCAGACCTGTCCAATATGTTTTCCTTGGGACCCGTAATGCCAACGTGAAAAGTGAGCAACAGCTATTAAAATATGCAGCAAGAAAGGGATTACAAACTGACAACAACTTTCATTACGCGACTCCTTAACTTTCGAAAAATACCTCTATACGGTACTATCAGGAAAATCGAGTATGGCTGTTGTGTATGATCGCGAAGGGAAAATGCTGTACCGGTACGACACTACAGGTTGTCCGGGGCCCTATATGCAATATCTCCGAAGCATATGCGCTAACAAACAGGAAGCACAATCAGATTCACTTTTACCAATCGAATGAAAGACTTAGTTCCATTTTCAACTACATCAAACAAGGTAGTTAACGCCGGAGATTATGACTATACTATTGTGCTTTACTGGGCAAGATTTTTAGGAATGATGAATAAAAAGCATGCAAAAAACTATGAGCAGATCCTGCAACAAAATCATGGCTGCAAAATCCAATACATCAAGGTAAGTCTTGATCCGAGAGATTTTTGGAATATGCGGGAATAAAAAAACCGGCAAGTACACTTTCTTCAAAAAGAAATCCAGGCATGAATCCTTAAGCCACTAATGAACAATGCGCCTTCTGACTTGTTATAGCATAGTGTCATCCGACTGAAACTGAAAATAAAGCTCAGGGAAAATCGGCTATTCACCGCCCTGATGATCTTCGTCAATCTGCTCATAACCAGTAGATTCTTTTCTGGTAAAGGTCGTTTAACTTCGTTCTGAAAGCGCTATCTTTGCGCCGCAGGAATTGCCCCCCATAAGGGAACAAACCGCTAAAAAAAGGACTATGCCACAAGATCGTTTCCAAGGCCATGACTATTTCCTCATGGATGAACTACTCACGGAAGAACATCGATTAATCCGTGACTCCGTACGTGAATGGGTGAAGCGTGATGTTTCACCGATCATTGAAGACTATGCACAGCGTGCAGAATTTCCCAAGCAAATAATCGCAGGACTTGCCGGTATTGGCGCATTTGGTCCTTACATCCCTGCTGAATACGGCGGTGGTGGTCTCGACCAGATTTCCTATGGTTTGATCATGCAGGAAGTTGAGCGTGGCGACAGTGGAGTTCGTTCTACTGCATCTGTACAAAGCTCATTGGTGATGTATCCGATCTATACGTATGGCTCGGAAGAACAGCGTAAAAAACACCTTCCCAAGCTGGCTACAGGAGAAATGATGGGTTGCTTTGGTCTTACTGAGCCAAACCACGGATCCAATCCTAACGGAATGCTCACCAACATCAAAGATGCCGGAGATCATGTGATTTTAAATGGAGCTAAGATGTGGATCAGCAATGCTCCCTTTGCAGACATCGCTGTAGTATGGGCGAAGGATGAAGAGGGTGTTATTCGCGGATTGGTAGTAGAAAGAGGAATGGAAGGTTTCTCAACTCCTGAAACGCATAACAAATGGTCATTGCGCGCAAGTGCTACCGGAGAACTGGTGTTTGCCAATGTAAAAGTTCCAAAGGCCAATATTTTCCCGAATGTAAAAGGACTCAAAGGACCACTCGGCTGCCTTAACTCTGCCCGCTACGGTATTGCCTGGGGAGCTATTGGTGCGGCGATGGATTGTTACGATACAGCACTTCGCTACAGCCAGGAAAGAATTCAGTTTGGTAAACCGATTGGAGGATTCCAGTTACAACAGAAAAAACTTGCCGAAATGATCACTGAGATCACTAAAGCACAACTTCTTACCTGGAGACTTGGTGTATTGAAAAACGAAAACCGTGCAACACCTGCACAAATTTCAATGGCCAAACGTAATAATGTAAATATGGCTATCCAGATCGCACGTGAGGCACGTCAAATGCTTGGTGGTATGGGAATTACCGGTGAATATCCGATTATGCGCCATATGATGAATCTGGAAAGTGTGATTACATACGAAGGCACACATGATATCCACTTGCTTATCACAGGGATGGATGTCACAGGATTTAATGCTTTCAATTAATAAAAGCATCACCCATAAAAAAACCCGGACTGGTTCACCAATCCGGGTTTTTATTTTTTAGAACTCCTTTTCAGATAGAGAAATTTTCTTCCCAGGCGTTATACAATTCGTTCAGATATAGATTTTCCTTGGGAGTAATGTTTTTATCGGCAATTACCAATTTAACCGCAAAATCAAGGAAATGAGCACGTTGTTCCGGAGTTGAATCCATATAAAAGGCATTCATGGCATTATTGAAATGCACCGGATAATCCGACGGATCGAGATTACTCAAAATTTCCATCTCATCGTCGAGATTGGCATCCAAAGGGAAATTCTCAATCAGATAATTTTTAATAATCCGATCTTCTTTACCGTTAAAGTTCTCATCTACAGCCGATAAGATCATTAAGAGATGATATCCGGCAACTGCTTTATTCATGACATATATAACAAGAATGACGTAGCTAAGTTAAGCAATCTCCCAACGAAAGGGCAACAAAAACAATATTTTCTGTTGAAGATCAGCATGAAATGGTGAAAATGTCATCTGAGGCGTAACATTAGAAAAATACAAGCGTTAAGGTTCCTGAAGCGAAAAACAAATACCGCGGGGAACAACAGAAATTTATTATGTTTGCACCCGCAATTGGTCGCGTGGCCGAGCGGTTAGGCAGAGGTCTGCAAAACCTTGTACAGCAGTTCGAATCTGCTCGCGACCTCCCAGAGCGTAACTTCCAAATAAGAACCCTGGTATCGTATTGATAACCAGGGTTTCTTTTTAAAAAATAAAAAAATAATTGGGCTAAATACCCCATATTGCTTCACCTTTTGCTTCACCTGCCTGGTAAAATGTTTCACCTTGAAAATGATGTCTTGCTCTAGAAGATGAAAATCCAGATTATCCTCTTTAGCTTTAGGTAGAACTTAAATTACATGTGCTTTGGTATTTTTATCCATCAACTGAATTTCACATAATACAATTGAGTTTTCTTTAATATTTTATTCGTTGGAATCTAAAACAAGTGTAGGAGCATCAAATTAATCATCCGCTACATTAACATAGGCCCAGGTCTGCATATCATCCAGGTAGTAATCTATCTGAATTCCATTTTGCCATTTTTTTAAAATTTTGCTATTACAATCCTTACCTCTTGTTTAATTTAGCAGATTCTATTCATCTGATTGCAAAATATTACATCACTGGCAATGTTTCATTTTATTTCTCTATTATCAATATTTCAACCTTTTTTCTGATTTCAAAACAATTAAAATTTGAACATATACATATTCCTGGTAATTACATGTTATAAAAAAGGCCTTCTAAACAATTTCAAATTTGTTAAAAGTTCCTTGTACGATGATTTTTTTACTTTCACAAAGTTTACTACTTTTATTTTTTGTATTATTAATAAGCATAAATCAGATAGAATACATATAGAATAAATCCATTCTTACATGAAAAAATTTAAACAATACGCGTTTCCGTATTTGGAACTGGATTCATCAATAAACATTGATAATTTTGAAACGGATGGAAAAGCTCTATCCATCGATGAAGATTTTATTATTGAAATATTCGGTACTGAAGATGTATTAAAGCCTAACAAACACATTCTAAACTACTACAACAGAGTAACCGACCCATCAAAAGAATTTACATACATATCAAATTTCTGGATTAATAAATCTCTATACTATCAATTGGAATCGATTATCCATCAGTATCAGGTTAATATTTCATGCGATACAATATCTGTTGCGATTTTAATCATTGATTATTACTTTAATCAATTTAAGAATAAATTAAATGATAGCTCTCAAACTAAAGAACTTGTGGAAGAGAATCGGTCACTTCTGTAAATAATTAAATTTGTTGAATTGATATACGAACTAACATCAAGCCCTATTAAAACAGCAGTATCGATATTTATGTTCAGAATCAACGTAGAGCAACTTTTAATGCTGGAATTATTTTGCCGGAGTTGCGAAAATGGCAATATGATTATTACGGACAAAATATTCACCTCATTAAGCAATGGCTAAAAGAGGATGCCAATTATTTTTTCATAAAAACTAAAATTGAACAAAATGCACTTACTAAAAAAGAGCATACATCTCAAGTATCTGATTTTAAAAGTTGGATAGTCCAAGCTCTTTTCAATGGGTTTAATAAATATTTCACTGATAAGTCACAAGCTGAATTTATCTATTTTATTGGGGATATTTTAGCGGTGAAAAATATATTTAATTTACAAACAATGAAGAAGAAAGGTCGATATGATACAATTTTTAGGTGTTTGAATTCTTAATGTGCATCTTTAAACATGAGAATAATATTGAATGTATTATAGTACTAATTGCACGCTTTTAACTTTGTTTTCGGCTACGCCATCTTTAATTTTCACTTCTAATTTTTCATTTAATAAAAGCGTTTTCCCATTCGAAAATTCTATTGATGTATTATTTAACTGAATCTAAATACAAGAATCGCGGCCGCATTTTGAGAGAAAGCATCTTATTGCTTGATTTTCAATTACTACAAGGCAAATCCAATATTTTCGGGAATGTAGTAAAACACTATTTTTAAACTTGCACCATTATTACAATCCTTATAAGTCAACAAATCAAAACACTTAATCAGAAGCTGTCGAGTTTCAAAATTGTTAAACTTTTCATAGTGAAGGGATAATTACCTGAATATGCAGACCATTATAACAGCCGGAAATACGTATCCGAGGATAGTTTCAACTCCCTCTTACATGTCTGTTATAAAGTCAAAGAAAAACGCGACGGTTAGGTTTTACTTGAACCAAAATAAACGCAAAGGAAATGCATTCAGATTGTATGCCATTGTAATATATGACAGGCTAAAATTTGAATTGTCAATAGGAGTTCTGATTACTCCCGATGAATGGGATGAAATCGGAGGGCAACTCATTAACAAAATTAAACATATAGATACGCATATCATGATGACTAAATCTAATATCACAAATTTACCAAATAGTTATACACAGACAAACAAAAGGGCTGCCTGTATCCGGAAATAAAAATTATCAAAAATTATCAAAAACCAAATGGACCTCGATAGTCAGGATGGGGGCTGTGCACTTCTATTGCAATATTTAAAATCTTTGATTGACCTTTTAGTAAAAAACAAAACCGAATACACCCCAGGAACTGTACAGCA
>JADJMA010000051.1 GCA_016709845.1 Flammeovirgaceae bacterium | reverse complement strand
TCCATTCGAAGGCATTTGCGATTCGAGTTGAAGGGTGTGCTGCGAATTTATAAACCCAGTTGTTAAATTGATCTGCGAGTGCTTGCTCAGGAACGGTTCCTGACCACGAACGCGAGCCGGTCCTCGTTCCATTTCATTTTAAATCCAATCGTTCAAAGGAAGGTATGAGGGAGGCATTAATTCCATTCGACATATTGATCACTGAACTCAACCATCCTGTTGAACCAGCACCTGTTGAAACAATCAATCCACTTGAACTCTGGTTTCAGTTTGTGAATCAAAACTTATTTTATGGCGAGCAGATGTATGCGATGCAGGACCAATAAATAAATCATTGAACGCCACCAACGACTGTCCTTCATTCGTTACCGCCTGCGCCATGGTTACATGAGTAGAGGAAAAATTATTCTCCAACACTTTTATGTATGCGCTTTCAAAGCTGTCTTTTGTAAAGGGAATAGAATCCCATCATTGCGGATGGGATCCGATTGACGCCCATGAGCGGCAAGCCTTGATGTACTTGGCCGTGTTGGCCACAAGTCCATCCTGACCAGGGGGCTACTACAATATCATGATCACAAAATGAAGTTGGATAAATATTTCCGATCAATCAATTTCATTTTGGAATGACGACTTGTAGCCTTTAACACCGTGTCCAGTGAGCGTTGAAAAGCTTCGTGCTCCAATTCATACTCTTCAAAATCGCCCAAGGCATGCTCAATATAAAATCGCGCTTGTGATTTTGTGTTGAACCGCTCGATCAATTGCTCAAGCCGGGTTTTATTAGTGACAACAATTGCATTTTCAAAAGCCATAACTATTTGTTTTTTTGATTTCGAATAACACCTCCAATAAATCTGGAGTAATATTTAGCGTACCGATCTTACTTGAATTCTCGGCCAATTCCGAAAGGCAAAACCAATATGGTCCATGGCAGTAAGGTTGCCGGGTTGTGTATGGCCATCAGAGTTTTTCCAATCGAGGTTTTTGTATGGCTGCAATGTTTTTTCAAGCATGTAGCTTTTCGCATCTGCAAGCTTTTTGTCGTTGGCAGCTTGCAATTCAGTGAGTTTAGTCTTCTGCTCTTCAATGGTAAGATCAGCATCCATTTTCATTTCTCGGAGTTTACGGATTTATCAGAATCAATCATTTTAATCTCCCATTGCTTTTCGTTGATCTGCTTTGTTTTTCCTGTACTGCAATCTCCGTGTTAAGCTCGCTTTCGCGGATGTTTCGTTCCTGCTCCACAGCAAAGTTCCTACGACTGTAAATGGCCAAGTCGGCATCTTTTGAAGTGCCTCTTTGGTTTCAGTCTCTAATGCCTTTGCCATTTCGGGTGTTGGACGAACAGACAAGACATCGATACTGACAATCGCTACCCCCAACATTTCAATTGCTTGTGAAGATTTTAGCCCATTGGATATTTGATCACTGATGGCTCTGGCACTTCGTAATGCATCCTTTAACGTAAGGCTTTGGATGAATGATGAGGTAGCAGTTTGTGCTTCGTTATTTAATCGTTTGATTTAGCTTCAAAATTTTCCAACTGGTTGGTGCTGGAATCATTTAACGTAAAATCAAAAAGCATAGCCAATGCTTTTAAGTTATCAACTACATAGGTGATCTGTCCTTGGATGGTAATCGTTTGGAAGTCACGCGTAGTTTCGTTGAAGATAAACTGGATATCACGGCTCCCCCGTGGCACCGCCACAATGGTAGAGGTTGGTGAGAAATAGAAAAACGACAATGCTTTTCCTTCGTGCTTGGTCTTTCCATTCACGCTATGGATCACATAGGTAATGGAATCGAATTTTAAAGTTAATTCCGAAACATGATTTTAGTGTTTAAAAGTTTTAAATAAAGTTTCTTTTTATGGTTAGCCAATCCGTCTCTCCATCAAATCCTGCCTTGTCATCCATGAGCACATTGAAGTAGAATTTTTCTTTGTAGTATCCGTAGCTTCCATCGGCTACGTCCGGGTTTTCATTTACATAATCGAAATGGATACCATTCGCGTTGAAGTAGGACACGTATTGTTCTATCTCGTTTGGATACGAACAGGTATAGAGGATTTTTACAATGTCTTTTTGCTTGCTGATAAGTTGAAGCACTTCTTTAGCATGTGGGTAGAATTCTTTTGTGATTTCATATTGTTTGAAATTAGGTTTCAGAATAGTACCGTGGATGTCGAAGGCCCAATAGGTTTTACGCCATTGTTTTTCTTTGGCTTTCTGAAGGCAGATATGGATGGCTTTTGTAATCATTCGCTTATTTGTATATATATGCGTAATATATACGCAAATATAAACGACAAAGATTCGTATTCACAAACTAATTTGCGTAATAAATACAATAAATAACTGCTGATTGATTATCAGATAAAAAGATCGAAATTGTATCCGATTTCTTTCAGCTCGAAATTTCTTTTTATTGAATTGGAATAACTTGGCCGGTCGGCCAACACTCCGTTGGATGGTTTCTTCGAGTTCTTCGAGAAAACCATAAGTCATGATTTTCTTTTGAAATTCCGTCTATCAAGTTCTTGGTCGAGTAGTACTTGATACAGTTTCTCCAGGTCGGAGAAGGGAAACTTTTTATCTAGCAGTTCGAAGCCAACAGGTTCATAGGCAATTTTTCCGCGTAAGCGTTTAATCGCACTTTCGACAATATGTTTATGATCAAACGCCAACCGTGGTAGCTTTTTCCGCCGGTAACGCCCACGATTTTTTGAAAGGCTCGTATTTCCGTTTAATAAGAAGAACAGAAACCCTTCTTCGGTATCATATCCGAAGATTACCGCATCTACTGCTACTTTTATGGACTGCATAGTTTGTGTTATTGGTACACGAATATACAAAAGTTAGTAGAGTTTGGAATGTTGATTTAAGCACCGCTTCTCTGAGTTTTGTCTGGGGACAATTTGATTATTTTAGTTGAATGAAGTCCGTTGAACTTTTTTCAGTATGGTTCTAAGTCATGAATACACACATGCTGAATTCTCCCTAACAACTGCCTAACTTCTTCCATGCCAATAAAATTGGTCAATAACTGGAGGGGAATTCTGCCATGTAAAGGAGCAAGGGACGTGTGGGGCCACTGATTAAAGTCTTTTTTGTTTCCGTTAAAGCAAGTAAGACCAAAAACCCAAACCTCATTAAGTTTAAATAACCTTTCAGATGCGTGTTTTGTAAGCTTGTCGTTTATGGCTTTAACCTTCAGGTAATGTACGCTGACTCCTAAAAATCCAGCCATGTCTGTGCGAGAAAATCCGGTTTCATATTGAAAGTCAAGATAGGCTGCGAATGGAAATCCCTGCTCAACCTTGTCGCTCAATTCGATGGCAGAAAATTTTTCAATATTCTTTAAAAAATGTATGGCTCGCAATATTTTTTTTTATTTAAATTTAGAATTCTATATTAAATTAAAAACCTCAGGTCTAATTTAGTTTATCTCTTATTGCCATAGAATATTACCCAAATGAATTGATTAATGAAAATTCAATATTGTTCAGATCTACATTTAGAATTTTCAGAGAACAAGAAGTGGATACGATTGAATCCACTCACCCCAATTGCTGAGATTTTAATTCTTGCTGGTGACATTGTCACTTTACGCCATTTGAAGGATTATGATTGGTTCTTCGATTGGATTTCGGAGCACTTTAAAATAACATATTGGATACCTGGAAATCATGAGTACTATGATTATTCGTTAACATAAAAAGAAGCTTCTTTTTCAGAGAAGATCAGAGAAAATATTATTCTCCTAAATAATAAGGCAATTGAGTTACAGGATTGTGTCCATTCATTTTTCAACACTTTGGAGTAAAATTAGTAGGAGAAACGAAATGTATATTGAAAGTGGTGTAAGTGACTTCCACTTGATCAAGTATAACAACAAGTTATTCAATGCAATAGAATTCAATAACCTTCATAGGCCTCACTCAAATTCCTTGAACAGTCTATTGCAAGCTTTCCCAAGGCTACTAACATTGTAGTAACCCATCATATACCAACGAGAATTAACTACCCGAAAGAATTTCTATATTCTCCATTAAACGAGGCCTTCCCGGTACAGAGCTGGAAGTGCTGATAGAAATGCTAGCACCTAAATTCTGGATTTATGGTCATCACCATCAGAAATATCCCCTCATTTCAAGTTCATGGAACAACCTTATTAACGAATCAATTGGGATACGTGCATTACAATGAAAATGATGGTTTTGATAAGGGTAGGGTATTGGAGTTTTGAGTTTGTGCTATGAAAAGTCACTCAAAACAGATCAATGTCTTTCCTCTTTCAGTTGGGGCTTTGAGCAAGTTAACTCCAGTAGTATCAAAATCCTTTATATTTCGGACAACTCGTTTTATTGCAGCGTTTATCCTTCTGGCTTCTTCAATTTGCATTAAGAAGTCGTCTTTTTTATTTGAGAGATTATCTTTATTCATTCAATAAAAATAAGTATTCTCAATAATATTTTATGGATCGAATATGATTTAGAGACCCCCCAACTTTTATCAAATTACCGATTTACGTTAAGCCTCTTGGAGAAAGCTCTTTTCATCATTATCGAATGTGCTTAGCCCATTTCTGTAAAGTTCCGCAAGGCGCATTGTGATTTCAGATGCATCGATTGAAATTGTGTCGGTTGGTTTTTTGCGATGAAAAGCCCGGACGCTTACACCTACCACTTCTGCTAGTTGTGTATTATTAAAGCGAAACTTCTTACCCACATTTATTATTACCTTTTTTTGAAGAGGCTTCTCACGAATCAAGAATATAAAGTCCACAATGCTATGCAAGCTTTTTAAACGCGGTGAATTATCGAATTCGGCTAGTGCTAGCATGATAGATTTTTGAATTTCGATCAATATAGGAAGAGTAAGTATATTTTTTACCAAATAGTATCATGCTCGTAGTCAAAATTCAAAAAAATTCTCAAACTCCTTAATATCCGGGCATTTTAAATTGACGATTAATAGCTAAATGAAACAAAAAAATTTGTCAAGACTTTAACATTCATTCATATATACCTGCGTATATTGAATCTACAAGTTCTATAATTTCCGTTGTAATTAGTAACACATTTAACTTTTCTTAAATGGTTAACTTCTAATTAATTGTTCCCCACCCAATGAGATTCATTACCCAATACCTTTGCCAATCGATTCTGCCCGCACCTACCTACTGGGTATAATCAATACTGATTCGTTAGAATTCAATGCATTTTTTCACCTGATGGCAAAGGTTCTATTTTTCAAGAAACGAAAATCACGATATTTATGTCTCCAATTATCAAGAAGATACCTAGAAGACACCAATATTAACTTCATTCTCACATCCGTTGTACAAAGATTGTGACCCTGTTTTTTCACCTGACGGAAGACGAATTTATTTTATCTCCACTCGGCCAAAAAATGCTATGGACACATTTGCACAATACTATTATAGTATGTGATAAGCGCAGGAAGCATTGGAACTAATGATAATGGGATGGTCTGTTTTTGATGCGCTTGCAGAGTCTTAATATCTATATTTTTTTATGTAAAAAGTATCTGAAATTCCAGTGGTCTGATTTTTATCCAGAAACCTATTGTTTATTGTGACTTCATATTCATATTACCTTATTCAAACCCATATCTTCATCTTCATTCTTAGAGGAAGTTTCATTTTTATTCAAATCCTTTTCTTCGGAATATTTGAATTTTGATTTTAATATTTCGGTTTCTTGTTGAAACAATAACGCGTAAACCTCAACACATTTCTTTAAGTTCAGAAATAATTTCCTCGGGTCTTGAATTATCAAACATTAAATCATATGGGAAATTGTCAAGTGGTGGAGGATTTTCTATATTCTTCACAAGTGACATGAAGCATTGCTTTGCAGGCAATGGAGGATACCGTTGGTTGTATACCGAAATCAATTCTCCAAATGGGTGAAATTTAGTGATAGCATTTAAGTCTAGAGATCTTTCCAGGTGTTTCTTCTATTCTGTACGTCTATTTTCATAAGTCCTATATCCAACAAACTGGCCAACCTAATTCCATTAATGATATTTGCGGGTTTTACAAATGGATCTCCATAGTCAAATACATCTAGCTTTATACCCTGAGCTGTTGTCCCCATACAACCATTTTGCGACTCTACTTTGGCCATCTTAGAAATTATTCTTGGAAAATATATTTCAATAGGTCGGGTACAGGTTTCCCATTCCCATCAGAAAAAAAATCGGCAACGATAGATTCACGGTGTCCGATTTGTAAACAAAGCGAAGTCCCTCCAACTAACCGGTAATTTTTGAAAAATGGATCATCACATATTTGTTTAATGAGATCCAATAGCTCAGGGCGAACGGTATTGTAATGAAGATTCATTGAAGCAGACATTGAATAAAAGGTCTTTTCAGTAACATCGAGTTCATGGTCATTCTTGACAACCTCATAAATAACGTCAACAGGAAAAATTACGAATAATCGGATGATGTCATTCAAAGAACCGTAACGGGTAACTCTTGGAACGACAAGTTCAGGCCCCAGCTGCTCAATTTCCTTTTCGCTATACTCCCAGAATAAATGCTTGTCATATAAAGAAAGTGCTTGTCCTATTTCCGATTTATCATTTATCACTTTTTCCATCAATCAATAGGTTTTTGGACTATTTTATTAATCCTGTTTCTGGCAATGCATTAAGATCCGACAGGAAGTAATAAATTTCCTTTTCATTATCAGCATACTTTTTTAAAAGAACTGATTGAAGTATTTTAATTGCTTGCTGCTGTTCATATTCAAGCATGGGTCTTTATTTAGTGTTCGCCATTATTCACCCGTTTTTTGCATTTTCGATTCTTCCTCTTGCCTCAGAACGGGTAACAAAAAAAGGAAGGGGATTTGACATTCAATATTTTGACAACTCACTAATCAATGTTAGTAACGTTAAGAGACAATGCTATCAGATAGCAGTCTCTGCGCTGACTCCTAAAAATCCAGCCATGTCTGTGCGAGAAAATCCGGTTTCATATTGAAAGTCAAGATAGGCCACGAATAAAAATCCCTGCTCAACCTTGTCGCTCAATTCAATAGCAGAAAATTTCTCTATATCCTTGAAAAAGTTCATGGCTCGCAATATTTCTTTTTTAATGAGATTCATCTTCATTCAGATCCACATTAACGAAATGTATACCTAATCTTACCATCTCCATTCATTTTTATCAAACTCATTCATTGTTAGGTCAACCGCGTTGGAAGTAGATATTTTTTGTTTCTTATAATCAGACCAAGACTTTGATTTCTTTTTGTCTATTGCTGCTACCTTTATTCTCACGGTTATCTTTAATGTATTTGTAATACCTATTTCATGAGATACACCCTTTGGAATAAGAACTTTACATAAGTTCCAAATATGGGTAACTCGGCTTATAATTGTATCTTTTACATTTGTGGTTGACATCTTGCGAACTTTTTTATTTGCACAATATTATTATAGTATGTGATAAGATTGACAAATTACTTTATTTAGACTAATGAATCTATATAATATTAAACTTAAAAGGAATTTCTTAAAACAGATCAGTTTACTTCATCTTTCTAGGTGGCCCGTTTGTAAGCTCCCCTTAAAATTGGGCCACTCAAAGTTTTCTTTTCAGTCGAGAAGCAAAAGTAGGTGACTGTTCCATGGATGTCAAGGCCAAGACGAGCGATTAATTTTTGTTTTTTTATTGGTATCAATCGGTCTTGACATCCATTCCACATTCACCTGGCCGCGCTGTTTATCGATTGAAAAGGAAATCATAGCTTCAAGTGATTGCTTCTAATAATTCTATAGGTGCTCGGTAGTCGAGAGATTCATGAGGGCCGATGGTGATTGTAATCGATCATCCACTCTTCCATTTTCTCGCGAACTTCTCGCAACGAGTAAAACACATTGGCATTCAATAATTCCTTGCGAATGCTTCCGTTACATCGCTCTACATACCCATTCTGCATGGGTTTACCAGGTTGAATGAACGTGAGCGTAATCTCATGCTTGCGACACCATTCATCAAGCACATGCGAAATAAACTCTGGTCCGTTGTCTGCCCGAATCATTTTAGGAAGACCTCTGAATTCTTTCAGGTATTCCAATACACGAGTAACTCTCAGTGCCGGCAGTGAAATATCAGCCTCTAAGGCAAGCACCTCCCGATTATGATCATCGATGATATTTAACAACCTAAACTTTCTTCCATCCCAAAGGCTATCGCTCATGAAATCAATTGACCATACTTCATTAATAGCCTGTGGCTGAAATAACGCCTGCTTTACTCTGGCGGGTAAACGTTTCTTAAACCTTCTGCGAATGTTAAGATGTAAGGCAGTATACACACGATAAATCCTTTTGTGATTCCATAGGAACCCTTTCCTTCTTATACGATAGTAGGACTGCCAAAAGCCAATGGCAGGATGTTTAGCAACAAGAGCTTCTAACTCCTGAATAATCGGACTATCGTTCCTGGGGGCAGGATGATATTGATAGCTACTCCGTGGCACACTAAGAGCCTTACACGCCTGACGTTGGCTCACCCATGTTCTTCAATCATGAACTGAACCAGTATGCCTTTCTCATCAGGCGCTATAGCTTTTTACTACCGCATCTTTCAAAGCTTCATGAACCAAACTCAGATCCGCATACATCCGCTTCAATCTTGAGTTCTCTTCCTGAATCTCTTTGAGTTTCTTAACATCGCTGGCTTCCATACCCCCATATCGCTGCCGCCACTTATAAAATGAGGCTGTGGTGATACTTAACTCCCGGCAGATGTCTTCTGCCTTGCGACCGGCTTCATGTTCTTGGATCGCTTTTACAATTTGTATTTGTTGTCAGTTAATAATGTATCTAAAAGCCTTAAGTAATCACTTCTTCAAATATTGAGTTTTAATTATCGCTACACCACTTTTTGCTTCATATTCTCTTTTGAATTTAGTGGATAATTAGAAATGTGTTTTTGTCTGCTTTCAAAGTTCTAAGAATTTAAAATGTGCCTACCAGTTTTCAGAGGGCGCTCTAATTTCTAAATTTTGTGCTGAAATTATCCTGATTTTTAAAATTCTGCTTTCAGTCAAAATCCCGATTTCTATCCCGAATAAACGGGATGGCTTTTTTATGGTAAAAGAGCCTTCTGTATTGGTGTGCCATCATGAATAAACGCCATGCTGAATTCTGCCTAATAATTGCTTGACTTCTTCCATGCCAATAAAATTGGTCATTAACTGTAGGGGAGTCCTGCCATGCAAGGGCATTAATGGTCTGCGAAACTATTGGTTTAACACTTCTTTGTTCCCATCAAATGTAGCGAGGCCTGCATCCCAAATTCTAGTCAGTACAATTAGCCTTTCAGAAGCAGGTTTGTTAAGCGTATCTGCTTTGGTTTTATTTTGAAGGTAGCGCGTGCTTACACTTAAGCAACGTGCCATATCTGTGCGAGAAAATCCTGTTTGAAGTTGAAAATCAAGATAAGCCGTGAACGAAAATCCTTGCTCGATCTTATCACTCAGTTGATTGCAGAATAATTTTTAAATCCTTGAAAAAATCCATAAGAGAGTTCAATTACCTTTTGATGTTGGAAACTATTGTACGATATTGTTAATATAGGCAATAAAAACCCAATTCAAGTTAACTAAATTTGATCAACAGCTACGACAGTTTGCTAATGGCACACTAAGGATTATGATTGGTTTTCAGATAATTATAAAATGGCTTACTGGATACCTTGCAACTATAAGTAATACCATTATTTACTAACTGAAATTGATATTTTCTTGCAGAAAAGATCCGGAGACAATATTTTCCTTCTAAATAATAAATCAATTGGGATACGTGCACGGCAGATCAGGTGGCCAACAATAACGAAAAGGAAGCATGTTTAATGATGTAATAAAACAATAAAAAACTGTACTTTAATTCACTACAAATCCATATTTTAATAGCTAATTAAATCAGTTCTGTTTTCTATCTTTATCGGGTGAAAATCCGGTTTCTTTTTATATTCATTTTAGTCTCCCGGTTTGCAATCGCCCAGCAATGGGATAGTCTGAATTTTACATTGCCCGTAATGTCCACGGATACTCTTTTACAAAAGTCAATCAATAAAGCCGATTCAATCACCCTCGCATTCAATCTAAAGCTGATAGTCTTAATGCATTATATCAGAATCAGTTTTAAAGATTGATTCAACCCGAAATCGACTGCAATTCAAAATTGATAGTCTCAGTAATCTTAAACTCCCTACAGAAAATCTAGCCCGAAGGATGGATAGTCTTAACCACGAGAAGGATGAAAAGATTTCAACGCTCACTAAAAAGATTGATGACCTTAAAGCAAAAGCAACTGTAGGCCTGAATGAAGTTAGCCTGCCACCGCAAATGCAGGGCGATAGATAAAGTTAAGTGCTATTCAGAGCTATTCATTACCCTCATTAAATACATCGGCTTCTGGGCATTCCCTCTTAGCGATGCCAAAATTAACTGAACTAAAACTACCTGCTGGCAACCAACTCAACCTTGATCCCAATTTGAAAGACCCTTTCACTGGCAACCTCAACAAAGTTCAGTAAGCAGGCCAAGTGGGAGTACTCCAAGGATGACAAAACCTTGTAAGGGGAAATCTGGGTGAGGTGAACAATATTCCCAAAAACCCTGAAGGAGAAGTGGCGGGCATGGGAGGGAGTGGGTCAATTGACAAAAGGTCAGGCCATGCTTGGGCAAACAAGTCAACTAACTGGTTCTGCAGCTATGCAAAATAAAATGAAAGAACTTGCTAAAGAACAGTTACTAAATGTAGCAAAGATCACTGTTTCCAGGCAAACAAGAGGTTTTGCATCAGGCGATGGATAAAATCAGTAAACTAAAGGGGAAATATTCGGAAGTAACGAGTATTACTGAGCTACCTAATAAGCTTCCCAACCCACTAAAAGGCAAGCCATTTATGGAGCGAATAGTGCCTGGGTTAACATTTCAAATTTAAAAATCGATTATTTTTTTATTAGATGTAAATGCGTTGTTCTGTCGCATCACGCCTAGACTGTCGGCTGGAGCAGGGTGGAATCAGCGCCTGCCTTTTGATCTAGAAATTAAAAGCGAGCAACGCATTTATGGTCCGTGGGTGGTAATTGAATTAAATGGACGAAGGGAATCAACTTCCGCTTATTACCAGAAATTATGAACACCACCATTCCACCACCGATTGCAAGAACTCATGGCATCGACCCTGCTTATCGCGAGTGGGTAGCCAGTGTGTTTGTCGGAATCAAGAAAGACTTTACAGTTTACAAAAGGATTAAAGGAAATACGGAGGTACTCTATAACATTTATGATCCAAATAACTACAGCCCGTATGGCGATCGATTGGCAGTTCGGTTTGGTTTTGAGTTTCCAATGAAGACGCGAATGAAGCCTAATTGATGCTTCGATATAGGTGAATATCGGTAGAAATTTATAGATAATGTATAGTACCGTAGGTACCTGAAATACAATACGATCTTAAGGACTCGAATACAAAATTGTTACCGCTTATTCTCATACTTCCAGCAAGAACAATAGGATGAAAATACTTGCATTGTTAGATTAAATTTTCCGATAATTTCAATAAAACATAAAGGCTCCAACAGAGCCTTTATTGTTTTATAAAATTCTACAGACTGGCAAACGCAACCAAATCCGTTATAGCTAAATGTATTTTTTTTAAGATGAATACGAATTGCCATATGTAAGATTTTGCTCTAATAGTACAATTTCAGACACGTAAAGCTTATTCCAGTTAGATATCGCTTTTAAAAATGAGGTATTGTTTTTTAAAACAAAGTAAGTAATTTCAGCCATTAGCAAGTATTTGTAAACTTTAACTCAGTTACATTTATTAACTTTACGTAAAAAATGATCGTCAAATAAATAGTATGAAGATTAAATATCAAAGTATAAGAAAAATATGTCTCACTACTTTTTTGTGCCGTCACTCGTTTTGGCGCAAATTGATGTTCCAGTAGATCTTCTTACAGGCCGCCCCATGATTTCATTGCCAATTGCTTCTATTGGTAATGGAAGTATTTCTGCAGGCGTGTCGGTAAGCTATGATGGAGATGGTTATCGCATTGGTGACACAGAAGGAAGTGCCGGAGTAAATTGGTCTTTAATTGCAGGCGGGCAAATATCTCGGTGGTGAGGATTGCCAGATGATCTTTCCAGTACGGATGCCCGGAAAGGATGGAACAATGTAACTCAGGCAACAGGCGTACATGCCTTTGCTTCAGCCGCGGATATTACCAGTGCTAATTGGACATCACTTAACGGGTTAATTGTAGGAGATACTGAGCCAGACATATTTTATATGAATGCACCTGATTGAGTGCTTTTATTTTCGATCAGAATAGAAATATTCAATTGTTAACGCAGCAAAATGTAAAAATCATTCCTACAATTGATACCTCGAACGGTATTATCTCGTTTTTAATTACCAACGATCAGGGGATTAAGTATAGTTTTAGTTCAGCGTATTTAACCACCCGGGAAGCAACAAAGTATAAACCCCTATCAAACCCGGTTGTTACTCACTTCAAGAAAGACTATGATTATTATTCAACGAAAGTCACCTTCTGTAAGAATTGGAATTTAACAGAGATAAGGGGTGTAAATAATGAGACCATTTCGTTTGGCTATGAAGCCGATGGATATCGGTATTCAACGCAGAGCTATGTTACTAAAGTAAATGCAGCGATGACGGGAATCGACACACTATTATACTATTGATAATGCACAGGAAAAAGCGCTTGTTTCAATTTCATCTCCTTATCAGATTATCAAGCTGGGATGGAATAATAAAATTATTTCGAGTGTTGTAGTTAATGAGTTAAAACAAACACAACTAAAAAATTTCACATTCATATACAGTGATGTAAGAAACCCTGCTGAGTCTACCTATGTTAATAGTGTTGAAACAAAGAAAGTGAGCCTGAATTTTCTTTCCGATATCCAGGTAGTTACAAATTGCAAAACACTCCCTTCGTTCCGTTTCGAATATTATGGAGTTGACCTAACCTTAAAAACCACAACCCTTCCATTTAAAACCTTACCCTAAAGATCTTTGGGGATATTTAATGCAGCAAGTGTTTCAAACAAGAATACGATTCTTATCCCTCAAGTATATCAAAATCCAACAGCTACCAATGGCGAGCGTTTCCGTATTGTTTCTAAAGCGGGCTGGACTGCAATCGGTTCCAGCACAACCCGTAACGTAAACCCGACTTCAATTAGTTATGGTGCCTTAAAATTAATCCGGTATCCCACCGGTGGGTATGCGGAGATAGTCTATGAGCCCGCAAGTTATTATGATGAGTACCTGGCAGCAGACGTTATGGGTGGAGGATTACGAGTAGCCTCTGTAAATATAAGTTCTGAACAGTTCGTACTTATGAATATAAACAGGCTACTGGCATTTCCAGTGGTAAATGGGAGACCAAGCCTGCCTTTGCTTTTGCCGATGGTGCCAGTGTTATCCTTTCACCAGAAAACCTGAATAAAGAAAGTACGCTGCTTTATGAAAGGGTATCGGTCATTCAGCCAGGCCGGGGCAAAACAGTTTATACACATCGTTTACCCGCTATGTACAACGTCACTTCTTTTAATGGAACCGACTGGAGTGCCACAAAGACTAAACTGTCAAAATCCAGTGATCCTATATCGGTTGGCAATCTGACGTCCGATTACTACACCTATCCGTTTGCACCAAATACTAATTATGATTTTGAAAGAGGATTGGTTAGTCAGGTGGAAGAGTTTACTCAAACCGGGCAAAGGGTTTCTATGGTTACAAATAATTACACACGCTTTGGTTCAGCGTTGCGAGTAAAAGCAATTAGGTACGATAAATTGAACGCTACAATTAATACCTATGGTCAATATGAAATGATTACCAATGTTCGGAATGTTTTACTTAATTCAACTACCAGTACCTATGATTCGGCTGATCAAACAAAATAATTCAATCAACAGCTTCGTATACCTATAACACAAAAAGGATATCCAGCCGAAGTAAGCACAACTAATAGCGAAGGTAACTTATATACAACAGGTACAAGATATAGTTCTGACTATCTGGTGTCTGTGCCCTTGGGCCTGCAACCCACGCTCATCCAGCAAATGAATACGCTTAATATACTGACAGCACCTATTGAATCGTACACAAAATTCAATTCAATTGTTATAAAGGCGGGACTTTTTTTATATGATAATGTGATTACTGGGGTACCCTATGTGAAACAAAGACTAGCCTATTCAGGAACAGGCGCTTTTGTTTTGTCTTCCGTAAGTGGCAAACCCACAAACATTTAATTATGAGAATACAAAATATAAACTGGAGCAGACTTTTGAAGACTATAATAGTGTAGGGCTCCCGATTACCACATCCGATTTTCGAAAGAATATTAGTTCCATTTTATACGGGTTTGATCAAACGCCAGCTGTGGTACTGAGCAATGCCAGAGTGAAAGAAACTGTGTTTGCTGATTTTGAACATGTATCAAGCAGTATGGCTGGGGCTCCCTCAAGTTTTATTACCACGGAGGCATGGTCAGGTAAGGGTTCTTACCAATGGATGGGCGGTACTTTTCTTTCAAAAATGGTAGTCAATAAGGAGTTGGAAGATACTTATCGATTTTCATGTTGGATAAAAAGTTAATACAAGTAGCGATGTAACAATCAATGCTCAGGTGCATAATGGTACCTCATGGATCTTGTATCCCATGAGATATCCGGCATCTTCATCCGGTAAATGGAGATTAATGGAGGCCCGGATTGACATGAATAGTATTCCAACCGTTTTCAATTTTCAAATGAGCACAGGAGCTACCGTATTTTTAGATGACGTTTCGTTTTATCCTGAAAATGCTGAATACGTACGGAGCACGTATGATCCGCTTTCGGAAATACATCCACTTCTAACACCCTTAACCAGTATTCGTTTACCGATTATGATCCCCTTGAAGAAAAACAGTATATCCGTAATACCGATAAGCATATAGTTCAGGCTTATGACTATCAATACCAGGAGGATGCCACGTTAGTCTTGCCAGCCTCTTTACCTGCTATTCGGGTGTTACAGTATGCGGGCTAATACGCCCATAGAGTTTAGGGCTAGCATCTTTCCATGTAGCCCTCCGGTCACCTACAGTTGAAAATTGACGGTGTGGCTGTTGGTAGCAACAGCCCCTCGCTGATTTATACTTTCCCAACACCAAAGAAGTATGTTGTTGAATTAACTACCTTTTATTCTTCTTATTCTAGCAAGCCATTGGCTTCAACCTATGAAATTTATCCTTCGGGTGCTTCAAGTTCTGCGGGCCCGCTGGCCGTAAGTATAACAACCAATAATACCGGAAACGTTTTACAGTGCGATGATCCGGGGACAAGGGATTTTACAGCCACCATTTCAGGGTGTATAAATAACCCAGAGTATGAATGGTACTACATGCTCGAAGCGCAAGGTATATGGGTGCGAGATACCTATAGTACTGCTGCTCAATACACGTTTAGTTTTAGCCGATTGTATCAAGGATTTCAGGCTTTTTCGGTTAAATGTGAGGTGAATGGGTATTGCCACTGGACGACCTTAATGAACCCCATTTTCAACCAATGCCCTAGCAATCCTATTGGTTTTGGCTTTACTCCTCAATCTCAATGCCAATGATGCAAGGTCATAAACACGATAAAAGATTTAGATACACAAGTTATGAATACCTGTTCTCTAAATTTTCTGCAGGTAATAATTACTGTGTTTTTAATATTATGTAATACACTCCGCTTTTTTCAAAGCATCTCGCCCATCATCGGCTACGGTTGGGGAATCAAAACATATACCCTCAGGAGATGACGGCCTTACTCGTACCATATTGGCAAGCCACCAATGGTTCTGTACAAAGCAGTTCGAAAAGCGGAACCACCTATAAAGCGGTTGTCTATTGGTATAATGCAGAACAGGAACCATTTCTTTATGGCAATGGTTCTTTATGGCTTCAAAAAGTGTTACAGTAAACCAATGCACTCCCGTTTGTGTAGTGGGTGGCGGGGTACTTACTGTACTAATCTGCCTTTACCCAACATTACCTTAAATGGGTCCAGTGTGGGCATGAGCTCAGTTAAAGAAAAACGGAGGAGTGATGGGGCCACAGTTGCAGGTACTGGTGGTTCATTATCCTGGGCGAGGTCTGATGCAGGCTCCTACACAGTTGTATCCGTTTCATCGGGGTGCAACATAAACATGGCCGGCACAGCCTATATATCGGTAGGCACTCTTGCCGTAGGCGGCTCTATTTCTCCTGCTGTAACAAATGTGTATGGAGCAACACCCAACGTTTTATTAACCTTAAGCGGATACTGGTTATTTAAACTGGCAGTATAATTCCACGGGTAGTTGGATAAATCTTAATCAAACAGGCGCAACGTAATATCGCCCAAAATACCGTGACAACGCAATATCGGGTTGAGGTTTGGACTCAATGCCTCACCACATAGTCAAACGTGGCTACTGTTGGTGTTTATCCGTGCCTACCACATACACTGTTGGTGGAGGGGGCACTTATTGCAGCACTGTTCCTACAGTAACCTTGGAGTGGTTCTGAAGCGGGAATTAACTATCAATTGAAAAAGACGGAGTTAATGATGGATCGGTGGTAGCGGGTACCGGCAATTCTTGCTGGTCGCGATCTGTTTCCGGTACTTACACGGTAACCTCCATTAACCCTGGTGCTGGTTGCTCATTAGCCATGTCGGGTCCTGTTACGGTTAGCGGCACGCCTACCATAGGAGGTACAATTTCACCGGCTAGTACGGAAGTATATTCTTCATCGGCCAGTAATTTTAACCTGAGCTTGAGCGGCCAAACCGGGGTATTTTAAAATGGCAATACAATACCAGTGGAGCATGGGTTGATATTGCCAGCACAAGTGCCTCTTACCTCGCCACTAACACTACCTCTACCCAATACAGAGCTGAAATAAAAAGTGGCACCTGTCCCTCGGTTTTTCAAGCCTTGCGCTGGTGGCTTCCTTTCCCATTCCGGTAATTTCTTCGAGCACAACCATTCTTACACTAGGCAATGGTGCCCTTCCGCTTAGTACCCAGCCAGGTTATTATTGGTATCAATGGACAATGAATGGCGTAGATGTTATGGGGGCAAACACGAATACACTTAATGTTACTACCCCAGGTACCTACGCAGTAAAGGTAAAGGGGAGTACCACGGCTGCAGTGGCCACCTCGGCCAACAAAATAATAATGGCTCCAATAGATAATCAGGCTAAATCTAACCACACAAAAATAACTACCCTGAAGCAGCCACACAACCATGCCCGGATGTATATTTATTAGGTAGCAGCGATTTTGGGCAAAGTGTGATTTATCAAGATCACCTGGGCCGCACGAAACAAACGGTTGCCATCCAGCAAAGTCCGGGAGAAAAGATATTGTGCAACCTGTTGCCTATGATATTTATGGCCGGGCTCAAACTGCCTATCTTCCCTATGCAGCTGGCACTAACGAAGGTATTTTGCGCACGAAGGCACTAACTAACGGAGGCTACACAAACAGCGAGCAGTATTTGTTTTATCAATCGACAAGCAAGGTGGCCACTTACCAGACCGTTTGCCAACACCTGCTTTTTGCAAATAGCCCAACGGGCAAGGTGCTTGAACAAGGTGCAGCTGGGGAAGAGTGGCAACCCGGGTTGGGCCATACGGTTAGGTCACAATTTATGGTTAATAGCTCAGCAGCTACTGCCCCGGCTGCTGTTAAAAATATTCGCATTTGGTCTTCCGCCAACTACCCTACAGGAAGCATCTATGCAGATGGTGCATTGGGTGTTTCAAAAATTGTAGACGAAAATAATAAGGAGACCTGGACATTTACAGACAAACTTGGCCGCACCGTACTTGTGCGCGAGCAAATAAACGAAACCATTGAAGGGCAGGTGATTGATTACCTTGAAACATACTATGTTTATGATGTGCAAGGCAATTTAGTAATGGCAAGTACTCCCAAGGCAAATGCAAAACTAAATAGCGGCACGGTTTGGTCTGGTGCCTTGCGCGATGAGTCGTGCTTTGTTTACACCTATGATGCCCGCAACCGCCTGCTTGAAACGAAAGTGCCCGGTGCCGCTGTCGAATACAGATCTACGATAATTTAGATAGACTGGTACTTACGCAAGACGGAAACCAGCGCACCCAAAACAAATGGAGTTTTATAAAGTATGATTATAAAACAGGCCTGTCTATTCCGGTATCTATTTAAATACAGTGCAAACTACGCGGCCCACCGTGCAAGCATTGTTTGACCATCGATTATAATGCCAGCCCGTATTTTGAAACCGAAGAGATTAACGCAAATCAGGGGTATAGCAACACGGTGTTCTAACCGCCGGTCTTACGCTGCTGGCTGTAAACCACTACGATCATTATATTTGACCGCAGTGCCGATGGCTCTGCTGACTATGTTTATGATGCCGCCCATCTTGCGGGGCAAGATGCCACAGCCAATGCCAACGTGGGTATGCCCACCGGTGGCAAACGGGCAACTCTGACGCCACCGGAACTATAAGCTCACCGTTTTTGATCAACCTGGTTTTTTACGATAAGTTTTATCGCCCCATACAAACCCCAAAGCAACAACCATCTTTATGCAACCGTGGCCGATAAGGGTACTGTTATATATAACTTCAGCGGCCTAGTATTAAAATCGAAGACAACCCAATTTTCTGCTAGTGCTACGTCTGTTTATTTTGTTGATCGTACCGATTACGATGCCGCGGGCCGCCCCTCGAAATTGTTTCGCCAGATTAATACCGATGCCGAGAAGCTTTTGGTGCAATACGAGTACAACGAACTGGGGCAACTGGTAGATAAAAAACTACACAACACCGGGGGCACAGCATTTTTGCAAAGTATAGATTACCGCTATACCATACGCGGGTGGCTACGTTCTATAAACGGAGCACAGCTAACCACAGGCGCAGATAATGACGACACGAATGATTACTTTGGTTTGGA
>JADJMA010000050.1 GCA_016709845.1 Flammeovirgaceae bacterium | reverse complement strand
GTGTTACATATATAGGCCCAGGTGCTTCCGGACACTTTGTAAAATGGTTCACAATGGAATCGAGTATGCTTTGATGCAACTTATTGCAGAAACCTATGAGGTTTTAAAGAACGGTATTGGAATGGATAACGAAGCTATTCGTAATGTTTTCGCTCAATGGAACAAGGGACGACTACAATCTTTTCTACTTGAAATAACCGCTGAAATTTTTGCTTTCAAAAATGTAGCGAACACATCTTTACTGGATGATATTAAAGATGAAGCAAAAGCGAAAGGCACAGGCAAATGGACTTCACAAGGCGCCTGATTTAAACTTGCCGATCCCAACCATTGATACGGCTGTTTCCATGCGCGATCTTTCTAAGTATAAATCATTACGAACTCAGGCATCAAAGCTTATCCCAATCCAGATAAAAAGCTAATGGCTTCAGATCCGAAAGAATACCTGATTCATCTTGAACAGGCATTTTATTTTGCCATGGTTTCCAGCTATGCACAAGGAATGCATTTGCTTTTCAAAGCTTCTGAAACATACAGCTTCAAACTTGAATTGGATCAGATTGCAAAAATCTGGCGCGGAGGATGCATTATACGGTCTGCTTTTTTGGAAGACATTTATAGTGCATTCCATAAAAATAAAAAACTCGAACATTTATTGTTGGATGAAGGTGTTCAGGTAAAAGTGAAAAAGAGTTTACCAGGTATTCGCACTGTTGTTTCGGATGCTACTAAGTTTGGATTGGCCCTCTCGGCTTATGCTGCATCGCTAAGTTATTTCGACACACTTCGCAGCGAATCAATGCCTTCTAACCTTATTCAAGCGCAGCGCGATTTCTTTGGCGCACATACCTATGAGTTAATCGGGAAAGAAGGAGTCTTTCATACGGAATGGAATGAAACAATAAAAGCGTGAAAGCTATAGAATTTATATAGTTCAATAAAATTTGAAAATTAAAAGGTATGCCATCCAATACAAAAGACCAACCAATAGTATTCTTTATCTTTGGCGCAACCGGTGATTTAAACTGGCGCAAAGTAACTCCGGCTCTTTATAATTTATTTTTGGATAATTGGTTTCCTAATCAATTCTCTATTATAGGTACTGCTCGCACCGCTTTAACGGAAGATGATTTTCGCATCAAGTTACGAGAAGGCATTGATCGGTTTTCAAGAAAAGGAAAAACGAAAGACAGTGAATGGTCTGATTTTGCAGCTCATATTTTCTATCAAGGGTCAGACCTCAACGATGAAAAAGAATATGCAAAATTTGGAAAGGCGATTCTCGATCATACAAAAGAATGGAAGCAAGAGCCTTGTGTAATTTATTACTTGGCCGTGGCGCCTAATTTCTTTCCCATTATCGCAAAAAATATTGCCAAGAATAAATTAACTGGTAATCCCGACACCACACGAATTGTTATCGAAAACCTTTTGGTCGAGATCTCGAATCAGCCAAATCGTTGAATGAACTTTTTATGTAGCATCTTTGACGAGAAACAAATCTATCGCATCGATCATTACTTGGGAAAGAAGCCGTTCAAAACATAATGGCATTTCGTTTTGCCAATTCTATTCTGGAGCCTATATGGAGCCGCAATTTTATCGAACATGTGCAAATCTCTGTCTCCGAACAAATAGGAGTGGAGGATCGGGGAGGTTACTATGAAGGTGCTGGGGCTTTGCGCGATATGGTACAGAACCATGTTCTGCAATTGCTTCTTGTAGCCATGGAAAACGCCTATTTCTTTTGATGCAAACGAGGTGCGCAACCGAAAGGTAGATGTTTGCGGTCTATCCGAAAATTTGAGCCAGATGCTATTCGTAAGCAAGCCGTTAGAGGTCAATATGAGAAAAGGATGGATAGAAGGCAAAAAGTTTAGGCTATAGAGAAGAAGCAAATGTAGATTCACAATCCAATACAGAAACATTTGTGGCTATAAAATTTTTCATTGACAACTGGCGGTGGCAAGGCGTACCGTTTTATGTACGAACAGGTAAACGTCTTCTTCAATCTTCTTCTATTATCACAATCCAGTTTCGTGATGTCCCTCATGTAGTGTTTCCACCCGCAGCTTCAGACAACTGGCAACAAAACAGACTTATCATTAGCATTCAACCAGAGATGAGTATTCGTCTGCAGTTGCAAATGAAAAAGCCGGGATTAGATATGATCTTAAATACGGTGGATATGTTTTGATTATGCGGGTACCTATACTGTAGAAACTCCTGAAGCATATGAAACCCTGTTGTTGGATACGATGATGGGAGACCAGACTCTATTTATGCGTGCCGATCAGGTAGAAGCAGCGTGGAAAATTCTCATGCCGATACTCAACTCATGGCAAACGAAAATGAGTGTTAACTTCCCCAACTATCGAGTGGGTACGTGGGGACCTGAAACAGCAGAAGCTTTAATAGCACAAGACGGTTTCCATTGGATTACTCCACCAATAAAAAATGAAAAAGAATAACGTAACCATTCGTGTTTATAAATCGATACCGGAATTAATTGCTGCATTGTCGGATTATGTGACGGCAACCATTAGCCATGCGATTGCTGTACATGGCGAATGTAACTTGGTATTATCGGGAGGAAGTTCTCCAAAAAATTATATAAAGCACTCGCATCACCCGATTATAAAAAAATAAGATAGCGTGGAGTAAAGTAAATTTTTTTTTGGTGACGAACGCTATGTACCCGTTGATGACCCAGACAACAATAGCCACATGGCAAGAACAGCGTTGCTCAATGGGTTGCATATACCGGAGTCAAATATATTTTCGGTTGACACTTCACTTTTGCCGGAGGAAGCAGCAATGGATTATTCATCTCGAATTGTTTCACATTTTAAGGAAGGGAATTAATTTTTTGATTTGATTCTTTTAGGGTTGGGAGACAATTCGCATACAGCTTCTTTATTTCCTCACACTGCAGTATTGCACGATACTTCAGCCACGGTTCGGGCTATCCTTCTGAAAGAGAAAAAAATTCATCGTATTACCATGACTGCCCCATTAATTAATCAGGCACGGAATATCGCATTCCTGGTGTATGGTAAATCAAAAGCAGAAGCGGTGCATCATGTGCTGGAAGATGAATACAATCCAGAGCAATATCCCGCACAACTTATTCACTTGTTACTGACGAAACGAAAAAATACCTTCTGGAATTGGCGAACGATTGCAAGTTGAAAGATGCTATCGAAGCCATGTTTAACGCAGAGAAAATAAACGAAACCGAGAATCGGGCAGTGTTGCATACCGCATTAAGAAATTGCACCGACACACCTGTTGTCTTGGATGGCGTGGATATCATGCCTGAAATTAATGGCGTATTGAAGCAAATGAAGTCCTTTGTGAGAAGGTGCATAATGGTTCGTGGAAAGGCTACTCCGGCAAAAAAATCAAACACATTGTAAATATTGGTATTGGTGGCAGCGACCTTGGGCCGGTGATGGTAACAGAAGCGTTGCGTTCGTATTGGGTGGAAGGCATTCAGGCACACTTTATTTCAAATGTGGACGGAACACAGACAGTAGAAGTATTGAAAAATCTAAGTCCGGAAGAAACCCTTTTTCTTATCGCATCAAAAACATTTACTACGTTGGAGACCTGACCAACGCACACTCTGCCCGCGAATGGTTTTTAAAATCAGCAAAAGATAAAAAGTACATTGCGCTACACTTTGTTGCGTTATCTACAAACGAAGAGAAGGTAGCTGAATTTGGTATTGCACCGGAAAATAGATTTGTTTTTTGGGATTGGGTAGGTGGACGGTATAGCTTGTGGAGCAGCATCGGCCTTTCCATAGCCCTTACCATTGGCTACGATAACTTTGAGCGTTTACTGAAGGGTGCACACGAGAGTGATTTGCATTTTAGACAGACGGCTTTTGAAAAAAATATTCCTGTAATCATGGCGCTGATTGGAATATGGTACACCAATTTTTTTGGTTCTGAAACAGAAGCGATTTTTCCTTATGATCAGTCCATCAGGGTACTCATTTGATTCCGTGCGATTTTATTGCACCCGCCATTTCTCATAATCCAATAGGCGAGCATCATCCAATTCTGCTTGCCAATTTCTTTTGCTCAAACAGAAGCCTTGATGAACGGGAAAAGCAGAGGGAAGTAGCCAAGGAGTTCAAGGGTGAAGAATCCCGTAAGGAAAAAGTATACCGTTTAAAGTTTTTAAAGGAAACTATCCGACCAATTCCTTTTTGCTAAAGGAAATCACGCCATTTTCTTTGGGCTCATTGATAGCGCTGTATGAACATAAGATTTTCGTTCAAGGAATTATCTGGAATATTTTCAGCTTCGATCAGTGGGGAGTTGAACTCGGAAAACAATTGGCCATTAAAATTTTAGATGAATTAAAAGGTGACTCTAAAATTTCTACCCACGATGCTTCTACAAACGGATTGATCAATGCCTATAAAGAATGGCGCGCTTGATTGAAAATAAAAAACTTGAATATGACATACAATGAAATTATTAATCTGATCGGAAAAGAAGAAGAATCTCTTTTTTCACATGAATGTAAAACCATTCCAAAACAGAACTTGCACCTTCCCGGTTCTGATTTTATTGACCGCATCGTGGCAGACTCGAACAGAAATAATAAAACACTTTGCAACTTGAACTCAATTTTTAAAACTGAAGGCTTGCCGGTACTGGCTATCTTTCCATCTTGCCAGTCGATCAAGGTGTGGAACATAGTGCTGGCGCATCTTTCAGTGCCAACCCAATGTATTTCGATCCTGAAAATATTTTAAAACTTGCCATGGAAGGCGGCTGCAATGCAGTGGCCAGCACCATTGGTGGCTTAGAATGGTAGCGCGAAAATATGCGCATAAAATTCCTTTCATCGTAAAAATTAATCATAATGAATTGCTCACGTATCCAAATAAGTTTGATCAGATTATGTTTGGATCGGTGCGAGACGCGTGAATATGGGAGCGGCTGCTGTTGAGCCACTATTTATTTTGGATCACACGAGTCGGACCGACAAATTACAGAAGTATCGAGAGGATTTGAGGAAGCCCATTCATTAGGAATGGCAACGGTCTTATGGTGCTATTTGCGCAATGATGAATTTAAAAAACATAAAGTAGAAGCATCAGCAGATTTAACGGGTCAGGCGAATTATCTCGGAGCAACCATTCAAGCGGATATTATTAAACAAAAACTTCCTGAAAATAATGGTGGCTATAAAGCGCTCAATAGCGGTAGCATTCAGTATGGAAAAATAGATGAGCGCATGTATACAGAATTAACTACCGACCATCCTGTTGACTTGTGTCGCTATCAGGTAGCGAATTGTTTTATGGGTAGGGCAGGACTGATCAATTCTGGTGGACCTTCGTTGGGAAAAGAGGATTTGAAAGAAGCAGTTCGTACAGCAATTATTAACAAACGTGCAGGTGGTATGGGGATGATCTCCGGAAGAAAATCTTTTCAAAAATCTTTAAAGGAAGGTGTTGAACTGCTGCACGCCATACAGGATGTTTATTTGGAAAAGAAAATTGATGTAGCGTAAATTTTATAACCAAGTGTTGAATTTAATAATCACGAAATGAACATATCTACGCTGGCTGGCAAACCTGCAAAACAAGAGATACTGGTAAATGTTCCGAGACTTATTACAGCCTACTTTACGGGTAAGCCCGATCCTTCCGAACGCGAACAACGCGTTGCATTTGGAACCTCTGGTCATCGGGGCTCTTCGTTAACAAACTCCTTTAATGAAAATCATATTCTGGCAATCACGCAAGCCATTTGTATGTATCGGAAGGAACATAAGATCGATGGCCCTTTGTTTCTTGGGTTGGATACGCACGCACTTTCAGCGCCTGCATTTGCTACTACCATGGAGGTATTGGTGGCCAATGAAGTTGACGTAATGATTTCCATCAACGATGAGTATACACCTACTCCTGTTATTTCACACGCTATATTAAATTACAATCAAGCAAACAAAACGAATAAAGCAGATGGCATCGTGATAACGCCCTCGCATAACCCACCTGATGACGGTGGGTTTAAATACAACCCTCCGCATGGAGGTCCTGCTGGAACGGAAGTGACCAAATGGATTGAACAAAAAGCAAATGAACTGCTGAAGGATAATCTTACCACTATAAAAAGAATTTTGTTAAGCAAGGCGCTGCGCTCTTCTCATGTACATCGTCATGATTATATGAACACCTACATCAATGATTTGCGAAATATTATCGACATGGAGGTGATTCGTAATTCAGGAATCAAGATGGGCGTTGATCCACTGGGTGGAGCTGGTGTTCACTATTGGGAACCCATTGCAGAGCGTTACCATCTCGATTTAATACTGGTTAATAAAAATCATCGACCCCATTTAGTTTATGTCTGTGGATTGGGATGGACAAAATCCGTATGGACCCTTCATCGTCCTATGCGATGCAAAGATTGATTGCAATGAAAGATCAGTTTGATATATCGTTTGCTTGTGATACCGATTATCTGGGACTTATGAATCCGAATCAGTATCTATCTGTGGCTATTGAATATCTTTTAGAGAATCGTACCGGATGGGAAAAAACTGCAGCGATAGGAAAAACGGTAGTTACCACACAACACATCGATCGTATCGCAAAAAAAATGAACCGAAAACTTTACGAAGTTCCTGTGGGCTTCAAATGGTTCGTAGAGGGTTTGATTGAAGGCACACTCTGCTTTGGTGAAAGAAGTGCTGGCGCAACTTTTGCAAGAATAAATGGGAAAGTATGGACAACCGATAAAGATGGATATATCCCTGCACTACTCTCAGCAGAGATTACAGCAAAAAGGGGACGTGACCCCGGTACATTATACCACGAACTCACAAAAGAGTTTGGTGAATCATTTTATCAACGCGTGGAAATGAAATCCACACCCGAACAAAAAGAGAAGTTAAAAAATATCAATATAACGCAGATAAAGAATAAAAATCTGGCAGGTGAAAAAATTGAACACATTATTTCCAACGCACCTGCAAACAATGCACCTATCGGTGGGATTAAAGTAAGTACAAAAAATGGGTGGTTTGCAGCACGACCTTCAGGCACAGAGGCAATTCAAAAGATCTATGCTGAAAGTTTTAAGTGGGGAACACATGCATCAAATTGTAGACGAAGCGCAACACATCATCAACCAAGCATTAAATGTAAAAAGAGTAAAGGAGAAAAAAAGATAATGAATCTTAGACCTGCCGCCCACAAACTGATAGAAGAAATGAAGAGTCTTTTTTCAAGACAAAGATTCTGATCAAGTTATTTAAACGAAGAACCATTAAGGGCAGAACTATTCAACGCAGAGCAGTTAAAACGCTTTGGTAAAACTCTTGCGGAAACACACACATTAAGTAAAGAGCCCGCAAAAGAATACTTACTCAAAAGATTGGAGAGTAATGAAGCCATCTTACATAGCGTACGCAAACTTCTTACGGATTCAGTAAAAAGCAATCAGCTTATCACACCAGCAGGTGAATGGTTACTGGATAATTTCTATCTTCTGGAGGAACATATTCGAAGTGCTAAAATTCATTTTCCTAAGGATACAGTGAAGACCTTCCACGGCTGGCCGGAGTTTCAACGGAAGGAAGCACACGGATTT
Source organism: Flammeovirgaceae bacterium (assembly GCA_016709845.1). Lineage (GTDB taxonomy): Bacteria > Bacteroidota > Bacteroidia > Cytophagales > Cyclobacteriaceae > ELB16-189. The sequence goes on along the minus strand of JADJMA010000050.1, from coordinate 20,023 downwards.
ACGACATCACATTACAGAAAATAGCGCATAGCGATGGAAGAATAGACATTGAACGCTTGGGCGAATTTTAGAAGCGTATCAATCTGTTGCCTTTTTAAAATTGGGAGAACTATGGGCCACCCCGATTATGCTTCGACTTGGGCTTATCGAAAATATAAGACGTGTTTCTGCACGCGTTGCGATTGACAGAGTGGACAAGAATCTTGCAGATCATTGGGCGAAAAAAATGTTTGAAATTATCGAGGAAGAATCAACCGATCTCATCCTTGTGATTGCAGAAATGGCGCGTTCAAATCCACCGATGAGTGCTGCATTTGTTTCTGAGTTAATACGACAACTTCGGGGTAAAGGCCCAGACCTGGCAATGGTACTTAACTGGATTGAGCAACAACTGTCGAAGAGTGGTTTAACGAGTGGCGAGTTGGTGAATGCAGAAAATCAAACCGCAATCGATCAGGTTTCCATCAGTAACAGCATTAATAGTCTTCGGGAATTAGGCTTACTGGATTGGGAGCAATTTGTGGAAACGCACAGCATGGTGGAACACACTCTTCGTCAGGATCATGCGGGAGTATATGGCTCAATGGATTTCTCCACCCGCGATAGGTACCGACATGTAGTAGAGCGTATTGCAAAAAAGAGCAACCGATCAGAAGTGGAAGTGGCGCGAATTGCCATAGCCTTGGCACGGGAAAATGTACTTAAAAAGGAAGACATCCGAACATCGCATGTGGGTATTACCTAATCGGTCGAGGAGTTATTGAAACAAAGAAGCAAGCAGAAATCCGAGAATCTGTTTTAAAAAAACTAAGATACTTATTGCAACGATTTTCCTTTCAGGTATATCTATTTCTGATTTTCTTAATTACATTTTTTGTGAGTACCCTCATAATAAAAGTGGAATTAGAAATAGAAAACACCTGGTTTTTAGGATTAATTATTCTTTTAACTATCGTCAGGGTGTAAGCCAGTTGGCTGTTTCTGTGGTTAACTTTTTATCTTCTTTAATCGTTAAGCCGCGCTTGCTTCCACGTATGGATTTTTCTAAGAGCATTCCGGAAAAATTTCGCACACTCGTAGTGGTTCCAGTGATGCTCAGTAACGAAAAAGTAATTGAAAATTTATTAGATGCATTGGAAGTACGATTTCTGGCAAATAGAAACGGCAATTTACATTTTGGTTTATTGACAGACTTTACGGATGCAGCTCATGAATCCCTTCCTGAAGATCAGCCGCTTATTGATTTGGCACAACAACGGATAGGCGAGTTGAACAAAAAATATAAGAGAAATAGCAATGACTTGTTTTATCTTTTCCACCGCCCAAGACTTTGGAATCCGAAGGAAAATTGTTGGATTTACCCTGGATGCGGATACCAGACTTCCATTAGGGTCAGCGTGGAAATTAGTAGGGGCTATGGCGCATCCCTTAAACCACGCATGGTATGACGAGAAAAAGAAGCGGGTAACAAAAGGATATGGCATTCTTCAACCCAGAGTATCTGTAAGCTTGTCAGCTGAAACGGGTTCGCTATACAAGCGCATGCATGGAGATGAACCGGGTATAGATCCGTACACCCGCGCATCATCGGATGTATATCAAGATCTGTTTGCTAGAGGTTCTTTTATTGGTAAAGGAATTTATGATGTGGATATTTTTAAAAGAGTTTTTGAGGAAAAATTTCCTGAAAACAGAATCCTAAGCCACGATCTTTTAGAAGGTGCTTACGTGCGATCTGGATTATTGAGTGATGTTCAATTGTATGAGGAATATCCCAACAGTTATCGCGAAGACATGAAAAGAGTATCCCGTTGGATTCGTGGTGACTGGCAGATTCTCCAGTGGATTTCCCCGTTTGTTCCGGGTGTGGATGGACATTGGCACAAAAATCCAATTTCCGCATTATCCCGTTGTAAAATATTTGATAATATCAGACGCAGTCTTGTTCCTATTGCACTCACAGCGCTGATCATAATAGGATGGATTACATTACCCTCTACGTTATTTTGGACTGCCACAGTGTCGTTGATAATACTGGTGCCTATTATTATTACCTCTATCTGGGAGACCATTCGAAAACCAAAGGACGTTGTCTTATTTCATCACGTCAAAAACTCTATTCATAGTATTAAGGAAGTTTTTATAAAGACTTCATTCACGTTAATCAGTTTGCCCTACGAGGCGTGTGCAAATGTAATGACGATAGCACGTACACTTTGGCGATTGCTGTTCAGTAAGAAAAACTACTTCAATGGGATGTGTCCAGCACGAAATTGAAAGCCAGTCAAATTACTTTGATGGCTACTTATTCTTTTATGTGGATGGAGTTGTTGCTTGCTATCGGAGTGCTTGTTGCCATCATTCTTCTGTTTCCTATAAAGCTCTTTATAGCAGGGCCTATTCTTTTACTTTGGATTGCTGCACCTGTTGTTATTTGGTGGACCAGCCAACCACTGAAGAAACAAGCATTCAAGCTGATACCTGAAAAGAAGATTTTCCTTCGGAAAATGGCGCGTAAAACCTGGAGCTTTTTTGAAGTACTTGTTACATTGGAAGACAACTGGTTGCCTCCTGACAACATTCAGGAACAACCTGTAACCATGGTGGCACACCGTACTTCACCCACCAATATGGGACTCTCTTTACTTGCCAACATAACTGCCCTCGATTTCGGATATTTAACCACCGGTCAGTTCATTGATCGAACAGCTAAAGCCATGAGTACGCTACAGCGTATGGAACGATTCAATGGACATTTTTACAACTGGTACGATACGCAATCTCTTGAGCCACTATTGCCAAAATATATTTCCATGGTAGACAGTGGAAACCTGGTGGGGCATTTGCTCATTCTCAAACAGAAACTTTTGGCTATACCACGTGATTCAATACTCAGCCCAAAATTATTTCACGGCTTGCGCGATACAGTAAGCGTGCTTAGCGACACCTTAGATGGAAAAAATAGTGGAGTCCTTAAGCAATTTAAAATCGATCTCGAAACTGCATGTGATAGAGATAATATTACCTATGATGAGGCAATAGCACATTTAGGAGTATTGGAAAAAGATTTTAAATAGTTTTTCAAGCGCTGGATACTGATTTACAAGGTGAACCCCATCAATGGATAAACGCACTCAAGAGACAAATAGACTCACTGAATGATGAGCTGGAATTTTTATACCTAGATACTTATTACAAACTGTACCTTCAGAATTCCCTTCCCTTGGTTCATTGAAGATAAATACAACATTAAGCCAATGGGAAGGAGTAGCAAATGATTGGCAAAAAGAAGTAGAAAAATATAAAACAACATCCCAAGCTACTACCAAAAATGATTGGGTTGAAAAATTTGAGGATTCTATTTCCAGATCAATGGAGCATGTAGAGAAGCAACTTGCACGGACACAAGCACTGGCAAAACAGTGTGGTGAATTGGCGGATATAAAATGGGATTTTTGTATAACCGATCCAACAACCTATTTGCAATTGGTTTCAATGTTAAGGATTACAGATTGGATGCAGGGTATTACGACCTGCTTGCTTCCGAAGCTCGGTTGGGAAGTTTTGCCTGCATTGCTCAGGGAAAGGTGCCGGTTGAAAATTGGTTTGCACTGGGTCGCTTGCTCACCAATGTGGAAGGTGAACCAATTCTTCTTTCGTGGAGTGGCTCCATGTTTGAATACCTGATGCCACTTTTGGTCATGCCGACTTACGAGAATACGTTACTGGACCAGACGTGCAAGGCAGCTGTAGGATGGCAGATTCACTATGGAAAGAAAACAGGTAAACCCTGGGGTATTTCAGAATCTGGTTATAATATGATCAACGCCAGTTCTCATTATCAGTACCGCGCATTTGGTGCACCAGGTCTTGGTTTGAAGCGAGGTCTGGAAGAGGATTCAGTGATTGCTCCTTATGCATCAGCACTGGCTTTAATGATTGCTCCTAAAGAAGCGTATGAAAATCTGAAACTACTTCGCAAAGAAGGATTAGAAGGTCGCTACGGATTCTACGAGGCGATAGACTACACTCCTTCACGCTTGCAACGAGGACAAACCAGTGCTATTGTTTATTCCTACATGTCGCATCATCAGGGAATGAGTTTATTGTCTGTGGCCTACTTACTGCATGACAAGCCCATGCAAAAAACTATTTGAAGCAGAACCCCAATTTAAGGCTGCCTTATTGCTATTGCAGGAACGCATTCCTCGCGCCACTGTCTTTTTGCGCACACAACAGACATTGCAGATGTGGGCTATGTGGCAAAAAGGTACCGAATCAAGAGAGATCGATACACCGCACTTCTATACCCGAAGTGCAGCTATTATCAAACGGACGCTATCATGTAATGGTAACCAACGCAGGAGGCGGTTACAGCCGGTGGAAAGATTTGGCGGTTACACGTTGGCGAGAAGATGGTACACGTGATAATTGGGGAGCATTTTTATTACATAAGAGATATAGATGACAATACGTACTGGTCCAATACACATCAGCCTACACTGAGTAAAGAAGAAAAATACGAAGTGGTATTTTCGGTAGGACGAGCAGATTTTCATTCCACGCACAATGAAATCGAGACGCATACAGAAATGGTGGTATCGCCCGAAGACGATATAGAAATGCGAAGAATTTTGGTGACAAACAATTCTTCCAGGCGTAGAAAAATTGAGGTGACCAGCTATGCAGAAGTTGTGCTTGCACCAGCTGCATCCGATATCATGCAACCGCTATTCAACAATCTTTTTGTTCAGACAGAGATACTTCCTCATCAACATGCTATTCTTTGCAAACGAAGACCTCGTTCTGTTGAAGAACCAACACCAGTGATGTTTCATCTCATGACGCTGCAACAGAAAGAGGCGGAAGAAATATCCTATGAAACGGATCGGATGGAATTTATAGGTCGCGGCAACACTACTGTAAAATCCGAGGGCTATGAAAACAGCAGGACCACTCGCGGGTAATCAAGGTTCTGTATTAGACCCAGTAGTGGCGATCCGATACGTAGTCATACTTGACCCTAGAGAAATCATTACGTTTGACATGGTTACAGGCGTTGGAGATACCAGAGAAATCTGTCAGAACCTGATTGGTAAATACCAGGATAAACATCATTCCGATCGTGTCTTTGAATTAGCATGGACACACAGCCAGGTAGTTCTTCGACAGATCAATGCTACAGAAGCAGATGCGCAATTGTATGCACGACTAGCCAGTTCGATACTATTTAACAATACCTCTTTTCGTGCCGATCCATCTGTGCTTATCAATAACCATAGACAACAATCCGAACTATGGGCTTATTCCGTCTCTGGCGATCTCCCCATTGTTTTGCTGAGAATTGAAAAACAGAGTAACATGCAATTGGCAAAACAATTAGTAAGGGCACATTCCTACTGGAGAACAAAAGGACTTATCGTTGATCTGGTGATTTGGCACGAGGGCCACTCTGGATATCGGCAGGTTTTTCAAAATGAAATTCAGGCTATAATTCCTGACGAACTAAGAGATCGGCCAGGAGGAATTTTTGTAAGAGCATCGGAACAGGTTTCTTATGAAGATCAGATTTTATTTCAGACAACAGCGCGTATTTGCATTTCGGATAACGGTGGAACCTTGACCGATCAGGTCAATCGGACATTTCCTGCTAAAATTGAAATCCCCTACTTCTCATCAGATCAAAAAATTGAAATTTCGCCAACACCTATTCCAACACCTAAAGATTTGACTTTCTTTAATGGCGTAGGGGGCTTCAATAAAGAAGGCAATGAGTATGTGATGCTCGTTGATAATAAAACAAAAACACCAGTTCCGTGGGTGAATGTAATTGCAAACCCAGATTTCGGATCGGTTATTTCAGAAAATGGATCAGCCTACACATGGACTGAAAATGCACATGAATTCCGGCTCACTCCGTGGAGGAATGATCCTGTAAGCGATACGAGTGGAGAAGCATTTTATCTTCGAGATGAAGTAAGTGGACATTTTTGGTCTACATCCCTTCTTCCTGCTGGTGGCAAAACACCTTATGTTGTACGTCATGGTTTTGGATATAGCGTCTTTGAGCATCTTGAAGATGGTATTTATTCTGAAATGGTAGTGTATGTAGACCTGGAAGCTGCGGTTAAATTCACCGTAATAAAAATCCGCAACCAGTCCGGACGATCTCGTAAAATATCGGCTACCGGATATGCCGAATGGGTGCTTGATAACAATCGATCAAAATCGATGATGCATATTCGTACCGAGGTGGATCCGAATAGTGGAGCACTCATTGCGAAAAATCCATACAATATCGAATTCAATAAACGAGTAGCATTTTTTGATGTGGATCAATTAAAAAAATCCATCACAGCTGATCGTACAGAATTCCTTGGACGCAATGGTTCACTGCAGCGTCCGGATGCTATGCTGCGAAAAAAAAAACTTTCAGGAAAAACAGGCTTGGCCCTGGATCCTTGTGCCGCCATTCAAGTTCCGGTTGTACTGATGGATGGAGAGGAACAAAGAATTATTTTCAGACTGGGTGCCGGAAAAGATGCCAACGAAGCAAGCCAAATCATACACCAATTTCGAGGAAGCGATGCTGCAGACGAAGCATTGGAAAAAGTAAAAAAATACTGGACGCAAGCAGTAGGTACCTTGCAAGTAGAGACACCCGATATGGCCATTAACATAATAGCCAATGGATGGCTCACGTATCAAACACTTTCATCACGACTTTGGGGACGCAGTGGGTTTTACCAATCAGGGGGTGCTTTTGGTTTTAGAGACCAATTGCAGGATGTGTTGTCACTTCTCTATGCAGCACCTGAGCTTGCGCGCAAACAAATTTTATTGAGTGCATCGCGTCAATTTAAAGAAGGAGATGTTCAGCACTGGTGGCATCCACCTGTTGGAAGAGGAGTGCGCACCAGAATCTCAGATGATTTTTTATGGCTGCCACTGGTAACTTCTCGCTATGTGTTGCATACCGGAGATAAAGAAGTGCTCAATGAAACAGTCCCCTTTCTTGAGGGACGTCAGCTAAATCCTGATGAAGAATCTTATTTTGATCTTCCCTTTGTCTCCGGTACATCTGCTTCACTTTACGAACATTGTGTACTGGCAATCAAACACGCATGGAGATTTGGAGAACATGGGCTACCTCTTATTGGAACGGGTGATTGGAACGATGGCTATGACAAGGTAGGGAACCATGGCAAGGGGGAAAGTGTATGGATGGGATTTTTTTTTTATGATATACTCATTCAGTTTACAGAGATAGCCCATTTAAATAACGATTCCGCATTTGCCGATGAATGTAATCATCAGGCAAAAAAACTAAAGGAAAATATAGATAAGAACGCCTGGGATGGAAAATGGTATAAGCGTGCATGGTTTGATAATGGCACACCATTGGGTTCATCTGTAAACGAAGAATGTAAAATTGATTCTATTGCACAAAGCTGGTCGGTGCTCTCAGAAGTAGCTGATTCAAATCGTGAACATGAGGCCATGGAATCAGCTTACCAACAACTTGTTCAAAAAGATGTTGGGATCATTAAACTATTAGCGCCTCCATTTGATAAGTCTGCGCTTAACCCCGGCTATATTAAGGGATACGTGCCGGGCGTAAGAGAAAATGGTGGACAATACACGCACGCTGCAGTGTGGCTAATCATGGCCTTTGCAAAACTGGGTGATAACAAACGGGTGTGGGAATTGTTAAAGATGATCAACCCAATCAACCATGGCAATACACCGGAGACTATTGCTACTTATAAAGTTGAACCTTATGTGCTGGCGGCCGATGTATATGCAGGTACGCAACATGCAGGGCGCGGTGGTTGGACTTGGTATACTGGATCAGCGAGTTGGTTGTATCGCCTTATCATAGAATCGTTTCTTGGGGTTGAACAACAGGGAAATAAATTAAAAATGAACCCTTGTATCCCGGAAGAATGGAAGTCATTCAAAGTTCGCTATCGTTATAAAGAAACAGTTTATAATATTGAAGTCACCCAAACGAAGACTGCAGACGAAATGAGTATTACTGTAGATGGTGTGAAGCAGAAAGAAAATTGGATTATACTCATGGACGATGGGGTAGAGCATTATGTTCAAATCAGGGCTTAATCGTGGAGTCTATTTCCTTCTCTGATCAGCTCCTCTAAATAATACAGGGGCTTTACTTGCAGCATTTAGTTTTGACTTATGCACCCAGAGTACTCTTACAACACCGGGTAAGAAAATATACAGGCTTGCCAAGGACTTGGTTTTTACAGATAATGCACAGGAAAATAATTCTATCTTACTTCTTCAAAGAAGCCTTCGTGAAAATGTGCTCGGGAATCTCAACATTGAATTCAATTTTATCAACAATGAAATCGGTTCCCTCTCCATCTTTTAATACATCCTTGTAATTCATTTTGGTGGGATACCAACGGCCTTCAATTTTTTTCACATCACTCATGACGGTTCGCTTCAGCATTTGGCCGCTCTTTGCAAACAATTCTTCTTTTAAAGGAATGAAACGTTCCTGATCGATCCATTCCTTTCTGCTGTGGTAGGTCGCATTATCAACTTTCGCGATGAGTTCAAGAACCCACACTTTTCGGCCATCAATATTTTCTTCACCCACAACTTTCGAATTATACATGTCAGTAAGCTTGCGATCTTCCATCATGTCCTCATACGAAAGGTCTGATCCCATGACAGATTGCCGAAGCATGTGTCCTGATAATTGAATCGTTCTGTCAGTGGATGGGGAATAAATCCATAACCGATCTTCAAGCTTCAACATTTTGGTGCCCATCTCGCGTGCAGGTGCAAGGTATTCTGAAAAGGATTTTTATATCCTTCACCATAACTTCTCGATACTACTGTGCGGCTGTTTCTTTTCCCATGTATCACCATACTGGATTCAGTGATGTTGGTGTCTGACGACATGTTGGCATCCACTTTTTTTAGTATCCCATCAGCATCCGGATAATTTTGAAATGCAAAGGATAATGAGAGAATTGTAATCAATAAATATTTCATAGATAAATAATTTTAAACTTCAAGTTCTTTAAAGAGTGTAGCGGTTTCGCGCTTATAAATTCCAATTCCGGAAAGCATATTACCAATCACCATGGCTACCAACCCCGGAATGAAACCAATGTATAATAGCTGTGCTGTAAATTTTGAACGCATTACCGATGGCATCATCATCGTGCTGTTTTGCAAGTAAGCGCTGATGTCAATTCCTGTTTGTTGCAAATAAATGGTAATCACAACACCGAGAGTTGTTCCAAGAATAGAACCAATGGCTCCGATCAACACGGCTTCCAAAATAATGTTCTTATATATTCTTCCTTTCGATTCACCAAGTGCCAGGCGAATACCAAATTCCTGATAGCGTCTTAGTCCTCCGAGCAATCCTGTATTCCAAAGTACCAATGACATCGCGAATACAAATATCCCTACGAACAACCCCGCAAACACATCTACAAAATCAAGGTAACTTCCCAAATTGTTTTGATCCTTTAAGGTTAGCATAACAGGAGCAAACTGATCGTTTGGATCTGCCTTGCTGTTAAACTCAGCTTTTAATGCCGCTGCTTTTTCGTCTACATATACACCGTCATTTAAAAAACCAAGAATTTCAGTAGAGCCATCTTCCAAATCCAACATCTCCTGTGCATCGGAAATATCAATGATGATGGCTCCTTTGTCCAAAGCCGCAGAACCAAAACGAATCGTTCCACTAACAATAAATGTTTTAAACGACATACTTCCGTTCATGGTAGAACCGACATAGGTAATCTCATCACCGATTTTTACCTTCAACTTATCAGCGAACTCTTGTCCTATAATGGCTTCACCGGGTTTGGATGGAATTCCACCTTGCACAATTGAACTCAGCATGTTCATGCGTTCAATTTCGTTGCTCTTCGGATTAAAAAGTTCAAGTGCTATACCGGACGCAGGGCCTTGTCCCTTTGTTTCTCCGTTTGCATCGGGCACATCAATCAATCCACCAAAGTTTGTACGCTTTACCCATTGCAAGGTTGGATAATTTTTTTGCAAAGATTCCAATAGTGAATCAACACCCAGGATCGCCAGATCAATCGGCATTTGATCCATGGCTTCTTCATACGCTTTCGTTACAATTTTTACATGACCTGTTTGGAAACGTGCGCTCTGATCGGTCATATCGCCCATTATGCCTCGCATGAATCCGCTCAATACGATTGTTAAGGCAACGCCAATAATTACAATGGTAATGGGTAAAACACTTCTGCTCTTGTCTCGAAGTATACCCTTGAATAAGAATTTAATCATTTTCTTTTCGTTTAAATATTTTACTGCTGCTTTCCTTTAATGGCAAGAACAGGATTCATCGAAGCAATTTTTCGCGCGGGCAAGAAACTGACTACCGTGGCCGATCCTACAATAAGAAGAGCAGTGGTGAACAATAGATACATATTAAAAACCGGATAGATGGTTTCGCCCATGGCAATTCCCATCTCACTGGAAATACCGCCAATGTGGATACCGATACCCGATACATAAACAAACAACGGGGTGCCGATAACTGCGCCCAGTGCCATGGCGAATAAGCTATACATTGCGCCCTCTACTGTGAAAAGGAGTATTACCTGTTGCCTCGTCATTCCAAGCGCAATAAAAGTTCCTATTTCTTTTTGTCTCCTGAAAATGGATAACACTTGCGTATCAAAAATTGCCAGAAGGGCAATACACAAAAGAATTCCATACAGGATGCTTCCACCGTATGACTCCACGGCAATCATTCCTCTGAGTTCAGTCAGCAACTCATCTTGTGAATGCAGTATCCAACTGCCGATGTTTAGCTTTTCATTCTTTTCACTCACTAAATAATAGGTGGCTTCATTTTCCATTCCAGTAACTTTCCAAATAAGATCGATGGGCATCCATATTATACCTTGGTCAACGGTTGGCACATGCGTATCGAAAATATCAACGATGGTAATGTTTCCGGCATCGAACGTTCCTTTCCTGTCACGCCATCGCATCAATACTTCGTCACCAATTTTAAGTTGTGCCGACTGGGCCATTCGCTTTCCAATGATGGCTTCGAGTTTATTTCCGCCTGTGAAAGAAGCTGTAGGAATCTTCACGGCAGTCTGATGCGCATCGATTCCCTTAATAGTAATATTCATAAGCCGACCTTCCGGATAAAGGGAAGCTTGCCGTACCAGCACCGGAACAAGATGTTGCTCCTTGGCATTTGCTACTACGCCATGTGCATCCTGAATCGACAAAAAATCAGTAGGCTCATATATTGGATGATACACCTGTCCCTCTGCAAATTCCCAGTCTATACTTTGTCGAACAGCATCTTCATTCCAGCCTTCGATAAAGCCTTTGTAAAATAAAATAAGAACAAACACGAAAGATAGAATTCCAACATTCAGCCACGTGCGCAATCCTGCATTGATCAAATTTTTGTAAGCGAGTTTTATGGCCAGCATCATTGTACTTTTCCTTTTATAGCGAGCACCGGATTCATTTTTGAAATACTTCTTGCGGGTAAGAAACTTACAACTGTAGCGGAGATAATCACCAGAAGCAACGTGCCCAATATTAATGTAAACCCATACACCGGATAAATACGCTCTGCAATGGCAATACCCATATTCTGTGTGGCAGCGGGTATACCAATGCCCGTATACGCCACATAAAATAAAAGTGGAATTCCGTACACGCATCCAACAATCATGGCAAAGAGACTATACATACTACCTTCCATCGTAAACAATCCTACCACTTGCCAGCGTGTCATGCCGAGTGCGATGTAAGTTCCGATTTCTTTTTGCCTCCGGAAGATGGAAAGCACTTGTGTATCAAAGATGGCAAGTAAGGCAATCATCAGAAGGAGTAAATACATTATTGAGCCACTCATTTTTTTCGTTTCAATAATATCCGTCAACACGCTCAGCAATTCCTTTTTGCTTTTATACACCCAACCATCTTCACTGTAAGACTTGTCGGTATGTGCAATCAAAATAGTTGCCTCATTTTTAAGGCCGGTCATTTGCCAAAGTGTTTCGATGGGCATCCAGATTTGTCCATTGTCAACCGTACCCACATCGGTATCGAATATGTCTACAATCGTAATGTTTAGTGCATCGTATGTTCCGTGTTGATCACGCCAGCGAAGCAATACCTGATCACCCACTTTTAGCTTGGCAGCATTCGCCATTCGCTTACCAATAACTGCTGGCATTTCTATATTGGAATTTTTGAGCGCATCGGTTGGTATCTCTATAATAGATTGATTGACATCTATACCTTTCAAGGTAACCGAAAGCATTCTCCCATTCGGATAAATAGAACCTTGTATTAACAGAATAGGTGTTACTTCTTTCGAAATTGATGCTGGAATAATTGCATGACCATCTTGCAATGTGAAAGGATCGTATGGATCGTATTCTTCCATGAGCAATTGCCCATTGCCATACTCCCACTTTATGCCATCCCGCTTTGCCTGTAGGTTCCACCCATCAATAAGTCCATTGAAGAACAGAATCATCACAAAAGCAAACGAAAGAATACCTGCGTTAAGCCAGGTGCGAAGCCCGGCTCCTATTAAATTTTTATATGCGAGCTGAAAGGCGAGTTTCATGCCGGTTGCATTTTAGGTGTATGCAATTCATCCTTCTCAACTTTACCATCACGCAAAGACACAAGTCGGTTTAAGTATTGCATTACTTTTTCGTCATGTGTAGAAAATAAGAATGTGGTATTTAACTCCTGATTCAATTTCTTCATCATTTGAACAATGATGTGTGCATTTTTTGCGTCCAGGTTTGCCGTAGGCTCATCGGCCAATAAAATTTCTGGTCGTTTTACCATTGCGCGCGCTATGGCAACCCGTTGTCCTTCACCACCCGAAAGCTTGCTTGGCTTTTTGTCCTTCATGTTTTCAAGTCCCACCCACTCTAATGATTCCATGACCATTTTCTTTCGCTCGGTAGCAGAATAGTTTTGAAGTAGTAAAGCAAATTCCACATTTTCGAAAACTGTATAAACGGGCAGCAGGTTATACACTTGAAAAATAAACCCGATGTGCTTATTCCGTAACATGGCCGACTCCTTATGTGATAGTGTTGAAATATCCTTTCCCATAATCATAGCTTTGCCAAGCGTAGGACTATCAAGGCTTCCAATAATATTTAAAAGTGTGGTCTTTCCAGATCCACTGGGTCCAACCAATCCGGCAAACTCGCCTTTCTTGAACTGAAGATTGATTTTATCTAAGGCAGTAAATTCACCAATGCCATCCTTAAACCGCTTGGTAACATTTTCAATAGAGATGATTGTTTCTTTGTCCATAAACTTTTTGTTTCTGTTAATGATTATATACGATCATGAGCCTGATGCCCGGCCCGGTTGTTGAGTATTGAATATCTCTTTTGATTAAGCCCTGAGGTGTTGCGGGATTGTAGTATGGCATTATATAGCCTGCAAACTTTTTGAATTGGTGTTCGTTGTTTAAGAAGAAAGAGCCCGTATGGCTATTCCAATTGTAAGTAGAAACAACACTCTGGTGATCGAAGAAACTAATTGGATAGGCTAATGTAATTGCAGTGGTGTTTGAAACTTCTTGAAACTGAAATGCCTTTTCATCATATGATCCCAGCAAGTGCTCGACTACAACATTGAGGCCGCTCCCAATGCCGAATGTATAATCCGTACCCACATTGATAAGCGTTTGGTTGGTGAGCAATCCAAGATTCTTTGACTTGGTGATATGCGAAAATTCTAACCAAAGGCCAACGGTAACATCCCACTTTACATCAAGGCCAAATCTGTTTTCAGGAATTTTTTCATACGAAGGTATTTCAGGAATTCCCTGCGAGTCTGCTACCCGATAATGATACGTAAGGCCGATTTCACCTTTGGGTATTGAAGCTGAGCGCGTCCACCAATTTCAGGGGATAGATTGGTTAGTAGGGAGAAGCTCAAAACCTTTTGTGTTTTTGTTTCCATATAAAACCCAAAACCAGAGATTGGCATTATTTAAAAAATAGTACCGCGCTAATCCCCCATAAACACCATTTGTAATTCCCAAGGGATCACGTGGATCCACCTGGTTAAACCATTGTAGCGGACGTAAAACAGTGGCTACACCGAAATCAATTTTTTGAAGCCCTAATCGTATTTCATATTGCTCACCCGTTAACCGTGCCCAAACCCGATACGCGCTGATGTCTCCAGTGTTATTTGCTGAATCGAACGGATGAAATGCAGAACTGCCAAAAATATTTGCCGAGCCCAAAAATCCAGCGTTGATGAAGTATCGAGTGCCAGTGTATAGCGAAGCTCTGGAATATATCTTCCCCCAGCTAAAAAGTTAAGGTCATTATCAGGCGCAAAATTTGAGTACCCTGACAATTGTCCATTAAAATGAAGTCCTTTTTCATCGGGTGAAATCATCTCTTGTGAAAGCACATCAATACTTGAAACGAGACTTAGCACTATAATAAATGGAAATTGCTTCACTATTCGTTCGGTGTTTTTGAAATCCCGTATAAGAAAAAGCCGGTTATCTCCATGATTGCATCGTGTGGCGTGCTATAGCTTTCTAAGAAAGTTTTATCAAGCATCATTTTTTCAAATGTGGATAGCATCTGCGGAATAAAACTTATTCTTAAGTCTTTACGGATATGACCTTCTCGCTGTGCAACGGTCAGGTCTTCCATAATTTCTTTCTTCATTTTTATCTGAAACGATTCGATAAGGTCTTTTAGTTCGGTAATTTCCTTTGAATAAATATCCTGAATTAACTCCTCACTTATATCGATGGAGTCTTCGGACTTTTGAATAACCATTTGCACCATCTTTTGCGCAAATGGTTTATCCGAACGCATATTCGCACGATAATCTTCTAATCCTTTTTCGAATAACAGTGTTAAAATCTTCTTTGCAACTTCTTCCTTGTTCGAAAAATTTCGGTAAAAAGTCATTTTACTAATACCCGCTTCTTTGCAGATATCTTCCACCGTAACGCGTTTTATTCCGTGTTTCCAGAATAAAGCTTTTGAACTATTGATAATTGCCTGAGATCCCTTTTTATCCATGTGTTACTAATATAACGGTAAAGTTACTAAATATGTTATAAAATACAAAATTCGTAACATTACCTCCATTTCATTCTGCAGCCATAGGGGTGTCACTATAGCTGTTAATTTTGTATTCTGTATGGTGCCTGAAACCAATAAATCGGTAGATGATATAATCGCAGAACTTCCTGGACCGGAGAAGATTATTGTAAAAAAACTTCGTGCTATAATTCTCGATTGTTTGCCTAATGCGCAAGAAAAAAATTCAGATGGCGTTCATTTCTATAGACGCAACCGAATGATCTGTTATATCTGGCCGCCATCAGTCCGATGGGATTCAAAAATGGAAAAGCACAATGATGAAGTTGTGCTTGGATTTAGTCAAGGTAATTTAATGGCAAAAAATAAGGTGCTTTTAGCGGAAGGAAGAAAGCAGGTGTATTGCATGTATTTTAAATCGGTGAAAGAAATTGATGAAGCGCAAATACAAGCACTACTCTTTGAAGCAGGAATAATTGATGAGGAGTTTGCAAGGAAAAAGAAACCATAATAGCCATGGCTCTTTGAGAGGGAGTGTGAAGCAATCCAGTCAGCTCGCTTCGCCTGTTTCATAGTATCAGCTTTCAACAAAACTTCGGTTTACTTCAGCCACCAATAAAAACCCCCGACAAAGTCGGGGCATCTTATTTGATTTGCAGAGGAGGAGGGATTAGCTGGCGCTGATCCACTATGGGGAGAGTCAAGCAATCCACGCAAGCCCGCTTCGCTTGTTTTTTATAGGGGTCTGGTTTCAACAAAAACTTCGTTTTGTCTCATCCAGCCACCAATAAAAAATGCCCCGAAAAAATCGGGGCACTTGCCTTGATTGCTTGCAGAGGAGGAGGGATTCGAACCCCCGGAACCCGTAAAGGTTCTCCGGTTTTCAAGACCGGTGCAATAAACCGCTCTACCACTCCTCTGTACTAAGTGATACCCTTTTCTTTCAGGTATCTATATCCTTCAATTGACTTAAAGAATAATTCTCGTTTGTAAGCCTCCGACTTTGTTCAAAAGACTCACTATATATTACCTTCCAAGGTCTTCTACTTTTGTATATCTGACCTTACCTAAATTATGTTGCTCCTAACCTATTATTAATGTCCTTACAATGACCGTAATAATATGTTCCTCCCTTTCCGCTTTGCAAAATGTACACAAAGAACATTCTACTGATTTACACCTAACACCCGTAACCCTAAAGGTTCTCCGGTTTTTGCCAAAGGCATCCCTTTGGGGCAAGACCGGCGCAATCCCCGAAAGGATGGCTATGCCAAAACCGCTCTACTGCCAAAGGCATCCCTTCGGTGCATTCCTCTGTTTACACCTCAACCCTGAGCATGGGATGAGAGTTCCTTTTTAAGGACTGCAAAAGTAAATGGAAATTCGGTTTATACAAAAGGAGTCTCAGAAATAGTCCTATTGTTCTATAAAATCTGGGAAGGTCTTTTAAATCCTTGTTGTCATAATTGCGAACAGAAGGTCTACTGGCATCTAACTCAAGAAGCACCAACTTTTGATTATTAACTATGGGCAGAAATTTATCCCGATCAGGATCAAATTCCTTACTTCTGCGGGTACTCTTAAGGGCGTATTTACGCGCAAAATTATCGCCCTCTACCTGCAATTGATTTCTGATTTCAACATTGATTTTAAGCTTGTCCGTAATATCGTTCTTGGATTTTCCAATAACTTCGGTGGCTTCCAACGTACCCATGGTAAGCACGGTGGTTCCGCCAATAGCCGACACCATTTTAGATTGATCTGTTTCTAAGACTACCGGAGATAAACCCGTTGCTGCACCGAGTGAAGCATTCAATATCGAGCGATTCTTCTTACCTTTTTTTGCCTGTTTATATGCCTTGTTTAGTTTGGTTTGGTTTTCATCAAGCAGATCTATCAATGACTTTGCCTGAATCAGCGAGTTCTTATATTTCTGATAAAGTAATTTGTCCTTCTCCTCCAGGTTTTCTGTGTCTTGCACTTTTACAATTACTTTCCGTTCAACGCGGTTATTCGATTTGTCAATGGCAAAAAATATTATTTCTACTGACTTCACTTTTTCAACTTCTTCAACAAAGTAATATCCTGGCGACCAGGTGAATTCGGCTTGAACCGAAGTATTTTGGCTAAAACTTTTTTCAGTTACACGACTGTCTGAACAAACGAACCCAATATTATTTACGTTCTCATCTCCGTTAGGTCGGACACATAAATTTTAAAATTGACCCGCTCATCTTCCTTAATCGTTATGATAGTGTCGCCAGGTATCAAAAGTATCTCCGGAGGAAGATCAAGTTGAGTTTGTGCTACTTTTATTTTTCCTCTTGTCTCTGCTTTTTCGGGTTGGTCCTGCACAATGAATTCTACCATCAATGGTGTATTCTTAAGTGCGTTGAATTGATTTCTGGAAGGGGTCCAGGTTAATAGGCCCTGCGAAGAAAGTGCGACTCCTTCCGGCAACTGCGATTGAAGCGATTTGAAAACGAGCGGATCACCGTCCGGATCGTTCACATATTGCTCAGAAATTTTGTAGCTGTTTGCCGAAGATTGCTTAACATAAAAGATGGGAAGGTCTTCCACTACCGGAGGCCTGTTTTGATGGTATACAATAAAATTCAACGGCCTGGTTACTCTTCTGCCATCTTTCCATTCTGCTTGCAGTATTACACTTATTTCTTTTTGTTTTTCCAGGCGACTAACCAGGTCGAAGCCCGGCTTCCAAAAAAAGGTACCCAGTGAATCTAATTGCATCCGGAGACTATCTGCTCCTTGCAAGGTGAGCCGTGGACTTATGGAATCTGTTGAAGAAATTTTAAAGGATAGAAAGTCTCCTTCTTTGAGGGTATTCCAACCGCTGGAATCGGAAACGAAAAGTTGTTGAGCCGGGCTAAAAATTACAACACAAGCCATAAACGGCAGAATCAGCCAATACTTCATTTCAGATGGTTTCTTAATTTTGGAGGTGCAAAGTTAAACGTTTCAGAATATAAAATAATCCATTCATGGATTTTAGAGAACACCAATCGAATGGCAAAAAGCAATCCCCAAAAAAAAAGATCACCGAGTATTCATTTTTGAAAATGTGTATGAAGTTGTCATGCTCATCCCCAAAGGAAGAGTAACCAGCTATGGTGCCGTTGCGAATTATCTGGGCACGAAGATGAGTGCTCGTATGGTGGGTTGGGCTATGAATGCCGCGCACAGTAATAAAAAGATTCCGGCACACCGGGTAGTTAATAGAAATGGTTTGCTAACCGGTCGGCATCATTTCCGAAACTCCATCAACAATGAAATCCAGATTGGAAAAGGAAGGAGTGAAAGTAGTTCGCGATCAGGTTCAGGATTTCAAGAACAAACTTTGGGATCCTGCCAAAGAACTATTATAGGAATTTGTTTCCCAAAATGGTCTCTTTGCATTACAAAACCTTCCAAATGGGCAAAATTTAAGGTTTCTAACCCTGACCGATTATTGGTTTACTGCATGCATAAATTAAAAGTAAACGCAGTAATGAAAACTCTGATATCCCTGACAATAGTAGCCGTGTTGTTTTCGACCCCATTGTTGGGACGAGAATCTGACGATTCCTTAAAGGTGCTGTCAACAAAAAGATCAGTTCTTTATTTTAAAGTTTCGAAAGACCTACTTGGAGCGACTATTCAAATTGGAAAATGAAGAACATGATTTGATTGAATCGATTCTGGTAGATCAGAAAAAAATGATTGTCGATTTTTTCTATTTAGCTCCGGGTGCTTATACAATTAAAGTAAAGAAAGATAATTTAGAATACGCTATTGACTATTTTAATGAATAGTAGTTGGTTGATTGGCCTTTAATCTAAAAGGAGTCTGTATAAAAGCAGGCTCTTTTTTATTTCTTTGATATTAAGAAAAGCCCAATTGTCGTGAGTAAACCATTTACAATTAATAACTCATAACCAAATTGATAGCCACCCAGCAAGGCACCCGAATAAATGTTGATCAGATAGGATAGTATTGGAGAAACGATACACACAATTGGCACACCCAGACCTTTAATATTTCTCTTGGTAAACAATCCAAAGGCAAAGAGTCCAAGTAAAGGACCATAGGTATAATTGGCCACACTAAGCACAGCATCAATCACTGATTTTTCGTTGATCTCTTTGAAGATGACAATCACAATCAAAAATAAAAGTGAAAACGCAATGTGAACAATAAATTTTTCGCGCTTTCGTACCTGCTCAGGTTTATGCTTGAGATTCAGAAAGTCGATACAAAAGAAGTGGTTAGGCCTGCTAATGCAGAGTCGGCACTGGCATAAGAGGAGGCGGTAATGCCAAGTAAAAAGAAAATGCCAACTAATGGGCCAAGTTGATTAAGTGCGAGTGAAGGAAATAGTTCATCGGAGTAAGCGGGTAGAGCCAATAGGAAAATAGTTGAGTAGCCGTTAGTTTGAATGGCAGAAATAACTTCAGAGAAATTCAAGCCTAAGTCGCCAGCAATTTTTATAACCGCAATAACAACGGCTGTAATGAGAAAGAATGTTTGAAAAGTATCTGTCCAAACAATTGTTTTAATGCCACCCCGAAACGTGTATACCCGATTAATGCGATGGTTACAGCAACCGTTATAATGAACGGCACGCCCCAGGCATCAAAAAGAAAAAGTTGCAGCACGGTGGCCGCCAGAAAAAGTCGAAGGGAAGAACCCATGGTTCGTGAGATTATAAAAAACAGCGCCCCGGTTTTGTAGGACCATTTATCAAACCGTTGCTCCAGGTAAGAGTAGATGGAGACCAAATTGAGCCGGTAGTATAAAGGCATGAGCACTCCAATAATTACCCAGTAGCCAACCAGGTAGCCCAACACAATCTGAAAATAAGAGAATCCAATTTTACCCACATTGCCGGGAACGGATATAAAAGTTAC
>JADJMA010000049.1 GCA_016709845.1 Flammeovirgaceae bacterium | reverse complement strand
AAATGAGAATTACTGGGTGGATTTTCAGCCAGACCGGTAACTTTATATGTCTTATTCTCATCGCCAATAACCAATAATTTTCCGATTGGATTTTCATCACCAAAATACTTTTGTGCCATTATCTCCGTAAGCACTACCGTAATAGGTCTTTTCAATACAGCTTTTACATCACCCGTTTTAAGTCTATAAACTCTGAATTCAAAAAGTTTGAATCAACGGCAAATACCTTTCTTCAGTAAAATCTTTTCTCCATTTCTTATTACGGATTGGCCAAACATTTGAGCACATGCTAGCATCCTGCAACCTCCGGAATATCAGCCACTAGGTCCGCGCCATCGGTGGGTATGTATTGGCTACCCGTAGATCCTGTCCACCAATTTTGCCATTTAAGCCAATCTGGAAAATACGATCAGCATCCGGGTGGAAATCATCATAGCTGAGTTCATGGGAGACATATAGGATGATCATCAGACAGGATGTAATCCCAATGGTCATACCTAAAATGTTGATGGCTGAAAACAGCTTGTACTTCAGGATGTTGCGAATAGCAACTTTATAATAGTTTTTAAGCATATAAATTTTATGTGTATTGCACAGATGATAAAAATCAACAAGCAAATTCTTGCTTCTTGCGAAGTCACTAGAGTTTAGGCAGGTAAAACTTAGACGTTCAAGTACGAACTTTAGTTACAACCTAAGGCAAATATTATTCATCGCGAAGTACATGGGCTGGATTAAGAGTTGCTGTCTTAAATGTCTTATAGCCAATCGACAAAAAAGAGGTAAAGAATAGGATACAAGCCGAAACAACTATTGTTATGATGCTAACCTTTTGATAGTAATCCCAGATGCTGCTCATAAGCATTTCAGACATCCAGGCACCGGCCATGCCTCCTAAAAAGGATGCTATCAAAAGAATAATCACAAACTCGGTATTAACAACTTTTGAGATAGTCGTCACAGAAGCCCCCAACACTTTTCGTATCCCACTCTCCGTCATCTTTTTTATAATATTTAATGACACCAGTGTAAAAAGACCCGTTGCTGATAATAAAAGGGCCACAATTCCTAAGAAAATAAACATGGTTACAATGTTGTTGTTCACTGTGTTTGCTTCCACTAATTCCTCGTCCATAAACCGACCGTTATAGGTCTTATTTGAAAAAAATCTCTTTCCATTTGGCTTCCATAAATTGGTTGGTTGCAACGAGTTTATCGGCTGGAACTTTTACCAGTATGTGATGAACCACATCTTTCGATCCATATCGAATCATTACAGGTCTCATTTCATCCCATAACCCGTTATTATAAATATTCTTCACAACGCCTACGATATAATACTTAACCGTGCCATCCAGATCACTTCCTTTCCAAGAGCTTCTTTCATTCCTAACTTTCCTACAAACTCCTCGGTAACAATAACAGATTCCTTTCTATCCGTCTCCGAATCCTTTTTAAAGTCCTGTCCTTCTAAAAGAGTAAGTCCAACCGTCTGAATGTAATCATGATCCACATTCATAATGTCAACTTCAATTTCTTTTCCATCGTATTTAATCGGATCATTAATATAACTAGAGTTGATGTGGTGTTCCGACCCAGCGATAGAGATTATACCTGGATTCTCCATCAAAGCATTTCGGTAGGTTTCGTATTCGGACCGGTTATTCAAATAAGTAAAAATAAGTCCTGATTTATTGAAGCCCAAATCAAATTCGCTTTGATACTTCTCGCATTATCTGTAAAAGCAAAACTGCATACGATAGCCATTAAGGAAATAGCAAATTGGAGGGTCAGTAAAATTCGTGTGAAATAATTCGTGCCGCCAAATTTAAGTTTGCCTTTTAAAATACTGGTTGGCTGAAAATGGCTGATGTAAAAGGCCGGGTAACTTCCTGCTAACAGGCTTGTAAAAAGGAGTGTTGCTGAAATGAAAAGCAGAAAGCCAGTGTCTACCAAAATAATCAGCGACCAACTTCAGGTCGGGCCACATTCTATTAAATGCAGGAATAAGCAAAACATCCGCAATTAGAATTCCTACTACTAATGCCAGTAAACATATAAAGGCGGTTTCTCCAATAAATTGAAAAATCAGATGCGCACGCGTGCTACCCATTACTTTACGAATACCAATTTCCTTTAGCCTGCGCGATGAGATGGCTACCGCTGTGTTGGTAAGATTAAAACAGGCAATTAATAAGACAAAAATACCCATCATACTAATTCCCATTACAGCGGCAATGGGTGAGGCATCCCGTGTCCAGGAACCGGGTTTCTCATTGTAACTATCGCGCACGGCCATACCTACAAACGATTCAAGCTCAAACTTGCGAATAATAAAGTCCTCGCGAATTTTGTTATTGTTTTCCGTATAGGTTTGTCAGCGAATTCTCAATGTTTGCAATTCTACCAGCATCCTTAACCTGCACAAATAATGTACTTCGGTAGCTCCATCCATTCTCATTATAGTCCGGATCGCCCCGATCAAACTGATTATCAAAGTAAACATAAGCACTGCCATCGAAGCTTGAGTTAGACGGTGGTTCTCTAAAAACCCCGGTAACTGAGTACTCTTTAACTTTACCACTATCAAGCATTTGGGTGATGGGCTTTCCAAGTACCTTATCTGAACCAAAGTATTTTTTAGCAAGCTTATCGCTGATAATAATTTGATTTTTGTTTTTCAACTCAGCCGTGCCTTCAATAAACTCAAAAGTAAAAACTTCAAAAAATTCGGGGTCCACAAAAGTAAGTTCATTATCAAAGAGCTCCTCTCCAATGCGAAAATTACCCCCGCTCGGTGAGTAGCGAATCACTTTATCAATACCTGAATTATTTTGTCTGATTGCATTTCCTAACCCCATGGGCACATAACCATACGAGGTAAGATTATTTTGAAACTCACGAACGGAGTTTACCCGATAAATAGAACTCGCTTGGGGGTGGTAAGAATCAAAGCTTCGATTAAAATCGTAATTAAAATAGGCAACGATACAGCACGCAATGGCTATACCCATACCAAATACATTTACAAAAATGAAAAACTTGTTTTTGGTAAGGCTCCGAAGGGTGATCAGTAAGTGGTTTTTGATCATAGCTATTGATTTGACAGGACAATGACGAATATACAAAGCTAGGGTTGCATAGTGCCCAAGAAATATGCCAATGAATTTTAATGCAAACTGCTGCAATATAGCTACTTCAAAAATATCTGTTCAGTATTGTACAGATGGGCGTTCAACTTTATACTGTGTTGATTCTTAAAACAAATAAGGCCCATCCTGAAAACAGAATGAGCCCTATTTAACCTAAACCTAAACTATGAAGAACGAATCAGGAAGCAAGTCCCTGAAATCTTAAATACTAAACATGAAATTGCTCTTTGATATTCTCAGTCACCACTTTACCATCAAATAGATTGATAATTCGGTGTGCATAGTTTGCATCATACGGTGAGTGCGTAACCATAACGATGGTTGTTCCTTCTTCATTCAATTGAGAAAGTAACTTCATCACTTCTTCCCCATTGGCAGAATCAAGATTACCAGTCGGTTCATCCGCAAGAATCACTTTTGGTTTGGCAACAATAGCTCTTGAAATCGCAACGCGTTGCTGCTGCCCACCCGATAGTTGTTGTGGAAAGTGATTTCTTCTGTGCATGATATTCATGCGCTCAAGCACTTCTTCAACCCTCCTTTTGCGTTCATCAGAAGGTACTTTTAAGTACAGCAAAGGTAGTTCAACGTTTTCGAAAACGGTCAACTCATCAATCAGATTGAAACTTTGGAATACAAAGCCGATCGAACCTTTGCGCAATTGTGCGCGCTGCCGCTCAGAATATTTTGCAACCTCATGGTCGCCAAAATGATACTCGCCCCCCGAAGGATTATCGAGCAAGCCTAAAATATTAAGCAAGGTAGATTTACCACAACCCGATGGACCCATAATGGCAACAAACTCACCATCTTTAATTTCAAGATTAATGCTGTTTAGTGCAGTGGTTTCCACCTCTTCTGTTGTATAAACCTTTTCTAAGTTCTTTAGTTTGATCATAACCTGTTCAGTTTAGTGTTAGATGTAGTGTAATTGATTATAGTTTTATTAAGTACTTTATTTTTTCACAAAGGTTACTTCCAGATTTTATTTCTATTAGACGCCTTTATATTCAAATGGTTGCATAAATCACATAAAGTCATCAATATTTTCTCTAATTGAGAATTAAAACCTCGTTGTTACCAAAATTCTCATACGATGACGTAATAACCCGATCGCCCGGTTGAAGTCCCTCTAACACTTCGAAATTCTCGGTATTCTTACGGCCAAGCTTAATATTTCTGCGTACGGCCCTATTATCGCTATCAAGCACGAACACCCAATTACCACCCGTATCCTTGTAAAATCCACCTACCGGTAACAGCAACTCTTCCGATGCCTGGCCCAGTTCAATGCGCAAACGCAACGATTGCCCTCTTCGTATATCATTGGGCGTTTCACCAACAAAATCCATATCCACTTCAAACCTGCCGTTTTGAATAGTAGGGTAGATATACGTGATTACCAATTTAAAGTCTTTGCCGGCATAAGTAGTCGTGGAAGGCAAGCCCACAGAAATTTTTGGATAATACAATTCATCTATGGGTACCCGTACTTTGTAAGCTCCAACAATATCAACCTGCCCTAATCGTTGGCCCTGACTTACGGCTTGTCCTACCTCCCAGTGTGGAGTAGAAAGTTGCCCATCGATTGGAGCACGGATAACCAGGTTGTCAAGAATCTTGGATAAACCATTTAAGCTAACCATCATTTTCTGCTCTGATTCAGCTGTAAACCTTAGTTGTCGTATGCGATCAATGGAGTCGGCTGTATAAGCAGCATGGGTAATTCTCATCCGCTCCTGGTTATACTTATAATTCGCCTCTGTTTGTTCAAACTCTTGTTTGGCAATCAGCTTCTTTTCATACAATTGCTTTTGACGTCTATACTGTGGTTCCAATATCTGCAATTGATTTTCGATTTGAGCTAACTGTTGTTGCTGATCCAAATCATTTTTCATGATGTTCAACTTGGTTTCCCGGGCTCGGTTGATACTCTCATTAAAAGAAGCCTCCTGCTGCAGAACTGTCAATTCTCGATTAAGATTGGTGAGTTCCAAAATCACATCCCCTTTCTTCAACATCTTACCGCTTTCGCTGGTGATGTTCTTGATGTTTCCACCTTCGATCGCATCCAGGTAAACCGTGCGGGCTGGTTCTACGGTACCCGTCTGCGGGATAAATTCTTTGAACTCTCCGCGTTGCACGGTGGAGATGGTAAATTTGTCTTTATCCGTTTTAAAACGTTGACCTGCGGTCAGCAAAATAAATTGATAGGCGATAAAAATACCAGTAGGGCGATACCACCATACGTTGCAATTTTTTCAGGGTCCAGTTCTTTTAGCAATCTTCTTGTCCATGGGTCCGTATAACTCGGGTAAAACGCATATTCTAAATTCTTCTTGCACTTGCCAACAAGCGTGCCAACGGAAATTGACTTAAAAAAGGTGCTTTTTAATGGAAATTAATATAATTCAGAGTTCACATGTGAACGTATCTGTCCGATTGCGGACAAGAATATTTACCTTTGAAACCGGCAGACTTGCGAACTGGCGCAAATTAAGGGTATCACTAATCCGGTATTAATATTGCCCGCTTGCCAACAGACTTTAAAAATAGAATCTACTTATGGCCGAATCCAAACATGGAAAAATTCTGATTGTTGACGACAACGAAGATCTACTGAAGGCAGCAAAAATGTACTTGAAACGCCATGTCGCACAGGTTGACATTGAGAAAAATCCGGAAGCCATACCGGCACTTATGGGCAATGAAGATTATGATGTCATCTTATTGGACATGAACTTCACCAAAGATGTGAGCAGTGGCAGCGAAGGTTATTATTGGCTTGAGCGGATTCTTAGCATTGATCCTTCGGCCGTGGTTGTATTGATCACTGCGTATGGCGATGTGCAGATGGCTGTGAAAGCGATTAAAGCCGGAGCAACAGACTTTGTATTAAAACCCTGGGAGAATGAAAAGCTGTTGGCGACACTCTACTCTTCCATGCGGTTGCGCGAATCCCGCGATCAGGTGCAGTCACTTAAAATTAAGAATGAAGAAATCAACCAATCGATCAACGAAAAATACAGCGACATCATTGGCCAAAGCCAAATCATGCAACGAATTTTTCAAACCATCGAACGGGTAGCGCATACCGATGCCAACGTATTGATTCTAGGCGAAAACGGAACGGGTAAAGAGTTAATTGCGCGTGCCATTCATAGAAACTCTGCCCGGAAAAGTGAATCCTTTGTAAGTGTGGATTTAGGTTCGATAACGGAAACTTTGTTTGAAAGCGAACTCTTTGGTCATAAGAGAGGATCGTTTACTGATGCGAAAGAGGACCGGGCCGGCCGGTTTGAGTTAGCCAATCAAGGCTCTTTATTTCTTGATGAGATTGGCAACCTATCCATGCCGTTGCAAGCTAAACTGCTTACTGCCATTCAAAATAAGAAGGTAAACCGGGTTGGCTCTAACAAAGAAACACAAATAGACTTGCGATTAATATGCGCAACCAATTTGCCACTCTATGAGATGGTTAAGGAAAATCGGTTTCGGCAAGATTTGTTATATCGCATTAACACGATCGAAATAGAAATTCCTCCTTTACGAGATCGGATGGAAGATATTCCTATGCTGGCCTACCACTTCCTTAAACTGTATGCATCCCGTTACGGAAAAAATATTTCTAAGATCAGCGAAGGCGCGATGACGCGAATGACCAAACATCCGTGGCCAGGTAATATTCGTGAGTTACAGCACGCCTTAGAGCGAGCTATCATTTTAAGTAACTCTTCGGTATTGCAACCTGAAGATTTTAATTTTGCGGCCCCATTAGCCAAAGAGACCGACCAACAAATTAATCTCGATCAATTTAATCTTGATGAGGTTGAGAAATTACTGATCCGCAAAGTGCTTAAAAAGTACAATGGCAACATTACGCAGGCAGCTGCAGAGTTAGGGCTAACCCGATCATCGCTGTATCGAAGATTGGAAAAACATGGGCTCTGATTTGAAAATTATAAGATATGCTAATTTGAAAATGGATATTGACCGAACCTTTTGCGAAAGGATATTTCAAAGAACCAGGCCGATGGCAAATTCGTAATTTTCAACAATCAGTAAATTATCAAATTGTTTAATCAATTTATGTTTAACGATTTCCGCTTTCGCGTTGCTTTTAGAGTAGTCTTGTTAGGGCTTGTAATGGCGTTGTTTGTATTTATGGTTAGCCGACCCAACATGATTTTCGCTGCAGGGCTAACTTGTCTTATAATTGTTGGTCAGTTGATCGAGTTATATCGATTCACTTCACAAACAAATCGAAAACTAACCAGGTTCTTGGAATCTGTAAAGTACTCTGATTTTCTTTCAGGTTTTGCCAATGATAATAAACTGGGTAAAAGCTTTCGCGAACTTAATACAGCCTTCAATGAAGTGCTCGAAGCATTTCGCAGTACGCGCTCTGAAAAAGAAGAACACTTGCAATACCTTAACACCATTGTTCAACAGGTAAGAACGGGTATTATTTCATTTGATCCGGAAGGGCAAGTGCAATTAATGAATGCGATCGCTAAACGATACATTGGTATTGCAGGCTTGAAAAATATAAATGAATTAGCTTCTAAGAATCCCAAACTTTATGAAGCTATTATGGAAGTGCAGTCTGGTAAAAGTTCGCTTTATAAGGAGGGACAGGAGTATTTACTTACCCTACAAGCAACTGAATTAAGAATTCGTGGAAACACCGTTAAACTAGTTACTCTTCAGAATATTCAAACAGAACTTCAAAGGCAGGAATTAGAATCGTGGCAAAACCTGACGCGCGTGTTGCGTCATGAAATCATGAACTCGATAACACCTATCTCTTCACTTACTTCCACCTTACGGGAAATCTTAGAACAGGATTTAATCAAAAAAGAGGACACCTACGAGCTTAAAGCTGAAGGAGCTGATGACTTACGCGAAGGATTAACTACGATCGAAAACCGAAGCAAAGGACTTATTAAATTTATTGATGCGTATCGCGAATACACTTCGCTTCCACAACCAAAAATAGCAACCGTGCTCGTAAAGGATTTGATTGAAAAAGTCGCACAATTACTGAAGCAAGAATTAAAAAAAACAGACATAGATTTTAGTTGTATCTGTGAATCTGAGTATCTCACCATACAGATTGATGCAGAAATGATAGAACAAGTATTAATCAACCTGGTTAAAAATGCCATAGAGGCACTCGAGAACACACCATCAGCTCGAATTGAGGTGGTAGGTCGCTACCAGAACAATACCGTATTAATTGAAGTTATTGATAATGGTCCGGGTATTATTCCCGAAGCCATTGAGCGGATCTTTATTCCTTTCTTCACCACCAAAAAAACCGGATCAGGCATTGGTCTTGCGCTTTCAAGGCAAATCATGCAAATGCACAATGGGTCGTTATCTGTAAAATCAGAATTGGACGTGAAGACCGTTTTTACGTTGAGTTTTAATCTGCTTAAAAATCAGAATTAAAAATTTCTTAGTTCTGACTAACTACGAATACAAAATCACTTGTTGGTTCATCCTTAACTGAAAAACTTCCATAGCGAGGACTTGTTTGAAGTCTTTGAAAATAGGGATAGAGATCAAGTAAAGTAAAAATTCGCCCCCCCTTTCCTCCTGTCTCATTTAACGCTTGAATGAAAAGTGTTGCAAAAGGTGAATGCCTACCGGCAACCCCGTCAGGAACATATTCTTTACTTCCACTGGTAAGAAATTTTCTTGTTCTTAACGAAAGCTTTCTCACCAGTAAGTCGGTGTCGGAAGCAGCATCATACACATTCCGATTTTTAGAAAATTCGGGATCCAAGGTTCCACCAAAACACACATCCATCGCAAGGAAAATATGTTCGCACTTAATGTTGTCAATCCCGGCACGTTAAAATTGAATGCGGTATGTAGGTAGAGCGACCTTTATCATTACTCTTTGAATCGCGCGCGGCCACAAATCCTTCATTTAGGTTATCATCAAAAACACCATGGCCAGCAAAAAATACCAGCAGCTGATCTTGCGGATTAAACTTACGTGTATTGTATTCAGAAATCTTTTCGAGAATTTCATCGTGTGTAGCATCGGTGATGATTTCCGTTTTAAATCCATAGCGCGTTCGTAAGAGTTCTTCGATGGTTTTCGAATCGTAGATGGGATTAGTAAGATTATTTAAATCGTCATAATTATTTGTCGCAAATATTAGTGCATAGTCACTTCTGTTAACATCAATAGCATTCGCAATAGCATCCTTGCCTACCAGTATTGATCGGGTACTGCTAATAATTCCATTCTTTGAATTTTCTACCCGAACCTCAATCGAATTTTTCCATCCAACAGGGTAACGTGCTGTTTAATTTTTTTGGGTAAGCGACCCCGCTTCCATAACAATTTCTTCTCACCAAAAGTAGTTACCCCATCTCCTAAAATAAGTTTGATTGACTTAATAGGCACTTCTGAATTGACTATCAATTCGATATCAATAGAATTAGATTGACTAAAAGTTTGTTCAATTCGGGGTGTCTCCCAACTAATAACAGGAAAACTGGTGGTGGGCTGATTTTGGTTTTTAAAATTTAAAACTACTTCATTTGTTTTTTCGCTAAAGCTTTGGCCATAGCCATGCCCCGAAATTAAAATCAGGAGGGCACCAATAATTCGTTTCATTTTGTATTAGTTTTTACCCGTGTCTACCCAATGTCTAAGGGATCGGAATGTCATTTGCTGGCATTTCCTGCGCGAGAAAATAAATTCAAAGCACCTACGCCCACTACGGGTATAACCTTTAATCCCAGAGGAACTTTTCTGCGCACAGCAAACTCCTCGGTGAAGATATACTGCTCCTTATCCTTACTATCCCTGATTTTAAACGTGTACCCGCTACCCGGCTTTGTTGTTTTAGGAATAACAATACTATACTTACCTAAACTGGTTGCAATACTTGTGTAGGGTGCTGCCACATATTTTCCATTTCTATAAAGTTCGAAATTGATCAAACTATTTGCCCTACCACCACTCCAGGTTACATCTTCTTTAACACCCCGCTTACGCGATTTCTTTCCTCTAAAACCATCTAACTTAAGAAATGGAATAAATTCATTACCTCTAACTTCAAAACCTACTTTACCTTCAAAATCAGAACCTAATTCCTCCTTTTGCATTCCAGCTAATCTTGTGGATTGCCCCCTGGCTTCACAATTTGCCCAACATCGCCCGAAACTTTTGCCAAGGGTATCATGTAACTATCGAGCGAAGAATAGAGAAAGATTGAATACGTTCGGGTTGAATTGGCCGTGCTATCGGATAGATCGTAATACAAATTAATAACCTCACCCACTTGCTCCAATTTTTTAATTTTGAAATCCTGAGCAAAGCCAATCGATCCAGCACTTAATAAAGTGATAATCAACAAAAATGGTATTCGATATTTAATAACAACCATACTCATTATTGTAAAATAATTCTTCCAATCATTCTTTTGCCTTCTGTTATCATTTCATAGAGATACATACCCTGCGAAACCCTGTTGTTTTGAGAATCAGTACCCTCCCAAACCACTTCATGGTAGCCTTGATTTAATTGATCGCTTACCAGGTTCTTGATCTTTTTACCCATCAAATCATACATGGTAATTTGCACATGTTTGCCTGGTGCAGCTACAATAAACGGAATGGTTACGGATGACGTGAATGGATTCGGAAAAGCTTTACCCATCACATCTACTTCTGGTAACAATAATTTCTCGCTCGAACTAAATATAAATTTAAAGTCCCTGGCTTTTGACGATTTAAATGAATAGGAAGAACTCTTCTTCATGTTAATCAATTCTGCAGCTTCAGTGTCATATAAAAAAAGTTGAGCGTCACTTTCAGCAATCAATTCATTACTCCACTCCAACCGGGCCTCTTCTCCATCAAAATTTGATTCAAAAGAATAAGTCCAGGTAAAGGCATCCGATGTTGGCACAACATCGCGCGAAAACCTGGGCGTAAATTCGTCATTGTGATACGAATTCAGTTCAAGATATTTGATAAAGCGTGGCACGGTTTGCCCATCAAAATGATCTTTAGTTAATTTAGCATCCGGGTGCATGCCGAAACCTATATAGTCATTCATACCCTCACCCTGACTTAATTTAATCGGCATAAACCAATTAGGTTGATCGAAAGAATATTCTACTAGCTCAGCGGATTTGGAGATTCTCCCACCAGCCGTATTCTTTAATGTAACAGGTATTTGCAACGTTAAGCTTGAGTTTGCATATATAAACCCCCCTGCCCAAGAGACCAGGGAGTTTGATTTTTTAAATCCTGCCGCTGCCGGATCAAACACCAGATAATCGAGATCTACATCTGCGGTAGGATTTGCTGTACGTATATCATCCCAATCTATATTAAACAAGAAAGGATTACCAATTTGGTTCCATCCCTTTTCAAGTTGCAACAAAAAGGGATTAGTTTGGTTAGCTGCAATGGCTTGACCCGATACTTTTATTTCAACTGTTTCAAGACTATTGAACCAATATCCCTTGCCCTGACCTAAGCTGGTGAGTCCATCAAAATCTGTATTCTTCCCGTTTTGATATCTAAGCAATCGCCACGTTTCTTTATTGTAACCACCGTAATTCGAGATAAGGGTTGCAAATACATCCCGTATATCGGTTGACTCTAACTTAAGCGGCACTGAAATAATTCGGTAGGATGAAGCCGTACCTCCCGATGTAAGCGCTGGAATGTTTTGTGAGGTGACGATATTATAAACATACGCCTTATTGCTTTGAGCAGTTTTATCAAGCCCATCCGTTACGGTAAAGAAATATTCCATCCCAATCTCATCGAGGAAAGACGGGCTTATAGTTGCATCAAAGCTATTTCCTGTTAGTGTAATTTCGCTCAGTAGTAAAAGTTGCTTCCGTAATTTTTCTGTGACTAAGTGTAATTTTCATTGTGCCAAAACCACCACCCGTTGAGGCCTTAACTATAGTTTGTGAGTTTTGATTTTCAACAATACCCACTGTGGGAATTGTACTGCCACCCGTACCATCCGAATTTTTTGTGATAGCCAATTTAGAAAGCGAATTTCCGGAAATACCGGCTGAGTTATAGGATCGAACGCGATAGCGATAAGAATTGCCGGGAGTCAAGCCAGTTATGTTAAAGTCACCAGCAGCCGGAACTTGCTTTGCATCATATCCACTTTCAAATGTGTTAAAATTTTCAGCAGCTAATGTTACATCCAGTTCGTATCCATCGGCACCATCAACAACATCCCAATTAGCTATAAAGGAATTAGAGGTTTCATTTGAAAAAGCTTTCGAAACCGGATTGGCAGGAATGGTAATTTGGGTTTGACTGGCAGAACTGGGAGAAGTACCGGAAGCATTGCGCGACCGAACCCGATACTGATAATTTGTTCCCGTAGCAAGTCCGCTTACATCTTCTGAGTGCCGGTAACTGTTTTTGGTATAACCAGTTGGCAGGGGACGAAATTATCTTGTGATACATCTACGGAGTAATCAATAGCACTTAATACAGCCGGCCAGCTAATCTTAAAACCTGTTTGGCTAAAGTTAGCCGCTGTAGGTAATGGTACAGCGGAAATAGTAATTTGTGAAATCGAATTAGAATTCCCTGAGGTACCTGATGCATTCACGGCCCGTACCCGATACTGATACGTTATCCCTAGGGCTTAGACCAGAAATAACGTCACTCGTTGTTGAAACCGTTTTAATATTATATCCCAAAAACAAAACTTGTAAAACTATCAGATGATACATCTAACCTATAACCCTATTGCGCTGGTAACTGAATTCCAATTTGCTGTAAACTGATTTTGAGATATTAAAGTTGCGCCACCACCAAGAGGATTGAAGGAATCGTAATCTGCGAAATAGTATTTGAATTATCGAAGCTCCTGCTGAATTGTAAGATCGCACCCTGTAGTAATAAGTACTCCCGCTACCTAATCCTGTTACAACGAAATTTGTTCCAGCAACGTCCTTATTTGAAAATCCTGATACAAAAGTTGAAAATGAGTTATTATCTGAAATGTCAAGTTTATAAGCTGTTGCCCCTGTTACGGAATTCCAGTTTGCCGTAAATCCTGTTTGGGTAAAAACAGTTGCGACAGCTGCGACAGGAGTGCCTGTAACAGTAATTTGTGAAATCTCATTTGAGTTTCCCGATGTACCTGATGCATTTACAGCTCTAACTCTATACTTATAAATTGTGTTAACACTTCAAACCCGTTACCACATCGGTTGTTCCTGTCACAGATTTATTATTATACCCGGTTATATCGGTTGCAAAATTATCAGCAGAAACATCAAGTCGATAGCTTGTTGCTGATGTTGAACTGTTCCAGTTGGCAGTAAAACTATTTTGAGTTGTAGTTGTGGCCGCGATTGCTGCTGGGGTTGGTGGAATTGTTATCGCGTTGTTTGATAGTGGGGAAACGGTTCTATAGTTTAAAGATTGGCCGCTGCCATTGTAAGAAAAAACCTGATAGTAGTAAGTGGTGCCAGCTAAGGGCTGTTTGCGAAAATGTAGTAAGTGAACCTGAATATGCCACCACGCCATCACCTATTGTTGCTCCCACACTATATGGAGTGGCATCTGATGGCAACCCGAGTTGGAGCCGATCCTGTCTTTCGTAATACTAAATATCCAGCAGCACCTCCAGAAGCTGAAGAGAATGCTCCATTAAAAGATGTTTGGGTAAATGAGTTGAATGTTAAACTAGTTGGTTGAGCGGTTGGTTCAGTGGCCCAAGGTAAATTGACTTCCCTAAGTGGATTGGTTTGCAAATAGTTTCCATTTCCATTAAATGCATAAACTGCATAATGATACTCTTGTATTCGGCAGTCCACCTTGAGTAAATGAATTAGCTGACCCAGTATAAATTGCGGCCACAACATTGCTGGTACCAAGAATATCAGCACCGCAACAACCCAAATAGTCGAACGGAATACTACCATCAGGTGGGATCTCCGTTGGTGCACTTCCGGCTTTTGAAACAACAACATAGCCTCCTTGTCCTACTATTGGCTGTGTAAATGTTGGCGTGAATGAAGCACTTATTGCAGAAGTGGTAACATTTGAAAAGGTAAGCCCAGTAGGTTGCGAAGGTGGATCATCATAATACTTGGTAATCTGCAAAGAATAATTTGATACTGATGTAGCCCAATAGCCCGCTGTAATAATATTGTTAGCAGCATCTGAAGTAATTGCTCTAAATTCTTCGGGACCTGTAGTTGAAATGGTCTTTACCCATTTAAAAGAACCATCAGCTCCTTTATATTTTGCAACAAATGAATCATTGTTTCCTTGAGAAGTCAAATAATAGGGACCTGAACATGGACCTTCAAACCCCGTACTGCTATTAAAATATCCCGCAATCACAACATCTCCATCGGTATTGACCACGATACTCTCTCCTTCGGCAGTTCCTCCACCAAACTGGCAAAGTGAAGTGGACCATTGAGAAACCCCTGTAGAATTAAATTTTTGAATCCAACCTCCTGTATACCATGAGCCAGTTATATAAACATTCCCCGATCCATCCACTGTAATAGCCTTACCATAATCGTTAACAGCATTAACCCCTGAAGACACAGCCCAAACAGGAGCAAGACTGGAATTATATTTTGCACAAAACATATCCATATTTCCTGTTGAGGTGAGGTTAGTACCACCAAAATTTACTGTACCATTGTAAACACCAGTAACATAAATATTAGCGCTAGCATCGGCTGCAATCGAATACCCATAATCTTCTCCGGCTGCTCCTCCAATAATTCTTATATTATTAATTGTTCCAGATGACATGGCATACCTTGCAATAAATGCATCAGCAACACCAAGCGAGGTTTGATTGTTTACTGCCCCGCCAAACCCAAAATCAGCTGTTCCATAAAATAGTCCAGTAACATAAACATCGGTGGATGCAAACAATGCCCCTTATCTGTCCATCAGATGTGCCACTAATATTACCAATCCACATGTAAGCACCATCAGTAGTATATCTTCCAAGAAATGGATCCCTACTTCCACCCGAAGTTAAGGCAGCTGTACCCGCATTCGGATCAAAATCAACTGTATTACTAAAGACACCTCCTAAAAAAATAGTAGAACCAGTCTGATCAAAAGCAATTGACGTTGCTTGATCATCTCCCGTACCCCCAATTCGCTTAATCCAAAGTAACGAGCCAACAGAATTGAATTTTGCGAAAAAAATATCGTTGCTACCCGCGCTAGTAAGACCATAAGTCTCCATAGTTCTCGTAAATACACCGGCAACATAAATATTTCCGATCCGTCTTTAGCCATGTCATTAATGAAGGAGGACCCACTGTTTGAAGGCCTAATGTCAAATCCAGCTATTGGAGGATTATCCTGGGCAAATAGCTAATGAAACAAGGATGAATCCACATACTAGTAAGACCTTGACATCGATAGGAAAAGGATAAATAAATCACATTTTTCACTTTAAACTCTGAGAACATTTAATACACTAATGCTTGCAGAATGTATTATATACTTTTCACGAAAGTTTAGGACAACGGTATGTCAGGTCAATCCCCAAAATTGGGGATAGGGTATCTTAAACTTCACTCACAGAACCAAAAGAAAATTTGTTATGATTTACGTGATCTTGTATTTCAATGCCGTGGCCACTGCCCCGCTCATCGAATGAACGTGAAGTTTTTCGTAAATCTTCTTAATATGAGAATGAACGGTTTCGGTGCTTATTTCTGCCGCAGTTGCAATCTGCTTATAACTCATCCCCTTCACCAGATATCTTAAAACTTCCTGCTCGCGGTTGCTAAGCTTAAAATCTTTTACCTCATATTCGGGTGATTGGTCCTTCACCATCGAAGATTTTTTTGCAAATGGGGCGTAAATGCAGCACCGCCTTCTAGCAACCTTTTGTATAGCATCAAGTAGTTTTCCGCCCGCACTATAAGAATATAACCGGAGGCACTCTGCACGCACAGAAGCAAAAATTTTCTCTTCATCCTCAAAACGGTTTGAATAAGTACGGGTGTTTCTGAAAATTGTGTGTCCATCATTTTTACGGCTACAATACCAGAAACTCGGGGCATAGAGATATCCATGAGCACCAGATTTGGCTTATGGAGCATCTAACTGACTCAGCAGTTTGTCCCACTTTGAAAACGCGCCTACACCCTCAAAGGCTGGGCTCGAATTAATGGAGTCGGTAATTCCCTTCCGATAAATTTCATTATCCTCATAAATAAGAATCCCTTATTTTACTCGCCTGGATTCATGCTTAACGAATAAGTATCAAATGTCTCTCTTTAACTTTGCCGCTGGCAATCCCCAAAATTAATTGAGCCGTGTCAGATTTACTATATGATGGCTTTTTAATGACACCGTTGTACCTTACCCAATTTTGATGTTATCATCAATTGGCCATAAATCTCCCGCTTCGTTCTTTGATGTTCTTCAACCCATTTCCCTCCGGTTTCCAGCGTGTTATCAAATCCGCTTCCGTTATCAGCAATAATCATTTTCCAACAACATGTAGGCGATGTTAGTAAGCTAACCGTAATTTCTGCACTTCGAATGTTTGACAGCTTGTTAACTGCTTCTTAAAAATCAGGTAAAAACTCTTTCGCACATCAAAACGGTTAGCCGGGCATTTTTAAAACCCGAATCCTTCATCTTAGAACAACTTTATCTCTCGGCTCGCATCTTCCAATGGCAATTTCGATTCATTCTTTTGCTCGAACTCATGGAATTATCAACTCTTCCGGATTGATGGCCCACATGATATCACTAAGAATTCTTATAGCCGAGGAAGTTGTATTAATAGTTTCTAAAAGTTTTTTACACCCGCTTCCGAACCATTCAATCGTCTTTGAATGGAATCAATATTGTAGGAAACACTGCTTAATGTAGAGCCTATTTCATCGTGTTAAATCTTGTGCAATTCTCAATCGCATCCGCTCTATCTTGAGCGCCTGGTTAAGGCGCAGTCTAAGAATCCAATACGCCAGCACTATTAATGCTAAGGCTATTTTGGAAATAAAATACCATTGAGCCCAAAAGGGTTTAGTAATAGTAAATCGGAAATGCGGCAGGTTCACTCCCATACAGAGCTACGGGTTCGTGTCTTTTCACTAAAAACTCGTAGTCACCGGATGTCAATTTACCATAGGAAATAACGTTATGTGGGTGATGGCGTACTCCAAAGCTCGAAGTTACTCAAACTAAACTTTATATGAAAACAAAAGAGAGAATAGACCAAATTAAGAGAGTCCTGTAAAAGAAAAAGTCAAAAAATTCTGGATCGTGCTTAAGGGTGATTGGTGATGTTTGTACATCGCTAAGAGAGTCATAGACATTAGCCTGAGTTAAGTAAAACCTTTTCAAACTAGCTGTAGGTGGAGCAATGTTGAACTCTATTTTTTTCACAAAAAAAGTGAATATCTGGTCAACCCGATGTCAAATGAATATTTCATCATCATCGGTAAGTAGATTTGCAACGTCCAATTTGAACAGGTAAATTCAATATCTTATCCATTTGGTAAATCAATCATTCGATGGCTTTGCAATTGCCTTTAATCTACTACTGATAATCCCGCATGGGTGGCTATCCAAATTGATTTTTGTTATCGAAAGTAATGATTCAATGGCGTTACCGGGCATTCCATTTTCATAGCTAACTTCTAATTTACTCCCAAGCATGTTATCTTCTATCGTACATTTTAAAAGTCTCACCATCCAAGTACAATAGCCATAGATTGCCCCAGCTATCTATTTTGAAATCCATTATTCTTGATA
>JADJMA010000048.1 GCA_016709845.1 Flammeovirgaceae bacterium | reverse complement strand
GGATTTGGTTGGTTTTTATCGAGATGACCATCGTCAATTTTGGTTGGTATTTTGATATATATTTTAAAAGTCCGGGCCTGCTTGTTATTTGGTCATTAGATTAGTATGCTTGTTTTGGCAGCCTTAGTGCATCTTCCGCGAAAATTTATTTTAGCGTTTAGCTTACTCCTTATTGTAGGACATAATCTTTAGATACGGTACACTTTAAAGGCAATGTGTTTTGGGCAATACTTCACGAATTTACTTTTTTAAAATAACAGATGAAGTTGAATTTGTTGTGGGTATCCAATAATTCCCCGGATTGCCGTGATGGCGTTGGGATATTATTTTGGGGGCATTTTATGATAAATCATATACCGGTGAAAAGAGAAAGACGCTGTTCAGCATAATAGGAATTTCAGCCCTTGCAGCATTTGTAATTTTGAGATTTTACAATATATACGGTGACCCTGTACTTTATAAAGATTATGATACAACGACTAAAGATTTGATTTCCTTTTTTAATCCCTCCAAGTATCCGCCCTCTTTATTGTATTTGTTAATGACCTTGGGTGCAGCACTATTTTCTTGCCAATACAGAAAAGCTAAAAGGGAAAGCAGTTGATTTTTTCAGCACTTTTGGCAGAGTTCCTTTTCTATTACATCTTGCATTTGTATTTCATCCATCTGCTTGCATTAATTTTTGCAGAATATCAGGATTTGGCTTGGAGAATAATGATATTACAAGATTGGGTCACTGAATCACCCACATTAAAAGGGTATGGATTTCCACTTTGGGTAGTTTACGTGGTTTGGATTTTTGTGATTGGTTTGCTTTATCCGATAAGTAAACAATTTGATAAATATAAACAAACCCACAAAGACAAGTGGTGGTTGAGCTACTTATAAAATAAATAGGAAACAGTTGACAAAACTGAAGGATAGTAGCTACATACGTTGTTACGGCCAATACTAGAAAAATCCGTGGTAAATTCAAGGAAGAATAAAGGTAAAAAATTGATATATATACATCTTGGATGCAGTTTGATAGCCTGTTCGTCAATAGCAAAAGTATATTTTTACGGGATTAATTCTAATGGAGAAGAGAAAGGCAAGACACAGCAAACCTTTAATTCGGCAGGGCGGTTTGCTAAAGCGAGGTTTTCTGATGAAAATCTACACAGGTCGTGCTCCATATCAACGTTAGAAGTTTAAATTTGCATAGCGGCTATCCGCAAAAGGACACACACTACCCTGACTTCAGCATATCAAAAATATATTTAAACACTATATCTATGAGAATCCCATTAACTTTATTGACAATACTATTTCTATTATTTACACAAATTACTGCCAGCGGACAAAAGAAATTAGAGATCGCAGACTATGCCAAATTCTAGAACATCACTGACCCACAAATATCCCCAACGGTAAAAGTGTAGTCATCGTAGTATCAAGACCCGACTATGTCAACAATCGTTATAATGCTGAATTGGTGTTGAATCGATGTAGCTTCCGGGAAGAAGAGGGTACTTACACAAGAAAGGTTTGTAGTATCAAGTCCACGATGGTCACCCAATGGAGAACACTGGCATTTATATCCAAAGTGGGGCAAGGCAAGGAAGCGGCCAATCAAATCTTTTACTGCCCATGCAAGGCGGAGAGGCAAAGCAAATAACCAAAGCTCCCAAAGGCGTTCAGCATTTTGCATGGAGTCCTAACTCCATAGACATTGCTTATGCGGCATTAAATGAACCTCACAACAAAGCCGAAATTGAAAAAGGTTATACAGCATTTGAAATAACCAACAACGATATGTTCGTGGGTAGTCAACCACAATCTTCTCATATTTGGTTAGCGAACACCACCACGGCAGAAAACAGAAGGTTAACAGATGGCGAATGGACTTTACCGCTCGTCATTCCACCCTCTGCTCCATCTTCTCCATTCTCATGGTCGCCTGATGGTAAAACCATTTTGTTTGTAAAAGTAGCAACCGCCTATTCGGGTGATGGAATAAACAGAAGTATTCAAATGCTCAATGTTACCGACAGCACTTACAAACCATTAAACTCAAGAACAAAACTGGAATCCTATCCAAATTTTTCCCCGGATGGAAGTAAGATTTCTTACTGGTATAAGAAAGATAGTGTAATATCAAGTATTAATGAATTATGGCTCACCAGTTCAAGCGGAGGTGAAGGCAAACCAATTTCTGCACAATTAAACAGAGACTTGTACCTGGCTGCATGGATGCCGGATAATAAATCATTTTTAGTGGGTGGACATAACGATAATAAAACTTCGCTTTGGAGTATGAGTATAGACGGAAAACCACTCCAATTCAATTAGAAATGTTTGTCCCTCCTGGGGATTTTGGATGGATGCTACGGTTAGTAAAACAGGTGCTATTGCTTTCACCGGTTCTGAACCTGACAAACCTGTTGAATTATATTTTATGGCATCCACTACTTCTAAACTGGTACAATTAACAGACTACAATTCGGAAATAGGCAAAATGACATTGGGCAAAACCGAAACCATCCGTTGGGAAAATGATGGGTTGAAACACTGTGGCATCATCACCTATCCGGTCAACTACGAAAAAGGTAAAAAATATCCATTGGTACTCGTCATCCATGGTGGCCCAAATGCAGCATCTGTAGAACAGTTTGCAAGATTACCGCAAATTATGGCGAACGAAGGGTATTTTGTTTTTGAACCCAATTACAGAGGAAGTGATAATTTAGGTGCTGAATATAAAGTAGCCATTTTGCAAGATGCCGGTGCAGGCCCGGGACGTGATGTGATGGCAGGATTAGAAAAACTAAAAGCTACAGGTATGATTGATAATAATAACATTGGGGTGAGTGGTTGGTCGTACGGTGGTTTTATGACGGTATGGTTAGCGGGACATTATGGCGGTTGGAAAGTAGCAGTTGCCGGTGCAGCAGTTACTGATTTTGTAGATCAATATTCTCTGAGTGGTGGTAATGTCAATTCGGCAATTAGATTGGGTGGTCCTCCATATGTTGGGGATAATATGCAAAAATATATTGATCAATCGCCCATCACCGAAGCTAAAAATATAAAAGCACCCACTTTAATTTTAGCCAACACCGGTGACCCAAGAGTACCGGTTACCCAATCGTATAAATTATATCATACCCTGAAAGATAATGGTACCATTACGAAATTTATAGGTTGGCCCATTCCTGCCCACAACGCTACTGATCCGGTCACACAAATGGAAACGTCTAAAGCATGGTTGAATTGGTTGAATACGTATTTGAAGTAAATGCTATATGCAAAATGACAAGTTGCAACCGCTACTGTTCAATCGGCGAGGTTTCGAGATAGAAAATCGGGACATATTATGCAATCTTCACTTTGATTGTAGTAACAGTCCTGCCCTTCGGCTAGCTGCACACCGTTGCTTGAAGCCCAATGACAATCCTTTGAATGCGACAACAGTTCAATCAACACGAATAAATAATGAAGGAACTAACAAAAAACAGAATTGAATCGCTTGATCTTTTAAAAGGATTAGTAATTGTAATAATGGCAATTGATCATGTGAGAGGTTATTTTCATTATTCGTCCTATTTTTTTAATCCCACCGATCCAACACTCACAACGGTCCCCATTTTTTTTACAAGATTCATCACCCATTTTTGCGCTCCTGCATTTAGTTTCCTTGCAGGACTTTCTGCTTTATGGTTGGTAAAAGAAAATCCTGAAATGAATTATCTGTTTTTTTAGTAAAACGTGGCCTTTGGTTGGTGTTTGTAGAACTTGTAATCGTCAATTTCGCCTGGTATTTCGACCCCGGTTTTAGAACCGTGGGATTTCTTGTGATTTGGGTTTTAGGAATAAGTATGATTTCCTTAGCAGCATTAATACATTTACCTAAAAAATGATTTTCATGTTCAGCTGTGTTTTAATTTTTGGTCATAATCTGCTGGACAATATACACTATGAAAACAGTATTCTTTGGACATTTTTACATGAACGTGGGCCAATTTTAACGACACCTGATCATGATTTCCAGGGTAGGTTATGCACTAATACCCTGGGTGGCCGTAATGTCCTTGGGATATTGGTTTGGGTCATTTTACGACAGGACCTATGACCCTATGAAGCAAAAAAAATTATTCAACATCATTGGTATCGCTGCCCTGTTATTATTTTGATACTACGGGGAACAAATAGATACGGCAACTTATTACCTTGGGAAAAATACAGCAATGTAGAGCAAACGGTTTTTCTTTTCTTAATCTTACTAAATATCCCCTCACTTTCGTTTTTATTGGTGACTTTAGGAGGAGCATTTCTATTTCTGGCAATACAGAGAATCTAAAGGGCAGACTTGTACATTTCTTTTCTGTATTTGGGAGAGTCCCATTTTTCTTTTACATCATTCATCTTTATCTCATTCATTTATTGGCATTGATAGTTGCCGAATTTACAGGTTTTGGTTGGCAAAAAATGATTTTACCTGCATTCCCGTCCAAGGTAGAAGAATTAAAGGGTTTTGGTTTTTAATTTAGCCGTCGTTTACCTGATTTGGATGCTTGTAATTTTAATCCTTTACCCTTATGCAAAAAATTTGATACGTATAAGCAAAATCATAAAGAGAAATGGTGGTTGAGTTATTTGTAAAATGAAGTGGTTCTGAAATAGAACATCCAGCCAACAACGCAAGTTCCATGCTGCATATGGACGGGTAATTATCAATGTTGTCGCAAAGGAAAGTCAAGGTAGAGAATGCGCTTAAGATATTATTTACATAGACCAACTGAGTAAAATTAATAGCACGATGAGACAAATATTATTTAAATTATTTTCAGTCCAGTTAATTCTACTGATGACACTCAATTGTTATTCACAAAACAAGAAGAGGCTCGACAGTTTGAATGTGCAACTCAACATTTGCCGGGATGATTCCGTCAAGGTTAACCTCTATTACGCCATTGCATCTTTCGAACAGGATTATAAAAGTTCATTGATAATATTGATAAGGCGTATGATCTATCATTAAGCTTAAATCAAAAGGATGCGTTGAAAAGGAGCTACGATAGTTTGTATTCACGATTTATAACCTGCCGTATTGATACACAAAAGTATTGTTCTATTTCAGGCTTTCAGAAGCTACAAAAGACACGGTTCTTATACGTCAAACTATAACGAAGGGATTAACACTTGCAGAGCGCATCAATTATGTACATGGCATAGCAATGGGTCTTAACACCCTGGGGGCAATACTACAGGCAGCAAGGAATAAAGGATTATCCGAAGTCAATTGCTTTGTATGATTCAGCATTAGTTATCGCGACGAAGGGGCTCAACAAAGCAGACATGGCTTCTGCCTACCATAATCTTGGCCAGATCTTCAGGTTTAAAGGAGATTATGCCCGTGCACTCGACTATTATAACAAAGCAAACGTAGTGGCCCATGAAGCAAGCGATTCAACACAGATCATGTGGAATTATCACGACATAGGATGGATGAGAATTTCAATGAAGAATTATCCGGAAGCAATTGCGCATCTGGAACAAGGTCTGGCGCTCGCCAATGCCATTCAACACACCTATGCCACTGCTGACATCACGATGCATATAGGAGAAGCCTATTGGTTTATGGGCAAATTTGATAGCTCATTATTTCTTTCTAATAAAGCGTATGAGTTGTTCAAGCCTAAGAGAAGTGACGAAAACATGATACATTGCCTTAATCAATTGGGGTGGGTTTATGAATCAAACGTTTCAATGGAAGGAGGCTGAGGATGTTTACCGGAGAGCAACTATGATGTCCGAAGATTCAGCATCAAAATGGAGTGCTTGTGCTTTTGCCGGATTGGGAGATGCATTGTATGGGCAAGGCAGATACAATGAGGCACTTTTAAATTATAAGCGAGCATCAGAATTTCTAAGCCTTGAAACTATTGACAGACTAACCAAAGATTGTTACGAAGGACTTGCAAAAGCATTTGTAAAAGTTGGTGATTTTTAAAAATGCATATGAAGCACAACTAAAATTTAAGACTGCAAGTGATTCGGTTTTGATTCTTGAAAACAGCGAAAAGCTATTAGCAACACAAGCGCAATATGATTTTGAAAAACAGCGATCCGACGAAAGGGTTGCCCGGGAAAATGAACTCGCCCGCCAGCGGAATATTCGTAATACAATAACTGCAGGACTTGGAGTCGCTATACTTTTCTTATTTGTTGTTTACCGGCAACGAAATAAAATTAAAGCAGGAAAAAAGCGTAGTGATGAACTGTTGTTGAAACATACTACCTGAAGAAGTAGCAGAAGAGCTTAAAGCAAAGGGTAGCGCTGATGCAAAGCAATTTGATGATGTAACCGTAATGTTTACTGACTTCAAAAATTTTACTCAGATTTCTGAGCGACTTTCGCCGGCAGAATTGGTGGCTGAAATACATACCTGCTTCAAAGCATTCGACACCATCATCGGGAAACACAACATTGAAAAGATTAAGACCATTGGCGACAGTTACATGTGTGCGGGCGGTTTACCCGTGGCTAATAAAACAAATGCTATTGATGTTGTGAATGCTGCAATGGAAATTCAAC
The DNA here is from genome assembly GCA_016709845.1 of Flammeovirgaceae bacterium. Classification (GTDB taxonomy): domain Bacteria; phylum Bacteroidota; class Bacteroidia; order Cytophagales; family Cyclobacteriaceae; genus ELB16-189. The sequence goes on along the minus strand of JADJMA010000048.1, from coordinate 23,694 downwards.
AGTTTATGCAGCAACATCTTCTGCAAAGAAAAATGAAGGCAAGGAAGTTTTTGAAATCAGAATCGGCGTACATACCGGTCCTGTTGTTGCAGGGATTGTAGGGATAAAGAAATTCGCTTACGATATCTGGGGAGATACAGTAAACATTGCCTCTCGGATGGAATCTTCCGGTGAAGCAGGGAAGGTGAACATTAGTGGAACAACCTTTGAGTTGTTGAAGAACGGGCCTGCCGGCCAAACAGGTAAGTTCAATTTCATGCACCGGGGAAATATTCCGGCAAAGAATAAAGGTGAAATTGAAATGTACTTTGTGGAAGCCGTTTCATAGCCGGAATCCCACTTCAGCTAATAGCATTTTATGAACAATAGTTGTACATTTTTGTATATTTTTAACTACTTAATACACGTTTTCTGAAGTCAATTCAATAGGGGAAAGGTGTTTAAGTATTCAGTCGTTAATTTTAATATATTGATAAATTTTGTCAAGGAAACACTGCTATGGTATGATAAATACCTTGGGCCTGTAAAATAATTCCATTATTCGTATTCCGGGTTTCGCCATTATGACCATTGTACAATTATTTGTGAAGTCATTGTTCAATGGCACTATTTGCATTCAACTTGAAGCAAATCCATAAAGGCAACATGACAAAGTTCAAATGGAATATTCAAACGGTAAGATAGTTGAAAAAGGGAGCTCATAACACGAAGGATTACGTTGCGTGCGAGAACAAACTATAAAACCACTGTTTTCAAAGGTTTTGCAACTGATCTTCTACCCGTAACCCCCAACAAGACGATATCTTGGGGGAATAAATATGATTTTGATGATTCAGTAGGAGTTAATGGGCGCAGTAGACCAGGAAAAACCGGATCTGAGAGGCGATTCTGCATTTTGATTAAGGATTCTGATGAAATGTATATGCAAATGCATAGTTTTGCGAAAGCAATTAAAATCGCATTAAAGGCAAAGTCCTATGAATAAAAGTGGTCCGATAATACTTATTGAAGATGATGCCGACGATTGAATATTTCTCCAAGATGTGTTTAAGGAACTTAATTTTGTTAATGAAATCATCTTCTTTGAAGATGGAGAACTTGCACTTGATTACTTAATAAAGGAACCCGAGGAACCGTTCATTATTATTTCAGATATAAACATGCCCAAACTGAGTGGTTTGGCGCTGAAGGAGAAAATCCAGAATAATGAAGATTTGAGAGTAAAATGTATTCCTTATTTGTTCTTTACCACAAGCGCTAATCAAAAGGATGTTATCGATGCTTACTCCAAATCGGTGCAAGGTTTTTTTGTCAAACCCAATAGCTTTGAGAAACTGAAAACCATTATTAAGAAAATGGTGGAGTATTGGCAGGAATGCGAATCACCTAATTTTATTAAATAATTGTTTTTTGAATCCGATATTTCATTAATGAAGTTAAAGAGGTAGTATTAAGACTTGTGCCAATATTACAGATGAGATAATCCCTCTTTATGTTCTACCTTCAGGGAATAAATATTGGTTGTCAATAGAGCATTATTCGTAGGTTATTCAAGACGGTTATCAATTTAAACGAAGCGAACGCCACGTTTAAATAAAGAAATATATTCCTTCTTAAATAGATTACGTGAAATGTTTTCTCGGGTATATAGTTCACAACCGATTTCCTGCCTATCTTAGAGGTGTTTTTACCAATCGTTCAATAGCGATAAAAAAGTGGGGAAAAGGAAAGCAAATTCATCAAACAAGTTTGGCAACAGTTGGAAGAAACTTGGTCCGGGGCTTGTAACCGGAGCAAGTGACGATGACCCACCGGTATTGCAAACTCTACCCTCAAGCGGGTGCGGCATACGGACTTTCCACTTTATGGACTGCGATTATCGCTTTCCCGCTTATGGCTTCTATTCAGCAAATGTGTGCGAGAATTGGGATAGTCACTTCCCGGGGCTTGACAGGAACACTTAAAAAGCATTACCCAAGACCTCTTTTGTATTTGATGTTAGTGTTTAGCTTCCTGCCATTGTAATGAATATCGGTAGACATTGCCGGTATGGGCGCAGTAGGGAATCTCTTATTTCCTTCCATTGATGCGAACTATTTCAGCGTTCTTTTTACTATTATTCTGTTGGGTTTGATTATTTACTTGCCCTATCAAAAGATCGCATCAGTTCTGAAATATTTATGCATTGTAATGTTGGTATATTTTATTGTTCCTTTTTGTACAAACAGGATTTCAAAGAAATTCTTAAGGCCACTTTTATACCCACCATTAAGTTCGACAAGGATTTTGTCGCCATTATAGTGGGGATACTTGGCACCACTATTTCCCCATATCTTTTCTTTTGGCAAGCATCAGTGGAAGTTGAAGAAATGAAAGGGAAGCATGTGATCGTAAACAAAAAGTTAATCAATGAAATGAATCAGGATGTAGATTTTGGGATGACCGTTTCCGGTTTTGTGATGTATTTTATTATACTTACCACAGGCACCGTTTTATTTAAAGGTGGGGTTCATCAAATTGATACTGTTGAACAGGCTGCAATGGCATTAAAACCATTAGCCGGAAATTTGGCTTATTTTCTTTTTGCTATTGGTGTAATAGGAACAGGGCTTATAGCAATTCCGGTTTTAAGCGGATCAATTTCTTATATCATAACAGAAACCTTTGGCTGGGAGCAAGGCCTTGATAAAAAGTTTCATGAAGCAAAGGCCTTTTATGTCATTATTGGTATTTCACTGATTCTCGGTTTATCGCTAAACTACATCGGCATTACGCCAATACAGTCATTGATTTATACTGCCATCCTTTACGGACTCACCGCCCCTGTCCTCATTGGTATCATCCTTCACATTTCAAATAATAAAAATATCATGGGAGAAAACGTGAATGGGATAACCACTAATATTTTGGGATTTGCAGCTTTAATTATTATGACGGTTGCTGCTGTAGCCTTAATTTATTTGCAACTTACAGACAACTAAACGAATTCAGCAATAGTACCATTGAATTTTGACTTCGAGTAAATTATAAAGGATAACCCTGTTCACGATTGGTGCTGCATCTCTGATGACACCATTAATGAGAATTGCTCCAAAGACTAAAGTAGTATTAAAATTCCCTGCTCATCAGGATTTTGAATCTCCCTGCAGAGTAGTATAAAAGATGAACAGACACTGATCAGATTTCATGAACTATTAAATGAGCATATTCGCTTTGAAGAGCGGATTTTATTTATTGAGGTACAAGAGAGCGGAGGTTTGAATCGACTGAAAGTCATTGAAGGATTACATACCAATGAAAATTTTGTGAGAATGAAACAGATCCTTTTTGGAAGTAGAGAAGAGAGAAAATTCCTGAAATTTTGCTCACCGGTCCAGCATATGAAAATTCAAAGAAATTTAAAAGGAGACCTTATACCATACACTAATAAATTAATTATAATGAGAAATTTAATTATTGGATTGTTATTGTCAGTCTGTGTTGGCTGTAAAACTGGAACTGAGGAGGAGCAAAAGAGTTCGAATGCTACTATTCATGAAGCAGTAGAAAATCACGAATCAAGTGATACGCTCACTTTAAACAATGGCCGTAAATGGAAGGTTGTCGAACATATGTCGGTTTATATACGGAATATGGAGAAGGCAGTGGAGGATTTTGAAACATCTCCAAATAAGGATTATAAGGAACTGGCAACGATAATTGATAAAAACATCAGAGATTTAACATCAAATTGTACGATGGAAGGGAAGGCGCATGATGCGCTGCATGTATGGTTGATTCCATTTATCAGATTATCAGAAAAGTTTGATGTCGCTACCGACTCAACGGAGCAGGAAAAGATTTTTCAAGAATTCAAACTTCATTCAAGAAATATAATACCTATTTTGAGTAAGCGCAGCTGAGAAATTAAGTTCTATTTTTATTACGATTCGTGTGAATCGGAGAACGAGACTATTTACTAGCAAAATTTCACTCTTCTCTTTTTGTCTGATGGACAACTAGCTGATTAAATGGAATTACTATTTTCTTTCTTAAATAGTTTAACTATTTCAAATCGAATCTGACTTTTTACATTTTCTATCCTGAATAAATTGAAGCTATAAAATATCAGTTGGAATTGAATGGAAGATGTCCCGAAATTACTTAACCGTACCGTGGGCTTGAATTCTTCTTCACTCAGCGTATGCGTATTACTCAATGCGGCTTCTATGAGTACTTTTTCTACCAATCGTACATCAGAAGTATAGTCAACACCCACTTCAATCGTAAAACGGCTGGGAAGCATGTTGTTGGTCCAGTTGATAATGTTTTCATCCGTGAACTTGTGGTTCGGAATGATCATAACATTGTCATCCCGGGTGGTCACTCTTGATGTGCGCAACGAAATTTCATTGACCCTAACGACTAAATCATCGACCTCCACAATATCATCAACTTTTATCACACCTTCAAAGAGCAAAGGCAATTCCTGCAATGAAATCTTTGAAAATACCCTGAAGTCCCAGGCCAATACCTACCAGAAGAGCAGCGGAACTGGCAATTAGAAAGGTAATATTTACTCCCAGTGATTGAAGAACAAAACAATAGCTAAAGTAAAAACAAAGTATTTGACAAGTTGGATAATGGATAAAATGCCAGCTGTCCGTATGACTCTTTTTCGAATGGAACGGGTAAGTATGATGGAAAATATTTTTACGAATATAAACGCAGCGAAGAATATAAAAAAACTGTCAATACATTGCTAATGGTTAAAGCAAAGGAATCGGTGGATATTATTTTCGTATTCAGTATTTCTTTCATTCGATTATTATTTATCAAAGTATTAATGTACAATGAAAGTAAATTTACGGAAGATCCGGAAGGAGTAAAAGTAGTTATTTTAATTGGAAGAAAAGCAAGAGTGGGATTATTGTGAATCCTGGCAGGGCTTGATCCAATCAAATCTATTTTTAAGCGATTGGCGTATTTTAGAAGCAGGCCTGCCCGTTCTATAAAATGACCGTAAGGAAGCTATATGAGCGTGATGCCATTTTTCGGATAAATGGTACTGCTGATAAAATTACGTGCTAAATATTTGCAAATCCATAAATCTGTTGTATTTTAGAAGCTTAGTTTTCGATGGTATAAATATGGACTACATAAACAATACTGTGCATGTCTGGAATAAAATATCCTTGCTCTACCAGGAGAAATTAATGGACCTTGATCTGTATAATTCCTCGAATGACCAATTTATCGGTTCAGCGGCGATTCTATTTATTTCAATTACCATATACTTGATTCCATACTGGAACGGTTAGTGGATGTTGCATTTGCAGATCTGCGGAGGGATAGGGTAGAGTATAAAAGATCGAGCAGGAATCGGAAATACACACAGTAGTTATCGCGGAAATACTAAAAGAAGAACATTTCTTCATATAAAACCACAGTGTTGAACCCCAATTTATTTAACAGAAGAAGAAAGTATAAACATTACTTTATTAAAGATGGGAAGTCTAATGAAATTACAATTCATTTGTAGAATGAAAAAATCATGGTGTTGTTAATTATATTAGGTTTTTCGCAACAAATACTTGCACAAACATTTATGGATACTTCAGCCATCATATCCGAACTGGATACATCCTGGAACGTGATCAAAAGACCAGAACCGGGAAGGATTCGGCCGGTTTTATGAGGTATATTGATAGTTGCAATTTGGTTCAAATAGAAAAAATAATTGCTGAACATGGCTGGCTGGGAATGAGTGTTGTTGGTCCATCCGGAAACAATACTTTCTTCTTCGTGATTCAGCATTCCGATTTGGCTACGCAATTAAAATATTTCCCGCTTTTAGAAGCATCTGTGAAAAAAGGTGAATCAAAACTTAGTCATCTTGCGTTGATGAAGGATAGGATATTGATGCGACAGGGAAAAAACCAAATTTATGGTTCGCAGGTAGTATTCAATAAAGCGGGCGAACAGGTCTTTTATCCGATTAAAGATGAAAAAAATGTAAATAAAAGAAAGAGCTGAAATGGGAATGACTACTTTGGAGGAATATGCTAAGCTTTTTGGTATGGAGTATAAGATACCCCAAAATTGATACATTATAGCCTAAATTGTATTGGATAATTTTAATTACATTATTGATGATAAGAAGGATGGCGTGAGCTCAGTCCTATCTTATCATACGAATCAACGTATTTATTTTAGGAAATGGTGTTGAACGAAATTGTAAATGTACTACCTGCACCCAATTCACTGTCCACTGTTATTTCTCCATTTGAGCTTCGATAAATTCTTTACTGATGGCAAGCCCAAGACCTGTACCTTCTTTTTTAGTGCCCGGTACACGGAAATAGCGTTTAAAGATCTTATCCTTATATTGAGGCGCTATACCTTGTCCGGAGTCACGAACAGAAATTTGAACTTTATTCTTAAGTTCTTTTACAGAAATAAATATGGTTGAATTTTCGTAAGAGTATCGGATAGCATTTGAAATTAGATTGGTCAATACCCAAGCGGTTTTTCGGAATCCGCCAATACTTTTGGGATAGTTTCCGGAAGATCGATGGAGAACTTAATATGATGTTGCTCGGCCTGTGTTTGTGTAGCTTGAATGGCATACTTTATAATTTCACCGGGATCTGCAGGCAGAATGGATAGTTGAATGTTTCCACTTTCTACTTGTGACATATTCAGTAACTCCCCGGTAATTTTTAGTAAGACGGCCGGCATCTTCATCTATACTATGCAGTAATTGCTTTTGTTCTGTATTCAAAAAACCTGTTTGTTCGTTTCCCAATAAGTGTACACTCATTTTAATAGAGGAAATAGGCGTTTTGAATTCGTGCGAAACGGTAGCTATTAAGTTGGTTTTTGCAAAATCAAGTTCCTTATGTTCAGTTATATTTCGAAGAACAATGACATGACCGATTAAAAGTGGAGTTTTTTCTCCAGTGGGTGTAATGGATATATGAATCGTTTCTTTCTCAAAATAACCTTCTTTGTTATTGGCAAATATTTTAATGGGCTGCTGCTTTATTGGATTTCTGCTTTCCGTCTCCACTAAATCCCGAATAAGGTTTCGAATAAGGTCATTTTTAACAGACAATTCTTGTGCGCTATGTCCAATAATATCCTCTGAATTTACACCGATTACTTTCAGCGCTTCCTCGTTTGCAAATATCACTTTTAGTTGTTCATCTAACCCAATAACAGGGTCGTGCATATTGTTGATAAGAGCTTCTATTCGTTTCTTTTCAATAATTAATTTGGCGAGATTGCTGCTATTGTATTCCGACAGCTTTTCGGCCATTGTATTAAAAGATTTAGCTAATTGCCCAAATTCGCTGTGGCTTTCGAAGCGCACTCGCTCAGAATAGTTTTTTTGGCTGCAATTTGCTTAATACTTTCCGTCAATTCATTAATGGGATTAGCGATATTAGCGGGTAAGTTTATTAAGAGAATAAATGCAATTAAGAAGCACATGGTTCCGGTGATAGCTATAAGGAACGCGGCTCTTCCGGCGGTAGCTTTAGCCAATTCACTTTTTCGTTCAATAGCCTGCATGTTCATCTCCATGATACGGAAAATCCCGGTTCTGATTTCGCTCAGGAGAACCTGATCAGTAGTGCTACTTTTATAGGCTGCAAAATTATTGCGCAATTCAATAGTGATTTCCTTTTCGCCAATTTCTGAAATGTTATGCTCCTGATGCTGAAGATTGACTTCAAATTTTTGCCATGCTTTTTCCGAACTGTCTTCCAATGCTACAAGCATATTTCGGGAGTATTGAAGAGTATTGTAATTGGAAGTCAGAATATTCTCGGTCTCTTGTTTAAGATCATAGGAGTACTTCACACCCACGGCACTGACAAGAATTATCAGCAGAAAGAGGAGTCCAACGCCTAAAGTTAATTTAGTTTTTATTTTCATTTAAGACAGTATTACCAAATCAATATTGTTCGTAGATAGTTTTTTAAGTAATTCATTAAATACATTAGTGGCTAAGATGATCTTGAAAAGATTCAGATGCGGTTTCCCTACACAAATAGTCGTAATATTTCTTTCACCTGCCTGATCCATGATAGCTTTTGCAATACTGCTGCTTTCTACTTTTATTATTTCTGCACCTAATTCAGTAGCCAATTTAAAATTGTTGATTAAATGTCTTTGTTTATCTAAAGGAATTTTGTCTGCACTTTCACGGGGTGTTTGAACATAAAGGACATACCATTTACTATTGTAATAATTAGACAATCGCGCCGTTTTCCGAATCACTGTTTTCGCTGTCTTTTTCATTGCTGCTTATGCAAGCTAAGAATTTTTCGTGGCGGTGTATTCGGCTTAATGACTTCTGTTTCAACTTTCCGTTCCACCTGAGACGCCACTTCCTTCAATGCCAGTTCCCGTAATTGCAAAATATGGTCACTTTGAAAGAAGTTGTTCAATGCAGTTTCAATCTTTTCTGCGGGATAGATCTTTCCCTCCTTTAATCGGGTGATCAGTTCATCTGCAGTTAAGTCAATGTTGACCACTTCATCGGCCTGCATTAATACACTATCGGGGATTCGTTCTTTTACCTCTACACCGGTAATGCTTTTATTTGCTCATTTAAGCTCTCAATATGTTGAATATTTACCGCGGAAATGACATTGATACCGCAGATAAAATTTCCATTACATCCTGCCACCGCTTTTCGTTTTTACTTCCTTCGATATTGGTATGGGCCAACTCATCAATAATCACTACTTCCGGTCTTAAGTTAATAACCGCCTGTACATCCAATTCTTCTAGTTCCTTTCCTTTGTAAAAAAGTTTTCTTCTTGGGATGATGGGTAAACCATCGAGTAATTCATGCGTTTCTTTTCGGTGATGCGTTTCGATAAAGCCAATTTTTACATCTATGCCATTTTTAATAAGGTGCGCGCTTCCTGTAGCATACGGAAGGTCTTCCCTACGCCGGCACTCATGCCAATGTAAATTTTGAATTTTCCTCTTCTTGACTTTTTTATCAGGTCCAGGAAATGTTGAACAGCTTTATCTTTTTCACTCATTTTAAAATGAGAAGGCTAGCGAAGATGTTAGTGGTGTAGTTTGAATTATCCGGCTTATTGTCTAAGGTAAATATTTTATCCTTGCTCGAAAATCCTTTCCTTCTATTCTCCACATTGTATTTCCGGCAATAGCATAATCCAAGTTTAAAGAATAACCATAAGTTTGAAAACCATTGGAAGTTCCGGTATTAATGATTACACCTTTCTCATCGTTATAATATTCTCCTCTTACCGCAGTGTTAAATTTACCGGAAGACAAAATATTTGGCAATGATTACCGGACTATACCAAATATTGTAATCGCTGCTTTCTTTGGATATTTGCTGTGCACCATAGTCTAACCCTACGATTACACCTAACTTTTCATGCACTTGAAGTTGTGCATAAAAATTATGAAAGTACCGCATTTGTCGAATACTATCGGGGTGTCGCTTCCAACAAAAGAACTGCTGTTGAGTGTGATTTTTGAACCGGGCTCCTGGTAAGTTGATGGCCAATCGCAGGTGTATTGTTGCCTTCGACACGTTGTATACGCTGCCAGCCGTTTAAGAACAATGCCGCTTAAAAACAATTCTCCATTATCGCTGGTGTAAGAGAATTTTACTCCACTTTCAAAGTAGGGTGAGTTGTCGGCTAAAATACTTCGGGTTACGGTCCAGCAATCCCGCCCAATGGCACTTTCGAAACCTATATGAGAAGCGAAAATACCTGCATCTATCCATACGTTCTTCTTCGATGAAATTTTCACGCCGGCATTCGCTTCAAAGATATTTTTTAGTACTTCGGGTTCAGCAGCCAGATTGGCATTGGCATAACTACCGGTCATGAGGGCGAAATTGGCTCTGACTTTCTCCGTGGCATACCCTAGTTTTACGAAACCTAAATTCAGGTTTATTTCGTTGTGCCGGTTGTGCGAATAAACAAATCCGGGACGACTATGGTTTTCCGGATTGCTGAAGTCATAGCCGTAGTATGTTTCTAAATATCCACTGATGGAAAGTGGATTATTTGTACTGTCAATTTGTGCATTGGAATGAACAGTAAATAGAGTAAGCAATGCGATGAAGATCTTTTTCATTTTCTTATTTAATTTTATCTAAAGCCAGATTCAGTTCCAGTACATTTATTTTTTGGGTACCCAGAATTCCCAGCAATGGTTGTTCAATTTGTTTTCGATGAGTTGATAAATAGTCCTTTCGTTGATGTCACGAATTTGTGAAATGCGTTTTACCTGTACTACTGCGCCCTCTACCGAAATATTGGGGTCAAGACCACTTCCACTGGCAGTTACCAAATCGGAAGGTATATCTTCTTTTCTCATGTCAGGATTATGCACAAGAAGGTGTCTATTCTGGTCTGAACTTCTGCTAGATAATCCGGATTTCCCGGTCCTTTGTTGCTGCCGCCGGAACCTGCCGCATTGTAATTTACCGCCGAAGGTCGTGAATTAAAGTAATGATTGCTTGTAAAGGGTTGACCAACGTTTTCATAGTATCCTTGCTCTGTTTTTGTAAACGACATACTTTCGGGAACGAGGCGGGAAACACCATAAACGGCAAGGGTGTAAATGACACAGAAAAAAGCAGACTCACCAGGGTCAATCGGAGAGCGGGAATAATATTGTTTTTCATTTTTTGTTTTTTTAGATGAATAATGATACCAGAAGGTCTATGGCTTTGATGCCGATAAAGGGAATGACGACTCCTCCCAAACCATAGATCAGCAGGTTCCTGCGAAGTAGTGCACTCGCGCCAATGGGTTTGTAGGCTACCCCCTTTAATGCTAAGGGGATGAGCATGGGAATGATGATAGCATTGAATATGACGGCAGAAAGTATAGCACTTTCCGGACTATGTAAATTCATAATGTTTAATCCTTGCAATGCAGGAATAGCTACAATAAATAAGGCCGGAATGATAGCGAAGTATTTTGCAACATCATTTGCAATGCTGAACGTGGTTAATGTTCCTCTTGTCATGAGCAATTGTTTTCCAATTTCAACAATTTCGATGAGCTTGGTAGGATCGTTGTCCAGATCCACCATATTGCCTGCTTCCTTTGCGGCTTGTGTTCCACTGTTCATCGCTACACCAACATCCGCTTGGGCCAGCGCAGGGGCATCGTTGGTACCATCACCCATCATCGCTACTAATCTTCCTTCTGATTGTTCCTTTTTGATATAGTTCATTTTATCTTCTGGTTTTGGCTTCCGCAATGAAATCATCAACACCTGCTTTTTCTGCAATAAATTTTGCCGTTAAGGGATTGTCACCTGTTACCATCACTGTTTTGATGCCCATTTTGCGTAAACGTTCAAAACGTTCCTGAATGCCGGGTTTAATGATGTCTTGTAACTCAATGACGCCAATCACTTTTTCATTTTCCGCAACTACTAATGGAGTACCTCCGTTGCTGGAAATCCTATTCACACTTTCAGCAGTTTCGGGAGGATAGACATACCCCGCTTTTCACTTAGGTTTTTAATAGCATCGGAAGCGCCTTTTCGAATGCGTGTGTTTTCAAAGTCGATACCTGAAGTTCTGGTTTCAGCAGTGAATTTTATGAATCGTGGACTTTCTAATTTGAAATTGACAGGATTAATTTTTGCGAGTTCAAGGATGGATTTTCCTTCCGGGGTTTCATCGCTCATCGAACTTAATACCACGCATTCTATGAAGTGTTTTCATCTCATACCATTGGCCGGATAGAAGTGTGTAGCCTTCCTGTTTCCAATAGTTATAGTTCCTGTTTTGTCCAATAACAGCACATCAATATCTCCGGCGGTTTCAACAGCCTTGCCACTTTTGGTAATCACATTCGCTCTCAGGGCTCTGTCCATACCCGCAATACCGATAGCAGATAAGAGACCTCCGATAGTTGTAGGAATCAAACAAACGAACAGGGAGATGAATGCGGCAATGGTAATGGGAGTATGTGCATAATCTGCAAAGGGTTTTAGTGTTATGGTGACAATAATGAACACCAATGTAAATCCCGCCAGCAATATGGTTAAAGCAATTTCATTAGGGGTTTTTTGTCGCGATGCACCTTCAACCAATGCAATCATTTTATCCAGGAAGCTTTCACCGACTTCTGTCGTTACTTTTACCTGAATACTATCGCTTAACACTTTTGTTCCTCCTGTTACGGAGCGTTTATCTCCACCCGCCTCACGAATTACCGGAGCGCTTTCACCTGTTATGGCACTTTCGTCAATGGTGGCTAAACCTTCCTTTATTTCACCGTCCATGGGAAGGATATCTCCTGCTTCGCAGAGGAAACAGGTCACCTTTTTAATTGGGAGGAGGGAATAATTGCAATATCATCAGCATGAAATTTTCCCACTGCGGAAATTTTTCTTGCAGGAGTTTCTTCCCGTGTTTTTCTTAAACTATCTGCTTGTGCTTTTCCTCTTGCCTCTGCAATGGCTTCAGCAAAGTTGGCAAAAAGCAAGGTGAGGAATAATACCAGGAAGACAATGAAGTTGTAAGCATAAAGCTTCCTGTGATTGTTCGCCCATAAGTATCCATAAGCAAACAAAGAACATCACTGCCGTTCCGATTTCAACCGTAAACATGACAGGATTGCGGAACAATTGTTTTCAATTTAACTTCAGGAATGATTGTTTCAATCCAGCTTGCAGCATGTCCTTTTGAAATAGACATGTGTTTTTTGACATTTTCTTGATTAGTTAAGCATTAGAAAATATTCTGCAATCGGTCCAAGTGTGAGGGCAGGGAAGAAGGACAGCGCTGCTACGATAGCGATCACTGCAAAGACCATTAAACCAAAGGTGGAAGTATCTGTTTTCAATGTTCCATTGCTTTCAGGAATGTATTTCTTGCCGGCCAGAATTCCTGCAATAGCTACCGGACCAATGATGGGAAGATACCGGGCAAAGAGCATCACGATGCCACAGGCGATATTCCAGAAAGGGGTATTATCGCCCAATCCTTCGAAGCCGCTGCCATTGTTCGCACTCGATGAAGTAAATTCATACAGCATTTCGCTAAATCCGTGATTACCCGGATTGGCTAACCACCCCGCATATTCTGTTGGATTACCTGCATATAAGTAGCTGGATATCGCTGTTCCCACTAAGATTAAAAATGGATGTAACAAGGCGATCACCATAGCAATTTTCATTTCTTTCGCTTCAATTTTTTTACCCAGAAACTCCGGAGTCCTTCCTACCATTAAACCGCTGATGAAAACCGCGAGGATGATAAAAATGTAGAAGTTCAGGAATCCAACTCCTACCCCTCCGTAAAAGGAATTGATCATCGTGCCCAGCATTGTAAACATACCGGTGAGGGGTGTCATGCTATCGTGCATGGAATTTACAGAGCCGTTGCTGGTGGCAGTAGTATTGATCGCCCAATAAGCGGATGCAGCAGCGCCGAAACGAACCTCTTTACCTTCCATGCTACCCCTATTTTGTTGGATGCCCATGGCTGAGATAGCAGTATTCCCCTGCATTTCAAGGTAGATGGAGGGTAGTGCTAATAGCAGAAAGCCAATCGTCATCACGCCAAAAATGGTTATGGCTAACTTTCTTCTGCAACACATACCCCATTGCGAATACCATAGCGATAGGAATCAGCAGAATGGAAATCGTTTCTACCATATTCGTAAAGTAGTTCGGGTTTTCCATTGATTCGCTGAGTTAGGTCCCATAGAAGCCACCACCATTCGTGCCCAATTGTTTAATAGCCACAAAATGCTGCCACCGGTCCGCGACTGATGTGTTGTTCCTGACCTTCTAATGTGGTGATAGTATCTTTACCTTCTAACGTCATTGGCGTACCGTTGAAGGCTAAGAGCGTAGCAACAACCAATGCCAACGGGAAGAGTATTCTGGTGCTACTTCTTACAAAGAGCGAGTAAAAGTTCCCAAGAGTATCCGTCGTGCGCTCTTTCATGGCGATGAACACGACTGCACAAATGGCAATTCCGGTAGCCGCACTAATAAATTGCCATAACATTAAAATCAGTTGTCCGAAGTACGACAATCCCGTTTCTCCGGAGTAATGTTGTAAGTTGGTATTGGTGACAAAGCTAACAGCTGTGTTGAACGCCAGATCACCACTCATGTCCGGGTTTCCATCCGGGTTGAGGGGGAACCACTCCATATTGGTTAATACCAGCATGGCAAGAATAAACCAAACCACATTGATGGTAAGCAATGCAGTTAAATGTTGTTGCCAGGTCATTTCTTTGCTTGGATCAATGCCACTCAGCTTGAAGAAAAGTTGATCAAGCGGATTGAATAATTTATCGAGCCATGTGCTTTCGTAATTGAAAACCTTGCCGATGTATCTTCCCAGCGGAATAGCAAAGGCTACCACCAGTACGTACATGAGTAGGACACCAGGTATTTCAGAGTTCATTTGATTTAGTTAAAGGTTGAGTAGAATTTTGATTTTGAGATAAACTAAATATATGAGCGAAATGACGAATAGCCATATCATAATTGCTCTGAGTACATATTTAATCTTTTCCCATTTCACGATTAGAATTTTTCGGGTTTCAGGAGCACGTAACACATATAGATAAATACTCCAATGGCGATAATGAATGTGGCGATCATCTGAATTACATGTTGTTAAACCAATGGATAGCTTTGTAGAAGAGGGCAAAAGCCAATAGCCCGGCGAGGAGAAGGATAAGGGTCATCATAGTCCTGATGTGTTTACTTGTTTATAATATTCGTTTCTCAGGGATTCGGGTAAGAGGCTTTTAATGTTGCAATGATGTCTTTCAATGAAACCGCTCACCGAGAACAAGTAGACATTTGTTATCACATTTCTAATTTCAGCAGTACCGGTATTGAAGATGTTTTCTGCCTTAAGTAAGTAAAACTTTGCTCTTTGAATATTCCCTGTTCTGATTAATGCCTTGGTGATATCGGCATATCGTTGTGCCTGTTGATAGATGTTCATCGCTGTTGTTGCTTTCATGGTTGCTATTTTTATCGGTTGACCACGCTTATTTCAAGTTTTGGACCGGAGGGTAACATGTAGGGTTATGTGATAGATTGACAATGCAATACCTTCCTTCCGAAAAGAGGGTAAATAAAAAACCCTTTCGTTTTGAAAGGGTCGATCATAGCGTTTTGAAAGTGAGGACTTATTCTAAATTGTACTCTGAAAGCTTCCGGTAGAGGGTTGTCAGGCAATGTTCAAGAGTTCAGCCGCCTTGGTTTTATTGCCGTTGGTATAATTCAATACTTTCTGGATATGAAGTTTTTCGGCGCTGGCTAAGTCGAAAGCAGAAAGTACTTTACCGTTCCCGGGAAGAGGTACTACTATTTTGAAGTTCAAAGGGCAGACTCTCGGTTTTCAACACTTCGTCATCGGTTAAGATAACACTGCGCTCCATCACATTTTTCAGTTCACGGATATTCCCTTTCCAGGGATGATGTTTTAAGGCTTCAATAAATTCCGGCGCAATACGCGACACCTTTTTATTTGTTTTAAGGGCAAAAGAATGCATAAAGTGAATGGCCAGGGGTTCAATGTCAACTATCCTATCACGCAGTGGTGGTAAATGAATTTGAAAGACAGATATGCGGTAGAACAGATCTGATCTGAAATGTCCCGACTCCATTTCTTTTGTAAATCTGTTGGTGGCGGCGATGATACGAACATTTACACGGGTAGATTTTACTATCTCCTACCCGAATAAATTCACCTGTTTCAATAACCCGTAGTAATTTCGCTTGTAAGTCCGCAGCCATTTCTCCGATTTCATCTAAGAAGATTGTTCCGTGATGGGCTTCTTCAAAAGAGGCCTTTCTGGTCCTTGGTTGCCCCTGTAAACGCTCCGGCTTTATGTCCGAACATTTCGCTCTCGAGTAATTCTTTGCTGAATGCAGAACAATTGATCGCCACAAAATTATTTTTACTTCTCGTACTTTCCTGATGAATAGCCTGTGCGAAGACTTCCTTTCCGGTGCCGGTTTCTCCCGTCAATAAAACAGTGGTAGCTGTTGGTGCTACCTTTTTAGCCAGATCAATGGCTTTCTGTATCAGTTTAGATTTACCTATAATTTTATCAAAGGAGTGTTTTTCACCTAACTGTTTTTCTAATTGCTGCACCCGCCTTGCTAAATTTACTTTTTCAATGGCGCGATGAAGTAAGGGGATGATTTTATTGTTATCGTCTCCCTTTGTAATATAATCAAAAGCTCCGTTCTTAATGGCTTGAACCCCATCAGGGATATTACCATAAGCAGTCAGTAAAATAATTTCCAGCAATGGATAGGTTTCCTTCATTTTTTTCGAAAGATCAATACCATTGCCGTCCGGTAGTTTCACATCGCAAAGTACCACATCAACAGGGCCCTGTTCCAGTTTCTTCCAGGCTGTTTTGCAGTCGGGGGCTTCCACAACGGTATAACCTTCCAGACTAACAATTCTTGCCAGCAAGGTTCTTAATTTTTCTTCGTCATCAATGATTAAAATAGTTCTCACTTTCGCGGCTGTCGGTTGGGGTACAAATTTAGTATTATTATTGGGAGAGATGGAAGGGAGCAATTTAAGAGATGTGCGGAAGTCATGATCGGAAAGGCCCAGAACATTCGCGCACAGGACTATTCTGATCATTGAAAAATGAAATTATGGCGTAGGGGGCGAGTAGGTTTAATTCATTTTTTAATCAGAAAGAGTAATTCTTTACTATCTAGTAAGACCATCTTCCCCTTTTCACGGAGAAACTATTGAACAATTATCTTTTCTCACAATGCTGTTTAACCCCATTGCTAATTTTCACAAAATACATTCCTTTCGGTTGTGAGGAGATATCCACTGTTACAGTACCGGAAAGAAAGGATGGCGCGTTAAAAACAATTTTGCCTTTTACATCCGTCACTTCAATAGCTAAAGATGCCGCACTCATGTCGGTGGAGGAAACAGTGAATATTCCCTGAGAGGGATTAGGAGAAATCGAAATGGTTTCTGCACTATTCTCTGCCATTCCTGTTGGAGTAGAAATGGGTTGGAAGCGGAGCACTTGAGGTTCCGGGGTTCCATCTACGGTAGTCACTCCTGACACCAGGAGCGGTTGGGGAATGGAATCACTGTACCAATAGACATAATCATCTTCTATCAGATAATCGATAATGAGGAATACCGATCATATATACCTTAATATGAAAATTTTCTACTACACGCACGCGCAATACATTCGTAAATGTACCGTTGGAAGGATTAAGGTACCCTGCATATCTGCATTGATAGTAACGTTGCCTGATTCAATTTTTTACGGAATCTTCACCCACATTGAAGGGCGAATAGCGACCGGTATAGGTAGAATTAAAAGTTTGTCCGGCGGTGATGGGAAACTGAAACTCTTGGCAACAGTTCCATTCTCATAAATCCCGAAATTAGTAGCACTGCTAAACCAACCCTAACGATTGACTTCCAGTAGGCGTATTTTGATAATAAAAATAGCCGGGAGCACCACTCTCTCCGCGGGCAATGGTAGCAGCAGGAAACGAATCCTTTCCAAGGTTAGCGGGAATTGTTGCCGGATCGACATAATAAAAATCATAGGATGTTCCGGTGAGAAATAACCCCGATTGATCCCATAGTTTATTCGTCACCGGACCGGTACCGTTGGATCAAATCCAAAGGAATTGGCGTTCACATAATGAACGGTATCACCGATTGCCGGAAGTTGATTCGTTTCGGAAATTGTAATCAGCTGCGCGCTGGTAGTCGAAACAAAAAGAATAGAGAGAAGCAGAGTAAGCAATCGGTTCATAGAGTGGGGGTTTTTGTTGGATAAGGATGTTCCATTGGAGCAGATATTGTTATTGCAATATACACTAATTTCACATACAATATTAAAAGATATTTTCAATGGAGAGATGAAATGGGTATAAATAAATGTTTTTAATTGATTAAATTCGTTGGTCCGTTATGGATACTGAAATCAGCTTCTCCTGCACTATGGGAAAAGTAACTACCGTTAGTGGTTAGAGCACAAGGATAGGTCCATTCATTAACCAAAATAATAATTTCAATTACGTCTATGGGAAACAAAGGCAAATATCCCTTCAACAACGAAACGAGCTTTTGAAAAATTGAAAGTTCGTTTTGAGAAAACCCTCATCGACATAAAGGAATAGAATGGGCTAAAATACAAACCGCGCTGGAAGCATCGGGCTCCAAACTTTGGTCATTGCAGGAGATGGAAAGAACAGGGGGCGAGCCGGATGTAGTGGGCTTCGATAAGAAGACCGGGGAGTATCTCTTTTTTGATTGCTCCTCTGAAAGTCCGGCCGGGCGCAGAAGTACTTGCTTCGACAGGGAAGGGCTGGAGTCGAGGAAGGAGCATCCCCCAAAACACGGCGATGGATATGGCTGCTGAAATGGGCATCGAACTATTATCAGAAGAACAATACCGGACCTTGCAAACAACTTGGACCTTTGATAGGAAAACGTCGAGCTGGATTCAAACACCTGCAGCGATCAGAAAACTCGGCGGAGCACTCTTTGCGATTACCGTTTCGGCCATGTTTTCGTGTACCATAATGGTGCACAATCTTATTATGCGGCGAGAGGGTTTAGGGGATTGGTGAGGGTGTGATTAATGATGAAGGGCCTGATGGCCTCTTGTGTAAATTTCTTAAATTTGAATTGGAAAAATATCATACCACTCCACCTTCAAGATACATCTTTGTTCATAGATTGTTATTGTAAAAAGCAATTACTAAAGATCCAAAACCATGAAAGAATACAAATTATGTCAAAGCTGTGGTTTTCCTTAAAGAAGGATAAAAAGGAGGTGGCACTGAAAAGACGGATCAGTTAGTAAGAAGTATTGTTCCATGTGTTTTGAAACGGCAAATTTCTGACTCCAACTGAAATAGACACCCTGAAAAAAAATGCAGAAGTTTTGTATACAGGAAATGAAAAAAAGTGAATCAACGGTTTCTTTGCTTGGCTGGGAACGCGGCCTATTCCCAATCTTGAAAGATGGAAAAAATAGCCTTTACAAAAAGTAATTTTCGGAAATAAATGGTGTCAAATGCACCTTTAATGATGATATGAACACTGACCCCATCCTTGACTGGTTGCTCGAAGGTGACGTCTCTATTCAATATCAGGTTTGGAGGGATTTGCTGGGCTTTGATAATAAGAAACTACAGACCAAAATTGCGGTGGAAGGATGGGGAAAGGAGTTTTTATCCCGACGAAATGCAAATAGTCATTGGGGCGATAGATTTTATCAGCCCAAATGGATATCTACACATTATACATTGCTTGACCTTCGCAATTTGAATCTGCGCCGATAATAAAATAGTACAGGAGACGATTGAATTGGTTTTAAAACCAGTAGGGCCGGTGACGGCGGAATAAGATTGGGCGCATCCACCTCTTTCTACAGTGATGTGTGTGTAAACGGGATGTTTTTAAATTATGCTTCCTATTTCAAAACACATGAAAAGAAATTACATACCGTTGTGGATAGTATTTTAAATGAAAGAATGCCGGATGGAGGTTTCAACTGCAGATCAACGAGGAGTGGAGCCGTGCACAGCTCCCTGCATAGTTCACTGTCCGTACTGGAGGGATTTACGACATTTCAAAAAGCAGGGAACACATATCGGTCAGATCACATCCAACATGCAATAAATAGTGCAATTGAATTTATCCTGCAGCACAGGCTGTTTTTATCTGACCGAACAGGGAAAAATTATTGTAATGACTTTTTGAAGTTCACCTGGATCCTGGCAGGTGGAAATACGATATTCTGCGGGCATTGGATTATTTTCAATTTGCAGGAGTTAAATGGGACAGCCGAATGGAACCCGCCATCAAGTGTGCTCTTTGTAAGCGAAATAAACGGGTACCTGGAATATGCAGGCTGCTCATCGCGGGTCAGGTTCATTTCAAATGGAAGAGGCAGGTAAACCAAGCAGATGGAATACTTTGAGGCATTAAGAATACTCAGGCATTTTAAGATGGATTAATTTATGTCTGCCGGAACTAATAAGGGAATGTCTGATTTGCATGTGATCTAATTTTATTTTAGTTTTACTCATCAAAACCAAATCATATGAAGTGCAAACGATTTTAACTATTTACTTCCTTCTGCTATTCTCCTCCATCGCTCATGCCCAAATCCTGAACTCTGGGGGCACTTTGTCGGTTGGCGGCAGCTTTGGCATCGGTGGTATTATTAAAATTAATGGAGATGGCACCGGCTTTGCCAATGAGTACGTTTGCATGGGAGGTGCTGCCGGCGGGAGTATGCAAAGTAATTTATTGCCGGTAAGCAGTACCTTAATCTATGGCAATTCGGTTTCCGGTGGGCTGAATGCACTGGGAGATATTTTCAGTTATAACCCTGCGACCAATGTTTATACGATGTTATACAGCATGGATTCCTTATCCGGGTATTATCCGCGTGGAACAGTGATCAAGGCGACCAACAATAAGCTTTATGGATTAACCAATAACGGCGGGACCTTTAACAAAGGCGTTCTTTATAGCCTTGATCTCTCCAATAACCAATATACCAAGTTGCACGAGTTTGACGGACCCACAGGCCAACTTCCGAATGGAACGGTGATGCAGGCCGCCAACGGTAAATTATACGGAATGACCACTACTGGCGGACAAGGTGGAGCAGGAGTGATCTTTAGCTATGATATTTCCACAAGTACCTATGCCATCGTTCACGATTTCAATTTTACCACCGGGTTTAGCCCTTTTGGAAATCTTATGCAGGGCGCGAATGGTTTGCTATACGGAATGGCTTTTGGAGGAGGCGCTACAGGAAATGGAGTCCTGTTCAGTTTTAATACTGCTAATAATGGGCATAGTGTGCTGCATAATTTTGATGGAGTCAACGGTTCAGCACCCATGGGAACAGTGATGGAGAATGCGGGAGTTTTTTATGGAAATACTTCGCAGGGCGGAACAAATAACAAAGGAGTAATATTTAGTTTTAACCCATCGTCCGGTACTTTTATAAAGTTACATGATTTCGCAGTAGCTACAGGATGTACTCCCTTCGGCAATGTGATGATGGCCAGCGACGGTAAACTCTATGGCATGACCTTGAATGGCGGAGTAAATAATTTAGGAGCGATATTTTCTTATACCCTTTCCTCCGGTGTCTATACAAAAATTTACGATGGAAGTTTTCCTACAGGTGGTCTGCCCTATGCAGATCTGATAGAGTATTCAGGGCTAACTGGGATAAATGATGTAGAGTCAGAAAGTGGAAAAATATCTTTTTATCCTAATCCTTCCAACGGAAATGTTACGATTGACATGGCTGACTTCAAGGAGAATGCTTTCCTGACAATTGCAAATCCACTTGGGCAGATATCCCGGGAAGTACAACTCTCTTCGGCTTCAACAAAATTACAGTTGAATTTATCAACGGGTGTTTATTATTATACCGTTGTTAAAAACAATGGTGTGCTCACCGGTAAAATCTTAATAGAGTAATTTTTCCGAGATCTATTTTAAAAACTAAAAAGATAAAGTTCATAAAAACAAACATCTCTTTAAATTATATAATTATGAATCCTACTTTTAAAAATGTTCTGGCTGTCGTTGCCGGACTTATCGGTGGAAGTATTGTGAATATGTCTATCATTATGATCAGCGGGTCTGTTATTCCACCACCCGCAGGAGCAGATGTCACTACTGAAGAAGGATTAAAAGCTTCCATGCATTTATTTGAAGCGAAGCATTTCATTATGCCTTTTCTGGCGCATGCTCTTGGAACCCTGGCAGGATCATTTCTCGCTGCCCTCATCGCGGCAACGCATAAATCGAAGTTTGCACTGGCGATAGGTTTTGCTTTTCTCGCGGGAGGTATTGCGAATGTAATGATGCTCCCGTCTCCGCTCTGGTTTACTGTTGTAGATCTCGGTTTTGCCTATCTGCCCATGGCATTTATAGGGGGAAGGTTGGGAATGCGGAAAATAAATTGACCTTCCATTGGGAGGTGGAATTTCAAACAGCCGGTTGATATTTACAAGTTAATTATTAAGGAAATTTATTTTAATCAAATTGATATGAATAAAGAAATACTTAAAATCAATAAAAACGGAGAGACGCTAATCATCACAGGATCATCGATTGAATCTAAGGGCACAATTACTACTTTTGAAGGCATGGAGGAGCCGGGTATTGGTCCACCCATGCATGTTCATTTTAAGCAGGAAGAGATGGTGAAAGTCATCAAGGGAAAGATGCGTGTAAAGACGTTGACGAAAGAGTTTTCACTTCTACCGGGTGAGGAATACATTTTTTTACCGGGTGAAGCACATCAGTTTTGGAATGAGGGTGATGATTTGCTTCATTATACCGGACATGTAAAACCTTCTCATAATTATGAATATTTTATACGTCAGCTCTATCAATCCTGCAATGAGGCTAATGATGATAAGCCCAATCCATTTGATGGAGCATTCTTATTAACCAGGTATAAAGCAGAAATGGATATGCTTACTATTCCCAAGCCGGTGAAGAAATTTGTTTTCCCACTATTGTTGGTTATTGGTAAGCTGATCGGTAAGTTTAAAAAATTTGCCGACGCTCCTCCTCCTGTGAAATAATAGCTCGTTGGGGAGACGGGTAATTTTAGGATGTGCTTGTGCGTTAGAGAATAATCATACGAGAATGTAGTATACTATTTTAAATGAAATCGCTTTCACGAAAGAGGAAGCCTATATTGCAATGTTGTTTCAATTGTATCTTTTGTGGCTTCATATAGTTTGGCAGCATTTTGTATTTATCCTGGTTGCAGGGCTTAAGTTGGAGCCGGACGTATAATACTTTAACTTTACAGCATGGATGATCAAGACCCAAAGCGTGTTCGTCGCGAGCGTTACAAGGGCACGCACCCCAAATCCTTTAAGGAGAAGTACAAGGAGTTACAGCCGGAGCAGTATGCGGAAGATGTAGCGAAAGTCTTGCAGCAAGGGCGAACACCTGCCGGAACTCATCGTTCGATTTGTGTAGACGAGATTTTGGAAGTACTGCAAATTACTCCCGGTCAAATTGGTCTCGATGCCACACTGGGTTATGGCGGGCATAGTTTAGAGATGTTGAAATGTCTCCTGCCCGGCGGACGTCTGTATGCGATGGATGTGGATCCGATAGAATTACCGAAGACACGTGACCGTTTGGCGGCATTGGGCTTTGGCCCCGATGTGATTGTAATTAAGAAAATGAATTTTTCAGGGATTGATCAGTTGACAGCAGAATCAGGTCTACTGAATTTTATATTGGCGGATTTGGGTGTCTCCTCCATGCAGATTGATAATCCGGACAGAGGTTTTTCATTTAAAGTAGATGGACCACTGGATCTGAGATTGAATCCGAAGAGTGGAAAATCAGCAGCAACACTTTTAAAAACTATTTCTGTAGATGAATTGGAAGCCATCTTTCAGGAAAATGCAGATGAACCCCATGCATCGCCAATCGCTCACGCTATCGTGACATTCCGATCGAAAGGAGGAATCATCTCCACCACTTTTAAGTTAAAAGAAGTGATAGAGAAAGCACTTTCGTTTCTTCCCGAAGCAGATCGAAAAGAGGTAATAAAGAAATCTTGTCAGCGCTGTTTTCAGGCATTACGCATTGCGGTGAATGATGAATTTGGCGTGTTGGAGAAATTC
>JADJMA010000047.1 GCA_016709845.1 Flammeovirgaceae bacterium | reverse complement strand
ATGATTTAGCGAAGCGCGCCCATAAAAACAAACTGAAGTTTCGACGAACTGCAATGGCGGAACATTTATAATTTCCAATGAAGCCCTTGGGAACGTAATGGGCACTCCCATTATCGTGCAAACACTAGTTGGTATTATTGCAGGTAGGTGCCATTCAGAAAAACCAGCCGTAATAGAAACCCTTATGGAGATGCTATCGCCATACGCCATAAAAATGTTCTGTCACACTCTCATGATCACCGAGCGGTCGATGGGTCGTTGGGAGGAAGCGTGGTTAGGCGTGTAGCCGATTACTTAGAAAAGCTCGATGCATCCGTGTCTATTTGATCTGTATGTAGCCCGTTGTTGTTTGAGAACCATCACCTAGGTTGATGGAGTAGAAATGTTCCTGCCGGGACTTTAGTTCCGCCTGACTTTGCTTCGCCATTAAATCGCTTATCGGCTATTGAATTATTGTAGCCTTCTATCTCAAAGACTTTATCGCCCCAGCGATTTACAATTGCCACTTTATTATTGGGGTACAACTCAATATTTTTAATTCTTAGGAAATCATTCTTCCCATCGTTGCTTACTGAAAGACCATTAAACACTTCAATTTTAGTTTCGCCACTAACTGCAGCAACCGTATAATATTTGCGTGTTAATGCCTCCTTGCTTGTAACGGACCCTGACGTGAGATCTCCTGTTAAATCAGATTGACCAAGACTCGAGTACCCGCTGGTTGCAGCATCGCTCCTAAGGCTACTAATAAAATTAAATCATTTGAAAGCCCTACTTCATCAGAAAGTGGCAACTTTAATTTCCGATTTGCTTAATGTGCCTTGCGAAAGAGAGAGCTCCCAATACCGTTTAGCCGAGAGTTCAGTAAGCTCTTGATCGCCAGTCAAACTACCTGAATTAAGTTCATTGAGGGTTAAAGCTGAAACAGATCACGCTGATCTGTGTACTGTAGATATTTCAACCGGCAAATAGGTAGTCCCATCTCAAACAGGAAAAATCCATTTTCCTTAATCCCCGTACTTAACAGTCCAGCCACGTGCGAGCCATCGGAACCTCCACTCAGAATATTGAACCTTCCAACAAAATGATTTTGCATTATTATCTGATTTAAGTATCACTGCTTTGCAGATTGAGTTCGGATTCAATAGTAATGTTTGCTAAAAACTCTTTTTCGCCTGTACCGATTAATTACCAGCTTGTTGAACGATTGATTATTATGATTTATCGTTTGGGGGAGGTCACTATCAAAATTTATTTTTCCAGTTCGGTAGCATCATATATACCTTGGTTAATCCAGTTCCTGGAAATTCTAAGATCGCCATCGCTTTAATTGTACCCGTGTTTACTAAACTATCAGGCACTGTCAGGGTTGCCAGGGTTCCTAAACTTAAAAAGCACCTTTATTATAGAAGCCTTGAGATAAAACCTGAAAGGCTATCAAGACACCAATGATCGAACTTAAAATTCTTTGCTTCATGTTGATACTCACTTTTTACTTTTTGCATTAGCTTCCATTCCCAATATTTTCTTAATATTTTCAAGTTCTTCACTTAAAGCTGTGATTTGAGAGTTCTGAGTTTTCAAATTTTGAATCGTAATCTCCAAAGTTTCAACCTGTTTTTCACCCCCTTGGAAAGTTTTGTCTTCAATTTTCAATTTCTTTTGTTGCTCCTGAACAGCTTTTGTATTTTCTAACACTGCGTGATACTCGCCCGTAGGATATTGACATTTGTCCTTCCTCACTATAAACAATTTGCAAAACATCCTTACCTCTTGAGCTATGTAAATCCAAAGTCAGTTTGGTTAGTTCCGTTCCATTTGTAACTCACCGCTCTTAATTAAAATTTCTGAAAGACCATAGTTGATATTTGTTATGTTATGTTTTTGGTTCTGTCAGAAGTACTTGTCCGGGCTCCGCTACCGTTAATGTTGCACCATTACCAGTTAAGGTTACCCCGTACCAACACGAATTGCTGTTCCCCCTGGAACAACCACCAAAGCCCCAACCTAAAACTGCATTATTGCCAAAAACCATATTGTTAGATGCGTTAACAATGGCTGATATCCAATGGCAGTTGAATTGTAAGCGATAGCAGTGTAGATACATCCGCAAATAGCCGAGTATCGTATGCCTGGCCACCCGTTGTATTTTACCAGCAATCCGATTACCAGCAAAAAGACTCTGTGTCCCTGTTGTGTTAGCTTGTCCTGATTTTTCACCAATAAAAGTATTCGGACCACCGGTTGCAGCTTTCCCTCTGCTTGTGCTCCAACAAAAGTATTACCATTGAAGGTCCCTAATTTGTTGCGTAGCCAACCAACACCCACCAATCAATGTATTCAAGCTACCATTTTAGCTACCGGGACCTACATCTGAACCAAACATAACATTGTAATTGCCAGCGAATTTAAACCTCCTACAGATTTACGTAAACCGCATTATCTATACTCTGTTGACGTGCTGTACCAATTGGGGTACCAGCAAATAAATTATTATTTCCGGAGCTTGAATTAAAGTTGTTCCTCCGAGCGCTGCCCATTGAACAATCCTGCTGTGTTGTGAGTACTTGACCATTCGTAACGGATGGAGCAATTTTTGTAACTGCAATTGCTGCAGCTGCATTTATGTCTGCATTAAGAATAGTTCCATCAACAATCTTAGCGGAACTTATTGCATTATTTGCAACAGTCGGATTAGGATACGTTCCACTCAAATCACCACCTGCAGCCCCCGTGGCTGTAACCGTAATTGTATTACCACCGCTTATTGCTAATGCAGAAGTCGCTGGCGTAAAAGTAACGGTTTGAGCATCCGTATTATCAAGGTAAGGAGCAAGATTTACTGGGGTCGCATCTAAAGAAAGAGAAAGAGTATTACCTGCCAAACTTAAATCCTGAATCTCGTTGGTAGCATCGGCATCAGATACAGTTGACCAGGTTGTCGCCCAGCAACTGTTGTAGTACCTGTCCATTTGTGCCTGAAGGAGTTAATTTTGAAACCATAACACCCGGTGCAATTTTCACATCTGTTACCGAAGCAATGCCCAGATCTGCGGCAACAATTGTTCCGTCCACTATTTTTGCACTTCTTATTGCGTTTTTATTAACCACAGGATTAGGAAATGTACCCCAAAGATCACCACCTGCAGCTCCTGTGGCTGTAACCGTAACTGTATTACCACCACTTATTGTTAATGCAGAAGTCGCTGGTGTAAAAGCAAGGGTTTGAGCATCCGTATTATCGAGATAGGGCACCAGACTTATTGGGGTAGCATCATTTGTTAAGCTTAAGATATTGGCTGCAATTGTTAAATCCTGATTATCCGTATTATCGAGGTAAGGAGCAAGATTTACTGGCGTTGCATCTAAAGAAAGAGAAAGAGTATTACCTGCCAAACTTAAATCCTGAATCTCATTGGTAGCATCGGCATCAGATACAGCTGACCAGGTTGTAGCACCTGCAACTGTTGTAAGTACCTGCCCGTTTGTACCGGATGGGGTTAGTTTTGAAACTGTAACACCCGAAGCAATTTTCACATCTGTTACCGAAGCAATGCCCAGATCTGTGGCAACAATTGTTCCGTCTAATATTTTAGTACTTGTTATGGCACCTGTATTAATTAAAGGATTAGGAAATGTACCCGATAAATCTCCGCCAGCAATTCCTCCTGGTACTATCCCCGAAATTATTACTGATGAAGGTACCCCCAACGTTGATAACGAAAGCAATCCCGTGGCTCCATTAAAAGATAGGGCCTGGTCGTCTGTGTTTACTCCCGTAAAAGCTGAAAGATTTATTGGTGTGGCCGATGTGTTATTTGTAATGGACAACGTACTTCCTACCAATTGCAAATCCTGAGGAATGGCTGATACGGTATTACCAGCAATGGTGATTCCATCCCCGCCGCTAACTCAAGGCCTGTTTTAAACGGCAGCCATTGATTGGCCTGCCAGTAATAAAATTTGGTTTCATCGCTATCGAAAATCAAAAGACCGTTTTCACTGGCCGTCAGGGTGGATATAAAAGAAGCTGCTGTTCGCTGGGCGGTGGTTAGTTTAGGAACGAGTAATCCCTGATTGCTGCCTGGGGAAACCAATTCCAAGACAGCATTTTTATTTGGATTAACGATACCAATTCCTACAGAATTCTGACCGTAAGTCAAGAGATTAAAGAAAATTAGAAATCCAGCCAGGAAATAGACTTTTGAACTCATAGTACTAAGATTAGATTAAAGGAGTGTTACAGATTGAGGTATCTTAAAACTACAAGAATTTAAGCTCCATTAAAACGTTTTTGAAATAAATCAATAAGAACAACACCAACTTTTTTGAAATTATCAGTTTGCAGAGAGTTTGATTAATATTGCAAAACTGATTCGTATGAATTTTGGAACCAAAGCCGTGCATGCGGGAGTAACGCCCGATCCAAGTACAGGAGCCATTATGACTCCTATTTATCAAACCTCAACGTATGTGCAGGAATCTCCCGCCAAACACAAAGGATATGCCTATGCGCGAGGAGCAAACCCTACGCGCAATGCATTACAAAAAAGTATTGCCGCACTGGAAGATGGAAAGTTCGGTATTTGCTTTTCATCCGGCATGGGTGCTACCGATGCCGTTATAAAATTACTGGCACCGGGCGATGAAGTAATAACCAGCAATGATTTATATGGCGGGTCGTACCGCATGTTTAGAAAGATTTATGAAAAATTCGGAATCAAATTCCACTTCATTGACTTAACGGATGTCAATAATATTACTCCATTTTTAAACGAGAAAACAAAATTGTTGTGGCTGGAGACACCCTCCAACCCATTGATGCGCATTACTGATATTAAAGCATTAACTACCATCGCCAAGAAGAATAATATGTTGGTGGCTGTAGA
Organism: Flammeovirgaceae bacterium; assembly: GCA_016709845.1. Classification (GTDB taxonomy): domain Bacteria; phylum Bacteroidota; class Bacteroidia; order Cytophagales; family Cyclobacteriaceae; genus ELB16-189. The sequence continues at coordinate 26,878 of JADJMA010000047.1, read as the reverse complement.
CAATACGTTTGCTTCACCCTATTTACAAAACCCCCTTGCATTGGGTGCCGATATTGTTATGCACTCCGTAACAAAATACCTGGAGTGGCCATAGCGATGTGGTTATGGGCGCACTCATTGTTAATGATGAGAAATTATTTCAAGAGCTTGCTTTTATTGCTAACTCGTGTGGTGCGGTTCCCGGTCCGCAGGATTCCTTTTTGGTTTTACGAGGCATCAAGACGTTACATCTAAGAATGGAGCGGCATTGCTATAATGGAAAAAAAATAGCCGAACATCTGCGCAATCATCCAAAGGTGGGAAAAGTATATTGGCCCGGATTTGCGGATCATCCCAATCATGCTATCGCTAAAAAACAAATGCGCGACTTTGGAGGCATGTTATCATTCACTTTAAAAAATGACAGTCTTGAAAAAGCCACCACATTAATGGAAAGTGTTGAATTATTTTCTTTAGCAGAATCTTTAGGAGGCGTTGAATCGTTGATCAATCACCCAGCTTCCATGACGCACGCCAGCATCCCCAAAGAAGAACGTGTTAAAAACGGACTTAGTGATTCGCTAATACGCTTAAGTATTGGCGTGGAAGATGTAGAGGATTTGATTGAAGATTTAAACCAAGCGCTTTCGAAAGTATAATCAGTTTAGTATCAAAAAAATTAGATCGAGCTATATTATAGAGCAGGAATCCTTACAACAAAAGTTGCTCCGCGGCCTTGGTCGCTTACTAATTCAATTTCACCATTAAGCCGATCAACAAGGGTTTTAACGATCGCCAGACCTAAACCATTAGAGCTTTCTCCTCCTGTTGGCCTGGCCGAAAGTTTCTTGAACTTCTGGAATAAGAATTCTTTATCGGCCTTTGAAAAACCAGGGCCGTGATCGGCTACTTTAATAATAGCGTAACTTCCTCCATTAATCCAGAGATAATAATATTTGATTTTTGGGAGAAAACTTAATGGCATTGGATACCAGATTGTCAATAATTCGATTTAGGTAATCCGGATCAGACCTAAAGGAAGCACTCAACGAGTTGCTTATTTCCAATTGAATCGATTTTAATTGGGCTGAAACTTTAAATGAGTTAACCCGATCATGCAATAAGGAATTTAAATCAAAGGTTTTTATTAAAGGTGCGCCTGCATTTTCCTCCATAGCATTAACATCGAGTAGATCGATTATAAGATTAGAACCCGCATTAGTAGCCTCCTTAATCATAGTTAAATACTCTTGCTGCTTGGAAGATAGCGCACTCTCAATTTCCATAATACTGGCAAGACCTGTAATCCTATTTAATGGAGATTTAAGATCGTGGGCAACAATATTCATTAACGAGTTTTTTCATTGTTCAAATCATTGAGTTGATGATTCTGTTTTATCAAATCTTCATTTACTTTAGATATCTCGTTTTGTTGTTTAAGTATTTTATCATTTTGATCCAGCAATTTTTGGTTAATGATTTTACGCTTGCGGCTAAATGACCAGAAAAAAGTCATAACGGCAGAAACAGAAATAAAAAGTATTATCAACATCCGGTTTTGAAAACGCTGTGCTGAAATAATTGATGAACTTTCCATTTGTGAAGCTCTTAGCAATTCGTTCTCCTTTTCCTTTTTTTCTATCTGTAACAAGAATTGTAATCGCTCAATCTGCCGTTGCAGATCTGTGTTTTTTATTTGCTCTTTTAAAATGGCTTGTTGATTTTCTAAATCCTCGGCTTTTGACGTATTCCCAAGCGCCTGGTAACACAAAGCGGCACTTCCAACTGCATCTATTTCGTAAATTAAATTTCCCGCCAACTTCGATTTGGCTATTACATCTTCAAAAGTCTGAAGCGCCATAGAGTACTTCTTTTGGCGCAAAAAATATTTGCCCTTAACAAGGGATGCCCTTATAAATAATTTTTGATTAGTAATGTCCGAAACGGTTTTTAGAACTTCATTTGCTTTCGCATAAGCCTCTTCATAGGCATACTCATTAAGTAATATTTCTGCTTCCCCTTGCTTCAACTCAGCAAGCGTAACCTTATCATTCATTGACTCGGCCACTGTGTGCGCAATTCGCAGTTTTTCCAAGGCTTCTTCGGTATCACCTTTCTCCTTATAGATAAGACCCAATTCAAGTAATGAAGAAACAATGCCGCGCTTGTCATCTAATTGTTTTCGAAGTTGGTAGGCCTGGCTCGACATTTCTATCGCCTTATCGAAATCATTCTGGGATTTATAAATGTTTGCTAAACTTCGATATACATAGGCCAACCCCATCTTTCCTGAAGTTTTTCAAAAATATTCTTGAAAGAATTAAATTATCGAAAGCACGCACTAAATCACCACCATCAAAAAACATTCGCCCCAGATTGTTGTAGCCAAATCCTAGTTGAACAGAATCTTGCTGATCAATGGCAACTTGTATTGCCTGGTTATGGTATTTAGCGGACATATCATAAACACCTTTGGCCGCATACGCCAATCCAATATAACTTAATGGCTTTGACAGGTCTTTGGTTAGCAAGATATCTTTGCCAAGTTCATAGGCCTTGGTACAATAGTATATGGTGCTGTCCGGATAAGAGTACCGATATTCAAAACCAAGCGCACTCAACGTTTCAAACTCATCTTCCTGGGATAGATTTTTTGTGCTAACGCGATATGCAAATCGTCTATTGTACTTAGATTCTGGCTAAGACCCTGAATCGAATTAGCGAAACCAGCAAAAAAAAATATACAAACTATTCGAACTCGCATCATTTAATAAACCTCAGCAATTTACAATCTCTTACAATCAATCATCGTTTGATGTAAGATGTTTAAACAAAAAATAGTGCTTATTGGAGACGATCAAGTTGGCAGTATCTTTTTAAGAAATTCTTTAAGGTTAAGAATCCTTTTCAAGAAAATTCAAATCTCTTCCAAAGGTCTCATCAATCAGCCGCAAAGCCCAAAAGGCAACAAGAATTGTAAAGACACCTAATATCAAAGCGCCTCCTAAAATTCCAACGCTTTCTCTAAGAATTTAAACATAATAGTAAGTGGTATAACCGTGCCTCTGATGAAATTAGGAACCGTAGTGGCCACCGTGGATCTTAAATTAGTACCAAACTGTTCGGCTGCAATGGTAACAAACAAAGCCCAATAGCCAATTCCAAAGCCTAATAAAAAAGCATCCTACATAAAATCCAGCAGCACTTTGAAATGGCCAATACAAAAAAGTTATAATGAATGCGAGGGTCAATAAAATAAAAACAAATACTGTCTTTTTACGCGACCGAATGATTTGGCTGGTTATACCACTTAGCATGTCGCCTCCGGCCAAACCAATATAGCTGAACATGACGGCATCGCCCGCTACAATTCCATCAATATGCATTGCTTTCGCAAATTCAGGCGAAAAGGTGATCAATATGCCGATCACGTACCAAATGGGTAGGCCAATCAAAATACAACCAACAAATTTTGTAAATCTTTCTTTTTGATTGAAAAGCTGAAAGAAATTTCCGCGCACAACGCCTTGCTCTTTGATCTTTAAAAAAATTCCAGATTCAAAAACACTTACTCTGGCTACCAGAAGTACTAACCCTAAGCCCCCTCCAATAAAATACGCCAACTGCCAATCAAAAATCTTTGCTACATAATTGGCAAACACGGCTCCCAATAGCCCAACCGTAGCCACCAGGGTGGTACCATACCCACGCAACTTGGTTGGCAACGATTCTGAAACCAGAGTTATACCAGCACCTAACTCACCAGCCAAACCAATACCGGCAACAAATCTTAACAAGGCATATTGATTTACAGTTGCAGCAAACCCATTGGCAATATTCGCCAGTGAATACAGTAAAATAGAACCAAACAACACCGATAAGCGGCCGCGTTTATCGCCCATTATACCCCACAGAATACCGCCAACCAACAGACCTGCCATTTGGGCCCTAATCAGAAATTCACCCTTAATTAACATGTCTGCGTCAGAAACACCCATCGACCGCAAACTGGGAATACGTACAATACTAAAAAGCAACAAATCATAGATATCCACGAAATAGCCGAGGGCAGCTACAATTACTGGAATACTAAAGAGCTGTTTGTAATAATGAGAATTCATTCGTGCAATTTTTCTTCAAAATAGGTGAGTTTTCTCAAAATCCAACCTGCCTGTCATTAGTCTGTTTGTCCACTAATAAAAAAAGGAATGCAAATTTGACCCAATAGAGGTAAACTCGCTGCTATAAATCAAAACTTAACCTATGAAGAAGCTTGTCATCCTGTTCCTATCACTTCTGGTTGTTGGGCCAGGTTGCTCGCTCAAAAAAAAGGGCTTACCAGCTCCGGCAAAATCCTCAACTACTTATGATGAAAAACTTTACAATGCTTTGGAGTGGCGAAGCATTGGGCCATACCGAGGGGGACGGGCAGATGCCGTTACCGGTGTTCCGGGCAAACCCAATTTATTTTACTTTGGCGCAACAGGTGGTGGCGTGTGGCGCACAACCGATGCCGGAAATAGCTGGGAAAATATTTCAGATGGCTTCTTCGGAAGTTCCATTGGTGCCATTGCGGTAAGCGAATGGGATAACAATGTGATTTATGTAGGCCAGGGTGAAGTTACCGTAAGAGGAAATGTATCGTATGGTAACGGCATGTATAAGACTACTGATGCCGGTAAAACCTGGACACAAATTGGTTTAAAAGATTCGAAGCATGTATCGCGCATTCGCATCCATCCAAAAAATCCTGACTTGGTATATGCAGCCGTGTTAGGCGATCTTTTTAAAACCTCAGAAGATCGGGGTATTTATCGCTCTGAAGATGGCGGAAAAACTGGAAAAAATTTATTCGCTAATGCGGATGCCGGTGCTATTGATTTAAGTATGGATCCAAACAATCCACGCATTCTTTTGCGTCAACCTGGCGTATAAGAAGAACACCGTATAGTCTTGAAAGTGGTGGCGAAGGTTCTGCACTTTGGAAAAGCACGAATGGTGGCGACACGTGGACAAACATTTCAAAAAATGAAGGCTTACCAAAAGGCCTCTGGGGAATCTCCGGGGTTTCCGTTTCGCCTGTAAATTCAAATCGCATCTATGCAATCATCGAAAATGATAATGGGGGCGTTTACCGATCGGATAATGGCGGTGAAACCTGGAGTAAAGTAAATGACGACAGAAATCTGCGCCAACGCGCCTGGTATTACTCGCGCATTTATGCCGACACAAAAGATGAAGACATGGTTTATGTAATGAACGTATCGTACCATAAATCAAAAGATGGCGGAAAAACATTTACCTCGTACGATGCCCCGCATGGCGACCATCACGATCTATGGATTGCTCCTGAAGATAATCAGCGAATGATTATTGCTGATGATGGAGGTGCCCAAGTTTCATTTGATGCTGGTGAAAACTGGACTACCTACATGAACCAACCCACCGCGCAATATTACCGGGTAGTTACTGACAATCATTTCCCTTATCGGATTTATGGCGCGCAGCAAGATAATTCAACGCAGCGCATAGCTCATCGCACGGATGGTTCTTCCATTGGTGAGCGCGATTGGGAACCCACAGCGGGTGGTGAGAGTGGTCACATCGCTATTGACCCGACCAATGACGATGTTGTTTACGGAGGAAGTTATGATGGTCTTTTAGCGCGCGTGAATCATAAAACCGGAGAGCAACGCGGCATCAATGCCTGGCCCGATAATCCAATGGGGCATGGCGCAGAGGGTGCTAAGTATCGCTTCCAATGGAACTTCCCGATCTTCTTTTCTCCTCATAATCCTAAAAAATTATATGCCGCCTCTCAATATTTACATGTGTCGTATAATGAAGGCCAAAGTTGGGAATTGATTAGCCCAGACTTAACGCGTAACGATCCTTCAAAACTTGGCCCTTCGGGTGGCCCGATAACCAAAGACAACACAGCAGTTGAATATTACTGTACCATTTTCGCGGTGGCGGACATGTTTAACAGCGTGGAGTTCGATCCCTTTGTTAAAGGAGGTGCCTATGTAGCCGCTACAGGCTATAAGCAAGGCGACTACCATCCCTATCTTTATAAAACAAAAGATTATGGTAAAACCTGGACTAAGATTGTTGATGGCATCGATCCGGAACACTTTACACGTGTGGTAAGAGTTGATCCAAAACGCGCAGGACTTCTTTATGCAGGAACAGAATTCGGGATGTATATCTCTTTCGATGATGGTGCAAATTGGAAACCATTTCAATTAAACTTGCCCATTGTACCCATTAACGATCTTACTATTAAGAATGATAACCTGATCGCGGCAACGCAAGGCCGTAGCTTTTGGTTGATCGATGACATTACTCCATTACATCAACTCAATGAAACTATTGCAAAAAGTGATGTTAATCTGTTTAAACCAATGCCAAGTTACCGCATGAATGGTGGACAAGCGGGACGAAGAGGTCAGCCAAAGAATGAGGGCACCAACCATCCTAACGGAGTAATGATCCATTTTTATTTGAAAGACACCGTGAAGACGGTTGCTTCTTTAGAAATCATGGAAAAGAATGGAACCTTGATAAAGAAGTTTGCCACTAAGCCTAACAAAAAGGAAAACGAAGAAGCGTTGAAAATAAAACCCGACATGAATCGGTTTATTTGGAACATGCGCTATGCCGATGCGGAAGGTTTTGACGGACTCATTATGTGGTCGGGTTCACTCACTGGCCCCAAGGCAATGCCTGGAATTTATAAAGCACGCTTAACAGTAAATGGTAAAGCTTCTGAAACCGAATTTGAAATTGTAAAAGATCCACGCACCAGCGGAACACTTGCTGATATCAAAGAACAGTTTGACTTCTATTGCTGTGCGTGATAAACTTACTGAAACGCATAAAGCCATAAAGAAAATCCGTTCTGCACGCGAACAAATCAATCGGGTAACCGAACCGATGAAAGACAAGCAGGATATGAAAGAAGTTACAGAGCTGGCTAAATCCATTTTGGATGAAATGAAGAGCGTTGAAGAAGCCTTGTATCAAACCAAAAATCGTAGTGGACAAGATCCACTCAATTTCCCTGTTCGGTTAAACAACAAGCTGGCGGCTGTTGGCTCTGAAGTAGATGGAAGTGACTATAAACCCACTGAGCAGGCGAAAGCAGTAAACAAAGAGATCACTGAAAAAATTGATATTCAGCTAAATCAACTCAATAAAGTAATGACAGAAAAGTTGCCTCGCTTTAATGACTTGGTGAAACAGAAACAAATAAGTGCTGTAACAATAGATATGTTATAACTACCGACCAGTATTAGGTAAGAAGGGGGAGTTAAATCCCCCTTCTTTATTTCCTCCCCACTATAAAGTAAAGAATGGGACCCAGAACGGGTAAAAAAACCACGGCAATAATCCAGAGTATCTTCTTCTCCACATCTTTATTGCTTCTAATAATTTCAAGAGCGACAACAACATCAATTATTAGTATTAAAAAACCTATAAGCTTTACCATATCAGTTTAGTTAGACTCCAGCAACTTGAAAAGTTCATCCAGATTGGGGGTAATAATTATCTCTGTTCTCCGGTTCTTCTGTTTGTTCTGTGGGCTATCATTGGGTGCTAAGGGTGAATACTCACCTTTACCCGAAGCTGTAATTTGTTTAGGCGATAATCCGGCATCGGTAAGAATTTTTGTAATCGATGTCGCCCGCATCACACTCAAATCCCAATTGTCTTGCATGTAAGTAGATTTTTTTGAGATCGGCACATTGTCGGTATGTCCTTCAATGGTAATCTGAATATCCTTTTGATCTTTGATCGCCTTGGCCAATTGCTGCAGCGCTCCAACGCCTTTGTTATCTACAACAATACTTCCTGATCCAAAAAGGAGTTGTTCAGCGAGCGAAACATAAACCTTTCCATTTTTAACTTTTACAGTCAAATCGCTCTCTTTAAAATTCAATAAGGCGTTGGTGATCCGATCCTTTAAGTCCTTAACAGCACGATCTTTATTGGCCAAAATATTTTCAAGTTCTTTTACTTTCTTTTCACGTTCTACCAAACTGTTACTTAACGAATCATTCAATTTATGCGTGCGCTCTAAACTTTCTTGTATTGCCAGCAACTGATCCTTCTGTTGGGCCATATCGCGATTAAGCTTACCGCTATTGGTTAACAGATTCTTATAATACAAGTTTAACTCATCATATTGATCGTTTAGTGCAACCAGCTTCTTACTGGTGGTTCGATAGGATTGGTTGAGATCAGCCGTGTCTTGTTTCAATTTGTTTAACGTTTCATTGAGGGAAGTGATTGATTCATTTGCCTTATCCAGTTGTTTAGCTTTATCAGCCAACTCACTCTCTGTCTTTATTTTCTGGGCGAGGACATCATCGTACTTCTTCTTAGTAACAATACAAGACGAAAAAAGTAATGAGCCGGTTAAAAATAGGATTGTGCTTATTCTCATAGTTTAAAAAATTATAGCTGTAAATATCTAAAATAAAATTCAATTCTTACTTTCGTAAGTAGTCGTTATAAAAGAGAGCTTAGCCAATCACTCATCTAAACTAAAAATTCTATGGAAGGCATGCTTAAATCAGGATCCCTAAAAGGAAAAACAATTATTATTACCGGAGGCGGTACAGGTCTGGGCAAGTCTATGGGTAAATATATGCTTGAGCTTGGCGCGAACCTGGTTATTACGAGTCGAAAGAAAGATGTATTAGAAAAAACGGCTACTGAACTTAAGTCGCAAACCGGTGGAAAAGTTCTTCCTGTTGTGTGCGATGTTCGTAAGTATGAGGAGATCGTTAATGTTATCAAAGAAACGGAGAATGAATTTGGTCAGATCCATGGAGTTCTGAATAATGCGGCTGGAAACTTTATTAGTCCTACCGAGCGGCTATCTCATCGGGCCTTTGATATCATTGTGGACATCGTTCTTAAAGGAACCTATTATATGACCTTGGCCATTGGTAAAAATTGGATCGAAAAAAAACAACCCGGTACTTTTCTTAACATCGTTACCACGTATGCATGGACCGGCTCTGGATATGTGGTACCATCCGCATGCAGCAAGGCAGGTGTGTTGGCACTTACCCGGTCACTGGCGGTTGAATGGGCTAAATATAAAATTCGAAGTAATGCAATTGCCCCCGGACCATTTCCTACCGAAGGCGCATGGAGCCGATTACTTCCTGGCGAACTTGTGGAGAAGTTTGATCCTGCAGCGCGCATTCCTTTAAAACGTGTAGGAGAGCATCAGGAGTTGGCAAATCTGGCAGCATACCTAATGTCCGATTATTCAGCTTACATTAATGGAGAGGTAATTACAATTGATGGAGGTGAGTGGTTAAGAAACGGTGGTGAGTTTAGTCACCTGGAAGCAATCCCGGAAAACATGTGGGATGCGTTAGAGAAAACAAGAAAATAGAACTCATGTAATTCGATTTAGAATTGAGTAGCAAAACTCAGACTAACATATTTGTGCCAGGAACCCTCTTGCATCTCTTTGCCTGTTGTATTTACAGTTAGTGAATAAGATGCTCGATTCTTAGCATACATCAAGCCCGCATTGCTGTGGGCAACCCAGGGAGTGGCTCGAACAGTAAATGGACTTCGGTCATTAAACAAGCTGCCCTCCAGAAAAATATCAGATATAACGTAATCCATTCCAACACCACAAAAAAGAAAAAACTCCCTTTTTGCCAGGGCACCATCGTAGGCTAACCGGGTATTGGAAAATATTGATTGATCAATGGAATTAAAATCAAGAAAGCGCAAGGTTAAATTTTGTGAAACCTTATTGGATCCGGTTCCAAGAAAAAAACCCGAAGTACTAACAAGATCAGCACCCTTTATAATTGTAAAGCTTTTTTGAAATTGATACCTCATATTAACCACAAACTCATTGGCAATTTGCGAATCCCAGCCACTGGGTTCATGGAAGCCAGTCTTCTTATGCCACCATTGTTGCATTCGGCCTACGCCTGTTATCTCACCCACTAAACCTAATTCAATACCAAAGTGTGAAACCGATCTTTTATACTTTGAACGATTGACCGAAGCACTAATAAAATTAAATCCTGCATAGGGCCGATCCATATTAATAGGATTAACAAACTGGGTGCGCTTGGGAGTAAATATCTTATTACCTAACTGGAAGTTCAGTATAGTCTTTGATGCCTGATGCCCATCTCCATGCGATTTAGGCTCCAATAATCTTCTATAGCTTAATAGCTGGCCAGCCGTATAATAACGGTCATATCCAAAAATATGTCGTTATCAATTGCAAGGGTTACCTCGTTGGTCAGTTTCCCGCTCTTCCTTGTCTTGAGAAAGGCCTGGAAAAATCCACAAACAAAATATAGGGTAATGATTGAGGCTACCTTCATGTGTTGAAACTCCTCCGTCTTTAAAGCTAAAAAAGAAGTAGACAAAACTCAAACAAGCAACCTTAATTGAGGGGAGTGGTTGTTAAAACATCAGAGTCGACAGAGTACACAACGATTTTCTTTCCTTTACTATCACTTCCAAAAACCGGTGCCCTTGTACTTTCAATAGGTCGGTTACCAATCAAATTACCCAACTGATCGTAGAGAAAAAATAATTTTTGTTCAAGATCATAAAAACAGAAGACTACGGCTTTATCCGATAATCTGACAACGGAAGGTATCAACAGGGACGAGCCAGAATTTTGCCTTTCAATAACAAGCTGTTGCTGCTTATCAAAAATTGCAATTTTATCGGTATCCATTCGGAAAAAGAAAAATCTGCTGTTCCTATTGCTGTTCTCTTCAATAAGAATTTCGATCCATTCCTTTTACTAAATTTTCTTGTGATGCATTTTTGCCATCTAAGCTTTGCCTGTAAACAACGCCATTCAAAGAAACATACTGAATAAAACTGGTGGCTAAATTAGTCCCCATTTCCAATACGTAATCACCCGAATAGGATTTATAGGTAAGAGATATTTTTTCTCAACGTCTCCTTTACGATTGACCAAATAAATAAATCCTTCAACGGATAGCATAAGAAAATAATCTTTGCCTCCAATTCGATAATGTTTTGGTTTATCTTTTATACTGAATAGAAAGTGATTAGGAGACCACCCCTCTAAAGGCTTTCCATCTTTATCCAGAATATAAACGTCACTGTTAGAAGATTGGACGAGATATCTGTAATTCCTACTCTTATCATAATCCACCAATTCCATGGAGTTTACGAGCATCGATAATTTTTTTGGAAATCCTTCCACATCCCGACCTAATCGATCAATTAAGTACAAAGACGACTGCGTAGAAATCAAATATTGTAGTTTATTGTTTTTATAATAATCAATCTGTTTGATATCCTGAATCATTCCATCCAATTGACTTTGCCATAGTATACCATTGGCTGGATTAAAAAGATGAATTTTAAATGTAGAGTCTTGTAAGACCACCTCACTCCCTCCCGTAATTTGGTTTCTAACGGCAAATCCTCGGTCTATAAAATTGGGAAGCCGGTATGAAAGTCTTGATTTTATCTGATCAGTAGATTTTACTTCTTTAGTTTTTGATGCCAGGTTCGCACTTGTGTAGAAATGATTATCCAGCGCACTAAACTGAATACTGACCCAGCCAAGTGACGATAATCCTAAGGAATCTAATAACGGTTTCCATTTTTCATTCTCAGACAGAACTGGTTCCCTAAAAAATATTGAAACATTACTCTCTTGTAATCCTCTTTGATAAAATTTCTGAAAGGCTATCGATTTGCCCCAGGTGTCATCTGCTTCAATGGCATCAATCATTAACTTAAGTTCAGCCGGTTCATTTGCCAGAAAGATAAAATTCTCCTGTTGGGTAAAATACTCAAACGATTTTGCGGGAATCAAATGGCGAAAAGCTTGCTCCAAAGGATGCTTTTGCAAGCTTCTGATTTCATATCCGGAATACACCTCTTCATAAGTACCTGAATCAAGACTAGCAAGCTCATCCTCAAGGGCTATAATGGCTATATATTTTGATTGATCTTGATTAATTGAAAATATAGCTACTTCATTGCCAAAATTTGTGGCCAATTTATTGGGGGCCCCAGTTCCCTTTTGAATCGGATTGGATCGGAGACTCCTTGCAGACTAAAGAATTGGAGTAGTTGGGGACAAATCGTGCTAAATTAGATCGAACTGCCCGCTGCCCATTAAATACAGAGAGCCCTTGCGTATTTGTACTGTCCAAAGTAAATCCGCTCATTGAAACCAAATTCGGTTCAACACTCACATCTAACATTGAAGATTCGGCAAGGTTTGCCAAGAGCGGTATTGTTTTCATCAGATTTGAATTCGCTAATAGTGTGCGGGAAACTTGCGAAAAGTTCACGAACAGATTTCCCGCATCTGATTTAATAGATGAGAATTGAAACAAGTCTCTATTTCTTGTTTTAAAATTTATACCATCCTTATTTTCAAATACCCGAATCGCATTTTCAATTAAAAGCACTGACTCACTTACTACGAATACTCCTTTTATATAAGCAAAAGCAAGAACTATTGAATTGACTTCATTCTTGATTTCTCGTATTTCAAAACCACTATAGAATCGATTATCTATTTTATAGTTGCCTTGATTTACCGTGTTTTCCTTAGTAAATAAGGAATACTCTTTCTCCGGAATTGAATAGGAATAGAGTAAGTCAAACTCATTTTTGGATATGCTTTGTAATGAAACAACAAAAGCTGTTGAAGAAACCTTTAAATAAGGAATTAACAACTGTTGAGCAGTTGTTGGTACATGAATCGTCTCGAAGACTAAAATTGAATTCTGGTCGATTACATCCCAATAGGTTACCTCAGAATTATCGCAAGAGATAAGTACACTTGCAAACAGGAAGTAAAGTGAAACAAGAAAGAGATTATTTTTTTCACTAACCCCAAAATTACAAAATTAAAAAGATCAGGGCATACGAAAAGCCATCACAAAATCATAGCAAAAAGAGCTCAGTAGATAACTACTGAGCTCTTGGAATAAAAGAAAGGCAACGACTTACTCTCCCGGGTTTTACCCTAGTACCATCAGCGCGGGTGGACTTAACTTCTCTGTTCGGAATGGGAAGAGGTGATCCCCACCGCTATAGTCACCTTAATGTTTTGAGTCTTCAGTTCGTAGTCTTGAGTCTATAGTGGTTTACTATGGACTGTCGACCCTGGACTGTGGACTTCCCGATAGCTATCGGGACAATATCGTTGACAGTATTGATAAAAGAGTATTTAAAGTTTTTAAGTAAAAGTTACGAGCACATAGTTCGTTTACTGAAGCATTCGGGTAATTAGTACTGCTCAGCTTTGACATTTCTGTCTTTACACCTGCAGCCTATCAACGTCATCATCTCTGACGTCCCTTAATGGAAGTCTCATCTCGAGGTGGGTTTCGCGCTTAGATGCTTTCAGCGCTTATCCCGTCCCAACATAGCTACCCGGCAGTGCCGCTGACACGACAACCGGTACACCAGCGGTTAGTCCAACCCGGTCCTCTCGTACTAAGGTCAGATCCTCTCAAACTTCCTACGCCCATCACAGATAGGGACCGAACTGTCTCACGACGTTCTGAACCCAGCTCGCGTGCCACTTTAATGGGCGAACAGCCCAACCCTTGGGACCTTCTCCAGCCCCAGGATGTGACGAGCCGACATCGAGGTGCCAAACCTCCCCGTCGATATGAGCTCTTGGGGGAGATCAGCCTGTTATCCCCAGCGTACCTTTTATCCTTTGAGCGATGGCCCTTCCATGCAGAACCACCGGATCACTATATCCAACTTTCGTCCCTGCTCGACCCGTCGGTCTCACAGTCAAGCATGCTTATGCTATTGCACTCCACATACGATTACCAACCGTACTGAGCATACCTTTGAAAGCCTCCGATACACTTTCGGAGGCGACCACCCCAGTCAAACTACCCACCACACAATGTCCCTTTTACAGGTTAGGCATCAAGAAAAATAAAGGGTGGTATTTCACCATTGGCTCCCCAAAACCTAGCGGCCCTGGATCAACGCCTCCCACCTATCCTACACATCATTCTCCCAATACCAATGTGAAGCTATAGTAAAGGTGCATGGGGTCTTTCCGTCCCGTGACGGGTACACGGCATCTTCACCGTGACTACAATTTCACCGAGCTCATGGCTGAGACAGCGCCCAGATCGTTACACCATTCGTGCAGGTCGGAACTTACCCGACAAGGAATTTCGCTACCTTAGGACCGTTATAGTTACGGCCGCCGTTTACTGGGGCTTCAGTTCAATGCTTCGCAGATTGCTCCACTAACATCCCCCCTTAACCTTCCAGCACCGGGCAGGTGTCAGGCCTTATACTTCATCTTTCGATTTCGCAAAGCCATGTGTTTTTGTTAAACAGTCGCCTGGGCCATTTCTCTGCGACCTGTCTAGTATTGCTACTAAACGAGGCACCCCTTCTCCCGAAGTTACAGGGTTAATTTGCCGAGTTCCTTAGCCATGATTCACTCGAGCACCTTAGAATATTCTTCTTGACTACCTGTGTCGGTTTGCGGTACGGGTACCATAACAATATGCTTAGGGATTTTCTCGGAAGTCTGCTTACGTTCTCTATCACTTCGGCCGAAGCCTCTGTGTACTATTGGGTTTCAGCATTCTCTGCGGATTTGCCTACAGAAAATATACCTACGCCTTTTAACGTCCTATTTCGTCAGGACGCGGAACTTTCACTACTCCTTCTTCCCATCGCTCATTACGGTAGTACTGGAATATTAACCAGTTGGCCATCGACTACTCCCCTTCGGATTCGCCTTAGGACCCGACTTACCCGCGGTTGATTAGCATTGCCGCGGAAACCTTAGTCTATCGGTGGGCAGGTTTCTCACCTGCCTTATCGTTACTTATGCCTACATTTGCTTTTCTAACCGCTCCACCCAGAGTGACCTCTGAACTTCTCCGCTGTTAGAATGCTCCCCTACCACTCTAGTATTGCTACTAAAATCCTAAGCTTCGGTACTATACTTGATGCCCGATTATTATCGATGCTCTGTCGCTCGACCAGTGAGCTGTTACGCACTCTTTAAAGGAATAGCTGCTTCCAAGCTAACCTCCTGGCTGTCTCAGCAACTGAACCGCCTTAGTTCAACTTAGTATAGATTTTGGGACCTTAGCTGTAGGTCTGGGTTCTTTCCCTCTCGGACACGGACCTTAGCACCCGCGCCCTCATTGCAGAGTATATTTGTTAGCATTCGGAGTTCATCTGGATTTGGTAGGATGTGACTCCCCCTAGTCCAATTGGTAGCTCTACCTCTAACAAACTCAACCTCCACACTGTTCCTAAAAACATTTCGGGGAGCACGAGCTATTTCTCAGTTTGATTAGCCTTTCACCCCTACCCTCAGTTCATCCAAAAACTTTTCAACGTTTACTAGTTCGGACCTCCACCCCCGGGTTAACGGGGCTTCATCCTGACCAAGGGTAGATCACAAAGTTTCGCGTCTACTCCCACTGACTGTACGCCTATTCAGACTCGCTTTCGCTCCGGCTGCATCCCTTAAGGGACTTAACCTTGCCAGTGAGAGTAACTCGTAGGCTCATTATGCAAAAGGCACGCCATCACTCCATTGCGGAGCTCTGACCGCTTGTAAGCGTATGGTTTCAGGTTCTCTTTTTCACCCTCCTATTCGGAGTACTTTTCACCTTTCCTTCACAGTACTGGTTCACTATCGGTCTCTCAGGAGTATTTAGCCTTACCGGATGGTGCCGGCAACTTCAAACGGGGCGTCTCCGACCCCGCCCTACTCAGGATACTACCTCTCCTCCGCGTCTTCCTTTACGGGGCTCTCACCCTCTTTGGCTCAGTTTCCCACCTGATTCATGTCGATTTGGATTTTGATTGTGTAGTCCTATAACCCCTCATTAGCCGTAACTAATAAGGTTTGGGCTCTTACGCGTTCGCTCGCCACTACTTGCGCAATCACTAGATTGTTTTCTTCTCCTCCGGGTACTTAGATGTTTCAGTTCTCCGGGTTTGCTTCTCACCTTGCGGTGGATTCCCGACCTTCAGTCGGGAGGGTTGCCCCATTCGGACATCTGCGGATCAAAGTCTATTTGCAACTCCCCGCAGCTTTTCGCAGCTTATCACGTCCTTCTTCGCCTCTGAGAGCCTAGGCATTCCCCATACGCTCTTTCTTACTTCTCTTTTATACGATTTCATCATCCAATGCTTTCGCAAGCATCAGTGACTTTCACCTATGTGCTCGTTATTAAACAGTCAATCGCTTGACCATCTACTTTTTACTTTACAGCATGCAAATCACTTTGCATACCTACTTTTTTTATGCGTAAATAAATTTACGCACCTACTCTTTTACCAATATGTCAATGAACTTTTTGTCAGTAATAGTCAAACTCTCCTTTATCAGAACGGCTCGTTCCTTCGGATTATTTAACATCTAACAACGTGATAACTTAGTCCATAGTCTTTAGTCGATAGTATCGAGTACTATCTACCTAACTATGTCTGTTACCTCTTCAAAATCTTTCAAAATACAACAACCTCGTTTGGCTGTCTCTTCTTTAAATTCTTTGCCAATTGTCAATTATTCATTGTCAATTGCGCTCGTGGAGAATATCGGAGTCGAACCGATGACCTCCTGCTTGCAAAGCAGGCGCTCTAGCCAGCTGAGCTAATCCCCCCCGTCAAGCCTTCTTTCTAAAGTGGGCCTGCGTGGACTCGAACCACGGACCTCTACATTATCAGTGTAGCGCTCTAACCACCTGAGCTACAAGCCCTACTACGCTAAAGCTCCGTAGGGCTGACCCTTTTGGATACTTAACGACTTTGGCTGTTTGCTTCAGGCTGCTGGCTTCAGGCTGCTTACTACTCGGCTTGTAGCTTCGAAGCCTGTAGCTTCCTTCAATAAGTTTTGAATAAATAAGATTGATAGCAGACCTTAAACCAAGGTGTTCCTAAGTTCTCCCATTAAGCAAGCTTAACAGTTGACACTTAAGTCTCCAGAAAGGAGGTGTTCCAGCCGCACCTTCCGGTACGGCTACCTTGTTACGACTTAGCGCCAGTCATCGGTTTAACCCTAAACAGCGCCTTTCAGCAACTGTCTTCAGGTCCTCCCAACTTCCATCGCTTGACGGGCGGTGTGTACAAGGTCCGGGAACGTATTCACCGCGCCATTGCTGATGCGCGATTACTAGCGATTCCAACTTCATGCAGGCGAGTTGCAGCCTGCAATCCGAACTGAGACGTACTTTTTGTGATTGGCTCGTCATCGCTGACTGGCAACACTTTGTATACGCCATTGTAGCACGTGTGTAGCCCTGGGCGTAAGGGCCATGATGATTTGACGTCATCCCCGCCTTCCTCACTGCTTGCGTAGGCAGTTTCTTTAGAGTCCCCAGCTTGACCTGTTGGCAACTAAAGATAGGGGTTGCGCTCGTTATGGGACTTAACCCAACACCTCACGGCACGAGCTGACGACAGCCATGCAGCACCTTGCTCCTTGTCCTTGCGGAACTTCCCATCTCTGGAAATGTCAAGGGCATTCTAGCCCAGGTAAGGTTCCTCGCGTATCATCGAATTAAACCATGCTCCACCGCTTGTGCGGACCCCCGTCAATTCCTTTGAGTTTCACCCTTGCGAGCATACTCCCCAGGTGGATTACTTATCGCTTTCGCTAAGACGCTGGCTGTGTATCGCCAACATCGAGTAATCATCGTTTACAGTGTGGACTACCAGGGTATCTAATCCTGTTTGATCCCCACACTTTCGTGCATCAGCGTCAGTTACAGTCTAGTAAGCTGCCTTCGCTATCGGTGTTCTTGACGATATCTAAGCATTTCACCGCTACACCGTCAATTCCGCCTACCTCGTCTGTACTCAAGTCATGCAGTATCAATGGCACATCGACAGTTAAGCTGCCGGATTTCACCACTGACTTATATGACCGCCTACGCACCCTTTAAACCCAATAAATCCGGACAACGCTTGCCACCTACGTATTACCGCGGCTGCTGGCACGTAGTTAGCCGTGGCTTATTCACCAGGTACCTTCAATTTTCCCCGCAGGGACTTTTTATCCCCTGGCAAAAGCAGTTTACAACCCAGAAGGCCGTCTTCCTGCACGCGGCATGGCTGGATCAGGCTCGCACCCATTGTCCAATATTCCCTACTGCTGCCTCCCGTAGGAGTCTGGCCCGTATCTCAGTGCCAGTGTGGGGGATCAACCTCTCAGTTCCCCTAATGATCATCGTCTTGGTGGGCCATTACCCCGCCAACTAACTAATCATGCGCATGCTCATCCTCAACCACCGTAGTTTTAATCTTAATGAGATGCCTCACCAAGATATTACGGAGTGTTAATTCCCCTTTCGGGGAGCTATTCTCCTGTTGAGGGCAGATTGCATACGTGTTACGCACCCTTACGACACTCTAGCTTCAATATTGCTATCAAAGTTACCGTTCGTCTTGCATGTATTAGGCCTGCCGCTAGCGTTCATCCTGAGCCAGGATCAAACTCTCCATAGTATTTTCTTCAGCATCAACATCAGGATCTCTCCTTCAATCAATACCAGCCTCGTAGCTCAGACTCCTTTCGAAATCTCAAACCCAAAGCCTATGTCATTTAATCCTCGGTCCTCATTAATTTTTGTCCATCTGACTTCACAGTCAGATCCTAAAGAAATCAACTCGGCTATACCCTCTATCGAGTATAACCGGGTCCGCTATCAATCTCCATCTATTCAAAGAACGTTTTGAATCGTAAAGGTCTTTCGACCAGTTAATTCAATTGTGGCTTTTAAACCTTTATTACCCGATCTAAACCAGCTGTCTAAATCTCCCTATTCGATTTGGGAGTGCAAATGTACGCCTAACGTCCATTTTATGCAAGAATGACCTGAAAATATTTTCAAGCACCAATCTTTGACCTTAGGATAGTTTGGGATCTATCAGGACCAATTGAAATTAATGAAATAGGTACATTCAACGATTTTTCAAGGAAATTGATGTAGCTCAACAAGTTAGGTGGCACATCAGACTCAGAAGTACCAGTAATAGAGGTCTGCCAGCCTGGTAATTCGTGATATATAGGAATAATTTTTTCATTCACTATCTCGTAGGGTACTGTTTCAGTAATGGACCCATCACTAAGTTTATAATGGGTGCAAACCTTAATAACCGGAAACGAATTCAAGACATCTGCCTTCATCATCAACAACTGTGTAACTCCATTAATCATAATAGAATACTTCAATGAGGGTAGATCTATCCAGCCGCATCTGCGCGGCCGACCGGTAGTAGACCCAAACTCATTTCCTTCTTTCCGCATTAGTTCTCCTTCGGCATCCAATAGTTCAGTGGGAAAGGGACCACTGCCCACCCGCGTACTATAGGCTTTAAAAATTCCATACACTTCGCCTATCCGACTTGGGGCGATGCCCAATCCTGTACAAGCACCAGCTGTTACTGTATTAGAACTGGTAACAAAAGGGTAGCTACCAAAATCAATATCAAGCAAAGACCCCTGGGCGCCTTCTGCCAATATTGAACGATTGTCGTTTAATACATCATTAATAAAATACTCGCTATCTATCAAATTGAATTCCTTTAGAAAATCGATTGCACTGAAGAACTGAGTCTGTAATTCATTCCAGTCAAATTCTATATCGTATTTTTTTAAAATCTCAAGATGAATTTCTGCAAGTTTCTTGAACTTAGCTTCGAAATTGACTGATAACACATCGCCCACGCGCAATCCTTGACGGCCAATTTTATCCTGATAGGAAGGTCCGATACCTTTCCACGTTGAACCAATTTTATCATCGCCCTTTGCTTTTTCATAGGCTTGATCAAGCAATCGATGGGTGGGCAAAATCAACGTTGCCTTTTTTGAGATGAATAAATTTGCTTTAACGTTAAGATTGTATTTGGCTAACTTTTCTATCTCCAATCGAAAGATTATAGGATCTAACACAACACCATTACCAATAATATTTCTGGTTTTCTCTCGAAAGATTCCTGATGGAATCTGGTGTAGTACATGCTTTATTCCATCAAACTCCAAGGTATGCCCGGCATTTGGCCCTCCCTGAAATCGTGCCACTACGTCATATTTAGGAGCCAAAACATCAACAATCTTTCCTTTGCCTTCATCGCCCCATTGAAGGCCCAACAATACATCTACTTTCATTTATGTAATACTTAATTAATAGGTTGGCGAATCAATTCTTTTTGGATACTTCATCTTCCGATTTAATAATCTGAAAGATTGCGTTAAGCTTCGTTATGACAAGTAATTTACTTACGCTTTCAGAAGGATTCATGAGATAAACTTCTCCGCCCTTATTCCTGAATTTTGTAAGAATAGTTATAAGCACACCAATGCCACTACTGTTTATGTAGCGTAAATCAGAAATATCTATAATGCAAACGCTTGCCTGATGACTCATGGCATCGTTGACTGCACTAATTAATTGCGTCCCATTATCTTCTCCAATTAAATCTCCCGATATTCTTAATATCAAAGAGTTACCTTTTATTTCCTGCCCAAAGTTCATGGTTTCCTATTTTCACAGTTCTTTTTAGTACATGTTGCATATAAAATCAATGAGTGATGAAGTACATTGAACTGCATCAATTCCTGCACGGTATTTTGAATAGTTTGAATACGCGGATCGCAAAACTCAATTACTTTATTACAATCGTTACAAATCAAATGATCGTGTTGCTTGTACCCAAACGATTTTTCGTACTGAGCCTGGTTCTTTCCAAACTGATGTTTGCTAACCAGTTCGCATTCAACTAACAAGTCTAAGGTATTATAAACTGTTGCTCTACTCACGCGATAATTTTTATTTTTCATGTTGATGTAAAGCGATTCTACATCAAAATGTCCATTCAAAGAATAGATTTCTTCCAAAATGGCATAACGCTCAGGAGTTTTTCGAAGCTCCTTTTTTTCCAAATAGCGAGTAAAGATTTGCTTTACCTCCTCAAATACCTTCTGATTTAATGCCATGTGTATGAACCGTGGCAAATATACTGTTTCGCATGCAGGTTGAGTAATTATTCGGTTGAATAAACCGGCCCCGTGTTTCTTGAATCAAACCTTGCTACCTCAACCACACCTTCAACCTTTTCCAATTTTTTTATCAGCATTTCGAGATGACGAGTGTCGTTTACATAAAGCATAATTTCTCCATTGAATATCCCCTGATCGGATTTAAAAGAAAGGGAACTCATATTCACTTTCAACTCTTCAGAAATTACCCTTGAAACATCGTTTATCAACCCAACACGGTCGGTGCCCACTACTTTAAGCCCTGTTAAGAATGCCACTTCGTGTTGGGAAGTCCATTTGGCTTTTATAACCCGATTGCCATGATTTGCCAACAACTCGGTAGCGTTAGGGCAAGTGGTCCGATGAATTTTTATTCCTTCATTCACGGTTACAAAACCAAACACGTCATCCCCTGGAATGGGTGTGCAGCATTTTGCCAACTTGTATTCCACCACATCCATGTCCTCCCCGATCAACAAAGTATCTTCATGCCGACCTTTCGCTCTATTTATTTCCT
Source organism: Flammeovirgaceae bacterium (assembly GCA_016709845.1). Classification (GTDB taxonomy): domain Bacteria; phylum Bacteroidota; class Bacteroidia; order Cytophagales; family Cyclobacteriaceae; genus ELB16-189. The sequence goes on along the minus strand of JADJMA010000047.1, from coordinate 5,333 downwards.
GTTCAATCGTTTTAACATCAGGAACTTCCGAGTGTGGTTTTGTTTTAAGTGGCGAAGACGGTTTAAATTCCTTGAAGCGCTTTAAATCATTAACGGTTATTAACCCTTTGCCAACTCGAAAATGTAATTCGAATTGCGAAGGGACATTAAAATAAGCGCGCATTTGTTCAAACACCCGGCTATTACCATCAATCTTAAGTTGTTTTAGCTTTCTGGCTAAGATCTCCTTCCCCTCATCCACCAAGTACCGCTTATTCTCTTTAAGTAACTCCTTTATTTTTGATTTCGCTTTAGGGCTAATAACAAACCGTAACCAATCTTCATTTGGCTTCTGTTTTGAGGAAGTCAAAATCTCAATTTGATCGCCATTTTTTAATAAATGATTTATGGGAACCAGTTTTTGATTGACTTTTGCTCCAATACATTTAGCGCCAATATCTGTATGGATATCGAAAGCAAAATCGAGTGCTGTGGCCCCGTTCGGAAGTGTTTTCAATTCGCCTTTCGGGGTAAACACAAAAACTTCTTCATTAAAAAGGTTGCCTCTAAAATCATCGACAAACTCAAGTGCAGATAAGTCCTGCTTTTCCAGCAGATCGCGTACTCTTACCAACCATTTCTCCAGGTTTGATTCGTGGTTGGAAATGTTGTCTTTGTATTTCCAATGAGCCGCATATCCTTTTTCGGCAATTTCATCCATACGCCTCGTCCGTATCTGAACTTCCACCCATTGCCCATTTTTGGCCATTACTGTGGTATGCAGTGATTCGTAGCCATTGCCCTTAGGGGTGCTGATCCAATCGCGAAGCCGGTCTGGATTTGGCGTGTAGTAGTCGGTAACAATTGAATATACCTGCCAACAAAAAGATTTTTCCTGTTCAATAGGTGTATCCAGTATTACCCGTATGGCAAATAAATCATATACCTCCTCGAAAGGGATATTCTGTTTCTCCATTTTACTATAAATGGAGAAGATCGATTTAGGCCGACTTTTTATTTCATACTCAATATTCAGTTTATCCACTTCATCCTTAAGGGGCTGCACAAATTGTTTTATGAATTTATTGCGAGATGCTCTGCTCTCATCTATTTTATTGGCGATTTCATAATACACTGACTCCTCTGTAAACCTGAGATATAAATCTTCTAATTCCGTTTTTATTGCATTAAGCCCCAGGCGATGGGCCAACGGTGCATATAAATAGATTGTTTCTGAAGAAATCCGAAGTTGCTTGTTTCTGGGCATGCTCTCCAGCGTGCGCATATTATGAAGCCGGTCAGCTAGTTTTATGAGAATCACCCTAACATCCTCCGAAAGAGTAAAAAGCATCTTTCTGAAATTCTCTGCCTGAGCAGAAGAACCATACTCAAATGCACCTTTAATTTTGGTCAGGCCGTCTACAATTTTTGTTGTTTTCTTCCCGAAAATGCGTTCAATATCAATCAGTTGAATGTCCGTGTCTTCTACGACATCATGTAACAATGCGGCAATTATAGAGGTGGTACCTAAGCCAATTTCCTGCACGCAGATTTCGGCCACAGATAAGGGATGGAAAATATACGGCTCACCCGATTTCCTGCGCATATCTTTATGCGCTTCCATGGCCATAGTAAATGCTCGCTTAATGAGTTTGGCGTCTCCTTCATTCAGAACGGGTTTTGCCTGCCGCAGCAACCTGCGATATCGGGCAATTATCTCTCTTTTCTCTTCAACAGCATCAATTACCACAACCCATATTCATTTTAAACCGATTTTTATATCCAGCCTTTAATCATAACGAATAATCCCTAAATTTGCACTCCCTTTGATAAAAAAGGCCGATTTTTTAATTCAAAGGGAATCCGCGGATGTGGCGTAATTGGTAGCCGCGCCAGACTTAGGATCTGGTGCCGTGAGGCGTGGGGGTTCGAGTCCCTTCATCCGCACACAAACTGAACCCTCTGGTTGGTAATACTTGACCGGAGGGTTCATTACTTCTTACCAAACCTAGGCGAAAGAAAAACGAATTTGTAACAATAAACTTTCAATAACTTGAATATCACACTAGACAAACAAAGTAGTACTGATGGTTTGATTAAAATCAATCTTACCGCTACTGATTATCAGCCCAAAGTTGAAGAAAAAGATAAAGGACTACGCGCGTAAGGCAAACATCAAAGGGTTTCGCCAAGGAAAAGTGCCTACGGGTGTCATCAAAAAAATGTACGGAAAATCAATTCTGGTTGAAGAAGTCAATCATATCGTATCTCATTCCGTGTCCGATTACATTCGCGATCAGAAATTAAAAATTTTGGGTGACCCCATGCCCAACCAGGAAAAAGCATTTAGTATTGACTGGGATGCACAAAAGGATTTTGAATTTGAGTTTCAAATTGGGCTTGTAGAAGACTTTACGCTTGAGCTTTCGCCTACAGCAAAAGTAAAATCGCATACCATTGAGGTAGATCAAAAGGTGATTGATGAAACGCTGGAAGATCTTAAAAAGAGATTTGGAAATACCTCGAATCCGGAAACAAGTTCAGCGAATGATAGCTTGTATGGCGATATAGCAAAAAGTGGAGAAACAGATAAAAAAGGTTCTTTCATACCTATCGAAAAAATCATCAAGAAGGAACAAAGAAATTTATTGGTGTAAAAAGGACGATGTAATAGAATTTGACATCGAAAAGTGTTTAACGATCCTCTTTCAATTTCTCAAACACTTAACATCTCTGAAGACGAAGCAAAAGCAGCTACCGGAAACTACACGTTCACAGTTACCAACATTAGTCAAACAGAACCTGCCCAAATAAATCAGGAGTTCTTTGATAAGGTTTTTGGTAAAGATGCAGTGGCGAACGAAGCTGACTTTATCGAAAAAATTAAAACTACGATTGGCGAAAATTACAATCGTGAAACAGAACATTTACTCGATCATGAGATTCAGCATTACTTTGTAGACAATACTAAAATAACCATGCCCGAGGCATTTCTTAAAACCTGGCTTAAAAACAGTAGTCAGGGGCAGGTAACAGACGATATTCTCGAAAAGGAATTCAATTCCTATAAAGATTCTCTTAAATGGGATTTGATAAAGAATAAAATTGCAGAAGAGAAAGAAATTAAGGTAGAAGGCGATGAAGTAAGGGAAAAAGCCAAGCAATTTATTGTTGAACAATTTGGAGGCGCTGCGATTGCTGCTCAATTGGGCGACAAGCTAAATGATATTGCCAACAACTATCTGTCGGGACAAGATGGTAAAGGCGAGAATTTTATGAAGATTTACAATCAGCTTCGCCAAGAAAAAATAATGAAGGTGATAAAAGAATCCATCACGGTAACAGACGAAAAGGTGACGCTTGACGAATTTAAAAAACTGGCCGAGGAACATCGCCATTGATTTCGAGAACTAACGGCATTCTTAGATTTTGTTAGAAAAAGCTCCGCACGTTGTCGGAGCTTTTATTAATTTTTCTTAGTATCATTGAAGTGGAAACAATAAAAAGTAGTCGGTAAACGACTCTTTCATTAACCTTGAAATAATAAATTAATACTATGTCTCAATCAAATGAATTCAGAAAATATGCCGTCAATCACCTGGGCATGAGCGGTAATTCGCTAGACAGCTATGCTAAATACATGAACGAAATGACACACACCGTTACTGGCATGACGCCCAACGTTGTGGAAGAGCGCCAAATGCGAGCAACCGTTATCGATGTATTTTCAAGGTTGATGGCCGATCGGATTATCTTTTTTGGTACTGCCGTAGATGATTATGTGGCAAACGTAATCACGGCTCAACTTCTTTTTTTAGAGTCCTCCGATCCAAAAAAAGACATTATAATGTATGTTAATAGTCCGGGTGGCTCTGTTTATGCAGGGCTTGGTATTTATGATACCATGCAATATGTAAATCCGGATGTAGCAACTATCTGCACCGGCATGGCCGCATCCATGGGAGCTGTTTTGTTAGCAGCTGGAACGAATAAAAAAGATCAGCGCTTCCTCACTCACGCATTATGATTCACCAGCCATCAGCAGGTATGCAGGGAACTTCGCGCGATATGGAAATTTCAATGAAACAAACCATTGAATTGCGTAATGATTTGTACACCATATTAGCAAACCATAGCGGACAGACTTTCGAGAGAATTGACAAAGATTCTGATCGCGACTACTGGATGCGCGCCAAGGAAGCCAAAGAGTATGGGCTAATTGACGAAGTTTTGGAAAGAAACAAGAAATAATTGCGTGATATGTTGATAAGTTAAATGTGCCAGAAATTGGGTACCTTTGAAGGTTCCAATTGGGTTCAACAGACTTTTTTGACAAATCGATAAAGATAATGGCCGAAGTTACCTGTTCATTTTGCGGTAGAAATAAAAAGGATGTGGACCTGATGATCTCAGGTATACATGCCCACATTTGCGACAAGTGCGTAACCCAGGCCACTCAGATTCTTCAGGAAGAAAGAAGAACAAGGTTGAGCCCGGCTCACTCCCTAACTTCAAACTGATTAAGCCTCGCGAGATTAAGAAGTTTCTTGACGAATATGTTATTGGGCAAGATCAGGCTAAGCGCATTATGTCAGTAGCGGTTTATAATCACTACAAGCGTTTAATGCAGCGTAAAATTGATACTGATATCATGATTGAAAAATCCAATATCATTATGGTAGGCGAAACCGGAACCGGAAAAACTTATTTGGCGCGTACACTCGCTAAACTTCTTCAGGTTCCTTTTTGTATTGCCGATGCTACCGTACTTACTGAAGCGGGATATGTAGGCGAAGACGTGGAAAGCATTCTTACCCGCCTGCTGCAAGCTGCTGATTATAACACCGAGGCTGCCGAGCGTGGCATTGTTTACATCGATGAGATCGATAAAATCGCAAGAAAATCAGATAACCCCTCCATCACCCGTGATGTTAGTGGCGAAGGTGTGCAACAAGCTTTGTTAAAACTTTTAGAAGGCACTGCTGTCAACGTTCCGCCACAAGGCGGTCGCAAGCATCCCGATCAAAAAATGATTACCGTTAATACGGAGAACATTTTATTTATTTGCGGAGGCGCGTTTGAAGGCATCGCGCGTTTGATTGGAAAGCGTTTGAATACACAACCGTTGGGTTTTCTTCCAGTGCAAACAGCATTAGCCCTAGCGACATTGACCGCGAAAACTTATTACAGTTTGTGTCGTCACAAGATTTAAAAGTTTTGGGCTTATTCCTGAATTAATTGGCCGCTTGCCTGTGGTTTCTTTCCTTAATCCACTTGATCATACAGCTCTTCGCAAAATTCTGACCGAACCCAAGAATGCTCTTGTTAAACAGTATAAGAAACTGTTTGAGATG
>JADJMA010000046.1 GCA_016709845.1 Flammeovirgaceae bacterium | reverse complement strand
TGATAGCCGGTTTCTCAACCGGCTGGAGTACTCCGGTGCCCAACAGGATTACTGTGGAAGAGGCCAAAGTGTTGAATGCAGAACTTTGTAAAGATGCCCGGGTGTGCGCACAGGAAATCGTAGAAATAAACCCAACGCTTGATACTGAAAATCGCACGGCCGAAGGTGCGTTTGAAAAAAAAAAGCCATTTCCGCCAAATCAATTATCCAACAGGCCTGTAATGGTTTCTTAATTAATTTTTTCCTCTTGGAACTTGCTTAGTGCTTTTAATGGTACTCAGGAGATTACTACGCACAACCGGATCGATGGACTTATGCAGGGTATGCTGAAAGGCGTGGAGAGTATTCGACTAAGTAACTTTTACCTGCGTGGGAGTTACCATGTTCAAAGAGCCAACTTCCTGCTAACTCCATTCGTGTTACCCGCTTTTTATTGGAGCAAGTTTTGGATGGAAATGGATTGAAAACCTATAAAATTTTTCTCCCGGCAATTTCTCAATCAATTGATATTTTAGAAAATGATCCTGATCACTTACAGGCGGGGGTATGTCATGATAGGAATACTCAGATAATGAATAGTATCAGCCGGGAGAAACTTTAAATTCAGCCAGTGGGCTTGCGAGGTTTTTATTTGCTTCATCCTTGAGGATAAAAAGTAATTTAGGTATGGTTGTAGAGCTAGATGAATTCGCTCTTCGCTTCCCGTGCCCTAACGGTCGGAACTTTGCCCGGAAAAGTAATCCAACGCTCGTAAATAAGAAAACAGGAGAATCCTCTTTTACAAGTTCAAATTTTTCGGGTACGGAATTTTGAGCATACGCGAAACTGGCGATACAGATAAGGGAGCAATGCTAGAAAATTCATTGGCTTCAGATTCGACAGCATGGTCAAAGATAAGTTCTTTAAAGGTAAGACAACCGCTTTGTCTAAAAACCCCTACTTATTAGCTATTTCTTTTGCAACCTGATAGTAGATAGTTTTTATACTGTGCTGCCAAAATAAACCTGCTTTACGCTCAAAATAAACATCCGTGACTATCGAATTCAGGTTTATTCATTCTAGTTTTGTAAGGAATTTATCTCTTCTTGCAGATGATAATTTTCTAACTAGATAATATCCATAAATTCTATTTCGCCCAAGAAAGAAGCTCCTTTACTTTTCACTAGCTATGCTGCTATTGTGCATAGCCTGTAAGCAGAACTACGTACGAATGTAAAACACGTAGTATTATCAGAATGAGCTACTCTAGAAGCGAGGATGATTTCTTTACCTATGCCAACGGCATTTTGGTATGACACGGCAAAAATACCGGACACTCAGGCAGGTGTAGGCTCCTATTCGTTTATGAATTACCCACAGCGTTGCATACGTCTTCAGGCAATTTTGGATAGCGTTTCAAGGAGTCAATAACTTGGCAGGAAGTATTGCCCAAAAAAGTAGGCGACTTTGCGCCTCGGGCATGTGCACAACGACCATTAATAAGCGTGGTTGTGGGCCTATAAAACCTATCCTTGCCCCGTCGGCCATGCCATTACCGATGTGCCTTCGCTAATGGTTGTGGCTGAAGAACAAAAAATTGGGCGATGGCTCCATCGTTGGTTTTATGTAGGCCCTGATGATAAGCATAACTACATCAATATTGTTCAGTTGAGATCAAACCGGTATCGGGTTACCCGAAGAGGGTGCTATTTCAGAACAGACTCTTCAACCCTTGCCATTCAAAGGCCTATAAAAATACCTCTCTACCTTATTTGGAATTAACTGGAAGTGCTGCTGCTGCCGCAAGAAAAATGCAAGTGTTGCCTTATAGAATTGAAAGCAACTGATCACCGTACACAAAAACGAATATCGAGCTGCTGCGTAATGTGAAAGCCAACTATAATAAATTGCCAATGAGTCGCAATCGCAAAAACAACCAAACATAGGCTGGGCAACTTTTGGTGACTTAGGCGTCAAGACGGATTCAGTTAATGTAGGGCAGCCTGCGTAGTATTACGATGGCTGAATGCGTGTTAAATCGGTTTCTATAAATGATTGGAAAATTTATATGAAAGCGAACTCCCTCACCACCTTTGGGAATTGGTTAAGTAAACCTTTTGCCGATGCTTCTTTTGGGTACTCCTAAAATGTTAACCGGACGAGCCTTTCAAAAACCGCGTGCCGAAGAGATGACTTAAGAACCGTTGATCGCAACATAGGGCATGCGCTGGCACAATTATAATGTAAAAAATATTTTCCTGAGGATGCCAAAAACGTATGCGCGTGTTAGTTGACAACCTGAAGAAAGCATTTGAAGCACGTATTACTAGGTTGGAGTGGATGAGCAGTTCCACCAAAGTAAAAGCAAAGGAAAAATTGTACGCCTTTACGGAAAAGATCGGTTACCCGGATAAATGGAGAGATTACTCCAATGTAGAAGTGAGCAAAGACAAGTATTTTGAAAATCGACTGTCAGCTACTAAAAATGAGTATGCTTATAGGATTGCTAAAGTGGATCAACCGGTTGACAGAACCGAGTGGCACACTACTCCGCCTACCGTAACGGCCTACAACAATCCTCCCCTAAATGAAATTGTTTTTCCTGCCGGTATTTTACAATCTCCTTACTTTGATTTGAATGCGGATGATGCATAACTATGGCGGCATTGGTATGGTAATTGGCCACGAGATTACACACTCTTTTGATGATCAGGGGGCACAGTATGATAAAGTTGGAAATGTAACAGACTGGTGGACAAAATATGACTATGAAAAATTCAAAGCCAGACCCCAGCAAGTGATTGATCAATATAATTCGTTTACTGTGCTCGATTCCGTGCATGTAAAAGGCGCATTAACTGTAGGTGAAAATACTGCCGATATTGCCGGAATAGCTATTGCGTATGATGCCTTTAAATTGACCGAGCAAGGAAAGGACACTCTGAAACTGGATGGTTTTACACCTGACCAACGTTTCTTCATTTCCATGGCAAGAATATGGCGCGTAAAAACAACGGATCAATTTTTACGCATGTATGTTAATACCAACCCACACTCACCTGCCAAGTGGCGCGTGAATGGACCGTTAATGAATTTTACACCATTCTATACTGCATTTGATGTGAAGGAAGGTGATAAAATGTATAAACCTGAAAGTGAAAGGATTGTGGTTTGGTAATCCCTGATTAAATCAAAATAAAAACCCTATCAAGCTTCATCTTGATAGGGTTTTTTAAGTAATAGATATTTCTGATATATCTATAATTATTGAGACTGAAGCCTTAGACTTACTTACTAAGATTATTGATATCACTTTGATCCGTAAGATCTTCCCCAGCAGCTTTGTTCATTAGCAAATCTTCCAAGCTTAAAATAAATAACTCGTTCCCGTCCAAATTCTCCACGGATGCTCTTTTTTTGCATTCAGTAAATGAGTCGACTCCTTTCATTTGAGGAAGAAAATCAGTATGAAAATGAGTATGCGGTATTTTTAGAAATGTTTTTTGAGGATCAAAAATCACATCATCCAACGAACTGGTATCCACTTCTAGTTCTGATAAAGCGTTGACGAGATTTAAATAATTGGTTAGTGTTGGTTTATACCAGAAGTCAAGATCAGTGGTGATATCAGGCCTTATTGTCGTAATTCCAGAAATACGTCTGTAACCATAATATCCAACAGCAGTTCCTCCAACCAACATGTACTCGATCTTATGTTTGTTTAAACCCGCACAAACTTTTTGGAGATTTTCCCGCAGCTCATTGGTTAGCATAATTTTGCTTGTTTGTCATTTGAAGAATAATCCATGGAGTAGTATCATCAAATGATTTTTTGACCGAGTTTAGTTTTGCGTAAAAATCCATCAGGTCAAGTGTTTGAATAAGCGCATCCTTTGATGTGAGCGCTTTATAATCCACTTCATCAGGAAGGTTCTTCTTTTCAATATTATCGTAAACGATGACTTTCATTGGTAGAGTCAAAGTTAGCTAAAAAGTTTAGAAACCGTAGGTCGGACAAAATAGAGCTGTCAGGTCTTCCTACCTGATAGCAAATGGGAATTGTTATTTCTAACTTGATTACTTTTGCCCAAAATTCAGTATGTCAGAATCTAACAAATGTCCCAGTTGCCAATCATTATACGGATACCCAACCGGCACCTCCATGATGTGTCCCGAATGTGGGCACGAATGGAATCCTAGCGAAACGATAGAAGTAGTAGAAGAAGAAACTGATTCATCAGTAGTGAAAGATGCCAATGGTACTTTGCTACAAGATGGGGATACTGTTGTCACTATTAAAGATTTACCTGTAAAGGGTGCAAGCAAAGTAATTAAGGCGGGTACCAAAGTAAAAAACATCAAGCTTACCGATGGCGATCATAATATTGATTGCAAAGTTGAAGGCTTCGGAGCGATGGCTCTAAAATCTATTTTTGTTAGGAAGAGTAGTTAGATCTTACAAGATTGCTTTCTTCGTTTTGGTGTCATGTATTTCTGCCTGAGGATGCAAAGCTTCGTTGGTAGTTGATCCTGCGGCAGGGGTAGCAGCGGAAATCCTTTTTACCGAATGGGTAGGAGCGAAGGGTAAATAGATTGTAGCATTCCCGATAGCTACAGGGCCGCCCAAGCATTTTTATCCTTGAAACCTTGATTGGTTTACTTATTTTTCGCATCAAATTTCACATCAATCATGAGCCAAAACAGACCGATCTCCACCTTTATTGAAAAGAATTACCTCCATTTTAACGCTGCAGCTCTGGTAGATGCAGCCAAAGGGTATAAAAAGCATATTGCTGAAGGCAAAAAATGTTGGTTTCACTGGCTGGCGCAATGAGTACGGCCGAGCTGGGAATCAGTTTTGCTGAAATGATTCGTCAGGGTAAAGTGGACATTATCTCGTGTACAGGAGCCAATCTGGAAGAAGACATCATGAATCTGGTGGCGCATTCGTACTACAAGCGCATTCCAAACTATCGTGATCTTACTCCGCAAGATGAGTGGGATTTATTAGGCAACCACTTGAACCGTGTTACCGATACGTGTATACCGGAAGAAGAAGCGTTCCGCAGATTGCAAGAACATTTGTTTAAAGTGTGGAAAGATGCTGAAGATAAGGGCGAGCGTTTGTTTCCACACGAGTTTATGTTTCGCATGATTAACAGTGGCGTGCTGAAACAATATTATGAAATCGATCCAACCAACAGTTGGATGATCGCTGCTGCAGAACGTAACATGCCAATGGTTGTACCAGGTTGGGAAGATAGTACGATGGGAAATATTTTTGCTTCGTATGTTTTGACTGGTGAGTTGAAAGCTTCCACCATGAAAAGTGGAATTGAATACATGGTATGGTTAGCGGATTGGTATACCAACAACGCTGGTGAACATGGCATTGGTTTCTTCCAGATTGGTGGTGGTATTGCCGGTGACTTCCCGATTTGTGTGGTGCCGATGTTGCATCAGGATTTAGAACGCGATGGCGTTCCGTTCTGGAGTTATTTCTGCCAGATCAGCGATTCTACAACTTCTATGGATCGTACTCCGGTGCTGTGCCTAATGAAAAAATTACGTGGGGAAAACTCAGTATTGAAACTCCCAAGTTTATTGTAGAAAGCGATGCGACTATTGTAGCACCTTTAATGTTTGCTTATATCCTTGATCTTTAATTAGTATTTAGTCTTGAGTCCAAAGTCTATAGACTAAATACTATAGACTATGGACTGAATACTATGGACTATTGACTTCCTATGAATCTCGAACAATCCCTTCGCTCTGAAATACAAAAAGCCGTGACGGCTCTGTTCAATCAATCTATTGATCAGCTTCAGATACAACCGACCAATGTTGAATTTGAAGGTTCTCATACATTGGTTTGTTTTCATCTCACGAAAATTTCAAAAAAGAAACCTGAGGAGACTGCGCAAGTAGTAGGAGAATATTTACAAACACATTCGGGATTGGTGAGCAAGTTTAATGTGGTAAAGGGATTTCTTAACCTAAGTATTAGCGATGCCGTTTGGGTAAAAGTTTTTGAAGCGATTTACTCAGATGCTTCCTTTGGCAATGCGAAGCCACTCGGTAAGGAAATCATGGTGGAGTACTCTTCCCCGAATACAAACAAACCTCTTCATCTGGGGCATCTGCGAAATAATTTTCTCGGCTATTCGGTTGCCGAGATTTATAAAGCACTTGGCTATACCGTTCATAAAGTACAAATCATTAATGATCGCGGCATTCACATTTGTAAATCAATGGCCGCGTGGAAATTATTTGGCAAAGGCGAAACACCGGAGAGCACTGGCTTGAAAGGCGATAAGTTAGTTGGTAAATATTATGTAGAATTCGATAAGACCTATAAAGCCCAATGCAAAGAGCTTGAAGAAAAAGGAGTAACCAAAGAAGAAGCTGAGAAGCAAGCGCCTATCATGAAGTTGGCAGTACAAATGCTTCAGCAATGGGAACAAAAAGATCTGGAAACTTTAAAACTCTGGAGCACCATGAATGGCTGGGTGTACGCAGGCTTCGATGCTACGTACACACGCATGGGTGTTGACTTCGAAAAGTTATACTATGAATCAACTACCTACTTGTTAGGAAAAGATGAAGTGTTGCGTGGAGTTGAACAAGGTGTATTTTTCAAAAAAGAAGATGGCTCGGTGTGGGTTGATCTTACTGCTGATGGCTTAGATCAGAAAGTATTGTTGCGTAGCGATGGCACTTCGGTGTATATGACACAAGATATTGGCACTGCTATTTTACGTTTCCGTGATTTCCCAAAAATTGAAGGTCAGGTTTATACCGTTGGGAATGAACAGGAGTACCATTTCAAAGTATTGTTTTTGATTTTAGGAAAGCTCGGCTACGAGTGGGGCAAAGAAGTGTTATCATCTTTCATACGGCATGGTTGATTTGCCTACAGGAAAAATGAAAAGTCGTGAGGGCACTGTTGTAGATGCTGATGATTTGATGGAGGAGATGGTGGAGGAAGCGGCCAAACAAACCCGCGAGCTTGGCAAGATCGATGAAATGACTGAACAGGAAGTGAGCGACCTTGCCGAGATGATTGGCTTGGGTGCGTTGAAATTCTTCTTACTCAAAGTCGATCCAAAAAAACGGATGATGTTTGATCCGAATGAGTCCATTCAACTGCAAGGTCATACGGGTCCGTTTATTCAGTACACGCACGCACGGATCAAATCTATTTTAAGAAAAGCGGAATCATGTTAAACATTGTGCCTGAAGTTGCTGACCTTCAAAAGGTAAGTGCGTTAGAACCTTCAGAGCGTGAAGTAATTTTAAGATCAATCAATACACAACTAAACTGCAAGAAGCTGCCCGCGAGTATTCGCCCGCCATTGTTGCTAACTATGCCTTTGAATTGGCAAAGGAGTATAACCAGTTTTATCAGGCCATTCCCATTTTTAATGAGAGTGATCCTGCTAAATTGAGATTTAGAATAGCCTTCTCACAAGTAACAGCCAACACCATTGAAAAAGCAATGGCGGTTTTGGGTATACGGGTGCCAGATAAAATGTAAATTCTTTTATGAATTACTTGCTGACAGGTGTAGAAACAGATCGGCTAATCTTTCGTGAAATTCAGAAATCAAATTTTAAGGAGTGGTTAAAATTTTTTCAAGATCCCACCACATCCATTCATTGGATCGAAGAGAAGAAGTCGCCCGAAGAAGAATGTAATGCCTGGTATCAAAAGCAATTTTGGCGATACAAAAATGAAATGGGTGGAATGAATGCCCTGATTGAAAAAGCGGGGGAAGTTGATTGGCCATTGTAGGGTTGTTGGTTCAAACCGTAGATGATCATACCGAATTGGAGATAGGGTATTCTTTGCTTTCGGAATTCTGGGGAAAGGGCTATACTTCCGAGGCTGCAATCATGTGCCGGGATTACACTTTTCAGAATGATCTTTCTGAATCTCTCATATCAATTATAAGTCTTGCCAATATTCCTTCTCAAAATGTGGCCATGAAAAACGGAATGGTTATCGAGAAGGAAACTAATTATAAGGCCAATCGGGTTTACATTTTCAGGATAAACAAAAGAGATTGGAGGCAGATTTAAACAGATTATTTTTATTAATGGACTTATCTTGAGGTATTCCTAAACTATAATCCGTATTTTGTGTTATCAGTTAAAATAATCCTTTATGAAAACCGCACTCATACTCTTTCTTATATTGCCGATAGCCAATTTATATGATTTTAAAATTGAATCAATCGATGGAAAGCAAATCGACTTTAGTCAATATAAGGGCAAGACATTATTAATCGTAAATACTGCTTCCAAGTGTGGTTATACTCCGCAATATGAAGAGTTGCGAAATGCGAATTGTATGGCGACAAAGTAACCATCCTTGGTTTTCCGGCTAATAATTTTGGTGGCCAGGAGCCCGGCACTAATCTACAGATTGCAGAATTCTGCAAAGCGAATTATGGCGTGACTTTTCAAATGTTTGAAAAAATTTCAGTGAAAGGAGCTGATCAGCATCCATTGTATGAATGGCTAAAGGAAAAGACTGGCGAAGAGCCAAGCTGGAATTTTTGTAAGTATTTGGTTAAGCCTGATGGCTCAGTAAAATTCTTTAAAAGTTCGGTAAAGCCGATGGACAAACAGATTCTTGATAACATCTAAGCCAGCATTGGTTCGCTTACATGAAACTTAAAATATTTTTATACATCTTTTTAACAATTACGGTCATGGGTCTCGTAGCATTTTTAACAGGGAAGTTGCCATCATCAAAACCTAATACGCCTGTCGCAAATTCAATCTATGATTTTAAGATTAAGGGATTGGATGGCAAGGAGATTGACTTCGCCCAGTATAAGGGAAAGAAATTATTGATCGTTAACACGGCTTCCAAATGTGGAAAGACTCCGCAATATGCCGGGCTCGAAAAACTACATGAGCAATTTGGAAATCAGGTAAATGTGTTAGGATTTCCTGCAAACAATTTCCTTTGGCAGGAACCCGGAAGCAGTGAAGAAATTGCTGCCTTCTGCGAAAGGAATTATGGCGTGCAGTTTCAAATGTTTGAAAAAGTCTCCGTAAAGGGTGGTGATCAACACCCACTATATCAGTGGCTGGAATCAAAGACTGGTAAACATCCCGATTGAACTTTGCAAAATTTCTGGTGAGTGAAGATGGCACAAAAGTTACCTTCTTTAATTCAAGCGTGCAGCCATTGGATCAAAAACTGTTATCCACAATCCAATAAGCGCAAGAATCTGCTGGTATCAATTATTCAGCACCTCTTTTCACCCTTCTCAAACTCCGGTTTCACCGACTTTTTGTTGTCAATAGCCTAATCAGCCTCGCCTTGCGTGGGTGTATGCCGTTACTTTGAGCAAACAAACACAACAATTATGAGCAACGACAAGAAAAAAGTGAGCAGTAGTTTCTGGGTAGGTGCTGCCATCCTGGTTTTCGGATCATTTCTATTATTCGACCGTTTAGACATTCTATACTTTCCACATTGGGTGTTTCGGTGGTACACATTTTTAATTGTGTTGGGATTGATAATCGGAATAAAGAAAAACTTTGAAGGTATTGGCTGGCTGGTTATGATTTTGATCGGTACTTTTTTTATGCTCGACCATATTCCTGGTTTTCCTTATGATTTGCATCAATATGCTTTTCCTATTGGGGTCATCGCTGTAGGTGGTTTTATTTTAGCTCGATCGGTGTTAGGCTCGGCTTCGCGCGAAGCGAGAAAAGCGCGCTGGGGCGATGGGGTTATTACTTCGGATGAGGGCGGTGAAGACTATTTTGATTTAACTACTGTGTTTGGCGGTAACAAACGAAAAGTATTTTCTAAAAACTTTAAAGGAGGTGAAACGACCTGTGTATTTGGTGGTGCCGACATTGATCTTTCTCAGGCCGACATTAATGGCACCGTTGTAATAGATGTAACGCAACTTTTTGGTGGTGTTAAGTTAGTGATTCCGTCTAACTGGGAACTGAAATCGGACCTAACCGCCATTTTAGGCGGTGTTGATGATAAGCGTAACACCCCACAGGCAGGTTACAGCCCTGGCAAAAAATTAATTCTTACCGGCTTCGTTATGTTCGGAGGTGTGGACATTAAAAGTTATAACTAATAAAACTCAACCTCATGAAATGGTATCTTGCATAAAGTTAGTTTTCAAGTGTTGAGCGGGGAGGGAGAGCATACACCTCAGTTTGATGAGCAGGTTCGATTGATAAAAGCCGATGAAGTTAATTGGGCTTACGAGAAGGCAACGGTAATAGGCTGGCTTGAACAGCGATCGTTCTTGAACCATAGAGCCGAGAACGTGACCTGGAAGTTTATTGAGATAGCCGAAATTCATGAAGTTGAAAATCCCGAAGATGGCGTGTTACTCTGTTCCTATACGGTGGAGCCCGATAACGCGCAAGAGTATATTGAATCAACCCAACTCAAGGCTGAGAAATCGTTGGCCATTTCGCTTAGTAAAGAACAAACAAATTCGGTATCCCTATAAAATAAAAACGGGGAAAGATCAATTGCTCGATTTTCCCCGTTTCATTGTCATCAACCGGAGCTGATACTCAATTCTAAACTGCTTTTTCATCTGGCAAAATTCACTTCGGTCATTTCACAACAACCGCATCAAACTTCCTGCTGATACTTACTTTCCTAAGAAAGTCCGCCATCAACATAATCACCTCACTCCACTTTTTTGTTGGCTACCTTCCGGAGAAGATAACTTTTTGTTTTTTGTAGTGGTTTGATCTCCTGATCAAAAATTCAACTTAGTGATATGAAGATAATTCCTCATCTATATCCTACCAAAGAATTTTCTTAAAAGAATCACACAACTTATCAACCTATTTATCAACATTTTCTTAACTATTTTTGATCTGTCCATTACAGGATACCAATAAATCTGTTAGTGAATTGGATTGCTGAACTAAAAGTAAGGATCTACCACTCAAAAAATGTAA
The DNA here is from genome assembly GCA_016709845.1 of Flammeovirgaceae bacterium. Classification (GTDB taxonomy): domain Bacteria; phylum Bacteroidota; class Bacteroidia; order Cytophagales; family Cyclobacteriaceae; genus ELB16-189. The sequence goes on along the minus strand of JADJMA010000046.1, from coordinate 4,301 downwards.
GCATTCAAAAGATTGCTAATAGTTTGGGGACTGGTATTTGTATTTTATTTTTAGGCTGGTTAAACGGTTTTGCTTTTCACACTACCAATTCAATGATAAAAGTCATCTTGCCCTAATTGGTATCATGTAGCACCCTTGGGTAGGAGCTCTACTTTTTAGCCTCGCAAAATGGACTAAACCTGCACTTCGTCAATTCGGGAACGCCCTTCAACCACAGCTGTGAACCCACACCGCCCTGGCGAACTAGAGAAAATCCACTATGACTACAAAATTGCTCAAAGCCTTTTACATGCTACCGTTTTGGCATTATAGTATTAGACAGGATGGTATCTTACGGCCGCACTCAATTTTTTATCTGGCATTTAATTTGATTTGCAGTACACCACGTTTGCGGGAAGTTCGATTTTTTGCATCCACCAATTCCGTGATCTTGCCTTGTCGGGAAATTTCCATGTTTGCGGGTATTTATTATAGTATGCAGCGACTTCTAAAAGCCCATCGCCCTTTAACGATTCGCTTAGCTGGATTCTTCTGGGGATGGCAGTTAATTATTCTGGCTGCCGCTATGTGAACGCTTCCGCTAGGCCTTCCACGTCTAAGGAATATGCTGAATTGGGGTGCCTATCGACATTTGCTGATTGCGCTTGCGTGGGTAGTGTTTGGGTAATTAATGCGATGGGTACCATCATCAAACCCAGAGAACAGCACATGCTGGCCATTTGGTTTTATATCGCCACGTTTGTACGCAGTTGCCGTATTGCATATCGTGAACTCTTTTGCCATACCGGTAACATTCTTTTAAGAGTTCACTCTGGCATGTAGGCGTTCAAGATGGGCATTCCTTCCGGTTAAATGGTGTGGTCATAATGGTGGCATTTTTCTTTAACCACCCCATTTTTGGGTATCTGTATATTACTTCTTGCGCAAAAGCAGCCAAAGGCCGCGGTTTACTCTTACCATCTTTCTATCATTCCTTTTTGGTCTTTGATTTTTATTTATATCACGGGCGGGTCCGCACCACTTACTTTTATACGGCATTGGCCTTGAATGGGCGCAGTCGTAGGCGTGGTATTTTCAATTATGCTTATAGCACCTTCCTTCGCGGGTATAGTTACGGTCTATTTTCACCTTACGGGGAGCTTCGGATCGTGTGCGTGAAGATGCGGTGTTGAAGTTGTGGTGGTTGCCGTTAAGGCTTATGGTATGGCCACACTTGAAGGCCCGCTACTTTTCCTTAAAAGGGGAAGTTAACGCCATCACCCACTATACGGATTGGATTATTGCGCACGTGCATGTGGGCGGTTTTGGGTTGGAATGGGTTGATTTCCGGAATGTTGTATTGGATGGTCCCACGCATGCTGGAATACCAAATTGTATTCTTCAAAGTTGGCGAACCTTCACTTTTTAGATTACGTTTGCCAGCATTGTGTTTTATGCTTTGCCTGTACATCGCAGGCGTTGTGCAAAGTTTCATTATGTGGGAAGGAGTTCGTGGCTGATGGATTTCTTGCAAGTACAGAACTTCTTAGAACGACCAGGAAAGATTTTCATCCATGTGTATATGCGGGCCGTTGGGGTACGCGCTGTATTTAACAGGCGTATTTATCATGACTTGCAATTTAATGAAAATATTGCTTCAACAACTGCTGCCAATGAGGAAGTTGCTGCACCGCTCCCACAGCGGCTCAGCGTGCAGGTGGTCACTGGCACAGTGTGTTGGAGCGTAAGCCTATTCTTTTTTTTTATTACCCTCTTCGGTGCTAGCTGCAATATTAATTGGAGGTATTATTGAAATGGTTCCAACCTTCCTGGCTGAACCAAATATTCGCAACTATTGCCAGTGTTAAGCCCGCGGCACCACTCGACTAACGGACGCGATATCACTATATTCGCGAGGATGTGTAGGTTGCCATTCGCTAAATGATTCGAATTTTCACCAACGTGGTTCGAAGCGGTATGGGATCCAAAAATGGCGAGTATTCCAAAGCGGGGAGTGTATATGATCATCCTTTTCTATGGGGATCGAAACGTACAGGCCCCCGATTTTAACCGCACCGGGAGGAAGATAAGTTGGATAGCTGGCACTTTCCGCCATATGCTCGCACCAGGCGAAGTAAGTACGGGTTCAATTATGCCGGCATACCCTTTTACCGAGCAACATATTAACAAGAGTATAACGGCTTCGCGGATAAACGCCATGCGAACCATAGGTGTGCCGTATGAAGCTGGGTACAAGATCGGGCTAACGAAGATTTAGAGAAGCAAGCAAAATAGAATTGCTTAAGGCTTGCAGTTAGAAGGGGTCTGGGACGAACAGCGATGCCGAGATTATTGCGCTGATTGCTTACCTACAACGATTAGGTACGGATATTAAATTGGAAAAAGTAGCTAACAATCAATAACCCAAACAGCTATGTATAAAAAATAATATTCTTGAGGGTATGGATCACATTACCATTTGGCCGGTGATCTCCTTTCTGTTATCTTTTTGTCTTCTTTATCGTCGTGCTGGTATGGGTTTTCACGGTCGACAAAACCACGGGTGACGAAATGAGCGAAGCCACTTCATGATGGATCAGAACTTAATTCAGATGCAGAATCTTTTTAATTCAAGGACACCATGAAACGAATAATACTATTTTCATAACGGTAGCCTGGTTTGGTTAATCCCAAGTTTTGGTCAGGCGGGCTAAAGAGGCACCGGCATCTATGGCCAATGATCCCATGCTGCTTACATTTTACGGGGTGATGGGATTCCCTTTTGCAGTTGAAAGTCATACTGGTGTTGCTGCTGGCTGCAATCTATGGCGCTACGCGTGCTCAACTATATGGTGAAACAAGCAAACGAAAGACAAGCGTTCAGAACGATTAGGGATTGCCTATAAAGAAGAACCTTCCTTCTGGTCAAGCGTGATGGGAGCAAATCAAATGATTTTGGGCCCTTAGATAAGGAAAAGGGAAACTATGCTTGACTATAGCTATGATGGCATTCTATGAATTGGATAACTCACCCTCTCCTCCGTGGTGGACAGGTTTGTTCGTTGGTTCGATTTTATTTGCCATTGTATATTTGATATTTTATCATGTGTCTGATACGCTACCCCTTGCTACAGAGATTCAGGAATATGAAACAATAAGTGGCCCAGGCCGATGAGCAAGCCCGTAAGTTAAAGGCTTCGCAACTGGTAGCAATTATTGACGAAACCAATGTGGCTATTCTTACCGAATCTGACTGCTCTGGTGATGGCAAGACTACTTTTTTGCCATTGTGCATCCTGTCATCGTAAAGATGCTGAAAGTAAATAGGACCCAACCTGGACGGATGAATATTGGCGGCATGGGGATCTATACAAGATATTTTTACCGTGATTCGCCACGGGGCAAGTGCAGAGTACTAATATGATTTCTTGGGAAGGATTTATTAGCCCGGAAAAAGATGCAGAATGGCTCAAACTATATTCTTACCCTTAAAGGGTCTAATCCCGAAAAATCAAAAAGCCAGAAGGAGCTTTACGTTCCTAAAGTTAAAGCGCAGATTCTACCAAAACACAGGTATGAGTTTGGAATAAGGCACCCTTAAAATTTAGGTTGACTCAGTGCGGAAGAATGAAATGTTTGGGAAGGTGTCTTTGTTATTTATGGAATGGAAGCTTATGGAATATAAGGAGCCGTAAATTTTTATATATGAGGGGGAGTGGGGAGCGAGACTCCTATGTATAAAGTTGATAGAAAAGGAAATCGGATTTGGATTTATCCTAAAAAGCCTCTGGCATCATCACCGGGATTGGCAACTTTGCTCACGGTCCCGCTTCCGATTTTCTTTTAATCTTCTCCATTTTGCTTTTTGGACTCAAAGCCACTCCTATGCTCCTCAGCAACTTAAGTGGCTTTGTCTTAGTCACGTAAAATAACCCAGGATTTTTCCATCTGCTGCTTCAACTCAGGTCAACCTATCTGTTCTGTAGGGAATTTTACTTACAGTGGCTTTTGGACGATTGTGGTGTGGCTGGCCTGCCTCAAACCTTTTGGCGGAAAAAAATGGCTTGTGCCTGAATATTGGATTGAAGGAGATGCCAACTACCAAAAGACGAGATTGAATAAGGGCCTTGGAACGGGAACATTTTAAAAAAGGAGCAAAGCAGAAGTTAATCTTTGTTTTGATTTCAATTTAATTTCCACACCACTTTGCTAAGTGGCCTACCTGATTGGTATCGACTGCGGTAAAAGAAATTAAGCAGCCAACCGCCTAATGGAAAACATGGCTGGGCTTGGTTGGGTTGATCGCTTTCACCGGAGTTTTC
>JADJMA010000045.1 GCA_016709845.1 Flammeovirgaceae bacterium | reverse complement strand
CGCCCACTATTCGCATCGCATTATCCGTCTAAAAGATGGATTGGTTGAGTGGGATAAAGTGAACGAAAACATCACCCGTGCCGAGGTAGCTGTTCCGCATTAAAATTTATTGAGTATTAACCGGGTGCAATCCTTTGGTAGCAGGTTGCAAATGTTAACATGAAGATATACACGAAAACTGGTGATGAAGGAACAACATCGCTCTTTGGCGGAAAGCGTGTGTCCAAAGCCAACTGGCGTATTGACGCCTATGGAACCATCGATGAATTGAATTCTTGGATGGGCGTTTTGCGCGATCAAAATATAAACGGATCTCGGTCTGAACTACTGGCTGAAATACAAGATCGATTATTTACTATCGGTTCCATTCTGGCTACCGAGCCTGAAAATAAAAAAGTAAAAATCCCTTCTCTGATTGAAACAGATATTGAATTACTAGAAAGGAAAATGGATGAGATGGATGCACAATTACCTGCCATGCGTCACTTTGTTTTTCAGGAGGTCACCCATCGGTATCTTTGGGCATGTTGCCCGTACGGTATGCCGTAGAGCCTGAGCGTTTAGTAATTGCACTCAATCAGATTGAAAAAGTTGATCTGCTGGTAATAAAATATCTTAACCGACTTGTCTGATTTTCTGTTCATGCTTTGCCGAGCCATGGCATTTGAGTTTAAAAGCACCGGAGACCCAATGGAAACCCAAGATGTGATTCATTCTAATGAGATTTAAGCTAACATTCGTTAGCCGGCTTTTAATTTTAATCGTAAATTGCGCGCCTAATTAATTTCAGGTTAATATGGTAGATACACTTAAAATTTCTGTTACCAAAGTTTTAGAATCTCGGCTTAAGAAGACCGATTTATCAAACGTTCCTTTTGGTACGGTTTCTAAGACCATATGTTTCTGGCAGATTTTTGCGATGGGGAATGGGGAAATTCAAGAATTGTTCCCTACGGAAATTTTTCGATAAGCCCGGCAACGCCAGCCTTACATTATGGACAATCCATCTTTGAAGGTATGAAGGCGTATCCTTCCAAATCGGGCAAGGAGGCTTTGGTGTTTCGTCCGCTAGATAATTGGAAGCGCATGAATATTTCAGCTCACCGTATGTGTATGCCAGCTATACCCGAAGAGCTTTTTTATGGAAAGCTTGTCGGCATTAATCGATTTAGATCGCAACTGGATACCCGAAGTCAGAGGGAAGCTCACTTTATATATAAGGCCAACCTTGTTTTCGGGTCGATGAGTTCATTGGATCAGGCCTTCGCTTGCGTTTACTTTCATGGTTATATTAAGTCCGGTCGGTCCTTATTATTCGGCTCCTGTAAAAGTTAAAATTGAAACGCACTATACACAAGTGCGGTAGAAGGTGGAACCGGATATGCGAAGGCAGGTGGAAATTATGGGGGTGCGATTTATCCCGCCAAGCTTGCAGGATGAAGGCTATCATCAGTTTATATGGACGGATGGTAAAACGCATGAGTATATGGAAGAGAGTGGTACTATGAATGTGATGTTTGTTATTGATGATGTGTTGATAACACCTCCATTGAGCGATTCTATTTTAGCAGGAATTACTCGCAAAGTGTTTTGGAGCTTGGCAAAATGGGGCATGCACGTGGAGGAAAGAAAAATTTCGGTTAAAGAATTAGTGGCCGCAATTGGAGCAAGGCAAAGTGCAGGAAGCGTTTGGGCAGGTACTGCGGCCACTATAGCACATATTGAATTAATTGGTCATGAAGGAAAGGATTATCAATTCCGCCAGTTAAAGAACGCGTGTTTCCAATCGGGTGTTTACTGAACTGGAAAATATTAAAAGTGGCAGAAAGCCAGATCCATTTAATTGGATTCATAAAATTTAACTGGAAGATTAAAAAAGCGGGCATTGCCCGCTTTTTGTTTATTGCGCTAAATAGTTTACCGCGATGAACGCAATCGTTAAATTAATTTTACTACCATTTTTTTACAGATTGTTGTTGTTAGGGCAGGTAACGGTCAAAATCAATTAATCTTGCTGAAGCGGGTATGTAGTGGCTCGCTTTATTGAAGGGGAGAATATAAAGTGCTTAATTAAAAATAAGTGAAGATAGCCGAAGGTCTCGCGTTCGGTTTAATGACGTTCAATTATCACGTTTAACGATACTATTCTTTTTCAACTATCGAAAAGGTTAATGTTAGAGGAAGAGAGAAAGACTAGCCGCTTAATAAACTTGGAACGGTTATGTTGATTGCTGGTGTTGGCTATTTTGCTCTTGATCAAATTAATACCCTCTTTGTGAATGGTCAAAGGGAATTGATAGGGATGTAGCTATAACTTCAGTAAGTCTTGCAGGTGTTGGAGCTGCCTTAACTTTTATTAAAAGTCCTATCAAAAACTTCGCGGCTTTTCGTTGCGCACAATCGATCCTAACTCGCGGTATTACAAATACGATTAGAAAGTTTAGGTGGCTTGTTATAATTCGAGTACAACCTGTTACCTTCGCGGCAGAATTTTTCATTATGACTACCGAACAATTTAAAGGACCTAAAAGCCCGTGTTGCCGCCCTCAGGCGGTATCTTTGACTACGACCGTAAGATTGTAGAAATCGAAGACGAAGAAAGAATCACCCATCAGGCCGATTTCTGGAACAAACCCAAAGAAGCAGAAGTAATTCTAAAAAACATCAGAACCAAAAAAATCTGGACTGATGCATTTGGTCAGGTGAGTAAATCGATTGATGACCTGGATGTTTTAAATGAATTTCATGAAGCAGGTGATGTTACCGAAGAGGAACTCGATAAGGAGTTTGATAAAACTGCGAAGTCTGTCGAGGAGTTGGAATTTAAAAAGATGCTCAGCAAAGAGGAAGATCAGCTGAGTGCTGTTTTAGAAATCAATCCGGGTGCGGGTGGCACAGAGAGTAATGACTGGGCCGATATGCTTAACCGCATGTATATAATGTGGGGCGAGAAAAGTGGCTACAAAGTTTCTCAAATAGATTACCAATCTGGGGAAGTTGCTGGCATTAAATCGGCTACATTAGAAATTGAAGGGCCATTCGCTTACGGCAAATTAAAATCTGAGATTGGCGTTCATCGCCTGGTTCGTATTTCACCGTTTGATTCTAATCAACGAAGGCATACCTCTTTTGCTTCCATTTTTGTTTATCCGAAAGTGGATGACACCATACAAATTGAAGTGAATCCAGCTGATGTTGAAATACAAACATCCCGCTCAGGCGGAGCTGGAGGACAGAATGTAAATAAAGTGGAGACCAAGGTTCAACTAACGCACAAACCATCGGGTATTGTAATTGTATGCCAGGTTGAGCGCTCGCAACATGCAAACCGCGAGCGTGCTATGCAAATGCTTAAATCAAAACTCTATCAACAGGAAATGGAAAAGCGCAATGCAGCGCGCGATAAAGTAGAGGCGGGGAAAATGAGGATAGATTTTGGATCGCAAATCCGAAACTATGTACTACATCCATATAAGCTTGTTAAGGATGCTCGCACAGGTATTGAGAGTCATGATGCACAAAGTGTATTAGATGGTGATCTTGATGATTTTATAAAAGCTTATCTCTTGGAAGATCAAGAATCGGCAACTAAAAATAATAATCGGTATTGATGGTAATGGTGGTTGGGTGGTTGGTAAATGGTAATCAGTAATTAAAGAGAACAGAGTGAACTCCCTAGAAGATTAAATTGTAAGTAGAATGGAATATGTTGAAAGTTTTAGAGGACTTGAAGTTTATAAGCTTTCGCGGCAATTGGCAAAAGAAATTTTCTCACTTTCAAAAAGTTTTCCCAAAGAGGAGATGTATTCACTTACTGATCAAGTAAGAAGATCATCGCGGTCTGTAGGGGCGCAAATAGCAGAGGCTTGGGGAAGAGAAGATACGAAAAGCATTTTATAAGCAAATTGACTGATGCGGATGGTGAGCAATTGGAAACACAGCATTGGATTGAAACCGCCCTTGACTGTGCTTACATGTCTGGAGAAAAATCAAGTGAATTACTTCGGCAATGTAACTCAATTGGCAAAATGCTAAATTCAATGATTATTAAATCGGCCTCTTTCTGTGGGCAAGATACCTGACCTTTTACCTCTTACTGATTACCTCTTACCGATCACCCCTTACCAATTTTGACCAAAATCTACACCACATCCTTCTGGCTCCTCTGTCTTAGCGCGCTATTATTTTTTGCAAGCTTCAATATGATCATTCCGGAACTACCGGAATACCTTACACTGCTTGGAGGTGCTGATTACAAAGGATTAATCATTTCATTGTTTACTCTTACGGCCATGGTCTCCAGACCATTTAGTGGAAAGCTGGCGGACAAAATTGGAAGAGTACCGGTTATTATTTTTGGAGCTGTTGTCTGTTTTATTTGCAGCCTGCTTTATCCCCTTGTTGTTTCACTCGCTGGTTTTTTCTTGCTAAGACTTGTTCATGGCTTTTCGACAGGCTTTACACCTACCGGCATCGCAGCCTATATTGCAGACATAGTTCCAGCTCACCGAAGGGGTGAAGCAATGGGATTGTTAGGAACGGTAACGGCCGTAGGCATGGCGGTGGCCTGCTCTTGGCGGTTTGGTGGCGAATCAATTTGGATTAGACGCTATGTTTTATTGCTCCTCCTTCCTTGCCTTGGGTTCAATCGGAATTCTCTTAACTACACGTGAGACTCTTAAGAACAAAACAAAATTTTCATTTGCTTACTTAAAAGTAAAACGCACAGACTTTTTTGAGCCATTGGTATTGACTCCGTGCTTGGTTATGGTGCTTTGTGCTTTTTCGTACGGTACAGTTTTTACATTAATTCCCGACTTTGGTCAATTTGTTGGTATCAAGAATAAGGGACTCTTATTTACTTTTTTAACAGTTGCTTCCTTAGCAATTCGTTTGGTAGCCGGCAAAGCTTCTGATCGTTATGGTCGGGTGCCAGTGCTTCGCATAGGTACGCTTGTTATCTTATTGGCTATGCTTGTTATAGGTACAGCAACAACATCGTTTCAACTTATAGTGGGGGTTATTCTTTACGGATTTGCTCAGGGCTCTACATCACCCACCTTACTTGCCTGGGCAACGGACTTAAGCCATAGTGAATTTAAAGGGCGTGGTATTGCATCGCTATATGTTTTTATGGAGATGGGTATCGGTTTAGGGGCATTTCTATCGGGTTTACTTTATGCAAATAATCCAGATAGATTTTTTATTGCATTTTTAATTAGTGGATTGTTAGGTGCACTAGCTTTTGGTTACTTGCTTGTAAGACCACGACTCATTAAGTCATGAAAAAATATGCCTTCTACTTTTTTGTTCTGGTAAGTATTGCTGAGCTGATTTCAGTTATCTATCACATTACTGAGTTAACTCTTATTGCCAAGCCATTAATCATGATCGCCTTGGCGGTTTATTATGTATTAAGCACACCAAACCGAAGTTCCTTATTTCTTGTGGCATTAGCATTTTGTTGGTTGGGCGATGTGTTCCTTATGTTTGATTACAAGAACGAACTATTCTTTATGGCCGGACTTGGTTCTTTTTTGACCGGACACATTTTATATATACGCTGTTACCAACGACTTCGATTTAATGATGCGACAAACCCGCTGTTAGGACCTCAGAAAATCAGATTTTCATTACCCATACTATTGGCTGGAACCGGTTTGGTTGTTGTGCTGTATCCAACGTTGGGTGAATTACGAATACCAGTTATGATTTATGCATTGGTTATTACCGTTATGGCTTTGCAAGCACTGTTTCGTTTTGGCTATACAACCACTAAAAGTTTTGCACTTGTATTTAGTGGAGCCATTTGTTTTATGATCTCAGATTCTTTGCTGGCGATTAATAAATTTCTGCACCCGGTCCCCTTCGCTTCGCTTTGCATAATGACTACCTATATTCTTGCTCAGTATTTAATTGTAGAGGGTGTACTTGCACACGAAAAGAGGTAACAAGAACTACTTTATCAGATCGTCCCAATATCAAAATCCATCGGAAGCTGCGGAGCCCAGAAAATTTCATAACGCGAAATGATGATTAGGAAGGTTTAAGTAATGAGGCCACCAATTCAAAGATTGCACTCCTCCATTTGGCCTGGTCGAAAACTACGATTGGTTCGTGCAGAACAAATTCGGTAGGAGACCAGCATAAATACGTTTGGGAAATAATCACCCAGTTTTGAGTGTTTTTTTGTCTAATCTGGCCTTCGCCACCTTCCGCACAAACGACATTTCTATATTTTTTAACGGATAGATAATTATAAAAACCGGCATTTTTGGCCTGTATTGGTCTTTTCATGAATTTTTCAAAAAATATTTTGTTTAGTGCAAACGATTTCTACATTTGGTCGACCATTCAACTGGTCGACCAATTATATGAAAGTTGATTTTTTAAAGAATTTCAAAGAAATAGAAATCGAGACTCCGGCAGATAAGATTATCCTCCAGATCCGAAATCTTATTTCATCAGGCCAGTTCAAGGCGGGCGACCGCCTTCCTTCCGAGCGGATGATGAGTGAAAAATTTGGGGTAGGAAGAACCTCAGTGCGAGATGCAATTAGAAAGCTTGAGTTTTACGGAATCCTAAGAACTCTTCCCCAAAGTGGTACAGAAGTTTCCGGACTTGGATTAACTGCCTTAGAGGGTTTGATAACGGATGTGCTGAAATTAGAGCAGCATGACTTTAAGGCATTAATTGAAACGCGTGTTTTATTAGAACGGAATTCCGCGTTTAATGCAGCTCAACGGAGATCGGAGATAGATTTGGAAGGAATGCGCAAAGCCTTGGCAGCTTATGAAACCGCTGTGCTTAATGGCAGTTCATCGGTTGAAGAGGATTTAATGTTTCACCTGAAAATAGTGGAAGCGGCTAAGAATTCAGTATTGATGTCGCTGATGATGATTGTGACTCCTGACATTCTAACTTATTTCACAGAGAACAGAATTTGTTCAGGAGATAGACCCCTGTCTGCCTTACGAGAACACCACACTATATTAAAGCACATTGAAGATCAAAATCCTGAAATGGCTGAAGAAGCTATGAAGCAACACCTTCAGGAACTGTTAAACTTTTCAGCAAACCAAAAACCGCAAGCCAATGAGGAAAAAGATTAAGAGACAATAAAGAAAATGGATTAGCTAAGAGCTAATCCATTTGGCAGGATTGATGAATTGGTTCCTCGCAAAAAGCTCCGAAACATCAGTGGTCACATGCTATCTACAAAGATAATGGATTTAATAAAAATCCATGGATTCCTTCCACTTACCTGCCGTAAGGAGACAAAAGAATTATTTTATTAACAAACTATTAATTATGAAATATAATACTACCCTTCAAAAGCTATCGCTGGCTTTTTTTTGGCAGCTCTTTCTGGTTGGATTTTTATCAATAAATCTTCAAGCTCAGGAAAAGTTACAAGTTGCCGGGAAAGTAACGATGGCCGATAACAGCAGCCTTCCAGGAGTTTCCATTGTTATAAAAGGAACTACCATTGGGACGGTATCCGATTCGAACGGCAGCTATGCCTTGGAAGCATCGACCAATGATCTTTTGATTTTTTCATTTATTGGAATGGAAACAAAAGAAGTGGCTATCAATGGAAAGACAATCATTGATATAATTATGAATGAAGATGTCCAAACACTATCAGAAGTTGTTGTGGTTGGCTATGGAACTGTGGAAAAAAGTCATTTAACAGGCTCGGTAGCCAAGGTTGAAGGCACTGCGATTCGCCAGATTCCGGTTGCCCGAATTGACGATGCACTTACCGGACAATTTGCCGGAGTGAATATTCAACAGACCAATCCTGCCGCAGGTGCGGCTCCTAAAATTAATGTTCGAGGCTATGGCTCCATTACAGGTTCCACAGATCCGCTCATTGTGTTGGATGGTATAGTGGTTGGTAGTGATTATTTAGCAAGCATTAATTCAAATGATGTCGAATCCATAGAGGTTTTAAAAGATGCATCTTCAGCTGCCATTTATGGATCAAGAGGAGCTAACGGTGTAATCATTGTTACTTCTAAAAAAGGTAAAGAAGGGCCAACCAAATTTAGCTATAACGGCTATGTTGGTGTTAAGTCAGTACCACCCTCGGGCGTACTTTCAACGGTAGATAGCTGGTCAGACTTTGTCCGCGCTAATAATAATGGAGAACTCAATGATCAGATGAAAGTGGCAACTCAGCTAGGCACTTCTACAGATTGGGAAAAAGTAATGATGGATGGTGGAGTTATTAATAGCCACTCAATTTCAGCCATGGGCGGAAATGCAAACACAAAATTTAATGCGTCCTTAAATTACCTCAATGATGAAGGTGTTTTGTTGACAGACAATTTTCAATCAACAAATTTCAGATTAAATCTAAATACAAAAGTAAATGAGCGAGTTGAATTTGGAATTATGCTTAACCCATCATTTACGAAGCAGAAACTATTTCCGATGGGTTTACAAGATGCCATACGACAATCCCCTTGGCTCCCAATTCGTTTAGATGAACACACCATTCAGTACGTGAATCGATTGAATTATAGTGGGGCTTATGCCAATGCGCAAGTTGGTGATTATGCTGTTGAAAGAATGTTTGATAATTACGATTTGGTAGCTGGCATGCCAGTCGCTTCTGGTGGAACATCTATGGTTCCAACCGGAAATACAAACCCTTATGCGATGGTTGTTGAACGTGACAACAATAAGAACGATACAAAAGTGTTTGCAAACACGTATTTGAAAATAAACTTATTTGATGGACTTTCTTTCAGGACATCGATAGGCGGAGATTTTAGATATACCGAAACAAAAAACTGGACGGGCACAAAAGCGACACCCACTGGAGCCGGGGGTACGCAATCAACTTTTGGTACAAACTCTCAAATGCACGTGGTAACGGAAAGTATGTTTAACTATAACAAAGTGATTTCAAATCATAGTATAAATGCTGTTCTTGGTTACGCCTTCGAAAGTTGGAACGCCCATTTTTCAAATATTACTGGCGTAGGTTATCAAGCGGATAACATTCACACCATAGCCACCACTAATGTGGGATCGGGGGGCGCATCGACCAGTGAGACTAAAGAAACTCTGATTTCTTATTTAGGCCGCGTAAACTATGCTTATGCAGATAAATATCTGTTATCAGTAAGTGCACGTACTGATGGAAGTTCAAAATTTGGACCGAATAATAAATTTGGATTTTTTCCGGCCGCTTCAGTAGGTTGGAGATTATCGGAGGAAGGATTTTTAAAAGGTAATAATACCATAACGGATTTAAAGGTTCGAATGAGCTATGGAGTAACAGGAAGCAATTCTGGTATTGGAACTTATGCGCATTTGGGAATAATGAATCCTGTGGGGGCTGTTTTTAATGGAGCTACAGTAACCGCGTATAATCAAGCAAATATTTCAAATCCTGATTTACAATGGGAGAAGCTGGTTGAGATAAATCCCGGCATTGATGCTCAGTTTTATAGCGGAAGATTCGGAATTTCTCTTGACTATTATACCCGGAGAAGTAAGGACTTGCTTTTATATCAACCTGTTCAGTCAACAACTGGCTTCACGACCTCCCTTGTAAATTTGGGTGAAGTTGAAAACGCAGGATTTGAAGTTGAATTGAATTCACAAAATATTTCATCGGGGAGTTTTAGCTGGTCTACTTCTGCTATTCTAACCAAAAACAAGAATACGCTTATTAGTATGCCAGGAGCCAACGGTTTGATTTCTACCGTGGATCCAAAGCGACCAACAGAATGGATTGCGTTAGAAGGCAATCCGATTTCCTCATTTTACGGATATGTAGCAGGGGCTGAAATAGGTCCACAGTTTATTAATAACCCCTACTATCCTATTGGAGCCAACGCGCAGGATATTTATATAAAAGATATTAATAATGATGGTGTTATCGATACGAAGGATAGAACTATTCTGGGTTCTCCTTATCCAAAATTTATTTGGAGCTTAACTAACACTTTAAAGTATTCAAACTTTGATCTGAGCTTTATGTTTCAAGGTTCGCATGGAGCCAAAGTTAGAAACATAGATCCGCAATATCTCAATAACCAATTTTCGGCAAACATGGATTTCAATTCATCCTTTACAGATGGTGCTTTGGTTAATCAGAAAATCTTTACATCAGATCAGATTATGAGTGCCGAGTATATAGCACTGAGAAACTTAAATTTAGGTTATTCACTCCCAATGAGCTCATTAAGCAAGGTAGGATTAACGAAAGTAAGGTTCTTTGCTAGTGCACAGAACTTGCTTTATATTATGGGTAAGGGGTATAAAGGTTACAATCCTGAAGGAGTATATGATTCAGACGGATTTGGAACAGCTTCACCACTGACTTACGGATACCAACGTGGGGTGTCTCCCATCTATCGCACAATGTCGCTAGGACTTAATTTAGAATTTTAAATTGATCGAAAATGAAATACTCACAAAAAATATCACTACTCTTTCTGAGTCTGCTATTAACTACAGCATGTCAGGATCAGTTAGATCTAACGCCCATTTCGGGAATAAGTGTTGATACTTATTTTAATAACCCGACCGAAGTAAAATCGGGAGTTTATGCTATGTATGATGGGCTTCAGGCAATTCCGTTAAGAGAATTTGCTGTAACGGAAATGAGATCTGACAATACGAACACCAACCTTCATGAAGGTGACTGGAGACAGCTCGAAAGTTTAGATGTTCTTCCAACAAACTCTGCTGTATCCTTATATTATGCATCTTGCTACAACGCTATCTTTAGGGCTAACCTGGTGCTGGAAAATTTGGATGTAGTTACGAGTGATACTGACCGCAAGCTATATGAAGGCGAAGCAAAATTTGTTCGTGCGTTAACCTACTTCAATTTGGTGCGGGCGTTCGGTGGCGTTCCATTAATAGATAAAGTTATTCTTGCAAGCGAATCGTATTCTTACGCCCGCGCAACGGAACAAGAAATCTATGCGTTAATCATTTCAGATTTAACAACAGCCAAGAATCAATTAACAGGTCGTTCTGGCGTTCCCGAAGGTCGTGCCACTACGGGAGCTGCTGCTGCGCTGCTAGCTAAGGTTTACCTCACAACGAAGGACTATGCAGATGCAAAATCATTGCTAGATGCTTTGGTTACCGGTACTGAATATGCTTTACGCCCGGTTTATCGGGATGTATTTTATACTGAGAGAAACGTGGAAATAATTTTTGCTATGCAATACATTAACGACAATGCTGCAGAAAGTCAGGATTATTCACGTGAGTTTACGACCTCGGGTACAGCCCGTGGTTTAAATTATCCAACGAGTAACTTCAAAGCCGCGGTTACTGCAGGCGATCTTCGCATAGCAACTTTGTACCACCCAACCCGAACGAGCGAAGTTGGAAAGTTTGTTACCACCTCAACTAATTTAACTTTATGTGGTAACGATTGGATTGTATTACGTTTTGCTGATGTCTTGTTGATGCATTCAGAATCCATTTTAGCCGGAGCGAATGCTACGAACGATTTAGAGGCCATCAAATCGTATAACAAAATCCGCTTCCGGGCAGGACTTAGCTTGTTGCCAACCGATGGATCGGGCTCACTCACAAGTCAAATGTTATTGGATGAACGAAGAGTGGAACTCGCCTTTGAGAATCATCGGTTTTATGATTTGATACGATTTGGCGTTGCGGAAAGTGTGTTAGGAGCTTTTGCTACTGCAGAAGGTTTTACCTTCACACCTTCTGATTTACTTCTACCAATTCCGCAACGGGAGGTTGATACTAGCTTTGGCAGCATTACACAAAATCCAGGTTATTGATTTTGATAAGGTAAGCTTCAAATATAAGGTTGAGGAGCTAATAGGGTTGATTAATTGTTGTTAGGGAGAAACCGCCCCGGATTTATTCGGGGTGGTTTTAACCAGCATCAAACAAATCACTTAAGTTTTTATTTATTCTAAAGTACACTGAATTGAATAAGATTTTAATTTTTGTATTGGCAATCGGTGTTTCATGTTCGATAACACCGGGCGAAAAATTGGTTAAAAACAGCAATGAATTAACGGCTGCCATAAAGAGTGCACAGCCTGGTGATAAAATCATCATGGCATCAGGAGTATGGCAAGATATTGAGATACTATTTGAAGCTCGCGGAACAAAAGAATTGCCCATCGAACTATCTGCTGAAAGTCCGGGTAAGGTAGTCATCTCAGGTAAATCAAATCTTCAGATTGCGGGTGAGTATTTAATTGTATTGGGTCTAGTCTTCAAGGATGGATATACACCTACAGGCGAAGTAATTTCATTCAGAAGTGACAAAAATAAGTTAGCGAATTATTGCACCGTTACTCAATGCGTAATTGATAACTTTAGTAATCCGGAGCGGTTTGAATTCGATTTATGGGTTGCTATTTTTGGCAAACACAATACATTTGAATTTAATAGCCTAATAGATAAACGAAATGAAGGAGTGACCCTCGCTGTTCGCCTTGATACGGAGGGAAGCAGGGAGAATCATCATCGTATTGCAAATAATTATTTTGGGCCCCGCGAAAATCTGGGATCGAATGGCGGTGAAACGATTCGAATTGGTACCAGCCATTATTCACTTTCAAATTCTAATACGGTTGTAGAGAACAATTACTTTGATCGCTGTAATGGTGAGCATGAAATTATCTCCAATAAATCAGGTAGTAATATTTATAGAAGCAATGTTTTTTATGAATGCATTGGTACGTTGACTATGCGGCATGGAAAATATACAGTTGTTGAAAATAATTATTTTCTTGGCAATGGAAAGGTGAATACCGGTGGTATTCGTGTTATTAATGAATACCAAACCGTTAGGAATAATTATCTGACGGGTTTGACAGGCTATCGTTTTCGGGGAGCCTTGGTAATTATGAATGGAGTTCCTAATTCACCGATCAATCGCTATAATCAAGTGGTGGATTCAAAAATCGAGAATAACATTTTGATTGATTGCGATTACATTCAACTTTGTGCGGGTAGTGATTCCGAACGCTCTGCTACTCCTGTTGCTACTACTATGACTGGTAATATCTTTTTGAGTAAAACCAATTTGAATCCCTTTACCATCTATGATGACATTTCAGGAATCTCTTTCAAGAATAATTTTATAAACTCAGACGCAACACTCCCTATAAAGGATGGGTTTGAAAAAGTAGCCTATGCTACACACAAAAATGCAAATGGATTAGAAGTCCCCAGTGACGAACTTTTAAAGAAGATTGGATTTGAAAATGTTCAGTTACCTGTAAAGCTTGAAGAAACGGGAGCTAGCTATTATCCGAAAGTGGGAAAAACGAAAACATTTGGTGGAGGAAAATCGATTCAGGTAGCACCTGGCACTAATACTATTATAGAAGCACTCGAAGGTGCTGAGGCAGGCGATATCCTCGTTCTGAATAATGGGGGTACATACTTACTGACTAAAGATGTGCTGCTGCATAAGCCAATAACAATAAAGACGTTAGCGGGCGACAAGGCGATCATTCAATCTTCCAAGGCCGGCTTCTTTAAAATTGAAAATGAGGGCAGTCTGGAGTTGATCAATATAAAATTGGATGGAGCTGAATCGCCTGATCTATCCGGCAATCATGTTATTAGCACCAGTAAATATTCAATGAACAAAAATTACAAGCTCTTCATTCGGGATTGTGATGTGGTGAATATGAATATCAACTATGCGTTTGATTTTTTTAAAATCGCACAGCATACCATGGCTGATTCTGTTTTGGTGGAGAACTCCACGTTTAAAAACATAACCGGTGATATCTTTTCATTCGATAAAGAACCTGAAGATCTTGGCATCTATAATATTGAAAACATGACAATAACCAATTGTCGGTTTGAAAATATACAAGGAGCGATTGCCAATATTTATAGAGGTGGAACGGACGAAAGTACTTTTGGTCCTTGGGTAACCATAAAGAACACACAACTCCTTAACTGTGGAAAAGGAAATAGAAATAAGTTGGCATCTTCCTTTCTATTTCATGGAGTTCAAAATTTACAACTCGAGGGAACAACACTTGAACACTCAGCTCCCATTAACCTATTCTTAACGAATGGCGATCCAATTTCAATGCTTAAAAATATACAGTTGAAAGATTCCGGAAAGATTATTTCCAATAGCAATACCTATTCACAAGAAAACATTACGATAGTAAAATAATGGTTAAGGGATTTACCATATCGACACTAATCATTCTATCAATAAGCGTAGGGTATTCACAACAGCATCCCGGTTTGCTATTGACAAAGGAAAGTGTAGTTGAGCTTCGACAAGGAGTAGAAAAATTTCCATTGCTAAAAACTTCTTATCTGGAAGCTAAAGCGGAGGTAGACGCAGCGATGAGTCGACCAATTTCTGTTCCAATTCCCAAAGATTTGCCAGGTGGCTTTACACATGAGCAACACAAAAATAATTTTTTAATGCTCCAAAAAGCAGGCGTTGTTTTTCAGATTAGCAATGATGAGAAGTATGCGAAATGGATTAAAGATGTTTTGTTAACCTATGCTGCTATATATCCAACATTTGACAAGCATCCAGCAACCCGATCCTATGCACCAGGAAAATTTTTCTGGCAATGTTTAAACGATGCAAATTGGCTGGTCTATGTCAGTCAGGCATATGATTGCATTTATGATTGGTTGGATAAGAAGACTGTTAATAAGTTGAACAAGGAATTATTTAGACCTTATGCGGAGTACATCTCCATCCAGAATCCGCAGTTCTTCAATCGGATTCACAACCACAGTACGTGGGGAAATGCCGCAGTAGGGATGATCGGCCTGGTCATGGATGATAAGGAATTAATAGATTGGGCGTTGAACGGATTGAAAATCAAAGTACCTGGCGACATTGTAAAAGACAATGACGGTGGCGCGATACAACTAAAGGGACAAACAGAGGCCGGATTCTTTGCGCAACTTGATCACTCATTTTCTCCTGATGGCTACTACACGGAAGGACCTTATTATCAGCGATACGCCATGTATCCGTTTTTGATTTTCGCAGAAGCATTGGCCAATAAGAAACCTGAGTTAGGTATTTTGGAATACCGCAATGGTTTACTCATCAAGGCGGTATTTGCGCTGGTGGATCAGACGAATGCTGCTGGTGAATTTTTCCCAATCAATGATTCGCAGAAAGGAATGTCACTGGCGTCTAGAGAATTAGTGAACGCACTAAGCATGGCTTATCACTACGGTGGTAAGAATCCCCAGTTGTTGTCCTTGATTCAAGAGCAAGGACGTGTTCCATTGACCACTTCCGGCCTATCCGCTGCGAAAGACATTGCTGCTGGTCTGGCCAAACCATATATTTTCAACAGCATGGAATTGACAGATGGAGCGAATGGAGACGAAGGAGCAATCGGCATTATACGAAGTAAGGATTTAACCTTAATGATGAAGTACACCAAGCATGGTATGGGGCATGGTCATTTCGATCGATTGAGTTTCTTGCTTTATAATGGTGCTGACGAAGTAATCCAGGATTACGGAGCTGCGCGCTGGGTGAACATTGAACACAAAGATGGGGGTGGATATTTAAAAGAAAATAATACATGGGCAAAGCAGACGGTGGCGCACAATACGCTGGTGGTAAATAAGACTTCACAGTTTATGGGCAAGGTGGATGACGCTGATAAAACATCAGGCACGGCTTATTATTTCAATGCAAAAAATGCTAATGTTCAAATAGTCAGTGCGAAAGAAACCAATGCCTATGCCGGTGTTGCTATGCAACGGACTATGGCTGTGTTGAATATAGATGGGATTGAGAATCCACTCGTTCTTGACTTGTTTAATATACAGGCAGATAAGGAAGAGAGTTATGACCTTCCGCTCTATTACATGGGTGAATTGATGTCAACAAATCAGAAATACACTACCAATAATACACTGACCCCAATGGGAGAGAACTCCGGATATCAGCATCTGTGGACAGAGGCTCAGGGTAGTATGACAGGCAATCTTATGCAAATGACTTGGTTCAATAAAGGCAAGTTTTATACAATGACATCTACGGTGAAAGCAGGAGATGAAATGCTACTAACACGAATTGGGGGTAATGCTCCTAATTATGCTTTGCGTAGAGATCCGGGTTTCATACATAGAAGAAAAGCTGGAAATACACTTTTTGCAAATCTCTATGAGAGGCATGGTTTCTATAGTCGATCGGATGAAATTCCAGTGAATTCATTTACTTCAATAACCGACCTTACCGTACTTCATGAATCTGCTGACTATGTTGTAGTTCAATTTGAATTGAAAAATGGAGACAAGTACCGGTTTGCTTTTTCAATGAATAATAAAGATGAAAAGACGAAGCACAAAGTGCAGATAGGGAATGAGCTAATTGAATGGATGGGAGTGTCCCAATTTTTAAAGAAATAAAAACAAAGAAACATGAAGAGATTCAGCGAGAAATACATTGTTGCAAAGGACATGGAGTGGGAAGAACTCGGTGGTGGTGTGTCAAGAAAAATGTTGGGCTACGACAATCAGATCATGATGGTGCTGGTGAAGTTTGAAAAGGGAGCCAAAGGAGCTCCGCACCAACATTTTCATACACAGGCTACATTCTGTGCATCAGGCAGTTTCGAATTTGAGATCGATGGAGTGAAGCAAATAGTGAATGCGTTAGATGGAGTTTACATTAAGCCTAATCTTTTGCACAGTGCCGTATGCCTGGAAGCAGGAATGTTGATTGACACATTTAGTCCGGTGCGAGAAGATTTTTTGGATGGGTCAGGCGTGTCCTATTTTGGAAAGAAGTAAAAGAATTACAACTACAAACCTATTCAGATGAAGATCAAAGGATTTAGATGGTGGATTATTGGACTAATATTTATTGCCACTGTAATCAACTATATAGACAGAAGCGCTCTGGCTATAATGTGGGGTAACGAGAATGTAGACGGCTCGATTTCTCAATCATTGGGACTAACCAAAGATCATTATAGCTATATTTTGAATGTATTTATGGTTGCTTATGCCCTTGGTCAGCTCTTTTCAGGAAAGTTGTTCGATAAGGTAGGTACCCGAATTGGCTATGTGATCAGCATCGGCTTTTGGGGATTGTCTTCATTCCTCCATTCAACGGCAAGAGGGTTTCTTTCAATCGCTTTCTTTCGAACAACGTTGGGATTGTCAGAAGCGGGCAACTGGCCAGGTGCTGTGAAGAGTAACGCTGAATGGTTTCCTATTAAGGAAAGAGCCATTGCTCAAGGCTTGTTCAATGCAGGTGCATCCATTGGTTCAGTGATTGCACCACCACTAATTGCTTCCTTATTTGTTGCGTTTGGATGGAAGGTCACCTTTATGGTTGTTGGTTCATTTGGATTGTTGTGGGTTATTCCATGGTTGATCATCAATAAGGCTGGACCAAAAAAACATCCATGGATCACAGAAGAAGAACAAAAATACATTCTTGAAGGCCAGAGTGAGGCGGACCGAAAGTCAGATGAGAATACGAAGGGTTTGAGCCTGAAGCAAATTTTATCTCACAAGGAATCCTGGGCAATTGTAGCTGGAAGGTTCTTTCTGGAGCCAATCTGGTGGCTGTTTGTGGGTTGGATGCCGATCTATCTATTTGATGTCTATGGTTTCAATGTGAAGGAAGTTGGTATGTTCTTGTGGGTGCCTTATGTGGGTGCAGCTTTAGGTAGCATAGCCGGGGGTTATGTATCAGGTAGGATTATTGCAAAAACGGGATCGATCAATAAGGGTAGAAAAACTACGATCATGATTGGAGGGATATTGATGCTCCTTGGTCTGATAGCTACCGTAACTTTTGGAGATACTGCTATTAAGTTTGTATCCATTGTTTTTGTGGTACTGTTCGGATTCCAGTTTTCCATAGGAAACGTTCAAACATTGCCAAGTGACTTTTTCAGTGGCAAGTCTGTAGGTTCTTTAGCAGGTCTTGGAGGTATGATTGGCGTATTCTCTGTGATTATAATGAACTTCATTGTGCCAGTAGTTGCGAAAGTTTCATACACACCAATATTTATAGCCATTGCAGTATTTGTTCCGCTTGGGATATTTTCAATAAACTATTTCGCAAAAGACATTAAGCCGATAGGCTAAATCATATAATTGAATTATTAATACTTAAACTAAAGAGAAATGAAAGCAAATGGCAAAGTAGCAGTTGTAACAGGTGCAACAGGAGGTATAGGTTTTGAGGTAGCAAAGAGATTAGGTAAAGATGGATACACTGTTGTATTAAATGGTATTGAAGATGAAGCAGGAGCTCAGCGAGTAAAAGAGCTTGCCAAAGAAGGAATTACTGCCGAGTACTATGGTTTTGACGTAACAAACGATGAGGCTGTAACTTCAAATATTAAAGCAATAGGAGAAAAATACGGTAGAATTGATGTGCTGGTAAATAATGCCGGAGGATTAGGTGGCCGATCAAGGTTTGAAGAAATGACAACGGAGTTTTATAGAAAGGTAATGGCCCTCAACCTGGATTCAGTGTTCTTTTGCTTCAAGAGCAGCCATTCCTTTCCTTAAGAAAGGAGAAAACGCATCAATAATAAACTATACAT
This sequence comes from Flammeovirgaceae bacterium, assembly GCA_016709845.1. Lineage (GTDB taxonomy): Bacteria > Bacteroidota > Bacteroidia > Cytophagales > Cyclobacteriaceae > ELB16-189. The sequence continues at coordinate 12,374 of JADJMA010000045.1, read as the reverse complement.
CAAATGCAGGATGGAATGCTGGGGGACCTGGAGCTGGAATCTATGGTACTTCTAAAGCAGGAGTTCATGCTATTACAAGAGCATTGGCAAAGGATTTAGCTGAATACGGAATCAGAGTAAATGCAGTATCTCCTGGAACTATTGACACGCCATTTCATGCTCAGATCAAGGCGACAAAGCCAGAAGTATTTGCTTCATGGAAGGATAACATTATGTTGGGTAGATTAGGACAGCCTGAAGAAGTGGCTTCTGTTGTTTCTTTCTTAGCTGGGAAGGATTCATCCTTTATAACTGCTGAGACTATCCAGGTAGGTGGTGGACAGGCCTTAGGGATTTAATCGAAATCCCAAGGTTAACAAAAGCAAAATTGCGGATTGAGAAATTAACTAAATAAGAAATGAAGCTTAAAGGAAAAGTAGCAGTTGTAACAGGAGGAGCCAGAGATATAGGACGAGCTGTCTCTGTAAAACTGGCTAAGGAAGGAGCCAAAGTAGTTGTCAATTATTTTGATAGTGAAGCTGATAGCGAAATTACCTTGACAGCCATTAAGGAAGTTGGAGGTGAGGCGATTGCAGTTTTTGGTGATGTAACAAAGCAATCAGACATTGATAATTTGGTTTCCAAAACGAAGGAAACATTCGGCAATCATGTTGACATTTTGGTTAATGTGGCTGGAGGATTGTTTGCCAGAAAAACCGTTGAGGAAATGGATGAAGCATTTTATGAATTGGTCATGAATGTTAATTTCAAAGGAACCGTGTTTGTAACAAAAGCATTCAAGCCATTAATGTCAGAAGGGGGAGCAATCGTAAACTTTGCTTCTCAAGCAGGCCGCGATGGCGGAGGAGCGGGTTCTGCCTTGTATGCTTCATCAAAGGGCGCTGTAATGACGTTGACCAGAAACTGGGCAAAAGAATTTGGGCCACAAGGTATCAGGATCAATGCTGTATGTCCTGGAATGATTGCTACAAAATTTCATGATGATTTTACAAAAGATCAGGTGCGTCAAAATGTTGCCAATGCGACTCCGCTTAGAAGAGAAGGACGAGCAGAAGAAGTAGCTGATTTGGTAGTTTATTTAGCAGGACCTGAGTCATCTTTTATGACTGGAAATTGCGTTGATATCAATGGCGGTTTAGCATTTTCGTAATGAACTATTGAGTTTAAGTTGACTTCTGCCATGAATGAACATACACCTTTTAAGTCGGTTGCAATAATTTGTGGTGGAGGACCTGCGCCTGGAATTAATGCAGTCATTAGCTCGGTAGCCAAAATATTCTTGAAATCCGGTTATCGTGTTATTGGAGTGCATGAAGGATACAAAGGAATATTTTCAGACAGTCCGCAGATAAAAGAATTCAATTTTGATCATGCTGATCGGATTTTTAGCAGGGGTGGATCTACACTTATAATGAGTCGCAACAAGCCAAAGGATGATCAGTTCAATGTTAAATTCTTTGTAGACAATAATGTAAAGTTGTTGATCACGATTGGTGGCGATGATACCGCCAGTACGGCCAACCGACTCTCAAAATTTTTAAAGCAGAAAGGGTTAGATGTAAGTAATATTCATGTACCCAAAACGATCGACAACGATCTGCCCTTGCCGGACCGAAATCCAACTTTTGGATTTCACAGTGCAAAGGACGAGGCAGTAAAAATTGGTAATACAATCTATGAAGATGCTCGTACCAGTCAGAATTGGTTTGTAACATCTATTATGGGAAGGACGGCCGGTCACCTTGCTTTTGGAGTAGCAACCGCGTGTCATTTTCCAATGATGATCATCCCGGAAATGTTTTCACATACCAAGCCAACGCTGGATAAGATCGTGAACCTGATTATTTCCTCGATGGTCAAGCGTCAATTATTGGGAATCAATTATGGAGCTGTTGTTGTGAGTGAAGGTGTGTTTCATATTCTTGATGAAGAGGAACTTAAAAATAGTGGCATTCAATTTACGTACGATGATCATGGTCATCCTGAACTCGGGAACATCAGTAAGTCAACGGTTATTAATGTTTTGGTTCAGCAACGACTCAAGGTGTTAAATATTTCAATTAAGAGCAGGCCGGTAGAAATCGGATACGAGCTGCGCTGTTGCCGTCCCATTGGGTTTGATCTTACCTTATGCACGTTGCTTGGATTGGGTGTAAAGAAATTATACGACAATGGATTGTCAAGTTGCATTGTGTCTACCAATTCAAATGGAGATATAACGCCTATGTTCTTGAAAGACCTTGAGGATGAAAATGGAAAGATTAAACCTCGCTTAGTTGATATGACTTCTGAAATAGCGAGACTCTGTTTTCAGAATCTTCATTATCTCACCGAAGCGGATTATGATCAGGTGCCCAATCTAAAGTCGCCTCATGAATTTGATTTTCACAAAATATTAGAATGGAAAGTTTAAGTAAGAAGGTAGTAACGTTTGGAGAAGTAATGATGCGGCTATCACCCCCCGGTGTGGCTACTTTTTCGCAGACTCAAAGTATGGATATTACCTACGGTGGGGGCGAAGCAAATGTTTCTATCGCTCTCGCTTATATGGGATTGCAGGCGAGTCATGTTACCCGTTTTCCGGATAACAATTTAGGAAGAGCAGCAACTCAATTTTTTACGACACCATTGGATTGATACTTCGCATGTGATTTATGGAGATCATCATTTGGGATTATATTTTCTGGAGAAAGGTGCCATCCACCGTTCCAGTGAAATTGTTTATCAACGAGCAGGCTCATCGTTTTCGATGATACAACCGGACATGATTGACTGGGAGAAAATTTTAAAAGGTGCTGATTGGTTTCATTGGACAGGAATTACACCAGCTGTTTCGGAAGGAGCCGCTGCGTGTTGCGCGCAGGCAATAAAAACTGCTAACAAACTCGGCATAACGGTTTCGGGTGATATTCATTCCCGCAGTAGTTTATGGAACTACGGAAACGATCCGCGAGAAATTATGCGCTCATTGATTAATGGAACGGATGTAGTTATCGCAGGTCAGTATGATATGGACAAGTATGCAGAAGGTAATTCAAGTGAAATGGATTTTAAAGAGCAGGCTACTCAATTCATGAAAGAATTTGGAAGAATCAAAAAGGTGATTGATAAAGACAGAACATCGGTAAGCGGTTCGCACAACAAGATTAAAGGCAAGATTTGGAATGGTAAGCAATTGCTTGAGAGTGCCGAGTATGACATTACGCCAATTGTAGATCGCGTGGGTACAGGTGATGCCTTTGCTGCGGGTCTTATTTACGGATTGATGCATTATAAAGATGAAGTGGCGATACAGTTCGCGACAGCAGCATGTGCATTAAAACATTCTGTTGAAGGGGATGCAAACATGGTTTCGCAGCAGGCTGTAGTAAAGTTAATGCAGGGCGATAACTCCGGAAAAATTCAACGATAATAAAGCCATGGCAAAATTCAGCAGAATAGAAGTGATAAATAAAATGTGGGATACAGGTCTTGTTCCCTTGTTTTATCATAACGAGTTGCAGGTTGTTAAGAATGTTGTAAAGGCTTGCTATGATGGCGGAGCCCGGGTCTTTGAATTCACGAGCCGTGGTGATTTTGCTTTTGAAATATTCAGAGACTTAAGCAAGTATGCGTTGGTTGAATTGCCGGGTATGGCTCTTGGTGTTGGTTCGGTTACTGATGCAGCGATGGCATCAAACTATATTCAGCTCGGTGCCAATTTTATTATTACGCCTGTATTGCGCGAAGATATTGCTGTGGTTTGTAACCGCACAAAAACACTTTGGTCGCCCGGATGTGGCACTCTTACTGAAATTGCCAAAGCCGAAGAGTTAGGATGTGCCATGGTAAAACTGTTTCCGGCTGAAATCTATGGGCCTGCATTTATAAAAGCAGTTAAGGGCCCGCAACCCTGGACGGAGATCATGCCGACCGGAGGCGTATCACCTACCGAAGAAAGTCTGAAGAGTTGGCTTGATGCTGGCGCAAGATGTGTGGGAATGGGGTCACAGTTGATTTCAAAAGAAATAATAAAGACGGGTGATTATACTTTATTAGAGAATAAAACTCGTTTTGCGATTAACACAATTAAATCTTTAAAGAGTGTGGTTAAATAATTAGGCTGGATGTCAAGGCCTATCTGATTTAATACTCTTTCACATTTCCTAATACGATTGCTATATGATGAAAAAAATTCTATTAGCGATTCTCGGGTTTGGCCCAGGGATATTTGCCATTGGATACACGATCGGCACGGGCAGTGTTACCTCTATGATTGTAGCCGGAAGTACGTATGGCATGCAATTACTCTGGGTGTTGTTTTTGAGTTGTTTGTTTTCGGGGCTATTAATGTACGCATACGGAAAATACGCGTTGGTATCCGGTGAAACAGGTTTGTTTGCAATCAAAAAACATATTAAGGGTGGTAAAATAATAGCGATCTTTATTATTGTTGGAATTTCCTTTGGTCAATGGAATTCATTAATTGGTATTACTGGAATTTCATCTAATATTATTTTTGAAATTCTCGCAATTTATTTCCCTGCTCTAACGCATTCAAAATATCAAACGGTTCTCGTTATCGCCATAATAGTTGTTGGTGTTATGTATGGCTTCTTGTTAATTGGTAAGTACAGCTTCTTTGAGAAAGTATTGGTGATTTTTGTTACGCTCATGGGCGGATCATTTCTGTTCTCATTATTTTTTGTGCACCCTCTGCCAATAGATGTTATAAAAGGCTTGATTCCAACCATTCCACAAGTACCGGGTAGCAAAATGATGATTGCGGCTTTTGTAGGAACCACTATGGCAGCTGCGACATTTCTATCCAGGCCACTGTTTATAAAAGGGAAAGGCTGGAGTATCCAAGATCTTGAGATTCAAAAGAGAGACGCTATTGTGGCGGCAGTTCTTGTATTTCTAATCAGTGCCACCATAATGGCAGTGGCCAAGGCTGCGCTATTCGATCAGGGAAAAGTTGTGAATACGGTTTTGGATATGGCTGGCTCGTTAGAACCTGTAGCTGGAAAATTTGCCGTTACATTATTTTTCTTTGGCACTTTGAGTGCGGGACTCTCCTCCGTATTTCCGTGCATGATGATCGCCCCTTTGTTGCTCGCAGATTATCAATCGGGAGAACTGGACTCCAACTCAAAGCAATTTCGGATTATTACAGGAATTGCCAGCATAGCAGCGTTAATCGTTCCTGTATTTGGTGCTAACCCAATTGAAGTTCAGATTCTGTCGCAGGTATTTAATGTTTTTGTTCTTCCCGTTGTTATTGTAGCCATCTTCATTCTTTTAAATAGTAAAGTAATGAAGGCTTACCCGGTTAGTAAGTGGGTTAATGCAGGCCTTATAACGGCATTCGTTTTTTCGTGCTTGATATCCGTCAATGGTGTGATTGCACTGTTCGAATATTTTTAGCTATAAATAAAAGCAGCTCAGAAATTTCTGAACTGCTTTTTTAAATTCGTACCTCTAATTCGAAACTAATAACATCACATTTTCCTCACCTTGCCACTTCCATTCGAGTGACTGTTTACCTGGCTAGGACTGCCTTTGTAGGAAACGCTTCCACTGCCCGAGATGTTCACTTCCAACTCAGACTTTACATTTATCTCTACATCACCCGAACCAGAAATACGCACGTCACATTTTTCTACTTCTAAATTAGCAGCGCGCACTTCGCCTGAGCCGCTAATGGATGCTTTAATTTCACGCGCGGTTCCACTGGCCATTATTTTACCAGAACCCGAAACGTTAACATCGGCACGTTCATTTATCGCTGCCGCAATTTTAACATTGCCCGATCCACTCACTTTGCTTTCAAGCGCCCGGCAGCTTCCTTTTACATCAATATTTCCTGAACCGGATACATTGGCTTCCATCGACCCATTGGCGTTAACTTCAATTTCCAAATTGCCCGAACCGCTTACGTTTAAATCAAGATCGCCAGTTTTCAATACACCCTCACTTATGGCATCCCCGGACCCACTTACACTAATGCCTTCAATATCTTTAACGGTAATGTATACGGTAATTTTATCATCATCCCGATCCCACATTCTCCAGTTTTTATCCTCGCGACCTATGCTTAGGCGACCGCCACTTACTTCGGTTTCTATTTTGGAAAGTACTTCTTTATCGCCCTGCAATTCAACTTTTTGAGTGGGCCCTTGCTTAATATAAAGTTTGCCGGATGTCCGAAAGGAAATCTTTGTAAAGGTATCGACATTGCGTGTTTCCTTGTTTTGCGCCCAAACCAGGCTAAATGCAAAAATCAAGGCTAATGAAGTGGTTATTAATTTTTTCATAAATAAGATAGTTAACGGTTCAAGGACAGGGGCGAGGCGAAAAGGTTGCCTCTCGGGTAAAGATTTTTTATCTGATTACTAATTTCTTTCTTTAAGACGCAAAAAGCCAACTCTCCGTTACATGAATGTCTTTTCTTTTTTAACCATTAGCCAGCCTGCCGAGGGTATGTATAAGGAGTCGGGCAGTAAGTTTTTTGCGTTTGCCTATCCGGTTAGCTCCGAATCGGAAATAAAAGAAAGAGTTGATTTATTAAAGAAAAAATATTTTGACGCTACCCATCATTGTTTTGCCTGGATACTTGGAGCCGATAAGGCCCGATTTCGGGCGGTTGATGATGGCGAACCGAATCACTCGGCTGGCGATCCTATACTCGGACAAATCCGATCAAAAAATTTGACAAACGTTTTAGTGGTTGTGGTGCGCTATTACGGAGGCACCAAACTTGGCGTTGGCGGTTTAATTCAAGCCTATAAAATATCCGCGGAAGCGGCATTAAATAGTGCAATAATTGTTGAACAAGATGTTACTCAAAACGTTGAACTCCATTTCGCCCATAATGAAAATGCAGAAGTTATGCGGTTGATTAAAGAGTATGATCTTACCTTATTAAGCCAAAACTATGCGGAAGACTGTAAACTGGAACTCGAAGTAAAGTTAGGAATGCGTGATCGGTTTTTAGCTAAACTGAATCTGTTGGTAGATATGGGTCATAAAATTTCCTTTAAGGAAGTTTAAAAACAGTTATCTTTCAGATTCTTTTTCAAAAAATGAGTTCCGGAAGACAGGCCGCCATCGGTTTTATTTTTGTAACACTACTTATTGACACCATCGGGTTTGGAATAATCATTCCTGTACTTCCAAATTTAATTATGGAAATGACCCATACAACAACCAGCGAGGCGGCTCGCATCGGGGGTTGGCTGCTATTTGCATTGCTATCGTTCAGTTTTTGTTTGCCCCAATTTTAGGTGGACTTAGTGATCGCTATGGACGCAGACCTATTTTGCTTGGCTCCCTTTTCGGTTTTGGATTGGATTATATTTTTCTCGCATTTGCCCCTACCATCAGTTGGTTGTTTGTAGGACGCATTATTGCAGGCGCGTTAGGGGCAAGTTTTACAACGGCAGGAGCTTACATTGCTGATGTCAGCACTCCTGAAAAACGGGGTCAAAATTTTGGAATGATTGGTGCCGCGTTTGGGCTTGGCTTTATTATCGGTCCGGCTATTGGTGGCTTGCTGGGATCTTATGGATCACGCGTTCCTTTTCTTGCAGCGGCAGCACTTAGTTTGCTCAATTGGTTGTATGGTTTTTTCATATTACCGGAATCATTAAAACCAGAGAACCGAAGATCATTTGATTGGAAACGCGCGAATCCGATTGGCTCTTTGTTAAACTTAAAACGGTATCCGGTTGTGCTTGGCCTCGTTGCCTCGTTGGTGCTTATATATATAGCCGCTCATGCCGTGCAAAGCAATTGGGCATACTATACAATTGAAAAATTTAAATGGGGCCCTGCTATGATTGGAGCTTCGTTAGCTGCCGTTGGGCTTTTAATTGCCATTGTACAAGGTGGTTTAATACGAATTATTATTCCTGCCTGGGGGCAGAAGAATTCACTTTATATAGGTTTGTTACTTTATAGTATTGGTTTTTTTCTTTTTGCAATTGCAACAGAAAGTTGGATGATGTTTGTTTTTTTAATTCCGTATTGTCTCGGAGGAATTGCAGGGCCTGCCATACAAGGGATAATTTCAACACAAGTACCACCTAATTCTCAAGGCGAATTGCAAGTTACTCTCACTAGTTTGCTGAGCGCTACATCTATTATCGGTCCGCTGTTGATGACCCAACTGTTCAGTGCCTTTACGGGAGAATCGGCACCGTATTATTTTCCGGGTGCACCTATGGCGATGGGTGGTGTACTTACCCTACTAAGTCTCTTGTTTGCGAGGCGTGCTTTGGTTGGGTTTGGTGGGGTGAAAAGTCAGGTGCACCAATCAAAATAGGTGCTTTGATAGTAGTTGCTAATTCTTCCTGTAAAGCTTTTACAAACTGCGTTACCCAACCACTTCGGTTATCGTTGTGGCGATAAGAGATGAAGATATCGTATTCGTAACCGGGCAGGATGGAAGCCATTTTTAAAGATAGGAAATAATTAGTGTTATCTGTTTATCAACAGAATCCTTCTGCTATCATTTTATGATCATAAATTGATTATGCCAAATAGTTTCCATTTATTTCTTTCAAACTTGCCGTACCTGCTTGCCGCATAGTCATGGAAAACTCTGCCGTCAGCATCTTTAAGACTGCTTCAACACCTTCCTGACCGAAAGAGGCAAGTCCCCAAATATAAGGACGGCCGATGCAAATAGCATCTGCTCCCAATGCCAGCGCTTTAAAAATATCAGTGCCTCTTCGAAAGCCACCGTCAATCAAGACTGGAATTCTTCCTTTAATAACGTTTACAATCTCAGGAAGACATTCTAATGTTCCGCGGCCGGTTTCACTGGCTCGTCCACCGTGGTTGGAGACGATTATTCCATCTATTTGATGATCGAGGCAACGCTGAGCATCTTCAGCGGTTTCCAATCCTTTGATCAGCAACTTCATTTTAGTGGAGGCTCGAATCTTGTCTACATAATCCCAGGTGACAGCAGGTTCAAATTCTGCATCCTTGATTGAACTGACCATTGGGCTTGCGTGAAAAATAATTTTCTTTGCTATGACAATCTGCACATACCCGTTCATCTAGTTTGATCATCCGTCTCAGTGTCTCACGATTATCATCTCCTGCTGTAAGATCGACCGTAAACACCAATGCCTCCGCACCGGCAGCTTCCGCTCTTTTTATCATTTCAAGATTTCCCTCCCAATTATTCATGGCATATAACTGATACCATATTGGAGCCCCGCGTTCTTTGGTAACTTCCTCAACGGAAGTAGTACTTACCGTAGAGAGAATCTGTAAATGATTAAGTTTTTTGGCTGCACGCGCAGTAGCCACTTCACCATCTGGATGAAACGCACGCTGACTGCCGACAGGATCTAAAATAATTGGCGTGGACCACGTTCTTCCAAACAACTTAACAGACATATCAGGATCAGTAATTCCACCAAGGCGCTGCATACGCAGTTTTATTTTGGCAAATGCTTCACGGTTGGCATGCAAAGTCAAATCATCGTTGACGCCAGTTGCGAGGTAACCAAAATGAGCGGGTGGTAGTTTCTGTTTTGCCATCGCTTCAAAGTCAAAAACATTAATAGCATCTGCTGGATTATCCAATAAGTTGGCAATCGTTTCAGCGGCTTCTTTCTTTTTTTCTTCGGTGGCACAGCCGGCCAATCCCAGCAGCGGACTACCTAATAAAAGTTTTAAAAGAAGACGTCTGTGTTGCATACAATCATTCATGTGTATTAGGGTAGAGGTGATCCTAAGATATTTTTTAATTTACAGTTATCGCTCCAACTTAAAATCAGGATTTGTTGGTGGTCTTTGATCTGCATTCACCACTTTCCAAGCTGTGCGATAGATCCAGTCTGTCATCTTCTTTAGCTTTTATAGTCTATGTTCTCCGGACTATCTTGAGGAGTATGATAATCAGGATGAAGCAGGGTAGTATACATCAAAGAAGGTATTCCTAATCTGGCGTAAGGAAGATGATCGCTGCGGAAAAACCAACCTTCGATATGTTCAGGTTTATCCCAAAGCGTATCCAGTTTGAATTGTGGTCCTTCGGCATTGGCATCATAGGCCATTTTAGTGAGTGTTGCTGAAGTTTGATGAGGCACTTGTGAACCCAGTATGGCTGCGCTGTCGGGATTGTTTCTGCCAATCATATCACCATTCAGTATAGTAACAATGGATGCCAGTGGAATAGTAGGATGTGCGGTGAAATATCTCGATCCCAATAATCCTTTTTCTTCGGCACCATGAATGATTAGCAGCGCAGATCTTTTTCCCGGTGATTTCTTAAGCGCTTTGGCGGTAGCAAACATAGCCACGTTTACACTGGCATTATCATCGGCTCCATAATAAATAGAATCGTTGTTGATTACGTTACGAATACCGTGTGCATCGGTATGCCCGCTAAGCACCACATATTCTTTTGAAAGTATAGGATCAGTTCCTGGAATCTTACCAATGATATTAACAGAAGGATAGGTAAAACTTTCAACGCGAAGTGAGGCGTGTAATTCAAGCCCCTCCGTTTTGATCCACTCACCAGCATCTGGATGCAACCACATAATTGGTGGTGCTGCTTTTGGTGCGGCAGCTCTTGCTCCGCCTTCAATGTCAAACGTTCCAAGTATGTTGTTTGCTTGTACATAAGGCCAACTGTGTTCTCCATATTCATCGGCAATAAAAAGAATGGCCACTGCGCCACGTTCAATCAGATCATTACCGTATTTGTTCATAACGTAACGGCTATACCTCCATTCTGGTAAGGAAACGTTTAGGTTGATGCCGTCTGGCACAACGTGCAGTGCCACGGCTTTACCTTTTACATCGATCTGGTTTAAATCGGCTTCTCCTGCTTTCCCTATATAAAGAATGGAGGCATTCACGTCTGCTGGTGCCGTTTGGGTAATCAACACATCATCCCAAAGGGCTAAAGCTTTGTCTCCAATACGAATACTGCTGGATGGTGAAATGCGATGTCGCATGAGTGAAAAGAATTGAAAAAGGTGCCATCATCACCAGCGGGTTCAAAGCCTTCTTCTTGCATGCGCCTGGCGGTCCACATAGCGGCCTTCAGTTCATCAATGGTTCCGCCATCTCTACCTCTGAAATGAGGGCCAGCCTGAGCAATCAAATCATCGCGTAAATTTTTTTCGGTGATCGATGAAAGTGCTGGTGGTTTTACAGATGTTTTTAATTTTTTGGAAGATTGCGCTTGGGCTCCTATCCAAGAAAGTAGGAGGAGAATGAGAAAGAATTTATTTATCATCGCAGAATTTATTAAGTTCAAACTATTAATCAATCGGAAGTTTTTTTAGAGTGGCTCGCCTTCGGGTAAGTAAAAATTCATTGATTCTTTAATATCGGTATGCGTTTTGTCAATATCGAATTCTTCCTTGTCGATGTAAAGGGTTGCTTTGCGCTGCGCTTCGTTCTTACTTAAGAGGTCTAACTCTTTAACAACTTGTTGTGAAGTGGTGGAAATTAAAGTCGGGTCGCAAGTAGCTATAACATTTTTTAAAGTTTTAAGATAGCTTGAATAAATAACGGGATCACCGGCAATCATTCGGTCAAATGAATCCTCGAGAGAGAATATCAACTTATCACCGTGCTGAGCCTTTCTCACCTCTTGACCTTCATGTGGTGACATTCTCAAAAGATCATCATAATCCCAACCGATTACCTCGTATAATCCGGTTGATGGGTTGATGTATAAAAACAATTCATCAGAATAATCTCCATTCATGCTTAAGTAATTGAACCCAATCCAGGAAAAATAGCTATGGAGATTCATTGATTTATTTAAATAGCTAAGCAAGGAATCACCATGAAGATGGGCCGTATTATATAAACCATGGTATTGTTTTCGATAAAGGCGAGCTTGCTCTTTTGAGTTGGTGTCATCATATTCCGTATCAATTTTATGATCGAGTCCGCGTCTTACCATATAAGTACTTTTCATATGAGAAGTTACCTGATGCGGTTTTTCTACGAGGAGGTAGATGCCTTGCGGTTCGTTATTAACGGTCACGGTACAAAATGAATTGAACAGGGGAAGAGCGATAATTCGTTCATCATCAAAAAGGCCCATCGACTATGCCATAGATTCTTATCCATGATAAGACTAAGAAGAAGAAATTTTTTAACATGCGTTTTTCCTTGAGGGGTACGGATTACTACTGACTTATCGAGATCTACAGAAAATGATTTCCGTTTGAAGTTGAGCGAATTGTTACCTCGGATATGAATGTTATCAACTTTGGCCGTATCCTCATTGATGATCATTTGCGCATCCTTGAGCTCAAGTTTTACTCCCTGAGCACTTTTTAATTTATTAAACTGATTAGCAGAAATGTTTATTTGAATTTCTGGAAATAAAGGAACAGTATCCAAAG
>JADJMA010000044.1 GCA_016709845.1 Flammeovirgaceae bacterium | reverse complement strand
GGTCATCAGAATACCTATGCTTAAGCATAAAACGGCTTAGCAGTACCCCAGTAAGATAGAATGAAGAATTAGTCTGCCCCATCAACTGAAGCACTTTGTCCTGAAGCGGTATAACTCTTCGTTATAGTAGTGACTGGACATATTTATATTTAGCACGCAAATCGCGGGAAAAAAGTCCACGAATAACCTCATCAGATAAGGCAGATTTTAGAGAATCGGCAGGAATCATGTGCCGTGCTTTGTGCCAGGAGTATCCATTAATAATTTTCATGTATAAATTATTCCGGAAACGATTCCCATTTAGGAATTCCTGTCTCCTTTAACATTTTCAACAGTTCTTCGTTGGGAATGGGGTGTCCCAGTTTATCATACGAATATATTCCAATAAAATATCGTCCGAATACATAGCTATCCTTTAAAATCTTATCCAACACTCCTTTAGCCGCCAATACTAAATCACTGATATCTCTGACCACACCTTGCCCGCCTTTTGATTCAGTCACGATATCCACCCTACTCTTTATATAATCACGGGCATCGGCCGGACAAGCAGCCAACCCACAGGAACCCAAAATTTTCAAATCGTTGATATCATCGCCAATATAGGCCACCTCTTTCTTCTTGAGCTTGTGAAACTGGATAAGCTTTTCGAATACGGCATACTTATCCATAATACCCTGGTGGCAAAAGTCTAACTTCAATTCTGCTGCCCGGTTGCTCACCACTTTTGATTCGCGTCCGGTTATGATCCCCACTATAATCCCTGACTTTTTAAGGTGACTTATAATATAACCATCTTTCACATTGAACTCTTTGCTTTCGCGACCGGTGTCATCATAAATGATTTTTCCGTCCGTAAGCACGCCATCCACATCAAAAAAAATGGCCTTGATTTGGGCCGCTTTCTTAATTTGCTCCTTGGTATATTTTCCGAGTACTTCTTTTACCGGCATTTGTTGCGGAAATTCTTAATTAAAAGCTAAAATTAGGGAAAAATATAGACTAATGGAGAGTTGATAGTGGATAATGGACAATGGTTGAAACTGGATGCTGGATAGTGTTACTGGAAGTAATTGACAATGGTGGGGGCGGGATGCTAGATGCTCGATACTGGATACTGGAAGTAGTTAACAATCTGCCTACGTTAAAACTTCGGCAGATAAATAGGTTAAAGTCTAAAAGATAAAGCATGAAATTTGTAAAAGTTGGCGTGTCGTTGATCATCACGGTTTCCCTGGTTTATTTCCTTAACTCAAGTTGGAATTTTGGTTCACCGATTCCGGCCCTTGGTAAATTCTTAAATCCTTTTGGGGGGTTTTGGCAAAATGCCGAAGGCAAAGAACAAAATGAAACGCTCCATTTAGTTGGACTGAAAGATGAGGTAATTATTCAATATGATAGTTTGCTCATCCCCCACATCTTCGCGAAAAACGATGCCGACCTCTACTTGGCCCAAGGGTACATCACCGCTAAAAACAGGTTGTGGCAAATGGAATTTCAAACGCACGCTGCCGCGGGAAGAATTTCAGAAATAATTGGTAGTGCCGCCCTTGATTACGACCGCATCCAGCGAAGACGCGGTATGGTGTTCGCGGCTGAAAATGCGTTGAAGGCCATGGAAGAAGACCCCATCGCTGAAAGTCATGGTGGATAGTTATACGCAAGGCATCAATCAATACATCGAATCATTAGGTGAGGATGATTTACCGCTTGAGTATAAACTTTTAAACTATCGGCCCGAGCCGTGGACCAATTTGAAGTGCGGGTTACTGCTTAAAAACATGGCACTCACTTTGAATATTGGCGACAAAGATCTTGAGATGACCAATGCACTCAAACTATTTGGTAAAGAAATTTCGGATTTACTTTGGCCTGATGATGAAAAGGTGGGTGATCCCATTGTTGATAGAACCGGCAACTGGAAGTTTGATCCGATCACGTTGGATAGTGTTCCCCTTGCCTTACCCGATGAACTTATCAACGTAAAGCCCTTAGAGAAACCAGCCGAAGGAGTTGGCAGTAATAATTGGGCGGTTAACGGTAGCAAGACCAATACCGGTTCACCCATTCTTTGCAACGATCCGCATCTCAGCTTATCATTGCCTTCTATCTGGTATGTAATTCATCTGCAAGCCCCTGGTGTAAATGTGATGGGCGCTTCCTTGCCGGGATCGCCAGCCGTCATCAGTGGATTTAATGATTCCATTGCCTGGGGTGTTACCAATGCGCAGCGCGATTTAGTTGACTGGTATAAGATTCAATTCAAAGACAAAAGTAAAAATGAATACCTGAGTGATGGCCAATGGAAAACATCCCGAAAAGTAATTGAGAAAATAGTTATTAAAGATGGCGCGCCTTTTTATGATACCGTAATCTATACCCATCAAGGTCCGGTGGTGTATGACGAAAGCTTTGGTGGTGATAATGAATTGAAATCGTATGCCTTCCGATGGGTTGCCCATGATCCATCAGAAGAAATTCTTACTTTCTATAAACTAAATAGAGCAACAAATCATGACGGCTATATGGAAGCCTTGAATCATTACGCCTCACCCGCACAAAATTTTGTGTTCGCGAGCGTGAGTGGTGATGTGGCTATGCGGGTACAGGGAAAGTTTCCGGTTCGCAGACAATCGGAAGGCAAGTATGTGTTGGATGGAACCAAAACATCCAACGAATGGCAAGCCTTTATTCCCAATGATCAAAATGTAATGGATAAAAACCCGGCTCGTGGATTTGTAAGTTCCGCGAATCAATATCCGGCTGACGAAACGTATCCATACTACATCACGTCAACCAGTTATGAGGCCTATCGCAACCGAAGAATAAATAAACTTTTGTCGGAGATGACGGACATCACACCCCGCGATATGATGGAGATGCAACAGGATAACTATAACTTAAAAGCCTCTGAAAGTCTGCCCACCTTTCTTTTAATGTTAGACACAACTGCTTTCACACCACAACAAGCAAAGGCGTATCGAATTTTAAAAACCTGGGAGTTTGAAAACACGATTAACTCGGAAGGCGCCTCGTATTACGAAGCCTGGTGGCGCGAACTCTATCCTTTAGTTTGGGACGAAATCAAAAACTCTAAAGTGGCGCTTGAGTATCCAACCTCATACACAACCATCAAACTTATTAAAGAACAACCCGATCTAAGTTTCTTTGATATTCAGGAAACTCCCGCCAAGGAAACCGCGCGGGAAGTCATTCAACAAGCTTTTGTAAAAGGAGTTGATGCGATTGAAAAATGGAAAACAGAAAATGGAAAAGACCCACGGTGGGCTGATTATAAAGATACGTTCATCGCCACCTGCTTCAAGGTCTGCCGGCCTTCAGCTATCATGTTGAGAATGGTGGTAATAATAGCATCATCAACGCCTCCTCACGCATCGCAATGGCCCAGTTGGCGTATGGTGGTGAGCCTTGAAAAAACAAAACTCCGAGCTGGGGTGTTTATCCGGGCGGACAATCCGGAAATCCCGGCAGTCCGTTTTATAATAATTTGCTCAACTACTGGGCGAAAGGAAAATACTATGAGCTTCAGTTTGAACCCGAAGCAACAAAAATGAAATCCGTAGCAGCCTCTATCACGTTAAAACCTGTAGCGCCATGAAATTTATAACTCAACTTATAGTAACCAGCGTGGTATGTTTTATACTGCAATCGTTTTTACCGTGGTGGACTATAGCCGTTGGCGCATTTACGGTAGCGTATCTTTTGGGCAACAGAGGGTTCTCCTCTTTTGCTGCGGGCTTTATCGGAGTTGCTATTCTCTGGATTGGGATGGCCTTTTATATCGATGTACTCACTCATTCTATATTAACTGAAAAAATAAATCGACTTCTTCCGATTAATGCTTTCGTGGCCACGTTACTTATTGGTGGCTTAGTTGGAGGGTTTGCTTCCTTAACGGGATCACTGGTGCGATCGAAATAAAGATTCAGTCCATTAATTTTTACAGCGCATCCCCGAGGCGGGAGACGATGCTGGAAAAAGAGGCCGGAGACGATGCTGGAAAAAACAAGATTCAGTCCATTAACGGATCTTTGATGCGATCAAAATGAAAATTCAGTCCGTTAATTTTTGCGCTTCTTCCTGGCTTGCGTATTCTTCTTCGGGTGCTGGCAATATCGACAGCACTGAGTTTTGAAGTGAGATAACCGAAGAGGCCGAATACAATCCAATCCCACTCCCTGAATAAGTATAATCCATCAGGGTTAATTTAACCGCCTCGTTTACCGATAGCTCGATGTAATGGCCGTAGCGAATAAGCTTAAAGTTGAATGATTTACTTTCGTTAGTTGAAAACACATGGCTTTGAATATTATTAAAGACAAAGTTCTGCCTATTGTTTAAGGGGTTGAAACCCCACGCTCTTATTTGTACTAGTCCAGCAAGCACATCAAAGGAAATAAAATAGCCGTTCCCATATTCATCCATGTCGGACACCAACCCCAGTTTTCCCATTCCCTCCACGGTAATGGTTCCTTCCCAGATAAAACTGGCCAGAGGGTTTTTCGAAATAAAAAATTTCATAGCCACTTCGGGATCCACAGGTGAGTTTATCGGATTCCACATTAAGAAATGCCGTTGGATTTGATAATAAGGCCTTAGTCGTATTCAAGTTACCTGAAGCTAACGTTTTCACTACCATCTTTTTCCATCGGTAATAACTCTTCAACACGAGCCGCCCTTTATCGTCCGTACTTAATTCTTTGGGTGGCGGTAATACCCGCAGCGCATCAATTTTTCCCACATAGAAAAAGTTAACAATCAGCAAGTGCGGGCCGTCTTGCACCGTGCGGGCCGCGTAATTTCCCTGCGGCAATAATACATCGTCATGAAAAGAATGATACTCGCCCATGAATTCAGGCGCGAACCAGTAACGCACTTTTATATCTTCGCGAATAGAACCAATCAGGTAATACCGATCATTCAATTCAAATACACACGGACACTCTATATCGTCATACATCCTGGGATATAGTAAGGGCGGTAAATGCTCCACGACATCCTGCGTAATCTTTACCAATCCAACACAGCCTCTACGGCTGACGGGCCCGGCAATGGATCGTGCACAGATCAGTAAATAGACCTCTCCGTTATGTTCAAACCGAAACGGATCGCGAAAGCTTAACCACTTTCTGGGATTCGACTCAGCAGACTCATAATATTTGCCGTGCGATTCAATCGGAAAAATTTCTTTCTTATTTTTTTCCCAATCAATAAGATCATTTGATTGCGCAAAGCCAACTCTTGAAACTACGCCCCGGTCCTTTCGTTGCAAACCCGTGTAGTACATTTCAAACTTACCTTCCACTTCGCAAACATGCATCGTCCATAACATGTCGTCATCCCACTCACCGGGGTTACCTACAAACAGCGCATTGTTTACACGCTTCCAGGAAATTCCATCTTTTGATGTTGCGTGCGCGATATAATCATGATTCGGTATAATCAAATGGAATAAGTGATAGACTCCCTTATGAATAATTACGGTTATATCTCCTATTTCCCAATCACTAAAGCCCGAACCTGAATACATACTACTCCTTTATATAAAACATGATTGAAAGTAAAAGTACTGCACTTATTTTGATTTAGTTAGTTTTACTGTCTCGAATCGACTTCAGTTACTACCATGAACGGATATTATATACAATTATTCAGCCCGCATGGCCTTATCCGTTTCAACGATCCTGAAATTGGCCGTGACAAGGATACCGGTGGCCAGGTAAAATATGTTCTGGAACTGCTTGAGAATCTTTCCAATCATCCGCAAGTGCGCAAAGTAGATTTGTTTACCCGAAAATTGTTGACAAGCGTGTTTCTTCTTCCTATGAAAATGAATTGAAATTGTTAATGACAAAGCGAATCATTCGAATGGTGTGTGGTGGATTAACCTATCGCCCTAAAGAATCGTTGTGGGATTATCTTGACGAATTTGTAGATAAGACAATCCGGTTCATTGAAAAAGAAGATGACTTTCCGGATGTTGTTCATGGACATTATGCCGATGGTAATTATGTCGCTGGCCAGATTAGTGAAATGTTTGCCATCCCGCTAATAGCCACCAGTCATTCGCTCGGGCGCAACAAAAAGAAAATTCTTTTACAGGAAGGCATGTCTGTTGATAAGATCAACGAAAAGTTCAACATGGAGAAACGCATCGCGGTAGAAGAAAATACGTTGACTACCGCGGATGTTATTGTTGTTAGTACTCATCACGAAATTGAAACGCAATTCGGGCTATATGATAATAAAAATGAAGGCAAGTTTGAAGTAATCCCACCAGGCGTCAATAACGATTTATTCTATTCTTTCTACCGGCATGAGATGCCTTCCTTTAAAATGACCTTGGAGCAGGAACGTGCGTTGTACCGGGTTAACTCTGAAATCGAACGATTTTTATTTGATCCTACCAAACCTTTAATTCTTTCTATTGGTCGTGCCGATAAGCGAAAGAATTTTGAAACCATCATCCAGGCTTTCGGTCAGGATAAAGAACTTCAGGCTATGGCCAACCTGGCCATCTTTGCAGGCGTGCGAAAAGACATTACCCAAATGCCCCATGATGAAAAAGAGCTTTTAACCAACCTGCTTTTATTGTTGGATAAATATGATCTCTACGGGAAGATGGCCATTCCTAAAAAGAACGATCCCACGCTTGAAGTGCCAGAAATCTATCGCGTAGCCGCTCGCAAGAAAGGCGTGTTTGTAAACGCAACACCCGGTGAAAATTTCGGGTTAACGATTGTGGAAGCAGCAGCATGCGGGTTGCCGGTGGTGGCTTCACCAACCGGTGGTCCGAAAAGAGATTCTTGAACATTGTAAAAACGGATTGTTGGTGGATGTGGAAAGATCCGGCCAAAATATCGGAGGCTTAAAAAAAATAATTGCAGACAAAACTCTTTGGGAAAAATATTCAGGTAATGGCATAGAGGCAATTGATCGACTCTATAGCTGGAGCGCCCATGTCAATCAATATGTTCAGGTTATCCAAAATCTATTTAGCAAAAAGAGTTCTGATCGACCCACCTTTTCACAAAAGACAGCCTACGGCAAAACCTTAGCGAAGGCCAATCTATTTATTATCTCCGATCTGGATGGAACCTTGGAAGGAAAAAAACAGCTGGTTTGGAAGAACTAAAGAGTGGATAAACAACCACCGAGACCAGGTTGTTTTTGGTGTTGCGAGCGGCGTAACTGAGAAATCACCGCGCAGGCATTTAAAGATTATGATTTACCCGCAGCAGATATTTTGATTTGTTCTGCAGGATCTGGAAATTTATTACACAGACAAATTTATTCCAGACCACGGTTGGGAAAGCCATATTAACTTTCAATGGAAGAAAGAAGAGTTACAAAATGAGTTGGCGCAATTTCCAGGCATCCGGCTGCAAGAGACAAATGCTCAAAAGCGTTTTAAACTAAGTTATTATGTAAACAAAGAATTTAATGAAGATGACTTGGCTGATCTGCATAAATTTCTGGATGATCGAAAACTCAGAGCAAAAATATTGCTAACTGAAAATCATTTCCTCGACTTTCTCCCCTTTCGCGCCAGCAAAGGAGCTGCGGTCAGGTACCTAAGTTATAAATGGAAGATACCTCAGGATCGAATTATTACGGCCGGCAATAGTGGTAATGATATCGATATGCTGAAAGGGAAAATGAAAGGAATCGTGGTGTCCAATTACAGTCCGGAGTTAGAAGATCTAAAGAAGAGTAAGTCTATCTATTTTGCCAGCAATCCGCTTTCCGTGGGAGTCTTGGAGGGAATCAAGACACATATTTCAAATAATCCTACGTTGGTTGACAAGCTATAAACAAAAACCTTCCCTGTTAAGGAAGGTTTTTATAAGTCAGGGCGGCCAGATTCGAACTGACGATCTCCTGGTCCCAAACCAGGCGCGATACCGGGCTACGCTACGCCCCGAACTGTTTAATGAGGCGCGAAGATATAAAAACATCTTCAACCACCAACTTCTTTTTGTGATCCCAGCTGGAATCGAACCAGCAACCTGCTGCTTAGAAGGCAGCTGCTCTATCCAATTGAGCTATGAGACCCAGTCTTATTATCCAACACTCAACTATTGGAATTTGTTGAACATCCGGTCGAATAGAGATCAAAAAAGAGCGGAGGGGGGGGGATTCGAACCCCCGGTACGGTTTAACCCGTACGACAGTTTAGCAAACTGCTGGTTTAAGCCTCTCACCCACCTCTCCAAAACAAATAAGAACTAACTACTCAAAAAATCTAAAATACCCGTACGACAGTTTATCCGCCAGCTGGCGGATGGTTTAAGCCTCTCACCCACCTCTCCAAAACAAATAAGAACTAACTACTCAAAAAATCTAAAATACCCGTATGACAGTTTATCCGCCAGCTGGTGGTTTAAGCCTCTCACCCACCTCTCCAAAACAAATAAGAACTAACTCTCAATAAATTAAAATACCCGTATGAGGCGTTTAGTCCCCCACTTTGTTAAGCCTCATCCTCTCCTATTCCTCCTTGAACCTTTTCAAAAAGGACTGCAAATATAATGGCCGAAAAATAGTAATCCGCCTCATTTTGCTTTTTTTTTGCTTCGTCAAGGTATTGAATGGTAAAGCTTCTCGAAATAAAATATCTAGAACAGAATTATGGAAATCAAAATCTTATCCAACTATTTAACACTCAGTAAGGCAACTTCCGAATTAATAGTTCACTACATAAATAAAAATCCAAAAGCACTCATTTGTCTCGCTTCGGGTCATACGCCTCTGGGTGTGTTTGAAGAATTGCGGCTGGCGCTACAATCGAAAAAAATTGATTTAAGTGAATGTCGGTTTCTAAGTTTAGATGAATGGGTAGGCATCGATCCCTCCGATTCGGGTTCCTGTCTCTCAATGTTACAAAAAGATTGTTTTGGTCCGTTAGGAATAAAAAAGATCAGATTGAATTCTTCAACGTACTTACTTCCGATTTAAGGGCAGAATGTGAACGAATCAATAAATTAATTGAGTCAAATAGTGGCTTGACATTATGCTGGTTGGCGTAGGCACCAATGGTCACATTGGTATGAATGAGCCCGGCACCCCATTCAACACCTATGCGCACATCAGTACGCTCGCGGAAGAAACAAAAACGGTAGGTCAAAAGTATTTTCAAAAGGCCACCGTCTTATCCCAGGGTATTACGTTAGGGTTGCAACATCTGCGCGAATCAAATTGCCTATCGTAATGGCCAGCGGTATCAAGAAGGCTCCCATCATTGCAAAAGCTCTTGAAGGTCCGCCCACCGAAGTCATACCCTTGAGTATCATTCATCAGATATCCGGTGGTTATGTCATGCTCGATGCGGATGCAGCTAGTTTGATTAACTCATAACCGTGAACGCTGAACAGCAACCAAGCCGCACGAATAGCCCTGCCGCATTCGTTGGCTTACCATCTAAATCAATTCCAATAAGATTCAGGGTACGAATCATTACCTTGCTGCAAATATTAAGGGCTTCGTCAAGCTCAGCCTGGCCAGGACAATAGCTCGACAAGCCCTGGAAAAGAACTCAGCCTGGCAATAGCTTTGATAAATCGGGTACGGAAATAGGTTATAGAAACAAAAAATGCGTATGAGCAACAGAGTCAGAATTATTTCGTTTCATAAATTTGCCAGACTTATTTTGTTATGACCTTGTTTCGGGATTTTGGGTGGACTGAAGGGATCTTCATCGGATTGTTTTAATCGCTTATGCGATGTATCTGATCCGGATTATTCGTATCAGTCGCTCGCTGAATACACCCTATGGAACCGTATTCATCAAACTGGCACTTCGCTCAGTCATCATTCTGCTCCTTTTGATTTCCGTTTTAGGCCCCACCTTTGGAGATGCCAGGCGCGAGATAAAATCGGTAGGAAAGGATATTATGTTTTGCGTTGATCTCTCCAAATCCATGGATGCCTTCGATGTTCAACCCACGCGGCTTGAGAAAAATTAAATTTGAAATGAAAAATTGTTGCCGCCTTTAATTCCGATCGATTGGGCATCATCATTTTTTCATCCGAAGCCTTTATGCAATGCCCCTCACCTACGATCAAAATGCATTAAATCTTTTTATTGAAACGATGAACACTGGATTAGTGCCTTCGAGCGGAACCGATTTTGGTCCACCCATTAAAATGGCTCTTTCCAAATTGGAGGATGAAACTACGCCCAGCAATCAACAAAAATCAAAAGTGATCGTATTGATTAGTGATGGCGAGGATTTTGGAGAGGAAACTGACAAAATCGCGAAGGACGTAGAAGATCAGGACATTCGGCTGTTTACCTTAGGAGTAGGAACAGAATCCGGAAGTCGATATCAACCCAGGGCGGATATAAAACGGATCGACAAGGCAATACCGTTGTTTCTAAACTTAATCCGGCATCGCTAAAAAATCTGGCTAGCAAAACAGATGGTCAGTATTTTGAGATTAATGAATCGAGAAATGATGTAAACAAACTAATTAATTCAATCAACAAAATTGAAGGCCAGGTGCGCGACACCCGACTGGTAGATGTTTCGTCAAATCGCTATTTTTACTTTTTATTAGCCGCCTTATTATTACTTGTATTGGATGTTTTGATGAGTGTGAGGACGGTGAAGATATAGTTAACATCCCGATAGCTATCGGGAGACAATGAGCAATTGACAATTAAGAATGCAGAAAATTGAAAGTAAAAAGCTAAAAGTGGAAAGTAATAAAATAGCAAGAAGATGGTGAAGGGATTGATTTTGTTTATGATGATGGCGATGTTGGTTGATCCGGGTGAGATCGGAAAATTAATTCCCTGAAGTCAGAAGCAAAAGAAGCCTACAAAAAAGGAGACTTCCAGACCGCTATTTCCAAATATCGGTATCTGGTTGATTCTTTGGGTGTAAAGGAGGATGAAGTGCAGCTTAATATGGCCAATGCCTATTTTCAAGCTCATGATACTACGTACACGGCCAACAGCTACCAGCCGGTTACGCAAAGCAGCAATGCCAAACTTCGATCCATTGCCCATCAACAATTAGGCGTTCTTGCCAACCAGCAAAACAAATACGAAGAAGCACTCGCTAATTTTAAGCAGGCCTTAAAGGCCGATCCTATGAATGAGGATGCCCGTTACAATTACGAAATGGTAAAAAGAAATTAGAAGAGCAGAAGAAAAAAGAAGAGGAGCAGAAAAAGAACGATCCTAACCAGAAAGAAGAAAATAAAGATAAGAAAGACCAAAATAAGGACGAGAAGAAAGATCAGAATAAAGACGAAAAGCAGGATCAGAAAGAAAAGCAAGATCAGGAAAACAAAGACAAAAAAGAGCAGCAAGACCAGGAGAAGAAAGAGCAGGACAAAAAAGAGAAAGAGAAGCAAGATCAACAAAAGGAAGACGAACAACAGAAAGAAAATAAAGAGAAAAAAGATATTCCTCCTTCCGTATCAGACAAACTTAAAATCAAGAGATTCAATACCTGCAACAAAATAAACGGAAGGCAACAAAGCCTAAAGATAAAGGTAAGCCGGATTGGTAGTAAACAGTCGATAGTATATAGTAAATAGTCCATAGTTAGATAGAGCAAAAAAAACGCACTGATATGAAAGAAGTATACATAGTATCTGCCGTACGCACACCGATTGAAGTTTTGGTGGTACGCTGGCTGGTTTATCGGCAACACAACTTGGCTCACTCGCTGTGAAAGCGGCTATGAGTAAAATCAATCTCGATGTAAAATTGGTTCAGGAATTATTTTTTGGAAATGTTATTTCAGCCGGACTGGGGCAAGCCCCCGCTACGCAAGTGGCTGTTGGCGCAGGGCTTGGTTATAACATCCCTTGTACGTTGGTAAACAAAGTTTGTGCTTCGGGTATGAAAGCCATTATGTTGGGAGCGCAATCTATTATGCTTGGTCAAAATGATGTTGTTGTTGCAGCCGGTGCCGAAAGCATGTCAAATATCCCCTACTACCTGATGAAGGCCCGCTATGGATATAAATATGGAAATGGTGAGTTACTTGATGGGCTCTCGTACGATGGATTAACGGATGTTTATAACCGTTGTGCCATGGGTGTTTGTTCTGATAATACTGCCAAAGAAATGAATATCAGCCGTGCGGATCAGGATGCCTATGCCATCAATTCCTATAAGCGTGCTGCGGCTGCGTGGGCGGCAGGGAAATTTAAAGATGAAGTAATACCTGTAGAAATAACCGGGCGAAAAGGAGAAGTAACGTTGTTTGCCGAAGATGAAGAATACAAGAATGTAAACTTCGATAAGATTCCAGCATTAAAACCGGTGTTTGGCAAAGAAGGTACGGCTACAGCCGCCAATGCATCGACCATCAACGATGGTGGTGCTGCGGTAATATTGATGAGTAAAGAGAAAGCAAAAGAATTGGGTATTACACCTATTGCCAGAATACGAGGGTTTGCCGATGCTGCGCAGGACCCCATGTGGTTTACTACTACGCCTTCGCTCGCTATTCCGAAAGCAATCAAAGCGGCAGGTATCGATAAAAAAGATGTTGCCTATTACGAAATTAACGAAGCGTTCTCAGCCGTTGCGTTGGCTAATAACATGAAGTTGGAGCTTGATCCCGCTAAGGTAAATGTAAACGGTGGTGCGGTAGCTTTGGGTCATCCGCTAGGTGCTTCGGGTGCAAGAATCACGATTACATTAGCTAACGTTTTGAAACAAAACAATGCCACGCTAGGAGTTGCCGGTATCTGTAATGGAGGTGGCGGGGCTTCTGCTATTGTAATTGAAAGGCTGTAAGCCATACAACATCTATTTTATCCATTCGTTTTAACTCAGATTATGCAATAGAAATTATTGCATAATTTGGGGTTTAAACTCTGTAAGCAGATACAGGTTACCATGCGTTTAATTCTGATACTCCTTTTGTTCAGCAGCTATTGTGTTAGCGCTCAAAAAATCGTGAAGACGTACTATGACCCCATGCATCTTCACGTGGAAGAAGAGTATGTTGCCTCGGCAACCGATGGGCAAACGCTGGATGGCGCTTATCGAAATATTTTGAATCCGGTAAACTGGCTATTGAAGGCACCTTTAAAGGGGGCGTTAGGTGGGGAACCTTTTATGAATACCACGAGAACGGAACCCTCATCCGGAAAATCGATTATGAAAATGGCTTGCGACACGGTTCGGTAGCTGTTTACGATCCGCAAGGCCATCCAATTCAAAGCGCCTTTTATCAGAACAATAAACTGGTGGATAGCGTGAAGTCTTATTTCCCTACCGGAATTTTAAAACAAGAAGGATTGTTTGTAAAGGGAAAACCGGATGGGTTTATCAAAGAGTATTATCCTTCGGGTCAACTTCAAAAAAGAGATTACCTACAAAAATCAAAAGCCGAACGGAATTACAAAAACGTTTTACGAAAATGGTTCCTTAGAAAGTGAAGCCAATTATAAGGATGGATTTATAGCCGGGTTTTACAAACTTTATTATCCCAACACGCAATTAGAATTGATTTACACCATCAAAGAAGGTGAAAAGATGGGGATTTTATTCATTACGATCAGCAAGGCCACAAACTATTAGAGGGACATTTTATGAATGCTCGCCTTCATGGCAATAATACCGGCTACTATGCGGACGGCACCCTGCGCCATACGTATCAATTTAAATCGGGTGCTAAAGTGGGTACCAATGTTGATTACTATACCAATGGAAAAATCAGGGTGAAAGAACAATTTGCCTTAAATGGTCGCGATAGCAAATTGACCGAGTATACAGACGAAGGTAAACTCGTTTTTGAGAAATCTTTCCGTGAAGGAAAACCCAATGGGACCTGGATCTTTTATGCGGCTGATGGTAAAACACCAACCACGAAAGAGAATTATGAAGATGGTCAGTTGCATGGAACCCGAACGCTGTATTTTCCTAATGGCCAAAAATCAACCGAGGAAACGTGGAAATACAATCTGATTACCGGGCCGGTCAAGAATTATTATGAGGATGGTAAGATACTTTCCGTGTGCGAGTATCGCGCCAGCCGACAGCACGGACTTTACACCGCGTATTATCCTAATGGCCAAATAAAAGAACAAGGCACCTATGTAGCCAATAAAAACACAACGAGTGGAAAGAGTATGATGAGCAGGGCAAAGTAGTAAAGACACTCCGTATTTCGAGCAGGCATTTTACTAGAAGAGAAATAGTTTAACGGAAAGAATATTAGGGAGGAAAGACCCAAATGCTTGTAATAGCTAACTATTTTTTACCATTAAGATCATTAAGAAATGAAGAGGGTAATCTCTTAATAGTTTTAATTTACAGTTAAAGAACATTTTGTAACTTTCAACTTGATTTAATGTTAAAACATGAAAACAGTTACCATAGATATTATCAGTGAAAAAGCAATTAAACTATTGCAGGATCTTGAATCGTTGCATCTAATCCGCATGCGAACTGAAAAAAATCCTAATAAGGCGGATGTTAATTGGGCTTCTAAATATAAGGGCATCATGAGTAAGCAATCGATGTCTGAAATTGATGCTCAGTTAAGCAACTTTACGGTCAGAATGGGAATAACGCACCTTTGGGATACAAACTCTGTAATTTATTATCTACAGCAGCAGTTCCCTCCTTCTGCAGAAAAATTTATCGACACCTTAATAACCCAATCACATCCTTCCTTATCAGCAATTACCGAAATTGAACTATTATGCTGGAAGACGGCAACGGAAAAGGATTTACTCATATTGCAAAATTTTATTCATGACGTTGTGGTCTTTGAACTTGATCGCCCCATAAAACTTAAGGCTGTGGATTTGAGAAGACGCACTCGGCTAAAACTACCGGATGCTATTATCGCTGCAACAGCCCTTGTTTTTGACCTCACCTTGCTTACTCGCAATATTCAGGATTTTGAAAATGTATCCGAACTGAAAATAGTAAATCCCTGGAATCAATAAAGATCAGACTCCATGAATGCAATAAAAGACAAACTTTACATTTCCCGGGCAAACCGGTTTTTACCGAGGCAAGGTGCGTGATGTTTACTATTTTGGTGATACCATGGTTATGGTTGCCACCGATCGCATTTCGGCCTTTGACGTTGTGCTTCCGAAAGCTATTCCCGATAAGGGGCGGTGTTGAATCAAATCGCTGCTTATAACCTGCAAGCCACCAAAATGGTGGTGCCCAATTGGGTGATCAGTACTCCTGACCCTAACGTAACGATTGGCTTTACGTGAACCCTATGCAGTTGAAATGGTAGTGCGAGGATATTTGGCTGGCCATGCGGTCGTGAATACAAAGCAGGCAAAAGAAAAATTTGTGGCGTTGCTCTTCCTGGAAGGCCTTAAGGAGAATGACCAATTACCTACTCCCATCATCACACCCACCACCAAAGCGAAAGTGGGCCATGACGAAGATATTTCGAGAGAAGATATTTTGGCGCGGGTATCGTAGATGAAAAAGAGTACGAACAACTCGAGGCATACACGTATGCACTCTATCAAAAGGAACGGAGATGGCTGCCGAACGTGGCTTAATCCTGGTGGACACCAAGTATGAGTTTGGTAAGCATGATGGAAAAATCTATTTGATTGATGAGGTGCATACCCGGATTCGAGTCGCTATTTTTATAAAGAAGGGTATGAAGAACGTCAGCGAAAAGGGGAAATTCAAAACAATTATCCAAAGAGTTTGTACGGCAATGGTTAATCGAAAACGGATTTCAGGGCAAGGAGGGCCAATCCGTTCCAGAGATGACAGAGGAGATTGTTCAATCTATCTCCGATCGCTATCAGGAATTGTATCGGCAAATGACCGGAGAATCGCTGGACCTCGTGAATTATGATTCTCTGCTCGAACGAATTGAGCGAAGTATCGTTAATTACATAAACTCCAAAAACTGATTAACAGTTTATGCCGCTGAAGAAAGCCAAATTGTTATTCAGTAATGACAATTTTGGGATAAATTAACTTAATTTTAGACCTTAAAGAGTTCTTATGAAGTATTCGATCGATAAACAAGAAAAGTACACCCTGTTTCGGCTAAACGAAGAAAAGCTTGATTCGAGCATTGCGCCTCAATTAAAATCGGAAATGGTGACGTTACATGCCGAAGGCGTACGGAATATTATCCTGGATCTCTCTGAAGTAAAATATACCGATTCGTCTGGCCTTAGTGCTCTTCTGGTGGGCAACCGCGTGTTGCAGGAAGACAATGGGATTTTTATTCTTACCAAGCTTTCTGATCACACCATGAAATTGATTAAGATTTCACAATTGGATAGTGTACTCAATATTCTGCCTAGTGTAGAAGAAGGAATTGATGCCGTGTTTATGCACGAAATTGAAAAAGATATGAAAGACGGTGATTGATTTGAAAATTTGAAAATGTCAAAGTTTGAAAATTCATCTTCATCTAGGTTAGCTCATTTTCAAATCTTCAAATTAAATTAATTTCCAAATTAATCCTTGAGTTTCTCATTAACCATTCTTGGATCAAGCGGAGCCTTGCCAGCCCATGGCCGGTTTCCTACCTCGCAGTATTTAGTTATCCAAAATCGTCACTTTTTAATTGATTGTGGGGAAGGAACGCAAATGCAATTACTCCGCTATCAGATTCCGGTTCACAAGATCGAACGAATCTTTATCAGCCATTTGCATGGCGATCATTACCTGGGCCTGATGGGGCTGCTCTTTTCCATGCACCTGCAAAGGCGAACCAACGAACTTCATCTCCATAGTCCACGGGGATTAGACGAAATAATTCTACTTCAACTCAAATATTCCAAATCAGTTTTAAACTACGAGATTAAGTTTCATTCGTTCGATCCGCAAGCATCAACCCTTTTACATCACGATGATGTTCTTACGGTAGAAACCATACCCCTGATTCATAAATTACCGTGTGCGGGATTTTTATTTAAGGAAAAGCGCAAGCCGGTTAAACTGAACAAAGAAAAACTAAAGCCCGGCATGCTGTTACACCATATCGCCCAGTTAAAGAAAGGTTCCGATGTAGTTGATGAAAATGGAAAGATGCTGTATCGCAACGCGGATTACACGCTTCCCCCGCTGCCCTCCTACTCGTTTGCCTTTTGTTCGGATACCGCGTGGAACGAACCGATGCTTAAACAAATTGAAGGCGTAACGGTTTTATATCATGAAGCCACCTTTATGGAGGGCGAGAAGGACAAAGCACATGAAACAAAACACAGCACCGCCCGCGAAGCCGCTACGATAGCAAAACGTGCCGGTGTTGGAAAACTTTGATTGGTCATTTTTCTGCCCGCTATCAAAATCTTGAACCGTTGTTACAAGAAGCTAAGGAGACTTTTTCCAATACCGAATTAGCGATAGAAGGAACTACCTTTGAACTACCCTATGACAGAAAACCTGGAACAGAAGAAAAATAGATTATTTGTTGTCTTGTCAGGCATCTTCCTCACCAACGCCATTCTCGCTGAGATGATTGGTGTAAAGATTTTCTCCGGAGAAGGCGCACTTGGGCTGCAACCGGCCGGGCTCTCTATCCTCGGCTTTACCATGGATTTTAATCTTACTGCAGGGGCGGTTATCTGGACTGTTGTTTTTATAACCTCCGATTTAATTAATGAATATTTTGGAAAGCCCGGTGTAAAGCGAATCAGCTATTTAGCTGCTTTCTTTATTGCCTACTGCTTTCTTGTTGTTTTCTTCACGATGAGACTACCCCCGCAGCCTGGTGGCTCGAGGCAAACAATCAGGATTTGCAAGGCAATTTTTTAATATAGATTTTGCCTTCAATAAGATTTTTGGACAGGGGCAGCGAATCATTATTGGCTCGCTCTCCGCATTTTTAATTAGTCAGTTGGTGGATGTGTTTGTTTTTCAAAAGTTGCGCAAAGTAACCGGACACAAAATGCTCTGGCTCCGGGCCACCGGCTCTACGCTTGTCTCTCAGTTTATCGATAGCTTCGTTGTATTATATATTGCGTTCATCGGCATATTCTCGGGGCAACAAATTTTGGCCATTGGTATTACTAATTATATCTACAAGTTTTCAGTTGCTATCCTCTTAACTCCGCTTATTTATGTGGGACACAACTTCATTGATCGGTACTTAGGAAAAGAACATGCCCAAAAAATTTCGGAAGAGGCGGCTCAAGGAAGTCAATCCTTTTTTTGATTCATTACCCAATCCAGAATTACGCCTGTGGCTATAGCCGCATTCAAGGACTCGGCATTACCATAACGGGGAATGGTAATTTTTTGAGTTACTAATTTTTCAATTGATCGTGAGATTCCATTAGACTCATTACCAATTACAATCAACCCGCCCTCTTTAAAATTTAATTGATGAACATCCAGGCCATCCAAAAAAGTACCATATATTGGTCTTCTTGCCATCGTGAGGTAAGATTCAATATCTGTATAGAAAACCTGCACCCGACAAAAAGATCCCATCGTAGCGCTCAATACTTTGGAGTTGTAAAAGTCGGCTGACTCTTCGGAAGCAATAATGTGTTTAACTCCATACCAGTCTGCGGTACGGATAATGGTTCCCAAATTGCCCGGATCACGAATATCATCAAGAACCAGTACTATTTCGTTTTGATCGGGCGTAAAAGCAGCGTTGGGCTTCATCCGGGCAACCGCGAGTGCTCCTTCGTTGGTTTTAAAACTCCCGGCCGCTACTAATTCCTGTTTCTGTTGCTAAAACCACCTCACCGTTTAGGTTCTGGATGGCATTTGAATTCTGATGCAAAAAGTGTTCGGTACCAGCTAACCAAATCACCTCATAGTCTGCCTTCATCAATTCAATTACACTTTCGTGCCTTCCACCACAAAGCATTGCTCCTGTTTTCGGTATTTCTTTACTTGCAACGCTTTGAGATGCTTAATTTTAGCTTTTGAGATCATACGTGGGTAAACCTATAAAACTTTTTTCATTACTTTGTCTGGCGTGGCTCGTCAGTGGTTGTCTGGGTACCCGCTATCTCCAAGAAAATCAAAAGTTGTTATACCACCAAACTATTGAGGCGCCCAAAGGCTTTAATAAAGAGGGGCTTCGGATTTATATGTAAAAAAGGTAAACCGAAAACTTTTGGGCTGCCCATCAATTCGCTGGTCTGGATGTATCAGGAGGGGAAAAGGAATTATGATCAACAAAATTTATTGATAAAAAGGTAAAGCTGGTTGAGAAATTCGATCGCAAAATCGCAGCAACAAAAAATCAAAAAAATTAACCTCCCTGCAGTATAGAAAGCAAGAGAAAGTAGCCACGCTGGACGGCAAAATTGAAAATGGAAATCTCTTTATGCAATGGGGTGAACCGGCAACCATTTTTGATAGCACCAGTCTGGATGCCACAGTTGAAAAATTGTCTGACCACCTTTTCAATCGCGGATACTTTGAGAACTCCATTAGCTATCGCACCAAGGAATTTAAAAAGCGCGTGGGCGTTGTTTACCATATAGAACCAGGCCGACCTTCCTTCTATGATACTATTTTCTATCAGATCGCTGACAAAAAAATTGAATCGATTGTACAAAACACCCGATCGGCCAGTCTAATTAAAATAAATGATCGGTATGACCAGGATAAACTGAATAAGGAGCGTGAGCGCCTTGATCTGCAAATGAAAAACCTGGGTATTTTGATTTTCCCCGTCAATACGTTGCGTTTTCTATTGACACTTCTTATGGAGGAAGTTATCAGATAGCCCTGCAGGTTGAAATAAAGAACCCCGCCCGCAGAGATTCCCATAAGATATTTCATGTTGATTCTATTTCATTCACCACCGATGCAGGTGTAAATCCCACGGATACCGTGAAACGTCAATCGGTTGAGAAATATAATATCACATTTAATTATTTTAAAAGTGAATACAGTAAAAAATTATTAGCCCAACGTGTTTTCATTAAGCGTGACAGCTTATACAGCCGAACGGATTCTTTTGATACCCAGCGACAACTTGCCAACCTTGATATTTTCAAATTTATCAACATGAATTACGATTCCTCGGATGGTAAATTTATTGCCAATGTTTTTTGTAGCCCTCTCAATAAGTATTCGTGGTCGAACGAGGCGGGATTAACCATGACACAGGGATACCCGGGTCCTTACATCAGCACTAACCTAAAAAAGAGAAATGTATTTGGTGGCATGGAAATAATGGAACTAAACGGGCGGTTTGGTTTTGAGGGTGTTGCTTCAGCTACCGATCCTAATAATGTTTATGCCAGTACCGAAGCCACAGTAAATGGTAGTATTACTTTTCCCCAGTTTCTTTTACCATTGACCGAGAAAGCTCAATTTCGTTTCGCGCAATACAATCCACGAACCCGACTGTTAGCCGGGTTCACGTATACCGACCGTCCGGAATATACCCGATCGATCAGCACGGTATCCGATACCTATACCTGGCAGAATGAAAAACGTACGCAATATTCCTTCACACTCATTAACCTAAACGTTATTCAATCAACCTTAACTAGTGCGTTTGATTCTTTGCTTACAGATCTGCAGGAGAACGATGGCAACAATCTAAAGAACTCATTTAATCCATCCTTTGTCAGTAGTATGATTTTGGGAATTACCTGGAACCCGGCAAATTACGGGAATACAGAAAGGAACTCTTACTTATTCAGATTACAGGCCGAGTCGGGCGGTACATTATTCAACTTTGCGCAACCCGGTTATATTACGGATCGAGGGCTTGAATTATATCAATACCTGCGATTGAGTTTAGACAGCAGGCGAAATCAGGTCATAAATAAAAACACAATGCTTTCGTATCGCTTTAATGGCGGAGTAGGATTTGCCTATAGCGCCAACGAGGTTTTACCGTATGAAAAATACTTTTTTGCGGGTGGTAGCAACAGTATCCGGGCCTGGTTGCCACGCAGGTTAGGTCTTGGCAGTGTACCCCCGAATCTTAGTGATGATCCGAAGAAGAACGGGTTCTTTGATTATAGTTTTGAGAAGCCCGGGGATATATTATTGGAGGGAAGTGTTGAGTTAAGAAAAAAATTATTCGGCTTTGTCAATGGCGCCATCTTTCTGGATGCAGGAAACGTTTGGTCCTTTACGGAGATTCAGACTTCAGGAACCGGAGACAACAAAGCGGATTGGAAAGGGAATTCAAAATTCAGCAAAAATTTTTATAGAGATCTGGCCGTGGGTACGGGATTTGGGTTGCGTTTCGATTTCTCATTTCTGTTGCTTCGACTTGATGTGGGCATGAAAGTGATTGATCCAGGTCGTGAAGCCGGTAGCCGGTTTGTGTTGGATCAAGTAAAATTCTTTAAGCCCTTCGGCACAGAAAGAGAACCCGTGATCTTTAATGTGGGTATTGGTTATCCGTTCTAGAATACAACTATGCCAAATCCAGAGCGATTTATTCGATGAGTGTTAATCGAATGATAAATCATGAAGACTACTACACGGTTTATATGATGCACCAAATGAGCGAAGGATCTCCTTAAAAAGCACCCTGAACAATGGGATCCTTCGCTGGTTTCGTTTAAATAATAGAAAACGTTATTTGAATTTTATGACCTGCTATCATTCTACGAATAACGCTCTGGATTCCAGTTTTAAATCAGTAGTTCAATAGTTTTGCAATTTCAGTAGAAACTTTCTCCGCATTCGGAAGCATCATTCTTTCAAGATCAACATTTAAAGGGATGGCTGGCAAGTTTGCTGCGCCCAGGGTCCAAACCGGAGCATCCAAAAATTGAAAACATTCTTTTGAGATTCTTCCAGCCAGCGATTCAGCAAAGGAATTGAGTAGTGGTTCTTCCGTTAAAACAAATGCCCGTCCATGTACTTTTACTGAATTTATGATTGCTTCCCAATCGATGGGATTAAGTGTGCGAAGATCCAAAATTTCAATTTGTCCGGGAAATATTTTGAAGCCGCCTTTGCCCAATAAACGCCCATGCCATAGGTAATGATGGCAGCCGTTTCGCCAGTTTTTATTTTATCTGATTCGGTAGTTTGTACGATTCGTGAAACTCCCAGTGGTATGGTATAGTCACCATCCGGTTCAACCGTTTTGGCTTCGAGCGTGCCTGCACTTTGCTCCAGTACAACCCTTTATGTTCGAGCATAACCACAGGGTTAGGATCGAGGAAAGCCGCTTTCATCAAGCCCTTCATATCCGCTGCGTTGGATGGATACACTACTTTAATTCCGCGTATGGTCAACAAGGTCGATTCAATGCTTCCTGAATGATAGGGCCCTCCTCCTCCATACGCTCCAATAGGTACCCGTATTAAGGATTGAACAGGAAACTTTCCCTTGGTGAGGTAACAACTTTTTGATAATTCTTCGACCAGCTGATTCATTGCCGGCCAGATATAATCGGCAAATTGAATTTCAACGATTGGTTTTGCGCCCACAGCTGTCATACCCGCTGTTGATCCAACCAGATAGGCTTCTTGTATAGGTGTATTAAACACTCGCTCGTCACCATATTTTTGTGCCAGCGTTGCTGCCTCGCGAAATACACCGCCCAGTCGCTTGCCCACATCCTGTCCATAAAATAATGCCTCGGGATATTTTTTTAAAATCTCGTCCATTGCGTGAAGGGCTGCATCCACCATCGAAATTTTTTCTGTGCCCACGGGTTCGCGATTGCCGGTCTCTTTTGTTATTGGAGTCAGAGCAAATTCATGCGAATCAAAATCAAATGGATCGGGATCAGCGGAAGCTAATGCCCGTTCATAATCAGTTGTCACTTTCTTTTGACTATTCTTTCTAACGTTTTCGAATTCAACTTCTGTAGCGCCTTGTTCTATTAAATGTTTTTTCAGAACGAGAATCGGATCCCGCTGCTGATGATCTACCAGATCTTCGCTTCGGTACCATTCTTTTCGAACTCCCGAAGTATGGTGGCCCAACAAGGGACATGTTGCGTGAATTAAAATGGGTTGCCTGGTGGAACGCACATAGTTTATTGCCGCTTCAACAGCCTTAAATGATTCTACGAAATCTGCTCCATCTACTCTTCTTCGTGCAAGCCCTTTAAAGCCAGCTGCATATTCATAGGCATCCATCGCGCGCATCTCGTTACCGGTGGCCGAGATTCCCCAACCATTATCCTGAATCAAATAGATGATGGGCAATTTTTTCAAAACGGCCATTTGAAAAGCTTCGGCCACTTCGCCTTCCGTTACTGACCCATCACCCAACGAGCATAATACAATTGGATTTTGCTCGCTCGTCATCATCTTTTGAGATTCCAGATACGCAATACCATGGGCCATACCCGTGGCCGGGATCGCTTGCATGCCCGTAGCCGAGCTTTGATGAGGAATTACCGGAAATCCTTTTCGTCTAAGTGAAGGATGTGAATAATAGGTGCGGCCACCAGAAAACGGATCGTCTCGTTTAGCCAACAATTGCAGCATCAACTCATACGGCTCAAGGCCCATGGCCAGCAGCATGGATTCGTCCCTATAGTAAGGTGCCACATAATCGTGTTCCGTTAGCTGTAATCCAGTTGCTACTTGAATAGCCTCATGCCCGCGCGAAGTACTGTGCACATACTTACTGCAAATCTCTTTTTTTTCTTCGTAGAGTTCAGATAAAGCTTTTGAAACCTGCATCAACTCGTAGGCCCGCCACAGCACTTGTTTATCGATAGATTTGATACTTTCCTTTTGTCTTGTCAAGATTGTCATTTCAAACGATGTACAATCTCAAATATAGCCATTTTATCGCCCCAAATGGCTCAAAAAATTAGCATACTACATTACACAAGAGGCTAAAATATTTTAGACTGCGATTTTCTTTGGTGGCTATTCAGATAAAAATTATAAGGACCTGGATCTTGGTGATAAGATCGCGGGCTCTGGAAAAGTAAGTAGGGTTTAAAGATCGGTTACTCGTCCGCGAAGACAGTGAATGGCATCGATAAACTCAGTCTGACAATATTTCTTTTGTATCCACTCAAGATCGAAGTGACTGGACAAACATTTCAATATCAGTTTGAAGGTTAGTACTCGATTTAAGCATGGTTATAAAAGAACTCCCCACGATGGCTCCTGCAGAATACTCGCAGGCTTGCTGATAGGTCTTCTTATTGGAGATACCAAACCCTATCAAAAAAGGATTTTTCAGATTCATAGAACCCAGGCTTTCAAAATATGTACACTGCTCCGAACTAAATTCTTGTTTGGCGCCTGTTGTACTGGACGAGGATACTGCATAAATAAATCCTGAACTGAGCGAATCGATTTTGCGAATTCGCTTTTCGGAAGTAGTGGGAGAAATCAAAAGGAAATACTCAGATTCAGCGACTCGCAAAGGCTCTTATAATGAAGTTCATATTCTTCGAGGGAAGATCAGGAGAATAAGTCCGTCTACACCAGCTTTTGCTGCTTCCTTAAAAATTTCTCCATACCGTATTGCATCACGGGATTAAGATAGCCCATTAACACAACAGGTATTTCTATTTTAGCTCGTAGTTCACTTACCTGCTGCAAAAGCAGCGCCACCGACATGCCCTGATCTAAGGCGACCTTATTGCTTTCCTGAATAGTGGGGCCATCCGCGATGGGATCACTAAAGGGAATTCCAACTTCAATCATATCCACTCCCGACCTCTGTAAATGTTCTGCTATCGCAATCGTATCGTGCCGTTTAGGGTATCCGGCTGTAAAAAATACCGAAAGAATATTTTTATGCTTCGTCTCAAAAAGTTTCGTAATTCTATTTTTCATTTCAATGAGAATAACCTTTAAATAATTTTTCGCCCGCCCGAATCGATAACGGCAATACATTTTGAGCGGGTGGTAAGGGGCATGTCGCGAATGGTGTAAAGGCGCAGGGCGGATTATATGATTTATTGAAATCAATAATCGTGTTGCCCGCTGCATCGGGAAGTTTTACATAGAGGTATCGCCCTGCAGGATACGTCTCTTTGGTATTGGTTGAATCACCAAAAATGATAAACCATTCACCCGTCCCTTCGTCCAACGCATCCAGGCGGTATGTCTGACTATTAACATTAAAAACAATAGTACCTGGTGAAATTTGATCCGTTGTTTGACCTAACACATTGGTTATACTAATCCTCTTTGGCGTTTCTGGTAATTCTGCTTTTGCTTCTATTCTCCAGGCAGGATCTACTTCATACCGATTAATACCAGAAAATTCCGCCACGGTTTTACTTTCCATGTCCTCAACCGGATACCCACCTGATCATCGCGCTTAATGATAAACCAACGCAGCGAACCATGGGTTAACTGCGCACTCCTTGTTGAATCCGGATGAAAAATAATTTTGTCTTTAACGATAATAGAGTCAATCAAAATTTTCGCCTCTGCCAATGCATGAATTTCGACTACCCCATTTTTTACCAAAAAATAACCTGCTCGTCCATCAATTTTACCTGCAGGAAAAATAATATCATTGGACTCATCACTACCAAACGTATTAATGCCTTCTTTTAACCAATACAGTCCGGCCAGATTGAGCCAACCATTTTCACTCTTCAATTCATCGATCCGTTCACTATGCCATTGATCTATCTCGTTTGCATAGGCAATCCGATCCACTTTGTTTTCCGATTGTTGTGTACAACTTACGGCTGCCAGAGCAAACAATCCGAATAAGAATCCTTTTTGTATTGTGATCATATCTTTCCGTGATTAGTCTTAATATTTTCCCCAGCGAATATAGGTTTCTAAATCTTTATCGCCACGACCCGACAAATTGATTACGACCACATCGTCTGGGTCTAAATCCAACTTGCTTAACGCAGCTATGGCATGTGCCGATTCAATGGCCGGAATGATTCCTTCCAAACGACTTAACTCGATCCCAGCATTCATCGCTTCATCATCGGTAGCACTAAGAAATTGTACCCGGCCGGTTTCAAATAAATGTGCATGCAGGGGACCGATACCTGGATAATCAAGTCCGGCCGATATGGAATACGGTTCAATCACTTGCCCATCTGCGGTCTGCATTAAAAGTGTTTTGCTTCCATGAAGCACTCCTGGTTTTCCCAGCACAGTGGTTGCTGCCGACTCGCCACTATTAATCCCTAACCCGGCCGCCTCTACAGCCACCAGGTTTACATGTTCATCTGAAAGGAAATGGTAAAAAGCTCCGGCCGCGTTGCTACCCCCCCCCACACAGGCCAACACATAATCCGGATAAGGATTTCCAATTTCATGTTGCAATTGTTTTTTTATTTCCGCACTGATAACAGATTGAAAGCGCGCCACCATATCGGGGTATGGATGCGGACCTACCACGGAACCTATGATGTAATGGGTATCGGTTGGATGATTAATCCAGTGCCTCATCGCTTCATTGGTTGCATCTTTTAGGGTCATGTTTCCTGACAAGGCTGGTACAACCTTCGTTCCCAGAATGCGCATGCGCTCTACATTAGGACGTTGGCGTTCCATATCGAGTTTGCCCATATACACGATGCACTCCATGCCCATGAGCGCACAAACGGTTGCTGTGGCCACCCCATGCTGGCCTGCTCCGGTCTCGGCAATAATTTTTTGTTTACCTAAACGCTTCGCTAATAAAATCTGGCCTATCGTGTTGTTAATTTTATGCGCCCCCGTGTGGCACAAGTCTTCGCGCTTTAGATAAACAGTCGCTTTATATTTTTCTGATAATCGTTTTGCCAGATATAGGGGCGTTGGCCGACCTACATAGTGCTTCAATAAATCATGAAATTCCTTTTGGAATCCTTCCTCATAAATTATGCTCAGATACTTTTCGCGAAGTTCTTCTACATTGGGATAAAGCATCTCCGGTATATAGGCACCGCCAAACTGTCCGTAGTACCCGCGTTCATCGACTTGAAAATTCATACTCGCAATTTTTTTATGATGGATAGTACTTTACTCTTTTCTTTTCTGCCTGGAGAAATTTCAACACCACTATTTACATCGAGTGCGTGAAGATTCATCCCTGCAAAGGAATTAAGATCATTACTGTTTTCGAGGTTGATGCCTCCACTTAAAAAGAAAGGAATGTTTTGATTATAGTTATTCAAAATATTCCAATCAAATTTTTTCCAGTTCCTCCATATTCATCTCCTTTGTATCGAATAGAAAAAAGTCAACCGTGGTCTCGTGTTCATTAGTTATTGCAAAATCAAACTCCGCCCCTACCCGAAAGGCTTTTATAACAGCTATCCCCTCATTTTTTATTCGCTTGCAGTACTCCAGTGATTCGTCACCATGCAATTGAACAAAATCAAGAGTATGTTTCTTCACCAACCTCAGCAAGTTACTGAATGGCTCATTCACAAATACTCCTACACGCTTTATCTCATTCGAAAAATCATGCGGTATCTCTAAATTTTCTCCTACAAAACGGGGTGAATTCTTATAAAAATAAATCCCATATAATCAGGATCAAGCGTACCGATTTCGTGGATGTTGTCGGCATCGCGCATTCCACAAATTTTCAATCGAATGGAATTCAACTTGTCCATACTAAACGTCAGCTTTTAATTGATTTAATCGGGTTACAAATTCGAGGCATGTCTTTTCCGGATTGCTGTTTTGCATAAAACTCTGGCCCATTAAAAAACCCTCATAACCATACTTTCGAAGTTCCAGGATTGCTTCCGGTGATTCAATGCCACTTTCACTCACTTTCACAAATGTTTCAGGAATGAACGGGGCCAATTTTTTCGATACCTCTATACTCAGTGTAAACGTTTTCAAATCCCGATTGTTAACCCCAATCATATCTACTTCCAAAAACAAATTAGGATATAATTCCTCTAGTGAATGCACTTCTAATAAAACTTCGAGTCCAAAACTATGGGCGAACGCGGTGAACTGCCTAATCTGATCGGGCGATAAAACAGCGGCAATAAGTAAAATGGCATCGGCTCCTATTGACTTAGCCTCGACAATCTGATACTCATCGATAATAAATTCTTTCCGTAGAATGGGTCCTTGATTACTCTTACGGGCCAATATCAAATCTTTGTTACTGCCTCCAAAAAACTCTGAATCGGTGAGTACCGAAATGGCAGAAACTCCGGCTTTAAAATATCCGCTGGCGATTTGCTCCACGGATACCTGCGCATTGATCACTCCTTTTGACGGTGACTTTCTTTTTATCTCAGCAATGATTCCACTCTTGTTCTTATGGCGAATCCCCGCCTTCATGGAAGTTGTTGGAGTTTGAAAATAAATACTTTTTTCAAGCTCCTTTACCGGATGCCTAGACTTTAAGGATGCAACCTCTTTATACTTATGTTGAATGATTTCGTCTAAGATATTCATCACACCACCATTAATTTTTTAAATGCATTATGAGCCTTGCCCGAATTAAGCGCTTCGGTTGCCTTATCTACCGCAGCCTTCAGTCCGGATTTTCTATCCACACAATATAAAGCCATCGCTGCGTTAGCCACCACGGCTGCGTTTTGCGATTCCGTTCCCCTACCTTCCAATATATTTAAAAATATCTCCGCTGAATCCTGAATGGTTACTCCACCCTGAATGTCGCGTGCGTTTAATCTGGGCAAACCTAAATCAGCGGGTTCCGCTATCCGTTCGCCTTCATTCGAAAAAAACTTAAAGGCGCTGGTCAGCGATACTTCATCATAGCCATCCAGCGAGTGAAGGATCACAAAATCCTTATCACTATTTTGATAGAGATACCCATATTGGCGTGCTAGTTCCAAGCTAAATACGCCCACCAATTGTCGGGTTGGAAAAGCTGGATTAACCATAGGCCCAAGCATATTAAAAAAAGTCTTCACGCCTAGTTCTTTGCGAATGGGCGCTACATTTTTCATGGCGGGATGAAATAAGGGTGCGTGCATAAAACAAATATTCGCACGATCCAGACTACGCTTCAATTCATCAACATTGTTTGTGAACTTATACCCAAAGTGTTCCAATAAATTGGAAGACCCACACGCTGAAGAAACACCGTAGTTCCCGTGCTTGGCAACCGGTTGTCCGGCCGCAGCCACTACAAAAGATGACAGTGTTGAGAGATTAATTGTGTTTTTTCCATCACCGCCAGTGCCGCATACATCCATTACAGGCTGATCGAATTTAACCGGCATACATAATTCGAGCATCGCATCGCGGAAGCCTTGTAGTTCCTCTACCGTGATACTACGCATCATGTAGACTGTCATAAACGCGGCTGTCTGGCTTAGGTTAAATTTACCGGAAGCCAGATCAACCAACACCTGATGTGCGGTTTCTTTGGTTAAGGAACGATGCTCAATTAATTCAGTTAGTATTTGTTTCATTACAGAAGTCAGTATTAATTGTTTAACCAATTCTTAATCATTTTGGGACCTTCGGGTGTCATGATTGATTCCGGATGAAACTGAAGGCCCTTCACATCATCGCGCACATGACTGATCGCCATAATCATCCCCTCTTTATTAACTGAAGTGATTTTAAGATCGGGTGTAATTGTATCGGGAATCACAGCCCACGAATGGTAGTGCGTTGCCTGAAATGTATTCGGTATGTCTTTGAACAGATATTCATCCGCACTTTTAATCTCGGCCACCGAAGTAACACCATGCAACACGGAAGGAATATTATACAACACGGCACCGTACACTTCTGCAATTCCCTGATGACCCAAGCAAATTCCGAGTATACTTTTTGTTGCCCCATATTCTTTAACCAACGATTTCATAATTCCGGCTTCATCAGGAATACCCGGACCGGGGGAGAGCAAAATCTTGTCGTACTTTTTATCTCACCTAAATCAATTTTATCATTTCGAATTATATCTAAAGAATATCCATTTGCCCGGATCAAATGAACGAGGTTGTACGTGAATGAATCGTAATTATCTAAAACCAGTATTTTCATGTGTTAATAATTATTTTTTAAGGGCACATGGAATGCCTGATTGCATTATCATACCGTTGGGTCTGTTTAGCTGATGGCATTTCATAATTTATATTTGTTCAGCCATCTTAAGTGCTTTGCGAAGCGCCTCCAGTTTGTTGTTCACTTCCTGCAACTCGCTTTCAGAATTTGATTTTGAAACTACGCCAGCTCCGGCCTGATAAACGAGCGTATTATCCTTACTTAAAAAAGTACGAATCATAATGGCGTGATTCAATGAGCCATCAAATCCGAGAAAGCCAATAGCACCCCCATAAAAACCCCGATTCACATTTTCATATTGATTGATCAGATTCATGGCCTTATGTTTAGGCGCCCCCGATAAAGTACCTGCAGGGAATGTATCCGCAGCCATCTGAATGGCGGAAGTCTTTGGATTTAATGTGCCGGTCACTTTAGATACCAGGTGAATGACATGCGAATAGTATTGAACTTCCTTGAAAACCTCCACCTGCACGTTCTCTGCATTGCGGCTCATATCATTGCGAGCCAGATCGACCAGCATAATATGTTCTGCGTTCTCCTTTTCATCAGCTGAAAGTTTTTCCGCTAACAAAGCATCTTCCTGATCGTTACCCGATCTGCGGAAAGTACCTGCAATAGGAAAGATATGCCCCAATCCATTTTTAATTTGAATTTGTGCTTCTGGCGAAGAGCCAAAAAGTTTAAAATTTCCGTAATCAAAATAAAAAAGATAAGGAGAAGGATTGATGGACCGCATAGCGCGATAGACATTAAACTCATCGCCTTTGAAGCCTGAGGCAAACCGTCTTGATAAAACTATTTGAAATACATCGCCCCGGTAGCAATGCTGTTTTCCTTTTTCAATGATATTCAGAAACTCCGCATCCGTATAATTTGATCGCTCTTCCGTTGTTTGTGTAAATTGAAAAGTGGTGATGCGATTATTGACAATACTTTGTTCAAGTCTTCTGAGTGTACTCTCCTCCTTATTGTCATCTTGTAGCTGATGCTCAAACAAAGTCATCTCATTAAAAAAATGATTAACTACAATTACATAGCGATATAACGAGTACATCATATCGGGCAGGTTTGTTTCTGTAGATTGAATATTAACCTCCTCGAAATACCGGACCGCATCATACGCCATATAACCAAAGAGACCATCGTGGGGATATTTAGATTGATGGGATTCATCGGACTGAAACGAATTGCGAAACTGCTCCAGAAGTCCGGGAACATGGACCGTAGGGTCTATTTTAATTTGATGAGTTGGTCTATTCGGATATCGGATCTCAGCAAATCCGTTCGCTATTTGAAAGGTGGCTATCGGATCGCAGCAGATAAAGGAAAGGCTGTTCTCATTTCCATGATAATCCGAGCTCTCCAACAAAATGCTTCCCGCAAATACATCGCGTAGCTTCAAATAGATATTTACGGGCGTCAGGGTGTCGGCCAGTAGTCGTTTTGAAAATGTCTTTAATTTATATTTCATAATTATAATTGCTACTAAATAAGAAAGCCCACTGTGAACAGCGGGCCTTCGGCAATACTTAATAACATAGCAAGGCTGCTCACATATCGAAATTCGATTTGTGCCACCACCAC
The DNA here is from genome assembly GCA_016709845.1 of Flammeovirgaceae bacterium. Lineage (GTDB taxonomy): Bacteria > Bacteroidota > Bacteroidia > Cytophagales > Cyclobacteriaceae > ELB16-189. The sequence continues at coordinate 20,048 of JADJMA010000044.1, read as the reverse complement.
GCCATTTGAATATTTCTTGTCATTTTTAAGCTTCGGCTTTTTTTCTTGATGCTCTTTTAGGCTTCGCTTCGGCTGCTGCGGCTACCTCAGTCTTCTTTGAAGCAACCCGCTTCAATCTCGCTTTGATTTTACTTTTATTTCTTGAAACGCCAAAAGAACCTATTGTCCGTTTGCCTTTTTTGGTTTTTTTATCACCTCTTCCCATTGGGTAAATTAAAATTTATGAGCAAGTATAGCAAAGGGTTTACTTTTCACCAAATCTGTCCACTCAATATCTTATTTTTGAATTTAGCGGTATAACCAAATCAAAGAATCTTCAACCCAGATTATGCATTAGGAATGCATAATCTGCCAGAAGGGTTGACTATCCTGACGTTTACCATCAGGATGTCAAGGTTAAACCCCTGATGACTATCAGGATTATGACCGTAGCGTCATGAACTGAAAATGAAAATCACCAGCTTGGTTGTTGATTTTCATTCGTCAATTATAATTTGGGTTCAATTGCCTAAATCGGGAATCTTAAAGAGAACGCAATCTTTCGGCACATTCCCCTGATTTGGAAATCGAAACCAGTTTTGAAGAACAGCTTCTTCGACAAAGCCCGCCTTTATCAACACCCTGGCGGAAGCTAGATTATCGGCATCGACAAAAGAGCCAATCCGAAAAATACCCGGTTGCCTATTAAGCACCCTGATTAATTCCCGGGTTGCCTCGGTGGCATACCCCTTTCCCCAATGTAATGGCCCAAAGACATAACCGACCTGAACTTTGCCACTATCATTCAAAAATCCACCACTCCCTATAAGCCGACCATTCGCTTGTAACCGAATGCCATAAGAGAAATCGACACCTTGCCTCCACCCTGTAATCGTTCGGGTGAGATAGGCTCGTGTATCCTTAATCAATTGATGTGTAGGCCACGAAACAAAGTATGTACTTTCTGGTTTGCTTGCATAGGTATAAAAAATTTCTTCTGCATCTTCGTGCCGTAGCCTGGTGAGGATCAGGCGATCGGTCTGTAACTGCTCCGGAACTTGATTCATTTGAAAATCCATTGGCATGGGAAAAGAAAGCAATATTGTTCATCAATATTTTAAAAAGGAAGCGGATGGAATAAAAATTCTTGTCCGGGTTAATCCCATCCATCTAAAAGGCACTGAGATTGTAGTTGAAAAGGAAACTGTTGAGATTCGTGATCTTGAATTTGATACAGGGATCTTTGAGGATTTAGCCGTGGATGGTTTTGTTGAGGTTAATGCGCTTGAGTTTAATCTCTATTTATCGGGCTTAGCCTAATGCGATTTTAGCTAAAGATATAGTCTGGTCAATTATTTTATTACCTTTGCGCCCGGCAAATCGGCACGACCAGCTCCTGCTGAACTCCCCCAGGATCGGAAGGTAGCAAGGGTAGGTAGTTGTAGCGGTGCGATGTTCGGTTTGCCACTTTTTTAAACCTTCTCGATACAAATTCAGGGAAGGTTTTTTAGTTTTTTGGGTTAATTTTGGCACTTAAACAACTCCTTATGAAATTCTTTATCGACACAGCAAACCTATTCGAAATTAAAGAAGCGTATGACCTTGGCGTTTTAGATGGCGTAACCACTAACCCATCGCTAATGGCCAAAGAAGGCATTGCTGGTAAGGATAAAATCATGGCGCATTATAAAGCCATTTGTCACATCGTTGATAATAACGTAAGTGCGGAAGTGATTGCTACCGACTTTGACGGTATCATTAAAGAGGGTAAGGAATTAGCCAAGATCGATGACAAGATTGTTGTTAAAGTACCGATGATTAAAGATGGCGTTAAAGCCATAAAGAAATTTACAAGTGAGGGAATTCGTACAAATTGCACACTGGTTTTTTCGCCCGGCCAGGCGTTGTTAACGGCTAAAGCCGGTGCCAGTTATGTTTCCCCCTTCATCGGTAGATTGGATGATATCTCGCAAGATGGACTTGACCTGATCGCTCAAATCAGATTGATCTATGATAATTACGGGTACGGTACAGAGATTTTGGCGGCCAGTATTCGCCATACTATTCATTTAATTAAGTGTGCGGAGATTGGTGCCGATGTTGCGACCTGTCCACTCCATGTAATTATGGCTTTACTCAAACATCCGCTTACGGATAGTGGCCTGGAGAAATTTCTGGCAGATCACAAAAGGCTAATGGATAAGAGAATTAGGAAGTACGATTTACGAATTACGAAGTTAAGATTTTGAGTGTCATGTTTTCATCTGATCCGGTAGTTCGAGTAAAAGAAGCCAGCATCTTTCAGGATCACAATACTGTTTTGGGTGATATTAATTTTGACATTGATAAGGAGAGTTCATTTTTTTGATTGGCCGGACTGGCTCTGGAAAATCTTCTCTGCTTAAAACCTTGTATGCTGATCTGCCGTTACGCCTGGGTGATATTAGTGTAGCGGGTTTTAGTATTCGTGAAATTAAAAGCAATCAAGTTCCTCTGCTGCGCAGGAAAATAGGAATCATCTTTCAGGATTTTCAATTGTTCACCGATCGTACCGTTGGCGATAATCTGAATTTTGTTATGAAGGCCACAGGCTGGAAGGATAGTGCCCGTATGAAAAACAGGCTTGCTGAAGTTTTAATGCAAGTTGGTTTAGGTTCTGTCGAGAAGAAGATGCCTCATCAATTGTCTGGGGGCGAACAGCAGCGGGTGGTTATTGCCCGGGCGCTGATCAATGAACCGCTCATTCTAATTGCGGACGAGCCTACCGGAAATCTGGATCCAGAAGTCTCCAATGGAATTATGAAAATCTTTCAACAAATTAATAAGAGCGGTACTGCAGTATTAATGGCTACCCATAGTTACGGACTCATCAAACGCTTTCCGGCCCGCGTTTTAAAATGCGAAGACGGTAAAATACTGGACAGCCATAAAGATAAATTCGAACTTAAGAGCGAAGAAGATTTTTAGGTTCAGGCTGCTGATGACGCAGGTTTCGATTTTTCTTTTCTCCTGACTCAGCACTGGAACACTCATTTCAGAAATTTTTTTTCGGTAATTAGATTTCACGATAGAACAAATTATTCTCGGACATCACCTCAATCCTTTGGGGTTAATCATAAATTGATTTTCTAAATGCGGAAGCATATTATTGTGCGCAAATTCATGCTCACTTCGCAATTAAATTGTAGTCGCACAAAGAACAATCAGGTGGAGTCCGCCTCTGGCGGACTCCACCTGATTGTTGGCGCGGCCTACGCTAAAGATTAAAGGGATAAACGAAGTATCCGCGCGCAATTGGTATGCTATTTTTCGTATGAGTTGTTAATATTTAATTAGCTGGTAAAATAGCATCAGTAGTTAACCCGACCATACTGGTAAGCAATCTGTTTAAATTTTAGGCCGTCTGAGACACCCCTATCTACTTCAGAATATGCCTCTAACTATATAAAAATATCGATTATTTCTTTCTTTAAAAAAGTGCGGAAGTCAGGATACTCGACAGCCATAAAGATAAATTCGAACTTAAGAGCGAAGAAGATTTTTAGGCTCAGGCTGCCGCTGCCGCAGGTTTCGACTTTTCTTTTTTAGAATCCTCCAAACTTTTTATTTGTTGATTCAGCAAATCGATTCGAACCAATAAATTTAAAATCAACGCATCCTTCACTTTCTTAGTAGGATTGGCTTTCATCTGTTCTCTCAAAACAAAATACATCGCTTCCAACTTCTCGAGATCTTGCGTAAATGCCTCTCCCCCGTTCAGGTTTTGGATGTTATCTATCAACTCCACTTTCTCTGCAATTTGCTCGCTATAAAAACTTTCCAAATCCGAAAAATCACCTTGTAGTTTGGCGGTTTCCCGCGAGGGTTTATGGGCTATGCTACTGGTTGCAAATAGATAGACCGACAAGCCGAGAAATAGCATGGCGGCTACTCTCCAAATCATTACATTATTCCATAATGATATGGACTTACCCGGCACGTTTGGCTTTATTTTATTCCATACCGAATCCGATGGTTCGAGATGATCGAATTCCTGCCTGTGTGTGTCAATAAAATCTTTCAATGAATCTTTCATGTGTATATAATTGATTTTTAATTGTCACATGGAATTTGCTGTTGATATTCATCCATGGTGGTGTTTCTCAATCCTGCTCATTTCATAAAATTCCTCCCTCCAGGAGTTCTTTTAGTTTTTTCTTTGCCCGGTTAAATTGCGATTTTGATGTAGACTCTGTGATACTCAAGATCTCCGCAATTTCACCATGATCGTAGCCTTCCAAAAGATATAAAGAAAGGACTGAACGGTAGCCATCCGGCAAGGCTTGTATCGCCTGCCGTACTTTAGCTACGGTAAACGGAAACCCTTCCAGGGTATCCATTGCTTCCTCTTCCTTTACATCCCAACTATCGTCTTCAGGTAATCGATCAGGCTTTCGCCTGTTCACATAGTTGATTGCTTTATTTATTACTATTCTCTTGAGCCAAGCACCAAAGGTAGAATCACCCCGGTATCGTTCCAGATTATTAAAAGCACTGATAAACGCATCCTGCAAGACATCTTCCGCCTCTTCGGCATCATTCACAATCCGATAGCCCACGTTATACATACTTCTGCTGTAAAGCTTATAAAGTTTGTAATAGGCTTCCCTGTCCCCTTGCCGGCATCGGTCAATCAAATCATCATGAATATGTAATGCCGGGGCCTCCAAACTCTATTCGCTAGTCCTAAAGACCCTGGCTGTATCAATAGGTTGCATGCTTATTTCACTTTCGCCAAATTCTGTTTAGCAATAATAAAATCAGGAGCGATGGCTAATGCCTCTTCAAAAAGTTTTTTGGCCGCTGCCTTGTCTCCAAATTGCTCCTGTACCGCCAATCCTTTAAGGTTAAGTACGGCCACCTTCATGGGATATTCTTTGGATTTGTTTTCGGCATCGTTAAAAGTCACTTTAAGAGTATCCAATTCGGGCTTTGCCAGCAAAATTTCCAGGGTAGCCAGACATTCGGTATACCGCTTCAAATCGTATTGTAAGAAAGGCATTTTGTAGAGCGTGTTCACATTATTGGTTAACAGATAGAGGCTCTCATAATTTTGCAACGAGCGATCCGGTACCCCCAACATTTCATAGCCCACCGCACAAATCTCGAGTGCCGGAATGCTTTTAGGATTACGCGTCAGTAGTTGTTGTGACACTAACACGGCAGGAGCATATTTTTCATTCTCATAGTAGTAATAAGCAAGACTAAAAATGAGTGAGTCATTCTGTGGATTTTCGATAATCAAATCGTACAGCGCATCTTTGGCAACATCAAAATCGTTCCATTGAATGGCCGTTACATACTTTTTATAGAAATGTTCAGTTAACGGATTTACTGCTTTCGTAACCGGTTGAGTGTTTTCTGTTTTGGCCGGCTCTACTTTAGTCGGTTCTACTTTAGCCGGCTGTTTCTTCGTTTGTGCGAAAGAAACAGTACACAGGCAAACAAAAAAAATAATTACAATGTGTTTCATTTTTAGTTACTGGTTTACTTCGTGAGTTAATCCTTTTCGGTTTGCAATTTGTATTAATAATTCATACGCCTCCTGGCGATCGTTTCGGATAATTCCTTCCAGAATAGCTTCCTTTATCTCTTCCTTGATTTCTCCAATTATCGGGCCAGGCAAAATATTGAATAGTTTGATGATTTCGTCACCCGAAATGGGAGGTTGAAAATTGCGCACTTGGTCTCGCGCTTCCAGATCAATCATTTTTTGCTCAACCTGCTCGAAATTTCTAAGGTATTTAGCCGCCTTATCATTGTTCTTGGAGGTTATATCGGCCTTGCAAAGTTTCATCAGGGCATCGCCATCATCGCCTGCTTCAAAAAGCAATCTGCGAACGGCCGAGTCCGACACTTCCTTTACCAAGGCAATGGGTCGTAAATGCAGGCGAACTAACTTTTGAACAAAAAGCATTTTTTCATTCATCGGCAACTTAAGTCTTCGAAAAATACCCGGCACCATGCGAGCTCCTTTGTCTTCGTGTCCGTGGAAGGTCCATCCTACTTCTTTATCAAACCGTTTTGTTGCCGGTTTAGCAATGTCGTGTAAGATGGCGGCCCATCGCAACCAAAGATCATCGGATACTTTAGAAACATTGTCAAGCACCTGCAGCGTATGAAAGAAATTATCTTTATGCGCTTTGTTATCCTGATACTCCACCCCATGCAGGGCGATCATCTCCGGAAAAAATTGTTTTAACAATCCGCATTGGAAGAGTAATTTAAAACCGTACGAGGGCACGGGTGATAAAATAATTTTATTCAATTCCACGATCACACGCTCCATGGACACGATAGAAAGGCGCTCTGCATTTTTTGTAATTGCCTCAAACGTATCGGCTTCAATATCAAAATTTAATTGGGCCGCAAACCGGATAGCCCGCATCATTCGCAAAGGATCGTCTGAAAAGGTAATCGTGGGATCAAGGGGTGTTTTTATCACCTTCTCTTTTAAATGTTGAACACCACCAAACGGATCAATCAATTCACCATACGTTTCTTTATTCAAGCTAATGGCCATGGCGTTGATTGTAAAATCTCTGCGCAACTGATCTTCTTCTAAGGTCCCATCTTCCACGAGTGGCTTACGCGAATCCTCCCGATACGATTCTTTGCGCGCGCCAACAAACTCCAGTTCTCGATCGGCCACTTTAATCATGGCCGTGCCAAATGTTTGAAAATAGTAACCGGAACGCCACCCAAATCTTTGGCCGCTTGCTGAGCTAATTTTATCCCACTACCCACACACACAAAATCGAGATCCTTATTTGCTCTATTTAGCATCAGATCCGCACAAAACCACCTACTACATAAGTAGGAAATCCAAGTTTGGTTCCTGCTCGTGAAATCGTTGCAAAAATGTTGTCTTTATTTAATTCTGCTTTAAAATCCATTCTACCCTCAAAAATGACCTCAAAGGTAAGAAGGAATCAGGAATATGGAGTCACATTAAAAAACACTCCTATTTCTTAATAAACGTGGGGCATGGAATAAACTTTTCCTTTTTTTTTGGTTTTGGATTGAGTTTGAATATCCAACTTATACTTGAGGGCTACTTCGTGGGCTCCCCCAGAAATAGGACCTAACTCAGAAACCGTAAAGTCATAACTGTACCCAACCTCCAGTTTTTCGAATTGAAAACCCAAGACCAGCACCAGCGCATCCTGACTGATATTGTCTTTCACATTTTGTTGCACCGGAATACCCCGGTACCATAACCCAATCATGACGGGATCATACAGAAAATGCAGCCCTATATCCAGCTGATCGAACTGAGCTTGTCGCTTATAAACAAAAGAGGGCGACAAAACAGAAATATGATCTTTCTTAAAAGGACCCACATACAAAGGAATGCGGAACCCTCCATGGATACTTGTTTTGATAGGAACTAACGATTCCTCATCGAGCATAGATCGGTTAGGTGTGTTGAGGTGACTAACCGAAAAACCAATCCAAAAGTTTTTATTGTAAGCCAATGCACCAGAATTAAAGTCGAAATAACTGGCCGTATTGAGATTGTAAAGAGCCGGGTCATCACTGGGCGTAGTTCCATCTGCATCAAATTGAAGTTGATCGCCAAATACGAGTTTATTCCAATCGACCGATCGAAAAGCGTACCCAAAATTTAGTCCGGCAGAAACAACCCATGAATTAGATACACGCCATTTATAGGAATACAGAAAATTAAACTGGGATGATTTCATACCGGCCGTACCGGCCTGATCGACCATGGCCATAAAACCAATGCCGCTGTTATACTGATTCAGGCTATAGTCGTAAGAAAATGCAGTCGTTATAAATCCTCGCGCGGCATTCGGCCATTGATTTCTGTAGTTAGCAATAAAGCGATGGTCTTGCGTGGTACCGGTAAACGCTGGGTTCAGATAAAGGGGAGCTGCATAGTATTGAGAGAACTGTGGATCTTGCGCGTGAACTGCCATCCCCATTCCAAGAAAAAATAAAAGGAGTGTCTGCTTTTTCATCAGCGAATCAAGTTTACATCCCCTACCCGCACCACCTTTTCTCCCGTTTCATACGAAGCGGCCAGCTTATAGATATACACATCTTGCTGACAGGGCTTCCCTTTATAGGTGCCATCCCAACCGAATTCTGGATCGCGGCTTTCAAATAACAATTCACCCCAGCGATTGAAAATCAACAATTCAAATTCTGCTACGCCACGCATGAGCGGAAGAAACACATCATTCTTTCCATCATTGCCCGTGCCCGCATTACCCTGCCCGGGCGAAAAGGCATTCGGAATTAAGACCTGCCCACCTTTTTTGAACCTTTACACTGTTTTGTTGAATCGTGGTATCCGCACATTCATATTGATTGATCGCTATGAGTTTAACGCTATAGAATCCTTCCTCTTTGTACTTGTGTTCCGGCTCAAATTCAGTAGTAGTCGATCCATCACCAAAATCCCAAACAAAGCGGGTTGCATTAAAACTTCGATTGTCGGTATAGAGAATTCCCCCGGGGATATAGATTAGCTTAGGTTTAGTTTCAAACTCGGCATCGGGACGAGGAAACACCTCGATGATGGCTTGCTTTGTTTCAGTAATTATCTGGCCTGTTACATTAGACGCAGATAAGGACACCGAATATTTTCCGGGTTGGTAATACGTGTGTAGGGTCAATCATTTTTGACGTGGCCTGATCGCCAAAATTCCATTGATACGTGGAGGGATCGGCAAACTGAGAAAGGTTAGTGAAATTAACCGTAAGCGGTGCACAGCCAAAGCCGGATCATAACTAAAATTTACTATCGGTGGGATCGCCAGAATTTCAATTTGTTGCGTTTGCGTTTCGATACATACATTATTGGTAACGGTAAGCCGGATGGTGTAGACACCATAGGTTGAATACGTATGTGCGTTTACTAATGGGTCGGTCGAAGTTTGTCCATCGCCAAAGTCCCATTGATAAGACCACGGTCCGGGATTTGTGTTATTGGTAATGGTAATCGTTGATGCAGGCAATGATTGACTTACAGGCGTTGCCGTAAAGGCTGTATTTATATTATCCTTTTTGGGGATAAGAATTGAGTGTGTGGTTAGGGTACTCGCACAGTTCGCAAAGTTTTTAGTGTCCAGAGAAATTTGTGCGGTGATATCAACACCCGCAGGTCTGTTGAAAGTTTGTTCAATCTCTGATTGCGTGGAAGCCAGGTCTACCGTAGGGATTCCATTTTCAAGGATTCGCCAATGATACGAGGATAATCCCTTTTGTTCCGCTGACGCACGAATTCGTAAAACGTTGCAATCAAACTGTACCGTGTCAATCGTAAAGGCAGATGTAGGCACCGGACTGATTCGAATAGTTCGGGTTGAATCGCCAAAGCAACTGGAAGCCAACGTTGTAATGAGTGTAATATTAAAATCCTTTAATGCCTGGGTGTTGTTCACAAATGGATAAGAAAAATTTGGTGTTGTTCCGGAACTGATTTCATCGAGGATGCCAGAGGTATCACTGATGCGCCAGCGATATTCCGTAGGATTTAAAGACTGCGTTTCCGCATCAACTGAAAAATTGATTGTCTGCGGAGAGCAGTTATCGTTAAAAGGAGAATAGTTGGTGGAAAGAAACCCGGAACGAGTTCCTGGAAAGATGGTAATCGCTACGGCACCAGAAACTGTTTCACACGTGTTGATGGTCATGGCGCGAAGCCTTACATCGACTACTTTATTGACGGTTGAAATATTTTCAAATGAATACGTGAATTGGTTGGTAAACAATGGATCGGAAGGAGACTGCGTACCGATGGGTACAAACCCCAGGCCTTGACGTTCGTCAACTTCCCATACAAACCGATCGATTACATCGGGCTGGCCCAACACACTGGTATTGGTAAAATTAACGGTGAGCACACTGCACCCAGAAGTGACATCGGGTGTAAAACTTGCTAATGGTAATGCATCCACGATGACCGGTGTAACCAACATTTCAGTACAACCAGAGATACTGGACGTTACCCGCAACGCAACCTTATACGTACCTGCGCTTCCCAGCGAACGGGTAAAAGTACTTTGGTTATCGAAGACAGGATCTTTTGTAAAGGTTACGCCATCATAATCAAAATCCCATTCCCGCAAGGAAATCACTTCGCCAGTGATTGCTTGTAATGTAGAGTTTTCTATAAAAGAAGTGACTTGCCCCACGCACACGCGACTGGCCGTAAAGAGCGGGACTGGATTTTCAAAAACACGGACCTGTACTTCATCCACGGTTTCGCAAGACGTAACATTATCGCGAACAATTAAGCGGACTCTATACGTACCGCGCTTAATAAACGTCTCATCAAAGGGACCAAGGGCAACGGAAGAAAATGCTCCCAAGGGAGGGTCTTGACGGACTAATACATTCGCTTCATTATAAAATTCCCAGCGCCATTGCGTTGTTGGTGTTACCATGCCTAGTGAAGTATCATGGAATCGTACTTCGAATGTGTTTAGTGGTGCACTTGAATTCTGACAAAAGTCCGCTACGATTGGATTGTCTGTAAAATCCGTTACCTGAATTTTAGCAATCAGCGATGGCGAAATGCTAATTACTTTTTCAATTAAGGCTACGCAGTTACCAGCCGCGTTTTGATCATGAACGGAAAGGCGGATTAGTTTCTGGCCCGAAGTGGGATAGGCAAACGTTGGGTTGGTATTGGTGGAGGTAGATAGAGGTACCCCTACTCCAGTTGGGTTATCGAAAAATTGCCAGGTATTGGCAAATGAAGCGCCCCCAATGGCAGGGGTTTCGTTATCAAAATAAATGTTGTCCCCTACGCAAAAGACAGCTTGAACAGGACCGGCTGAATCCCCCAGCCGCGTAAGGAAATCTGGTTGCGGTGCGGGCACAATAACAATTCGAGCGGTTGTTATTTGTGGCGCATTGTCGCCATTAATTAAATTCCTTGATACGGGATTGAAAGGATTGCCATCCACCAGGTTGTTATCATAGGCGTTACATTGATTCCAGTTTTTTAGTGTGATTATAAACTCTTTCCCTAAATCAGCTGGTGTGGTTATCGGAACATTGATCGGTAAACTAATCTGGCCGGGAGCCAGCACGGGGTAGATCGGATTTTTTGCGGGGGCCGGATCTAAATAAGGAAATCCTCCGGGCACTAACGAATTAATTCCTATGCCTGGAATCTGCATACCCATAGGTCCGGTACCATAAAGCCATTGAATCCATCGCGGTTCATTATTTTCCCGCGTGGCTCTCGGAAAACAATTCCAATCACTGTCGTCTCTAAACAATACATCTGTCGCATAACCCTGACAAACACGGAACACGGAAGGGTTAATTGAAATGACATCATTCGTCCATACAATTACCTGGGTATTGATGGGTACAACACTGCCTCTTGGGTTACAGGCATTCGATGCATCGATGATTACATCATAGCCACAATTAACGGAAGTATTGGGATAGGTATGCACCAAGTTAACACCACCAGCCGCCACCTGGTTGTAGGTCTCTTCTGGTGTGCCATCGCCCCAGTTAATAAAATATTGGGTACCCGGAACGGAGGATAAATAAAGCGTTTGGATGTTTACCGTAAATGGGGCACAGCCACGACTACTTGTAAGAAACGCAAACCCAGGTTCCATAATTCCACCACATTGGGAATAGGAACGCACGCTTATTAAGGATAGAATGAGAATCGCTACTACAAATAAAAACCTTTTCTGCACCATGCTTTAATTCGATTGAACAATCGATAAAGCCACACCAAGACACCCTTAATAAGGAGAGAAAAGTTATTTCGTTAAACCTGTCGTTTGATTGACAGAATGAAAGGTAAATCTTATAAAATAGAGGATAGGTAGTAGTTACCAACTGAAAAAGTTGGAAGATTTAAATACACTGGACTTCATAAGTTCTTTTGAATTTTGCACGCAAAGCCGCAAAGAAAAACGCAAAGATTTGAAGTTTTGTGCCAGCTTAGTAAATAATACGGACTACTGATTTAATTCCAGAAACTCTTCTTCGTATTAAAGGTAGGGCAAGGGATTAGCCTGTTGCGCTTTTTAATTCCTTTATGCAGGGGTTTTGCAACAAACTCATAGACTATGGAGATTTCATGTGCACCGCCAGAGGTGGTAGATAGTTCTGAGATTGTAAAATCGTAGCTATAGCCGACCGTAAAACTGCTTAAGTAAAGTCCCAGTGTGAAAATCAATGCATCCTGATTCACGGTGCCTATATAATTTGTTTGAAAGGGTTTACCCCGATACCACACCCCAATAGAAATTGGATCGATGTGATAATTCATACCAAAATCCAACTGACTGATTGGGCCTTGTTTTCTAAAAATGAAGGATGGTGTAAGGTACGATGCGCGGTCTGCTTCTCTGGGGCCGGAAGTTAATGTAAGTCGGGCTCCGCCATGGATGGTAGTTTTCATGGGCAACCTGCTTACATCATTCAAGATGGATAAGTTGGGTTGATTCATATGACTGAAGGCGGCCCCAAGCCATAACGTGCGACTGTAAAAAAGAAAGCCAGACCCAAAATCAAAATATTGTTGATTCCCTAATTTCTGTAAATCCGGATCCAGTGAGATTCCATCATACTCCAACCCATCGCCTAATTGTAATTTACTTCGGTCGAGACCATTAATGCCATACCCAAAATATAAACCCGGAGGAGAAGACAATTTTGTCATTCATTCTAACCTTGTAACTATAATTGAGACCCACCGTTGTTGTTCGCCATCCTGCTGAACCCATTTTATCGGTGGTGGCTAATAGTCCAAATCCACTCTTCAATTCATCTACAAAAATATCATAGCTCGCTGCATAGGTCACGTAAGCTTGCGGAAGATTGGGCCATTGAATTCTATAATTACTTGTAAGACGTTGCTGGGGTGTAATACCGGTAAATCCGGGATTTAAATACAAAGGGCGAAGCATAGTATTGCGAGAATTGCGGATCCTGAGCAAAACATGCTGAGGTTATAAAAAACCACGCCACATAAGATGTATAAAAAATTTCTTCCTGTTCATTCTCAATACATATTTAACGAATCATGGATACATCTCCAATTTGTGTTGACCGCTGACCATCGGACAGCCTGACGGTTAGTTTATAAACATACACTCCGGCTGGCATTAATTTACCATTGGCATCATATCCATCCCATCCTACACTGTTACTATTGCTTTCAAAGATCAGATTACCCCACCGATCAAAGATCTGCATATTGAATTCCTCCGCTCCTTTTACGATTGGTAAGAAAACATCGTTGAATGTTCCGTTACCACCAGAACCGCCACCGCCATTGCCGCCACTTGGTCCGTTTGGATTAGGGGTAAAGGCATTCGGCACCTTGGTTACACCACCCTGCTTGGCCGTTACTTTGCGACTGAGCGTATCGGTACAAACAACACCCTGACCATGATCGTTGCGGGCAATTAACCGAACATTATAGGCGCCTTCTACTTTATATACATACGTAGGTTCAACGTCTACCGAAGTACCTCCATCTCCAAAATCCCAATCGTAATCTGTTGCTCCCGTACTGAAGTTAAAAGTTGTTAACTCCGTGTCCGGAACATACACCGTGGTTGGTCGTAAATCAAAGGAAGCAATCGGCAGATCAAATACTTCGAAGTTATCTTGTTGGGTGTTGGCCACCTGACCCGTTATGGAATTTGAGGTAGTGAGGAATATTGAATAGATGCCCGGGTTTGTAATTTTAAATACAGGCAGCGGAGCACTGGAGGTTGCAGCAATGCGACCATTGCTATCCACGACACGCCAATCCATCACATCACCCGTAGACGTATTTTCAGTTACCGTGATATTAGATGGGAAACAGCCTCTTAATGGATCAGCCTTAAAGGCTGCAACCAGTGGGAGTAATTGAACATTAATTGTTTTGGTAAACGAACTTTCGCAACCTAAGAAAGCAGCCTCTGCAGCTATGTTCACCACTTTAAGACTAATATCCCGAGGACCTGGTGAGCTATAGTTTATTGTGAAAGGACCCGCGCCATTACCTGTTGCCGGGGTTGCATTTAATCCAAAAGTCCATTCATACCTGAATTGTGTAACGTCCACCGGCACAGAAGTATTGGTAAAGGTAACCGTTGAGTTTCCACCAATAAATGGCGGTACTGTTCCTTCATTAAATCCGGCCGTAATTGCTCTGTACACCGTGATGGGAATTACTACATCAGGAGCAGGACAATTTCCATTGTCGGCCTGATAGACCACTTCATAAATAATCGGGTTGGTGGTTGATGTATTTATAAAGTTGTAATTAACCGTTGGGGTGTTTCTGATGTCAATTTGTGTTGCTGTTCCTTGCACGCGATAGAACCAGGTATGTGATGTGGCTCCAAAGCTTTGGTTAAAGAATTGGATATTCTCGCCACTACAAATCTCCGAGCGATCGGGGAAGGCATTCGTGATGATTGGGGAAATACCGTTACGTTGTGCGTTTGCGTTTTAAAGCAACCTGGGAACGGAGCCGGCAATTGCGTTCTTAACGTTACCTTATACGTGATGGCTGCGTTCGGATTCTTATCGTATTATTCGGAATGGTGGTGGCAGCAAGGAATACATCGTCCGGAGAGCCATCAAACCATTGCCAGGTATATTGTGTTCCTGCCACCTGATTAAACTGGAAGGTCGCATTGTATGGACCGCAAGAGGAAGCTGGCCCCACGATGCTAAAGTTAGCATCCGTCTCGCCCACTGTTACGTTACGGATTGACCCACCGGAGTGAACGGACAATTGAATGCATCTTTCACGGATACGAGTGTGTACGTGGTGGTAGCGGTTGGCGTAACCTGAATTACTTTAAAGTTACCGGCATTATTTACCGTGATATTGGAAGTACCATCATTGTAAACCAACTGGAAAGGCGCCTGACCATCAATTGAATAATCAGAAACTCTGGAGCTGCCTTTACAGATGCTCGAACTTGGATTTACAAACAAGGCGTTTATTTGAGGACCTACCGTTACAATCATGATCTTTTGATCACCCGGACATGAACCCGGCCCTGTAGGCGTAATCGTATAGGTAAGACTGGCTTGCGATCCTGTTGTATTGGTAAGAGGCTGATTGATTACGTTGCCCGAACCAACCAAAGGAACCCCTAACCCACTCGGATCATCAACCACCCAATCGAAGGTAGTTTCCGGCCACGGTGCTATTCAGCGCTTTTAGCGGCGTTGCCATGACAAACTGGGTCATGTTTGGCAAGCCAACAATTACCGGCTTTGGATTCACAATCACATCAACAAATGGTGTGCCATTACATCCATTCACTTTAGGCGTAACCGTGTAGGTTACTGTTTCGGGAATAGTACCATTGTTGAACAACGTCTGGAAAATCAGATTACCCGCTCCATTACTTTCACCCACAATGGTTACGGGCGCTGAAACCGTCCACGTAGCCACGGTATTTGCTACATCCGGGGTAAGGGTGATGTTCACAAAGTCACCGCTACAAATATCCGGTTGGGCACTGGCAACAATAGTTGGCAGTGGATTGACGGTAATGGTTACTACCACATTATCGCCCGCACAACCTAAACCACCAATTATTCTTGGTAGGAAGGTGTAGGTTACTGTTTGCGAAGTAACAGTAGGGTTATCAAGAACATCGGCCAGCGATGATCCCGGGTTAAATAAGGTACCCACAGCCGACATGCCCGTAACACCGCCCGTAGCATTAGCACTTAACAACTCGAATCGAACATTACCTCCACCCGATGGATTGGTATTACTATTAAGTGCAACCGCAGTGGCTATTTCTTCGCATACCGTTTGAATAGAGGGGTGGCAATTAATTTTGGTTTAGGCTCAACTGTAACTACAACATCTACGGTGCGGTGAAGCTTGAACAGCCGGCTCCATTTCTTGCACCATTTGCTACCGCGCTAATAGAATAAGTTACGGTTGCTGGATTATCTGAATTGTTTACCAAAGCATCTGCAATCTTATAATTTTCCGGAAGGTTATTCAATGCCGGAACAAACCCACTGATCAATCCACCCACCGAAGAAACAGCCGTATAGTTAAAGGTTACCACGCCCGATGTTGGATTGGTAGGCGAGATCAGATCAATATCAGTCAGAGCCGTGCTACAGATTGCCGGAGCATTATTTACAGGTGCCGCAATAATTTCGGGTTCCACGGTGAGAATAATATTTCTGACAGGACCCAGACAGGGTGCGCCAGAAACTGCCTGTACGCCATACGTTACGATTAATGGATCATTTGTAGGATTTCTAAATTGATCCGCCTGAATATCATTTGCCGTAACGCCATTGCGTGGGAACGGCCGGCATTACCTGCACGTTCCTTAAGCCAGCTTGCACCGTAATCGTAATTACATTATATGAAGCAGCTGCACACTTAGAGGGGATGTTTCTGTTGCAAAAACAATTCCTGCGGTTCCATCCGAACAAACCGTCTTGTTCAAATTATCATCCACTGCAGGTGCAGCGTCAACCGTAAATACTACGGTTTGATCTTGACCGCGGCAACCACCAGCAATAGGAACGATCGTATAAGTAACTATGAGTGGTCCAATGGTTGTATTCGTGAAAGTATCATTTGATAAGAAGTCGGATTGCCCACCCGGTAAATTGGCAGCATAGAGACCTAAGCCCGCGTTGCTGCCACCGGCTACCAGAGCCGGAGCTTTTACAATATTCTTTAATTCGAATTGTGTAATTAACGCAGATCCTCCTGCGGGGCCAACAATAATACCAGAAGGCACATCGCTGCAGAGGTTAGCCACTCCCGGGGTCATGATTGGTTCCGGATTGATCGTAAGATTAATAAATTCAGACAGCCCCTCGCACATGGCGGGTGCAGGGCTTATTCCAACAATCTCATACACGACCACAACAGGAACTGCTGTTGTATTGGTGTACTTATCGTTTCGGATTAAGTTGATATTGCCGGTAGTACCTGCCGCCACATTCAATCCATCGGCTGTGATTGTGCCCGGAACTACTACTCCAACCAATCGATACGAATTAGCAGCTACTGAAGTACCATTGGTGCTCAGTATGATACCTGAAATATCCCGGCTACACACGGTATTATCTAACAAAGGATTAATTACCGGCTCCGCATTAACCGTTACGGTTATATTAAATGGATCTCCTAAACAATTGCCTGCCGATACAGGTATAATCTGATAAACAACTTTAAGTGGAGTACTTGTAACATTTATGAAATTATCATTCAGAATCGCGTTATCTGCTAATCCTGCACCCACGGTAGGCACTCCGGTAAGCCCTGCATCCTGACTAACCAAGGAAACATTATAATTGGCAGCGGCCACCGAGATTCCATTGGTATTCAAGGTGATGTTTGTTATTTGTCTGCTACAAATTGATTTTGAGGCCAAAGCAGGATCAACTACAGGCTCTGGATCAACAGAAAGAATGACGTCTAATGGATTTCCTAAACAGCCAACGACACTAACTGGTACTACGGTGTAGGTAACTGTAAGTGTTAAGCCTGTGGTATTTGTAAACTGGTCGGCAGCGAGGTAATTGACACCTACTGCGTTGGCAACAACCGCATTACCGACTTTCGCAATTAGCCCACCTGCCACAGCAATATTTGTTACGTTATAACTGGCCGCAGCGGCTGAGGTGCCATTTGTGTTTAATACAACCTCCAGGTAAATCACTACATACTAATCGGTCCAGGGTTGGAGACATTACCGGTTCTGGATCCAGGGTAATAACAACAACCACAGGATCACCGACACATAAGGCTGCACTAACAGGAACAACGGTGTAGCGTACCGCTAACTGCGTAGTTCCAGGATTGGTGAACTGATCATTGAAAATATAATTTGATGCTACCCCATTTGCAGGAATAGCCGCGTTTGTTCCTGCTGCTGCAAGACCTCCGTCAACTACGATATTGGTCACGTTATATGTTGTGGACGCTACAGACACGCCATTTGATGCCAGGGTTATACCAATGGGAAGATCACTACAAACCGTTTTGTCAAGTAGGCCCAAAACAGGTTCGGGGTTTACGGTTTGCGTAATAACCAATGGATCGCCCAAACAATTACCACCACTGACAGGCACTACGGTATACGCTACGACCAGTGCGGTATTTCCGCTATTCGTGTACGTATCGGTAGCTAAATAATTAGCCGCCACTCCTGTAGCCGGAATAGCAACTGTTGACACCGGAGTTAAACCAGCCGCTATGGATACCGCTGTAACATTATAGCTTGCAGCCGCCACAGATGTTCCATTGGTATTAAAATACAATGCCTCCGGCAACATCACTACAAACAGATCTATTAAGGCCAGCAGCAAGAACGGGCTCTGGGTTTATTGTAATTGTTATGCTTTGGATATCTCCGGTACAGATTGATGCGCTTACTCCGTTAACTTCATAAACAACCGTAAGCGGTAGCGCTCCGGTATTGGTGAATTTATCGGTAGCCAAATAATTAGCCGCTACCAGATTGGCGGAACAGCTCCATTGGTTACCGCAGGGTAAGACCAGCTGCAATCGTTCTGGTGATGATATTATAACTTGCCGCACCTACTGAAACACCGTTTGTATTCAACACCAGTCCGGTATTTAAATCACTACATACTTGCATCAAGCGTAGTAGTGGCTATGACGGGTTCGGATTGATGGTAATGGTAATAATCTTTTGGATTTCCTTCGCAACCTTACCAAGCTAACTGGGACAACGGTATATTGAACACCTAAGGCGCCCCACCAGTATTTGTAAAAACATCTAAGGCCAGGTAGTTTGCTACCACGCCATTGGCTAAGACAGCATTAGACCCTGCAGCCACCAAGCCGCCCGGGACGTTAATATTTGTAATATTATAATTAGCGGCAACTACAGAAGTTCCATTTGTATTTAATATTAGACCCGTTGCAACATCACTACATTTTGTTGCATCCAGATTGTCGCGACAACAGGTTCAGGATTCTATGGTTACGGTAATCACTCTTAGGATCACCCAAACACAAACTGCACTTCTCGGAACAATTGTGTACGTAACATTTAATGTGGAAGCTGTTGTGTTGGTGCCAACTAGCTATCTAAGCCAGATAATTTGCAGTTACCCCCATTGCGGGTACAGCGGCATTTAGCCTGGCTCGCGGTCAATCCTGCCGGAATCATTACACGATGTTATGTTGTAATCATTTGCAGCACAGAAGTTCCATTAGTTGATAACACAAGGCCAATTACCAAATCGCTACAAACTGTTATATCAAGGCCATTGGAAACAACTGGTTCTGGATTGATCGTAAACGTAATAACTTTGTGGATTACCCAAACATCCAGCTGTACTGCGAGGTATCACCGTGTACGTTACAAGCAAAGGAATTGCTCCTGTATTGGTATATCGATTGGTTGCTAAATAATTGGCAGCAACTCCATTCGCTGGTACAGCAACATTTGTACCCGCTGGTGTAAGCCCAGCATCTACTGTTTGCGCAGCAATATTATAGGTAGCCGCACTTACAGAACTTCCATTTGTGTTTAATAAAAGACCGGTAACCACATCACTACAAACAATTGCATCCAAACCAGCCGACACTACAGGTTCCGGATTTATTGTGATCGTTATAATCTTTGCATTCCCAGACATAAGTCTGCGCTTCTTGGAACCACCGTATACGTTACATCCAGTGGAAGAGCGCCTGTGTTTGTGTACACATCATTAATCAGGTAATTGGCAGCCACATTGTTGGCTGGAACAACTGCGTTTCCTGCACCCGCAGTAAGACCACCCGCAATCGTGCTGGCGATAATATTGTAATCCGAAGCTGACACGGAAGTGCCATTGGTATTAAGCGTTAACCCAATAGCCAGATCACTACATGCTGCAGTGTTTAACGCTAGAAACAACTGAAGTTCCGGATTAATGGTTACTACTACGGTAGCCGGATCACCCAAACAGTTAGCTGCACTTACCGGAACAATTGTATATGTTACTGTTAAGGGATTCGCCCCTGTATTAGTAAATACATCAATACCTAAATAATTAGCATT
>JADJMA010000043.1 GCA_016709845.1 Flammeovirgaceae bacterium | reverse complement strand
TACATCTTCCGAATTTCCTACCAGAATAATATCATAGCGATTGATCAAGTAATCGCCATCCGTTTTCTTTAAAGTATTTAAACTGATTTGGTTATACACGCCATCAGCCGACAGGAAAATAGTTTTCTTGCCTGTGAGGGAGGGATCGATCCGCGCCCAAAACTGATCGTACGAATACGTGTCGGCCGATTTTTGTTGAATGGCATTTCTATAAAACTTCGCATACCGGGTTTCCAACTGATTTCCGTTATCGAGTACAACGAGCTTAGGCGTTGCAAGGCCTTTTAAAGAATCAACGCAGCATACTTTGAATCAGCCGTAAAATTTTTGTCATACGATTGAATCCGAATAAATTCAACAGTCGCCTCCTGATCGCTCAACACAGAAGCAATCTGAGAAAACTCAGTCTTATCCGTAGAATACCCTTGCGAAAAATCGGTGGATCGTTGCGAAAGGGAACGTTCCATATCATTCGCTTCCTTTTCCAACGCAGACAAGTCAATTTTCTGAGCGCTTAAATCTTCTTTTGAAAGCGAATAATACCGGGCCAGCGTTTCCTTTTTATCTAACCAAGCCACATAGTCTTTGATTAACTCATTATTACCACTGGCAAGAATCGCTTTCTTAATTTTGTTGGTTGTATTTAAGAGAAGACCTTTTGTAGCAATCTGATAATTATACATCGTTTGTGCCACAGCCGAGTTGGTGACACTTGCCTCCAAACAATAATTATAGAACCGCTGAAACCGCGGACGCAATACATCCCAATATTTTGTCTTCTCTGCTTCGCTCATAGGCGGAAAATACCGGTTGATAAAATCCAGCGATTTATCCATAGCAATTTCATAGTTCGATTCGGCTTTCGCCAGATCTCCTTTTTTCCAATATAGAATAGCCAGGTCTTCCTGCGACTTCACATAATCCGGATGGTTGGTATCGAGAGAGGTTCCTCGAATGGTTAAGGCTTTAATCAAATTCTCTTCTGCCTCAGCAAAACGTCCTTGCGCTCTGTAGAAATTTCCCAGATCGTTGAGGACTTTTGCGTAATTAGGATTTTGATCGCCAAAGCGAGTCTTATAAACTTCAGCCGAACGCTTAAGATAGTCCTCCACTTTATCGGTCTGATCCATTTGAACATAGAGCAGAGCAAGATTATTTAATACTCCTGCATAGAAGGGATCTTTGCTGCCCAACATCTTTTCCAACTTCAAATAGATGGCTTCTGCTTCGGTAAGTTTTCCGGTTTGCTGATACAGCAACGCGAGGGTTAGATTGAAAACTTACCTGGTTGCGTACTACTTTCTTTTTCAACTTATCCAAAATAGCAATTGCCGTGTTGAGTTTACTCACCGCCTGTTCGGTGCGCCCGATTTCAGAAAATAAAATTGCCTGGTTGTTCAGTACAATGGCGTACTCCTGACTTTCCGCCCCCAATTGTTCCTGAACAACTTTCAGCGCTTCATCAAAATATTTTTCTGATTCGTTGAAGCGAGCTGTTTTCTGATAGAGTACTGCCAGATTGTTTAACGAAGATGCATACGCCTTGCTATTTTTACCCAGCGTCTGTTCTCTTATAGAAAGTGCCTCAGAAGAATAATATTCAGCCGAGTTGTACCGACCCATTGTTGCATAGAGTAGACCCAGATCGGCACTTACTTTACTGTAATTAATGTTATTCGTAAGACCCTCCGCTTCGTAACTTAGCTTGGCATCCAGAAAATAAATCTCGGCTGGTTTATATTGCCGCACCTGATAGAAATTCTCGGCTGCATCTAAAATAGTCCGACACTTTTGAGCTGGAGTTTTATCCTTCTCTTCTTTCAATAAAAAATTGGAAGCGGCATAAGCAGATTTGGTGAGCGTCTCGTCAAAATCACGAATGTTCATCATGCTGAGTTATCAATTACAGTAATAGCATAATTGAAATCAACCGAGTCCAGCCGGTCGCGCTCCGCATCAGCTTTGCCAACTGTCTTATCTTTCGCAGCCTTTTGTGCAGCTTGCTTTGTTTTTTCTACCAGCCTGTCTTTGAGTCCACCTAATTGGGCTTCTGCAGATAAGCGAAGTAATAGTTAACAACGAGCCCACTAAAATTATCTTCCTCATTGCTCCATACGTTTTAATAATCTAAAAATTATCTGACTCCCGGTAAGCATTAATCAAGGCTAGTTCGCCTTCCTTGCCTTCTTTCGAGTTGCCGTGCTCCATACCCATTATACCTTTGTATCCTTTCTCGTAAAGGTGTTTGAAAATATTCTTATAATTAATTTCTCCCGTGGTTGGTTCTTTCCTCCGGGATTGTCACCAATTTGAAAGTAGGCAATCTCATCCCAACTCGCATCGATGTTATTAATCAGGTTGCCTTCGTTACGTTGCATGTGGTAAATGTCGTACAAAATTTTACATGAAGGACTTTTCACCGCTTTGCAGATCTCATAGGTTTGATCGGATGTGCGTAAGAATAATTCCGGAGTATCACTTAATGGTTCCAGTACCATCACCAGTCCACTTGGCTCCAAAATCTCGGCACCTCTGCGCAGTGCATCCACAACATTAGCAGTTTGTAAACCCATAGACATTTTACGATCAAAAAAGCCAGGCACCACGGTAGCCCATTTTGCATTTACACGCTTGGCTGCCTCTACCGATATTTTGCAGGTTTTAATAAAATTATCTTTAAACTCTTGCTTACCTGTAGTTAACGAAGTTTTCCAGTTGTCGCCACCATCAATAACAAACACGCCCATCGTCATACCTAATTGCGATAGGGTTTTACCTATACGATCCTGCTCAACGGCTGGCCGCTCCAGCAAACCGTTATCTTCAACTCCACGAAAGCCTGATCGGCCATAAATTTTAATTGATCAATGAAATCCTTTCCCGCGTGATTCTTAAACATGCCATCATGAGGCGCGTAATTAAGTTTAAAAGGTTTTGCCGCCAGTGTAGCCGTAAATTCTGTAGCCCGAGACGAAGACAATGCGAACGTAGATGCCGCTGCGGTAAGTCCGGCCTGAATAAAATTTCTTCTTTTCATTTCTTGAGAATTTGGTTTGTACGTATTCTATTTCTTTGCGTAATCATCCCAGGGGATCGCCTCAAATTCTGGGAATACATCTTGAAATTCAATAAGAGAATCTGGCTTTTCAAATTCACTCAATTTACTGACCCGCTTCCATTGTTCCTGAATGGCCGGGTCGACCTGGGCCTTCTCCCGACTTTCTTTTTCCTTCCATTCAAATATCATCAATAAATTTCCATTTTTTAGCCTTCATAAGAATAGGTGGTCGATCGGTAACATATCCGCCTGCTAATAATGGGGCATATCCTGACTTTAAAGTAGAAAGTAGTTCCTGTTCCTTACCCTTATGCGGTCTATAGATGATTAAGAAAACACGTCCCATACTTTTATCCAATCTAACACCCAAGTTAAAAACATTCCTTCAAAAATGCCTGATAACCACAGCCAGTTTCTAACTTTGCCAACATGAAAATATACCGCAACTTATCGGCTGCCGTGGTGGATGGTCTCCACGAGATCTTTGTTAACAAGAAATATGCCGACAAAGTGATTGAGAAAATTCTAAAGAGCAATCCAAAATGGGGTGCGCGCGACAGGCGGTTTATTGCAGAAACAACCTATGACATCGTGCGTTGGTATCGCTTATTTAAAGAAATCTCAGACGCGGGTGATGAGGATTTTTGGAAATTACTGGGGGTTTGGTGTTTATGGAACAACACCGAGTTTCCCGATTGGGAAGAGTTTGAAGGACTAAATCGTAAAAAAATTGAAGCCGGCTATGAGGCCGCTCAAGCCGATAGAAAAGTTCGCGAGTCGATTCCAGATTGGCTGGATGAATTGGGAGAAAAAGAATTTGGTGCGCGCTGGGAAAAAGAGTTAGCTGCGTTGAATGAAGAAGCCAAAGTGGTGTTACGCGTCAATACATTAAAAATTTCCCGCAAGGAATTACAAAAACAACTTGACGAAGAGGAGATTGCTACCGAAGCTCCACCACAATTTCCAGATGCCCTGCTGTTGGAGCAACGACAAAATATTTTTACCCGGCAACAATTTAAAGATGGTTTGTTTGAAGTGCAGGATGCCGGCTCGCAATTGATTGCTCCTTTTTGCAAGTAAAGCCCGGCATGCGGGTAGTCGATGCTTGTGCCGGTGCTGGTGGCAAAACGTTACACCTGGCATCACTCACAAAATAAAGGGCGCATCATTGCCTTGGATACGGAGGCATGGAAGTTAGAAGAACTTAAGAAACGGGCACGAAGAGCCGGAGCAGGCAATATCGAAACCCGCGTGATTGAATCTTCTAAAACAATTAAGAGACTTGAAAACTCAGCCGATCGGTTGTTATTAGACGTACCGTGTTCGGGATTAGGGTGATTAAAAGGAATCCGGATGCCAAGTGGAAACTTTCCACTGATTTTATTGAACGAGTGAAAGAATTGCAACAACATATACTTGCCGACTACAGCTCTATTCTTAAGCCGGGCGGGCTGATGGTTTATTCTACCTGCAGTTTATTGCCTTCTGAAAACGAGAAACAAGTAGTTACTTTTTTAGAATCAAGAAAAGATTCGTTTGAGTTGATTGATCAAAAGTGGATTTTACCTTCTGAAGGCTATGATGGATTTTATATGGCATTGATTAAAAGAAGTAAATAGTAGTGAGTCCTGAGTAGTTAGTAATTGGTAAAAGGTAATCAGTGACCAGTATCCAGTAACATCTTATGATAAGACCATTCCTCTTCTGCACATTATTTTCAATCACCTTCACTCATGCGCAGGATTTCAAAACCTACGAGCAAACAATTCCAAATACTGAATTGACTTTTAAAATGGCTGCTATCCCAGCAGGGAAATTTAAAATGGGAAGTTCAGATATTGAGCGCGGACGCGATGCGGATGAAGGGCCGCAAAAAGAAATCGAGCTCTCTAAATTTTGGATGGCAACCAAAGAGGTAACGTTTGCCGAATGGGATTTATATTTTAAGGATAACGCCATACCACAAACCAAAACCATTGATGGGGTGACGCGCGCAACACCTCAGTATATTGATCTTACCTGGGGTATGGGCCGAGATAAAAAACAACCGACCAATAGCATGAGTCACACCGCGGCTATCATGTATTGCAAATGGCTTTATACTAAAACAGGAATTTTCTTTCGGCTACCTACCGAAGCTGAATGGGAATATGCGTGTCGCGCAGGAACTACAACAGCGTATCCTTTGGCAACGATGCTCAAAGTTTGAAAGAATATGGATACTTTAAAGATAACAGCAATGGCAAGTTTCATCAGGTAGGTCAGTTAAAACCGAACGCCTGGGGTTTGTATGATATGCTTGAAATTTAAGTGAGTGGACCATTGATCAATATGATCCAGCATACTATGGAAAATAAATTCAAAAACCCTATGACCTCGGTGGGTTCAAAATATCCAAAAAGTGTAAAGGGTGGCTCCTACCTGGATGAAGCAAAAGAACTGCGGTGTGCTAACCGAATTGCATCGAGCCCGAACTGGAACCAACGCGATCCGCAAATACCTAAAAGCAAATGGTGGCTTACCGATGGCATGTTTATGGGTTTTAGGGTTGTGAGGCCACTCGTACAACCTTCGAAAGAAGAAATTGAAAAGTTTTATAACTTGTACCTTCAGTAGATGCTGGATACTGGACTCTGGTCGATCGTTTCTTTTCAACGAGCAATCCAGTATCGAGTGACCAGTATCAAAAACAACCAACATTATTATGAAAACCTAACTAACCAATCCCGCAGAGGTTTGTTAAAAAACTAACTGATCGCCAGTTCCCTGGCAGCAACCTTATTCCTAAGCGCCCACCCCCCCCCCTACAAGCAGGAAATGTAAATACTTCTGTTGACGACAGTATTAAAATCGCTCTTATCGGCTGCGGTGGCCGGGGTACCGGTGCGGCTATGCAAGCCCTGCTTACCAAGCAAAATGTAAAATTGGTGGCTATGGCCGATGCGTTTCGCGATCGACTGGATGGCTGCTACAACGAGTTGAATGATCCCAACAATGAAGATGGCAATGTATCTCAACGAGTAGCGGTTCCGGAAGAAAATAAGTTTGTAGGGTTTGATGGCTATAAGAAAGCAATGGCCTTGGCGGATGTTGTTATTTTAACAACCCCACCCGGGTTTCGTCCTATTCACTTTGAGGAAGCCGTGAATCAAGGCAAACAAATATTTATGGAAAAGCCGGTGGCTACCGACCCTGCCGGAATTAAGCGGGTATTGGATGCTGCGGTAATTGCACGCCAGAAAAAATTGAATGTAGTCGTTGGCTTACAGCGTCACTATCAAAATTCATATCGCGAATTATTTAAGAAATATAAAGAAGGGTTGATTGGCGAAATCACCTCCGCGCAAGCCTGGTGGAACAACGAAGGCGTTTGGATGAATCCACGCAAATACAATCAAACTGAAATGGAATATCAAATGCGCAATTGGTATTATTTTAACTGGTTGTGTGGCGATCATATCGTAGAGCAGCATATTCATAACATTGATGTGATCAATTGGTTTAAAGAAGGCTATCCGGTAAAAGCACAAGGTATGGGTGGCCGAGAGGTACGAAAAGGAAAA
This sequence comes from Flammeovirgaceae bacterium, assembly GCA_016709845.1. Lineage (GTDB taxonomy): Bacteria > Bacteroidota > Bacteroidia > Cytophagales > Cyclobacteriaceae > ELB16-189. The sequence goes on along the minus strand of JADJMA010000043.1, from coordinate 33,849 downwards.
GACTACGGTGAAATTTTTGATCACCACTATGTAGAGTTTCATTATGCCGATGGCTCCATATTAAACAGCCAGTGCCGCCATATTAAAGGCACCATGAGTAAAGTAGATGAATTAATGGTAGGCACAAAAGGAAGCATCTATGCGGGTGCTGCCAATATTGTTGATCGCAAAGGAAAAGTGCTTTATCAATATGATCGCTCAAAAGAAAATAATCCTTATCAAACGGAGCATGATGAGTTGTTTGCAGCTATTGCAAAAAAAGAATACAAATTTGATGATACTGAAAGGGGAGCGAAGAGCACGATGACTTCTATTCTTGGAAGATTAGCAACCTATACCGGACAAGTAGTTGAGTTTGAGAAAGCCTTGAATTCAGGGATGAGCATTATGCCAACTAAATTTGATTTCAATGCTTTACCTCCACTATTGCCTGGCCCTGATGGAAACTACCCAGTCGCAATCCCTGGTGTAACCAATTATTTTTCGTAAGAAGTTAATGTATTAAAATGAAAAGTATATACATCAGACGAATTATACTCTGAAATAGGTAAAACAGACCCACAAGAAAAGATATGAACAATGACTTGCAAACAACTTGGTGGCGCTTGCGACCAAAATTCAGTGCAAATACGTTTGACGAAATTGCAGCATTGAGTAAAAAGCATGGCATGGAAATGTTTCAGAAAGGAGACCAAGCACACCTTGAAGCTATGAAGAAATAAAAGATGATGAAGTCACCCGACTCCATGAATCAGTGGATGGAAGCCAAACGAAAAGAATTTGAAAGGCTTCCAGAAAATATCTAAACCTTGCCATTGGCTCGTGTTCCACGGACTAAAGATAGAATCTAAAGGTGAGTAACGCAGGGCCGGCACGAACTCAGGTGGATTTTCCGTTGATCATTTTATAGCTCTCCTTTTAACTCATTTCCTTACCTTTCGGGAATTTTTTTTCACCTAAAAGTTTGAACCTTTTGAGACGTATTAAACATATTTTATTATTCCTCTATAGAGTCTGGGTATTTCTGGTGTTCTCTGTTTTCATGATTATATTTTTGCCAGGCATTATTCTACCCGCATTTTTTGGACAACATGCCGTTTCGGTCACTTACTTTTTATGAAAGCCTGGTCGTGGGTGTTTAGTCAACTTACGTTTATCCGGTATAAAATTATTGACCGGGAAAATATTGAGAAGGGCAAATCTTACATCTACGTAAGTAATCATACTTCCTTCCTCGATCTGCCCGGTATTGCTATGACTATCCGCGGCCAGTTTCGGCCACTGGCAAAAAAAGAGCTATTGAAAATACCTGTGTTTGGTTGGATAACCCGTGCTACGTGCGTGGTGGTGGATCGCACCAGCAATGAAAGTCGTAAAAAAAGCCTCGATCACCTGAAAGAAATTTTAACGATGGGCATTAACATTCTGATTTTTCCGGAAGGCACACAAAACCGCAGTAAAGAAATTCTTCAACCCTTTAAAGATGGTGCTTTTCGAATTGCAGCCGATACGCAAAAGTCTCTGTTGCCTATTGTCGTTCTGGGCGCTGGCAAACTAATGCCACCGGGCACCATACAACTACTACCCGGCACCATTCACATTGTTGTGGGCAAAGAAATTTTGGTAGACCATTCTTCAGATACCAAAACATTAAGAGAACAGACGAATGCAATCATGCGTGAAATGATTATAAGCCATACTTAACATAACTTTATAACAATGCGTGCACTAATCATGGTTTTTATCGGTGGAGGCCTTGGCAGCATGGTGCGCTATTCGCTCGGTCGCTGGGTCAATGCCCTTCACAGCTATAATTTTCCATACGGAACCCTGATTGCCAACATTGCCGCCTGTTTTGTGCTCGGCCTATTCATAGGTTTGGCTGATCACCGGCAATTATTTTCACCTAACGCCCGGATGTTTTGGACGGTGGGCTTCTGTGGGGGCTTCAGCACTTTTTCAACTTTTGGCTACGAAGCCCTTACCCTACTACAGGGCGGTTTCAGCCTAAACTCATTGATTTACGTGATCCTGAGTCTTTTGCTCTGTGTTTTGGCCGTCTATGCCGGACTGTTTTTGGGGGAGTCTTTGTAATGGTAGGGCCCAACCCCATCCCTGGAAAAAGGAAATAATGATTAAAAAATTACACCTTATGTGAATATTTAACCAAATGTTGTAAGTTTCTATTTCCTAATCACTTATGAGATCGAAATTTACCTATTTGCTACTTCTTCTATTGCCCATCCTGGGTATGGGCCAGGCACGGCAGCAGGTAACAAACATGGCCGGCTTCGATCTTTCGGTTCCTAACTTTATCGTAACATCATCCATCGGTGAGCCCGCCATTCTCACTTTTTCAAATTCTAATCTGAGCTTAACGCAAGGCTTTCTTCAGCCCGAAATTCTTCCTTGCAAGGATCTCGCTTTCACTTATTATCCTAATCCTGCTAAAAGTGAAATCACCATTGAAGCCTACGGATGCGAAATACAGATTCAGTTCATGGATCTATACGATACGTGGGGCCGGAAGATAACTACCATTAAACCAACCAAAGACAACAAAGTGCAGCTGGGCGATATTGCCCCGGGCGCCTATTTCATTAAAGTGCTGCTGACTAACCAGGAGAGTAAAACTATTAAAGTCATTAAAGTGGGAACCTAACGCTTATGAAAAAACTTCTACTCTCCCTTGTACTGGCTATTTTAACACTGGCAGCTTATTCCCAGGCCCCAAAGGCATTAACTACCAAGGCGTGGCGCGCGATAGTGATGGCAAACCTATTATTAATAAAAGCATTTCTGTACACATAAGCATTTTGAAAAACGAAGCCAACGGAGAAGTAGAATATTCAGAAACTCATAAACCTCAAACCAATCAGTTTGGTCTATTCACACTTCTTATCGGTCAAGGCACGCCCGGCACGGGTTCATTTGCCTTTATAAGTTGGGCTGTTGGTAACAAATGGTTGCAAATAGAAATTGATCCAGAGGGCGGTAGTTCCTTTCAATTAGCGGGAACACAGCAGTTGATGAGTGTGCCCTACGCATTTTATTCTGAGTATTCAGGAAATAGTTCCGGACTTACCGCAGGGCAGGGCATTGCCATAAACAATGGTGTAGTTTCTAACACCGGTGATGGCGATAATAACGCAACGAATGAGCTTATCTCTGCCGCCACGCTAACAGCAGACAAAAAACTTCAGATTACGGATGCCGGTGGCACCAAAGTGGTTGACCTGGCTACCCTCGCAGTCGATAATCAAAATCTAACCTTAACAGGAACCTCGTTGACCATTAGTGGTGGAAACTCTGTTAATCTTGGATCTGTAAATACGGATAATCAAAACTTAGCACTGGGTACTCCATCAGGAACCAATCGCACTATTAACATTTCAAATGGCAATGGCGTAACGATTGACGTTGCCGATAATGATAACAACGCAACCAACGAAATTCAGGATCTTGCCTTAAACACCAGTACCAATATACTTAGCTTAACCAGTGATGCGACAACCGTTGATCTTACTCCGTACAAGCAAAACTTAACGTACACGCCAGCAACCAATAATTTGGCGATTGCCGGGGGAAACAATGTTACTATTTCTTCTACGCTTACTCAAGTGTTAACAACTAACCCAAGTGCAGGAAATATTAAAATCCAAAATGTAGGTGCCCCTACCGTTGCCACTGATGCAACAACAAAGGTTATGTAGATACAGCAATAGCCACGGCAATAGCAACCAATTACGCCTTTAAAACAACTTATTCATTTACTAATACGGGTGGTGTCTTTAATGATTCACCCATTTCATTAACTAAGGCATTCGATGATTTTAACGTAGTGAGCACCAATCGATTTACCGTGCCAGCCGGTGGAGCTGGCGCCTACTCATTTACCGTTACCGGGACTTCAAGCCTTGGGGGCGTACCAATCAAATTAAAAATAACTTCAGGTGGTACTTCCTTCTTCGATATTAAGCGGCAGCAGGCTTACCCCGTGGTTACTATTGTCAATTATTACGACAGCATCATTTATAAACTAAATGTTGGCGACACAGTAGAATTGGTGGTGACAAGTTCAAATTTGGGAGAACGAGTTGATGGCGTGTTGTTTGGCTTCAAACTATAAGGGTACGTAAACCACGCGCTTGGTTTCAAAAAACTCCTCCTTGAAATAATCAGAAAGGTTATACACACTGTACGGACATTTCAATTCATTCATCTCCTCGTCCAGATCGCCTCCCTTCAAGTAAAGAATTCCGTTATCCAAGGTATGCGTTGATTCCTGCTCTTTAATCTTGTTCTCTACCCAGCCATAAAATTCCTTCATGCGGGTAACGGCCCGGCTTACCACAAAATCATATTTCCCTTTTATTTGCTCAGCGCGGATTTGTTCAGCTCTTACATTATTCAGACCCAACGCATTGGCTACTTCGTTCACTACGGTAATTTTCTTACCAATAGAATCAACCAGATGGAAACGTGTCTCTGGAAATAAAATAGCAAGGGGAATACCCGGAAACCCACCACCAGTACCCACATCAAGCACTTCTGCCTGAGGGTTAAATGACATCACTTTAGCAATGCCTAAGGAGTGCAAAACATGATTGATATAAATGTTTTCAATATCCTTACGGGATACTACATTGATTTTGTCGTTCCACTCTTTATAGAGCCCACCTAATTGGTTGATTTGGAGCTTTTGTATTTCCGTTAGAGATGGAAAATACTCGAGAATAGTGTTAGAAGTTTGCAAGGAGTAGAGTCAGTTTGTTTTTTCCAAAATTATCTTGAAATTGTAAAGAACTCGCTTATTAGTAGGTCATATTACCAAAAAGTAAAAATTTAAAGCCAATTCAGGTTACGTCCTTAAAAGACAAATCACCGTTGACATTCAGGTTTTTTTAATCCATGAATTCATTGAGAAAATATTTCGCAATTACTTCGGTCTTAATTTTATCGGCCTGTGTGGATCGCATTCAATTTGATATTGATTTACCTCCCACCCTGCCGGTTTCTGTATCCGGCCATATTACTAATCAGCCGGGACCGTACAAAGTTTATTTAAATTCCAGCTTCGACATTGAATCAAAGTCAAACCCAAAAATACCCGTTTCCGCTAAGCACGTTAATCTTCTTGATGAATTGGGTAATGACGAAGAACTGGTTGAAGTAGAAAGTGGGGTGTATCAAACCAGCACAACCCAAGGCCGGATTGGCGGGGTGTACAAAATCCGAATTGAATTTGAAGATGATAGAGTTTATGAATCCATTCCCGATACGCTGCTCGCGCCTGGTGCAATTGATAGTCTGTATTCTGAGTTTACTTCTATAGTCAATTCTTCAGGCGCAACGAATTATGGCTTTGACGTTTATGCTAATTCACTTGGAAATGGAGGGGGCAACGATAGTCGTTACATGTGGACTATGACGGGTACCTTTAAATCAGTTACGCACCCTGGGATTGTGAAATCTAGTGGGGGCGGATGTTATCCTATTCCAGAAGATTTTGGGAGGTGTAATTATATTCCACTTTGCACGGGTTTACGAAAAAATTATCATGGAAATGGAGCATCCAATTACATAAGAATTGCGCCATGTGAATGTTGCACATGTTGGTATAAAATATTTAATAATTCTCCAATATTAAGTGATGAAATATTTAGTTCTACGGTAAGCTACCCGGAACGTATCAATTTATAGAGTACCCTTGGATAGTTGGATTTTTATGTTCAAAATACATATTGAAGTTACTCAAGCTACATTAACTGAAAACTCCTTTCAGTTTTTCAAAAGTATTAGAGATCAAAAAGAAGCTGTCGGAAGTTTGTTTCAACCCATTACCGGAAAAATACCAAGTACTTTTATTCAACTTAAAGGAACAACAACACCTATTGTTGGAATATTTTATGCAAGCGGTGTAGCTTCCAAAAGTAAATATATTACCCCCGCAGATGTTCCACCCCAAGTGACTATACCCCACGTGGATTTTTCAAAAATTGGGTGGTTAAGTTGTCTGGAATTGTTTCCTAATGCTACGAACATTAAACCCGATTTCTGGGAGGACTAGGTGCTTTCAGCTAATGCTAAGAGATAAGTTTTGGCAGTCAATAGTCGGCCCTTGTAGGCAACAAAAAAATTTATTATTATAAAATTTTTTGCGCCGCCATTCTATTCCTTATCAATAGCCAAAATAGTTTGCAGTAAGACATTAGCTCCGTTTGTCATGTCTTCCGGTTTTGTAAATTCTTTAGGCGAATGACTGATGCCCCCAACGCTCGGAACAAAAATCATAGCCACGGGTGCTATGCTTGCCATTTGTTGGGTGTCGTGCCCCGCGCCACTTTGCATAAACTTTGTTGTAAGGCCAAGAGCATTCGCAGTGTTATTAATTTTTTGTTGTAATGATTTATCTGTGAGGGCCGGCTTGGAGGTACTTGCCTGGCGGATAAAGTTTATTTTTGTTTTTGATTCAGTCGCAATACTTGCGGCCCGCTTTTCTATTTCAGCAAATAGCATTTCAATTTTATCAGCCGACAAATCCCGAATCTCTAAACCTAACGTAACCTTGCCGGGAATAACATTGTACGCTCCGGGCAAGGCTTCAATCTTACCAACCGTACCCACTTGCTTGCCAGGCACACTCGTAATCACTTCATTAACAGCAAGTATCAATTTGGATGAAGTCAGCAGGGCATCCATGCGAAGATTCATGGGAGTCGTTCCGGCATGATTGGCAAAACCCTCCACCACAACTTCCCAATCCACAATACCAACAATCCCTTCTACAACTCCTATCTGAAGGTTCTCTGTTTCCAAGGTACCCCCTTGTTCAATATGCAATTCCACAAAAGCATGAATCGCACCTTTCGGGCGAATGGCATTTTTTATCTGATCGGGGTTGCCTCCAATGGCTTTTATTCCATCTGCCATAACCAACCCACTTTGACTGATTTGCTGCAACCCGGCTTCCGTAAGTCTACCCACCATGGCCATGCTACCAATAAGGCCGCCTTCTTCATTGGCAAAAACAATTACTTCCAGGGGATGCTCTGTTATAATTTTATTTTCATTAAGTATCTCAATTACTTCCAGTGCGCTGAGTGAACCCAATGCTCCATCATAATTGCCCCCATCGGGTACCATGTCGATGTGCGAACCAAAAGCAATAGGCTTTAATAAATTATTTTTTCCTTTCCGGCTTCCGATAATATTTCCACCTTCGTCAATACGAACATCTAGCCCGGCCTTTTTCATTAGATCTATAAACCACGCACGACCCGCTCTATCTCCGGGTGTATAGGCCACGCGGTAGCCCTGGCCGTTTTCATCGCGACCAAATTTGGCGAGTTCAAAAATGCGGGTATCAATCCGCTTGCTATTTACTCTCAAACTACTTTGACTTGTTTGGCTCCAGCTATTGATCGGCAAGTTGCTTAATGTAGCAGTACCTAAAACGGTAAGGGAGGATTTTTTAATAAACGTTCTACGTTGCATAATAAAGCTTGTTTAATTAAAATCGCTAGCACTTTAATTTTTACGACCTACTCAACCTTGACAAATACTGACCTACTAACTATAGGCGCATTCCGCACAAATGATTTTAAAAATTACCTAAAAATAAGGGAAAGTCAACACCGGAATTAAGCTGTAACAAAATCAATACTTTGGGTGTGAGGGGGTCAACCACCCCGGCCCCCCCCCCCCCCCCCTTCCTCCTTATCGAGAAATCTATTTATCAAATATTTTGGAAATCGACTTTGGTTTGTTATACTAATGGGCGTGCTTCTTGTCATTCTGTTTGGTATCTTGAAAATATCTTAATGCCTTAGGTTGTGTGATCTCCTTTGGTGATCACACAACCTATATTTACTGGACCATGACATTATCTGTTGAAAATATTTTATTACTTGGTTCAATCTTGCTGTTTGTTAGCATTATTGCCAGCAAAACTTCTTTTAAACTTGGCGTACCCACGCTAATTTTATTTTTAGTAGTCGGTATGCTGGCCGGGTCTGATGGACCCGGGGGCATATATTTCAATGACCCACGACTCGCCCAATTTTTAGGAGTAATTGCTCTTACATTTATTTTATTCTCAGGAGGACTAGACACCAAATGGGAAAGCGTTAAACCCGTGCTTTGGCAAGGCTTATCGCTCTCCACGCTTGGCGTTTTACTTACAGCCATTCTGGTTGGTGTTTTTACATCTTACCTACTTGGCTTTACCTTAGCCGAAGGCCTATTACTAGGAGCCATTGTTTCTTCAACTGATGCGGCCGCTGTTTTTTCTATTTTGCGTACGCGAAGCATTGGCTTAAGGGACATCTTCGGCCCACGCTTGAATTTGAAAGTGGAAGCAACGATCCTATGGCGTACTTCCTTACTGTAAGCATGACCTATCTGGTTTTAAATCCTGACGCTTCAGTTGTTGTTCTGATTCCAAAGTTCCTAAAAGGAATGATACTGGGTGGCGCTTGCGGCTTTGCCATGGGTAAAATCATGATCTGGATGGTTAACAAAATCCGACTCGATGTTGCCGGATTATATCCGGTACTTGTGCTTTCCCTTGTCTTCTTCACCTTTTCTTTTACCGACTTTATAGGTGGTAACGGTTTTCTTGCGATATACATCTCTGGAATTATTTTGGGCAGTAGCAATTTTATCCATAAGAAAAGCTTAATGAAGTTTTTTGACGGGCAAGCCTGGCTAATGCAAATCGTCATGTTCCTTTCCTTAGGGCTTCTTGTTTATCCAAGCAGGATTGTTCCCTTTCTTGGCTCAGGCATGATGATTTCTGCTTTTCTGATTTTTGCAGCCCGACCCATAGCCGTGTTTATTTCTCTTTCGTTAACTAAGGGGCTTAACTTCCGAAAAAACTTTTTATATCGTGGGTAGGCTTGCGCGGAGCAGCACCCATTGTATTTGCCACTTACCCCTTGCTTGCTGGAGTGAACTATGCCGATACTATTTTTAATCTGGTATTCTTCATCTCGGTTTCGTCCGTTGTTTTACAAGGCTCCGCGCTGCCTATGGTAGCCCGATGGCTTCATGTAAGCGTGCCCGGAAAAATTAAGAGAAATTTTCCGCTCGATATTGAGTTAAAGAGGACATTAAATCTGAGCTTATTGAATTAGATATTTCTCAAGAATCTACTATTGTTGGCAAAGCGGTAGTTCAAATAGGTATGCCGAAAGGAGCGCTTATTGTTTTAATTCATAGGAATGGAAAATACATTAGTGCCAATGGTGAAACGGTGATTGAAGCTCATGATCACCTGCTGGTAATAGCCGACAACAAAACTATTATTGAAGAATTATATAAAATCTTTGGCTTAAGGATTTGATTACTCGCGTGCGTGTGCCTATAAACGATATATGAATTGTTTGGTGCGAAGGGTAAAATTATCATGAAGGATATCAACTTTGAAATAAAAAAAATGTCGGGCACCCCTGCCCGACATTTTAAAACAACAATTAAAAACAATTACTTAAATCTTAAATCCTGACTAGACCCAGAAAAACGAAAACACGGTTCTTAATAAGAATACAAATCTCTTCATCGCTAATCGGCTCCGTCTAATTTTGCTTTATTCACTGTATATTCTGCTACTTTCTTTCCTTGATTCAGACCTACTTCGGCATCGAAGCGCCAGTGAATTCCACCGTAGATTCTTGACACCGCAGCCTCTTCGGCCCACGCTCGAAACTGAGTGGCCTGTGTAGGATATAGATAAGCTAATACTTCAGCCGCAGAAGCAGAGAACACACTATGCCCTGATGTGTAACTAGGAAAGTTAGGCGTGCCCGCAATGGTTTTAAAACCCGGTATCTGTTGAATTGGCCTTGGGTAGTGATAATAATATTTTGCATCCAACAACTAATACCAGCATCCATCATTGCCATATTCAAATAAGCAAACACGCGGGCTGTGCGAAGAGGATTCTCTTTATATTCAATGATATAATCCTTTGCAATTTTGTTCCAATGCCCGGGTGGCGTATAGGTACCCAATCCATCCTGCCAATAGTTGGCTATTCTTCGCCACTCAACGGTCATGTTATCCTGAAAGTGTATAAGCTCTTCCACGTTTGCATTGTACTCATCGGAACCAGGGGCAGGTGGGATACCAGGCCGTACTTCTTCAACGGTCGGTATGTTCCACATTTTCACTTTCCCAAACAATGGAGTAAGCCCTACGGGTCGTGTGGGCAATTCCAGGTTATCCCACTGCCAGCCAAACCTTGCTAAAGCCGATGCCTTGATTGAGTCGGAAACAGCTTTAGGACATTGCGCTTTCTTCATACCATCCGTGGCAGCACGAGCAAGAGCAACTTTAGCAACCTCGGCACCAATAAATTCACCAGCTTCAATATCACTTTCAACATTCACACCCGCCCAGATCAAACTTTGCAGATGTTCATCTGCTTTAGCTTTTAGATATTCTTTTTCCAAAACATCACCGATAAAATATCACGCGCTGAGGCTGCTATTACCGCGCCATCCGATGGGTAGGAAGGAACCTTGTTTTGCTTATACGCTGCATTAATTGTATTGTCAACTACATAGGGCGCCTCACGATTATACATATACTTATAGTGCCAGGCCGTAATCAATCCATCAAACTGTGCAACACTCAGATAAGCGAGCGCTCTGACAGCATAAGGCGGGTGAGCAAACGGAAAGGGAGGTGGCCCTTCGGGCGAAACTGAGTTTGGCAAAGTATACGTTCCATCATCATTGGGCCCAGGTATCAGGTTATACTTTGCAATCAATTCTAAAGCAATTTCATTCCATCTTAAAACCGAATTGTTTGTCCAATAGTCAACGGCTCTCTTTTCATCTCCATTAAGAGATTCTGTTTCCGATTTTAAAGAAGCCAATTCATTTTGATACTCATTTGAAGTCACATCAGCAGGTACATCAATACTAATAGCACTAACACTTAATAAAAGTATCGGAGACCAGCTACCCCCATCAACATCTAAATCTGAAAAAGCATAGGCCGTGTAGTTTGCCCTGGTAGGCAATTCATCTTCGCACGCTGCAACCAATAAAATGATCAAGCAAGTACAAATCCAATTAAGAATATTTCTTTTCATAATCTTCATTTATCAAAGCTTAAACTGATAGGTTGCACCAAAACCAAAACTGGCAAACTTACCCCAGTTCCTTCCATTCACTACCTGCGAGCCGTAAGCAAGTACCCCAAGTCCTTTCACAGGCTTGAGATAATATTGAGCAACAAAGCCAACCTGATCATATTGAACTTTATTCGTTGGCTGCGCTGCGTTATAAGGTCACACATCGTCTCCACTTGTAGATTTAAGACTATAATAATTGGCCTCTATTTTCAGAGAATTATCCAACAGCCATGCTCCTAAAGCAACACAATACTCCCATGCATCGGGTACGTCCATCCAGGCGGTATAATAGCTTCCGTTATTATAATAGTAATCGCGCTCGGCTTTCGTCTGGCCTCTGAACAAATGACCGCCCATCATTTTTAGGTACGGCCCTTTATCCAATTTGTATTGGGCTATGCCTCTTAATGAAAATTCATTTGTTCCATTACCAATACTATAAGGTCGGTAATCGGAAAGATAATTTGTGGTAGGAGTACCATAGCCGCCCGCTGTCAACAAGGCCAACTTTCCTTTCCCTAATTGTCTATTCAGTATTTCATATTTGAGCGTAATACTTAAGTCTTGGAAACCATGTGCACCTTGAAACTTTCCACCATTGGGTTCGCTTGATTCTGTTTTAACGTAGGGCACGCCAACCAAAAGATTCAACTTATCCAAAATACCAATGGCTAGCATGGGTGTTACAATTCTTCTGGAAACTGTTGCTACGGTTTGGTTAGTTCGAAGATAGGTGCCCTCCCAATAGTGATCCCAGGATCCTTGCTCATAAGTAAGTGCGAAACAAAATTCTTTTTGTTTCATCATAACCGCGTCATAGGGTGTTTGCGCTGTAAGCGGAAATGCAATTAAAAAAGTAAGGCCGGATAAACCAGACAGTAAATATTTATTCATTCAATAAAAAATTAAAAAACAGCTTGATTTTATTCCACGGATATACGCCTTAAGAAATTTGAATTTTAAGATGCCGAGCAACTCAAAATCAAACTTGCCGTTAGCCATTGGGCGTTAGCCCGTACTTAAGAAATAGGTGTGGATATTCCGGATTGATCCGGACAGAAAAGAATTAACCCTTAGGGGGTGGCGTGGTGTGCAAAATGCCAACAGATTGATATTGGCTCAGGTAAGCACTTTCATTAATACGTTTGTTCCAACCATCGTTCTGCCATTGCAACTCGGTGGTGGTCGTCATATAATCTTTTATAAAGTTTTGGATTGTTTTAGAATTTCCTTTCTCCCCTGCCGGTTTGTCTGAAAATGTTTTAACATAATCCGTTAATGCTTGATTAATTTTTTTTGAGGCCTTGTCTTTAACACACACAATGTAAAGCGTATCGCTTTGATAGCGCTGCTTCACCATGCGGTAAACCTCGCCTTCGTGTTCGAACTCTCCATCAACACGAACGTATTCGTGCGAATCCCCTAAATAAGGAACTGTAAGCGGAACCTTCACGGTTACTTCATGTAACTGCGCGTAGGTGTCGTTATCGAAGCTCGTTTGCATAGCCCGGGTATTACTAACCTGAAGGCCAATAAAAACCCCATAGTATCCCAACACATTGAGCAGGAATAACGCGAGCAGAAATAAGGTAAAGCCTCTTTTCACAGTGCCAAAAGTATTGAAATGTCCCAAATTTCAAAACGACTTTAATTTAGTATTGATAAAAAATAGGTTTTAATAGAAAAAGGGCTTACATGTCCCTTTTTATTCTTCACCAGGTCGTACATTAATTCACGAGCCCGGTGAAGTTGGGCTTTTACGGTACCCAGGGGTGCTTCCAATTCTGCTGCAATTTCCTCATAACTTAATTCATGAAAGTAGCGCAAGCGCACCAACTTTTGATATTTAGACGGAAGCATGTTTACGAATACCTGTATTAATTCTTCCTTCTGGGCTTTGATCGCTTCGTCTTGTGGATTCAGATTACCGTCATCTTCCACATCAATGCCCACCGATTGACCATCATCATCGGTAAACGTGCTTTGAATACTTAGCGTATTTATTTTTTTCTTGCGTATGAAATCGATGGTATTGTTGGTAGCGATTCGAAATAGCCACGTGCTAAAAGTAAAATCCTTCTTAAACTTATGCAGACTTCGAAAAGCCTTGGAGAAAGATTCCATAGTCAGGTCTTCGGCATCGTCTATGTTGCGTACCATTTTTAGTATCATGTGATACACGGGGCGTTTATAGCGCTGAAGTAACTTGGCATAAGCCTTATCATCGCCATCCACCGCCATATCGATCAGCTTAAAATCTTCTAATGCTTTGGACGAAAAACGACTATCTTCTAGTTCTTCCATTGGATTCTTTTGACTACTAACGCCCGAAGGCCGGTGACAAGATAATAAAAGGAAAAAATAAAATCTAAAAAGGGCGTTTTCCAGACCTCAAAGCCCATTCCCATTTTATGGGTCGCTTTGTGGATAAGAATAATCTGCAAAACCCATCGTACAGTAAAAAGTGCGGCAATTCCATAAAAACCGATAGTAAACGCCATACAAGGAGCAACAAAAAACCAGGTGAGCATCCACGTAAGTGAAAAAAGCGCTAAGATAATTTTATCACCTACCTGATATTTTTTTCCTACTGAGAGATGGCGGAGTTTCTGGTGCAAAAATTCTCGCCAACTTTCTTTTGGATGGGATACTGTTATCGCTTCTGAACTCAAACACACCCGTGTATTTTTCTTTGTCGCCACGTGATTTATAAATAAATCATCATCGCCACCGGTAACTGCTAAATGATCATTAAACCCTTTATGGCCAAGAAATAATGATTTGGTATAAGCCAGATTTCTACCTATGCCCATATAGGGTTTACCAAGGTTAGCTAAACTGATCATTTGAATTCCTGTAACAATCGATTCGAATCTGATAAAGGCATTTAACCATCCGGTTCGTTTTGTATACGGTGAAAAACCTAAAACGATTTGGGTATTCTCATTATAGTGGGAGGTCATTTGCGTAGCCCATTGATTACTAGCCGGACGACAGTCGGCATCGGTAAATAAGAGCCACTCGTACTTAGCCGCCTTGATGCCTAACGTCAAACCAAATTTCTTTCCATTGATGTGATCTGGTTTGTGCACCACCCGTACCATTTTAGTTGATTGTGTGTGGCTGTCATTTCGCGCAAATAATCATACGTGCCATCATTGCAGCGATCTTCCACAATGATTACTTCAAATTCAGGGTGATCCTGAGTCAATAATAAAGGAATCAATTCCCGAAGATTTACCTCTTCATCGTGCGCACAAACAATAATTGAAACCGGGTGAGCAGGCTGTAGGGCATCTTTTTCGTCTTTAGCAAACCCAAGTAAAAACAAGAGTATGTAAATAATTTGAATACCTAGAACAGAGAAGCAAAGTATCGTGATGAGGAACAAGAGAGTAATGTTAAAAGTAAAAGCGGACAAATATAAAGGCTTATAGCAAGGCAAACTATTTAATCAATAATAGCTTCGTGGTTTATGGTCTACCGGCCAGCCGATTTGGAGCGCGCTTACCTTGCGGTTAACTTTGCGCCTGCATGAAATTCTCTCTTAACGCTACTGATTCAAACTCGAAAGCCCGGGCCGGAACCCTGATCACCGATCACGGTGAAATACAGACTCCCATCTTTATGCCCGTAGGGACAGCCGGATCGGTAAAAGCAGTGCACCAGCGCGAATTGAAAAACGACATAGACGCAAAAATTATCTTAGGCAACACGTATCATCTGTACCTGCGGCCAGGTCTTTCTTTACTTGAAAAAGCAGGTGGGCTGCATAAATTCATTGGTTGGGATCGGCCCATACTCACCGACAGCGGTGGCTATCAGGTATATTCACTCGGAGCTAACAGAAAAATTACAGAAGAAGGCGTAATTTTCAAATCGCATATTGATGGTTCAAAACACACTTTTACTCCCGAAGGGGTGATGGATATCGAACGGACTATTGGTGCTGATATAATCATGGCTTTTGATGAATGTACACCCTACCCATGCGAATATGCCTACGCGAAAAAATCTATGGACCTTACGCACCGGTGGTTAACCCGATGCGTGAAGCAAGTAAATAGCACATCACCACACTACGGCTTTGAGCAGGCCTTGTTTCCGATTGTGCAGGGAAGTGTTTATAAAGATTTACGCATTCAATCCGCGGAGTTTATAGCCAGCCAAAACCAGGCGGGTAATGCTATCGGAGGATTGTCGGTAGGGGAACCACATGAAATGATGTATGAGATGACTGATCTTGTATGTTCAATCTTACCGCAGGATAAGCCACGCTATCTCATGGGCGTGGGCACCCCTGAAAATATTCTGGAATGCATTGCTTTAGGAATTGATATGTTTGATTGTGTGATGCCAACACGCAATGCCCGTAATGGGATGCTATTCACCACACAGGGTATTATTAATATCCGCAATGAAAAGTGGAAAGATGATCTTTCGCCCCTGGATAGTGAAGTGGGCGGCCATGTGAGCACCTTTTACTCAAAAGCCTACTTACGCCATTTAATTATCGCGAAAGAAATGTTAGGCGCGCAAATTGCTTCTATCCACAATCTTACCTTTTACCTTTGGCTGGTAAGGCAAGCCAGAGAGAAAATTATGGAGGGCACATTTACTACCTGGAAGAATAGCATGGTGAAAAAAGTTTCGCAGCGATTATAAATCGATACGTTGAATGACCATTCTGGATCGCTATATCATCAAAAAAATTCTTTCTACATTTTTCTATGTAGTACTAATTCTCGTGGCCATTATCACCGTCATTGATTTAACTGAAAAGATTGATAAGTTTTCGGCCAATAATTTAAGTACGGCACAAATTCTTGGCTATTATGCCGACTTTATCCCTTGGATTGCCGGATTAATTTCCCCCATCACCGTTTTCATTTCTATTGTTTATGTAACCTCACGCATGGCCGCACACACCGAGATCATTGCCATTCTTAGCAGTGGGGTTAGTTTCAAAAGACTTTTGGTGCCCTACTTCCTTGCCGCTTTCGTAATTGCTGCACTCAGTTTCTACCTGAATGGTTGGGTAATCCCCAAATCCAATCAGGAGCGTTTGGTTTTTGAGATGCAATATTTTAAGAAGAATAGTTTATCAAGCAAGCGCAATGTTCACATGCAGATAGAGCCCAATGTTATTCTGTTTATTCAAAGTTATGATAATCATTCTAATGTGGGTTATCAGTTTTCATTAGAGCGTTTTAATGATAATCGATTGATTGAAAAGCTTACTGCAGATAACATTCAATGGGATTCCGTTAAACAAACCTGGACCCTGAAATACTGGAAGCGAAAACTTGTGGACAGTATTTTTCACATACGTCAAACTTCATTCGTAGAAAAACTGAGTGATCGCGGGATTGAACTGGATACGGTGTTAGCCATATCACCAAAAGATTTTGCATCGAACGACCGCGGGTATGATGGTATGACTATAAACGAATTAAGTGAGCACATCCGGAAAATGAAATTCCGAGGCTCTACGGGGTAGAGATTTATGAGGTTGAAAAACAAATTCGTTTTGCAACACCCTTTACTATTTTCGTACTTGTTTTTATGGGAGTATTGGTTTCCTCTAAAAAAAGCCGGGGTGGAACCGGTTTTCAAATTGCGCTGGGCTTTTTCCTATCGTTCATTTTTATTTTGTTTTTTACAATGACCCGAACCTTTGCGGAAGCAGGCTCCTTATCGCCCTTACTCGCTGCCTGGCTACCTAACAGTGTATTTGGAGCCATCTCTTTAGGCATGTATAAATTCGTACCAAGGTGATAGCCACAAACAGAGATTATCTTAAACTCCATTTCATTGTATTTCTTTGGGGTTTTACCGCAGTACTGGGCAAACTAATTTCAATTCCTTCTGTAGAAATGGTGCTCTACCGCACTTTATTAGCCGCTGTGGGCATGGGGGTGGTTATGCTTTTTGCAAAGGTTCCATTTTATATAAGTAGCCATGATTTGATCAAACTCTTGCTTACCGGAACAATAGTTGCCATTCATTGGATTGCCTTTTTTGTTGCAGGTAAAATTTCCAATCCTTCCACCAGTTTAGTTGGCTTTGCCACTTGCGCCTTTTGGGCTGCGCTGTTCGAGCCTATTGCCAAAAGAAGAAAAATTCAATTATTAGAAATAAGTCTAGGCCTGGCAGGCCTCGCTGGGCTTGTTATTATTCTTGCCTTCGATTTCGATTAGCCATTAGGATTATTTCTGGGCATAATTTCAGGAATGACTGCTGCTCTTTTTAGTGTGATAAACTCAAAATTTGTTTATCGTGTTAATGCTTATTCCATTACTTTCTACGAAATGATTGGTGCCTGCGTAAGCATTCTTATTTTTCTTCCGCTCTATAAGAATAGTTTAGCAACAAATCATGAGTTGAACTTGATTCCAACATTTATAGACTGGATTTACATTGCGTTGATGGCCTGGGCCTGCTCTGTGTATGCTTATACCGCTGCGATAAACCTGATGAAAAAACTCTCAGTTTTTTTTATTCAACTTGCTTTGAATTTAGAACCGGTGTATGGAATTGTACTTGCCTTGATTGTCTTTGGCCAACAAGAAGTAATGCGTATAAATTTCTATGTGGGTACCTTAATTATTTTGGGTGCTGTAATCGCCTATCCCTTCCTTAAAAAGAAAAAGGAAGATCACTTTAATACTCCGGCCCAATAATCGCCATCAAAATTATTCTTTAATAAAACGGGTGTATTAAAAATCCCGAAAACAGCAGCCCCTGAACCGCTCATGCTGGCATACAAAGCGCCTTGGCGATATAACTCGTCCTTTATTTTATTAATCTGAGGATGAATCTGAAAAACCGATTCTTCAAAATCGTTTGTTAGTTTCTCTTTCCATGATGTAATCGGAGACTTTAAAATCTCAGCTAATGAAAAAACTGATTCATTCGGTTTTACACCCGCATAGGCTTCGGCAGTCGAAACATGTATGGGTGGTTTAACAATCACCAAATACAAATCCTTTAAGCTAACCGGCAGGGGTGACAATATTTCACCACGGCCACGTCCAAGTTTAGGAGTATCGGTAACAAAGAAAGAACAATCGCTGCCGAGTTTGGCTGCATACGAATTCATTTGTTCGGTGGATAAATTCAAACTAAAAAGTGAATTGAGACTGCGTAACATAAAAGCAGCATCGGATGACCCACCACCTAAGCCAGCACCCATGGGTATTACTTTATGCAAATGAATTTTTACAGGCGATAAATTAAAATCTGCTTGTAGAAGGTGATAAGCTTTTATACATAGATTCTCTTCAGCATTACCCGGTATAGGTGTGCCTGAAGAGGAGAATGAAAAGCTTTCTGATTTAATTACTTCTAAAATGTCAGTCCACGGTATTGGATAAAAACAGGTTTCGATGTTATGGAAACCATCGTCACGTTTCGAAACAACGTGAAGACCAAGATTAATTTTACCATGTGGAAAAACTACCATAACTGGAAACTGGAAACTGGTTACTGGTTACTGGTTACTGGTTACTGGTTACTGAAAGCAAATCTATAATTAGTATCCAGCAACAAGAGACCAGTATCGAGTGTCCAGCAACCAGCATCTATTTAGATAATCGTTCAACTATCGCATACGTAATACCAGAACCCGAACATCCACCATCGTGCATCAGGTTTTGCATGGTAACCATTCGGGTGTAATCCGAAAACATAACAGCAATGTAGTTAGCACAATCTTCGGCTGAGGCATTTCCCATAGGAGACATCAAATCCGCAAAATCAAAAAAAAGCATCAAACCCCGAGATCCCGATACCTGCGGTTGTCTTGGTAGGTGATTGCGAAATAGTATTAACACGTACTTTCTTTAACGAACCGTACCGTTGCCCATAACTTCTGGCAATGGACTCGAGCATCGCTTTTGCCTGGGCCATATCGGTATAATCTGGGTAAGCTCGTTGAGCGGCAATGTAACTAAGGGCTACCACCGACCCCCACTCGTTCATCGCATCTAATTTTTCTGACGTTTGTAATACTTTATGAAAAGAAAGCGCAGAAATATCTAGCGTTTTCAAATACCATTCATAATTCATATCGCCATACTCTTTCCCCTTGCGTATGTTAGGGCTCATCCCAATAGAATGAAGAACAAAATCAAGCTTACCTCCCAGTACCTCCATAGACTTGGTAAATAAGTTTGTGAGGTCTGCCTCCGAAGTGGCATCTGCCGGAATAATCTCTGCATTACAAGTTTTGGCCAGTTGATTGATTGTGCCTAACCGCATGGCAATAGGCGCGTTGGTGAGCGTAAACTCGCCCCCCTCTTCCTTCACCTTTAACGCTGTTTTCCAGGCGATTGAGTTTTCATCTAATGCACCAAAAATAATTCCCTTTTTTCCTTTTAGCAGATTAATACCCATGAGTGTAATTGGTTTAGAGTTGAGTGCAATATTACGAATTCCCTACATTTGTCCCCTATTTTTGGCAATGATGATAAAAGAAGAATCGGCACCAATTGGTGTTTTTGACAGCGGCATTGGCGGCCTTACAGTCGCACAGGCTATTCGTCAACTTCTCCCTCATGAAAATATGATTTATTTTGGCGACACAGCCCACTTACCTTACGGGGATAAATCGGAGGCCGCCATCCAGGCTTACTCCATAAAAATAGCAGATGTACTTCTACGAAAGGGATGCAAGGTAATTGTAATTGCCTGCAACTCGGCCAGCTCGGCAGCGTACGAGTTGTTAAAAGAGTATGTGCGTAAGGATGCGTATATCTTGAATGTTATTGACCCGATGGTCGCATTAATAACACATCACTATGCGGGGAAAAACGTGGGCCTTATTGGAACCAAACGTACCGTGCAATCTGGTATTTATGCTAACAAAATAACCGAAGGCAACCAAAATATTTCCTTGCAATCGTTGGCTACGCCCCTACTGGCGCCTATGATTGAAGAAGGGTTTTTTAATAATCAGATAAGCCACGAAATTATTGCTCAATATCTTGAAGACCCTATTCTAAAAGATATTGATGCTCTTGTTTTAGCATGTACCCACTATCCTTTAATAAAGAAAGAAATCAATTCGTTCTATAATGGCCGGGTCGATGTATTGGATTCATCCATTGTTGTGGCGGAATCGCTTCAAAATTATCTGATAGAAAACGACCTTCTTAATAGAACCGGTCAACCAAAACATCATTTTTTTGTATCCGATTATACGGAGGCTTTTGAAGCATCAACCGGGCTCTTTTTTCAAGAGAAAGTAACCTTAGAACGCCATCCACTTTGGAATTAGAACAATAAATCAAGGCTATGTAGGTTTTATCGCAATTCAACAGATTTTATTTTCTATTTAAAAGTGACCTTTATGGTTTAATTGGCATATAAATTTGTGATTAGTACACTTTTCTTCATACTACCCCTACTCCTATTTTATACGGTGGCCGTTGTATATGCCGAGCGAAAAATATCTGCCTTTATGCAGGATCGATTAGGCCCTATGGAGGTTGGTTATTATGGCTTGCTCCAAACCGTGGCCGATTTATTAAAGCTGCTTCAAAAGGAGGATATTGTGCCGGCCGCAGCTGATAAAAAACTTTTTAAGATTGCCCCGTTGCTCATTTTTGTTCCTGTCTTTTTAGGATTCAGTGTCTTACCTCTATCGCCAGCATGGCAAAGCTCCCCATTTTCGTCAGCCCTTTTCTTCTTATTGGCAGTTGTCTCGTTGGATGTTATTGGAATTATTGTTGCTGGCTGGGCCTCTAATAATAAATACAGTATGTTGGGAACGCTGCGATCTGCCGCACAGATTATTTCGTACGAAATACCACTTGGGTTATCTGTTTTATGTGTTTGCATACTCAGTCAATCACTCGACCTGCAAGAAATATCTGCACAACAAGGAATTTTAGCAAAAGATCAAACCAACTATTTACTTGGAATAAGCGCCTGGGGAATTGACACAACATTAACCGGGGGCTTTATTACGTGGAATGTATTTAGAATGCCTGCGCTGTTTTTTGCATGGGTTATTTTTTTTATTGCCTCGTTAGCCGAAAGTAATCGGGCACCATTCGATTTACCCGAGGCAGAATCAGAATTAGTAGCTGGCTTTCAAACTGAATATTCAGGATTTAGATGGGCGATTATTATGCTTGCCGAATATGCCATGATGCTATTGGTAAGTTTTGTTGGCGTTATATTATTTTGGGGTAGTTGGAATACTCCCTTGCCAAACATAGGATCATTCGCGCTGGCAAATTGGACAACCGGTTCTCCTGGTTCCGTTGGCTTTCATGTTTGGGGAATCTTTTGGTTGGTATCAAAAACTTTTTTTACCGTGGCCTTACAAATCTGGGTGCGGTGGACTTATCCGCGCATGCGTCTTGACCAACTAACCTCCTTAAGTTGGAAATTTTTAACTCCCATTGCTTTGTTACTTTTAATTATTTGTTCACTTTGGAGGTTGCTGTTGTGAGTTTATATAAAAGATATATCGTTTTCATTCTTTGTTGTTTGGGTTTACTAACCCTCCAGAATTCTTTTTCGCAAGACAAAATCGATAGCCTGGAAAAAGCGTTAAAAAATTCATCTTCTGATTCTCTCCGTTTAAAAACATTAATAAAACTCTCAAAATCCTTTCAGTATAAGGACTTCTTAAAAGCAGGTGACTATTCAGCGCAAGCGTTAGAAATAGCCCGTAAAAAAAATTGGAATTGGGGTAAAACCATGGCGCTTTCACAGGCGGGCTATCTGGCCACCATCAATGGCGATCATTCTTCAGCCATGAAGTATGATAATGAAAAGCTCAATTGGTTATTTCAATTGGAGATAGCACCGAGATCGCAGAATCATTAAATAATCTTGGTAATGATTATATCGAGCTGGGTAAATACGATGAGGCCTATTATTACTTTACACAATCGTATCGTATAGCCAGGCAGGTTAACGACTCATTAAGAATGGCTATTGCTATATTTAATACGGGTACCGTTTTAACCGAATTGGGTCAATATGATTTAGCACTCGATCATTTGGAGGTAAGCCTGGCTCTTAGTAAAGAGATAAGTGACCTCGATGGCATTGCCTTTGATCATGATGCTATGGGCGATATATTTCTAAGAAAGAAAGAGTTCGTTAAGTCTAAAGATTATTTAATACAGGCTCTGAAATTTATTAGAGAAAGAAATCTGACTGTGATCGAACCAAAAGCATTAAAACATTTGGCCCAACTCTATTTTGAAAAAAAGGAATCAGACAAAGCATTGGCCTATTACGACACGGCCGTTCATGTGTATGAACAAACGAACAATAAATTTGGCATTGCTGAGGCTCACTTGGGTATTAGTCAAATATTAATAGATCAGGGAGCTTTCGATAAAGCCCAGACTCTTATTAACCAAAGCCTGGAGACAGCGAAACGATTTAACGCTGAACGAATGGAAATTGACTGCTACAAACAGCTATCCGAACTGGCAGAAAAGAGAGAGGATTATAAAACAGCATTGGTCTTTCATAAAAGCTTTAAGCAACTCGAAGACTCCCTGTTTAGTCACGAAATGCTTGAGAAGGTCTTTCAGGATCAATTGCGTTTTAAAACTGAAACGAAAGATTTTGAAATTGCTGCCTTGAGCCGGGCGCAGACTGAAAAAGAATCAGAACTGAAACGGGAAGAGTTTCTGAGAAATATTCTAGTTGTGGTGGTGGCATTAACGATTATACTTCTTTTTACGGTATACCGCAGCGGCCAACGAAGAATTCGCATTAATAAAATGCTAATCGAACACCAGGAAGAAATTAAGAAACGGAGTGTAGAACTTGAACAACTTAACCAGGTGAAGGACAAATTCTTTTCCATCATCTCGCATGACTTACGCTCACCGATCAATGGTTTATCGGGAATTTTGAATTTGATTGATAACAAGCACCTTACCCAGGAAGAGTTTGTCCTCCTTACCAAAGAACTAAAAATTCAATTTAATCATACCCGTACCCTAATTAATAATTTACTTGATTGGGCTTTGCTTCAAATGGACAAGCTTAGAATTCAGGCCGAAAAGATTGAACTGTCAACCATGGTTGAATCAAATTTCAAACTACTGAGCTCGCTCCACCTCAAAGAAATGAGATTAATCAATCTAGTAAAAGATGGAGCAATGGGCTGGGGTGATGCCAATATGATCAATCTGGTCTTTCGAAATCTGATCCTTAACGCAATAAAATTTTCAGAAGTCGGAGGCCTTATTGAAGTATCGGCTGAGACGGAAGGCGATTATTATGTGGTTTCTGTTAAAGATTATGGCGTGGGCATTCTGCCTGAAGTTCAAAAAATCCTTTTTGATAAAGCATCGGGATATACCACGCGCGGTACAGCTAATGAAAAAGGTACCGGATTAGGACTTATTCTCTGCAAAGAATTTATTGAAAAAAATGGTGGCCAAATCTGGCTGGAGAGCGAAGTTGGGAGGGGTAGCACCTTTTATTTCACCATTAAAAAGGCTTAGTACAGCCTTTATCCATTTTCCTCCTATTTTTGCTTACTCGTCATGGAGAAGAAATCATCATATTGGTCCTCCTTTACCTACGCGTTACAAACATTAACACGGGGTCTAGCACTTACATTTACCCATCTGGTAAGGGCTAGAAAAAGCAGAAATCAAATCTCCATTCAGAAATCAGGTTACTTTGAGAAGCAAAACGGCATCGCCACGGTACAATATCCCCATGAAACTATTCCTGTGCCAGACAATGGCCGTTATAAGTTGCATAATGAAATTGAGGATTGTATTGTTTGTGACAAATGTGCCAAGATCTGTCCGGTCGATTGTATTGAAATTGAACCAATACGATCAGCAGAAGAGTTCGGAAAAACTTCGGATGGCACACCTAAGCGGATTTATGCTGCCAAGTTTGATATTGACATGGCCAAGTGTTGCTTCTGTGGCTTATGCACCACCGTATGCCCTACCGAAAGTCTTACCATGACGAAAGAATATGACTTCTCCGTGTTTGACATCACTAAACATAATTTTGGATTTGGTGATATGACGATAGAAGAAATTGAATTTCGCAGAAAAGAATGGGAGGAACACCAGGCAGCCAAAACCTCTGCTATCCCGCCAGCGAATGCAACTGGTATAAGTGCCAAGCCAGTATTTAAACCTCGGATCAAACTACCTACACCCACACCTTCACCTTCACCTTCAAAACCCGAATAGCTGTGCAAGAGTTTGTACTATACCTATTTATATGCGCATCCCTTGGATCTGTTTTAATTATCATCCTGAATCGTAACGTATTTTATGCTGCCCTTGCGTTACTGGTTTGTTTAATTTCTCTGGCCGGTATCTACGCGTTACTCAATGCAGAATTTCTTGCCATTACACAACTCTTAATTTATGTAGGAGGTGTTATGGTACTTATAATCTTCGGCATTATGCTTACCAATAGAATTTCTGGGAAGCCTCTTTACGTCAACTCACAAAACTGGATTGGCGGAATTTCTATTTCCCTGAGTTTGTGCGCGCTGATAATTTACAGTTATAATCGGGTGATCTTTGAAAGTGCATCAGCGATTGCAGCAGAAACTCACATCAAGCAAGTTGGCACAGAACTTATGAGTACGTATGTTGCCCCTTTCGAATTAAGTGGAATCCTGTTATTAGTTTGTCTGGTTGGCGCTGCGCTTACCGCTTCCTCATTCAAAAAAAATACACATGGTTAAATCCGATCTTCTCTTCTATCTCGCCACCTTTTTGTTCTGTTCAGGTTTGCTGATTACGTTTACCAAGCAAAATGCGATCATGATTCTAATCGGGATTGAACTGATGTTGAATGCCGCCAATCTTAACCTCGTAGTCTTCAATTATCAAAAGCAAAACCTGGATGGTCAACTGTTCGCACTGTTTATCATTTTAGTGGCGGTTTGCGAAGCCGCAGTTGGAATTGCCATCATTTTAAAAACCTATCACTATTATCATACGTCCGTTCCTGATCAAATCAATGAACTAAAAGAAAAGTTTTGACAGAAGCATCCTTTCTTTCCTCTCCCTTTCTATTGGCACTGCTCACACTCAGTTTGCCGTTGCTATCGGCATGTCTTGTTTTTTTTATTAAAGATAAGGTTGCCTGGCTTGCTCCGCTGTTAAGTAGCTTACTAATGTTAATCACTTTTATAATTTCCATACTCTTAATTTTTCAGAGTGATTTAACTGTTGTTAAAATTTTTACTGTCGATTGGTTTACCCTTAACAACAAAATCATCACGATTGGCTTTCTGTTGGACCCAACATCGCTTAGTATGGTTGGCGTTGTGTCCTTGATCTCGCTGCTGGTTCATGTTTATTCCATTGGGTATATATGGCCGATGACAAAGGCCTTGTCCGTTACTTCAGTCAGCTTGGGTTATTCACATTTGCCATGCTGGGATTGGTGATGAGCAGCAACTTGTTATTAACCTTCTGTTTTTGGGAGCTTGTTGGATTTAGCTCCTATCGACTGATTGGCCATTGGTACGAAAACCAAAAGCTGCCAAAGCAGCAACAAAAGCTTTTGTCATCAATAAGATTGGCGATCTCGGCTTTCTCATTGGCCTTATGATTTTTTGGTCAATTGCCGATAGTCTTGAAATAACATCGCTAACCCAAATCAATTCGCCTTGGTTAACCATTGCTGGCATTTGTATTTTCATAGGCGTACTTGCCAAGTCTGCTCAGTTTCCATTTTTCAATTGGTTGCCTGATGCGATGGAAGGCCCCACGCCTGTATCAGCATTAATCCACGCGGCAACTATGGTAGCAGCCGGTGTATTCTTATTGATAAGAATTGAACCTGTTTTTACTGCGGATTGTCTTGTCTTGGTCTCCATCATTGGCGCATTGACAACCGTAACCGGTGCCTTCAGTGCGCTTGCTCAATTTGATATAAAAAGAATTCTTGCTTATTCCACAATTTCGCAATTGGGTTTTATGATTATGGCTATGGGTTCAGGCGCAGCCGATAGTGGCTTTCTTCACTTATTACATCACGCATTCTTTAAAGCTGGTTTATTTTTGGGTGCCGGCTCTATTATTCATGCCATGCATCAGGCGCACCCGCATGCCTCTGATAATTTTGATGTGCAAGACATTCGCAATCTCGGAGGGTTACGCAAAAAAATGCCTGTCACTTTTATAGCATTTATTATTTGTGCCGGAGCATTGGCAGGTTTACCACTCACTACGGGTTTCTTATCTAAAGAATTGATTTTATCAGATATGGCAATTTGGGCTGGCTCTATTTTTCATGGAAATGGTTGATTTTATCTGGTGCCTGGCTAACGATATTTCTTACACCGCTTTATGCTTTCCGATTAGTATGGTATATTTTCTACAGTAAGCCTAAGCACGAGAATAATCTGGTAGAAGTACCGATTATTATGCGTGTGCCTGTTCTAATCCTGGCCTTAGGGGCAACCACTTTTCTATTTGCTCCAGCGTCATGGCAGCTCACTTCGGTAATCAGCAAAGTACTTCCCATCGCCAGCAACGCACATGGATCTGTCTTTATCCTTTCTTTAGCACTTATCATGACGGCTCTGCTTGTTGGATTTTATATGTTTCGAAAAAGACAACTCACTACTTTGCAGCCTACCTTTGTGCCACACCTTTTCTCGATAGTATAAATAGTTATTTTATCAAATTCACTTTGTTTCTATCAAACCGTGCGCTAATGTTCGACAAAAAGTGGATTGATAAATTCATTCATGGAGTTGCTTACCTTCAGGTTGCCTTTGCGCACATGGTATCCTGGTCGGATTCCAGGCTCGTTGATGGTGTTGTAAGCGGAGTTTCGTATAGTACGCGGGGTTTTGGTGCTATAACCCGCTCTATGGTTAATGGAAAAATTCAATCATACTTGCTGTGGGCCACGGCTGGGCTTGTTATTTTTATAGTTTGGATTTTATACTGATGCATCTGCTTTCCTACCTGATCTTTTCTCCCCTCTTAGGCGCCTTGCTGGCACTCTTTATTCCCGCACGGCTTACCCATAGTTTCAGGGTGTTAACACTGGCTATCAATATTATTCAGGTCGCCATTTTGTTCTTGATTTTCAATCACTACTCGTTTAATGAGAGTTATCAATTCATTGAAAAACTTCCGTGGATCTCGATAGAATTAGGTTCGTGGGGAACCTTACAGGCCGAATATTTTGTCGCTCTTGATGGCTTAAGCTTTCCGCTCGTAGCCCTTTCGGTTTTCATCATGTTAATAGCCACCGTTTCATCATGGACCATTGATAAGAGTCATAAAGGTTATTTTATTTTATTATTGATTCTTAACGCAGCCATTCTGGGAAGTTTTTGTGCGCTCGACTTTCTACTCTTTTATGTATTCTTTGAATTCATGTTGATCCCCATGTATTTCCTTATCGGGATTTGGGGTGGACCGAAAAGAGAATATGCTTCGATTAAATTTTTTCTTTACACGCTGTTAGGATCCATTTTTATTCTGATCGTAATGATCGGACTTTATCTGTCTGTTAAAACCCCTGAATCGGGTGAACGCTTCGTTCATACATTCAATGTTCTTCACATGCAGCATGCCAGCAACCTGATACCCGGAAGTGTTTTGGCAATTGATTCTTCCTCTCAACTGGGATCTTATCCTCTTCGGTTTTGGGCTTTCCTTTTATTATTTATTGGGTTCATGATAAAGCTGCCCGCGGTACCTTTTCACACATGGCTCCCGGATGCACACGTGGAGGCGCCAACACCAATCTCGGTAATTCTGGCTGCATTACTTTTAAAATTTGGAGGCTACGGATTATTGCGTTTTGCCTATCCTATTTTTCCCGATGGTGCTATATACTTTGGATGGCTGGTGGGCTTGATCGGTCTCGTGTCAATTATTTATGGCGCGTTGAATGCGCTGGCATCAAAAGATTTAAAGAGACTTATTGCTTATTCTTCGGTATCGCACATGGGTTTTGTTTTGTTAGGCATTGCCTCGGCAACTGTTGAAGGTGTTACCGGAGCGATTTACCAAATGGTAAGTCATGGAATTATTTCAGCCATGCTATTCTTACTTGCCGGTGTATTATACGATCGCACGAACGACCGCCTGATAGAAAATTATTCCGGCCTTGCCAGCAAAATGAAATCGTATACGGGTTTTGTATTGATTGCTTTTTTTGCATCGATGGGTCTGCCTGGTTTATCGGGCTTTATGGGCGAAGTGATGATTTTCTTCGGAGCTTTCCGATCTCAGGAAATTAATGGACTGGTGCCAACATGGATGGCCATCACCGCTACACTTGGTTTACTGTTGGGTGCGGGGTATTATTTGTGGACTATCCAACGCATGTTTTATGGAAAATATGCAGTAAGAAATTCATTAATAGAATTATCGGATATTGACCGGAGAGAATACTCCATGCTGTTGCCCCTGGCCGTGGCTGCAGTAATCTTTGGCGTGTTTCCACAACTGCTGCTCAATTATATTAATCCCTTCGCCACCGACTTTATCGGAACTTGGTTCTCTTTTGAAAATTTTATTACCCCTTAAGCTGCCATGGAGCTGAAGGATCAATTACTATCCATCGCTGAAAGTGTAACGCATTTGTTACCCGAACTGATCCTGATCGCATCCTTAGTAATAACGCTGGTGCTTGGTTTAATTCTCAAAAAAAATAAGCAAGCCATTCTTCACACCCTTGCTGTGATTACGTATTTGATAGCGATCGTAATTATTATCCAAACCTGGCCAAAGCAACCCGTAGCTCTTTTTGGAGGTATGATGCGGCTTGACGACTTCTCGGCTTTTTTTTAAACTGTTGTTTCTGGGTGGCGGAATTTTAACAATCCTCATTTCAACAAAAAGAAAAGATGACACCGCATCCGAATTCATTGTATTACTCGATGCCATTGTCCTAGGCTCATGCTTGTTGGCTGGCAGCATGAACTTTGTCATGGTTTTATTGTCGCTGGAATTAGTTTCGCTTAGTTCTTATATGCTGGCCGGCTTTGGCTTTGATAAAAAAAGTGCGGAAGGAAGCATGAAGTATTTTCTCTTCGGCACGGTGGCTACGGCCTGCATGATTTATGGTATGTCCTTGATTTATGGGTTAAGTGGTACCCTTGATTTTTCGTCCGATCAATTTTTAAATGCACTCATCGAAATTAAATCACCACTGTTACTTATTGCATCATTACTTACCCTTGCGGGATTTCCTAGCCGGGTTAACCATTTTAGCAAAATTCGTTCTGGCTATTCAACTTTTCGGCCAGTCAGGGTTTCCCTGGCAAGCGATCATTGCTGTTATATCAATTATCTCTATACTGATTGGAAATTTATCCGCGTTAGCCCAAACGAATCCAAAACGAATGCTTGCCTATTCGTCCGTGGCCCAGGCTGGCTTCTTGCTAATTGGGGTGGCGGTGTTAGGCATGGAAGGCTTACATTTTATGCTATTCTATTCCACTGTTTTTTTATTGATGAACTTCCTCGCTTTCTCTGTTCTTCATCAATATGAAGAGTCAATCGAAATTAATTCCGTAACTGCATTTTCAGGATTGGGCAGGTTGTCATTCTTTCCGGCATTCGCGATTTTAATAAGCATGATTGCCCTTACCGGGCTGCCACCAACCGCAGGGTTTACAGCTAAACTTCTGATTTTCAGTTCACTTTGGTCTACTTATCAGGAAACTCAAAGCACGATTTTATTGGCTCTTTTTATTATTGGGCTGATGAATACGGTTATTTCTCTCTTTTTCTATCTCAAAATACCCTACTTCCTTTTTATGAAGGAATCGGCACAACCAGCAGGGACTATAAAAAATTCTGTGGCAAGAAATCTTTTACACGGCATTTTGGTTGTCACTCTAATCTATCTCTTCTTACAGCCTGGTGGTTTGATGGGATGGATTAATCGGATTACCTTTGTACTTTAATAGCTACCTGATATCCAAATTATACAGGCAAGTAGCGGGCGAACTGAAATTTCAAATTTATGAGTGATTCCATCCTTCATGAATGCGGCATAGCCCTCATTCGCTTGCGCAAACCACTTTCCTTTTACATCGATAAATATGGCCCCACGTTCGCCATTAATAAGATGTACATTCTTATGGAAAAACAACACAATCGTGGGCAGGATGGTGCCGGTATTGCAAATATTAAAATAGATCAAAAACCCGGATATCGTTTCTTTAGTCGCTATCGGTCTGTAAAGAGTCAACCTGTAGCACATCTCTTCAAAAAAATTGGAAAAAAATATATCAAGGCTCAGAAAGTTGGGAAAGAAAAATCAAAGACGAAAACTGGCTGAAGGAGAATGTGGCTTTTAGTGGCGAACTGTGGCTTGGCCATTTGCGCTATGGCACGCACGGCATCAACAGTATAGAAAACGTGCATCCTTTCTTGCGACAGAATAACTGGCGCAGCCGAAATCTGGTAATGGCGGGAAACTTTAACATGACCAACGTGGATGAGTTGTTTGATGTGCTGGTTGGTTTAGGTCAGCACCCAAAAGACAAAGTGGACACTGTTACGGTAATGGAAAAAATTGGGCACTTCCTGGATTTGGAAGTACAAAGTTTATTTGAAAAGTATAAGGACGATTATAGCAATAGAGAAGTATCAGACATCATTGAAAATGAACTCGACTTAGGTCGGGTACTGAGACGAGCCTGTAAAGATTTTGATGGCGGCTACACCATGGCCGGCCTCACCGGTTCAGGTTCTTCTTTTGTGGTGCGCGACCCTTCAGGGATCAGACCTGCTTATTACTATGCCGATGAAGAGGTGGTGGTAGTCGCTTCTGAGAAGCCAGCCATCAAAACTGCATTCAATGTAAATTATTCTCAGATAAAGGAAATACGGCCTGGCCATGCTCTGATCATTAACAAAAATGGAGAGTTTCAGCAACAGGAAATTATAAAAGAGTTTGAAAAAAAGTCCTGTAGTTTCGAGCGGATTTATTTTTCACGCGGTAGTGATCCTGAAATCTACAAGGAACGGAAACAACTTGGAAGATTGCTCGTGCCACAAGTACTTAAGTCCATCAATTTCGATTTAAAGAATACCATCTTCTCGTATATCCCCAATACAGCCGAAACAGCGTTTATGGGTATGATGTCGGGGATTGAAGATTACCTGATCAGCAAACAAAAAGATATTATCATTGATGCCAAGCCTACGGTGGATTCGCTTGATGATATCTTGTCGTTTCGGCCACGGATTGAGAAGATTGTAATCAAAGATGTGAAGCTGCGTACGTTTATCACCGATGACATTCATCGGGATGATATGGTAGCCCACGTATACGACACCACGTATGAAGTTGTGAATAAAGGAAAAGATACGCTGGTAGTCATAGACGATTCGATTGTTCGTGGCACCACGTTAGAGAAAAGTATTCTTAAAATGCTTGATCGTCTCGAGCCGAAAAAAGTGGTGGTCGTATCCTCGGCTCCGCAGATCCGTTTTCCGGATTGCTATGGTATTGATATGAGTAAAATGGGTGATTTTGTTGCCTTCCGGGCAGTAATACAACTCATTAAAGAACAAGGGAAAGATTATTTATTGGGAGAGGTATATGAGCAATGCCGTCAGGCAGAACAAGATTCGATACCCACCAACTATGTAAAGCGGTTGTACGATCAATTTACCTACGAAGAAATCTCTGAAAAGATAACAGACATTGTACGACCCGTTGGAATGAAGGCTGACTTACAGGTACTTTTTCAAACCATCGATAATTTACATAAAGCCATACCGGGCCACGCAGGCGATTGGTACTTTACAGGAAACTACCCAACCCCGGGAGGAGTGCGTGTGGTCAATCGCTCGTATATCAATTATATGGATGGGAAATTGGTGCGGGCTTATTAGCATCAATCTTAAGACTAAATGGATTTCGGTTTTTTTATGCAAATGATCATTTCCCAGTCCACATTCATATTGAAAAGATGAGTTCGACTATGAAGAATGTTTGAAGCGCGCTGCCGCAGAAAGTTTTGAGTAGCCTGATAAAAAAATAGACTACCCCAATAGTTTCAGTTCAATAAAGTTTCTGTTATTCTTTTTCATTAAAGAGATGTTTCACAATTAGCTGGATACTGTGTCCTGCAGATCTCGATTCATGTAGGGTTGCCACTCTACAAGCAGTAATTTTTTTATACCCTGTTGTTCAAGTTCAAGAAACCCTAAGTCATAGCAAAATAGATATACTTGTCCTTTGCTGTTTTTCCAATAGTGAGTAAAAAACTTTGGATTAAATCCCTCTTTAGTTAGCTCTGCCTTTCGCAAAGTGGTAAATCCGCTTTTGTTGTAGCGCTTTAAAATTTTCCGGTTTGTTTTCAGTTGTTTATCCACCTGCAAGAAAGAATTTTTCAGTTTGAGTTCGGATTTCATATTGCGCTGACGATCGGCAATTGGGTGAGCAGTAGATTTTGTCTTTTCTCCCCTTAATCTTATCACCACACGAAGGGCAAATTTTCATAAGCGTATAATATGCGTATAATATACGTATACTATCGCGATAAGCCAATATCCTTTTTTCAGTTTTGTCCAATGGAAAAACTACCTAAAATCACCCTGCGCCACTACCTTATTAGAGACGAAAAATGTATTGGCTTATTATTTTATCCACACAAAGTTATTGAGGCTTTGATAAAAGGGTTGCCTAACGTGGGCTGGAACGAGGAGCACCAAGTTGTATTTGTGAAAAATTCGCATGAAACCTTAAATACTATTTACGAAACATTTAGAGGTGTAGCGTGGATAGATGGACGATATTTTTTTAAAAACAAGCCTGTAAAACCGCGAGAAGGCAGCTATGGCGACATTAGTTGGGTGGAAAACCGCATCTTAAAATCTGGCTATCAGTGCTGCCCAAAAGAGTACTTGCAAAAGTTAGAGTTAAAAAAGTACTCCAACAATACCATCCGCACCTATGTTCGCTGCTTTGAGCAATATTTGAACTTCTTTAGTGAAAGCCCAATCAAGTTGGACGAAACGCATATACGCGAGTATTTGTCGGTGTTGGCAAAAAGAGGAAGCTCAAGTTCGTATTTAAACCAAATGGTGAACGCTATTAAGTTTTATTATGAGATTGTACTTGACATGCCTAACCGATTTTATGAAAATAGAGCGGCCCCTTAAGGAGTATAAATTACCAAAGGTATTGAGTAAGGAAGAGGTGTTTGCTATAATTGAAAATACAGCCAATATCAAGCACCGGTGTATTGTTGAGTTATTATATTCGGCAGGGTTAAGACGGGCCGAATTGCTGAACTTAAAAATTGCCGATATTTCCAGCAGTCGGATGGTAATACGGATAGATGCGGGCAAAGGCAAAAAAGACCGTTATTCGCTTCTTTCGCAAGGTGTATTGAATAATCTAAGAGCTTACTTTAAGCAATGGCGACCAAAAAAATATTTGTTTGAAGGCCCGGAGGGTAGGCAATATTCGGGAACGAGCGTTGAAAGTATTGTAAAAAATTCGGCAAAAAAGGCAAACATTAACCGGTCGGTAAGTCCGCATATGTTAAGGCATAGCTTTGCTACACATTTATTGGAAAATGGTACCGATATAAGGAATATCCAGGTTTTGCTTGGGCATAATTCACAAAGACTACTGAGATTTATACACACGTGGCAACTAACTCTTTTAATAAGATTAAAAACTTGTTAGATTGAATGGTAATATAAAGTGAATAATCCACATATATGGATTATTCG
>JADJMA010000042.1 GCA_016709845.1 Flammeovirgaceae bacterium | reverse complement strand
GAAAAGTGGTGATCAGTAATGCCTCTAAATTGCAACAATGGTCAGCCTCGGGCGGTGGCTACGGGATAAGTATCGTGGAAGCAGATAAAAACCAGATCAAGGGGTTTGAAGAAGTTATGTGGAGCTCTGCAACTGGGGGAAGATCATGAACTGATTTTAAAATTAAATTTGCGGACTCAATATTTAGTGTTCATTGATAAGGAATATAGAAAAATTCGATCACTATTCCTGAATACCAAAAAGTAATTTATCTTAACAATGCCTCAAAAGCCCCACTAAATACTTTGGTGCAAGATCAACTTCAGGTATTCTTAAATACAGAATATGGTTCTATCGGAAATAAAGCATTTTATAGAGATAACATAATGCTGTTTTGCTATCCAAGCTATTGGGTGGATTTCCAGAAGAATATGCACTGGTAACAAGTAATTGGCGTAGGTGTAGGGATTGTTGCGCAAGGCCTGGATTTAAAAAAGGGTGACAACATTGTAATTCCTGAACGAGAACATTGGAATAACTCATTTCTGGTTGCAACTTGAAAGAAGGGTGTTGAGGTTAGGTTTGCAAAAATCAATGAGGATAATAGTATTGATCCCGAGGCAATCGGAAAACTGATCGATGATAAAACGCGCGTGGTGGCCATTGCTGCCGTGCGATTCAATAGTGGTTACAGTAGACCGAACCCGTCGACTATTGGAAAAATGGCACACAAGAAAGGCTTTTGTTTGTCGTAGACGTAGCACAAGCAGCGGGTATGATTCCCATTGACGTAGAAAGATCAGATAGATGTAATGGCGGGTTGTGGTTTTAAGCCTTATACTGGGAATGCATGGAACTGGATTCTTATATGTTAATAAAAAAGTTGCTAATGGGATTGCCCCGGTTTTACCTGGCATGTTTGCTGCGGACACCCTCCATGATAAACTTTCTTACTATGATGACTCTAGAAAATTTGAGACGGGTACCATTGCTTACTCACTCTTCAGTGCGTGGTCGGCAGGACTCGGAGTTGTTACTTGATATTGGTATCCCGAACGTTTATAAGAAAGCGTTAGAAAATACGGATTTTCTTGATTGAAGGGCTCCAAGGAAAAAGGGACAGCAAAATAGTAACAATAAAGAACCGCGAAGAGCGAACGGCCATTGTTCATTTCTAACACAGGTTCATTGGAAGCTACCAAAGCGTTATACCAAAAGCTAAATCGCTGAGAAAGTTTTGGTAACCTTTGTAAGCTGACAAATATCTGGGTGAGTCCGAATTTTTCAACACGAAAGAAGAAATTAAGATATTCCTGAGTTTAGTATAAAGCCAAAGCCTTCCGGCAAGGGCATGAGGGAAACTTGTGCCTAGAATATAAGCAAAGACTTTTTGAGCTCTACGATGAGGGACTAAAATACACTAAAGTCCCAAGGTCGATTGAAAAAGCTCAGACTTTCTCATCACCATAATCTTTAGCCTTTTCGGCAGTAGGGCTGAAAATAGAGGGTGTCAATTCGTGCTGAGAACAACGTTAACCATCTGAAGAAATGCTTAGGACTAAACATTAATTCTATGTGCTTGGGAATAAAGCTCTGCGTCAGATGCGTGCGTTAAAAGTACCGTTTCCTAATATTTATACAACGTATCTCTTGTGCAAGTGGCTATTTTCAATTTGAGAAAATATAGCCAAGTAAATCATCTCTGACAGCGCTCTCGAAGAACAAAATCCACTAAGGTCCTGATATCATTCAAACCGTTATATCTTCTGTTCATATTATCCCAAGGAATAGGATGGCAAAGTAATAAATATTTTACAAATCGGATATCAAGGTCCCATATAAACTTACTTATTTTCATCAATCAATTTCCTGTATGGCCTCTGCATGGATGCGTAAGGTCCAATTAGGTAGTTTGGCAACGGGAGGAGGTACTTGTTTCATCCATTTCGTCCTAAACGAAAACATTTGTTTACCAAAGATTTTTACTCTAGTTGGCACGCAGGGTAGTGGATTGTTCGCTTAACGTATTTTTTCTTATACCGGTTGTTGTTACAATATATTTTGATTTAAAATTCTTAAAAGGCTTCACTAAAGGTGAAAAATACACCGGTTTGGTCTCGCCCTTGGTTACAGTCTTGCTTCAGTTTAATATTCTGACTCAACGCGAATCGCATACCTGTACCATAAGCATATTTTTTGGTTTATCCAATGCCTGATCTGTTATATCTCCGGCATCGATGAATGCAACACCAGAAAATCTTCTGTAAATCGGAAAGCGGCCTTCAAGCTGCACTACAATACTTTTCCCCGGAATCGATTAGAGTAATATCCCCGCAACGCATAAGAACCCCTGCCATAGCGAAACAGATAGCTGGATGTACCACTCGAATATCCGGCCGCAAGACGTGAGGCAATCACAAAGTTTGAATTGGATAACGTACGTAAATGTCTGATCTCTGCTCGTGCTTCCTTGCGCTACATCTCCAAGCCCTTTAATTCAGTGCTTGGTATGGCGAAGCGTGGCTTGCATTAACGTACCTTTTGGTGCTGAAGGTATTGTCGCGTGTGTCATACTTACTGGTGAGACCGAAGGCCAGTGAGTTTTCATTGGGGAAAAACTCGTATTTATTTCCACATCATTTTGGTCAGTTACTTTAATTTTCTCTTCTGCCGCGAGCATCTCCAAAGGCAATGAGCTGGAATTTCTTTTTAACTGAATAGCTATTTCAGGCTTTACTCTACCAATTATTTGAGAACAATTTTGCATAGGTATCAGCATTGGTTTCATCTCCTTCCCCAAATAAGTATTGAAAGAAATTCGGAATAAGAACCAGAAAATTAAGATCTATGTTTTTAAACAAATTAAAATATGAGTAGTTGGATTGTAAATTTATTTTTCCGCTGGTGATGGCCTGAATTTGGAAATCAAAATATTGATGGGGAGTTTTTAATGGAAAATTAAAATAGGCACACCAAGAATCATTCCGAGTGCCGGATCATATCCGATAACTGGTGAAATTGCATAGTCGCTGGGGCTTACAGGAATGGTCTTACCTGCACGCACTGAATTCGTTGTGTGGCTGGAATCAAATACTAAAGTACCACTGACAAAGGTTTGTTCCACCCTTGCCTGATAGAGCTCAATCGGATCGGTAGAAAGAATGTCCTTCTCCATCACAACAAAATCTGCATGGAAGCCTGGTGCAATTTGCTTAACTGGGTCTCCTCCATTAGCACGTAAGCACCATTTGTGGTATAGGGCCTTAATGGCATCAGTGACAGTAAGAGTTTTATCACCAACGCCATGAATTAAAGTTCCATCCGGATATCGGCCGCTAACATTAACTGCCATGAGGGGAAAAGGATTAAGTCCATCAATTTCAGGTAACTCGTTAAATACAGTGTCCATGCCGTATGGATAATCACTGGTCAACGCACCTTAGCCATCTCATACTTCATTCGTGTATCCAATAATTGACGCTCATCAAAGGCTGATCGGCAGGAGCATGGGTTTTATAAAATGAAGACAGGTTTTCGTGAATAGAATAGCTGACCGCAATAATCGTTAACCCTAAGCCTAAATCGGCAGCTTCTTTTTATTTGTTCGCCCGAAGCATATCCGGCATGATCCAATACATGGCGCGGACTGTGATCCATCTTTCTCATTTGTCTTAACTGCATCCAGAATATTTTGTAATCTCTTTTCCTTGAACATGAAAGGCGAATGTACTGGCGGGGATGGGAGTTGAAAAATATCCGTTAACTGATCCGTACCAAGAAAAAATATGGCCGCCAGGTTCAACCACGTCATGCGAATGGCCATTGAGGGAGAGCGATTGATCTTCGAAAAATTTCATAGCATGATATTTTATGCGCGTCTCATCCACACCACCGCCAATAAATCCTAGGTGTTTTTACCGACACTTTTCATCAATCCCTCCGTTTCCGGATACGGCCGTAACTTCTTGCCCGCACAAGTATTTTTAATAAATCCTCCTTCTGCAACTGTTGATATATTTTAAAGAAGTAAGGACTAAAGGTGTTGTCACCTATGGTTGTAATGCCATAGCGCAGTGCATTTGACTGCATATTCAGTATGGCTCGTTCAATGGTTTCACTGGAATAGATAGAACTAATTTGCCGACTGGCTTCCATGGACGCGCCTTCCATTAAAAGCTACACTATTAACAATGGCGGCATGACCGCTTTTAGAAAAATGATGACAGGCGTTTCCGGCATTAAAGAATCCAATAAGTCTTTTGGTTTCTCCATTGCTTTCAATACTCATGACCTAAGTCGCGACCAATGTAGATACCAAGCCAACAATTCATTTTTGGTTGATTTTATTTTTCAATCAGGCTTAGCCTATCATGAGAGTTTGAAAACTGGTTTGCAGTAAGTTCAGCCAGGCATCAATAAATGGAGATGACTATCTATAATTCCGGGTATCACAGTTTTGGATTGAAGATTTACCTGATTGGCGTAATTTTTTAAGTCTGATTCATCCAGTCTGCTTCCGGTTTTTGTAATGAATCCATTCTCTACCACGAAATACGTGGCAACAGGAAGGGATTGATCACTGGTAAAAATATTTCCATTGTAATAAAGGGTCACTTGTGCTGAGGAACTCACAAATCCGGATAAAATAATAGCTATAATAATTAATCCTCTCATGGCATGTAGATTATTAAATAATAAACGATGATGAACAAAAAGGAAAGTAGGGTGAGCGTATGCAAAATGCAGTGCTCCAGATTAGGTATTGGATTATCTCTGATGGCCGATAACATGATGGTGGTCTCAGCAAAAATCTTGAGGTAGTGATTTTTCCATTCTTTCGAAGCCCCAAATAGGTAAGGGATCCACCAGTCAATGATTTCCTTCACCAGTATCAAAAAAAATTACTGCGGAAATTTCGATTAGTAGAAAATTCTTTGTCCGCAGTGCGATTAACGGGAACAACATTAAAATACCGCATGCTAAAGATTTTATAGTTCTGATCTTCGGCTTGATCTTTTCAATGTTATTGAAGGGATACACATCAAAGTGAATCGTGAATTGATGGTACATGAGGTGTAGCAGATTAAAAAACCATGGCAGCTGTAAGCATTTTTTCAGTTGTACGCAAACCTAAATCACAAGTTGCTTTCACTTCAAGATGAAGGGTTGGAAACCAAATTTTGGGTGAATTGCTACTTTGGGGTGAGTGGCAATCCGGTTGGGACACACTGCAAAGTAAAAGTGAGTGTGCGGTAAACTTGTTATTGTAGAGCCAATGAATGAATCCGCTCCTTCAAGGCTTTATTTTTGGCCTGCAACTGGAATAGGTTGGTTATGGCCCTCCATGTTTATTCGGTATCCCTGAGAGTTGCCTTCTACCGATTTTATCCGGTTAAGGTTCACAATGAAAGCCCTGTGGCAACGCAAAAAATACTGTTGCCCTACGAGTATATCTTCCACACGACTTAAAGTACTTCGAAGCAATTCCTTATGAATTTTTTTTTTCTTCTGAAAAATGAATTCCACATAGTTGTCTTGCGAGGATATACTGATTAATGAAGCCGGAGTTATTTCAAAATAATCTTTGTTGTTTTCCGCTATGAATTTTAAGATGGGCGAAGCGATTTCTATCTTTTTCCTGCTGATCCTTATTATTCTTGATATCCTGGTTTATTGCTGCTGCATGATTCTGATGTTGTTTTAAGAGATAGTTTTGACGAAGAAGGGTGATTCCATCACCGGAATGATTGCGCTTACCAATGCATAGAGCACTATTTTGATAAACGAACAAAAAGTTAAGGGAAATGCGCCCACCCAGACTCCGTAGATAAGGTTGGCTCCCCCTAACCATAATAGATGCCAGAATGCCCAGGTGATTTGTTTACCCACCGTCCAGGTAGATTCATGAAACGTTGAAGGAAATAGTTTGTAAGCGGCAAGATCATTCAATGCAATCATACAATAGCTTGTAACCCATACCCCACGATGATATAAAACCGGTCGTAGGCAAAACTGCTTAGCCCAAACGGAGTGAATACTAAAAGGAAAATAGTGAGAAAAACACCAAAAATATATCGCGTTTCATGACACTACGAAACGACATAAGGGGATACAATTGACTAAGGATGCGCATTCTTAAGCAGTTAGAGCTTAAATCATTTCCAGGATGTTGTCTCCTAAATTAGATTTTTTGGCCACTGCAAAATAAGGACTTTGTACTTATTGTCTGGTAATTCTACCATCCTCCATTTCCAATAATGCGATGAGTGCTTTCCGCAAAACTCTGATTGTGAGTAACAATCAGTAAAGTCCTGTTTGTACTCTTCCGCCATCCGCTTAAAAATATCAAAGACGATTAAGCCATTCTTTTTATCCAGATTGCCTGTGGGTTCATCACCCCATTATAATCAGCGGGTCGTTGATCAACGACCGTGCAATGGCCACTCGTTGTTTTTCACCACCGGAAAGTCGGTTTGCTTTTTTTTAGCGCAAGGGATTGAATATCCAGCATCTTCAAGCGATCCATAGCGCGCTGCTCTATTTGTTCATGCGGATACTTTCCCAATTTTAAACCGGGCAACATTACGTTTTCAAGCACGCTAAACTCGTTTAACAAATAATGGAACTGGAAAACAAACCCAATTTTTTCATTTCGTAAATGGGCGAGGTATTTCTCTTTTTACCAGATGTGGATTCCTGATCGATCAAAAGGTCACCCCAAAATCGGTATCCATGGTAGAAAGAATATAGAGCAAGGTTGATTTTCCACACCCGGATTTGCCAACCACAGAAACGAATTCTCCTTTGGATAAGGAGAAGGAAATATCTTTGAGCACCTGCACGCGAACCGGATCATAAAAACTTTTTACTAATCTTTCGGGCTTCTAAAACAGTTTCGCTCATATCATTTTCCACGAATAATAACAACCGGATCAATCTTACTGGCTTTATTGGCAGGGAAAGCCCCGCCATGAAAGTTGTGATCAACGAAAACGTAAGCCCAATCCCATAGTAAGCTAAATCATAATTGACCGGATAGGTTTTTACGGTTGGAAGAGATGCCGTTCTGAAAGGGATTTGATCAATCCCCAACGAAACCAAAAATCCAAAAAGTAATCCTAAGAGCCCACCAGAAATGCCGATACTCAAGGCAATAAAGATGAATATTCTGTTCACGTCTGCACCCGAAAAGCCAGTAGCCTTTAGAATGGCGATGGAGTCCATTTTTTCATAGATCATCATATTTAATATGTTGTAGATACCAAAGCCAGCCACTATTAATAAGGTGATACCCACCGCATAAGAGATAAGACTGCGAACAAAACTGCCAGTTTCAAATTGCGAATTTGCTGTTTGAATATCTTCAGCATCTGCGTGGAATAGCTGTGCATATTCTTTTGCCACGGTCGGTGCTATGCTCATATCTTTCAATTTGATCTGAATGTCGGTAATGTAATTCGTGCCCTTTCCTAAAATCTTTTGTGTGGTTTTAATAGAGGCATAGCTTTGCGTTTTATCAAACTCCTGAATACCCGATTGAAACAGACCAACAATTTTTAAAGAAAATCGCTCACCCTGTGGTGTAATGATCTGAATAACATCGCCAATATTAGCCAGAAGTTTTTCGGCCAGCCCTTTACCCAGAATGATACTATTGGATATAATGTCAATATCCAGAGATGAACCAGCCGTCACATAGTCATCAAAATGAAATAGTTTACTTTCAGTAACCGCATCAATTCCTGTAACTATGCCGGTGATGTCCGTAGTGCCACCGTTAAAGAATACCTGCGCAGTTATTTTAGGAGCTACACCCAATACCCGATTGTCCTTTTCAATAGCACGCAGAATGGGTTCACTATCATAAATCGCTTGCCGACTTCCTGTAGGCCGAACCGAGTAAATAAAATTGTGCCCCTTACTGAATTCTTTGTCTGTATTGATAGGTTGGTGTTGGTTTACTTTTATCTCGTTGAATAATCGGATGTGTGGCGTTCGATTCAGAATTAAGCCATCGAGCAAATCATTGAGTCCATTCATGAAGCCCAGCAATGCAATAAACATGGTGATGCTAAAGGTAACCCAACCGCGGCCACCAAGGTTTGCTTCCACCGTGCCAGCAGCAATGAAATAGAAATTTTATAAAGCAACGAGTAATTCAATTTTCAGGTTTTATAATAATATCCTCCGCTGTGAGGCCACTGATGATTTCAACTTTTTGGTAATCCTTTAATCCAGTAGTCACTTTCACAGGTTTGTTACGGTTAAGCAATACCATGGAATCAGAAATCAAATAGGAGCGGGGTATAGTAAGAGCATTTTCTTTTGCTTGAATAACGATGTTTGCCTCAACAGTAAGAAATGGGTAAAGAATGGTGGAACTCTTAGGAATGTAGCTTCTACCGTAAATGATTTGGATCGCTCATTTAAAAGTGGAATGATTTTGCTTATAGAAGCCTCAAACACTTGTCCCTTATAGCTGTCCATGCTCAAGATCACTTTTTGATTGATTCTGATTTTAGTGATGTCATATTCATCCACCTGCAACTCCAGTATAAAGTCTTTGCTATCCCCTATAACGGCCACGGGATTTAGTGGCGTAACCGATTCAC
Source organism: Flammeovirgaceae bacterium (assembly GCA_016709845.1). Classification (GTDB taxonomy): domain Bacteria; phylum Bacteroidota; class Bacteroidia; order Cytophagales; family Cyclobacteriaceae; genus ELB16-189. The sequence goes on along the minus strand of JADJMA010000042.1, from coordinate 9,427 downwards.
CAACTACTTTTAGCAGACTGTAAACTTTCCCATCTACTTCGCTTCGAAGGGTGTACTCATCAGAAATGGTAGTGCTGATTTTTAAGTTATTCTCAGATTGTTGGGCATTAAGAATCAGTTGGCGTTGCAAATCCTGATAATGAATTTGAGCAGATTGATAACTGTTGACTGCGTTTTTATAATTCAATTCTTTTTGCTCAAGTTCTATTCGGTGCCAATATTCTGCGACCATAAATTCTGCTGACGTATCAGCAGAAGCGAATCATTTCTTAGCTTGATAACAGAAAGCTCAATAGCCATTCTCGCTTCATTTAATTTATCTTTTGTAACAAGCAGATCGGCATTGTCAGCGGCTAACCTTGCATTGGCTGCATTTAAGACAGAAGTTTTGTTACGGATTTTTATCTGACAGGAAATAAAGAGCACGATAAGTGTATAAAATACTAAAAATCTCATTCCTTTTTTTCTTGAATCTAGCCTTTTCTTACGATACATATGCTGATCTTTATCATATTGGATCATGACAGAGTTCATTCTAATACCTATGGCAAACAGGGAGAAGATACGTATAACATTTTACCTTTAAAGGTGTTATAGTAAAAAACCCAACTATGTTTTCTCTCTTCAAAAAGAACCCGATACAATCCCTCGAAAATAAGCGCAAAAAAACTGCTGGAAGAAGCCATGCATGTACAACGGTCTGGCGACTTGAGGCGTTACGCTGAAAAAATGGAAGTCATCAACAAGCTAGAAAAAGAGATTGAAGAGATTCGGGCAGCAACCCCTTAACATTAACCTACCCAAGTGTGAACAATTTGATTCTGTATTGGTTTTACCAGTATGGCAAATATCCTAATCATAGGTTCCTCAACAGGAATCGGTTCATCCCTATCAAAACAATTGATAGCTGAAGGGCATGAGGTATATGGTACGTTCAATAAAACCAGTGCCAACAAAGAAGGGTTCGTAAAACTTCAGCAACTCAATGTTTTGGATGACTCTTTGGATTTGAGTTTTGCACCCGATATTTTAGATGGATTAGTCTATTGTCCTGGTGCCGTGAACCTAAAGCCTTTTGCTCGTATTAAGCCAGAGGATTTTATTTCAGATTATCAATTGCAGTTGATAGGGGCGGTTAAAGTGATACAAGCGTGTTTGCCAAAATTGAAAAATGCCTCCAATCCATCTATCGTTTTATTTTCTACGGTGGCGGTACAGACTGGATTTAACTTTCACTCATTAGTCGCCTCTTCCAAAGGGGCCGTGGAAGGCCTGACGAAAGCGTTGGCCGCAGAATTTGCTCCAAAGATAAGAGTCAATTGTATTGCACCCTCCATTACCGATACGCCTCTCGCGGGAGCACTTCTTAACAGCGTGGAAAAGAAAGAAGCAAATGCGCAGCGCCATCCACTCAAAAAAATTGGTAAGCCCGAAGACCTGGCCAACCTTGCTGAATTTCTGCTATCAGAAAAATCGGGTTGGATTACCGGGCAAATAATTCATTCCGATGGCGGCATGTCGAGCCTAAAGGTATAAATAATGCTATTATGAAAATTCTACTCACCGGCTCTACAGGTTACATTGGCCGCAGATTACTTCCCGTTTTGGTGGAAGCTGGGCATCACGTGACTTGCCTGGTACGTGACCAACGCAGATTTGATTGGGACGACTTTTCGGAAGAATTTTTGAATCAAGTTTCGGTCGTTGAGGTTGATTTGAATGATGCCGAATCCTTTACGAAATCACCCAGCGATATTGATGTTGCTTTCTACCTGGTGCATTCCATGAGTTCTTCCAATCCAAACTTTACGGATTTGGAAGCACGCTCGGCACAGAATTTTGTTCAGTATATCAACCAAAACAACCTGTAAGCAAATTGTTTATTTAAGTCGCATCGTAAATGATGCCGATCTCTCCGATCATTTATTATCGCGAAAAAATGTAGAAGATATTTTGCAAAATGCAAAAGCATCGCTTACGGTATTGCGGGCCGCCATCATCATAGGCTCGGGCAGCGCTTCCTTTGAAATCATCCGCGACCTGTAGAAAACTTCCGGTGATGGTAGCCCCTAGATGGCTCAAAACAAAATGCCAACCCATTGGCATTCGCAATGTGATTGAATATTTGAATGGCGTGATGTTGAAGCCCGAAACCTTTCATCAAACTTTCGACATTGGGGGAACGGAAATCCTCACGTACAAACAAATGTTGATGGGCTTTGCCAAGGTGCGCGGACTCAAACGACTTATTATTACCGTTCCAGTTTTAACTCCCAAACTTTCCTCGCTTTGGTTGTTGCTCGTTACGTCTACTACTTTTCGCTGGCGCGGAGTTTGGTAAGTAGTGAAAATGAAGTAGTATGCAAAGACAATAGGATTTTTGGATATCGTGCCAATTCATTTGTTCAACTACACGGAAGCTTTGCAACTCGCCTTTGATAGAATCAGTCAGAAAAATGTAATCTCCAGTTGGAAAGATTCGATCTCACTTTCTACCACAGAGAAAAATTTCCTCAACTATGTGCAAGTTCCTGAGCATGGCGTATTCACGGATAAGCGTTCTGTTTCATTCACACGAAAAAAAGAGAAAGTAATTGAAAATATATGGTCGATTGGCGGCCGCCGGGGTTGGTATTATGGCAATTGGATGTGGTCCATTCGCGGATTGATGGATAAACTGGTAGGCGGTGTGGGTTTACGTAGGGGCAGGCGTAGCGATACCGATTTGAAAGCAGGAGATGCACTCTGACTTTTGGCGTGTCCTGGTAGCTGATAAAACGAGTGGGCGATTGCTATTGTATGCCGAAATGAAATTACCGGGCGAAGCTTGGCTTGAGTTTAAAATAAAAGAGGAAGGAGATAAAAAAGTTTTGTATCAAACCGCTACCTATCGTCCACTTGGGCTGTGGGGCCGATTGTATTGGTATTCGGTGTTGCCGTTTCACGGATTGATTTTTCCGAAAATGGTAAAGAATATTGTGGCGAAATAACTCTTAACAAAAAAAACAGACTGTATCCAAAAGAGATGATAAGTCATTGAATTGGCCAACAAATAACAAGTGAGGCTATTTTCAGTATGATAATACTGGTCCGGATAAAGAGTGACGCTTTGTGGTATACCTTAAGACTAAAGTTACTTAAGATTTTCCGTTATGGCATTTTGAGTATCACTGATTTTTTTCAGGCTAGCACTTATCTTGTCGTCAATAATTCCACTTCGGTCCATATGTTCCCTTAAAGACGCCATGTCAAATCCTCCAAGTTCACCCTCTGTATTTGTCTTGGTCGGATATTTATAAATTAATGGATTAATATTTTTAGGATCAGATAAATAGCCAAAGCGATTTACTGACAATCCTACGATAGTATTTAGAGCCTTGCCCTCTGCGGCCGATATAAATTGGGATTTGTAGAGATTTTCAAATTCGTCATTAAGGTTTTGAAGTTCAGCCCGAATTGTTTCAGCGAGATCACGCACTACACTACCCACCTCCAGCGGAATGGGTTTAGGTTTGCTTACTACTTTTCTTGTATGAATAATTCGGAGTGTTATAGGAATAGTAACATCACTCTCATTCACAAGCTTAAGGAATATACGCATAAAGGTGTTTTTCTTTAATGTATTAGAATGAGAAAGATCTTTTGATGTGGTCTCTGAAAATAAAACATCATCAGTGGCCATGTCCTCGAGCTTGAATAAAATTGGAGGTGTTTGCCCTGATTTACTCGCTATTGATAACTGAGTGACACTTCCTTCCTGGCCATTCAGTGCGAAGTTGGCTGCACGACTATAAGGCACATTCACTTCCATAACGGTAGTATCGGTAAATAATACTTGCTGAACGTCATCTGCATGAAGGGCAACATCCTTCAAAGCTTTTTGGAAATCTAGGAGAGATACGTTCCAAGTCGAAACAGCATCCTGAAGTTTTTTCTTTTGCTTATTCTGGCTATCCATATTTAAAAGTAAATCCTTTACATCTTGTCGGGCATCTTCTGCTATTAGCATAAACATAAGCATAACTGCATCCTCAATGGATAAGCCGTCCAAATTGACCGACAGTTTTTCAGAAGTTTGTACTTTACCCTCAAGTAAATCCAGGTATATAAAGCCAGGATCTGTTTGCTCAACGTCAGGAATGATATTACGTACAGATTTAATTTTCTCAAATTCGGCTTGGAGTAAATCAAACTTCTTCTGCACGTCATCAATTTTATTTTGGGGAACGTTAAGTCCTAACGAAACGATTAGCTCTGGTTCATTATCGCTACAACCTCAATAGATAAAAACAGGCTTAATGATAAAAAGGCAAAGCAGTGGGCGCATTGGTAGCATCGATTGTTACTTGAATTTACAATTATTGAGGTGTGGAAACAAAATTTAATTAGAAAATTCAACCTGTACTGGACTGGGAGAATGACACCTTACCGACAGACAAGCCTTTAGCAGGATTTTTCTGAGAACCCTGGATGAAACACAATTCATCAATCGCACCCAATATTGTGTAACTTTGTCAAAAATATCTGCCCATTGATACCCATCGGACAACACCAGGAATTAATCATATTACGCCACACTTCGGTAGGACTGTATTTAGGAGATGAAGAAGAAACAGAGGATGTTTTGCTGCCGAATAAATATTGTCCGGAAGACTCTACGATAGGTGAAAAGCTACGCGTATTTGTCTACCGCGATTACGAGGAACGAAAAATTGCTACCAATCTTCAACCGAAAATCTTGTTGCATCAGTTTGCTTTTCTGCGGGTGGCATCGGTGAGCGCGGTAGGTGCTTTTTTGGATTGGGGTTTAGAGAAAGAGCTGTTGGTACCGTTCCGCGAGCAACGACAAAAAATGGAAGAAGGCCGGTGGTATATTGTTTACCTCGAGCTGGATAAAGAGACAGATCGTTTGTACGCTACCAATAAAATCGAGAAGCGACTTAAAAATAATGAACTGACGGTAGGGGAAGGGGATGCAGTTGACGTGATGATTATGAAAAAAACCGACCTCGGGTTTTCGGTTATTATAAATCAACAACATGAAGGATTGATCTTTGAAAGTGACATCTTCACCAAGCTTAACATTGGCGATAAAGTAAAGGGGTATGTTAAACAGATACGGGATGATAATAAATTGGATATCACGTTGCAGCCAATAGGATTTGAAAACTTCAATGATCCGAATTGTGAGATGATTCTCGCCAAACTACAGGCAAACAAAGGATTTTTACCGCTAGGTGATAAGAGTACACCCGAAGAAATTTATGAGACGTTAAAGATCAGTAAGAAGACTTACAAAAAAGCCATTGGTACATTATACAAACAACGTAAAATTATTCTTCAGCCTGATGGGATTAAGCTCGTTTGAGTTTTGTGTAAAGACTATTTCACAGTAAGTATTTGCGGGTTAATTAAATCTTTTTAAAAACTTAAATCTATTCCCTGACCGAGTCAGGCGTAACTAGTCATAATGATAGCTAACTCGATGGTTAGGCTCCAGAATCAATTTGGCAATGAGTAACACGACTCTCTTGTCAATATTACTTGTTTTTTTGGCATCCAAAGGTGAATATAACTTCTATGCTGGGGGGCTCGAAAAGCAATGACGGCAGGCGAGAGGCCACAATTGAGAAATAAAAGCATCCAAAAGTCGAATACCAAATTTTGAATGCGCGATAGAATATTAAAAGAACTATCTTTAGCGAATAGTCTAAGAATTAGTGCCTTTCAGCGAGTCCTCTTTAAATGCCTACCTGTTTTCACTCTTTTTTCAGCAATAGTTTCTCAATCTTTTTTAAAGGTCAGGGTCATTATTAATTACTGGTGGAGTTCCATCAGACAGAGATGTTTTTTTAAATTTAATTTTTATACAATGCAAGGAACAGTAAAATTTTTCAATGAAGCCAAAGGTTTTGGATTCATAACACCGTCAGATTCAAAAACTGATATTTTTGTTCACGTTTCAGGTCTCCTTGATGAGATCCGTGAGAACGATGAAGTTACCTATGAAGAAGAAAGCGGCAAGAAGGGAATGAATGCAGTGAAGGTCGAACGAATCATGAATTGATAATTCTTTTTTACAGTAGAAGAAATCGATCTTACGTGGTCGATTTTTTTGCCTTGACCGAAGTCATTTACACGGCAATAAAAAGGATTCATTCCGACCAGTTTTGGACGTCTCTGAACTGATTCCGAACACTACTTACTCCTAGTGTTGGCCTCGTTGGTGTTCTTCACCAACGAACTTAGTCAATACGCGTGTTGGTGAAGAACACCAACACGGGAGGGGACTTACCCAATTTTCATAGAAATTTTTTAGTGTTGGTATTTCAGAACCCCAGCTGCATCTGTTTCAACGGGTGGGGCAGCGACATAAGGTTCAAGTCAAGTATACAAATCAAAAAAAATTGAAATAAATTGAGGTTGATCCTCCAGAAAATAAAAAAGGCTGGCTCAATAATTAGAGCCAGCCTTTTGATTGAAAATTATTCCTAAGCAGATTAACTACTTATAATAACCTTCATTGCTTTTTCTCTGGATGCGTTTCCAAATACCTCATAAGCCTTTATTACCTCATCAAAAGAGAAACGATGCGTAATCAATTTTTCTGGTTCAATCCTCCTTGCTTGCAACGGTCTTTAGAAGCATCGGAGTAGTATTGGGTTCACTAATCCGGTGGTTAGTGTAATATTCTGTATCCACAATTTTGTATTTGAAGATCAACACTCTTTCCGTGCACACCTACATTGGCGATATGTCCTCCTGGTCGGATAATATTTTGACAGATATCAAAAGTTTGTGGAATTTCCACGGCCTCAATGGAAACATCAACACCATCTTTGTCTGTCCCATGATTACCTTCACAACATCTTCTTTGCGGGATTGATTGTTTGAGTAGCCCCAAAAGTCTTGGCAAGCGCTAACTACTTTCATCCGTATCGATCATAATGATTTGAGAGATGGCGAATAAAACTGTGCGGTTAGCAGTACCGACATGCCTACAGGTCCAGCACCAACAATCGCCATTGTGTCGCCAGGCTTAACTGCGCCATTTAAAACACCACCTTTCATGTCCGGTAGGCAGGATGTCGCTAAGCATTACCAGAGCTTCCTCATTGGCACCTTCAGGTATAGGTAAAGACTATTGTCGGCATGTGGGATTCTCACAAACTCTGCTTGCGTACCATCAATCAGATGACCTAATATCCATCCACCATCTTCACAGTGTGAATACATTTGCTTTTTGCAATACTCACATTTTCCACAAGAAGTAATGCAAGAAATTAAAAACATGATCACCTTTTTGAAGCTGTGAACCGCGCTGCCCAATCTTCTATAACCCTGCAACACCCTCATGCCCCAAAAATGCGTCCTTTAGTAACAGCAGGAACATCTCCTTTAAGATATGCAAACCAGTTCCACATATCGTAGTCTTTAGGAACTTTAACAACTGCATCTGTTGGTGCAATTAATGTTGGCTTTGGAACATCCTTCCATTCCTTTTTTTACTTGGTCCTTCATAGACCAATCCTTTCATTGTGGTTGTTTCCATGTTTATCTTGTTTAATTATTAGTTCTAATATGCTAATGTGTTATACCAAAAATAAACATGCTATCATCCTTGGTCAATGATGCCTATCAATTGAAAGTATGATTTAAATCACGCCAGCGCTTACGTGATCGGTGCAATCATTATATAACTGATCTGGGCATGACAGGAAAACAAAAGTCCTTATAGTAGGGGAGCATGAGATTCAAAGATAAACAGACGGAAAAAGCATTTTCTTTGCTTAAGCATTTACGCTGTAATAAAACCACCGAGGCTTTGAAACTTCAACAAAAGAAAGAAATATCCAAAAGAAAAATCTGGTTTACATCCCGGAACAGACATCGCAATCTGTTATAATTTCAGCGAACTCATTTCCACGTCTCCTGAATTGAAACCATTCGTCAGGTTGAATGAGTATCAGGATGAATCGATTGACTTTTCAAACCCCGATGCGGTGATGAAGTTGAATAAAGCATTGTTGAAGCATTATTATGATATTCATCATTGGAATCTTCCATCGGGTTATTTGTGTCCACCGGTTCCGGGAAGAGCGGATCACCTTCATCATCTGGCCGATTTATTAGCCAGCCGTAATAATGAAATAATCCGATGGGCACTAAGATAAGATGCCTGATATTGGTGTTGGAGCAAATTGTATTTATCCCATCATTGGGAGTAGAATACGGATGGTCTTTTGTGGGCTCAGATATTGACCCGCTGCCATTCGATCGGCCTCAAAATTGTACAAGAGAACGTCTCTTTAAACGGAAAGGTAGAGCTCCGCTTTACAGAGGCGTGCAAACCGATATTTTAGGGGTATAATTCAAAAAGGATGAACGCTTCGATTTAACAATTTGTAATCCACCTTTTCACGCTTCGTTAGCAAGAAGCCCAATCGGAACGCTTCGCAAATTAAACAACCTGAATACTAAACGGATTACTAAACCCACGCTGAACTTTTGAGTGTAAGAACACCGAGTTGTGGTGAAGGGGTGAAGAGAAATTCGCAAAAGATGATTGCCGAAAGCAAACAATTTTCATCGTCCTGTTTTGGTTTTCTACGTTGATTTCTAAATCGGCTACTCTTAAAAGCGTTTATGCTACGCTTAAACATGTAGATGCTATTGAACAAAAACGATTCCAATGGCGCATGGAAAACAAGACAAGTCGTATTGTGGCCCGGACATTTCTAACTCCTGAAAAGCAACGTAATTGGGTAAATACAAGATGGATTAATTAAGGGGATGATTGTTTTCAGATTCCTACACGTTGGGAATAAAATTATATAATGGCGTGCGTGGTTAGACGCAAATAATTGAAACGGAATCAATACTAATGATGCCCCAAGGAAGGGTAGAATCACATACTAATTCAAATATTCCGGGTTTCTCAGAGGCTTACTAGAACTTCTATCATGTTCAATTCTTAGTTTTAAAGGCCAATCAGGAATGGTAAAATAAATAGGCCGTTGCACCCATTAGTAATATGATTAATAATTTTTTCATTGGCGAATCTGAACCATTGATCGTAGGAAATGCCTGCAATGGTAATGATGGCCATCAATGCTCCATTCGTTGGTGAAATCATATTCATTATTATAGCACCATACTGATACGCCATAATGCAAACATCACGGGAGAGTCCAAGGTCGGACAAAGGAGCGAGGATTGGCATCGTTAATTGGCTTCGCCCTGAATAGCTTGGTATAAGGACATGTAATGATGCTTGTGAAACCATCATCCCAACAGCAGAAATTATAGGTGCAAAATTTTGCAGCGGGAGTAAAAAGTGAATAAATACCGGTGTCGATTATTGACCCTCTTTCAGCACTAAAGGAATGCCATAGGCCAACCCACCAATTATTGCTGCAAAAGTCAT
>JADJMA010000041.1 GCA_016709845.1 Flammeovirgaceae bacterium | reverse complement strand
GCTCAATAAATCAATGGTTCCATCGTCGATTTCTGAAAAACTTTACGAGAACCTCAAAAGTATTAGCTCGCTAACCCGGTACTTATCGTTAACTATGGAGCGGACTTATTTCCAGCTGGGTAACAAAAGTGGAAGCAGCCGCGCTTGGACAGTTTAATGACGCCATTTGTAATCTCCCAAACGGCCACCGGCTCAACGTGCACGGAATATCCCGTAAGTGTTTCTTTATTTTTTCCACAGTGCATCTGGATCGGCCTCCAACGTAGCCCGAGTACCATCTTTATAAAGTTGATAATGTTGGGGTTTCGGAGTAGATAAACGCCCACCTCTTGAAACATGATTAAGTTGAGCTCGCGGGCTTTTAATCTTCTATAAATTACTTTGATGTCGTTTGTGTTCATCTATTTAATGATCTTTGCAATTTTACTGCCTATCCGATAACCAAAATCGCGCTAATCACTCTTTTAGCTTTTTCTTTCAGTGTGTAATTTCTTTTGAGATATCGTGATTAAACTTCCAATTCTTCCTTTTAATACGGTCTTGCATCGCTAGGGTGAGTTTCTGTAAAGTTCCAGAACTCACCTGACTATAGTCAAATTCATTCTGATTGTTCGTGTTACTCTTTATCCACGCTTCATCTTTATAGAATTTGTACCAATTGTTTATTTTTATTTCGCATATTCGTTGGCTCCTTTACCCAACCATAATGATAGATAACTGCATCAATCAATTTCACATTTAGTTTTTCGTTTGGGTATTTCGAAAGCCTTGCGCATCCTTATAGGAAAAATATTCTTGTCATTTCTAATTATTCTAATCTCTACGATACCAACTCCACGATTCGCCCACATAATCATAACTGCCGTAAAAATGTTTATAAGGAAAATGTAATCCATCCACGTGTTGGTTGGCCAGATTTTGATGCATTACATTTCGTACGACCTCATGATATTTTTCATGTAACACTTCATCCGCTTGAATATAAAAACACCAATCTGCATCTGGGGATATCGCGTTAAAAGCCTTGTCTGTTTCGGCTGCAAAGGTCCGTCCACCCTCCCGCAAACCATCGTCCCATACGGTTTCAATAATTTTAATTTTATGCGAGTCAATACTTTTGATTAAATTCAGTGTGTCATCTTCTGATTTCCCAACGGCTACAACAAATTCATCACTACTGGGCAAGATAGAAAGTAATCGCCTCTAAAATGGGATAATCATATTTTATTGCATTTGAACAATTGTAAAGCCACTTACCTTCATCCAAATCAAGAAAGTTTTTTACGTGTTGAATTCATCATTTGTCAATCTAAAATTATGATTAAAATACAACTTTGATTACCCGCTACCCATTTCAGGTAAACTGATTGTTGTACCTTTTGTTCTCTGCGCTCAAAAAATGTATTGAACTGTTGAAACACTTCATCTACAGAAATAGATTCAATAGCACACGTTGTGCTTTTACGACAAAGGTTGCAATCTTTTCTTAATGCGAGATATGTAGCCTTACGGCCAACGGCATCCAGCGCCCGGGTGGATGGGACGCATCGGTGAATACAATCCTAGTGTATATACACTAATGATGCGGCCAAGGGTGTAACACACTGAGTACTACAGGCCAATAATCCATCGGCCTGACTTATAAAAGAAGTTAATTCTTCCAAATTGAGCTTGCCTGTAAGATCGGTAACATTGGATGGTCGAATAACTCGGGTTTTCTTTCTTTTCGAATCAAATCACCTTCGGCTTGTGCCGGTTACAAAAATTCGATAGGATGATGCGGGAAGAGAGTTGACTAATTCGTAATAACTCGATAAGGGCCACTCGCGCGCTTCCTTTTGACTTAGGATGAAGGATCAGGTTAAATCTGTCTTTATCTAAATGAATTTGTGAAAATTTATTCTTCGTGGGTTGGAGGCCGTAATACGGAATTAACTCCTTATCGATATCAATATTAAGTTTAATGGCTTGGAGAAGTTTAAAGTTAAGTTGGCTCTCATGCAGGTTGGACTTACGCGGGTGAAACCCACCATGGTCCATGTACCAATTATACCACCGGTGGCAGTTGCCACACGGTGCTTTATACCAGAGCATTCGGGCAATCTCGCAGAGTTGTTGATCTGGATAAACAAAAATAATTGTGTCGGCTCTAACCGCGACTAATTTTTGGGAATCTTTAATCAATTCATCCTTATCCAAAATTGACCGACAAAACACACGTCAATAATAGGTTGCGTATACTTTTTGCCAATAAAGAAAATTTGATCGGTATTACTGATTTTAAATATCCCAACATGGAGGTGAGGATTACATCGCCCAAATTATCGGTACGGCTAATGATTAACCGTTTACCTAATAGAGCCCGATGATTGGCTTCATACAATTTTGCATATTTATAAACACGTGGTTGCTCACCGCCATAGCCACCATGAGTCCTTCATAACCATCCATGAAACCGCGTTTCACAATATAGCTCTTAAGAAAACGCAAAGGCTGACCGAATAATAATTTTGCTTACCGAGCTGGATTTCCTGCCTACACTTTCGCGCGCGAATATCTCTGAGTAATTCGATTTTGAAATCGTTTCTGATGAATCTGTGTAGGCACGGATGCAAAAATCACCCTTGAGGTGCATAATCTTCATGCCCTCTTTGATGATAACCATGTCGTGCGGATTCTCGCCACCCCATAATCCTATGCGCCTGTTCCAGAGTCGTATCTTCTGGTCGCACCAATTTCCATGGCGAATCCATTTGCCTCCATAGTTAGAGGCGATTCATTCTATAGGCCTCGAAAGGCCAGGCTTCTTTACTTCGAGAATGGATTTTGTTAACTCTTCAGACAAATATTCATCAGCGTCTAGCGAAAGGACTATATCATGCGTGGCTTGGGTAACGGCAAAGTTCTTTTGATCAATATGGCTCTTAAAAAGGATGCTCCACCACCCGGATGCCTTTCTCGATTCAAATCTCTTTAGTACGGTCGTTTGAAAAGAGTCTATCACAACAATCTCATCGGCTACGGCCAACAAAGAATTTATGCATCTATTGATGTTTCGCTCTTCGTTATAGGTGATAATAACTGCGCTTATCTTAACCATACTAGCTTAATTCGACCCAATTTCCTCTTTAATACCAATGTTACCAAAAGAGTAAAACATTTATCCCGATAATCCTGACGGTACGGTCAGGATTCATCGGCCCGAGGGGTAAAATTGTCATTTTATATAAATGGCAATTTTCCGATTAAACTACAAAAACCCACAAAACTTTAATGTCTTGCGGGTTTTTGTTGTCTTTTTAAAGGTCACCGAATCGGCATGGCGTTCAACGACTTAACCATATTTATAAATTCAATCCGGTACCCTTCACTGTCTTTACCTCGTGCATTTTGTGCCAATTGAAGTACATCCTGATAGGTAAAATCTTTTACATATTCTGAATCTCTGAGCTGCATACCAAAGGCAGCCACAGCCGCAGACCATCTGAAATTTTCTGAAGTCCTGTTGAGGGCAATGCTATTATCAATAAGTGGATGGACAATTAACTTACTGACATCATCATCGGGTTTCTTATAACGAAACTTTACCGTTAAAATTTCTTTTGATGCCGATGAGGCAATTTCCACTTTAGCCTTCTGATACTTCAGGTCATCAATTTTTGAGAACTCACTCTCCACGCCTATAGGAATAATCTCGTAAAGGGCGGTAACGGAATGCCCAGACCGGTTCACCCGCATCCTTTTTGTCGTTATTAAAATCCTCATCGCACAGCAGGCGGTTTTCATAGCCAATTAATCGATATGCTTTTACGCGTGCTGGATTAAATTCAATCTGAAGTTTTACATCTTTTGCAATAGTGAAAAGGGTGCCTCCAAATTCATTCACCAATGCTTTTTGAGCCTCTAAAATTGAATCGATGTAAAAGTAATTTCCATTACCCTTATCAGCCAGAATTTCCATTTTAGAATCTTTATAGTTTCCCATTCCAAAACCAAGTACGGTAAGGAAGACACCTTCTTTCCGCTTTTCTTCAATTAATCGCTCCATGCCTCCGTTGCTTGATTCCCCTATATTAAAATCGCCATCGGTTGCCAGGATAACTCGGTTATTTCCTTCCTTCATAAAATTCTGCTTCGCGATGGCATACGCTAGTTTAATTCCTGCCCCTCCGGCCGTTGAGCCTCCAGCTTCTAAATTATCTAGCGCTTCCAAAATAGTTTTCTTATCAGCACCTGAAGTAGACGGAAGGACTAAACCGGCCGCTCCTGCATACACCACTATTGCAATGCGATCTTGTTCGCGAAGTTGGGCGGCTAACATTTTAAACGATGTTTTTAAAAGGGGTAATTTATTCGGATCGTCCATAGAACCTGAAACATCAATTAAAAAAACAAGATTGGTAGGGGGCAAATTTTCCTTGCTATTTTTTTACCTTGCAAACCGATGTGAACAAGTTTGTGTTTCATGTTCAGGGGGGCCGTGGAAATTTCTGTGGTGATGGAAAAGGATCTTCTCCGCCAGCTGGCGGATGTTCGTAATCATAATCAAAATAATTTATCATCTCTTCAATACGAACTGCATCTTTCGGTGGCTTTTGACCACTTGAAATAAAGCGTCTGACATTACTGTAAGAAGCTGCATCTACATCGATAGAGAAAGTGGATAACGGATTTTTAGGGCTTCATGAAAAATGTTCTCTTTGATACCATCATACTCCTCGGTATTGTAATTAGGCTGTTGCCAAAATTCTGCGTCAACGGGAGCACCATACATGGCATCTTTCTTAATTTTCCCCACACCTCGTGTACGAACACCAGCAACGGACTCATTTATTGATTTAAGTTCTTGTTTGTCGTACTCCGTAACAACCACTTCGGATAACTGGGCTACATCCGAAACCATTATCACATCAATCCGATTTGAGATTACAATCGGAACTTCCTGCGTGGCTAATCCGATAAACGAGAAAACCAGCGTGCCGCCTTTGGCAGGGACTTGCAGAATATAATTTCCTTTATAATCTGTCACCGTTCCTTTTGTGGTACCCTTCAGGATAACATTTACTCCCGGAAGAGCCTTCCGTTTTCTGAAGCGGTTACTTTACCAGTGATCGTTCGATCCTGGGCTGAAAGTGTACCTCCTATCAGAAGCATGACGATCAGACTTAAGGCAATCTTTTTCATAAGCATTGAATTTATTTTTTGATGCTATGATTCAGACTACTGTCGTTTTCCATAAAAACAATCAAAATTTTTTAACTTAACGCTTTACAAAGATTTTGACGGACTCAGAACTATTAGCTCAATACAAAGAAACAGGGAGTTACCGCTGCTGGGTGAGCTCTTTATCCGGTACCAATCGCTTATTTATGGAGTATGCCTAAAGTATTTGAAGGATCGTGATGACGCGAAAGATGCAGTTATGCAACTATTTGAAAAATTGATCCCGACCTTATTGACACATGACGTGGAAAATTTCAAGAGTTGGCTTTACGTAACAGCCCGTAATCATTGCTTAATGCAGATTCGGGCCAGAAGAAGTAAATTAACACAGGAATTTTCACCGGATTTTATGGAAAATCAATTGCTGCTGCATCCGGAAGAAGAGCCTGATCTGGAAGGGAACCTGACCCGATTGGAAGATTGTATTGAAACATTAATCAACGAGCAAAAGCAATGCGTTCAACTCTTTTTTATGAAAGAAAGGTGTTATAAAGACATAGCGACCGACACCGGGTTTGAATTGAACCAGGTAAAAAGTTTCATTCAAAATGGAAAGCGAAATTTGAAAATCTGCATGGAGCGAAATGGATAAGTGGGAAGACGATATTAAGAGATACATCAACGGTGACGGTGAAATGTCGCCCGAAGAACAACACGCCTTGGAGAAAAAGCTTTGCGTGATCCTTTTCTGGCGGATGCTTTAGAGGGTGCGGGGTTGATTGCTGCTGAAGACTTTACGAATGACATCAAGATCTTAACGCTGAAATTGGAAAAAGAGCAAATGAACACGAAACGGAAAATTGGCAAGTAGCTGCATCTGCGGCCGGGTCTGCCGCTAAAGCCGATTCAATAAATAATCCTACTGAGCCAGTTCACGTCAACAATCAAAGAAAAACAAGAACCTGGATTTGGCCGCTTCGCATTGCTGCTTCGGTGGCTTTGTTGGTAATCGTGTACTATGCGGTTACTCCATTACTCCAAACGGAAGATAAAAAACTCGTTCAAAGTGAATCCATAAAAAATGAGGAGCCTGCTGAGGAGAAAAAGAATTCCATTGACTCCATCATTGATGATAAAAATATAGCCTTGACAGAAACGAAAAGGGAAAGTAAAATTTCGGGTAAAAGCAAATCGAAAAAGGATTCAAAGTCTGTAACCCTAGAAGAAGATAAAATTTCATCCTCCGGTGCAGCTGCTCCATCCATCGCTAAAGTAAAAGAAAAGGAAAGCGAAGCGGTTGCTGAACGTAAGGTTGCCGACCTGGTTGAAGAGAAGCCGTGCTCGCTTCGGAAGCTGAAGTAGAAATAAAACTGGAATCAGCGCAAGCAACCCGGTCTGAGGATATGAGTCGCAAACGTATGGCAACTACGCAGAGAATAATTCAGGGCAAAGTACTTTCGGCAGAAGATAATACACCCCTACCCGGGGTTAATGTAATTGTAAAAGGAACAACTACCGGAACGGTTACAGACATACACGGTAATTATCAGTTGGCAAGTGATTCCGATGCTCCAACCCTGATCTATTCATTTATAGGTTTGAAAACAGAAGAAATCAAAGTCAACAATCAACGTGAGTTAATAGTCAAGCTTGAATCGGATGTAGCTCAATTAAGTGAAGTAGTGATTACCGGCTACACGCCTTCCGGAAATGATGTTAATCACGAGCCGGTCATTAAATTGGCAGAACCGATTGGTGGCCGCAAAGCATACGATCAATATCTTAAAAAAGTTTGCGCTATCCGAAAGAAGCGTTGGCAAGTAAAATAAAAGGCAAAGTAACTATCCAGTTCACGGTCAAAACCGATGGCACTCTGGGTGAATTTAATGTGCTAAAGGGATTGGGTTATGGATGTGATGAAGAAGTGGTGCGTTTAGTTCAGGAAGGACCCAAATGGCAACCTACTACGGAAGATAATGTAGCCGTGGAGAGCGAAGTAAAGGTGCGGATGAAATTTGCACTCCTAATTAATTAGTTGCTGGCAAAACTACCAGCCTGAAAATTACGCAAGCGGCAAGGCAATATTCTTTCACAATTCCTTATTCTTTTTACTTTTAGGGAATTGTATACTCCAAATTTATACCCCAACCCATGAGCCTATTTATCAAAAAACCCCTCGAACAAATGATGTCCCAAGCCGGTGACTCAGATAAAGGCTTAAAACGGACCCTGGGAGTAGGTAACCTGATAGCCTTAGGCATCGGGGCAATCATCGGGGCTGGTTTATTTGTGCGAACTGCCGCTGCTGCGGGAGAAGCTGCCGGACCGGCCGTTGTGGTTTCCTTTATGATTGCAGCTGTTGGTTGTGCATTTGCAGGCTTATGCTATGCTGAGTTTGCCTCTATGATTCCTATTGCGGGTAGTGCTTATGCCTATGCCTACGTAACTATGGGCGAGTTTATAGCGTGGATTATTGGCTGGGCCCTTGTGCTGGAATATGCTCTTGCATCCGCTACCGTGTCCATAGCGTGGAGTGAGTATCTCAATAATTTGTTGGGCGGAGCCATACCCTATCAATGGTGCCACTCCCCTTTCGAAACTTCACTAGCCGGGGTAAGGGGCATCATTAACTTCCCTGCCCTGGTTATTTTATTGATTCTCACCATGATCTTAATTAAGGGAACGAAAGAATCAGCCAACTTAAATGCGGTTATCGTATTTATTAAAGTTGCTATCGTTCTCTTGTTTATTGGTATTGGGTGGAGTTTTATAGATACAGCAAATTATACTCCTTTTGTTATTCCTCAATCCAGTCCGGATCATGAAACCTGGAATAGATTCGGATGGGGAGGTGTATTGGCGCAGGCATTGTATTTTTTGCTTTCATTGGTTTTCGATGCCGTATCAACAGCCGCCCAGGAAGCGAAGAATCCCAAGCGAGATATGCCCATTGGTATTTTAGGATCATTAGTTATATGTACCATCCTTTATATATTGTTCTCTTACGTATTAACCGGTGTTGCTCATTGGGATGAATTTAACACGGCAGGAAAAGAAGCATCGGTAGCCTTTGCCATTCAAAATCATATGCCTGGCTATGGATGGCTTGCCACCCTGATTACCGTGGCAATCCTGGCGGGCTTTTCTTCAGTAATTCTCGTCATGTTGATGGGGCAGTCACGCGTTTTTTATTCTATGTCAAAAGATGGTTTAGTGCCTAAAGTATTTTCAGAATTACATCCAGTGCATCGTACCCCCTTCAAAGCAAATTGGCTGTTGCTGATTTTGTTGGGGCCTTTGCTGGCTTCGTACCCGGTAGTGTGGCTGGTGATCTTACCAGCTTTGGAACCTTGTTCGCCTTTGTATTAGTGTGCATTGGTATTTGGGTCTTACGAGTAAAAAATCCTGATGCCGTAAGGCCTTTAAAACACCGCTGGTTCCGTTGGTTCCTATTCTGGGTGTTCTGGTATGCTCCGCTATGATCTTCTCGCTCAGTACTGAAACTTTAATCTCAGCACTTGTCTGGATGGCCGTAGGGTTAGTTATTTACTTCGTTTACAGTAAGAAGAACAGCACCCTTAGAAAAGGGACAAAGAGCTAGTAAATTATTTCGTCACTGATGGTAAGGGTTGTACCGGCTAATTGAGTCCGGTACTTTTGCAAGGGTCGCCAGGCTGGCCCCCAGTTGGTATGCCCTCTTCAAAGTTGAAATTTGATTTACAACACGGATCAATCATAAAGAGCCTCGAGCTGTCTATGTCCACCGTGGCACAGGCTTCATTGGGATGATAAGAGCAATTGCGTTCGTAAGCGAAATAGGTAGAAGCATTTAGCCGATAAACAATTATACCGCGAACCCCACCCGTACTTAATTCCTTCGAACCTCCATCGGTTCTTAGATTGATATATTCGGGCAAATTCAAATTGATCACTATGTCTACAAAAGGCACCAACGGTATGGGGTCATCATACATGTCGCGGGTACACGCGAGAAGTAATATAAAGAATAAATAAATTTTACTTTTTCGAATAATCATAAAAACCTTTACCCGATTTCTTACCTAAATTCCCTTCCTTGATTTTTTGATATTGAATGTCACTGGGTTTGAACTTATGTGCTTTATCAAAACCTTCATACACCGAAGTGGTTACCGCGTAGTTCACATCAATGCCAATCAAATCCATTAATTCAAAGGGTCCCATTCTAAAACCAGCCGATCGCATGAGTTTATCGATTGCATCAAACGAAGTCACTTTATCTTCCAATACCTTTAATGATTCCACATAAAAATGCCGGGCTACCCGGTTAACGATAAAACCGGGAGAATCTTTACTTCAACAGGAGTTTTTCCAAGAGCCTTTGCAAAATCTTTCATCAGCAAAATCAATTCTGGATTTGTTTGAGATCCTGAAATTACCTCAACCAACTTCATTAGGTGTGCCGGATTAAAAAAATGTAATCCAATGCATTGGGATGGATTTTGTAAAGCCGCGGCAATTTGTGTTACCGGAATGGATGACGTATTGGTGCCATTATAGCCCTCCTCATTTATCTTTTTCGAGTTGGGCAAAAAGCGTTTGCTTTATTTTGAGATTTTCAACAACCGCCTCAATAATCAGATTCGCTTGTAGTTTGGTAATATCATCAACCAACCTTATTCTTGTCAAAGCGCGATCACAATCCTGCTGACTTAGTTTTCCTTTGCTTACTGATTGCTGCAACGCCTTTTGAATTTGATTTAGTGCTGCGGTCAATGCCTTCCGTATTTACATCATACAGAATCGTTTCGAAACCTGCCAGCGCACACGAAATGGCAATACCTTGCCCCATGGTGCCCGCCCCCACAATGCCTACTTTAGAAATCTCAGAAAGTTTCATAAAAAGATCGGATGGATTTACAAACATACAGAACTTTCTCCCGGCTAAGTTCAGGATATAAGGGCAAGGAAAGAACTACATTTTGCAAATGCGCTGAAACAGGAAAATCAGATTCTTTGTGATTCAGGTAACTATAGGCAGGTTCAAAAGGTAAAGCTTTCGGGTAGTGAATTAAAGTCTGTATCTCTTGTTGAGATAAATATTCTCTTAGCAATTCTCTTTGTTCCGCCATTACAACAAATAAATGAAAGGAGTGAACCGTATCTATGCGAACTTCAGGCAAAATAATTCCGCGTATACCTGTTAATTCCTTGCAATAAAGTTGAGCTAATTCAATTCGTTTTTTTGTCCAGGCCGATAAATAGGGAAGTTTTACATTTAAGATGGCCGCCTGTAATGTATCGAGTCGGCTGTTGAACCCCTCCATCTGGTGCTCATCCTTGGATAACCCTCCGTGATTTGCCAGCCGCCTGATCTTGATGGCTAATTCTTCCTTATTGGTGATAACACAGCCCGCATCGCCATAAGCACCTAAATTTTTCGTTGGGTAAAAACTAAATACCCCGTAGTCACCAATAGTACCAGCAATTACTCCATTCTCTTCAGATAAATGTGCCTGCGAACAATCTTCGATCAATTTAATATTCTTTTCATCACAAATTTGCCTGATGTGTTTTGTGTCAGCCATCTGCCCATAGAGATTAACGACAATTACGGCCTTCGTTCGGTTTGTGATCTTCTTTTCAATTTCTGATGCGGTGATCGTATAATACACAGGGTCGACATCGGCAAACACAGGCTTCGCTCCTGCCAAGGTTATTACCTCAGAAGTTGAGATCCAACTCCAAGCTGGGGTAATCACTTCATCACCTGCACCAATATCAAGGGCCTTTAGTGCGAGGAAGAGTCCAGCCGTACCATTTCCCAAACCAATGCAATATTTTGCTGAACAGAGAGCTGCAAAGTTTTTTTCGAATAATCGAACCGGCTCGCCTCCAATAAAATTACCAGCGTTTAGAACAGGCGCTATCGCCTGATCGATTTCGGGTTTCAGATTTTTATATTGACTCGTTAGATCTGCGAAAGGAACTTTCATTGAGTTTTAAGCCTTACACAACCGGCTTAAACTGTTTCAAAAACCGGATGTCATTTTCAGAAAAAAGACGGAGGTCATTAATACTATAGCGCAACATGGTGATTCGTTCAATGCCCATACCAAAAGCAAAGCCCGTGTATTCTTCCGGGTCAATACCACAACTTCTTAGTACATTGGGGTGCACCATTCCTGAACCAGCAATCTCCACCCAGCCCGAGTACTTACAAACATTGCACCCTTTGCCATGACAAATAAGACAGGAAATATCGATCTCGGCACTCGGTTCTGTAAACGGAAAGAAGGAAGGTCGCAAGCGAATCTTGGTTTCCTTCCCAAACATCTCCTTAGCAAAATGATAAAGCGTTTGTTTTAAATCAGAGAAGCCAACATTTTTATCTACGTACAAACCTTCAACCTGGTGAAAGAAAACAATGGGCACGGGCAGAAATTGCTTCGTTGCGATACACACGCCCTGGCATAATGGCTCTGAAGGGTGGCTTTCTATCTTTCATTAATCGAATCTGCACATTCGAGGTATGCGTTCGCAATAACATGTCCGGATTCTTTTCTATAAAGAATGTGTCTTGCATCTCGCGTGCCGGATGATTCTCAGGAAAATTTAAGGCCGTAAAATTATGCCAGTCGTCTTCAATCTCGGGGCCGTCCTCTACATTAAAGCCCAGGCGTTCAAAAATCTCAATGATACGATATCGTGTAAGATTAAGCGGATGTTGACTGCCGATTTTGTTGGGTGTAATCGGTAGTGTGAGGTCAAGATCGGTTGGGGTTGCAGTGGTTGCGGACTCTAAACTTTCCTGTGCAGCTTTAAACTTTTCTTCCGACAATCGTTTCAAGTCATTGAGCGACTTACCCATCAATTTCTTGTGTTCAGCAGCTATTGTCTTAAGGTCTTCGAACAGCGAAGCCACAACTCCCTTTTTACTTATATATTGAAGACGATATTGCTCTAAATCCTCCTTCGTCTTAATCAAGAAGGAATTTATTTGTTCTTCAATGGACTTTATTTTTTGCTCCATTCAATCGTTTGGTTTGCAGTATCTTCAAGATGTAATTAATAATCAGGCACACCATTAAGACTATTGTCAAAATTACCAGATCACCTTGTTTGCGCAAAAGTACGGCAATCGCAAGAAAAAAATACTAATGAGGGCTATTGAAATTACAGACCGGGCATGGTCAAATCCCAGATTTAAAAACTGGTGATGCAGATGGTTCTTGTCGGCCTTAAAGGGGGACTGGAGTTTTCTTAAACGCAAAATAATTACCCGTAATGTGTCGAAAACAGGGATAATCAGGATGCAAACAGCCGTAGCAACGGAAGAAGTAAATTTATAGGGAGAGAAGTCAGGTAGTTGGTGGTTTGTTCTAATAAATTGAATAGTCAGGTAGGAAATAAGTAGGCCTATCATAAGCGCCCCGGTATCGCCCATAAAGATTTTAGAGGGCTGCCAATTAAAGTAAAGGAAAGCCAACAATGCCCCTGAGAAACAAAATGCGATAAGTCCAACTGCATTATTACCAATAGCAAAAAACCACGTTCCATAAAATCCAAGGATAATAACCCCAATGGTTCCTGCTAATCCATCTAGTCCGTCAATTAAGTTATAGGCATTAGTAAGAATTACTATTACAAATAGACTGATTAGTAAACTGGCCCATTCAGGAAATATAAAATCTCCAAATAGTCCGTACGTTGATTCCAGGATGGCGCGATCAAGAAAAACCAAAATAAGAATTGGTAAGAATTGACTGTAGAGTTTTTGCTTTGGAGTAAGAGCAAGAATATCATCTCGAAGGCCGATAATAAACATCAAGGCAATGGCTATAAAAAAAAAAATCGTAGGCTAATCCAATCCTGAAAAGACAGGCACATTAAAAGAGAAATTAAGGCGCCTAACAAAATAGCAATGCCTCCCATGGAGGGTTTAAAATCCGAATGGATTCTATGACTCCCGGAAGAATCGAACAGTTTCCATTGTTTCAATACCTTAATGAAAACAGGAAAGAACAAGAAGGAAATCAGAAAGGAGATGGCGGTATAGAAGAAGATCCGAATGATAAATTATCAAGTTAAAGTTAATATGCTTTTTCACTGCCTCGTAAGATACTTATAACAGTAAGAAAGATGATTTTTATATCCAACCAAAATGTCCAATTTTCAATGTAATAACGATCAAGACGAACTCTGTTTTCCATGGCTTCGAGGGTTTTGGTTTCCCCTCTATAACCCATGCACTGCGCCAAACCAGACAACCCGGGTTTAACATAATGCCTGGAGGTTAAGGTGGCGATTTTTTGAGCGAAATCTTCATTAAGTTTTATAGGATGCGGTCTGGGACCAATGAGCGACATCTCTCCTTTAAAGACATTTATGAATTGAGGAAGCTCATCAAAACTACTTTTCCTCAAAAATTTACCCACTCTTGTTATTCGAGGATCATTCTTGGTAGCCTGTTTAAATTCAGCATCTTGTTCAAAACTCATTGTACGAAATTTATAGCAACCAAAAGGGATGATTCTTAAGTCCATTGCGTAGTTGAATAAAAAAGACAGGACCTTTAGAATCCAGTTTAATTAAAATAGCAATCAACGGATAGAGCCATGAAAAAATAGCTATAAGAAAGATTATTGAAAAAAGTAGATCAAAGATTCTTTTAATAACCTGGTTACGATACTCATCTAAGGGCAAAGTAGCTAAATCAAAGGCGGGAATTTGATCATACTTATCAAATTGTATGGCCTGATTCTGTATTGTTTCCCCAGCTATAAGCTTAACTTTTATTAGAGAATCCAATCCAAAACTCACTAACTGCTGAAGTTGAGTCGGACTTGGATTATCTACACAATAAAATATTTCATGCACTTCATTTTCCTTACAATATTCGGCTAATGAATTTATTAGTTGAGGATTTGATTCGTGGTCAAAATAACCGCCAAATCGATATCCTTCCTGATAATTTATTAAATAGTATTTTCTAAGTTCTTCAGATAATTTATTACGTCCCACTAAAATATAATTCCTATGCGGAATCTCTTTAATAAAGAGTCTTCGCACGAAAATTATTAGCACCTTCCACACGAAGAAAAGTGGAATGAAAAAAGAATAAACCAAAATTATCTGCGTAATCGAAAAACTCTTTTTGAAAAAAGACCACTAAAGAGAAAATGATAAGAATATGAACAAATAAAAATGCAATCTGGCTTTTAAATATCTTAGACACAGACCATCCCTTGCTTAAACTGTAAGGATTAGATACAAGCACCAAAAAAATCCAACCAATATTACTAAATAAAATCAAATATAATTCGTTGTTACCCGTAGTGTCTAAATAATTTCCATCACCAAGACCAAAGGAAAGAATGATCGACAGGTTTAAAAAAAACAAGTCGCTTATGAGAAAAATAAATTTAAGGAAAAGACTCATATCGGAAGTATAAGCGATGATTAGGTGCTTAGTATGTTTTCTTTGCTTAGAATCAATTTGGGTTTTAGCAAGTAAAATTGAGTAATGACAAGTTGATGACAAAACACAAAAAAAACAACACCTTGAAATCGACCTAAAAATACTTCAGTTATACCATAAATAATGAATGGAAAGATAATAAGTATCCCTAAAGGGTTTTGAGTTTTAAAAGACAAATAGAGGGGTCTGCATATGAGAATACATAGTGCCAGTAAGCCAAAAATTCCATTTGAAAAATACAGTTGGATAAATTGATTATGAGAATTAAGGCTCATCTGCATAAGTTGCCATCCCTTGAGTTTGATAATATTGGTTTAATATGGCTTTATAATCGCCCGTTCCAACTCCAAATAATGGACTTGGATTTGCCTTAAGCGCAGCATTCCAAAGGGTGAATCGTTCCCAATAGTCTGTACCTTCAGTAGAGCTCGTCAGTGAACCGTTTAGGTCAAAATAATTGACAAGCAACATGATAATAAAAGGAAGACTGAAAGCAAGGCTATCCATTCTGTTTAAATTGCTTGTGTCATCAAGGAAATACTTAAGAATGAAAAATGAAAGGATTAATAACATTCCCAAGTAAGCGGTTCGGCCTGCAGTGAGCATTAAAATTAAGAACAAAAAAAGCGATACCCATAATAGCGAGCTTGGACATTTTCACTTGGTTTGAGAAGTCGCATAGCAATAAACAAATGGCGAAAGAAAGATAGTAGGCAAAGTAAGTTGGTTGAAACCAATTGGATTGGTGAGATTGTAGTAAAGAAAATGCGTAAATTCTTTGATCTTGAAAAAAAGACACGAAGGCAAATGAAAGGCAAATGAGAGAGGCCGCCACAAGCCTAAAATGAAACTTAGCCAAAGTTTATTTAATTGCTTTGAGTTGAGTGAGAGGCCACTGAAGATAACGGGCATCGCTAAAAAGACTAAAGTTAGTCTCTAGTACCCGTAGAATCCTTGGGTAAGGTCAGTCGTGTAAAGAAGTCCAAGAATAAGTACGATTAAATAACCTAAAATATCCCATGAGCTTCTAAAAGATTAGAGAGTGTAAATCGATTTAGGCCAAGAAATAAAGTAAGTACAACCGAGAATAGAAGAATCCGAACACTAAAATATTGAGATAGGGGAATTGTAAAGCTAAATAGGTAAAGAGCACCTTTAAAAATATTTAGTCTGCTATTAATGAGCCTAAATTGCTGATTTGGTTGTATACTCAATGAGATTGCTTTAATAATTGTTCAAATAACAACTCATGTTGTTCAACAATTTTATTCCAATTATATTCATATTTGATCCGTTGGGAATTTTCCTCAATGAATAAATCTTGATTGTCCTTACGGAGTTGCGAAAGTTGCTCAATGACATTCCTTGCACTGTCTACATCTTTAAAATAAAGTGCTGATTCATACAGGACCTTCTTATTAAAGATATTGTCATGCGCGACAATAAAGCATTTGCTTGACATGGCCTCCGGAGAGACGGATTCGTTCCACCTACCGAGTGACCGAAAGTAAGCCATAGCATAATGTCTTAGTGCATCCAATTCATCTTTTTTATAAATACCTCCCACAAATTTAACATCATCTCCTGCATACTTTCTCTTGAGATACTTACCATATGAGGTATAATGATTCCCCACAACAATAAAAGGAAGTTTGCTTTTTGATAACCTATAGCCGTCTAATGCTGTTTCAATATTATTGTCCTGTTCAAATCGAGCAACTAAAATAAAGTACCCAAACTTAGTGAGTGACCTATGGATAAGGTATTTTTCATCAAATGTCTCTGACAAGATCGGCCCCATACGGAATAAAAAAAAGAATCCTTTTTAAAGTTTGAGCGATAATAACCTGATACCAATATTATCCGATATCATGTAAGGAGATTCATCGACAGCAATTTTTTCCAACTTCTTAATTAGGTTCTGCGTTAATGAATTCCACTTTGATCGGTTATACTCAAGCCCATCCATATTCGTGATCACAACGGGGTGCTTTAGCCTTTTTACATCAAACCACTTTAGGGAATATGCGACACTATGATAAACCTGCCTCATAGATAATATCAAAATCACGCATTAATGCATCCTTTAGGCACAAGTAATCATAGATAAAATTGGCAGCACCACCAATGAGTTTTTCTGGACTATATTTCCTGATGATACTTACTCCATGGAAATGATCATCTTTAAATGAGTGAAAAGAGGGGTTGTAAACCTGTAACAAGATGCCCTTTTTAATTAATCGTTGAGATATATATTCAGCAAACTGTTCATATCCACCATAGTTATTAGGTATCCTTTGTTCCAAGAATCGCAATTTTCATTTAGAAATAAGTTTTTGATTTAACGCCACTAAAGTCTCACTTTAAATTTACATTTTTGCATTAAATTTTAGAATGATATCTGAACTCAAAAGCACCAAAGGAATTTTAATTGGGCTAATTTGTTTGCTTTATGTTGGATTATTTTCCCAATCCATATCAGCAATATCACCATCATTGGTATCCTTCTTTTTTGTTTAATCAAAACTCCTCCTAAAGATTTTCTAGAAACACTTAAACGAAATGTGTTTTCAAAAATAATGACTTCATTTTACTTTTTATACATTATTGGATTGCTTTACACTTCAAATTACAAAGTTGGCCTTTTCGTCTTGGAGAAAAAATCACGCTATTATTGTTCCCTCTCCTTTTGTTACCTTTATTTCAGAGGGTCGATATTGGCAAGAGCATAGTCTACAAAAATAATAGGTATATCACCATTTTGAGTAGCATTGTTTTAATAGTAATCGCT
>JADJMA010000040.1 GCA_016709845.1 Flammeovirgaceae bacterium | reverse complement strand
GAGCATGAAGGATTGAGAACACATTTGGATAATCTTATTGCCGAACGTCTCCATAAGAACTTTTAACTATGGAGACACTTGCCGTGAAATCAACCTTAGATATTTCAAAAATCAGGAAACAATTCCCGATTTTGAATCAGCAAGTGAATGGCAAATCCTTAGTTTATCTCGACAATGCAGCAACCAATCAAAAGCCACAACGAGTTATAAATGCGTTAACTGCTTATTACGAAAAGGATAACGCAAACATCCACCGCGGCATCCATATACGTTGGCCGAGCGTGCTACGAAAGCCTATGAGGAAACGCGGCATTATGCAGCAATTTATCAATTCAAAACATGTTGAAGAAATAATTTACACGTGGGGTTACAGAAAGCATTAACCTGGTAGCGTCCTCTTTGGGCGAGCTTTTCTAAAAGCAGGCGATGAAGTAATTATTTCTGGTATGGAACATCACCCAACATTGTGCCATGGCAAAAATGATTTGTGAAGAGAAAGGAGCAGTCTTAAAATAATTCCGTTAGTGAAATTGGTGAGTTGGATTTAGAGGCGTATCAGAAATTGATAACTACTAAAACAAAAATCGTTGCTGTTAACCATGCTTCCAATAGCTTGGGAACAATTAATCCAATAAAGGAGATCATTGATATTGCGCATAAGCAGGAGGCGGTTGTATTGATTGATGGCGCTCAGGCATCTGCACATTTAACTATTAACGTGCAAGAACTTGATTGTGATTTCTATTGCATCTCGATATAAAATGTACGGCCCAACAGGCACGGGCATTTTACGGGAAGAAAGAATTTTTAGAAAAATGCCTCCTACATGGGCGGTGGCGAAATGATCAAAGAGGTTACATTCGCCAAAACAACGTATAACGATATACCCTTAGAAGTTTGAGGCTGGCACTCCCAATATTGCTGATGTAATCGCGCTCAACGAAGCAATTTCCTTTATTAATGAATTAGAAAAGAGAACATTGCCGCTCACGAAGCTGAGTTGCTGTCTTATACCGTTGAAAAGCTATCAACCATCCAATATGTAAAATTGATTGGAACTGCCAAACATAAAGTGGGTGTGCAATCTTTTATTGTCGATGGTATTCACCATTTTGACATTGGGCAAATGCTCGATACCCGAGGTATAGCCGTACGCACCGGGCACCATTGCACACAACCTCTCATGGAACAATATAGAATAGAAGGAACCGTGCGTGCTTCATTTTCTGTTTACAATACAAAGGAAGAGGTAGATTTGTTGGCTGAAGGAATTGAACGAATTATTAAATTTCTGAAGTAAATGACCATCACCCAAATACAAGACGAGATCATTAACGAATTCTCTTTGCTGGATGGAGATATGGAGATGACCGTTTTCTATATTATGGAGTTGGGTCAGAAACTTCCTGAGATAAAGCAATCTGAAAGAACGGAAGATAATATTGTGAAAGGATGCCAGTCGAAAGTTTGGATGGTGGCCCGATTAGAAAATGATCGGGTATACTTTGAAGCCGACAGCAATACCGCTATTACGAAAGGTCTGGTAAGTTTGTTAATTCGGATTTTTAATGGCCAAAATCCGGATGAGAATCTTAAATGCAAATCTTTATTTTATGAATAAGATTGGCATGGAAAGATTTATTGGACGCAGCGCTCAAACGGCTTTGCTGCTATGATCAAACAAATGAAGTTTTATGCTTTGGCCTTCAAAACTCAAAAAGAAATTATCTCGTGAGCAATACATCGGAAAATATTGACCAAAAAGTTCCTGAAACGCAGGGTGAACTTCGCGACAAGGTGATCGCAGCCATTAAAACTGTCTATGATCCTGAAATACCGGTAGATGTTTATGAGTTGGGGCTGATCTACGAGATCAATGTTTTTCCAGTTAACAATGTATTTATTCTGATGACGCTGACTTCTCCTTCCTGTCCTTCGGCAGAGGTTATTCCTGTGGAGGTAGAACAGAGGGTTAAGGAAATTTCAGAAGTAAGTAGTGTGGAAGTACAACTTACGTTCGATCCACCCTACTCGCAGGATATGATGAGCGAAACGGCTAAACTGGAACTTGGCTTTATGTGAATATTCTAAATTCAATGTTCCAAATTCAAAATTGGAAGGTTGAACTTTGATAAATGATATGATGTTTAATTGAAGTATTATAATTTTAAATCTTGAATCTTAAATTTTGAATTAATATGTATCCAGAACTATTAGTAGCCCCCATGCGTCAGGATCTTACCGTGGCAGGCTTTAAAGAATTAAAAACCTCAGCCGAAGTAGATAAGGAATTGAAAGACCAAAAAGGAACTACTTTATTGGTGGTTAATTCTGTTTGTGGATGTGCAGCAGGTGCTGCGCGACCCGGCATTAAGTGGGCCCTTCAGAATAGCACGAAAAAGCCAGCCAGCCTTGCCACTGTGTTTGCGGGAGTAGATAAAGAGGCTGTTTCCAAAGCGCGTGAGTACACCTTGCCTTATCCACCCTCATCGCCCTGTATTGCATTATTTAAGGATGGTGAGTTAGTTCATTTTGTAGAGCGCCATCACATTGAAGGTCGCAATGCTCAAATGATTGGCGAGCACCTTGTAGAACTGTTTGACGAATTTTGCTGATAACTACGAATTATAAAAATTTCAAGAGCCTTTGGGCTCTTTTTTTTACCCATTTCAATCCATAACCAGCTAAAATAGCTTGATTTAATCTAATTTCAGCTAATATAATTAGTATTTACTTACTAATATAATTAGTATTTAGTATATTTGATACATAATATCAAGGCCATGAAAATCATTGAATCACCATTGATGGGAAAGCGAGTTATAACGGCTCGCAATAAACAGGTTCGGCTGTTTCAGGTAAAGCAGGCGTTGAATCAGCATAGGGATTTACTTATCACAAAATTACTGCGGGACATCCCCTACTTTTTAGCATTTAAGTATAATGCCCGAGCCAATGAATCGGAACTTGCCCAGGTTAAATCAAAGTTGCTGGATTTACAAAAGCGGGATGTCGATTTAACTAACTATACGTCTATTGTTGAACAGATCAAAAAGAAAGCAATGGTGAAACTGAACAATCAGGATTTCTTTAAAGAGATCGATCAACTCTTATTAGGATAAAAAATAACCACATGAAGACCCTCAAATCTGCCCTGTTGGGTACCAAATCTCTGATTGACACAAACCAAGAAGTGTTATTGGTTCAATTGAAAGAAATTTTAAAAGCACATCGCGAACTGATCATTAATCGGTTGATGAGTGATTTGCCTACCTACCTGAATTATAAGTTCAACGTGAAAGCGGATAAGAAAATGATAGAACTGGTTAAGGATCGGTTATTAGATCTAAAGAAATCAAATACCGATCTGGATACTTACAACTCTATCGTTCAACAAGTACTTAACCGCTCAGTTACCCATTTGACCAATGAGCCTTTCTATACGGAGATCGATGAATACCTATCTCCCTATGTTAAAACAACTCAATTAAAATTTGTCAAACTCAACTTCTCAAAATTTGAGCTTCCTTGGACAACTTGTTTAATCCTTCTTAATACCAATCCTGTAAAGCATTGTACCCATAGCAGCAAAAAACGCTACACCTAACAGGCTATAACCTCCCGCTCCTAATACTTGTGTCAATCCATGCTCAGCGCTAATAGATTTTAACCAATTGAATACATTGTCGTTAACCGAAAGTAAGGCAACTACAACACCGGCCAATGCACCACCGGCAATTAAACCCGTTGCAAATAAACTTCTCGGCCTAGTTCATCGTCTTGTTTCAACTTCACCTTTCTTCTCAGCACGCCATTCAATAACTCCTTTAATGGCACCTCCAATAAAAATAGGTAAGGTAGTAGCCAATGGTAAGTAAAGTCCAATGGCAAACGCCAACGCTTTTATACCGCACAACTCAATCATTACAGCAATGAAAACTCCAACCATCACAAACTGCCAATCGAGGTTGTAGGATAAAATACCTTTTGCCAAGGTGGCCATTAGTGTTGCCTGTGGAGCTGAGAAACGTTCGCTACCAATAGCATGCTTAATTCCCTGCGCGGCCATGTCGACTGTTGGGGTATCCAACACTTTTACAACAATACCAATCGCGATGGATGAAACGATTGCGCCAATAAATAAAGCGAGTTGTTGATATTTTGGTGTGGCACCTACAATATAGCCCGACTTCAAATCCTGTGAAGTACCGCCAGCATTAGCAGCAGCAATACAAATCATTCCTCCTACCACCAACGCTAATGGTTCATATAGTTTTCCACTCCAACCTACAGCAGTAAAAATCAAACACGTGCCCATCAACGTAGCGATGGTCATACCTGAGATCGGACTGTTGCTAGAACCTACCAAGCCAACAATGCGGCTTGCTACGGTTACAAAAAAGAAACCGAAGACGATGACAAGAATTCCGAGCAAAAGTTTCTGTAAAAATCCATCACCAGGTATACCAGGCAACACGGTCATAAGCGCAACCAGAATAATACTGCCTATAATAACAACCTTGAATGAAAGATCGCGATCGGTGCGTGCAATACTGGCTTCATTTTTTTCTTTTAAAGAAGCCACGCTATCGCGGAATGAGCCAATGATGGTAGGCATTGTTTTCAGTAACGTAATGAACCCGCCAGCTGCAACCGCCCCAGCTCCAATCTGACGGATATAAGCGAAGTAAATTGCAGATGATGGATTTGAAAAAGTTTTTAAAACAGGATCCCAACCTCCCTTTCCTCCGGCCACATTAATATCGGCCAGGTAGCCAAGTTTAACTAATTGTGTAGCTATAAGAGAGGGGTCAACTACGGTTGATAATAATGGAATCATTGCCCACCAGGCGAGCACAGAACCTGCCACCAACACGCCACCAATCTTTGGCCCAATGATGTACCCAACACCCATATACTCGGGTGTGATCTCGCCATTGATTGTTGCCGAAGGCCAATATTTATTTAGTTGGTTGGTTACGAAATGTTGGCGCCTCTGAAATTACATGAAAACTTTTTGAAGAATTGCGTAAAGCATGGCTATACCCATACCTATAAATGCGGTTTGGGCAAAAACACCGCCCTTCTCTCCTGCTTGCAGCACCGATCCACACGCGGTGCCTTCCGGATAAGGTAACGTATCATGTTCATTTACAATCAATGATCTCCGCAATGGAATCATCATGAGCGTTCCCAACATTCCACCAAAGGCAGCAAGAATAAGAATGGTTAAATAATTGAAATATCCTTCGCCTACACTAACTCCATTTGCATCAGGAGATAGAAATAAAAATCCCGGCAAGGTAAACACAACGCCTGCTGCGATAGATTCACCAGCAGAGCCCGTTGTCTGTATAATGTTGTTTTCGAGAATAGTAGTCTTCAAAAATTTGCGACCAAGCGTTATGGCTATCACCGCTATCGGGATAGATGCTGAAACGGTGAGCCCGCCTTCAATGCGAGATAAACAGTGGAGCATCCGAAGAGAATACCAAACAACGAACCAAATACAACGGACTTCACGGTGAACTCAGCCACATTTTCTTCCGCTGCGATGTAGGGTTTAAATTTACTTGAGCTCATAAAACTGGTTTAGGGTTAGCCCTCATTAAATAACGAGGGAGTAACTTATAAAAATTTACTTACTTTTAGCACACCTGTAATCACAATAATATGATTTATTCTATTGTAAGCATTGTCTATCTGACGTTAATGATTGGTATAATCATCTATAAAAGCAAGTCAGTAAAGAGTGAAGAAGACTTTACCGTTGCGGGAAGAGGTGTGCCGGTGTATCTGTTGGTTGGCACATTAGTTTGTACCTGGATTGGTTCGGGTAGTTTATTTGGTACGGCCGGACTAAGTTTTCGTTCGGGATTTGGTGAGCTCTGGTTCTCGGCTGGTGCATGGATTGGCATTGTAGTAATCTACTTTGTTGCCGAGCGAGTTAGGAAAATCTCGAAGATTACATTCACCGATTTGTTAGAGCAGCGCTATAACCATACCGCCAGAATACTCGGAACAATTACCATTATTGTAGCCTACCTGGTTATTGCCGGGTATCAATTTAAAGGCGGTGGTCGTTTCATCTCTATTCTTTCAAATGGTACAATAAGCTTAGAGACAGGAGCGCTTATTACCTGCGTGGTGGTAATCTCCTTTACAGCTTTGGCAGGAATGGTCTCCATTGTGTCCATTGATATTTTTAATGGCATTGTCATGATCATTGCCATGGGGCTTACTCTTCCGTTTGCCATTTCTGCTCATGGTGGATACGATGCCGTGATCAACACAATCGAAAACACAAAACCTGAATATCTCTCGCTGTTTGCAGGACACGATGCGTGGTGGATTATAGGCGTTATACTACCTACATTTTTGCTGTTGATGAGTGAAAGCAGTATTTATCAAAAGTTCTCATCAGCAAAAGATTCAGCCTCTGCCAAAAAAGCGGTGATCGGCATGTTAGTGGGCGTAGTGTTTATTGAGTTTGTCATGTGTGCCATTGCCGTAGTAGGCTTTGCCATTTATTCAAACGATCCAGGGTTTTTTCTTGCCGATGGATCGATTAACCGGGCCATGGCGGAAGAAATTATTCTTAGAATTGGGTTTGAGCAAGTACCCGTTCTGATAGGCTCTATGCTTTTTGCTGCTGGTGTTGCTATTATTCTTTCAACCGGAAATACCTTTCTGATGGTAACATCTACCAATCTGAGTAACGACATACTTAAGCCATACTTTTTCAAAGACACCAAAGACCCAAAGAAATTAATCAGGATTCAACAAATCAGTATTGTTGTATTAGGGTTGCTGGCTTACGCGATGGTTACACAATTTGAAACCGTGCTTGAGATGGCGTTTATTTCTTACACGATGATTGGTGCTTCACTCGCACCAGTATTAATGGCCAGTTTCTTTTGGAAGCGCGTAACTGCCGCAGGTGGTGTTGCTTCTATTATTGCTGGTATGAGTGTGCCTGTAATTAATAAAGCAATGGAAGTAGCCCATATATCGCTTGGCATTTTTCCGGTTGACACAGACTACATCGCGATCCCCTCTTTGGTTGCCTCGCTCTTCATGTTAATTGTGGTAAGCTTGTTAACCAAGCCCTCGCCTAAAGAAAAGTGGAAACCGTTCTTTGATTAGTTATTGTTAAACATTATTAACTTGAATAGGCAGACAGATGACCAACATAAATGCAAAAAAAATATTTTCATTCTGATAAATTTTTAAAATTTGCCATCTTTATAAGATTAAAGAAATTAACATGAACTTTCTTGATAGACAGATAGTTAAATCGGAGATTGCTAACGAATGATTCTCAAAAAAATCTTTATTCTTCCCATAAAAATCTATCAGGTCACATTATCCCCCCTGCTAGGCGCCCATTGCCGGCATACACCCAGTTGTTCGCAATATTCGATTGAGGCGATTGAGGAATGGGGAATTTTAAAGGGTACCTGGTTGGGGATGAAAAGAATTGCCCGTTGTCATCCTTGGGGAACGAGCGGTTACGACCCTATCCCACGAAAAATCAAGCAGACCAAATAGGATTTTCAAACTATTAATTCACCAATTGCAAAAGTTGGTTTTGAATTTTGATTCCTTTAAGGCAACTTACTTTCTTAACTGAAAAGCAGATGCCAGATTTTCAAATTAAGAAGACCCCCAAAGATTATGATGTGTGTATTGTTGGTTCTGGTGCCGGGGGTGGCATGGCCGCCTATGTGTTGGCCAATGCTGGTATTAAGGTGGTTTTGCTTGAAGCGGGGCCTTTGTACGACCCTGCAAAAAATGTAACTCAACTAAAATGGCCGTGGGAATCGCCCCGCAGAGGTGCCAGTACGCCTTTAAGAAACTTTGGTGACTTTGATGCTGCCTATGGCGGTTGGGAGTTGGATGGTGAACCCTATACACACAAAGATGGGACGAAGTTTGATTGGTTTCGTTCTAGGATGCTTGGCGGACGAACAAACCATTGGGGAAGAATCTCGCTTCGTTTTGGACCCAAAGATTTTAAACGAAGAAGTATTGATGGCTTAGGTGATGATTGGCCAATAAGCTATGAGGATGTAGCACCCTACTACGATAAAATCGATCAACTCATTGGAGTTTTTGGTTCCAAAGAAAATTTACCCAATGACCCCGATAGTATTTTCTTACCTCCGCCAAAACCTAGATTGCATGAATTGTTTATCAAGGAAGCGGGAGGTAAACTGAATATACCGGTTATTCCATCCCGGCTTTCCATTTTAACAAAACCAATTAACAAAGATCGCGGTGCGTGTTTCTTTTGTTCGCAATGCAACCGTGGATGCACCGTATATGGTGATTTCTCTTCATCGTCAGTATTAGTGAAACCCGCTCTCAATACGGGCAATGTAGATGTGATACCTAACGCCATGGCACGTGAAGTAATTACAGACGCTCAGGGAAAAGCTACCGGAATCTCGTTTGTCAATAAAGACGACATGCAAGAGTACACGGTAAATGCAAAAGTGGTTATGTTAGCTGCCAGTGCCTGCGAGTCGGCTCGATTGTTACTCAATTCCAAGTCGAGTTTATTCCCTAATGGGCTTGGCAATTCAAGTGGAGTAGTTGGAAAATATTTACACGACTCTACCGGAGCTTCTATGGGTGGAATTTTACCAAAGCTTATTGGACGTAAACGGTATAATGAAGACGGAGTTGGTGGCATGCATGTCTATACTCCTTGGTGGCTTGATAATAAAAAGCTTGACTTTGCCAGAGGATACCACATAGAATACGGGGGTGGCATGGGTATGCCGGGCTACGGGTTCGGTTCTGGGATGCAAAACACTAATGGAAAATATCCGGGACGTGACGGTAATCAAAAAGAAGCTGGCGGTTACGGTGCCTCATTGAAAGATGACTACCGTTATTTTTATGGAGCAACGTTTGGCATGTCTGGCCGAGGCGAAGCAATTGCACGAGAAGATAATTACTGTGAGATCGATCCAACCACTGTTGATAAGTTTGGTATTCCCGTGCTGCGTTTTCATTATAAGTGGAGTGAGCATGAAGTAAAGCAGGCCAAGCACATGAAGCAAACATTTGCTGAGATTATTGACACCATGGGTGGTGTTGTTACTTATGGAAATTCAGACGGTCCTGAAAACGATTATGGCCTTTTAGCTCCTGGAAGAATTATCCATGAAGTGGGCACAACCCGTATGGGCAGTGATCCAAAAAAATCAGTGGTAAATAAATTCAATCAGGCCCATGATTGCAAAAATCTTTTTGTGGTTGATGGTGGTCCGTTTGTTTCACAAGCAGATAAAAATCCTACCTGGACAATCTTAGCACTTTCCATGCGGGCGAGCGAATTTATTATTGATGAATTAAAGAAACAAAATATCTGAGTCGATAGTAATGTGACTGCCGACTCAGACTAAAGACTAAAAACTAAAATTATGGACAGGCGAAAATATTTAAAGACACTCGCAGTTGGCTCATTAGGCGCAACAGCACTTTTACAATCGTGCGAACCGGTTAAGGAAAAGGGTCCTGAAGTTCCGTCCTTCTCCATTGACCGAACACCGGAAGAATTACTTCGCGAACAAAAATTGATGAGCGAAACTTTCTTCGATAAACACGAAATGAAAACCATTTCGACTCTGGCGGATATCATCATTCCAAAAGATGGAACCTCGGGCTCGGCCACAGACGCAAAAGTTCCTGACTTTATTGAATTCATTGTAAAAGACATGCCGCAGCATCAAACCCCTATGCGGGGTGGACTAAGATGGTTGGCTGTTCAATGTATGAAACGCTTCAATGCTGATTTTGCAAGTTGCAGCTCATCACAACAAATTGAAATAGTGGATAACATTGCTTATCCAGAAAAAGCGAAACCTGAATTTCAACAAGGCGTTGCATTCTTTAACCTAATGCGTGATCTAACAGCTTGTGGATTTTTCACTAGTGAAATTGGAATTAAAGACCTTGGATATACTGGCAATAGACCTAACCAATGGAATGGTGTACCACAAGAAGTTTTGGATCAATATGGAATGAAATACGATGAACGTACACTCGCAGAAAGTGTAAAGTTTGATTAAAAAACTAGATACTGGATGCTAGCTATCTAGTATCAACAACCATTTTCAATAACTAAAATAATATTTACCATGACCACGAGGAGAAGTTTTATTAAAAGTGCGGGGCTTGCTGCCGCAGCAATAACTATTGTACCACGCCACGTATTGGGTAAAGGCTACCTTGCCCCTAGCGACAAGATTGTTGTTGCGGGTATTGGTGTAGGCGGTAAAGGGCAAGGTGATATTGCTTCATTTGCAAAAAGTGGAAAAGCGGATATTGGTTTTCTGTGCGATGTGGATGATCGAAGGGCAGCAACATCTGTTAAAAATTTTCCAAAGGCTAAGTATTACAAAGACTACCGCAAAATGCTGGATGAAAATCACAAAAGCATTGATGCCGTATCAGTCTCTACACCTGATCACATGCATGCCATTCAGGCCATGGCAGCTATGCAATTAGGGAAACACGTGTATGTGCAGAAACCATTAACTCATGATATCGCTGAAGCGCGCATGCTTACTGAAGCGGCAAAGAAATATAAAGTGGTTACTCAAATGGGAAACCAAGGCGCTTCAGGCGATGGCGTTAGACAAATGCGTGAGTGGTACGAAGCCGGAATGATAGGTGATGTGCACACGGTTTACTGCTGGACAAACAGACCCGTGTGGCCACAAGGAATTCCTTGGCCTACTGAAAGCCCAGCCATTCCTAAAGAATTGGATTGGAATCTTTGGTTAGGAACCGCACCTCAAAAAAATTATGTTGATAAACTAATACCGTTTAACTGGCGTGGCTGGTGGGATTATGGAACCGGTGCATTGGGCGATATGGGTTGTCATATTATTGAACCCCCTTTCCGTGTACTTGGTCTCGGCTATCCACAGAAGTGGAGTGCAGTGTAGGCAGCGTTTATATAGATGAATTCAAGCGTGGATATTTTCCTGATAGCTGCCCTCCTTCTTCTCATGTTATCATGACCTTCCCTGGTGCAACTGGAAAGCCCGCTGTAAAATTCCATTGGATGGATGGCGGCATTCAACCTGAGCGACCAGAAGAACTTGGCCCAAATGAAATGATGGGTGATGGCGGTAATGGTGTAATCATGGTTGGTTCGAAAGGCAAAATGATGTGCAGCACATATGGTATTAATCCACAGCTATTGCCAACTTCATTAACCAAAGAAGCGAATGTGGCACAAAAATATAAGCGGGTTACCGATGGTGCCGAAGGTCACTACGCTCAATGGGTTGAAGGTTGCATTGCTGGATATGGAAAAACTGAATTATCATCGTCATTCGATTTAGCTGGTCCGTTAACGGAAGGATTGTTGATGGGTAACTTAGCGATTCGCAGTTATGACATTCGTAAGCAACGCGAAGGCGGAAGACCTGATCAGTTTGATTACCCAGGTCGTTTCATAAAACTTCTGTGGGATGGACCTAACATGAAGATTACCAACTTTGACGATGCCAATCAGTTTGTGAAGCGTGAGTATAGAACGGGATGGTGATGGGAAATCGGTGGTCAGGAGTCAGTAATCGGTAACCAGTATCTAGTAATCAGTAAACCTATGCCAAAACATACCTTCTGCTAAGGTATCCAGAAGGGATTTTATTAAAACTATAGGTTTAGCCTCAGCCACTTTTACTATTGTTCCGAGATTTGTATTGGGTGGCAAGAACTTTCTCGAGTTCAGCTGTAAGCAATAGATGATAGTGAAGTCTTACTTAAAAGCCTGACAGAAATTCTGCCAGGCTTTTTTATAATTACATAACCGAACTTGAATCCCGTTACTTCTTTACAATAGGCAATTGAATTACTGATGGATATTTTTTCGAATGATGAATACTATTTGTGGCAACCACCCCTACTGATTCATCAAAATTATTTCCACCGGTATTTAAATTGCGCTCAAACCGAGGGAAGTTACTACTCGAAACTTCAATGCGTACGCGATGGCCCGGAGCAAAGTAATTGCTGGTGGATAAAGGTGTGAGTTTAACTGCATACACTTCATCCTTCTCCATAAATACCTCCTTATCATACCCTTCGCGGTAACGCACCCGCTGAATAGTTTCGTCAAGATTGTATGCTTTTCCATCCGGATAAACATCAATCAATTTTAACGTAACATCGGTGTCTTTAACATCAGAAGATAAATATAAAGTCGCGTTAATGAATCCACTTACTTCCATACCCTCCTTCAAAGACTCCGAAGTATAAACCAGAATATCATCGCGCAACTCCATTTGAGCTTGATCGTACGATCCGCCATTAACGGCAGTGCCCGTGCAACACACATTACCCCCCATATGAATTAACTGGCTTAGCCGGATCATACTTAAAAGAATCGGGCTTATCGGAAGAAGGCACTTTTGCAACCAATGTTCCGTCACCATTGCGTGTATTCGCTTTTCCGTTACTGGTTAGATAGTAATTTGTTGGTACCGCATTTTGGGGTGGCCAGGTTTCTGAAGCTTGCCATTTATTACTACCCATGGTAAAGTACCTAACCCGAGGAGTTGTTTTCTTAAAATCATTTTGTTCGCCTTTCAATAGCATATCAAACCAACCCCAGGTAAGTTCATCGTAATTTAAGCGGGCATCGCCCATGCTGCGTTCGCCTACAACGGTGTTTTCTGTGGCTCGCTTATACGCGCAATGCAGTGTTGGTGCTATAACCAGATATTGATTATCAGCGATGGCAGTGTTGGGATTTTTACGAACCTGATTGAACAAGGCCAGATTCGGACCACTCGAAACATCATACCAGGACACAAACCAGAATCCGGGTACATTTAAAGTCATATTGTCGTGATATAAGCCTCCTTTAAACCAGGCTGGATCATTCGGCTTTCGAACAATCATTTGATCATAAACGCCAACTTGCCCATTTACATTTTTGATGATGTCCTGAACGGGCAAATGATTTAAAGCTTGAGCCCAATCTACTTTTGGCATTTCTGTGGCTAAGTCATAAAAACGTTGAACGCGCACTAAATCTTCCTGTTGAATATTTTTAGGAAAGGTTGGTCTGAACTTATCATTTTGAGTTCCATATAACCAGGCGGTAAACAACATCTGCTGTGCCCCGCCACGATACCAATTTCCCTGCTCATAAAAATCCCCCACACGGCCAACACCAGCACCAAAACCCTGAGCAACCATGGCTGCTAAAGCGGGATGGTTAAGTGATGCTACTGCCATCTGCCACTCGGCTGTAGATGAACAACCAATTAATCCGATTTTTCCATTTGTCCATTTTTGCTTTGACATCCATTCAAAGGCGTCATAGCCATCGGTAGTAGGCGTACCTAAAATATCCCACTCTCCCTCCGAAAAAAACCGACCACGTTCATTTTGAACTACGTAGGCATAGCCACGTTGCACAGCCTCATAGGCAGCTTCGAGTGTTCGTGTGCGCAGCTCCCCATCTATCCACGAATTGAAATTATAAGGCGTTCGTGAGAAT
Organism: Flammeovirgaceae bacterium; assembly: GCA_016709845.1. Lineage (GTDB taxonomy): Bacteria > Bacteroidota > Bacteroidia > Cytophagales > Cyclobacteriaceae > ELB16-189. The sequence continues at coordinate 27,699 of JADJMA010000040.1, read as the reverse complement.
ATGATTGGAACTTTAGCATTTCCTTTTGGCCGGTAGATATCTGTAGCCAATCTTTCTCCATCCCGCATGGGCATCATCACTTTTTGATCTATGATGGCCACTGCCTCCAGTTTCTTATAAACTTCATCAGGCGATTGCGCAACTACTATATGACTTACCAGAAGCCAGACAGAAAGTATGAGTAAATACTTCTTCATAAAATGTAGATTTTCAATATTGATTTAACGTTAAAATATAATGCTTTTTTTGAATGATGAAGTCTTATTACACAGAAGGAAATTTGCAGTAAGTACTTATCCCACTACTACCTAACTCCTGGTTGCACTAAAAAAATATAAATAGTAAGATATCCATTAATCCAAACTGCATTTAAAATATCTACCTTTGCCGGATTAGTCGTTACGCAATGCTAAAGATTGACGCTCATACACACATTCTCCCCAAAAAGATGCCCAACTGGAGCGAGAAGTTTGGCTATGGCGATTTCATTTACCTGCAGCATCATAAAATGGGATACGCCAAGATGATGCGCGGCAATCAGTTCTTCCGTGAAATAAAAGATAATTGTTGGGATCCGGATGTTCGGATCGAAGAATACAAACAATACCATACGCAGGTTCAAGTGGTATGTACCATTCCGGTTATGTTTTCCTATTGGGCGCAGCCACTCAATTGCCCTCGACATCTCAAAATTCCTGAACGATCACATCGCTAAGTTGGTGGATAAGTATCCCAAGCAATACATTGGGTTGGGTACGCTACCCATGCACGATACCGAACTGGCCGTAAAAGAATTAGCCCGCATCAAAAAAATTGGATTGCGTGGTGTACAAATTGGATCCAACATCAACGATGAAAATCTGAATGAAGAACGCTTCTTTCCTATTTTCGAAGCGTGCCAAAATTTAAATCTGGCCGTTATGGTTCATCCGTGGAATATGATGGGTGAAAAAAATATGCAACGATATTGGCTCCCGTGGTTGGTGGGCATGCCAGCCGAAACTTCACGTGCCATGTGCTCGATGATTTTTGGCGGGATTTTTGAAAGACTGCCGGACTTGCGGGTTATGTTTGCGCATGCCGGTGGGTCGTTCTTGCCTACGATAGGTCGTATTGAACATGGATTTAATTGCCGGCCCGATTTGGTTGCCATCGACAACAATGAAAATCCACGCAAGTATTTGGGCAAGTTCTGGGTAGATTGTATAACGCACGATCCGTTGATGCTTGAGTATGTGTTAAAGTTGCAGGGTAGCAAGCGGGTGGTGTTGGGGTCAGATTATCCCCTTCCCGCTGGGCGATTTGGAAATTGGGAAATTTATTGACGACATGAATTTAACGGAGTCTGTAAAGGAGGATATTTTTTGTAACGCCACCTTGGAATGGCTTCAACTATCCAAAGAAGATTACATCATGGAATAACTGTGTAGTTGTGAATAAACATTTAATAATTTTATTTCTATTCTGTGGCGTTTCCTTCATGGCTTTCTCGCAATCCAATGAACAGGAAAAATTCGTCAATTGGAAATTCAGCGTCAAGCTGATAAACAACGGGAGATTGATAAGCAGATGGATTCGGTAGCCCAGCTTATCGACACAGAACAATACGAAGCGGCCGAAGCAAAAATTATCTATTTGTTAAAAAGTGTTCGAAGTGTTCCGTCTGATCTTACTTTTTATTTGGGGAAAAATTCATACCATCTCGCAAAGTATAAACAAAGCACCGATTGGCTTAATAAATACATTCAATTAAAAGGTACCTCCGGCCAATTTTCAGAAGAAGCGATTGCCATTAAAGCAAAGGCCGAAGCTGAATTATTAAAACAAAAACAGCTGGAATCGCAGCAGGCATCGCAGGTCTTTTCTAAAGACTTTAATATGGATTGTGGACCCACGGGTAAAGTAGTTTGTCCGGTATGCAATGGCTCCACTGTTATTATAAAGAAAAATTATTTTGGTGATACGTATAAAACTTGTGGGTATTGCAATTTAAAGGGACCCTTTCTTGCGAGGATTATAATAAACTTTTGAGAGGCGAGCTTCAGCCTTCCACGAAGTAGCCATTCGTTCTGAATTAATAGAACCAGGAAATTCATTAAATTTGCATGTTGAAAAATACAAGGGTATGGCCTTATATAATCGAATTAGCGGAAAGAACTAAAAGAGCAGCTTTTACAGCAGCGCTCAGGCCCGCACAACCATCTCATTTTATAAATATTATCAGATTGCTGATCCGGTAAATTTTAGAAATGATTTATATAAGCAATTAGAGAAAATGCAGGTTTGGGGCAGAATTTATGTTGCTCATGAAGGGATTAATGCTCAGATAAGCATTCCCACCGAACAGGTAAACGATTTCAAATCTGAATTATATAGCATTTCGTGGTTAGATGGAATCCGATTAAATATTGCTGTTGACGACAATGGGAAGTCATTTTTTAAATTAAAGATTTTAGTACGAAATAAGATCGTAGCCGATGGGTTGAATGACAACACCTTTGATGTTACCAACTGTGGGGTTCATGTAAATGCAGCCGAGTTTAATGCACTTGCCAACAATCCTGATACTGTTATTGTAGACATGCGCAATCATTACGAAAGTGAAATAGGTCATTTTAAAAATGCCATATGCCCCGATGTGGATACGTTTAGGGAAGAGCTCAAAGTAGTAAAGGATTTACTGGAAGATAAAAAAGATAAGAATCTACTGATGTATTGTACCGGTGGAATACGCTGTGAAAAAGCGAGTGCCTGGTTTAAGCACGTAGGATTTAATAATGTATTTCAACTCAATGGAGGTATTATTGAATATGCCCACCAAGTGAAGACGCAGGGATTGGAAAATAAGTTTATCGGTAAAAACTTTGTATTTGACGAGCGCTTAGGCGAGCGCATTTCGGACGAGATTATTAGCGAATGCCACCAGTGCGGAAAACCTTCCGATACGCACACCAACTGTAAAAATGATGGTTGTCATTTATTGTTTATACAGTGCGAGGCGTGTGCAGCTAAATATGCCGGATGTTGCTCACAAGCTTGCTCAGACATACTCGCCCTTCCGGTGGAGGCACAAAAGGAACTTCGTAAAGGCATAAATAAAGGTCGACAGGTATTTAAAAAAGGAAGGGCACAGGATCTGAAGACCAGAATTCATCAGTCCTCTGTATAACTTATAATCAATTAATGACCGAAATAAGAATCGGAATAATCAATGTATCAGATCGTGCCAGCCAGGGCATCTATGAAGACCTTCCTGGTAAAGCCATCGTAAATACATTGAACGAATACCTGATAAGCACGTGGGAGAAAGAGTACGCGGTAATCCCCGATGAACAAGCTTTAATTGAAAGTACACTCATTGAAATGGCTGACATAAAAAAATGCTGTTTGATTATTACGTGTGGTGGAACCGGGCCCGCCAAACGAGATGTAACTCCAGAGGCAACCGAAACCGTGTGCGATAAGATGATGCCCGGTTTTGGCGAATTGATGCGATTAGAAAGTTTGAAATATGTACCCACCGCCATTCTCTCCAGGCAGACGGCTGGAATCAGAAATCAAACATTAATCGTAAATTTGCCAGGGAAACCAAAAGCGATCCGCCAGTGTTTAGATGCAGTGTTTCCGGCCATTCCTTATTGTATCGACCTTCTGAATGGCCCGTATATTGAGTGCAGACCCGAAAGTATCCATATTTTCAGACCTGCGTGAAAACATTCTGATAGTAAAATTATGGCAAGAATAAAGTATTACTACGACACGGAGACTTGCAAATACGAGCGAATTAAAACCTCGACCGGGGATATCGTACTTAATACACTAGGCATTATATCGCTAACCTTGGCCATGGCAGTGGGTTTATTGATTCTATATAGTTCTTATTTCGAGTCTCCCAAGGAATTAATTCTCAAAAATGAAGTAAAAGAAATGGAATTCTATTACGAGAATTTGCAAGTAGAAGTTGAGAATCTTAAGAAGCAACTCGTTAACATGGAATACCGCGATGATAATATATACCGCGTTGTTTTGGGGGCCGAACCCATTGACAAGGGAATTCGGGATGCAGGCGTTGGCGGATTAGACCGCTATGAGGACATCAAAAAGAAAAATACCATTCACGAAGATATCATTGTGTCCTTGAGTGAAAGCGTGGATAAACTCTGAAGAAAGATATATATAGAATCAAAATCTCAAGATGATGTGGTTGGCTGAGGAGAGCAAGGAAAAATTGTTTGCTGCCATTCCAGCTATTCAACCCATATCAAACAAACAGCTCATTGCACTGGCTTCCGGTTTTGGAATGCGAATTCACCCCATTTATAAAGTAAAGAAAATGCATACAGGCATTGACTTTGCCGCAGCTATTGGAACCCCCATTTATGCAACAGCCGATGGCGTGATAGATAAACCTAATGTTAGTTTTAGTGGCTATGGTAAAACAATTGAAATAGATCATGGATTTGGTTATCGTACCCGATATGCACACATGCATGGTTTTGCTGTTCAGCAAGGTCAAAAAGTTAAACGTGGGGATCTTATCGGTTATGTTGGTGATACCGGATTATCCACAGCACCCCATTTACACTACGAAGTTTTTGTAAATGGCATTCATGCCAATCCGGTACACTACTTCTTTAATGATCTCAATCCAGCAGAATACGAAAAAATCATTGAGCTTGCTTCGATCGAGAATCAGTCTCTCGGTATGTAATCGAACTTAATCCTTCAAAAAATTACTATTTTTTTCTGTTCGAGTTTGTATCTTTATGATACAAGCATAAAGCAATCGAAAAGCCAGAGACCTATTCAAAATATGGTGACTTCACAACAAGCCTGGCATCTATAACCGATTCCAATAAGCAAGAGTTTTTAGAATTAGATATTGATATCTAACAAACAGTAAATAAAATTGAACTCTATGAGACGTTTAATCCAGGAGAACCAAAAGCAATTTACATGAGTGTGATCCACAAACAGCGGCTTTACCTTTCTAATTTGAACAAACTCTTGTTCACAAGAAGTTTAATCATAATTCTTCCTCTACTCATTATCACCAATTTCGTGTTTGCGCAAGGTTGTAGCGATGCCGGGTTTTGCACGATGGGTGCCATGAAGCCCGACCAACCCTTTAATAAAAAGGTTCCCATAAAATTGCGATCGGTGGAAGTAAGTTTTTACCGTGGTACCACTACCCTTTCGCCAAAAATCTACGTAGCAACCGCTGATTTTAGTTTTAATATCATTGATAGCAAAACCTTCTTTCAGGTAAAAGTTCCTTACCAGGCTGCCAGTGGAAATTTTGGAAATACTGCAAGTCTTTCTGATCTCTCTCTTTGCTTAACAAGAAATCTGTACTCATCAGAAAAGTTTGACATCAGCCTTTCGTAGGGGGGAAAGATTCCTTCTAATAACTCGAATTTAAAATCAAAAGAGAATGGTCTCTCCTTCCCAATGTATTATCAAACGAGTTTAGGCACCTACGATTTTATAACAGGGATTTCACTCGTGAATAAAAAATGGTTGTTTGCAACCGGCATTCAGCATCCATTCAATCAAAATAATAATCAATTTACCTGGAGCGCCTGGATACCCGTTTACAATAATGGCGAAGGAGAAGATTATGTAAGAAGTTACGCGCCCTGCTACGAACTTAAGCGAGGGACTGATATTATGTTTCGGGCAGAGCGTAACTTCAGATACGCCCGATTCAACTTTACCCTTGGCTTACTTCCTATTTTCAGAATTGTAAGGATGAGATAACAAATCCCAATACGCTTCAGCGGATAAAATTAGATGGCACAACCGGGATGGCATTATCCGGCATTGGCACCGTTGGTTATAATTTCAACGTTAAGTCGGGTATTCGATTATTACTCGGCAGAAGGATAACTCATCGGGAAGTAAATCCTGATGGGTTAACCCGGGAACTTGTTACAACCATCAGTTACAATTACCGGTTCTAGGCATGATTAAAAATATCTTTGCATCCCTCCTGCTTTTTATCTGCATGAGTGTTCATGCACAAAAACAGGATCCTATCATTCAGAAGTTAGATGAACTTCTATTTGATAGTCAGTTTGAAGAAGTGATTACTCAGGTAGATCAATACAAGACAACTGACCTTTCATTGCAAATAGTATTGGAAAATAAGAAGGCCGAGGCTCTTATCCGATGGGGAAAATTTGAGGATGCCGATGCCCTCTTAAAAGTAATTCTTGGAAAAAGTAAATCATCAAAAAATCCAGAGGTTTTAGTTGCCATTACTGAAACCAATATTGGATTTCTTTATCTCAATCAAGGTCGTAATGATTTGGCTCTTGAAACATTAATTCATGCTGTTAGCTCACTTCAACAAGGTAATAACAATTTAGCTACCGCGCAGGCACTTACTTATTTAGGTCAAGTATATCTCAATACGGGTAAATATTCGCAAGCCGAAGAGCAACAGCTTATGGCATTATCTTTACGCAAAGATGTTTTACCAGAAACCCATGAATTAATTGCCGCATCGTACAACGACCTGGGACTGATCTATACCAGCATTGATCTGGACAAGGCCTTAGACAATTATGAATTGGCAACGTCCATGTATGAGAAATTACACGGTAAGGATCATCAAAAGTTTGCTATCGCCAATTCTAATCTTGGCGTTGTGTATCTCTATCTGGAGCTTTATGGAGACGCGATTAACTATTTCGAAACCTCCTTGAAGATATGGGAAAAAATTTATCCGCAGCCGCATCCCGCTAAGGCTTTTGTCTTGCGCTACCTCGGAGAAACTTATTCCAAAATGAATAATCAGGCTGCTGCGTTAGAATATTATAACAAAGCCTTACAGATGTATCTGGTTGCAGATGGGAAAAAGCATCCGGATGTTGCCTATATGTATACGCTTATAGGTAACATTGAAAAATCACAAAATAAGTTTGATGATGCTTTAATCAATTATCAAAAATCACTCATTGCAAATATTAGTGATTTTAATGACGAAAATTATCTAGTCAACCCAAAAGGTAAAAATTTTTATAGCGGAACTCAGCTCTTGTATTCTTTGATGTATAAAGCGGAGGTTCTGGAAGCACGCTTTTTAGGGAAAACATTAAAAATAACAGATCTCACCTTAGGGCTTACCACGTTGCAGGTTTGCGACTCTTTAATTGATATTCTTCGGAAGCAAACCACCAACGAAGCTGACAAAATTACACTCGGAGCAATCGCTAACGAAGTATATGCTGACGGAGTACGAATAGCGCACATGCTCAGTGAAGTTGCATTTAAACACCGAACGGAATACCGCGAACGATCTTTTTATTTTGCTGAGAAAAGTAAGTCGGCCGTGCTACAGGAGGCCATTGCCGATGCCAACGCTAAATCATTTGCCAATATTCCAGCCGATCTCTTAGAAGAAGAGAAAAGTCTAAAGTCTGCGATGGCCCTGGTTACGCAAAAACTTTCACAAAAGCCTTCCGATGACGAGGAGAAATATCTAAGAGAAACAGCCTTTCACCTAAACACCGCTTATAGTGAATTTACCCTTCAGCTTGAAAAAAGTTATCCGGAGTATTTCAATCTTAAATTCAATTCTTCCGCGCCTTCCATCGGGCAATTACAAGAATTATTAAATGAAAAGACAGCGTTATTGAGTTATCTCATTGATGAGAAAAATAATCGCCTCTATACATATCTGCTCACGCACAAACGTTTTTCCATTACGGATCAATCGCTGCCCGCTGATTATGATAAATACCTCAATGGGTTTAGAAACAGCATGTATTTCTCTGACCAGAAAACATTTATTCTAAGTTCACGAAATCTTTATAAACTTTTAATCCCGAAAGGTCTTTCATCCGCCATCGATAACCTGGTGATCTTGCCTTCCGGCAGAATGAGCATTGTCCCTTTCGAAGCATTATTGACCCAACCCGTAAAAGATATTCAAACACCCTTTACAAAACTCCCCTACTTATTAAAAAGATATTCGATCCAGTATGAGTTTTCGGCTGGGCTACTCCTGCAAAAAAAACGTTCCCCATCCAATACAGTTATCACCTCGGCTCGCCTGTTGGCTCCCGTTTCATTTCCCGAAAAGGATAATTTGAATGCGTTACCGGGAACTGAAAAAGAAGTGAGGGAAATCTCGGATCTCTTTAAAGCAAAAAATATCTCTTGCGAAGTTCTCACGCATGAACAGGCCAGCGAAACAGCAATCAAAGATGGTACGCTCCAAAACTACTCGCTGGTACATCTTGCCACGCACGGAATTGTAGATGAGGATAACCCAGAACTCTCCCGAATTTTTTTGCAGAATAATACGGAAGCGGAGGACGGCAATCTTTACGCTGGCGAGATTTACAATCTACAATTAAATGCAAACCTGGTTTCCTTATCGGCCTGTCAAACTGGTTTAGGAAAAATTTCAAAAGGAGAAGGCGTTATTGGGTTATCCAGAGCCTTGGTCTATGCAGGAGCAAAAAATATTATTGTTTCATTTTGGAGTGTAGCCGATGAATCAACTGCTGAATTAATGACAACATTCTATCAAAGTTTATTGCAGCAACAAAATGAGACCTTTAGCAGTGGTTTGCGGGAGGCAAAGCTTAATATGATTGACAAAGGAGCCTATGCATCTCCCTATTATTGGGCGCCTTTTATATTGATTGGGTTCTGAACATAGACAAAAAAATAACCTGACCTTTAGGCAGTTGGAAGCAAAACCAACGAGCTTTCAAGGTCAGGTTTAACACAGTTTAACGCTATGGCAAAATAGTATTTACTGTGCTTTAGAGAACCCCAAAGTAGGGGCTTGAGTTTCAATTTTCCTAAACTTTTTCTAAAACTTTGTTTACCCTGAAAAATTGGCGTTTTTAGCGTCAAATTGATGTTTATCAAAATGATTGAGGATAACTACAAGCAGCGTGGATTACGGAATAAACTGGTTAAAAAACTGCTGGAAAAGGGTATTTTAGACGGTCGGGTTTTAGACGCAATTGGCAAGGTGCCCAGGCACGCTTTTTTTGACGATGCGCTACTCAATCATGCCTATGAGGATAAGGCTTTTCCCATCGGGGAAGGTCAAACCATCTCTCAGCCCTTTACGGTAGCCTTTCAATCAGAAAAGCTCAAAATTAAGCCTGGCGATAAAGTTTTAGAAATTGGTACCGGATCAGGCTATCAGGCTGCGGTATTACTGGAAATGGGCGCAAAAGTTTATACTATTGAGTATAACCGAAAGCTCTACGAACGAACCCGGGACTTTCTTCCACAACTTAGCTATCAGCCCTATTTCTTTTTTGGAGACGGCTCAAAAGGGATTCCTGCCAAAGCTCCTTACGATAAAATAATTGTTACCGCAGGCGCCCCGGTTGTTCCCAAAGCCCTTACCGATCAATTGGCAGAAGGAGGTATTTTGCTCATTCCTGTTGGAGACCGTGAACGCCAAAAGATGGTACGAATCACCAAAGTGAAAGGTGAATTAAAGAAGGAAGAGTTTGACTCCTTTGCTTTTGTACCGCTTTTAGGAGAGCAAGGTTGGAAGTAATTTTTTGAACGTTACAAAATCAGAGGTAATAGAAATTGATTGCTTCTTCCCTTTCATAAATTCTCTGAGCTTTTGAGGAAGTTCTATTTTATTATCGATTGCTTCCTCCACTACATCTTTAAACTTAGTCGGATGAGCCGTTTCTAAAAATACACCGGTATAACCGGGATTGCTTTTCAAAAAATCTTTTAAGCCAAGATAGCCAATCGCTCCATGCGGATCCATTACGTAACCCGTTTTGTTATAGACTAGCTTCATGGCCTCTTGGGTTTCCTTATCGGTGTACGAATATCCGATAACATCGGTTGATAGTTTTTCAAAATCTGAAGAATACAAATCAATCATTCGGGCGAAGTTGCTTGGGTTACCAACATCCATCGCATTGCTAATCGTTTGCTTTGATTTGCGTGGCTTGAATATTTTTGTTTTCAAATACTCAGGGATTACATCATTAATATTGGTTGCAGCCACAAACTTATTTATTCCTACACCCATTTTCTTTGCCATCAAACCGGCCGTAAGATTGCCGAAATTTCCACTGGGTACTGAAATAACCATTGGCTTTTTTGAATCCATCACTTGCGCATACGCATAGAAGTAATAAAATGTTTGTGGGATAAGTCGTGCAATATTGATAGAGTTGGCAGAAGTAAGGAATAATTTTTTCTTTAGCTGATCATCCAGAAATGCTTCCTTCACCAATCGTTGACAATCATCAAACGTGCCACTAACCTCTAACGCAATAATATTATTTCCTAAGGTGGTAAATTGTTTCTCCTGAACCTCACTTACTTTACCTGACGGATAAAGAACAACTACCCGTATGCCGGGCACATTTAAAAATGCATTCGCTACAGCGCTTCCTGTGTCTCCCGAGGTAGCCACCAAAATAGTAATCTCTTTATTCTGCTGTTCAGCAAAGTACCCCAGTAAACCAGACAAAAACCTTGCACCAAAATCTTTAAATGCCAGTGTGGGTCCATGAAATAATTCTAAAGCCTGTACCCCTGGCTCTATAGAAACCAAAGGTGCATCAAACTGAATGGTGTGATCTATAATGTCTATTAGTTCAGATTCCGGCAAATCATCGCCCAACATGGCTTTGGAAACATTATACGCTATTTCAGCAAGCGACTTATCTGGTAGCGTCTTAAAAAATGATCGTGATAATCCCGGAATCTCTTCAGGCATATAAAGTCCGTTGTCAGGTGCCAATCCTTGAATAACCGCCTCTCGCAGACTTACTTTTTGATTCTTATTGTTTGTACTGTAATAATTCATGGTGTTCAAATCTAATCAACAGTTAATACTTTGGCGCCTTCCTGATTAACTTTTGAAACATACAGATCGGTATTTAGTTGGTGCCTCAAAAATTCTGATTGAATCGCCTCTCCTGCTTGTCGTGCTTGTGCTTCGTTTTCGCTGAGTGAAAAAACGGTAGGCCCCGATCCGGAAATACCAAAACCTAACGCCCCGGCATCCATAGCAATTTGTCTCATATTGCTAAAGCCAGGAATAAATACCGACCGCATAGGTTCTGCTATTACATCTTTTAAAGAGCGCGAAATCAATGGATAGTCAGACTTTAACAATCCTATCATCAAGCCAGCAATATTTCCACTTTGAGTAATCGCGTCTTTTAAGGTTACCGAATGTCTTAATACTTTGCGCGAATCTTCAGTTTTTAATTCGAGATGCGGATGAACCAAGGTACAATACAGATTTTCTACCGCTTCAATTTTAATAATATCCAAGGGATTATAATCCCTAACAAGAACAAACCCACCTAATAAAGAGGGCGCAACATTGTCGGCATGAGCTGCGCCACAGGCAATTCGTTCCGCTTCCATCGCGTGCGGTACCAACTGATCACGCGTAAGCGGGTTACCCATTAAATGATTGATGGCAATTAAAGCGGCCACCCCACTGGCAGCGCTTGATCCCATACCACTTCCCAAAGGCAAATTCTTTATTAACTCAATGTCGACCCCTGATTACTCTCTATCTTTTTTAAAAAAGAAATAATGGCCACGCTGGCTGTATTCTTGTCCGCTTCATAGGGAAGTTTACCGCTATCACCCAGTATGGATTTGACTATAATCTCTGAATCATTTCTCAATGTAACTTTTACTTCATCACCCGGAGCATCAACGGCAAATCCAAGAATATCAAATCCACAGCAAACATTGGCTACGGTGGCTGGAGCAAAGGCTTTTACTGATTTCATCTGATTAGTTATTTGCATAGTTACCAATACGGATTATATCTGCAAAAACACCCGCAGCAGTTACCTCCGCACCAGCGCCCGGCCCACGAATAACCATGGGCCTTTCGTGATATCGCTCGGTAGTTAGCAAAATAATATTATCACTTCCTGATAAAGAATAAAACGGATGCTGATCATTAACGGATCCTAATTGAATATGAGTTTTGCCATCTTTTAATACAGCCATATAACGAAGTTTTTCATTCTTTGACTCTGCGGATGAAAGTAGTTTTTCAAAAGATTTATTATGCTTAGCCAGTTTCTCAAAGAAAGAGTCAGTATTCATTTCGCCCTGGCAATCGGCAGGAACAAGATTCTCAACCAGAACATCTTCTAACTCCATCGGAATGCCGGCTTCACGCGAAAGGATCAATACTTTACGCGCTACATCCATCCCATTCAAATCATCTCGTGGATCGGGTTCGGTGTATCCTTTTTCTTTTGCTTGTTTTACAACATCACCAAACTGATCACCTTTTTTATAGGAGCTAAAAATATAATTCAACGTCCCGCTAAGAACTGCTTCTATGCCAATCACTTTATCTCCACTGATTAGTAAATCATTAAGGGTGTTTATCACCGGTAGCCCCGCTCCGACATTGGTTTCATATAGAAACTTAACCCCGCGCTTAAATGCAGCCGCTTTTAAAGCTAAATACTTTTGGTAAGTTCCGGAATTCGCTTTCTTATTAGGTGTAACTATGGAAACATTCGAAGATAGAATGGATTCGTAAAATCCTGTTACTTCCTCACTACTGGTACAGTCAACAAAAATACTATTCGATAAATTCATGGCAATCATAGTACCGAAATAGGTATTTAGATTCATCTCCTCACCCTTCTCTTTCATTTGATGAACGGCCGTAGAAAAAGAGAGGCCATCTTCATTAAACAACATTCGCCTGCTATTGGCAATACCCACAATCTGTATTTCTAACTTATTTTGTTTTGCCAGTTGATTAAATTGCTTTTCCATCATGGCAAGCAAAGATTTTCCGATCAAACCAGTACCCACCAAAAATACGTTAAGAACTTTTTTGTCGGACAGGAAGAAAGCCTCATGTAAAACATTTAAGGCTTTGGCAATATCCTGCTCATGAATTACAGCCGAAATATTAAGTTCCGAAGATCCTTGTGCTATTGCATTTATATTGATACCACTCTTACCCAACGCGCTAAACATTCTTCCGCTGGTTCCGGGGTTATGCTTCATATTCTCCCCGACAATCGCAACAATCGAAAGATTCTCCTCAACTTTTACTTCGTCCATCTCATGGCCCCGGATCTCATAAAGAAATTCTTTCTCAATAGCATCTTTCGCATGTTTGGTTTTACTGCCTTCGATGGCGAAACATATGGAATGCTCGGAAGAAGCCTGACTGATCAGAATCACACTAATATTCTCTTTAGCCAGCGTTCCAAAAAGTCGCATGGATACCCCCACTACGCCAACCAGTCCACTGCCTTGCAGACTTAACAGGCTGATCTTATCCATCGAAGAAATCCCTTTAATGATCAGATTCTTGCCATTCGATTTATCGCTAATCTTCGTTCCCGCAAAAGCAGGGTTAAATGTATTCTTGATCCAGATCGGAATGTGATTGACCATAGCGGGCTGCATGGTGGCCGGAAAAATTACCTTGGCCCCAAAGTGTGACAACTCCATGGCTTCTTCATAGGTCATTTCTTTTACTGTAAAAGCTTTTTTTACCTTTCGGGGATCGGCAGTCATCATGCCATCAACATCGGTCCATATTTCGAGCGAAGTAGCATTAAGCGCAGCCGCGAAAATAGCCGCGGTATAATCAGATCCGCTCCGCCCTATTGTTGTTGTTTCGCCTGAAGCAGACGAACCAATAAATCCAGTAATTATTTGTAACGAATCACGACTGGCAAAATGCTCTTTGATGCGTTGATTGGTTAATGAAAAATTAATCCGCGCATGACCAAACTGATTATCGGTGCAAACAACTTTGCGGGCGTCTAAATAATCAGCTTTTATCTGTTGATCTTTGATGGCTTCGGCAATGATGTAAGCCGAAAGTCTTTCTCCAAAACTCATAATGTAATCGAGTGTACGCGGAGTTCGTTCCTTAATTAAAAAAACTCCATGAAGAACATCTTCCAGTTCATTAAAAGTAAATTTCACTTGTGCGATTACACTGCTTTGTTTTTGTATCCCAATCAAATCTTTTACCGCATCCAGGTGGCGGTTTTCAAGCAAGCGTAATTGATCTTTATACGTATCGTCTCCGGCCAACGCAGCAATACTAAGTGCAATTAAGGTATCCGTTACGCCACCAAATGCAGAGAATACAACCGCACATTTATTTTCGTGCAGGTAAGGCTTAAGAATTTCGATCACCGATTTGATTCGGGCCGAAGTAGCAACAGACGATCCACCAAACTTTAATATGTTCATAACAAAAAGAGAAAATTAACCCAAGAGAGAAATTTTAATTTGAGAATAGATTAGGTATGTCAGAGAAAGGCAGAATAGATTGGGAGCTACCCCGTAATAATCGTTGTAGAGGTAATGGGTTCAATTGAAATTGAACCATTATTTACAGAAGATGTGTGCAGCGTTGACACGTGTTTCGATTATTTCATGCAATAAGCAAATAGACATCGTGTATTGCAAAAAATTTCATGATTTTTGTAAAACCTAAAAACGAACTAACAGTTAGTAGTTTACTTTAATCATTATCATGACACGCAAGAAAAAGCATCCACGAGAATCGTTTGTTAACATGACCGAATTAGTTTTACCAAACGACACCAATACGCTTAACAACCTGATGGGTGGACGATTGATGCATTGGATGGACATCGTATCGGCCATAGCCGGACAAAAGCATTGCAATAGCACGGTGGTTACTGCCTCGGTCGATAATATCTCCTTTCGATCCCCTATTCGTCTTGGTGATGTGGTGACACTTCGTGCGCGGGTTACTCGCGCCTTTAATTCCTCCTTGGAAATCCGGATTGATGTTGATGCAGAAAATATTCCAGAAGGAAAAAAAATTGATAGTAACTCTGCCTATTTCACTTTTGTAGCTGTCGATAAAGAAGGGAATCCGGTGGAAGTCCCTGAAGTTGTTCCTGAAACACCAGAAGAAATTGAACTATATAATGGTGCCTTGCATAGGCGACAATTGAGATTAATTCTTTCCGGCCGAATGAAGCCTGCAGAAGCGAATGAACTTAAATCTATCTTTGACATCAAATAAGCGTAATGCAATCGAATGAATTAACAACACTCTACCAGGAAGAACTATATAATATAACTACACCCTTAGTCATAATATTTTCTAAACCCTGGAATGATCTTACAGAAGAAGAGTTAGTTACCCTTAACCGGATGCTGCATGCTCTAAAAATTAATCTTGAACGCGTACAAATCCTTCATCGAAAGGAATTCACCATGGCTGAATTATCCTTCCTATCTCCTACGCGTGTTTTGATTTTTGGCACCACCCTCAACCCCGCATGCGCTTTTTATAAAAACGTTGATATCGATGGCATTTCAGTTATTGCGTCTGAGTCATTGGATCAATTAGATGAATTGAAAAAGAAAAGCCTCTGGACCGCCCTTCAAGCCATGTTTAACCTTTGAGAGCATAAAAACAAAGGATTTTGCGCGTTATAGTAGTTATTCTATATTTGCGGCACTAAAAAAACCGTTCGGCCAGTTCGTGCGGTTTTTTAACATTTTAATATCGAAAACCTAAATCAAAATGGAAAACATTCTCTACGTATTGCCCGCTTTTGGCGTTCTTGGATTACTCTTTGTCGTTTGGAAAAGTGCATGGGTAAACAAGCAAGATGCCGGAACAGACAAAATGAAAAAAATTGCAGGTCACATAGCAGAAGGTGCTATGGCATTCCTGAGAGCTGAATATAAAATTCTGGCAATATTTGTTGTTTGCGTTGCCCTTCTGTTGGGTGTAACCGCAAATAGCGAAACATCATCACCACTTGTTGCCGTATCATTCGTTATCGGAGCATTTACTTCTGCATTAGCCGGATTTATTGGGATGCGTGTGGCAACTAAGGCCAATGTAAGAACAACGCAGGCCGCCCGTACAAGTCTTGGTAGAGCACTCGAAGTTGCCTTTACCGGTGGCTCAGTAATGGGTATGGGTGTTGTGGGTCTTGGGGTTTTAGGTCTTAGCCTTCTGCTAATTGTTTATTCAAACATTTTTGGATTTGAAACTCAGGCTCAGGTAAATCAGGTATTAACCATCATTACCGGATTTTCCTTTGGAGCTTCATCTATTGCACTCTTTGCTCGTGTGGGGGGTGGTATTTATACCAAGGCAGCCGATGTGGGCGCTGACCTCGTTGGAAAGGTTGAAGCCGGTATTCCCGAAGACCATCCTCTTAATCCAGCCACTATTGCTGATAACGTGGGAGATAACGTGGGTGATGTAGCCGGTATGGGTGCCGATTTATTCGAATCCTATATAGGTTCAATTGTCGGTTCGATGGTATTAGGTGCTGCATTTATGGTAGATGGTTTTGTTGATCAGTTCAATGGACTATCGGCCGTTCTTTTGCCTTTGGTACTGGCCGCAGCTGGCATTGTTATGTCTTTTATCGGAACATTCTTTGTAAAAGTTAAAGAAGGTGGCGACCCACAAAAGGCATTGAATACAGGTGAGTTCATTTCATCAGCCGTAATGATTGTAGCCTCTTACTTTATTATAACCTGGATGCTACATGCTGAGTGGACTTATAACGACCTGTTGTATAGAGATGCTCATGGCGAACCTATCGTAAGAACAATGACCGCTATGGGTATTTTCTGGGCAACCATTATTGGTTTGGTTGGCGGCTTGTTAGTTGGTCTTATAACAGAATATTATACTGGCATGGGCAAAAGCCTGTACTCTCAATTGTGCGTCAATCATCCACAGGTGCAGCTACAAACATAATCGCAGGTTTAGGGGTAGGCATGATGTCTACCGCGCTTCCTATTTTGATCATTGCGCTTTCAATTATGGGAGCTTTCTATTTTGGTGGCCTTTACGGGATTGCGATTGCAGCCGTAGGTATGCTATCGAATTTAGGAATTCAATTAGCCGTAGATGCTTATGGTCCTATTTCAGACAATGCCGGAGGTATTGCCGAGATGTCTGAGTTACCGAAAGAGGTTCGCTCACGCACCGATAAATTGGATGCAGTAGGCAATACTACAGCCGCTATTGGTAAAGGTTTTGCGATTGCTTCTGCGGCATTAACGGCTCTTGCTCTTTTTGGTGCATTTATGACCACTGCCAAGGTAGGGTCTATAGATGTTTCCAAAGCCAACGTTATGGCTGGTTTGTTCATTGGTGGAATGTTACCTTTCGTTTTCTCGGCTTTGGCTATGAATGCCGTGGGTCGTGCCGCAATGGCCATGATTGAAGAGGTTAGAAGACAGTTTGCTTCAATCCCGGCATTGAAGGCCGCCCTTGAGGCAATGAAAAGAAATGGCGATAAAGAAGTTAATGATTGGTCGTCTGAAGACCAGAAAATTTTCCATGATGCGGATGGAAAAGCAGAATATGCAAAATGTGTTGACATTTCAACAAAGGCTGCTCTTAAAGAAATGGTTCTTCCAGGCTTAATGGCGGTTGTCGTTCCTGTGGTCATCGCTTTCTTACCTGGCTTCGGTGCCGAGTCATTGGGTGGTATGCTAGCCGGGGTTACCGTATCTGGCGTTTTAATGGCTATCTTCCAATCTAATGCAGGCGGTGCATGGGACAATGCCAAAAAGAGTTTTGAAGAAGGCGTTGAGATTAACGGACAGATGTTTTATAAGAAATCAGAGCCACACAAAGCTGCCGTAGTGGGTGATACCGTAGGCGATCCATTTAAGGATACATCAGGACCTTCACTGAACATCCTTTTAAAACTAATGTCAGTGGTTGCTTTGGTAATTGCTCCCCTATTAGTGAATAAGGAGACTTCTACTGCAAAAGTTGAACAGCCTAAAGTTAAAACTGAAATAGTGGTAACGAAATCTCAACCGGAGATTCAGAAAAACTAAGGACATATTAATTGTCGGATTAAAGAGCGGTGTGTTCACACCGCTCTTTTTTTGTTACTTTAAAAAGTAAATTTGACCTGCATGAAGCTTATAATGATAATGCTTGTATTGTTCCTGACTGGCAGCACCTCCGTGGCTCAAAACTCAATTGTGGGAAAGTGGAAAACGATTGACGATGAAACCAATAAGCCAAAATCAATAGTGGAAATCTTTGAGCGAAACGGTAAGTTCTACGGCAAGATAACCAAGCTATTCAGAGCCCCCGAAGAAGAACAGGACCCGGTTTGCGATAAGTGTGGCTCAGAGGATGAGCGTTACATGAAAAAGATTATCGGGATGGAGATTCTCAAAGATATGATGAGGTCTGGCAGTGATTATACAGAAGGAACTATCCTCGATCCGCAGAATGGCAAAATATATAGTTGTAAAATCTGGTTAGAGGGAATTAATTTAAAACTAAGAGGCTACTGGGGGCCATTTTATCGTACACAAACCTGGCTTCCTGGCCAGTAACCTATCAACTCATCGGAAAAATAACGAACTTAAACCCAATTTTAATCCACTCATCATTAACTAAAGGTTACCAACTGTGGCGCTAAGGGTATTCAAATCGAATTTGCAGATGGATGAAATAGAGATTTTCGAACGTATCCGTAGTGGTGACGAGAAGGCTCTTGAGTTAATCTACAAAAAGTACTATCGGATGATGACCAAACTGGTAATCACCAATAGTGGCACGGAAGAAGAAGCTCGCGATGTCTATCAGGATGCTTTAGTAGTGTTCTGGCAGAAAGCACGGTCGGGAAATCTGGTAATGACGGCTAAGATGAGTACTTATATCTATAGTATCTGTCAGAACCTGTGGAGAAAAGAACTTGATAGAAAGAAAAGGCTTTCGCATGAGGAAAAGGATGGCTCACAATCCATGGATATGGACGGGCCAGAGCGGGAAAAGATCATGGCAAAGTGCCTGGATCAGTTAGGAGAAACGTGTAGGAAGGTTCTGATGTATTATTATTTTGATGAGATGTCGATGCAGGAAATAGCAGAAAAATTAGGATTTGCAAACACCGACACAGCCAAAACAAAAAAGTATAAGTGCAAACAAAAGTTAGACGAGTTAGTGAAGGCCCAGTATAGTGAGCAAGATTTTTTAGACTAATTATTAGCGACATGAGTAATTTTGAATTGATAGATAATTATTTAACCAACCGGCTCAGCAAGACCGAAAGGGAAGCTTTTGAAAGTCAATTAATTTCAGATCCAGAACTTAAAGCTGATCTGGATTTTCATACAGGTGTTATTGAAGGCGTTAAAAAAGCCCGTGCCACGGAATTAAAGGCAATGCTTAACAATGTACCTATTACAAGCGTTCCCGTAATTGAGCTTTCCCCACTAAAGATTGCAGCCGGGCTTGCAGGTATTGCCCTTATAGCAGCAGTCATGTATTTGTATCTGAATGAAACCCCTGAAGTTCCAAAAATCCCTGCTCCCATTGAAGATTCAGTTAATCAAACCAAATCTGACACCGATGCAATTAAGCCAGTAGAAACTGTTGTTGAGAATAGTGTTGCCTCTGAGGTGGGTAAGCCGGAACCTTCCAGTGTACCTGAAAAAAGTAAACCTTCAAATAAAATATCAACAAAAGAGGTGGCAAAACCTGTTCTTGAAGTGGTTGACCCTAGCGAGGATTTAACAGAAAGCACGGCAACACGAGCAACCCGAGGAACCAAGCCTGCCCTAGCCTTTTCTACCCCGGAGGTTGAGATTGATTCATCCAACAAAAAGTACCCGTTTCATTATCAATTCATAAATAGCAGAGTCATCTTATTTGGCTCTTTCGACAAAAGTCTATATGAAATTTTAGAGATAAACGGGGGTAGCCACTCAGTATTCCTTTACTATAAGGAAAACTACTATTCGCTTGATGAATCAAAGCAGGAAATAACACCTTTAGTTGTTATTAAAGACAAGACCCTGATCCAAAAATTAAAAGAATACAGGAAGAAGTAATCCTTTACACCTGATACTGAAACCCTCTTGATTGGAGGGTTTTCTTTTTTAGCCTCGATTATACAATTCCCCATGTAAAAAATCTTGTAATTCATGCCTATCTTTGTGGTTAATGAGTACTCCAGACAAAAAATTTAAGATCAGGAAGAAGAAACTTGGGGCCTACCCCTACATTAGCGTAATTCTTAGCATCACATTAGCTCTTTTTGTTATCGGTGTGTTTGGTGCGTTAGTCATTTACTCAAAAGAATTGGAGCGAATTGTACGCCAAAATGTAAAGATTCAGATTTACCTTAACAATCAGGTAACAGAAGCCCAGCGAACTCAGATTGAAAAAGTCTTCAAGCCAAGCCTTATGTTTCCAAAGACAAAGAGGCTATACAATTCATCTCAAAAGACCTGGCCGCTAAAAAATTTATTGAGGATACAGGCGAAGACTTTAAAAAGTTTCTTGGCGAAAACCCCTTACGGGATGCCTACCTGGTAAGAATTGACGAGGCCTATCATGAAATAGAAAGTATGCAGAAGATTAAAGCCGAGGTAGAAAAAATCAGTGGCGTATTTCAGGTCCACTACGTTGAGAATGTGATTGACTCCATTAATAAAAATATTACTAAGATTGGATTGATTCTCATGGGATTGGTAACCTTACTGTTGCTTGTAGTCGTATTACTAATTAATAATACCTTACGGTTAGCCCTATTCTCTCAACGGTTCCTTATTCGAAGCATGCAGTTGGTGGGTGCCCGCAGTTGGTTCATTCAGCGGCCTTTTATGTATAGAGCCGGTTTGCATGGAGTTATCGCAGGTATTATAGCTTCGGGTCTGTTGATTCTGCTTTTAAGCTTTGCCACCAAGAGAATAGAAGATCTTGTACTGATCCAAAACAATGGTCGGTTGTTGCTATTACTATCCTCACTTTTAATTATGGGTCTGTTGGTAGCTGTATTTAGTACCTACCGGGCCGTAAGTAAATATTTAAAACTTTCTTTAGACGAACTTTATTAACGAATGAGCAAACTTCCATTTAGAAAAAGAAATTATCAATTGATGGTAATTGGCGTACTCCTGTTAATTCTTGGTTTTACGATCATGTCCTTAGACAAAGACCCATACGGTTTTGGTTTTATGGGCATCACCTTAAGCCCAATTATTGTACTGGTTGGTTTTGTGGTAGAAATCTTTGCCATTCTCCACACGCCTAAAGAAAAGCTATAGCCTTAAAATGTCATTCATTCAAGCATTGATTCTGGCCCTTGTTGAGGGTCTTACAGAATTCTTACCCGTTTCCTCCACCGGTCACATGATTATCGCATCGAGTGTGCTGGGTATAGCTTCCGATCCATTCACCAAAATGTTTACCATAGCCATTCAATTTGGTGCGATCCTCTCTGTAGTTGTCTTATATTGGAAGCGCTTTTTCCAAACCATTGATTTCTATTTCAAACTTTTGGTAGCCTTTTTACCTGCCATGGTACTGGGATTATTATTAAATGATTTTATAGACCAATTGTTAGAACATGTTGAGGTCGTTGCTATCATGTTAATCGTGGGTGGATTTATCTTTCTATTTATAGATAAGTTGTTTCATGAATCGGAAGAAAATGGGAGCAGCGATGTAACTTATAAAACCGCATTTAAAATAGGCATGTTTCAAACCATCGCCATGATCCCGGGTGTATCTCGATCAGCAGCAACCATTATTGGCGGTTTAACGCAGAAACTCAACAAAAACCGCGCCGAATTTTCATTTTTTCTTGCTGTGCCTACTATGATGGCCGCAACATCGTATAAGTTGCTTAAGTTTTATTTGGAGGGTTATACGTTCGGCTCTCACGAAATTTCCATTCTTGTTTTTGGCAACCTGGCAGCCTTTGTAGTGGCTATCATGGCCATCAAATCATTTATCTCCTACTTAACCAGCCACGGGTTTAAAGTTTTTGGATATTATCGTATTGCAGGGAATAATAATTCTTACTCTTTACTGGTTAGGTATCGATTTAAACATTGTATAGTGGAAGCGACACCCGACCAATTGTTGTTAATAAATAAACCCATTGGCTGGACCTCTTTTGATGTCGTTAACAAACTACGCTATAAACTGAAAATTAAGAAAATTGGTCATGCCGGCACACTCGACCCCTTGGCAACTGGCCTGTTGATTTTGTGTACAGGCAAAATGACCAAACGGATCGATGAGTTTCAAGCACAGGAAAAAGAATATACCGGCAAATTCATTATCGGCCAATCAACTCCATCACACGATCTGGAAACCGAAGTCTCCGAAAGCAAAGACATAAGTTCAATTTCGGAAGAAGCAATCCTTCAAACTTCCAAAAAATTCCTGGGCACTATCCAGCAAATACCTCCACTCCACTCTGCCATTAAAGTAGACGGCAAACGCGCCTATAAGTTGGCCCGAAAAGGAAAAGACATAGAATTAAAACCACGTGAAGTAAAAATCACAGCGTTTGATATTCTTGAGATCAACAAACCTGCAATTAGTTTTCGTATTGTTTGTTCTAAAGGAACTTATATTCGAAGTATCGCACGGGATTTTGGAAAAAGATTTGGGCGTGGGCGCCTATCTAACCGATCTTTGCAGGACCCGCATCGGAGAATTCAAGTTGAAGGACGCTGCAACGATTGACGAGATTAATCCAACTTTGCAGTCATGAAATATCCATGCACTGTATCCAACCACAACAATGAATACTGCCATAGGATATTCCATCTGACCAAAAATAAAAATATTAACAGATGAAAATATATCATACCCTGGAGGATTTTACCCGACTGCGATATGGTGTAGTAACCAGTGGTACCTTTGATGGTGTGCATCTTGGACATCAGAAGATATTGCAACGATTAAGGGAAGTTGCAGAAAAAAATCAAGGAGAAACCGTGGTTTTAACTTTTTGGCCGCATCCACGGCTGATTCTAAAACCAGAAGACAATTCATAACTGAAATTCTAGTAGACATTATTGGCACAAAGGAGTTAGTTATTGGGTATGATCATCGGTTTGGTAAAAACCGGGAAGGAAGTTTTGAACTTCTAAAAATAAATGGGCCGTCTTATGGTTTTGAGGTCGAAGAAATTCCAAAACAAGAAGTGGATCATGTAGGAATTAGTTCAACCCGAATTCGAAAAGCTTTGGCCGAGGGAGACATTGATACAGCAAATCATTTTTTGGCTCGCCCCTATTCTCTTTCCGGTCGGGTAATTAAAGGCGACAAGTTGGGAAGAGTCCTTGGCTTTCCTACAGCAAATATCGATCTCGATTCGCATGATAAATTAGTACCAGCCGAAGGAATTTATGTTGTGCAGGTTGTCTATGAAAAGATAATTTTTGGCGGAATGCTTTACATCGGCTACCGACCAACAGTAGATGGAAGTCGAAGATCGATTGAAGTTAATATCTTTGAATTTGATCGTGATATCTATGGGGAAACAATTCAGTTACTATTTATAAAGTTACTACGCGCTGACTCAAAGTTCAGCGATCTGGAATCATTGAAGAATCAACTACAAATAGATAAGGAATTATCTTTGCAAGTATTAAAAAATTCCAAGTAATAAAAACTTATTTGGAATTTGAGTAAGACTATCTGAGATTTGCCTCAAACGTTAAGCGTATGATAAACAAACTTGTTTCAGGAGCAGCCGAAGCCGTTAAAGATATTCCGAACAATGCAACCTTAATGTTAGGTGGGTTTGGGTTATGTGGAATTCCTGAAAATTGTATTCAGGCTTTAATAAAGACAGGTGTACGAGGTTTAACTTGCATTTCGAATAATGCGGGTGTCGATGATTTCGGAATCGGCTTGTTATTAAAAACCCGTCAGGTAAAAAAAATGATTTCATCTTATGTTGGTGAAAACGCAGAGTTCGAAAGGCAACTTCTCTCAGGCGAACTAGAGGTAGAATTAATTCCGCAAGGATCATTGGCCGAAAGAATTAGAGCAGGTGGTGCTGGTATTCCAGCATTCTTCACTCCGGCAGGTGTAGGTACAGAAGTTGCAATCGGCAAAGAGGAACGTGTTTTTAATGGCAAGACGCACTTGCTTGAATTTGCCCTTCATGCAGATTTTTCCATTGTAAAGGCTTGGAAGGGTGATTCATCTGGCAATTTGATCTACAAAGGTACGGCCCGAAATTTTAATCCTATGATGGCCACTGCGGGACGGATTACCATAGCAGAAGTAGAAGAGTTAGTGCCTCTGGGTGAGTTGGATCCCAATTCCATCCACACTCCGGGAATTTTTGTTCAACGAATTTTTCAAGGAGAAAAATACGAGAAGCGAATTGAACAACGAACCATCTTGATTTGAAAATATGATAATTTGAGAATTTGAAAATGAAAGCTAAAACAAGCAGTAATGAGAAATGATAAGCCAAATATAATTGTGGATTTGACTTTTGAGTTCTCATTAAAAATTATTGAATTCATAGAATTGTTAGAATCGAAAAGGAAGTTTAATCTTGCCAACCAGTTATTTCGTTCTGGAACTTCGATTGGCGCGAATGTTTGGGAAGCGCAGGATGCCGAGAGCAAAGCTGACTTCATCCATAAATTTAAAATTTCATCAAAAGAAGTAAACGAAACTAAATATTGGTTGCTTCTATGCAAGAGCGCAAAATCCTATCCAGACTCAAGTTTGTTGTTAGCTGAGCTTGAAACAATTCAAAAAGTTATTTCTAAATTATTGCATCATCTAAGAAGTAATCTTCAAATTAATTTCATTTTCAAATTTTCAAATCAAATATGTTAGATAAAATCAGTATCGCAAAGAGAATAGCCCAGGAAATAAGAGATAGGATGTACATCAATTTGGAATTGGGATCCCCTACGCTGGTTGCTAATTATATCCCTTCAAACTTAGAGGTGGTTCTGCAATCAGAAAATGGCCTGTTAGGAATTGGTCCTTCCTACCGAAGCGGAAGTGAATGCCGATTTGATCAATGCGGGAAAGCAAACCATCACCATGATGCCCGGTTCATCGCTATTTAATTCTGCGGAAAGTTTTGCTATGATACGTGGAGGCCATGTCGATCTTACCATTTTAGGCGCCATGGAAGTTTCCGAGAATGGGGACATTGCCAACTGGAAAGTACCCGGGAAAATGGTGAAAGGCATGGGGGGTGCTATGGATCTGGTAGCCTCAGCCAAAAATATTATTGTTGCCATGCAACATTGTAGTAAGGATGGGGCTTCTAAACTTCTTAAAAAATGTACCCTGCCCATCACCGGTATAAATTGTGTAAAGAAAATAGTAAGTGACATGGCCGTTCTTGACATTCTTCCAACGGGTGGTTTGACTTGTTGAAAGAGCTCCGGGCATTTCGGTTGAGCAAATTAAAAATGCTACGGAAGGTAAACTTATTGTGGAGGGAACTATTCCCGAAATGGTTTTGAATAAGTTACCCAAGGGCCCCCGCCCCCGCCCCCCGGCCCGGGCCCGGGCGCCCCCCCCGCGGGGCGGGCTAAAAAAAATCAAAGAATAATCATCAATCTTTTCGAATGAAAAAATCATCTATCAATTTCTCCATTGACCTTGACTCAAATAATGTACCCGAAAGAATTCTTTGGGACGCCACTGATAAACCAGACGATACCCCATCCGAAACCAAATCGATTTCTGTTTCGCTTTGGGATGACAGGCAGAAAAACACGATGCGTATTGATCTGTGGACCAAGGATATGCCTGTAGATGAAATGAAGCGATTCTATATTGAATGTGTTGGGGGAATTGCACAAAGTGTGCTAAGCGCTACCGGTGATGAACAAATGGCTAACGAAATCAATGCACTTTGCGATCGCCTTGTGGAATTGGTGAAACAAGAAAGAAATAACTTTTCTAGAATTGAGAATTGTCTTAGAGGTCAAAAAGGTCTCATACAAACGTTTGTAATTTGGCTTTTTCTTGTAGATTTAGGTATTAAACCTAATTCTTATGAACAAACTCTACAGAAAGCGTTGCTCCCCGCTCTTTTTGGCTCTGCGGGTCAGCTGCACTCATGGCGCAAACCACCACCATATCCGGAACGGTTAAGGATGCCTCGGGTGATCCCCTAGCCAGGTGAACATAGTCGTAAAAGGAAGAGTGATTGGAACAATTTCCAACACCAGCGGTGAGTACAATCTGAAAGTAAGTATGAATCCACCCTTTACATTGGTGTATTCATTTATTGGTTTCGCCACCCAGGAAATTGAAATTACAAATGCTGAGACTAAACTCGATATAAGTCTGGAAGAAGCAAACCTTGCTGGGCCAGGAAGTGGTGGTATCTGCTTCGCGTGTCGAAGAAAGCATTTTGCAGTCTCCTGTTACCATTGAGAAGATGGATCTGCTTGCTATCAAGCAAGCGGCCACTCCGATTTTTATGATGCGCTTGCTAACGTAAAGGGAGTTCAGGAAAATTCAGGAAGTTTGAACCTTACGTCTATCAACACCCGGGGTTTTGCCACTATTGCCAACGTACGTTTTGTACAATTAGTAGACGGTATGGACACGCAGGCACCTTTACTAAACTTTCCTACTGGTAACATTGTAGGTATTGGCGAGTTGGATGCTGAAAGTGTTGAACTTGTGCCTGGCGCGGCATCAGC
Source organism: Flammeovirgaceae bacterium (assembly GCA_016709845.1). GTDB lineage: Bacteria > Bacteroidota > Bacteroidia > Cytophagales > Cyclobacteriaceae > ELB16-189. The sequence goes on along the minus strand of JADJMA010000040.1, from coordinate 1,236 downwards.
ACTTTATGGACCTAACGCATTCAATGGAATTTTGATCATGAAGAGCAAAAGTCCTTTTGAATATCAAGGATTAAGCGCTCAGGTAAAAGGTGGTGTTACAAGCTCAGACGCTGCCGGTTCTGATCCTTTCATCCAATACAGTCTTCGGTACGCAAAGGCATTCAATAATAAGTTTGCATTCAAGCTTAACTTCTCCATGCTGCAGGCCACCGATTGGTTAAGTAATGATGGTTTTAAAGAAGAAGGATATGTTAAATGCCTTTTTCCGATGGCCGCGATGCCAAAAGTATAAAGGCCGATGCCACATTGCATTATAGAATAACTGACAAAATTGAAGCTCTTTATAATTACCGGTATGGAGGTGGTAGTTCTATTTATCAGGGAACTGAAAATACGTACTAAGATTTTTACTCAACAATTATAAACTGGAACTTCGGGGAGATAACTTCTTTGTAAGAGGGTATATGACAGCAACCGATGCCGGAAAATCATATAACCTTTCCGCTTTGGGCGGATATGCCAATGAAACCGTAAGCCCAACCAAGGCTAATTGGGCCCCAGATTATGTTAAAGCTATGCAGGGCTATAATGATGATCCCACATATACAGACCCAGTTATAGCTGGAGATCCTAATTCTGCTCGCGCTTTTGCAGATAGAAACAGACCGCAACCAGGCACACCTGAGTACAATAGCCTTATGCAAACTGTTAGAGATAATTATTTTCAGCGGACCCCAACCGGTTCGTGGACAGATGCCAATGGCGGATCACCGGCATCTGGCGGTGGAGCATCTTTTTCTTGATAACTCCAAACTCTATCATGGAGAGTTCAATTATAACTTCATGAATCAGATTGATTGGGTCGAGGTTCAGATTGGAGAAACGTAAGACAGTACAACCTTTCTCTTCGGGTACAATTTTTAATGAAGCCCCCGATGCTGGTGTAAATTTCCAACGAATTAAAATTAATGAGTTTGGTGGTTATGCGCAGATTGCAAAGACTTTCGCAGAATCATTGAAGTTAACCGGTTCAATACGTTACGATAAAAACGAAAACTTTGATGGTCAGGTTACCCCTCGCCTTTCAGCCGTTTATACCTTTTCTCAAAATCATAACCTAAGGGCTTCCTTCCAAACTGGTTTTAGAAATCCTGATACACAAGCTCAGTTTATCTACTTCCCTTCTTCCAGCGGAACTTTGCTGGGCAGTACCGAAGCCAATGCAGCACGCTATGG
>JADJMA010000039.1 GCA_016709845.1 Flammeovirgaceae bacterium | reverse complement strand
TGCTTGGTTTGAATCCACCATTGGAGTGAATGTATTTTACGTGCCGTCAAGGAGCCAGTTTAAGGAATCATACTTTTTGTTGATCATCCAACTAAACTTTTCTTGTGAAGTTGATTGACAACGCCTGTTTCTTTCGATTGACTGAATAAAATGATTGAAGCAAAAATAAATACAAAGAGTAAAATCTTTTTCATGTCTTTTGATTATTGATAAACACGCACATAGTCAACTTCCATGCGTTGTGGCCAGATGGAATCGTCAATGCCTTCTTGGCCGCCCCAGTTGCCACCTACAGCCTGGTTTAAAATTAAATGAAAGCGTTGATCAAAAGGCCAGCCGGTGAAATCATCTTTCGGATCGCGCGTTACCGAATGATACATCGTATCATCCATATAGAAGTCCATTTTATTTTCACTCCTGTCAATGGCGTACACATGAAAGGCATCCATGCAATCCGCAACGGTAAGTTTCCTTCTTTCTGTGTGCCTATAATATGATTGTACGCTTTGGTGTGGATGGTTCCATGAATCACTCCCGGATCATATCCTACATGTTCCATAATATCAATCTCACCACTTTCGGGCCAACCGCCATATTTCCAATCGGTAGATAGCATCCAGATGGCCGGCCACGTTCCCTTACCGCGCGGTAGTTTAGCCTTTACTTCTATGCGACCATAAAGCCAGTCGCCTTTGCCTTTACTAACCATGCGAGTTGACGTGTAAGCCTTTCCGCCAAGCGAATCTTTGTGCGCCTCAATACTCAACATCCCATTTTCCACACGTACGTTTTTCAAATCTTTGGTGTAATACTCAACTTCGTTATTTCCCCAGCCACATACATGGGGGCAGCCATCGCCCAAATCATAATTCCATTTTGTGCTGTCGGGTGTGCCGCTATACTCAAATTCATCTGACCATACGAGTGACTTTGTTGAGGTTTGCTTACAACGTGTAAACGTCATCCATACAATCGCGATTAAGCATAAATACCGCATAATTTTTTTTAGTAAATTTAAAATAAATCCTGTAACCAATCTTAGTATCTTAAGTTTCCCTAATTAATAAACCTGGAATTTGGAAGCGCTTTCCGACAATGCATTGATGATGAGGGTCAAAGAAGGTGACCTGGACAACATGAGTCCGCTTTTTGAGCGCTATAAAAAACCGTTGTATGGTTTTTTCTACGGCCTCAATCGGGAACAGGAACTAAGTGAAGATCTTGTTCAAAACACCTTCCTCCGGATTTTAAAGTATCGCCACCTCTTTCGCGCCCGCCTACCCGAAGACGGTTCGGACGGGCAGGGAGGTAGTGACTTTAGGGCCTGGATGTTTCACATCGCGCGCAATGTGAACAACGATCATCATCGCAAGAAGCGAGTAAAAGCTACCGAAGATTTAGAGAACTGGCAGGAGCGGATTGGTCATCATGAAAACCAATCGAGCGAGATGCAGCACAACGAGGAGAACTGCATGCTTTCCATGGCCATGGACAGACTGCCCGAAGACAAGCGCGAGGTTTTATTACTTAGCAAGTTTGAAGAAAAGAAGTATAGCGAGATAGGCGTGGTGTTGGGTTGCACGGAAGGCGCAGTAAAAGTAAAAGTGTTTCGCGCATTGCAGGAGTTAAAGGTGATTTATAAACACTTGGAAAAAAGTCATTAAAACCGGATGCGGGATTCTGCCGCTAGTGGCAAAAGAAAGTGAATTTAAATACGTAGAATATGGAAAGGTGGAAAGGAAACAGATTGATGAGTTGGTAGCCAAGTATAACGAAGGATTGGCCGACCCTGCCGAAATCAAATTGATGGAAAAGTTGATTGCTGCCGGTGAAGTTGACCTTACCTCGTTGCATGAGTTGGCGGGGCTTGACTGAGCAAATTCAGAAAATGAGTGGTGTCTCCGTCTCTGAGTTTGGATGATAAATTCTATACTGCGCTAGCGGCTGAAAAGCGGGCCTCTCGTAAAAGATGTTTCTTTTTCTTTCCCTTCTTTGGAATTCTTTATTTCCGCGGTTGGCCATGGCGGCTGTTTTGATCCTATCCGGGATTTGGCGCGGGTTATTTTTACAATCACCACAACAAAAAACAGAGGTAAGTGAGTTAACAAAAGAAGTGGGTGACCTGAAAGAAATGGTGATGCTTAGTCTGTTGGAAAAAGAATCGGCTACGCAACGGTTGAAGGCAGTGAGTCTTACTTCGGAGATGGATCAGGCTAGTGATAAGGTAACGAATGCCTTGTTTGTTGCACTCAATAAAGACGAGAATGTAAATGTGCGACTCGCAGCGTTGGAAGCCTTGAAACCTTATGTGAGTAAGAGCGATGTGCGTAAGAAGTTGATTGAATCGATTGATGAACAAGCTTCACCTTTGGTGCAAATGGCGTTAGCCGAACTGATGGTGTCTATTCATGAGAAAAATCAGTAGACGCATTGAAGCAATTGCTTGGAAAAGAGTCGACACCGGAAGAGGTAAAAACTAAAATTTCGGAAAGCATCAAAATATTAATCTAAGTCCCTTACGGGAAACCTTAAAACGAATAAAATGAAAGCAATACTAATAGGTCTGGTACTGTGTGTTCAGTCGATTGTGTTTGCTCAGACTTTCACTGAGAAGATCAACAAAGAGTTGACGTTCGAAAAGAAAGGGAGAACACGTTGATTGTTGCCAACATCAATGGCTCTGTAAAAAGTTACGGGGTATGATGGAGACAAAGTTTTGATTGAACTTACACGCACCATAAAAGGCAAAACGGAAGAACGGTTAGAGAAAGGCAAGCGCGAAGTGCAACTGGGTATTCAAGATTTGGCGGATACGCTCATTCTATTTACAGATGGACTTTGTAGTCACTTTGGACGCGCAGGTAAAAAGAATAATGGCAATTGGAATCACGGCCACGATGGCTGGGGCTATCAATGGAACAACGAGGATAGGAGAGAGTGCCGGGAAACGTATGACTATACCTTTGATTATGTGATTCGGGTGCCCCGCACCATCAACATAAACATCAGCACCGTAAACAATGGCGTGTGGAGGTGCAAAATGTGTTGGGAGCGTGAAAACAAATAATGTGAATGGCAGCATTCGCATAACAGGGGTTGAGCGCGAAACGGTGGCGCATACCATCAATGGCGATTTGGATATTACCTACACCAAAAATCCGGTGCAGGCCTGTAGGTTCTACACGTTAAATGGCGACATCAATGCGTGGTTTCAAAAGGATTGACCGCAGAACCAACCTTCGAAAGTTTTAATGGTAGTTTTTTACCAATGTGCCGAAGTTGGAATCGATGCCTGTTGAAGTAGAGAAAGAAACAAACGGATAATGGAATGAAGTATAAAGTAAATGGGAATCGATTTAAAGTGGGCACCGGTGGTGTGTGCCTGGATTTCGAAACCTTTAACGGAAATGTTTATTTAAAAGAAAAGACAAACTAATAACACATGAAAAGATACTAGCAATTGGAATATTTATAGGCATGACGGTAGCCGGGTTGGCACAGGACTCAGGTGAATTTGCAGTGCCGTTAAGCGACCCAGCCAAGCGCGGCAAGTTGAAAGCCGAATTGAAGTTTGGCTCGTTAACCATCCGCGGCACAGCACGCAAAGATGTGCTGGTTAAATATGATGGGCAGGAAGGAAAAAAGAAATCCGAAAGACCGGCACCGGAAGGATTAACGCGTGAGAGCGGGGTACGCTTGACTTAGAAGTTTCAGAAAATGGAAACAATGTAAAAGTAGAGTCCGGCTCGTGGAACACCCGCATGAATCTGGAGATCGAAGTGCCTATGGGGTTTGATTTGAATGTGAGCACCTATAACTCGGGTGACATTCTGATTGAGAACATTCAGGGCGAATTGGAAGTGGAAAGTTATAATGGAAAGATTAAGGCCAATCAAATCTCAGGATCGATGGTAGCCAGCACCTATAACGGACCGATTACAGTAACCTTTGATAAGGTGAAGGAGGGCGCACCTATGTCGTACTCAACGTATAATGGCGATGTAGATTTAACCTTTCCGTCAGCCACTAAGGCCTCATTCAAAATGAAAACCGAACAGGGCGAAATTCTGAGTGGCTTTGATATGAAAATGATTACCACCAACCCGGTGCGCAAGGAAGATACCAAAACCGGCACCTATAAAGTGGTGATTGACAAATGGGTGCAAGGGGATGTGAATGGGGGCGGAGCTGAAATTTCCATGCGCAACTACAACGGCAATATTATTATCCGTAAGAAGTAGCATTCTATCCATCTTATTCAAGAACCGTTTCAAAGGTCAAGCCTGACTTTTGAAACGGTTTTTTCTAATGCCATCAGGTTTTTCAACCTGACGGTTTAGATTAAAAGTAGTTCAGATTAATCTGCCAGGTAGAAAAGCCTGACAATAAAGAAAATGCATGACCAGTACTCATAGTTATTCAATTAAATAATAACCATACGTAGGAAAGTGATCAGAGATGTTCATGGTTCGGTCAACACAATAGCCAACGGCCTGATGTTATTGGAGTAGAATTGATGATCGATGCGCAGCCAGTAGGGTATTTCATTAAATGTAAATCCGAAGCCACGTCCGGTTTCTTCAAAGGTATTTGGATACTCTTTTTTAATTCGCGATAATTATACGTGTACGGAGTTTCATTAAAATCGCCACAAATTATGAACGGGTAAGGCGATGCCTTCGTATGTGCAATCAGTTCTCTTAGTTGTTCATTTCTTTTTTATAGCTCCGAACTTAAGGCGTTTGATGACATACCAGATTTTGGCTAAGCCGGTATTTTCCCGCAACTCAAGATTCATAGACGCGAGGTGAACATTATAAACCCGGATTGTTTTTCCATTCACGTTAAGATCAGCAAAGATGGCCGCATTGGGTGTTCCCTTAGCTTCAAACACAATTCCGGAATCAAGGATAGGAAACTTGCTGAAAATGGCCATACCTGGATTGTGATCCCTATCCACAACATCAGCCTGAAAGATATAACTCTGATACCCTTTTTGTTTTATCTGACCGGTCGCATCAAGTGGAGCCCATTTTGGATTCGTACTATATTCTTGAAGGCATTTAATGGCCGATGAATCATGGGCAACCCATTGAATCATCTCTGTGGAGAACTTGCTATACGTTTTTGGCTGCCTAAAAAACTTTGCGTTGAAGCTAAGCACTTGAATAGAATTATCTTTATCCTTTTTAGAATTAAATAAAATTGTGCTATGCAGAAACGGCCAACCGATTAAGAGCGCAAGTAGTGACAAGGTTGCCATTCTTTTTTCTTTGAAGGATTAGTAGGATGAGAACCCCACCTTGAATGACGAGGAACAAAGGAATCAGTTGACTTAAAAATGTAGCAGGCCAAAATGAATTGGGTGAAAAAAGTATGCTTAGGTAACATAACATCGTAACTCCGAACAAGTAAATCAGAACCCAGTTGTTTATCTGAGGCTTCAATAGTTTCATTGATATTGGTAATGCCGAGAGATATCAATAACATTTAAACAAGATAGATGGAACTAAAATTCTATTCCTTTGTCCGCCTGAATCATAGCATTCAAAACCTCCTTGCCAGATTCATTACCATAAAATCCAGCTCTTAGGTCGCCTGTCACCTTTTTACTATAGGTAGCCCTTAGCGTCCAGGATTTCCCGTTGTTAGAAGTTTCGTAATATATTTTTTTGAGTCAAGCGGTCTACTCGCCATCTGTGTTGGATATCATTTTTCTGGATAGAAGGTTCCTCCACTCAAAGTTTTTACATAAGTAATACCCTCATAAACATCAGTGTTTGTGTTAGCTAGAAAATTTACCGTCATTTTTATAGTACCTACCGTTGCTTTATCATCGGCACTAATAAATCCAAATTTCCAACCACGTTCATGAGCTCTGGCAAGAATACTCCATTCACATTGTACATAGCCATTGGAAGAGGATGATATAACTTGAGAACTTCCCGCGCACTATTAAAGAAGACTTTGTTATCAGACTTTTATTGGTTTCCCGTAACATTAACTGTATCAATCCAAATAACTTTTTGCGGAGCACTTGCCTGAGATTGTTTGTAGAGTAATCTCCAGTGCGCTTAGTGACGGAAGTGATAGTTTTAATTTCAGAATATTCGAGTCGTAAGTATAATTACTTTTTCTCAGTACTGCTAAATGTACTGGCACTTGCCAACATTGAGCATGCAAGAAGAGTACAGCTTACTTTAATCAAATGAATAGCCGAAATATTAAAATTTAGTTCTTCCCTTAACATATGACTTTAATTAAGTCTTGTCAAAGTTAAATTTAATAATAATAGCTTTACTGAAAGCAGAAAGAATACTTTAAAATAAGTATTAGGCTTGCAATGGAGGCGAATCCAATGCAAGATGTTTCTGTTATAAATTTCACTATTCTCAATTTGAGCGGGAAACGGTCCCGATAGCTATCGGGAGAACCCGCGACTTTCAACTTGGGATCCGCCAGCTGGCGGACTACCTCCCGATGGTTATCGGGAGAGCTACTCCCGCTTTTATTGAATCAAAATCTTTGTCCTTAAAATTAATGCTCTGCTGATAAAACCACTACAGTTGAACAGAATATATTTAGTTCCCTTTCAATCGCTCATCCTTTCAATGCATCCAGCCTTTGTAACAGTGGCGGATGCGAATAATGAAAAAACACATAGATAGGATGCGGATACAGGTTGCTGAGGGAATCTACAGAAAGCCTTTTTAATGCATTCGACAAAGCATGGCCATCAAAGGTTTCTTTGGCGTAGGCATCGGCCACAAATTCATTTTTGCGACTTAGCATACTCATTAATAATCCGGTTATGCCCGAGATGGGGGCGAAGAGGATTCCAAAAGCAAGGAGGTTTAGATGAATGGCCTGCACACTGCCACCCAGGGCAAGTGATAGGTCGGCATTAAAATCATTTTAGAGAGAATAAACAGAATGAAAAAAACATGTACAATAGAAATCAGGTAACTCCAAACGATGTGCTTCTTTTAAAGTGACCTACTTCATGAGCCAGCACGGCAACTAATTCTTCTTGTGTATGATTATTGATTAGCGTATCAAAGAGTACAATCTTTTTCTTTTTACCAATACCCGAAAAGAACGCGTTCGCTTTCGCGGATCGTTTGGAGCCATCCATCACATAAATATTTTCTAATGGGAAGTTTACTTTCTTCGAGAAAGTTTCGATCGCTGATTTTAATTCCCCATCACCCAAAGGAGTAAGTTTATTAAAGAGGGGTAAGATTAAAGATGTGTAGAACATATTAACGAACAAAATAAAAGAGGCAGCCAGCAGCCCGAACCAGATCCAAAAATCGGGACCCAGCGTATTGACGAGATAAATCAAAATAGAAAGTAAGGCACCTCCAATAACGGCACCAAGCACGTATCCTTTGAGTTTATCCAGGATGAACGTCTTGGTGGTTGTTTTATTAAATCCGAACTTTTCTTCAATCACAAAAGTGCTATACCACTGAAACGGGATAGTTAGTAGATCCGATACGATCATGAGCACACCAAAGAAAGCCAGGGCGAGTATTATTTCATTAGGAATGATGGGTCGCAATTGCGAGTCCAACCACCCGAATCCACCAAATAGTAACATGCTAAAGACAAAGCAAAACTAAAAGCAGAAGTCAGGAATGAGAATTGAGTTTGTGCTTTCTGGTACTCCAGAGATTTTTGATATTTTCCGCTATCATAAAATGACTCAATCTCAGCAGGAATGTCTTTACTCTGAGCCTTCAGGTTTATATAATCGAGCAGTTGATCGAAAAAATAACTAATGACTGAGATTCCTAGAATAAGAATTAGAATAGATTCTGGCTTCATGTATAATTAATTCAGTAACATTTCAATCGCTTGCTTAGTTTTAGCAAAACCGAAGCGATTTACAATTTGATTGAAGGTTGAGCTAATGTTGGCGTTCATGAGGGTTGCCCATGCTGCCCTCGTGCGTGTGGTTCACTTTCGTGGAATAGTAAAACTTTCCTTTTTCAATAGCTAGTCCGATATTTTTATAGGCATCACGAAAAGGCACACCGGCTAACACTAATTTATTTACTTCCTCGACACTAAATAGAAATTTATACTTCTCATCCTCCAGAATATTTTTCTTCACGTCAATAGCGGAGATCATGAGGTGGGTCATGGCCAAGCAGTTTTTTAAAGTTGTTATGGCTGGAAATAACTTTTCTTTAATGAGTTGTAAATCCCGATGATAGCCTGATGGAAGATTGGTGGTAAGCATAGCCAATTCATTGGGCAAGGCCTGAAGCGAGTTGCACTTAGCCCGAATCAATTCAAACACATCCGGGTTTTTTTTATGGGGCATAATACTCGAACCCGTGGTCAATTCATCCGGAAAGGAGATGAACGCGAAATTTTGGTTTAGAAATAGCGTAGCATCCATGGCTAATTTACCCAAAGTAGCCCCTACATTGCTCATGGCTTGGGCGAGTATTCGCTCGGTCTTCCCACGCCCCATCTGGGCATACACGACATTGTAATTCAGATCGTCAAAGCCAAGCAACTGAGTGGTTAACGTGCGATTGAGTGGGAAGGATGATCCATAACCTGCCGCTGAACCCAACGGATTTTTATTGACAATCTGATAAGCACCGTGTATCGTTACCAAATCATCCGCCAGACTTTCGGCATAGGCACCAAACCACAAGCCAAAGGAGGAAGGCATGGCCAATTGCAAATGGGTATATCCAGGTAACAAGTTGTTTTTGTTCTCTTCACTTTTTGAAATCAGAAGTTCAAAGAGCTTACTAATCTCTTCGGTGATTTTCTCAATCTCACTTCGCAGGTAGAGTTTAATATCAACCAGCACCTGATCATTACGCGAACGACCACTATGAATTTTTTTACCCACATCCCCCAGCTTTTTTATCAGCAACAGTTCTACTTGTGAATGGATGTCTTCTACGCCTGGCTCAATAACAAAATTGCCGGATACGATGTCGGTATAAATATTTTTAAGCTCCTTTTTTAGATCGGTGAGTTCATCCTTTTTCAGTAACCCAATAGACTCCAGCATGGTGATATGAGCGATTGAACCCAAAACATCAAAGGGAGCCAGTTGCAAATCGAGAATAGGATCCTGGCCGGTGGTGAAGTCAGTAACTTCTTTTAATGAGTCTTTATCTTTGCTCCAGAGTTTCATAGAATATTTACAGGCTGTAAGATACTCTTATTATATAAAATTGTGAAGTTTAAGATATTGAAGCAGCATAATGGTTTTACCGTCTTTGATCTCACCCGTGTTTATCATACTAAATGCTTTGTCAAAAGCTAATTCCAGTACCTCAATGTCCTCATGATCACCCACGCCACCGCCAGCCGAGGTTTTCATATCTCTGGAGTATTCTGCAATGAAGAAGTATAAAATTTCTGTTACTGAGCCAGGCGACATATAAGCCTCAAATACTTTCTTTACATCGCGCAGCGTAAAACCCGTTTCTTCTTCAGTTTCTCTTCGGATGGCATCTTCGGCATTATCTGCGTCTAAAAGTCCAGCACACGTTTCAATTAACATGCCGTCAGGGGTTTCCATTGATGTAGGTGGGCAAGCGAAACTGTTTGGTTAAAATCACAGTCTTGTGCTCAGGATTATAAAGTAAGATGGTGGCACCATTTCCGCGATCATACGCTTCACGGTTTTGATTTACCCAGCTTCCGTTTTTCTTCTGAAAGTCGAACGTTACTTTTTTTAGCGTGTACCAATTGTCAGAAAGGATTTCTGTTTTTTGAATGCGAACTTTATCAGTCATACAGAATCTTTTCTAAGAGTGAAATATAGGAATCAATGCCGATTGAAAGTTCATTGATGAAAATAAACTCATCGGCACTGTGTGAACGAGCGGAGTCTCCGGGTCCTATTTTAATGGAAGGCACCGGAATTAATGCCTGATCAGAAGTGGTAGGGGAGCCATATAATTTTTTGCCCAAACTTTTTGCAGCCTTTACCAAGGCATGATCTTCAGCGATACCCGATGGCCGTAAGCGTAGTGATCGTGGCGTTACCTCACAACTGCATAGATTGCATTTACTCCTTCCTCACGGGCAGCGTGCCCTGCCTTTCCCTTACTAACACAGTCCAGTACCAACAACCCTTTTTCGGCAATAGCGATATCGCTGCGGGTTGGTTCGCCCACAATAGCGAAATCTATTTTGGGAAGATCTTTCCAGATTAATTCAATTCCATTGGGTCCGGAAATCTCTTCTTCGGCTGTAGCCGCGATCACTAAATTATATTTCAACTCATTCTTTTCGTAGAAGTAAAAGAATGTTGTCAGCAGGGAAACTAGCGGACCACCGGCATCATTGCTACCCAAGCCATAAAGTTTACCATCTTCAACATTAGCCGAAAATGGATTACGCGTATAGGCAGGATTGGGTTTTACTGTATCGTGATGTGAGTTTAAGAGAATGGTTGGCTTAGCCGGATCGTAAAATTTATTCTTAGCCCAAACATTGTTGCCTTTTCGTTGGGCCTCCATACCGTGATGCTTGAAGAAACTCATTAACAGATTACCAGTCTTGTCTTCTTCTTTACTAAGAAGGGATGCTGATAAGTTGTTGCAACAAGCTTAGGGCGATATCAGGCAAATGTTCTTTCATGCCTGCGTAATCAGGGTGCCTTTGGTATCGTAACCAATGTTTGCCAATAGTTGGGTATGCTCACCAATCAAAACTTCTTTTACCCCCGATTGAATGGCGCTAAATGAATTTTCGAGTTTTGGTAAAATCCCATCATGAAAAGAGCCTTTTTCAGGAGCTCTTGATATAAGGTGAAATTAAGATTGCGGATCACCGAATCTTCGTTACTAATATCAGTGAGGATGCCTTGCTTTTCAAAACAAAAAATTAATCGCACATCAAAATGTTTACTCAGCGATATAGCCAACACCGAAGCAATGGTATCGGCATTGGTGTTCAGCATCGTTCCGTTTTCATGCGTGAGCGGAGCAAAAACAGGAATCACATTTTGCTTAAGAAGAAAGTAGAGCAAGGTGCTGTTAACGCTATCCGGAGTAATGTCTCCAACAAATCCAAAATCAATTTCACCTACGGGTCTTTTAACCGCCTTAATCAAATTGCCATCCGCTCCAGTAACGCCCATCGCATTACAATGATGTGTTTGAAGTTGTGCTACAATTTGTTTATTGACCAAACCGCCATACACCATCGTCACCAGGTCAAGTGTTTTAGCATCGGTTATTCTTCTTCCCTTGGTATAATGAGATTCAATACCTAATTGATCGCCTAATTTGGTTGCGATTTTTCCACCGCCATGAATTAATGTTTTGGGGCTTGGATGGAAGCGAAATCTGTGAGAAATGATTTCAACGACGTTTCGTCATCCAACACATTACCTCCGATTTTTATAATATATAGTTTGTTCATTTTAGGAGTATTGAGTCTGTAGGATAAAGTCTTTAGTAGTCATGCTCCTTTTATTAATTCGGTGATAGCCTGCGGTGTCATTGACCCCTTTCGACCCGCTTGTTGTGTTACCAGACTGTTTGTTGAATCCAATACTTCGTCACTAAGTTCTACATTTCTTCTTACCGGTAAGCAATGCATAACTTTAGCGTTGTTGGTAACGGATAACTTTTTATTTGTTAACATCCATTTAGGATCGTTGCAATAAATTTTCCCGTAATCCTCATAGGTACTCCAGTTTTTTATATAGACAAAGTCAGCATCTTTCAGAGCCTCATCTTGATTTTGGGTAATGGTAGCACCTTTGGTAAATTTTGGATCGAGTTCGTAATCCTCAGGATGCGTGATTACAAAATCAGCTTTACCCCAGGCATTTATCCATTGCGAAAAACTATTGCCAACACATTGCGGCAGCGCTTTTACATGTGGAGCCCACGTAAGTACAATTTTGGGTTTACGTTTTTCTTTAAACGTTTCCTTAATGGTAATAATATCCGTTAGACTTTGAAGCGGATGTACGGTTGCACTTTCTAAACTGAGTATCGGCACACCTGAGTATTTAATGAATTGCTGAATACACAACTCACTGTAATCGTCCGTCTTATTCTTTAGAGAGGGAAAAGTTCGGATACCAAGAATATCAAAATATTTCCCAAGCACTGGAGCAGCATCTTTAACATGTTCAACCGTTGAGCCACTCATGATAGCTTCATCCTCAAACTCAAGTGACCAACCATCCTGACCTACGTTGAACACAATGGCATCCATACCTAAGTTCTTTGCTGCAATCTGTGTGCTGATGCGGGTGCGCATGCTGGGGTTCAAGAAGAGCATTCCCAATCGCTTGTTGCTACCAAGTGTGAGTCCTTAAAAGGATTTGCTTTATAAGCCAAGGCGTTTGCGATCAATTGCTCTAGATTTCCGACTTCGTTTACAGATAAGAAGTGCTTCATGATGAAACGGTCTGTTTAAGTTCTGCAGTGAGTGCTTCAAGAAAAATATCAGCTTCGGTTTTTGATAATGCTAAGGAAGGAAGCAGACGCACTGTATTCGGTTTAGCTTCGCCCGTAAAGATAGCATGCTTGAAGAGTAAATCTTTACGCAACGTGGCCAGCTCATCGGGTAAATCAAACCCAATCATTAACCCTTTACCACGAACGGCTTTGATTTCAGAGAAGGTAAGAAGTTGCTCAAGCCAGAAATTACCAAGTGCAGTAGCGTTACTCATTAAATTTTCTTGCTCGATCACTTCAAGTACAGATAAGCCTGCAGCGCAGGCTAAATAATTTCCACCAAAGGTTGTGCCTAACATACCACTCCACGGTTTAATGTCAGGGTGAATAAGTAAACCGCCAATCGGAAAGCCGTTGCCCATACCTTTCGCGATTGTAACTAGATCAGCTTGAATACCTGAAAACTGATGTGCGAAAAATTTTCCGGTGCGGCCATAGCCGGATTGCACTTCATCTAAGATAAGCAGTGTGCCAACCTCTTTACATTTTCTAGAAAGCAGTTGTAAAAACGAATCACTCGGAAGTACAATACCGCCAACCCCTTGAATGCCTTCAATAATAACGGAAGAGATTTCAGTATTTATAGTTTCAAGAAAAGCTTGTTCATCATTTAAAGGCAGGAATAATATTTCGTGGCCAGCATTAAACGGAGCTACAATTTTTGGATTGTCTGTTGCGGCCACTGCACCGGACGTGCGACCGTGAAATGCTTTTTTAAAGGCAATCACTTTTTTTCGTCCGTTTACAAACGATGCAAGCTTGAGTGCATTCTCGTTGGCTTCTGCCCCAGAATTACAAAGAAACAGTTGATGATTCGGATACCCAGAAACTTGTCCAAGTTTATCAGCTAGTTTTTCTTGTAGTGAGTTCTTAACGCTATTAGAATAGAAGCTGATTTTATCCAATTGATGTTTTAGAGCCTCTACAAAATGCGGGTGATTGTGTCCAATAGAGATTACCGCATGACCGCCATATAGGTCCAAATATTTTTTTCCGTCTTTATCCCAAAGCCAAGAGCCTGAAGCTTTCACAGGTTCGATAGGGAAGAGGGGATATACATCGAATAATTTCATATCGTTTTGTTTAACCGCAGAGCGAGCGGAGGAACGCAAAGCCTCTGTGTCCTCTGTGGTTTTATTTTTTTTAAAAAACCGTACTCTTTAACTTCAGTCCTTCAGTTTCATCAAACCCACATTAAATTCATATTCTGAATAGCCTGCCCACTGGCTCCTTTTAATAAGTTATCGGTGATGGAATGAATAACTAACTTCTTTCCAACCTTTTCCAAATGGATCAAACATTTGTTGGTGTTTACCACTTGTTTCAAATCAATTATCTCATCGCTTACATGCGTGAATGGATGCGAAGCATAAAACTCTTTATAAAGCTCATTCGCTTCTTCCAGACTTAAGTTTGATTCCAATATGGATGTTACAAAGATGCCTCGGGCGAAATCGCCACGCCAGGGAATAAAATTTACATCTTCGCTAAAAGTTGGCTGCAGACTTTTCAACGTTTGATTAATCTCACCAAGATGTTGATGCGTTAATGCTTTATAGGCAGAGATGTTATTTGCACGCCAGCTAAAATGAGTTGTCTCCTGAAGTTTTTGACCAGCACCAGTTGAGCCAGTAATTCCTGTGGTATGAACTTCTTTCAGTAGTCCGGCTTTAGCTAAAGGCAACAACCCAAGTTGAATGGTAGTGGCAAAACATCCTGGGTTTGCAATGTTTTTTGCCGTTTTAATTTTATCGCGTTGCAATTCTGGAAGACCGTAAACAAATTCTCTGCCTGATGCAGTGTCTCCTAAACGAAAATCATTTCCAAGATCGATGATGCGAGTTGTAGAAGGAAAGTGCGCTTTTGCTAAAAGGTTTTTACTTTCACCATGACTTAAACAAAGAAAAAGAACATCAATTGGTTTATTGAAATCGGTAGAGAAAGTTAGATCAGTTTCGCCAACAAGATCAGTATGCACACTCGTTACGGGTTTACCCGACTGACTTCTACTTTCCAGAAAGGTAACGTCAACATGCGGATGGTTTAACAATAGCCGCAGCGTTTCACCACCGGTATATCCGGCAGCGCCTTTTATTCCAACATTTATTTTTTTTGTCATTCTAGATTTACTCAATACTATATACTCAAGACTTTTTACTTTCCGCTTCTTCTTTCACCTGATGATATATTCCAACCTGGTTGCCAAATATTTTTGTAAACCCTTTCACATCATCGGCTGTCCAGCCCAAATTCATTTCGCCATACTTTCCAAACTTGGCCGACATAAGATCGTACTTTGATTCAATGCCATTGATTTGATAGCGATAGGGATAAAGCGTTACTGAAACTTCACCTGTAACATGTTGTTGCGAACTGGAAAGAAACGCTTCCATGTCGCGCATGATCGGATCTAAGTATTGTCCTTCATGCAACCAATTGCCATAGAATTGTGCTAGTTGATCTTTCCAACTTAGTTGCCATTTGGTGAGCACGTGTTTTTCTAGTGCATGATGCGCCTTAATAATAAGCACCGGTGCTGCGGCTTCAAACCCAACACGACCCTTTATTCCTATAATAGTATCACCCACATGAATGTCTCTTCCAATCCCGTAAGGCCCGGCAATAGTTTGAAGATGATGAACCGCGTTTACTGGATGGTCAAACTTTTTCCCGTTAACGGAAACGAGTTCTCCTTTTTCAAAACCGAGTTTAACTTCTTCGCTGCCTTGCTTAGTCATTTGAGTAGGCCAGGCGTCTTCGGGCAATTGCCCCATCGAGTTCAAAGTTTCTTTCCCGCCCACGGATGTGCCCCAGATACCTTTATTAATAGAGTACTTGGCCTTTTCTGCACTAAAAATTATTCCTTTTGATTTTAAGTACTCAACTTCTTCTTCGCGGCTCAATTTTTTGTCTCGAATAGGCGTGATGATTTCAGTACCCGGAGCCAGAATCTGAATGATCATGTCGAAACGAACCTGATCATTACCGGCACCTGTACTTCCATGGGCAACCGCATCAGCATTTATTTCTTTTGCATATCTGGCGGAAGCCAACGCCTGCGACATGCGCTCGGCACTAACGCTTAGCGGATAGGTTCCATTCTTCAGCACATTACCGAAAACAAGAAACCTGATTACGTGCTCGTAATAATTTTTAGTCTCGTCAATGGTCTTGTGCGAAGCCACGCCTAAACTCAACGCCCGTTTTTCAATCTCCTTAACTTCTTCGGCATTAAAGCCGCCCGTATTTACGGTTAGTGTATGGACTTCGTAACCTAATTCTTTCGATAAATGGATGGCGCAATACGAAGTATCCAATCCACCGCTAAATGCTAAAACAACTTTTTTCATAACTAAAGCTTAAAGTTACCTTTAAATTGTCTTCGTTCTTCTTCAGGTTCGCCATTGGCAGTTACTAGTGTCTTTTTTAAAGCTGCTTCCTTTATTTTGGCCTCTGCTTCAACCGGGTCGAACAGCATGGCGGTGCACATACAGTTTTTCCGCTGCTTGGCAGTAAGTATTTCAAAGTTCACACAACTGCGACAACCTTTCCAAAACTCTTCGTCTGTAGTTAGCTCCGAATAGGTTACCGGTTCGTAACCCAAGTCAGAGTTGATCTTCATTACGGCAAGGCCGGTGGTCAAGCCAAATATTTTTGCATTCGGATATTTGATCCGCGAAAGCTCAAACACTTTGCGCTTGATTTCAGTAGCCACGCCCGACTTGCGGAACGGAGGCGATACAATAAGCCCACTGTTGGCAACGTACTTTTCATGCTCCCAGGCTTCAATGTAGCAGAAGCCAACCCACGTGCCATCGCGCGTGATGGCAATCACTGATTTACCTTCTTCAATTTTTAATTTGATATACTCAGGCGTGCGCTGGGCTATACCCGTGCCGCGCGCTTTTGCAGACTCCGCCATTTCAGTGGTAATCGTATCTGCATAATGTGAGTCAGCAGCCGTAGCTGGTCTTACAATTATATTGTCTTCCAATGTGGTATTTCATTAATAGTAATAGATGAAAATGAGAAATGCTTTAAAAGCACTTCATGCGCAGCTTGCCTTGCAAGTCACGCTCACTCTGGTTGAGCGAAAAGTTTCAGATTCTGATTTGCCTTCGAAAGCTTCTGAACCCCGCGCGGGGTGAGCAATCGCTGCAGATGAGCATAATGGCCGGGATGGCTGGGCTGACAAGCGTGTCAGCGGGCTCAAAAGGGGTGATGTTGTTTTTCAATTTCTGTCGTAGTTGTTTAAATCGTCAGATAAAAGTCATTTAGAAAATTTCCATAAAATTAATGGAATTAAAAACGATTATTTCAATAGTTGGTTCATTTTTACGTTAGTTTTTTTATAACGACTGTTAGCAACGAGAATCGAGATGGAGAATTTCTTAGATCAATATGGATACCTGGCTTTGCTGGTCGGCACGTTCTTCGAAGGAGAGACAGCCATCCTGATGGCCTCTTCACTTATTTACCGTGGGCTGTTCGATTTCCACTTGACTATCCTGGCTGCCTTCCTGGGTTCTTTCATAAGCGACTGGATTTACTACCTCATTGGTCGGCTCAATGGAAAATATTTTTTGGCTAAACGCCCGAAGCTCAAAGCCAAGGTGATGCCTGTCACCAATTTCTTTCATAAGCATAAACTCCAGATACTTCTCAGCTATCGGTTTCTCTATGGCTTTCGGATAATCATTCCGTTGGTGGTGGGTATGAGCGGTATCCGGCCCATCACGTATCTGTTTTATAGTACCCTTGCCGGTTTACTATGGGCTACGCTGGTGAGCACGGCCGGCTATTGGGTAGGCCGCTTGCTCAACCTGCAGGCAAAAGCTTTTGAAGACAATTTTATTTTCATAGTCCTTGGCTTTGCCACGTTTGGTTTGCTGATGGGTTACCTCATTCGCAAGGTGGCGATGAGAAGGATGGCGGTGGAGTGAGTTCTTTGTTGAAGCGTTATTGTTGGTTGTCAACCAACAATAACAAAAGGTGAGTCCTTTGTTTGATCTATTTCTCTTCTTCCAGCTTACCTTTTAATAGTTCAAGTTCTCTCCTTCGGGAGACGTAGATGCCATGTTCCCATCTGCTTGCATAGTACGCCAGGCCAAAAAGAACAAAAATCACCACGGCCAGCCAAATCGGTTTACCTCCAAATACGAGCGCCAACAGTATGAATGCTCCTATAGGCAAAATGTTCCAACGCATGAGTTGTGAAAAACGAACCTGATACGTGGCCATTGAAATGGCGTGACGAAGATCTCCTCGCATCGATAGGTCAAACTGCTGGGCATCTTTTATTCTCCGCAGGCGACTCACCCACACATAGAAACCTGTACACAACATCCAGGCGGCCATCCCGTACATAAATACATTTCTATTTTGATCAACCAGGTTGATGGCAAGCACAAGACTTCCCGCTCCAAGGTTGACCAAAATCGTTAATAACTCACTTGTGTTCATGATGTGATGAGTGCTCTTTTGTTTCGACATAATGCGGTTATGCAGGGCCTTTTCATCAAGGGCATACATTGGTTTACTGTATTGCGAGTCCCAGATTTTTTGCAGTTCTTCAAATTCCATGGTCATATTATTTTTTTGATTTGGTGATTAATTGTTTTTTAATGCGCATGATTTTTACGCCCACATTCGATTCGGTTATCCCGAGCAGATTCGCCATTTCTTTGTAGCTAAAGCCTTCCAGAAGCAGTACCGCCAGAGAACGATCAATTTCATCCAGCTTATAGATTTCTTCGTAGAGCCACACTAATCGCTCATCAATAGGGGACCCGGTTTCTGTTATCAGGTAGTGGACCTCTTCAAGCGCTTGGGTTTGATTATATTTTCGTTCTTTCGTAGTCCATTTAATAGCGGTGTTCAGCGAAATTCGATACAACCAGGTGGTTACGGAAGATTCGTGCCTGAATGACGGAATAGAATGCCATACATGAATGATAATTTCCTGAAACAGATCGTCTTGATCCATGGAGGTTTGCGCATACGATCGGACGATCTTAAAAATCAATCCTTTATGCAGGCTTAGCCATTCCTGGAAAATATGTTGTTGTTCGTTTTCTTTCACTCGGTTTGTTTACACCATTAGTACTGATCGGGAGTGAAATTATTACAAAAGAAGAAAAATAATTAAACCCTGATATCTATCTGGATTTTACGGCAAAGGGGAATGCCTTAGAGTTTCGCCAAGGCTAATTCATAATCTGAACCTGGAGAGCCTCGTTAGTTGAGCAAATCAGCAAAATTGTCGGTTGACAGAAACCTGTTAGTCTAGGGCTTTAATTCCACGCTTCCTTATAGTCCTTATTCCATAAGAAATTAGTCCGATGGTTCCTAGAACCTTCATCGCTTGTCCAAAAGCTAAACCAGCAGAAAATCCCATGTCAAAAGATGAACCATAATTAGGATACATAGTTGTCAGCGAATAAATGATTGAAATAATAAGTATAACGCTGATTACTTTGAAAAGCTTAATTCCATTTTCATTCTTCATGTCCTTACGTTTGTGGTGTCAGTCCTAATATTAAATATACCTACAATCGGGCCAACCAGAAAGAAAACAGTAGCTATATTTTTTGTGACATTTGCATAATTGCGATCTTCTGCACGAGTAGGGAGTATCTTCAATCTTATCATTCCCTACGGTTTACATCAATTATCTCTTCACATCCACTTTCGCCTTCATCGATTTCAGATCGCCAATCTCCACAACAGAAGAGCCATAGACGGTAATCGTAGACTTAATAAAATCGTCTTCGTTGGCGAAGGGTACCTTCTCGTTTTGTAATCGGTGTAGCCCGAAGCATTGTAGCAGGTGCGGTTGATGATGATGGGATAGGTTTTACTCTTATCTTTTGGGGTATACACAATCGTAAACAAATGCACACCATCCCGCATAGCAACGCGATAAGTTGTTAAATCATAATTTGTGTGCATGTAAACGGAATCCGGATTCTGAGCAAAAAGGTTTACGCTTAGTAAAAGACCAACGAGGGTACTGAGATAAGGCTTCATAATATGATGGAAGTGGTAATAAAAAATCAAGGTAGGCAATAGCTGTTCAAACAGCAATTGGTATTTTATAGAATCACGCGGCCTGCCTCTGCAAGCCACTTGAAGTTTTTGTTTTCCAATAGTCGTGTGTAACGGATTTGTCCAAAGAGTCCTTGTCCAAGGAGTAGAATTAGTATCGTTAAAGTGAGTCTCATGTAGTGTCAACCGAAAATGCCCGCCAACGAGCCAGTATGTGCGTAGTGCTAATCCTTAGAGAGCATTACCGGATATAACGTTAGCGGTTGTTATTATTTCACAGTATATCTTACAATAACTTCATTATCCAAAACCACATTAGCTGACCAGATGAACTTTGCGTCATTAGTTTGATTATCAAAAATTTCAGTGAAGTTCGTGTATGCTTTTTTGTTATCTACACCAATTGTTTTATTCGTATAAGTAACGGCATGCGGCCAATTTGAATCATCGAAATTTGCTTTTTCCCAACCCATTGGTAATTCCCAATGCAATCCATAAAAGGAAGTGCCATCATCGCTATCTGTCTCGTCACAATTTTTGGAAGTGCGAATCAAACCGGTTTCAGTTACACAGTTTAAATCCTTTATAGGTGATGTATAAAACGTTAGGGCTTTCCAGTTTTCATTAGTTGCTGCAATGATAGTATCATGAATATCTTTAATAACGGCAACCATTCCGCCATCTCCGGCATGGAAATTACTTCCCTGGTTCTTTTCAGTGCCAATACCCAGAGCTTCTTCCCAATCAACCAATTTCATTGCAATCGTAAATGGCTTGGTAACTTTAAACCTTACGAGACTAGAATTGAATTGCGTGAATGGAACCTTATCTTTTCCAACCGGAATTCCATTAACGTACATTTCGAAATAGTTATCAGCAAAAATATAGGCTGTAAAGAGCTCGCCATCTTTGTCAATTTCTATGATATCTGAACCATCAAGTTTTGAAATTGCTTCCTGAACATTCGAATACGTATTGCCATTACAGGGGTTGTGTAAGTCGGGGGCTGTTGGGAAATTTTTATTGTTAAAATTAGTACTTGCTGGAACCGTCCATTGCTTTCCATCAGTAGACTTTATTACTCCAATATCAGTCGGTCTTCCTGCTACACATTCATATATGATCTCTACCTGCGTATTTGTAGATCCCTGAGTAATGCTTGCTGTTCCTGTATAATTGGATGCATTGTCAGCTATTTTCTCCTGTGTAATAGTTTTTATCGATTTGCTTTGATTGTATGCAGCAAAAATTAAAATAAGTCCGTAAAAGATATAATTTTTCATCTGTTAAAGTTTTATTGTTTTAATGACCGCCAGCGGTTTGCTGTAGGGAGCTTTCAACGGTGTAATTCAGTTCAGTTACCCCGCAAGTAAATTGTCGGGTAGTTAATAGTTTTAGTTTTATTTTGTCTTTGATGTCTACAAACAATGGAATGCCTCGCCCAAGAATAATTGGATTAACAAATAGCCAGTAGCCGTCAATTAAGTTTAGTTGAATAAGTGAATGGGTTGCTGTCGGGCTACCAAACAGCAAGATGTCTTTACTCGCCTGGTGCAGGGCCGGATTGTTTTATTTCATTTATTCTGTCTGGAAGGTTGTCGCTGATAATTGTTGTTTTGGTCAAACCCGCATCCCGATAACTATCGGGATTCAATGTTGTGGTTACGAGGTAAGCATGGGTTGCATCCACAATGCTGTTAGCTACAAATCTTTTGTCGGCCTTTACATCATAACTTAAGGTAAACGATTTGCGTTTTGCACCCGCTATAGCCCAGGTGTTTTCATTTACTCGTTTTAAGTTGATACTTTTTCCGTTCTCATCTTTAGCTGAAATATTTTCAACCGCTTTGGCATAATTCATTAGCTGGTAATAACCGGGCATCCATTTGGGCATTTTAAAATAAACAGTATCCCCACGCCATGCCTTAACCTGAACGTCAACGTGGCAATAATTTGATTCTGGTTTGGGTATGGAAAGTACATACTGCAAGGTAAATGGCTTATCCTGTGCGATAACTGAATTGGTTAACAAGGACAGGAGGAATAAGAAAAGTAAAGTGGATTTTTTAGTCATTGACGGTTTAGAGTTTTATTGTGCTTCTATTGTCACACTCCGAAGCGCGCTTGCTGACAACCTTTAGATTCGTTTCATCATAGATATCCTTTAAATGCCTTTCCTAATAATTGTTCATTGGCTCCCCAACCATACATATCAGCTGTGTCGAAAAAATTGACGCCTAAGTCAATTGCTTTGTGCAGTGTTTTAATAGATTCTTGTTCATTAAATGAGCCGTAAAACTCTGACATGCCCATACAGCCAAGGCCAATTCTATTTACGTTGAGTTTACTGTGACCTAGTGTTGTTGTTTGCCTCATTGCACGTGTGTCTTTTAGTTAACTTTTTTTTGAAAATTGCTGGTGTTGCTTTACTAATGCACCTGTATGCCAGTCATTAAAACTGCCTTCATTTTAACTTACTATTTTAATATTAAAACCACCATTGTTGGTTGCTCCGTATATTCTCAACCATAACGGGAGATACATTTCGGTGCCCCTAGCGGTGGTAATATCACCAAGATCAAGAATATTTTTATCCGCCCAGCCAAATGATTTTAAAATTCCTTTTACTTTTTCCTTAGCATCAGCATCATTTCCGCTTATGAACGTGCTATGGTCGCCTCCATTTATCATTGCAGGGTTCACCATTAAACCACACCACATCGTATTCAAAGCTTTTACAACGTTGGCCGCTGGAAATGTTTTTTGTATTTCCTCAGCCAAAGAGTTACCATTTACAATAGAAAGCGTAGGCGGCATCCCTTTGCTAAAGTCAAGTGGATTAGCAATATCAATTATGATTTTACCTTTCAAATTATTTTCACCCGCAAGTTTCAATGCTTCTAAAGAACCGCTACCAGCTGTGCAGTTAAAAATGATTTCACCAAATGCTGCTGCATCTGCAAATGATCCGAGACTTGCTTTGTCTGAATGTTTGGCAACAAACGCTTTGCCTTTTTCATTGCTGGATGTTCTGGAACCCATCATAACGGAATGTCCTAATTCTACTAATTTTGAACCGATAGTGTCTCCGACATTTCCTGTTCCTAATACTGCTATTTTCATTTTCATATTTTTTAAATGAGTAAATAATTAACAATACAAAGATGCGGGTACCGAGACGATAGCGAATGGTCTAAAACTTGGTTGGAATGGTAAATTCATAAAAAAGCCTCGAAAAAAATCAAGGCTTATAAAAAATGAAGCGAGAATTAAAGAAACATCCCTCCTGATGCTTCTATTCTTTGTCCATTTATCCATTTAGCATCTTCGGTGCAAAGAAAAGCTACAACGCTGCCAATATCATCGGCATTACCCACGCGTCCTAATGCAGTTTGACTAGCTAAAAATCCCTTCATTTGTGGATTGTTTCGGATTGCTGCATTATTAAAATCGGTTTCAATTGCACCGGGTGCAACTACATTTGAACGGATACCTCTCGCTCCAAATTCTTTGGCAACATACTTACTGAATACCTCTACAGCACCTTTCAATGAAGAATAAACCGAATAGCCCGGAACACAAAAGCGTGTAGTGCCTGATGA
This sequence comes from Flammeovirgaceae bacterium, assembly GCA_016709845.1. Lineage (GTDB taxonomy): Bacteria > Bacteroidota > Bacteroidia > Cytophagales > Cyclobacteriaceae > ELB16-189. The sequence continues at coordinate 36,968 of JADJMA010000039.1, read as the reverse complement.
AATAAAAATAACTCCGCCATTATCATTCATTATCGGAAGTGATTTTTGCGTGAGAAAATAAACGCTCTTAAAATGAATGTTCAACAAGTTATCAAATACTTCTTCTGTTACCTGAGGTATAGGTAGTGTAGCTCCAACTCCAGCGTTGTTTACGAGGAAATCAAATCTATCCTGGCCCCAGTTTTTAGTTAGAACTTCTGAAATCTTACCAAGAAAACTATCAAACGAACTAAGGTTAGACACATCAAACGGTAACGCCACTGCTTTTTGTTTGAGGGCAATAATTTCATTGGCAACCTTGTCCGCTTCTGCTTTATTGGTGTAATACGTCAGGATAACATCAATTCCTTTTTTTGCTAAAGAGAGCGCCATGTCCTTCCCTAAGCCACGGCTACCACCCGTTACAAGTGCTATTTTTGTCATTTGCTTTTGATTTAAGTTGAAGTATAAAAAGCAGATTAATAGTACTATCAATCGGGGTGAGAAGTTCAGTTTTTTGGAGCATTTAAATCCCTGAACTGCTTTGGTGTTATGCCCTCAAAGCGCTTAAAAAACTTTGTAAAATTGGAAGGATCAAATGTAAGGTGTCTGGCAATCATTGAAATGGATAAATCAGTAGTGCGTATTAATTCTTTAGCAATGTTCATCAATCTTTCTTCATAGATGTCGCAAGGTGATTTTCCAAGTTGCTCGCTAATCGTATTACTAAGATGTGTTGGGTGAATGTGCATAATAGAGGCAATGTCCTGTATCTTAAATGTGGAATCTGCATTTCCTGATTTGAGTTCGCTCAGGTGTTTGTCTAACTCCTTTAAGTATTGAACAACTATTTCTTTCGGTCGTTTCATTTTGCTTTTGATTTTCTGAATTCAAGAGGAGTTTGCTCTGAATGTTTTTTAAAAAACTTCCCAAAGTTGGCAGGGTCTGAGAAATTAAGCTGATAGGCGATTTCTGCTACATCAAATTCAGTAAACTGAATGAGCGATTTTGCTTCACTCATTATTCTTTCGTTAATAAAAGATAAAGCATTTCTTTTTGATGCATCTTTAACAGATTGAGATAAATGATTGGGCGTTACAAAAAGCAGTTCCGCATATTCTTCAACCGTGCGTTTGTCAATGTAGTAGTTATTGATAAGCTGAATAAATTTTTGAAATAAAATCTGTTGCGGTGTTGTAAATCCCTGCTCCCACTGATTGAACGCTATTGTAAAATCTTTAGCTCATAAAGTAAGGCTAGCAGTTTTATTGATGCAACTTTGTGTTGCTTGTCCGTTGAATTTTCATAAGCAGTAAATACTTCTTCAAAATGAGGAGCAAAGTGACTAAACTTTGTTTGATTGAGTTTGAAAAAATTCGTGTGCAGCAGATTAAAGAACGAAAATTCGTTTTCAAAGACGGGTTTGAAAAATGAAAAACACTCTTTTTTAAAATAAAGCAAGTAGCCATTTGCGGAATTGTCTCTGTAAAAACTATACAACAATCCCGGGGACTGAAAAACTAAAAAAGAATTGAGTTTGGTAACATTTGTATTGTCGTAAGTGATTTTAGTTTTCCCTGCATTCGTAACAAGCGCAATAAAATAAAAGTCCTTTCGGAAAGGCGGTTTGTAATTGCTGATTGCCTCCTCGTTTTCTTTTAGTCGCAAACAATAGAAAAATGGATTACTACTTCTATAGTCCGATGGAATGGAAGCCAGAAACTCATTGATTTCTTTATAATATGGAATGATACTCTTAACTGTTTCCATTGTCCGAAATTACTAAAAATTGTAGTTGTTGTGTTTCCTCAGGCACCAAATGAAGTAAAGACACAAATCTGATACGGCCATGAGTCAACTTCCTTGGGGTGGGATTTGGCTCTTGCCGTAGCATTGGTGTCTTGCTGGTTTTGCGCGGCAATGGCATGTGCTAAATGCGTGGGTGGCTGGGCAGTGGCCCAGAGTCCGATCATGGTTACGACCATCACATTAAAAGGCTTATCAAAAGAGGGTATGAGTCTATGCTCAATTACTACCGAATGGTTTCTCCACACCTGTGTGCCAAACCACTTTGGTGTACATGCACAACTTAATGAACCGCTGTATACGAGACCCGTACGGACAGTGGTCATGCCTTTGGCTTGATGAAACATGTGAGAGGCGCACCTCGTCAGTTACAACTGGCGAGGCCGTCTACTCGATTGGGCGTTCGTACTCTTCAGTCACAAATTATCCCTCTTGATTTAAAGGTGTCTACCAATAGTTTCTCAACTATGTCAATCTTCATCTTCTCGGGTTTTGAATACCTAATACATCCCTTTCCAAGACTCAAGTCAGTCAATTTATCTCGGTGTCTGTCCAATACATCTTTTCTTAAAATGTAAAGTGTAATGAAGTTCTTCTGACTATTAAAGGCTACCTCAACTACGCCATTTCTCCTATAAGATGGCATTCCATATTCCATGGTCTCTTCAAACCCGATTAAATTTTCAAGACATAAACTTCTTAATCTTTCAATCGTAGTTTTTCTGTCCAATGGCACAGTTTTAAGATAGTCTTTTACGTTGTCAGTTTTAGATTGCATATAAAATCAAACTCTTTTCATTGCTAAATATCCTGCTAACAACTTTGTTAAATAGGATATTAAAAATATTGTAAAATTATTGCGCAAGTCAGTTCCGGAAACTATTAATAAAAGAACGTCCAAAAGTATATATCCGATTGGTAGTCCAAGGCAAATTAGTCTCTCGCTACTTTTAATTTTTCCTTTAAGTTGGATTGCAATTAAATAGATCAGACCAAAACCACCAATTATTGCTATATAAGGGGCTGTATTTTGGGCATGTTGTTCATAAACTGATTTATCCTGTCCAGAATTTATAAATGTGGAGTAAATAAATACTTCCAAAATTGTAAGGGCGATTAAAATCACGTGGATAATAATTGCCCACAATCCAAGCTTTAAAAAGGTTTTTTGATTTTGAGTCATAGATATCGTTTAGTATAAGAATAGTAGCCGAATGCGTGGCTACTTCCCTGTCAAGTTACAAGAAAGTTGAAGCGGGCTACAACCCTTGAATTCACTACTATCTCGGCTAATATTTTTATACATTGTTAGCGGCTGGCAATTAATCATTCATCTTTATTTAATGTTGCTGTAACTGTCCATTGAGATCTTTTAGGTACTAGATATTTGGCAATTCTTGGACGGACTTCTTCAGCCTCTGTATATATCCATTCCTCAATGACTTTTATACCATCACAATAGGACTCGATTTCTTGGGCTGTTCGAACACCAAATTTAAATAAAGAACCAGCATCGAATCCTAATTGAGAATTTATTTTCCTTCTACTGATCATTTTCCACAAACCACGGGTATATTTTCGTTTTGTAACTTCCAATGCTATTTGTGAATTATCGAATCTTTCTGAAATAGTTTTAAGAAGTTCTATAACATCATTTTTGGGTAAGTACATAAACAAACCTTCAGCAAGTAGAAGAATATTACTATTCCCTCTTTTTGTAACCCTGTCGATCCAAGAAGTGTCTAAAACTGAACAACCTATTAGTTGATAACTTAAATGTTCTTTGAGAATTTCTTTTTTAACTTCAATTAATTCAGGTAAATCAAGTTCGATATACTCGCAGTTCTTATTTTTTAGTCTCCAATATCGAGTATCGAAACCACATCCGAGATTTACCACTGTACAACCCGGGTTTTTTGAAATAAAATTATCTGCGATTTGATCATATTTTCTGGCTCGGAGTGCCTGAGAATTAGTAAGCGCTAATGGTAATTTTCGGTCGAACAAGAGTGCTTTCTCTTCCTCTGATGCTAATAAGTAAAGTTTATCCAAACAATACTTTGCCATAGGATCAATGATAATTGGATTCTTTTTTTCTGATTCTATAACGTGACTTCTAAGTGAAGTGGCAATTGAAGTTTTCGATACGTCTGTTAATTTCATTATGTATTTTATAACTTAATTATTATCTCATGTTGTGTTTGCTTGCTGCTAACGTTTGAGTTTATGCACGGCTGCGGCTTTCGAAGCGCTTTTGTACCACGAAACCAAACGTAATTTGAAAAACTAAACAACAAATTTACACTGAACCCCGTCATTGATTATGCATTTTGTTGGCGGTAGTGTCATCTCAGTCATTTATTTTTTCATTGCCCCATGTCCCACTTTTTAATGAGTCAACGGAGCTATAAAGTTTTCGTTTTTCAATAATTAAATTAGTCCAGGTTAAACAATTGTCGTTAGGCTTTAGAATAAGTCTGTCGTTAATAATTGTCCAAGTCCCTGTTCCTTCGTTGTCAAATGTCCCACAATAACGGTCGCGGTAACTGTAATAAAAGGAGTTGTCACTTTTTAATTGAAGCTTCTCAAGTTGTCCGAACCCTGGCCCAGTTAAATCCTTTATCCAACGAACAAAAAATGGTCTTGCGATAACATTCCTCTCATATGTCGTAACCGTCTTGGGTTTATCTTGTCCAAAGGTCACAGTTGTCCGCAAGGCAAAAACTAAAATTACTAAAGTCAATAATCTCATCTCTTGGTTATTTTCTTTCCGCACATTACCGGCAACGTTTGAGTTTATGACGGCTGCGGTTTTCGAAGCGCGTCTTTGTCCCACGTGGCCGAAACGAAATTAAGAAAACTAAACTTCATGCATGCACGTCACCCGCAGCTGGCATAAACTTTTTGTTAGCGGCTGGCCATTTAGTCACCCGTCTTCTCTGTCGTCTGTTTATTTGTCGGTGGGTCCATTGGGTTGTACATGAACGACATGAAGATTAAAAATCCTGCTGTCGCAACCGTCACCACAGTTGAAAGTATACCAAGTCCCAATACTCTAATCCAATTTACTCTTTTGTCCAAAGTTTTATTTAGAGTCGATTCGTCAAATATGTCAAGCAAGGAATGCAGACCAATACACCGATGAAGTTTGAGTAGTACAGAAATACAAATGCATCAACAGAAAACCATGTCATTAGTCCACCGAACAAAACTGTAACGATGCTAGACCAAAGCAAAGTTGTCCTCCGTTTCGTTTGTCCGTCCAACGTCAATAAAGTCATTGTCAATAAGAAAATGCAAATGGTCGGAAAAATTACAAATGCTTTCATTACTCGTCCTACGTTGTTTGTTGTCTCTGTCCCAAATGGCTTGCCGCTAACGTCCGGGTATATGCAATTGTTGATATTTCCTATATGTCATTGGGGGCCTAAAACCCTTTAATCTGATCCAATTGCCAGAAAATAACTGATACATTTTTTGTGACATTTGTAAATAATTACAGAAATCTGCACACCAGCAAAGTAAAGTTATCACTATATGGTCAAGCCAGCAACAAGAATTGTGGAATTCCATAATCACTCATACCGCAACGTATTTGATGGATTGGTCAATGCAGCTTTAATTGTTTGAGAGCTAACAGTAATCAGCGCCAGTATAACCGCAGCCACAGCCGAAAGGATGTAAATGCCCAGATTCATATCGATGTGGTACGCGAAGGAAGCAAGCCATTGATCCATAAAGTACCACGCGAGGGGCCAGGCGATCAGGTTGGCCACTAAAATAAGGATCACAATTTCTTTTGAGAGCAATCCTAAAATATTGGGCACGGAGGCACCCAATACTTTCCGAATTCCGATTTCTTTCACGCGCTGTAGTGTGTTGAATGTGGCAAGTCCAAATAGTCCCAAACACGCAATGAAAATTGCTAATCCCGAAAACATAGTAAACAACTGACTTTGCTTTTGTTCTTCTTCATAGAGCCTACGATAATCATCACTAACAAACTGATAGCTGAACGGACGTTTAGGTAAAAATTCTTTCCACACTTTTTCAATGTGTTCAAGGCCTTGTGTTATCTGATTGCCAGCAATTTTAACAGATAGATCGTTGTAGCTCTGTTTGCGTTCGAAGAACACCAATGGAATGATGGGTTGGTGCAGCGATTCGAAATGAAAATCTTTTACTACCCCAATCAATTTACCTTTGGTGCCGCCATAACTAAAATCTTTATCGAGCCCATCGCCAATATTTTTCCAGCCATACATGTTAGCCGCGGTTTCGTTAATGATAAAAGCCAATGAATCATCGGTAGGAATTGATTTTGAAAAATCGCGACCCGCAGCCATTTCAATGCCATAGGTTTTAAAAAATTCAGGATCGGTCATTACCATTTTTGTAGTGATGGTTGAGTTAACCAGGCTATCACCAATAGTAACAAGCGGTGGCCCTTGGCTGTCCAACAATCTTCCGGTAGGAATGCGCGAGGAACGTGCCGCATTTTCGATGGCCGATGATTTGACAAGTTCATTATAGAAAGCATCGTAGGTGTCCCCGACTTCATCGTAAAGACTAAGCACAACAACCTGATCTTTGGTATAGCCAAGATCACGCGAGTTCAAATACCCTAATTGCTGAAAGGTAATAGCGGTTGCAATCAACAGCACTATTGAAATCGAAAACTGAGAGATCACCAGCGTTTTTCGAACGAGTCCTTTCCCTTTCACACTTCCTTGCTGCCCTTTTAATACTAAGGCGGGTTTAAAACTTGAGATAACGAATGCGGGGTAAAGCCCCGCAAGAATGCCCACTAACACGGCAAAGCCAATCAGCCCCACAAAGAGCATCCAATTATCTACTGGATTGATGCTAAGAAATTTTCCGGTAAACTGATTTAACCACGAAAGTGCCACGAAGGCTAAACCACAGCCAAGAACTAAAGCAAGAACAGAAATTAAAACGGACTCGCTTAAATACTGACTAATCAATTGATTTTTAAAAGCGCCTACCACTTTTCGTAAACCAACTTCTTTGGCCCGTTTGGTAGCGCGTGCCGTAGATAAGTTTATAAAATTAAAGCACGCAATCAGAATGATAAACAATCCGATCACCGCCATCATACGAACGTTATTAATGTTCCCGTTTACTTCCAGCTCATCATCTAAATGGGAGAGCAAGTGAATGTCAGAAAGCTTTTGCAAAAATAAGGTTGTTGCTCTTGATGCTTTGAAATCGGCAGGAGCTCCAAAATTCTGGATAGCAAAATTCGCATAGTGGCGTTCCATAAAATCAGGAAGTCCGGCTTCTATTTTTTTGGGATCCGCACCTTCTTCCAGCAACAGATACGTGCCAAAGGCGTTGTTGCCCCAATTTGTTTCCAATCCTTTTCGACCATAGATCTTGTCGTTCTCGAGTGTGCTGAATGACACGAGGTATTCAGGATGCCAATGCGATTGTGAGGGAAAGTCTTTGTACACACCCGTCACTTCCAGATCAAACTGATTGTTTGCCCGCAGGCGTTTGCCAATTGGATTTTCGTTATCAAAAAACTTGCGTGTCGATTTCTCGGAAAGCATAACCGTGAACGGACGATTGAGTGCGGTAGCTTTATCACCGGCTGTCACATCAATGTCGAAAATTTTGAAAATGTCTGGCTCGGCCAGGAAGAGATGCTCTTCGGTAAAATTTTTAACAAGTTCTCCATTTTCCTCGCGCCCAATCACTAAACCAAAATTGATGGTGCGTGCCATTGCCTCTACTTCCCCAAAGTCATTTTTAATCAGCGGCCCGATAGGAGGGGCAACGTTTGCCAAATGCAGATTAGGAACGCCATCGCGACTTAAAAAATTGCGCGTTACGCGATAGATGCGATCAGTTTTAGTATGGTATCGGTCATAACTCAATTCGTCAGAAACAAATAAGTAGATAAGAATGCAGCACATCATGGCCAAGGCCAGCCCGGCTATATTAATGAAGGCTGTTAATTTATTTCTGAAAATAGAACGAAAGGCAACGGTGAGGTAATTTCGGATCATGGCGTGAGGGTTAGTTACTATGTTAGACTCCGGATTTTGGGATTCGTTACAAAGACAATACAATTTACAAGATGTTGCTTGTTATACGAAGTTTTAGCTTGAGGGTTAAAATGATTTTGTAAACGGCAGTTGTTCGATATCGCACAAACTACCGGTCAGTTCGGTAGAACTGTTGGCAATTAAGAAGAGACTTGATCCCAAATTAAAGCCAGACAATTAGTACACGTTGATAGGTTAAAGTATACCCTGAATAACCTTCCCGGCTAAGCCTAAAAACCCCTACCTTTTAAATGAAATATTCACTTATCTTTATAAGGCTAACGGCACGCGCAGCAAACCATGCGGTTGAAGAAGCAAAGAAGGGAAGCTTGTAAGTAGTTATATTTTACGTGTTGAATCACTAGTTGTACTTCATTCTTTAGCTCAGGATTAAAGGAAAAATGTATTGATGCAGCTTTTTGAAATCTCTTACGCATACAAGTTCCTGGGTGGCTTTTATCTAGCCCTGTCCGTACTACACATCATCTTCTTCATCTACAACCGGAGTCGCAAAGCAAGTTTGATTTATTCCATTGGCCTACTCCTGGTATTTATCAATTTCACATTCACCCAGGAAGTGGAATCCTGGTCAGGCGCCTATAAAATAAATATTTTGACTGACCTGGCAGCCAATGGTGTGCTGCTCTTTTATATCACCAATTTTATTCTTGCGGCATCCCTACCCGGGCTAAAGAAAATAATACGTCCGTTTACATGGATGTATGCTGCGGGGATATTTATTTTGATCCTGAGTTCTTATTCGGATTACTTCAATACTATTCAACTTATTCTACGCACGACCATTTACATTGTAATAGGGGCATGCTGCATCATCGGGCTGGTTAAGAAAATAGCCAATTTTCATTTAATCGTATTGGCCACCTTACTTCTAACGGTCATGTGGGTGTTTGTGGGAACGGACCTATTCAATATCTGGGGCGGACATTATCCATTCATCAGGGTGTTCTTTATATTGATTGGATTCATCTCTCCCTTTATTGCCTACTCGTATTATTTGTCAAGATACTTATCGACCACAAAGAAGAGCTTGGCCAGAGAGCAAATTATTAATGAACAGCTTACTGTCATTAATCTTCAGGCAGAAAAAATCAAAGAATTAGATAAACTCAAATCGCACTTCTTTGCCAATATATCCCACGAGTTACGAACGCCATTAACCTTGATCCTTTCTCCACTGGAAAACGAATAGCTGCCGCTAAGGAACCGGAAGACAAGACTGAATTCAGCTTGATGCACCGCAATGCCAGCCGTCTACTGAGATTGGTTAATCAACTTCTTGATTTATCGCGGCTCGAGTCAGGTTCTGTTAAATTGAAAACATCAAGAACAGAATTAATCTCTTTTGTAAACCGAACCGCTCAGGCGTTTGATTCGTTGGCCGAATCAAAACAGATCTCATATAAAATAATCACCTCAGAAAAGACGATTGAAGTATATGTTGATACGGAGAAACTGGATAAAATCATCACTAATCTTTTATCAAACGCACTAAAGTTTACTCCTGAAGGTGGCGCTGTGGAAGTTAATATCTCCACGACCAGATCAAGCACCAATTGTGTTGACGGCACCGTTGAAATAAAGGTAAAAGACACCGGAGTTGGAATTGCCGGAGATCAGTTAGAAAAATATTTGATCGCTTTTATCGGGTTAACAACTCTCAAACCCGTGAATATGAAGGCACAGGAATTGGGCTTGCGCTTGTGAAGGAATTAGTCGATTTACAACGCGGTGTAATTTCAGTAGAAAGCGAGCCCGGAAAGGGATCATGCTTTACATTAAGTTTATCCCTCGGATGTTCACACTTAAATTCGGAAGAGATCGAAGAGGATTCACCAGTAAATATTCATGCTTCTACACCGTACACAACCCTTCCTGTTCCACCAACTCAGGTAAACGGGGAAGATCATTCCATCCATGCTTTTACAGTGCTCATAGCAGAAGACAATAGCGATTTACGATTTTACATCCGTGATCATTTTTCAAAACAATACACCATACTGGAGGCGGCCGATGGTGAAGAAGCACTGGCATTAGCGATGGATAAAATTCCAGATCTCATTATCTCAGATTTGATGATGCCCAAACTAGACGGCATTCAACTTTGCAAAAAATTAAAGACAAATGAGAGGACAAGCCACATACCTATTATCATCCTCACGGCCAAAACCAATAGTGAGACAAAGATTGAAGGACTTGAAACAGGGGCTGACGATTATATCGGCAAACCTTTTGCCATGAATGAACTTGAAGTAAGAATGCATAACCTGATTGAAACCAGGAAAAAGTTGCAGAAAAGTATGCCCGGCAAATGACCATGCAGCCAGGCGAGGTGAAAATAACTTCAATGGACGAACGATTTCTCAAAAAATCATGGACGTAGTGGAAAATCATATTGCGGATACCTCCTTCGGGGTGGAGCTGTTTGCCCGTGAAGTAGCTATGAGCCAGGTTCAACTTTATCGAAAACTTACCGCGCTCACAGCGCACTCGCCTAATGATTTTATCCGACACATTCGCCTGCAACGCGCAGCTGAATTGTTAAAGAAAAAGGCAGGAAACGTCACCGAGGTTGCTTACCAGGTCGGTTTCAATAATCTATCCTACTTCTCAAAATGCTTCCGCGAAACTTTTGGAGTGAGTCCGAAAGAATATGCAGGTAATGAAACTCCATTGTCAGCAAAAAAGTAAACCAAGAATTCTTGTTCAGGAATCCTTCTCAAAATCCTCATCACAGCACATTTTCGTCACATTGACGGAATTCTGTTAATAAATGTAATCTCACTGTTAGTATTTGTCACTTGGAAGATTTGTGGCCAAAATCAACGTATTCAGTCGCCAGGCTGTTGTACGAATTCTATCTATTAATGGAATAAACCTGTTAACTCCGGGCCTGCCTTTTTAATGACCTTTCGAATAGATAAGCGGAGAGAAATATCCGCTTAGTAGTTGAAGAGGCCTAAATCTAACCCTAAAACCAATGAAAACAATTGCCCTCCGTTTTACTATCCTAACAGTAATCTCCCTCTACTCTTCTTTTATGACTGTGGAAGCTAAGAGTAAACCAAAAGAATTAAGCACCCCATTTTCAAATCATGCGGCCAACTATGAAACAGACGGTCATTATTGGACTGTCCTGGTTGTTGCTACGATGCTAAAAATACGGGATGCTAAAGTGGTGGCATTTAATGCTGAGTTTCCCGACAATGTTATTAACGAGGATGGTTATACTGTAAGAGGTCGGCTAACGTTCCTGCTCCCTGGGCCTCAAAAGAAAGTTCATGCGTTAACGGGTAACGATCCTGAAATAGAAAAAGCCAAATCTCTTCGCATGTTGCAAGAGGCAACCGATGCCAGATCAATGGGAATAGCTTCCCATCGGCTGGGAGATAGTTATTCGCATATCAATGATAGAACAGGACGAATGTATCCCCATGTATTGGGGCATGTTTTCCTCTGGCAGAAACCTGATAAAATCCGAAGTAATGCAAAACGGTATTTGGCCTATGTCTACGCGCTGGTGAAAGGCATGGGCGGCCCCGAAGCAAAGATCGATATGACGGTTTTCAACTATATCGCTGAACATCGGCATGAGTAGTGAGGATAATTCCGCTATCCTGAAGGCGGAGTACAATTTACTTAATGGATCTCCTGCTTTTAATGTGGGGCGAAATCAAATTAATCTGGTACAGCAATATTTAACGGAAAGGATGATAAACGATAATCGATCTTACCTCAAGTACTCCAACACCGATGAAAAGAAGCGAACCACCATCACGATTATTTTGACTTCCCGTTATTCCCTGGGCCAAAATGCCCGGTTTGAAGAGGCTGGCTTTATAAATAAACATGATAAAATTGAATTAAATCATTAATCCATGGCACTGAAATTTACTCTCAAACCACTCAGCCAGAAGTATTTTATCATCCGGTTAATCCTCATTTACCTGTTCTCATTCTGTTGTGGTGGATATTATTTTGCCGCACCGTTAACTTTCGACTCAACTATTCTTTATAAGGCTCATAAGGAAATATCGGCAAAAGAAATTCTTTATAAAATGTATGGAGCTTGTGATGCGGTAACGGCCTTCTCTTCCGATTTAATAAAGGAAGAGCGCTTTGACGCTGAAAAAAAACTTCGTAGAACTAAACTAACGATAAAGGCTTCCACCCAGCCTGATTTTAAAGTGGCCGTTACGATAACGGATTCTGATGCACTGGGTGAAACGGGAAGTGAATTGGTATTTCCTGCAAAAAAGGACACTGCGTGTTTAAAAGGCTGGCGAAGTGCCCTTGAAGGAAAATATCACAATATCTTTCAGGATGAGGTCATCCGAGCTAAGGACAAAGAACATCATACATTTTCACACATCGGGTTTCAATATTTAGTTAGCATCATGCGCTATTACCAAAGTCGAGATAGCTCAAAATACTACAAGGCGATTGTGGTGGATGAAAAGGAGTCTTATTATGAAGTCACGATCAACGATATAGCCTACCATGAAAATTCCACTTATCAAGTAAGGCGAACAGGGGAAACCATTGTCTCTATTGCGGATGCGCTCCATATCAATCAATTTAAGGTATGGGAGTTAAACAAGGATAAACATATTGATTACCTCACTCCATTAAAAATTTCACAAAGCCTACGCGTGCCCTCTTCGTATGCCCGCAAAACCATTCTTTATGTTGACAAGGATACCTTTCTTCCGCTGACTCAAATCATTTATGATAACAATGCCGCCATTCCTTACGAGAAGTACACCTTCGAGGAGTTCCGATTAAACCCTGCGGGATTTTCGAAAGAAACGTATTCTATTAATATAATATCAAACCATAAATAAACATTCCACCAAAGCATCCACGATGAACCACCTCCTAAAAATTACCGGCCCTTTGCTTTCCTTATTGGGAGGGTTTTGCTTGTTCATTCTTCCTTCGTGCGAAGGCAATCACTTTGCTAATCCATTGCCTGTTGATTCAAAGGACATCTATCAGGTTCCTCCGGGCTAAGAGGGCGCCTCACCGATTATAAGGACAGGAAATCTATTTCCTGGAGAAGAATTCCATAACGATCCCAGCAAAAGGAGCGATAAAAATCATTAACGGGATATGGTTTCATCCGAGTGATACCGCAACTTCAACGGATACCGTAGAATGGAAAAAAATCCTTGACTATCCAACCTATGAAAGTCGTTATTCTGTCAAATTCGATTCCCTTCATCATCTTATCGATACGGTAGAAAACTACGTAATCAAAAGGAATAAAATCTATAAGATTCTTTCCGATGGAATTGGCCCGGGGAGACCCCTTACACCCTTAACCGGAGATACTATTTATGTAACTCCTGTACCACGAAAAATCATCTTGGGTAACGGAGCGTTTTTTAGAAAAGTTACGGATGATTTATATGTGATCAATATCCGGGACAGCGAATTGGAAATCGGCACGATCAACTGGTGGCAAATACGGCTTTTAGAAAAAGAAAGGATGGAAAAATTATTCTCTATGACTGGAGCAAAGAAATCATAAGTGATTCCTCGCTGATTTATACCAAAGCTGATCATCATTACTTTGATAGCCAATGGACTAAAAGGGACATGTTAAGACTGTTGAGCGAGGAGAAACTTGAGCCAGTCAATTTAAAGAAGTGAAATCCTTAACTTGATAATATTTTAAATCAATGATATCAATTCAAAAATTCATTCAACCTAAAATTAAGTCAAAATGAAAAAAACGATCCTACTCACCCTGTCCATCACGTTGATAGTTTCAACCTTGATGGCTCAGGAAAGAACACACAGCGGCTTCTACTTTTCTGGTGCCGTGGGGCCTGCCTGGGGCACTACCAATGGCCACGATAATCAAGGAAACTCCTTTAACGTGACCGGGACTGGCGCGGAAGTTGATTTTCAAATTGGTGGGTCTATCTCGAAAATTTAATCCTGCATGGCACCATCATGGCCAAATCGGTTGTGGGACCGGAAATTAATGGTACAAAAATATCAGATGACTATTCGTTGAGTGAGACCATGTTTGGTGGCGGCATCACTCATTATACAGCGAAGAACTTTTTCTTTACTGGAAACGCAGGAGCGGGGAAGTTCACTTTTGACGATGGAAAAACCAGCATGTCTACCAACAAAGGTTTCTCATTTTCACTCAAAGCTGGAAAAGAATGGTGGGTGTCAAAGAAACTCGGTATTGGAGCTGCCTTTACCTATGGCAAAACTAAATTGACGAACTCCGAAGGAAGTTATACCGAAAAGTGGAATAGTAACCGATATGGAATTCTCCTGCAGTTTACGATTGATTGAGTCGAAACTCTTGATTTATTTTATGATCATTTAGTATCTCGCACTACAAAAAAATCTTTGTTGTTGAATTCAACGAGAATTAATCCGCATACCCCCCCAGACACAAGGTAGCGGGGAGATGCTTATCGATTTTGCTCCACGGGGCGCCCCCGGGGCCCCCGCCCCCCGTCCCTTTGGGGCGGGCGGCGGCGGCCCCGCCCGGCCGGGCGGCGGGGGGGGGGGGGCGGGGGGCGCGGGATACCTAAATTAAGTTATTGGTGATCCACTTTTAATCGGCTAAAAATATTTTTCACCGCTGATTGAATAACAGCTTCTACATCCGTTTTAGGTGTGAGTTTCTTTTTAGCCCAACCGCCCCAAAGCGGCTCTCTTGTTTTCGTGTCCATCATACTTACATACAACATTCCCTCTTCATAGATTTTCTGGTTTGCCCCAGCCACCCCTTGCCGGTGAATAATAGCCGCCACTATAGTACCCAAAACCACTGCCATAATAGTCCGCTTCCGAAATATTGCTTTGACTAACGGAAAGTTTTTCTTCTACCCGCGAATTGAAAACAAATATGGCATCGGGTTGCAAGGTGTCCAGTACAAATCCTTTTTTAAGAAGTTCTTCATCGACTAAGCTTTTGATCAGTCCACAATACATTTTTTTGACTCCTTGCCAGGTATATAATTAGGATCGTTATCGGGGTCGCCCGGTTTACCCCACGCATAGGTCTTGTACTTTTCCAGATTTACGCCTTTGGTTTGTGATGAGTCGACTTGCAGCCCTGCGCAGGCCCCTAGTAGCAAGGCTAAAAAGAGTATTGAGGTTTTTAATTTAGCGTTGTGAAAATTCGTAAGATTGAACATTTAGTAGTATAAGTATGTGTACTGCGATTTACTCAAAATCTAGTGATTATCATCAGCCAATTATTTATTAGCTTATAAGATAATCAGTTAGAGATTACTTTTTGATTTTGTTAAGAGTTTTGTGCTCCATCAAATCACTTTCCCCTTTCTCATAAATAACATTTGAGCGTCCTACAATCAGAGGATCTACTTTGCCAATATGGTCAATATCCTTATTGCTATACGGGATTTTATATAAAATATAGCGTAATGCATTTAATCGGGCCCGTTTTTTACAGTTCGATTTTACCACCGTCCAGGGAGCATCTGATGTGTCCGTATGGAAAAACATTTTTTCCTTGCCATCGGTATACTGATCCCATTTATCCAGTGAGGCTTTATCAATCGGAGAGAGTTTCCATTGCTTTAACGGATGCGTTTTTCTGTCTTTGAATCTTCGTCTTTGCTCTTCTTTGCTCACCGAAAACCAGAATTTGAATAGAATAATCCCACTTCGCACCAGGTTGCGTTCAAATTCAGGGGCTTGCCGCATAAACTCATTGTATTCTTCTTTTGAGCAAAAGCTCATTACCTTTTCTACACCAGCACGATTATACCACGAGCGATCGAAGAGAACAATTTCGCCATAGGATGGCAGATGTTTTATAGCGTTGAAAATACCATTGGCCGCGTTCATCATTGGTTGGTTTTTCCAAGGCAACCACACGCGCACCTCGCGGATTTAAATGTTCCATCATTCGTTTGATGGTTCCTCCCTTACCGGCAGCATCTCTTCCTTCAAAAAGAATAACCACTCGATTTCCGGTCTCTTTTACCCAAGCCTGTAGTTTCAATAATTCAACTTGTAAATTATATTTTTGAAACTCATAATTCTTCCTCGACATTAAGTATTTATAAGGATAGGTACCATTTTGCCAATCGCTAATCAATTCATTATCACGTGTTACCCTCGAGGGTTTAATGGATAGCTCTTCTTTAAGAATTTTAAGCAAAAGTTTCTTTTCCTCTTGTGGAAAGTTACTGAGGTAATTTTTTACTATTTCCCGCTTATCGCCCGGTTGTTCAAACTTACTTTTTAAGGTAGCTGCTTCTTTGTTAAATTTGGCCCGCAGCCTTCTGTTCACGGTATGTGTTCTTACTTCATCATGAGTATCTCCAGTTATCACATCGCCTTCACTTGCTTTTCGTGATTTGTGCTTAAGTGCTTGCACTTCGCTTATTTTGACTTTCTTCTTAGACATAGCTGGTTTTCTATTTTGTTAAAATTACAGGATAGCTCAGTTTATTCCATAAGATATGGGAGGATTAGTACATGATTTATGTCATAATTCAATTGAATAGAAATTCCGACTTCTTAAATAGTATCGCTCAAACAAAAGGTCTCTCTGAAGAAAGTAATAAAAGGTTTAATCTAATTTTTTCAAGTTTCTCGATCTTATTGATCAATAAATTTTCTTTCTAACGGTTTACCTGATCCTCGATACTCAGTGCCTTAGGCGCCTAAGTCCAATAAAAAACTGATATTTGTCAATGAATAACAAAAGATTTATGGGCATCCTCGTGGTGATTGTAGCCTTATTACTCATACCATTAATTGCCATGCAGTTTACCGAGGAAGTTTCCTGGACTCCTTTTGATTTTGTTATTGCTGGTTTTTTACTACTCGTAACAGGACTAACGTGTGAGCTTGTACTTAGAAAGGTAAATGGAGGAAGGCTTCGAATCGTTATCTGTCTCGCTATTCTACTACTGCTCTTCCTTATTTGGATAGAACTTGCAGTAGGTATTTTTGATACACCACTCAGCGGAAGGTAAAGAATTAGAATTATTTGACTATTAATACTTTTAATATCGATGTATGCTTCAAATTGAAAGACCTGACAGCAGTATTTATTAGTGATCTGATTAAGTATGAGGACATCGGGGGGGGCCCCCTTTTTCCCCCCCTTCCCCCTTGCCCCCACCCCCAAAAAATTTCGCCTTTTTTTTTGGGCCTGAATTTGTCCCCCCCCCTCTTTTTTCCCCCTAAGGGGGGGGCGTTTCCACCAACTTCCCCCTTTCCCCGTTTTCTTTTAAAAAAGGTTTTTCTTTTAACCGGAATTTAAATGTTATCCCGGGTTTTGGCCTTCACCCGAGGACCCCCCCCTTTGGGGGGGGGGGGGGGGGTTTTGGGTCCTCTTTTTTCCCTCTCGTTTTTTTTTTGTTTGTTTCTTTGCTGGGCCTTTGGTCCTTTCGGGCCGTCTTCCCCTTGGGTCCTCTGCTGGGGGGGGGGGGGGGGGGGGGGGAGGCTTGGTGGAAAACCCCCCCCCCCTCCCCTCCGCCCCCCCCCCCGGGGGTCGGTCTGGGGTTGGGCCCGGGGGGGAGGGGTGCCGATTTCCCGCCCCCTCCCCCCCCCCGGCTTTTGTCGGCCCCCCGTTTTTGTTGTAAAAAGGGGGGTTGCTATTCTTTTGGGGGGGGGGGGGGGCCCCCCACCCATTTTTTTTTGAATGCGCCCGCGCTGGGGGGGTGGTCTGGGTGGGGTTTTGTCTTTAAAGACCCCCAAAAAATTTTTATTTAAAACCTCTTTTACCCCTTCCCAAGCAACAGATCCGTCAGGTTTTTCAACCTGACAGCATTTTAGTAAGAAAAGCCTAACGGCAACTCTGTATAGGGAATGAAAAGTGTTTACGCTACTTCAACGAAGATTGAATAAACTCACTCACATCTTTTCTGAATTTTTCTAACGAGGGTTGGTGTATATACATCATGTGGCCAGCCTCATAGTATTTCATAATAATATTGTCTTTAATTTCTTTGGGTAAGCCCATGTGGTCGATGGTATATTCCACACCATAGAAAACAGTGGCTATATCATAAATTCCATTTAAGATCAAAACCTTTACGTGCGGGTCTTTCGACATTGCCTCGGCCATATCAATCGCTGTAGTGATTGAAGCTTGCGTGCCCCACCTTGCATTTCCTGTATGACTCCAGTCCCATTTAAATCCTGGCCGGCTGCCTGCACTGGTAGCATAAGTAAGATTCTTGTTAACCTTTAAGTCATTATGAAAATAATGGAGAAACCCCGAAGTATAAGCCGATGAGATGGCACTACTTTGTGGATCGTACTCGGCAAACTGGCTAAGCAGATCTTGATTTATTCCCTTGTAACGCGAGTCGAGGCGACCAACGGTATTTCCTTCGTCACGTAATAACTCCTGAAAAAATTCCCCTGCTTGTACGCGTAGGTCGGCCCTGATCCAATACTCTTTTGTGAGGCCGGTGTAGCTAGCGAGTTTTCCAGCAATAGCACTTTTCTCGGAAGCAGTTAGTTTATCGCCTTTATACAAGGCTGGCATATATTCTTTTTCAGTAAACGTGCGGATGTCATTTAAAAAGGCATCAACGCTGGTTGGCTTATTTGAAATTTTGTTGTGATACCACGCTGTTGCTGCGTAAGTAGGAAAATGAACGATGTACGAAAGATCATCTCCGGGAGGAAATATTAACGTACGCAAATCAAATACAGAGGAAACCATGACCACACCATTCAATGCAATTCCCTGATCCAGCAATTTATTCATAACTCCTGCATTGCGGAAGGTGCCATAACTTTCACCTAATAAAAATTTAGGGGAGTTCATCCGGCCATTTTCAATCAGGTACTGCCGTATGAATAAACTCATACTGCGGATATCCTGATCAACACCCCAGAAATCTTCAAACTTGGCTTTTCCAACTGGCACGCTAAGGCCTGTTCCCACAGGATCCATCATTACGATGTCGGCTATGTCGAGTAGCGAATAATCATTGTTAACTATTTTGTAGGGTGCAGCCGGCATAAACTTAGGATCATCGACAACGATACGCTTTGGGCCCATTACACCCATATGCAACCAGAAGGAGGATGATCCCGGCCCACCGTTGTAGGAGAAAATGATGGGACGATTCGAAGCACAATCCTTGGTATAACTGGTAAATCCAAAAAGGGCAATGGGTTCATTATTCTCATCGCGCATGAGCATGGTTCCTGCTTTAGCAGTTAATGGAATGGTTACGCCATTAATTTTTACACTTTGCTGGGTGGTCGACACTTCGGCTTGTGGAATGGGTTTATCAGCTTCCTTTGACTTTTCCTGAGCGTACGTCAGAGTTGCGTGGGATAGGCAAATCAGTACTATGAGAATCTTTTTCATAAATAGGTTTTTAACGGAATCCAAAATACTAAATAGGGCGATTATAAATTTAAAAAAGTGATATGCGGTCAATATCAACGACCCCAACCTTTCATTTAAACACCGGCTGGCATAACTACCAAACCTACCTTCCAGCCTTTGGCACAACCCTTGCGTAAACAGTATTGAAAGCAAAATGCTTTTCAGTTTCACTAAACAATTGGGTTATGAAAACAAGAACAAAAATGTTAGGTATGGGAGCTGCGATTTTGTTTTTAGGTATGGCTACCGAAAGTTTGTTGGCTCAAAGCAAAGATCGCTTCGATCGGGAAGAACGAAGTAGACGGGAGCAGGCGATTCCTCGTATGGAACCCAAACAAAGAGTTGATCAACGAAGTGAAGATCAGGGTTAATCGTCCAGCGCAGAATACGCAGAAAGATAATCGTAATTCGGATAGAGGAGCCGGTAATCAATCGCAGGATAGAGGTGGAAATGATACGCATCACGAAAATAAGAGAAATGATAATCAACGTGAAGCTTATCAGCATCAACCCATGCGATACAAGTATCAGTATTGGAATGATCATCGAACCAGAAGAGTAACCTATAATTATTACAGATATAACCGCCCCCTATGGGCTCCGGTTTATGGAAACCGATACAATACCCGTTATATCTATTATCGTGACTATAATCTTTATTACGATTGTTATCGGAATGCGTTCGTGGCGTGGACAGGCGGAAACTGGGTGTTAACCTCACGGGTACCAGACTTTATGTATCAGGTTAATTTTGCCGATGCGCGAATACAAGGCGTTGATTACTGGGAGGATGACTTTGATTTTTACCTGCAAAACAAACGACCAGGATATAGTAGTATCTACGCAGGACGTTAAGAATTTCACATCGCTAATGATTTTGTTTAATAATCGCAGCCTTAAGCTGCGATTATTTTTTTGGGGTACGAAGCAGTGTTGGTAGGGTTTACAAATGTGACTCTTTGCAATCTTAAGTGAAGAGCAAAAGATGGCTAACCGCAGCAGTTATAATTTTTGGGATATTGCTTTTTCATTACTTATTATCGGACTGGTCGCTTATGTAATGATCAGCTTCACAGGATAAATCGAATAAACCGTTTGCTGGTTAAATTTCTATGGCCCGACCATTTTCCCAGATCAATCCAAACTGAGGTCCGTATTTTTTTACCCATCCTTTCTCCGTGGCATAGTCAAACAATTCAACTAAACCCTTCGCGGCAAGTTGTTTGAGTTGATCATCCGCCAAGCCTTTTACACTAATGTAGCCTCCATCGGCAAAGTGAAACTGAATGGCTCCATGTCCTTTTGAGTTTTGTAACCAGGTATTCAATTGCTTTATTCGGTCACCGATTTTTTGATTAAGATCAATAACCTGTTTAAGTGTTGCATCAATATCTTTAATGTGCCCGTCATTATTAAAATCATCATTTCTTAAAATTCGTATGGGATTGATGTGAATCTCGCCTGCGTACCGATTGATCATGTGGATATTGAATTTTTAATCTGTAAAATTATTATTCAGGAATAATAAAATGAAATATGTTGACTACTCTATTTACCTTTCTTAGTCTCTTTGCTGGCGCCAATCGGCACTCTCATAAACACATAGAGCGATGCGTTTTAATATTGGAAGTCTCAGCTTTGTAATATCAACAAGACCTTGGTAATAATGGACTCCCACACTCATACTTTTAATTTCTTTTCTGAATTTATATCCCAGCCCGCCAATCAATCCTGCATCTAATCGTTTGTAGTCATCCCGAGTGTCAATGGAGTAAGAAAGATCACCCCCTTGAAGATCGGTTTCAAAAAATGTCCTTTGCTTTACTTCGTAGCCCCGGTTGCAGCCCTGCCTCCACATACCACCGGTTATTGAATCGTTGATGAAACATAATCGGCACATAAAAATAATCTACTTTGGTAGTAAGCTCACCATTTTGATAGAGGTTGTCAAAATCCGGATTGCCAAAAGAATAGGTGGACATTCCTGTGGCTCCCACGTTTGATTTTACCAATACGCCTGTACTTAAATAGGACTGATTCTTTAACAGGATATGAAAATAAAATCCGAGATTGAAGTTATTAAGTCCCTCGGAATTACTCATGCCCTGAAAGTACGACCGATTCAGTCCGCCTGTTAGCCCAAATTCAATTTTAGGTGAGTTTAATTTTTCGCCAAATAATAATGAAATAATCACCTGGCCCTTAGCCGGAAGAGTGGATGCTAAAAGCCCATAGATTATTACGATGAAGAATACTTTTTTCATGAGCTTTATTAGTTGAGCGATTACTTATTAATTTTTATTTGTCGACTAACTCCAAATCTAATTGCTGAATCAATGCTTGAGGCTCGGGCGTAAGAGTAAAGAATACCCGGAGGTTTTTCTTTTCACCTAGAATTAAAAAGCTTCCGCGAAGTTGATTCTCAGGATGTGCTTCTTGCACAGAAAGAACAGTGCCTACTTCATCATACATCTTTTGCGTTTCAATTTTCCTGCGTTCCAGAGATTCATCCATAAAGAAATTTTCAGCAAAAATGTTTGTGAATTTCTCGTTCCAGGCTGGTAATAATTTTACAATTTCAGTTTGTCGTTGCTTTAAAATGTCTGAAGGTGATACTACCCGCGGTTTTAATCCGGCTAAGGATATCAGTGTATCCAACGCCATGGCATTAGCGAGACTCGGTGCGCCATACGTATGATTGCTGAATGAAACTATTCCGATTCCATATTCAGGATAGATGCGCCATTCACTACCAAATCCAGGCAAGCCACCACTATGCGAAATACGAACAAGTCCGTTACAATCTTTTCGCCAACCTAAACCATATCCATACCCAGCGGCAGCAGGGCACAACTCGCCACTGCGTGTTCTTGCATCGGCAAAAATGGTATTGAAACGCCAGGGTTGGTGCATCTCACGAATGGAACTTCTTTTCACCGGTCCGGTTTCAGGTGTATTGCGTGGCGGCCAGGCATCTAAATGCAAGGCTACGTATTTACTAAAATCTTCGATAGAACAAATTAACCCACCCATCGCACCATAAGCACCGTCATGCAGTAGCGGCACGTCTACCCATTGATCGTCTTGCCATAAATAACCTAACGCAAGTTTCTCCGCAGAAACTTCAGTATACTCCCATTTGGAATCATTCATCCCAATGGGTTTCATAATGTTTTCGGTAATGTACTTTTGATAGGGAATTCCTGAAACCTGCGAGATTATTCTACCCAGTAAGGCAAAGCCAAGGTTACTGTATTCATACGAGACCCCGGGTACATTTGAGAATGAAATCCCCTGACTGATTTGCTTTAATAATTCCTCATAGGTTGCATCCAGTTGCCGATCTCCCCACGGATTATCTTCCGGAAAACCTGCAGACATAGTCAGTAGATTCTGTATCGTAATAGCGGGTGCATCGGTAGTGAGGGCACCGGCACCGTTCATTTCGGGAATATATTTCGAAACAGGATCAGTCAACAAAAGCTTCCCTTCATCGCGGAGTTTTAATATCGACATAGCCGTAAAACTTTTGCTCATGGAAGCAATCCTAAAAAGAGATTTAGCTGTGGCTGGTGTTTTTAAAGCCAGATTGGAAGTTCCCACACTACCCGAGTAAACCAATTGCCCACCGGCAATAATTCCGTAGCTGATAGCGGGGAAACGATTCTTCGCAGCATACTCGCTATAAATTTTATCAAGGATTGGAAATGCATTTTGCATTCTACTAAAAGAGGTTGAATCAGTAAAATGTGGAATGGAATATGCATTTACTGAATGTGATACCGTGTCCGGACTTGGTTTTGGTGAATTACAGCCAATGAGTAATAGGATTGAAAGTGCTGATACTATTTTCATATTCTTTACAGGTTACTTGTAAATGTATAAATAATCCAGTTCGGATAATTTGGAATCGTGAGCAAAGTAAAATTTTTATAACACTGGCTGTAAGAGTACGGGTATCAAAATTAGGTACAAACAATGATTAAAACATTTCACCAATGTTTACCCAGACGCTCCAGAAATTTGAGCTAAATCCAAAGTCAAGAGCAAAGTTTGTATTGGAATATTTATTCAGTTTGGTACGAAGGCCAAGCCCAGCGCCTAATTTCCAGTATCTGAAGTGTTGCGTATCAAATTCGGAAGCTGAAGAAATGTTTGCAAAGGCTACTAAGCCAAAGAGGCCATTGTTTGTAAGGTTTACTCTTTCCTCTGCTTCTCCATAAAGCATGGCATTAGAGCGATACCGACCTGCCTGAAATCCCCGACTGGCTATACCCGTTGCCGGAGCCCAGTTGGTAGATGGCAAGTATAAGTAGGGAACCTCGCCAGAGAGAATAGTCCAGTAGTAACTTCGAACGGCCAGAATGTTTCCTTTGTTCCTATCGATTGGAAAATATTTCCGAGCATCAATAAATAAGGATTGATAGTCTGTATCGCTGCCTAATGCTTTTGAGTTTATTCGCCAGGAGGCGATAAAGTACGCACCCTTCGGTGGATTAATCGCGTTGTACCGACCATCGTAAACAATATTGGCTGTTAGTCCTGAAGCGACTGATGGGTCCGTTGTTTCTACCGGATAATTTTCAAGATTGGAGATATAACCAATTTCAGTTTCTTCAATATTGTAACTATAGTCAAGGGCGTAGCCAGGTCCGATAAACCACTTTTCTGAAAGTTTAAGTAACACAGTTTGGTAAATTCTGGTATAATCGGTGTCTACTAACGATCGCTCAAATTCTCGCGAGTTGCCACCTAGGCCCCAAACATATTGGGGATAGTGAGTTAATCTGTAATCACCAATAAGATTCCAGGAATTGTTGGGTAACCAAATGTTATGGCGTAAGAATAGTCCGTATTTACTCGAGAAGTCAGTAAAGGGAAGTAAATATACGTTTGAAAGATTGGTCGTTTTCGAATGACCTAAAGTCAAGGCACCGTTGATGGGCGTTATAACAACCCGCCCACCACCGGGCGCAGTTACGGGGCCGGTAAGACTGAAAAGTGTACTTTCCGTTTGTCCCGGATGGTGTTTGTTGCCTCAATTTTCTTTCTTCCAACCACCACATCTACCACATCTACTTGCATTGAATCAACGACTTGTGCTTGTAGGGCAAGCCTAAAAGTGTGAGCAAGAAATAGATTAGATAACTTCTTATCATCAGGCAGTTAACAAATAGAACCCTAAGTTTATAAACTATTTATGAATTCAAGAATGATGTCCATACATATTTAGCATCATAGAATGCAAATATTAATATTTGTTTTGAGAAAATCGGAACGGATTTTCTACGGGCTCCCAAAATATATCATGCAGAGAGTTCTCGCGCAATCGATTATACTACCCGTTAGCTTCCTAACGATGTATAAATTTGGCATGAAGTAATGCGGCCCCAATCATAACCGGTGCCCCCAACACGATTATTACAATTGTTTTTTCATCTGCCACGGGTAATGAGAGGAGTGGAGCTACGGAAGCGCCCAGGTTACGGGTAGTTACACCCATGCTAAGTACAATTTTCTGGTTGGGTTCTAAGCCCAGGCCTAACCCATAGGATAAGAATTTTAACGTACCGAATAAGATGATCAAGGCAGCCAATACGTTGATGCAAAGTAAGGTGTAGCTTACAAACCGATAATTACGCAACCCGCTAATAGCAGCTTGGGGATTCATGAGCAACCCCATTTCAAATAAATTCCCGGCTATGAAAATAACAAGCGATATCTTGAGGAGCAGCAGCATCATGAATAATCGCCTTTTCTTTTAAACTTGGATATCAACGGTTTAGGATTTAGAGATAACCAATGCTTACTTTTTTTTCTTAATAGGTAATTTCTTAAAAATCCGAGTAGTGTAATCACTCAGTATTTTCGGGATATCATCAGCCCTATTAAATGTTTTTTGTATTTTCCCTGACCACACCAGGTTTTTAGTCTGCGTATCATACATCGAATACTTTAAGCTGCCATCTTCCATACTGGTTTCTGTAATATTGCCACCAGCTACAGGAACCGAACCACCCATATAATATCCGGGTCCTGCTACACCAACGCCAACACTTAGTGTGGGACTTTGTGAATATTTTATTATTTCTTCTACGCTGGTGTAAAAAACAAAAATAGCATCGGGTTGCAAGGTGTCTATTTTTAGTCCACGGCTTTTTAATTCCTGATTAGCAACATAGGTTATCGTGCCGCCATACACTTTATCGAGACGCTCGCGATTCAATACGCTATCACCGGGAGCGAGCCAGGCGTAGGTTTTAAATTTTTTAAAATCGGTTTGGGTATCGTAATCCGTTTTAACAGACTGTGCGCAAAGGGGCATAGATAGAATCAGTAACAAAAAATGCGCATAGCGGTTAAAGTGGGTTTAATGAGACTTCGAAGATAGTAAAAGTTGTCCAGCTTCTTGGTACGCGCAATCGTTTAACTATCCAGGGAAGCGAGTCACCTTTTGCTCGAAAACTTTCCGACCAGCAAGGCAATGATTATGGCAATGTATAATTGTCCGCTAACGGCAATTAGCATAGACAAGGATTTGGCATGGGGTGCCACGGGCAATAAATCGCCATAACCCAAGGTGGTAAGCGTCACAAACACGTAGTAGAGCGAATCCAAAATGGTGGGTTGATTCGGAAAGTTAAATGCATCCGGATCGAATTGAAGCATCAAGCTAATCAAAAAAGAAAAGACCAGGCCTAATAACAGGTAGCCATTGATGGCCTCGAGAATAACGCGTCCGGTAACCTCACGAGCCGATGCGATTTGATAGATAAACATGGAAACGATAATAACAAAGAATACGATATTCAATCCCTTTGAGATGGCTTCAATCACAGGCCAATCAACAATTTTAAAAATACCCTGTGCTACCAACAGCGCACCGCCAACCCGAATCATCATTCTGCGATTACCTTCCAAGACCATGGCGGTGGATAGATAAAGCAATGAGTAAAGCACAGGGCCTACTACCGGTAACCAGGGTGGTGGAAAAAAGCCAGTGATAAAAATCAGAATAAAGATCTCAGCCAGAACAATGGCTGCCCAGTAATCTTTAATTCGCTGGAGTTGCATGCTTATTTTTTCTTTCTGCCAAAATGATAGCCGACTAAAAATTGATAGCGGTAACCCCAGGTCCAGGTATTCACTTTTCCCTGCGAAGAAACTTCGCCCAGTTTAACCAGCTCTTCAAAACCAGGGAAGCGATTAAACATAGCCTGAAGCACTTCGTTCTGTACATCCGAGGGATCAAAATTATAGCTGCCTTCAAAGTCCATCTTCGCGCGGTAATTTGAAATCGAGGGACCGATAAAAATCAAATCGATCGTCCAACGATTATTAAGTACAAACTGATAGCCAACCTGAACACCTGGGTTAATAATGTTTATGCTGGTTTTAAGATCCGCGTATTCAGGGTTGCCATTCTGTATTACTTCGAGAGAGCGTTTGTTGGTAAAATTTAAAATAGATAGATAAGGTCCGATATAAATTCCATGCGGAGCTCCATATCGGTTCTCTTTTTCAAGTAAAACCGATACTCACCCGCTAGCTTGTATCCACTGCTCTTAATTTCCCGTAGGGATCGGATCGAATCCAACTTAGGCCCAATGGGTAGGGCCTGAAGGCCTGCGGAAACACTCCAGGTTTGATGGGGGTTCACCACTCGCTCGTAAGAGAAGACTAATGAGTTTCGATAGAGCCAATACGAGGTTAAGTCTACTTTGATTGTGTTTTTGCGAAGTGTTGTATCTCGTGCATCTTGCGCTGCAGCAGGCAGCACCACAGCAAGTATGAGTATACAAATAAATAATCCCTTAAAAATTTTCATGTATATCGCCCTTTCGGAAGGCTTTAAATTTAATGGTCGAAATTAATTGATTTTGGCGTGCCTTTTTAATAACGATTCCATTAATATTTGAATTTGGTGAATCCGGTGTGGGACACCTTTGCACAAGAAGAGCCGGGTTGCCTGGCTGGGAGAATGGGTTTCCTATTTCCATGCTAAAAGTAAAACGAGATCAACCAAATGATTACCTTGGCCAGGTAAAAAAATTATGAATTCTGCACCTAATGCGACAAAAAAGAAATGGCCTGTTTGGCGCACTATCGTTATTACAGTCTTGGCTGTACTAATCTTAGCAACCATATATATTTATAGAAACTTCAATAACATTCTGTCTAAGGCCTTGTATAGCAGTTTTAATGAAAGTGTAATCTCTGATGTATACGAGCTAAAATTCGAAAACCTTCAGGTAAATCCATTTAGCGGTAGTATACGGGTATTCAATGCCACCTTTCTGCCACGAGAAAAACCTTTAAAAAAATATCCGTATATCAATAGTTCACTCAGTCTGAAAACTGAAACCCTTCTGCTGGAAGAGGTTGACATCCGAACCTTGCTTAGAGAGAATCGATTGATTCTTAATAACGTGTATATCTCCAAACCCGAAATTGAATTTCTGCTAAATGGAACCCGGCATTTAATGCTCCCTTTTAAAGATACCACTGTCGCGGAATCCATAGAAAACGAAGACAAAAAACGCCCTATTGAATCATTTACTTTGAGAAAATTTTACCTCGAGGATGCGTCTTTTCATAGTATAAATTCTAATAAGGAGCGGGAATTCAGAATCAAGGGGTTATCCATTTTAGTAAATGATTTACAAATTGAACAGCGGTTAGGGGAGTATCTCACTTCTGTGCGGGAAGCAATATTATCGATTGAAAATTTAAATGGCGATCTCGAAAAAGACGGGGTAAAGCATCTCAGCTTTGATGATTTCGAGATCAAGTTTGAAGCGGCAAGTGCTCAATTGGCTATTGATACGGCCATCTATCGTTTTGATAATTTTGGTACTAAACTTAAAAATCTAAACATTCAGACTCGAGACAGTATTTTTCAGGTAACCATGAATTCCTTTGATCTTTCGTACCGTGACAAATCCATTACACTTAAGGAGGTTAGTTTTAAGCCGAATGTTACCCATGCTGTCATACAAAGTAAATATAAGTTTCAGCATACGGAGTTCTCCGGTAGTATAGGTCTGCTTGAATTTAATAAAGTGAATTTTGATTCGATGCTCTATGCCCAGAAATTTTTCGTTGATGAAATTGCATTGAATGAGGTGAAAGCGGCTGTCTTTAAGGACAAAACAAAACCGATGGATTCAACTCGTTTCCCGGCCTATCTCGGTCAGACGATGAGTGCGATAAAGATGCCCTTCCTCATAAAAAAAGTAAAAATTGGCAGCGTAGAACTTGAAAACAGCGAGCGCAAGCCAGACAGCACCGTAGCCGTTGTGAAAATAAACAAAGGCAAAGTGGAAGTGAAGAACATTACCAATCTGGCATCAAAAGAAATATTAGATATACAAGCTGATGCCTATATCAATGGCAAAGTCCGGTTCAATGCACGTATAGGTTTCAACTATTCAAAGTCACAATTCAACTTTGAAGGAAAAATTAATACATTCAATTTACCTGATCTGAATCCGCTCATTCAAGCATACACCCCAGCCAAGATCAACAAAGGAGTAGCTGATGCAATTACTTTTTCAGGAGTGGCCGAAGAGAAAAGCGCGTCTGGTACAATGCGTTTTTTATATCATAATCTGGAAGTCGATCTTGAACTACAAAATCTGGCGAAGTGGAAAAGCTCGGTAATTACGTTTGCCGCCAACACAGCTCTACATGATAGTAATCCAATTGAAGGAGAAACTGTGCCACGGGAGGTAAAATTTAATATTCAACGCGATATGAATAAAGGCTTCGTGAATGTAATTATCAAATCAGTGCTCAATGGACTGAAAGAGACGATGATCATGAACAAAGAAAACAGAAAAGCCCACAAAGAGGCTAAGAAGAAAGCGGAAGAGTAGGATTACGAATCTCAAGATTGAGAACACCTCTCAAGGGAGTATGCCTAAACTTTGCCATCCGCTAGACTTTTTAGTCAGCCTTAATTTTAAGATTAAATCCTATTACCAACCTCCACCAAGCGCTTTATACAACCGAACCGTTGAGATTAGCTGATTCTGAAGTGCCAGCGATTTTTCAAATTGAGAGTTAAATAGTTCGCGTTCTGAATCGAGTACCTGCAAGAACGAAGTGTATCCATTATCGTAAAGAGCTTTGGAAAGCAACAATGATCTTTCCGTAGCGGCTACCTGGCGCTGTCGTGCGTTGAACTCGTTGCTATAGGTGCGTATGGAAGCTAGTGAATTCTCTACTTCGGCAAATGCATTGAGTACAGTTTTTTCATAGGTAAATCCAACTTGCCGCGCTAAAGCTTGCTCAGCTTCTACCCTGCGTTTGTTTTGTCCAAAGTGAAAAATCGGCCCAGTCAGTTGACCCGTAACCGATCCAATAAAGGCTCCCGGATCAAACAAACTTGAAATTTCCGGACTTGCTACACCCAGAAAACCGGTAAGGCTAAGGGAAGGGAAGCGCAAGGCAACGGCAACTCCTACTTTTTCGGTTTGTGAGATAAGCTGTTGTTCAGCAGTACGGATGTCGGGTCTACGTTCTAGTAATTGAGAGGGTATACCACTCGGAATTTCAACCGGAAGTTGCTGCTGGTCATTTAATAATCCACGGGTAACCGGGGCATAAGTTTGACCTAATAAAACGTTAATAGCATTTTCAACAACAATGATTTCGCGCTCAAGGCTATACATTTGGGCCTCCGATGCAGCGGCCAATTGCTCTGCTTGTAGTTTATCCAATTCCGAAACTTGCCCTTTTTCAAACCGCAAAGTAATGATGCTTAAATATTCTAAGCGCGATTTATTGGTTTTGCGGGTAATCTCTAGCCGTTCATCCAAGCCGCGTAGTTGAAAATATAACTCCGCGAGTTGAGCAACCATGCTTATGTAAATTGATTTTCGGTTTTCTTCGCTCGCCATCATATCGGCATAAGCTGCCCGATTGGCATGACGAAGTTTTCCCCACAGATCAATTTCCCACGAAACATTGCCAAGCGCGGAAAAGGAATTATTAGGAAAGGTGACACCTGCTCCGTTTGACACATCACCAAATCACTAGCCCTCCTCTTGCTCCGTAGTCGAGGAAGGGTGCCATGTTCGCTTTATTGAAACCGAGTATAGCTTTGGTTTGCACTCTTTGTTTCAGGCCGTGAATATTTTGGTCCGACTGCGCAACCGGCAAGTACCAAAAGAACTCCGATGATAATTATTTTCTTCATATTAATGAGCCGGTTCTGAAGGTGAAACATTAGAATCCGTATCGCTCTTTTTCTTTCCGATACTCTCAATAAACACAAACAGCGCAGGCACTACAATTACACCAATGATGGTAGCAATTAAAGTTCCGCTAAATACTGCTATACCCATACCTTCGGGCTTCCGCTCCAGCGCCCGATGCTGTAAGCAAGGGTACCACACCCAGCATAAAAGCGAACGAAGTCATCAAGATAGGACGGAGGCGAAGCTTGGCAGATTCCAACGCAGCATCGAAGAGTGACTTGCCTTGCTCTTCGTGCAGCATCTGGCAAACTCAACAATAAGAATAGCGTTCTTCGCTGTTAATCCGATCAACATCACCAATCCGATTTGTGCAAAAACGTTGTTTACATAACTCGGGCTCCACAAGCCACCGAGCCACAAACCTAAGAAAGCACCGAATATGGCAGCAGGCACGCCTAACAAAACACTGAACGGAAGTTTCCAGCTTTCATATTGTGCAGCAAGAATTAAGAATACAAATACCAAAGCCATCAGGAACACAGTACCCCCTGATCCCTCTGCTGCTTTCTCCTGATAGGACATATTGCTCCACGCAATACCCATTTCTTTTGGTAAGGTAGCGGCCACTTCTTCCAACGCATTCAAGGCTTCTGCCGAACTGTATCCTTCGGCTGGGGCTCCTGAAATTTCGGCAGCCCTAAACATATTAAAGCGATTGGTATATGAAGGGCCTGAAATATCTTTTACCTCAGCCAAGGTGTTTAGCGGAATGATTTCTCCAGACCGACTGCGCACATAATAACGTGCAATGTCATCGGGAGCGAGCCGGTCTTCGGCTTCGGCCTGCACAAACACTTTGTACTGGCGACCAAACCGGTTGAAGTCGTTTACATACGTACTACCTAAGTAGGCAGAGATCGTGCTGGTGATTTCACTTTGGTCGATGTTCAGTTTTTCTACTTTGTCATAATCAATAACAATTTGTTTCTGCGGCACATTCGCTCGAAATAATGTAAATGCTCTGCCAATTTCTGGTCGCTTATTTACTTTGGCTAAAAATTCGCGTGACTGCTCTTCCAGAAACTGAGGTGTGTTGCCTGAGAGATCGAGAAGCTGTAAGGTGAATCCTGCAGAGGTTCCAAGCCCTTCAATAGGCGGAGGACCAAGGCAATAACGGTGGCATCCAAATGTTATTTCGAATAGCCAGATTGGTTTCCTGAATCAACTGTGCCGCTGTTTTGTCTCGTTCATCCCAAGGTTTCAGGGATATAAAAACAAATGCATTATTGGTGGAGTACGATTGTGTAAGCATACTATACCCAATCACCACCGTTGAATAGGCAACTCCTGGGGTATTGTTTATGATGTTTTCTAATTTGGTAGCCACCTCATTAGTGCGCTCTAGCGATGCGGCATCCGGAAGTTGAACATTCACCAGATAATAGCCTTCATCTTCTTCGGGTAAAAATCCTCCCGGAATAAACTTGCCTAAAATTCCAGTGAACACCAGCACAATACCAATGATGAAAATAGAGCGTATCGATTTACGGGCTACAATACGCGCAACACCGGTATACCCCTCCGTAAACTTATCGAACATGCGATTGAAGGCATCGAAGAACCGCTGCAACCATCCGGTTGATTTCTTTTTTGGTTTTAGTAAAATGGCACTCAACGCAGGGCTGAGTGTTAAGGCATTAAAGGCAGAGAACAATACCGAGATAGCAATAGTGATCGCGAACTGCTGATACAATCTGCCCGTAATACCTCCGGCAAACGCAACGGGTATAAACACCGCGGCAAGGATAAGCGCAATCGCTATAACAGGTCCACCCACTTCCTTCATTGCTTTTTGTGTAGCGGCTTTTGGGTCCATACCATGTTCGATGTTGTGCATTACGGCTTCAACAACCACAATAGCATCATCAACCACGAGACCAATGGCGAGCACCAGGCCCAGCAGCGACAACACGTTTACGGAGAATCCCAGCAAAGGGAAAATAATAAATATAAACAACAATCGTACTGGCTGCTTTACTATTCAGGCGACTGAATGAATTATAGTTTTCCATGCCTAATTCAAGGCGACCGATATCTTTCAAACGAATGATGGAACCCTTCTCATCGGATTTCACAATGATGTTACCGAATTCCTCTTCTATTACTAAACGCTCTTGCAATAAAACGCTATACGTATACTCAACGCCTTTCGGGGTAGGAGGTGCTCCAAACTTTCCTCCGGGTGAAATGGCATTTTGTTTCTTCACGGCATTCATCACATCCGTTACCGTGAGATTCAATTTTGTCAGCTGATCCGGATGCAACCACACGCGCATGGCGTAATCGGCTCCTCCAAAGAGAATCATCACCCACACCTTTCAAGCGTTTTAACTGATCAACAATATTAATGTTGGCGTAGTTGTTCAGGAACAACCCATCGTACGTGGCCTTGGGCGATGACAGTGAAACCAACATCATCGGGAACACCATTGATTTTTGTTGGTTACCCCGAAGGCCTTTACTTCATTTGGCATTTTAGCGCTTGACTGCGATACGCGATTTTGGGTAAGCATGTTCGCGTTGTCCAGGTCAACACCTACTTCGAAAGAAACTTGCAATGTCAACGAGCCATCAGCCGCGTTGATGGATTTCATGTACAGCATTTCCTCCACACCGTTCACCTGCTGTTCGATCGGTGTCGCTACGGCCTGCTCTACGTTCACCGCGTTGGCTCCGTTGAATGAGGTAGTAACCTGCACCATAGGCGGTGTAATTTCAGGATACTTGGAAATCGGTATACTTCTTAACGTGATCAATCCCATGAGAACCATGAGGATGGAAATTACCATCGCAACAATTGGCCTTCGGATAAAAAATTCACTCATAGCAGTAGTAGATTATTAAATAGTAGAATGAATTATTGTTTCTGCGTATCTGGCCATTTCTGTTCAACCACTTCAATTTTAGAATTGGGTGTAAGGCTGGCTGTTCCAATCACCGCTACCCGATCACCCGCCTTTAATCCTTTTGTAATAATCCGGGCGTCACCAATTTTTTGTCCGGCTTCTACCATAGTAACCTTTAATGTACTGGAGTCAGACACCGTAAATACCTGCGAAAGACTTTGTAATTGAAAAACCGCCCGCTGTGGAATCATTACCGCGTTCGGTAATGTACTTAGTAATACGCGTGCTTTAACAAACAAACCTGGACGCAATAAACCGGTGGGATTGGAGAAGAGGGCTTCAATGGTTAAAGTACCAGTCTTAGGATCAATTTCTCGATCAGCAAAATTAACCTCCCCTTTTTGGGGATAGATAGAATCATCAGCCAGAATCAATTGGACATTTTTCTTCGCAGCGTCTAGCTCTTCCTTCGACATTTGAGCAATGCGCAAGTACTCGCGTTCACTGATCTGAAAACGAACCCGTACGGAGCCAACACTGGAAATGGTTGCCAGCACAGAAGAGGTGCCAGCCCTACTTACGTAATCACCAACCCTCACATTCGATGTACCAATAACTCCCTCGAAGGGTGCGTACACGTGTGCGTAGCCTAATTCAATACGCGCATTTTTGAGAGAAGCTTCAGATGCCTTTACCTGTGACTGTGCGGCTTCAAAAGAGGCGATAGCATTATCAAGATCTTTCTTACTCAAAGCATTGAGTTCGGTAAGGGGTTTTACGCGGCTCAGTTCATTGTCGGCACGGACCAACTCAGTTTTTGCTCGAGCTAAATTGCTGGCTTCCCCATCAACGCGGGTTTGATATTGAGAATCATCTATAATATAGAGCAGATCACCCTTTTTAACCTGCGATCCTTCTTTAAAATTCATAGCTGTTACCCATCCTTCCACACGTGCCCGAATGTCCACATCAGATTGGCCATATACCTGGGCTACAAAATCCTCATAAAGTGGAACATCGTTCTGTATAGCCTTCACTACATTTACTTTAACCGGGGGCAAAACGGCTGTTTCCGTTTTCTTTCCACAGGCCGAAACCGCGAGGCCCAACAGTAGAATAAGTCCACTTTTTGAAGGCTAACGGTCATTAGATGAAGTTTCATAGGATGAATTTTAAGCCCGCAAGATAGGGGAAACCAAGTAGTGAACTGTGAAATAGTTATATAATTAACACGATTTAAATCTGTGTTATTTCTGTTGTTGAGTCAGATATCCAAATTAATGATTGTTGCGTTTTGATGGGATTTAAAAAATGGCTTATTTCGAGTACTTTAATATTAAAAGCTATGAAATTTATTTTGACTATCTTAATCAGTATAATGTCTGTAGGGTTGTTCGCTCAGGGTACACCCACCAAACCATCTACTTCTAATTGTTATAAGGAATGGTACACCCTCTTTAAAGAACGAGGCACAAACCCAGTGGCAGATGGTACACAGGATGTTGTCATTTCAATAAAAGGAAGTGATGCTTATTCCGAGTGTTTCATGGGAAAAATAGAGGTGAAGGATGGGAAGATGGCAGGCAAACTTCAAATTCAAAAAATTGATGGTAGCTTTGGCGAGTTTGATAAAAAAGCAACTGCCTTTTATACAAATGAATCCGGGCAGGTAAAAGATGAATTAAGAGGCATAAACAACGGGATGAGCGAAGCTTTTACTTCCACCGATGGCGAAGTGGTTCGTTTATTTTTCTATAAATCACTGGCAGATAAACCAAGGGCAAATAAGAAGGCTCCTTCACCATCTCAGCTTATTAAAAACTAATCGTTAAGAAAATTAATTTTATAAAGGCCGGCTTCGGCCTTTTTTTATGCTTTATAGAATTTCTTATGTTTGATCAGCAAGCCAGGATCAGGTTATCAAATGATATTTATCAGTAAACAATTATAATATTGATCGCATCTTGCCAATTGAAATTATAAATTCGACCGAAGTCAAATACTTATTTTGATATGACTAATGCCATATACCTAACCACCACCGAACCCTATTCTGGCAAATCGATAATTGCCCTGGGTCTGATGAATCTATTAGTTTCCAAAACAGAAAAGGTAGCCTACTTCAAGCCCATCATCAGTAGCGAAGGATCAGAGAAAGATGGTCACCTGGAAACCATTGCCGCTTATTTTAAACTGAACACCGCTTATGAGGAGATGTTCGTTTTTACCCGAAGCGAGGTAATAAAACACATTAATGCCGGCAATGAATCATATATCATTGATAAGATTATTGATCAATTCAAAAATCTTCAGGAACGGTATGACTTTGTGGTGATTGAGGGCACCGACTTTATGGGCGGTGGTACCAATGTGGGATTTGACGGGAATATTTCGATAGCCAAGAATCTCGGAATTCCCACCGCCATTATTGTAAAAGGAGAAGACAAGTCAGTTCAGGAAATTGTGGAGACAGCACTCTCTACCACTAAAAGTTTTACAGACGAAGGTGTGCAGGTACTTACCGTTATCGCGAATAAGATTGATATTGAAGATGATGAAGGCCATTCGTCACAACTTGCAAAGCCTTGCCCAAAGGATATTATCGTCACGTCAATCCCTCGTAATAAAGATCTGGGAAACCCTACCATGAAGGATCTTTGAATCGGTGGGCGGAAGAATTCTGGTTGGCGAAAACCTGTTGGGCAATCAGGTGGATACATCGATTGTGGGTGCCATGCAACTTCGTAATTGTCTTACGCGACTACAAAAAAATACACTGATCGTTACTCCGGGAGAACGAGGCGACATAATTATTGGTGCATTGGTGGCGAACATCTCCAAGAACTTCGAAAGGATAGCTGGCATTATTTTGACCGGAGGCCTTGAACCAGAACCCACCATCCTGAAATTGATTGAGGGGTTAGATACAGTAGTACCTATTATTCTTGTAGAGACCGGCACATTTAAAACAGTTACGCATGTAGCAAACACACAATCCAGAATTTCGCCTGATAACAAAGGGAAAATTGCCCTCGCCATTGGCATGTTTGATAAATACCTGGATGTAAAAGCGCTTGAACGGAAAATAATTTCTTTCAGAACCCCGAACATTACGCCTCGCATGTTTCAATATCAAATTGTTAAGCGAGCGAAAGAACAAAAGAAGCATATCGTATTGCCCGAAGGCGATGATGATCGCATTTTGCAGGCAGCTGATGCACTACTAAAACAAAACATTGTTGATCTAACCATCCTGGGTAATCCGGAAACGATCCACGTGGCATTGAAGCGATTGAATCTTACACTCGATTTAAATAAGGTTAAGATTATCAATCCAGCAACTTCAGATCGCTATCCGGATTATGTAAACACACTTTATGAGTTACGGAAGAGTAAGAATATTTCTATAGAGATGGCGCGCGATCTTATGTTGGATGTTTCTTATTTCGGTACGATGATGGTGTATAAAGGAGAAGCCGATGGTATGGTTTCGGGGGCAGCTCACACCACCCAACATACTATTCGCCCGGCTTTACAATTTGTAAAAACAAAGCCGGGTGTTTCTACGGTGTCTTCTGTTTTCTTCATGTGTTTGCCCAAGCGTGTTTCGGTGTTT
>JADJMA010000038.1 GCA_016709845.1 Flammeovirgaceae bacterium | reverse complement strand
GCGGCCGTGGAGCAAACCTTCTCTCACCGTGTTGTCATCCAGCCTTTGAGCGGAGATCCCATAATTCATCGGGTCTAAGCGAATCATTAAACTCCTCGAATTCAATGACATGTTAGGGTCATAAAAAAATACCGGTTAAGATTGTAGATCTCGCTGAATCCCATATCTATTCCTTAAAATTGTGCTTCTTAACAAAAAAATGAAATAAAGATGAGCTATCAAGTCCGCCAAGTAAATTTCAATGACTAACAAAAATGAAAATCCCCTTCTCACCACCCTACATAGATGATGACGTAAAACGCGAAGTGCTCGAATCGCTTGACAGCGGTTGGATTACCTCGGGGCCCAAAGTGTTGGCATTGGAAAAATTAGTCGCGCAACAAGTTGGGATTAACCATGTGGCGTGTTGCAACTCGGCTACTTCGGGTTTGATGTTGTTGTTGCATTGGTATGGTGTTACGCGTGGCGATGAAGTGATTATTCCTGCTTATACTTATGCTGCCACTGCGTTGGTGGTTATGCATTTAGGAGCCACTCCGGTGCTGGTGGATAGTGGTGCTGATTTTAACATCGATGTAAATAAAATCCGTGATAAAATTACTTCGAAGACCAAAGCAATTATGCCCGTTGATATAGCCGGCTGGCCATGCGACTACAAACAAATTAGCACACTCGTCAACGAGCCAGAGGTAAAAAGTCGATTCAATCCAGCAACAAAAAACCAGCAACAAGTAGGTCGCATCCTGATTCTCGCAGATGCCGCGCACTCGATAGGAGCGCACTATCACAATAAACCCATCGGCACTTGGGCCGACTTCACCGTATTCTCTTTTCATGCGGTAAAAAATGTGACTACGGCCGAAGGCGGTGCGATGTGTGTTACGCTGCCGCCTCCATTCAATAATGAAGAAGTTTATAAAACCTTAAAACTTTGGTCGTTAAACGGACAAACAAAAGATGCCTTGGCTAAAACAAACGGAGCCGGGTGGAAGTATGACATTGTCTATCCGGGTTTTAAAATGAACATGCCCGATTTAGGTGCGGCCATTGGACTAGCGCAGTTAAAGAAAATATCAAACCCATATTTTACCCGAGCGAAAGAGAGTGTTTGATTACTATGCTCAGTGCTTTTCAGAATATTCCTGGGCCGAACTTCCACCACAGAACTCAGAAAAGAAGAAATCTTCGTATCACCTATATGCCCTGCGCATCAAAGGAATTTCAGAAACCC
The DNA here is from genome assembly GCA_016709845.1 of Flammeovirgaceae bacterium. Lineage (GTDB taxonomy): Bacteria > Bacteroidota > Bacteroidia > Cytophagales > Cyclobacteriaceae > ELB16-189. The sequence goes on along the minus strand of JADJMA010000038.1, from coordinate 37,408 downwards.
AACGCGATAAAATGATCGAGCAGATTACCGCGGCAGGTGTTTCGGTGAACGTGCACTTTCAACCCTTGCCCTTGTTAACAGTATTCAAAGAACGTGGGTATAAGATGGAAGAGTATCCCGTAGCCTACGATTCTTATTCGCGTGAGATATCATTACCAATTTATCCTGAGCTTGATTTCGACAAAAGCAATTACATTGTCGGGCGGTGGCACCGCCTCCCAGGCTTTATATTACTGCATTAACTACGCCTATTTGAAACCTTGGCGCTGGCCTGGCCGAAAAGCGGGCGGTGTGTGGCAAGCCAAGGGCGTATCTTCGGCCTTGACCTTTGTTCTTGTCAGCCAAAGGACAAGAAAAACCATGATCTCTGAACCCCGAAGCACCTCATACATTGATTCAAGAAGCGAGCACCCGCGGAGGAAACCAAAATAAAAAGCCAACCTAGGACTAAACCCCGGGCCGCCCCCAGCATCCCCACCCTGACCCCCCCGGACAGGGAACCGCATTATCCGAAAGCAACACTAATTTCACGTTTGGGGGCACTTTTTAACCAACCCCCCCCCCAAGGGGTGGCCCGCCCGAAGTTTTACGAAGGCTGGGAGTGAGGGAAATTATCTCCTACCTTTGTTTCATGCCAAAGCCCGCTACTCCGCATGACTAAAAGAATCCTCGACCTGCTAGTTTCAGGGGTAGGCCTAATACTACTTTTTCCTTTCTTTTTACTTATCGCCTTCATCATCAAACTGGATTCCATCGGTCCCATATTTTATTTGCAGCAACGCGTAGGCAAGGGTGGTAAGTTGTTCAAACTTTTTAAATTCAGAACCATGCGTGTTAATGCGGATAAACATACGGCTATTACCGTTGGTGCGCGCGATCCAAGAATAACAAACGTGGGTTACTACCTGCGGAAATATAAAATTGATGAGCTGCCGCAACTTATAAATGTATTAATGGGTACCATGAGTTTGGTCGGTCCACGTCCGGAGCTAAAAAAATTTGTTGACTTATATAATTCAGAGCAAGTAAAAGTCATTTCGGTAAAGCCAGGCATTACTGATTATGCGTCTATCGAATTCAGAAATGAAAATGAACTGCTAGCGGGTAAAAGTGACCCGATCGATTATTATATCCGAGAAATAATGCCCGTAAAGCTTGCGCTGAATTTACAATACATCACAGAACAGTCACTGTGGACGGATATTAAAATAATCATGAGTACCATTTGGTTGATTTTTCGAAAGAAGTAATCAGGGACATTAAAAGGACGAGTTAACTTTCTTACAAATTCAGATCACTTGAAATGGCTAGCAATCTAATCTTTGGAATTTCTGGATTCTGTCTGCAGAAATGAATGGTTAATTTTTCCGATTCTTCAGTCGCAGTAGTTATTTATCGCATACCCATTTATCCACTCCTCCAAGGCTTCCGCACACATTACTGGCAGTACCTTTGCGGCTAATTCCATCTTTGCAGACAGCTCCAACTCTATTGGGATCGGTTGCTGAACATGGAACTTGGATATAACCAAGATTTTGATCTCACATCCCAACGCAAGAAAAAGGATCAAGGCAATTTTCTTCATTATTGAAGGTATGCACAAAAAAGCTTAGATAAAATCGCATTATTAAAATCAACTCCCCATTTCCTTTGGAGATCCTGCCTGCCGGGTCTGGTAGGCCTGCCCGTACCAAGTCATAAGCAGGTTTGGTGGGGGTTTTTTCTTCCGTATTGTCATCCCGGCCTTTGAGCAGGGATCCCATAATTCATGGGGTCTAAGCGAATCATTAAACTCCTCCGAATTCAATGACATTTGGGATCGTAAAAAATAGGGGATATCTCTTCCTCAAGAGAATCTAAAAACTCTCCAGTGATGGCTGACCTTCGGACTTTCGCGGGTGGTGCGGTTGTAAGCGGGTGCGTAAGGGCGACAGTCTGGAAGCCATCACGCGGCCATGCGGCCGTGGAGCAAAATTTCTGCTCACCTGTATGGTCATCCTGGCCTTAGCAGGGATCCCACAATTCATGAGTCGATAGTGAATCATTAAACTCCTCCTATGCAGGTTCATTTGAGATCTCTTAAACTGGCGCACGTTTGTAACGCGTCCTAATCAGGTTAATTTTACATCAAACAACTACTGCTTGCAATACAGACACATCAAGCCGCTGATAGACTATTGTGTGATCGTGTTACTATTCATTCCGATCACGGTGCTGCTATTGCTGATTGTATTAGGGTACGGACTCACAGGTGAATTTTCAATTTTCTTTTTACAGAACGTATCGGACGAAACGAATAAACCATTTACGCTTTGGAAATTCCGGACGCTGTCATCCGATCAAAATAAACCTCTTCACCTCCGTGAATTCGGATGGGGCAACTTTTTAAGGCAATCGAACCTCGATGAGCTTCCACAACTCTGGAATGTGCTAAAAGGCGAGATGTCATTTATCGGCCCGCGACCGTTGCCGGTTGAGTATAGCACGTTGTTTTCAGTTGAACAAAATCAAGAGACATGATGTTTCTCCGGGAATTACCGGATGGGCACAGGTGTCTGGCAAGAATTCTATCTCATGGCAAGAAAAATTTGAACGTGATCTTTACTATGTAAATAACATCTCCTTTTTATTAGATCTGAAAATATTACTTAAAACATTTATTTTAGTCCTTTCTTTTAAGAAAGACACTTCTCTTCACGAAAAGAAATTTACCGAATGAGTTTGAAAGATATAGCCATAGTAGGAGCAGGGGGATTGGGTAAGGAAATCGCAGTGCTGATTCATCAGATCAATCAAGAGGAATTAACCTGGAATGTAATCGGCTTTTATGATGATGCCGTTCCAATGGGAAACAAGGTGGCCGGTCATTTAGTATTGGGAAAGATTGCTGACCTCAGCAAGATTGATTATAAACTGAATGCCGCAGTGGCAGTGGGCGACCCGCTAATCAAAGCAAAGATCGTATCGGGAATAACGAATTCTCAGATTTCATTTCCGGTTTTAATTCATCCAAAAGCAGGTGTGGGTTTAGGAATTGAACTGGGTGACGGAACCATTATTACAGCCGGTTGTCAATTAACCATTGATATAAAAACAGGAGCGCACGTACTGATCAATTTAAACTCAACCATCGGCCATGATGTTTCCATCGGAAACTTTTCTTGCATAATGCCAGGCGTACATTTGTCTGGGTTTGTTAACGTCGAAGATCAAGTTTTAATTGGCACCGGAGCTTCCGTACTACAACATCTCCGAATAGGAAGTGGCGCGCGTGTGGGGGCAGGAGCCATTGTAACACAAAATGTGGAGAACAAGAGCACAGTGAAAGGTGTACCGGCAAAAAAATAATGAAAGAGTTTATTCCTGCGTTTCGATTTTTAGGTGTCTTTCTGGGACTTTATCTCGGATTAAACCTTATTTACGGGCTATGGATTTCCTCCTATCAGGGATCGGCTGATTGGGCTACCAAGATGGTTACGGAACAAACATCTTTCGTTGTCAATCTTTTGGGAGAACAAACGTCAACCCAGCCTAAGATTTCTGCACCCACAATTTCCATCATGAAGGATTCGCAATCAGTCATCAGTGTTTTTGAAGGATGCAATGGAATCAATGTGATGGTTGTTTTTGTGTCGTTTCTTTTTGCCTTTCGTGGCAAGGCGAAACAGCTCGCCTGGTTTTTACCGATGGGCATCGTCATTATTTATTTTGCAAATCTGCTGCGGGTCGTTGCGCTCTATTATGTGGCCGGATATTGGCAACGCTATTTTTATTACGTGCACAAATACTTATTCACAGCAACTATTTATCTCATTGTGTTTGCGCTTTGGTGGTGGTGGATGGAAAAGGCAAGTGGATTTTCGGTTAAGAAACTTATCAATCCAAAGCCATGAAGCGCTACATGATACTGGGCTTCGCACTGCTAGCCTTGGTTTTGATTTACTTATTTCAACGGGTAAGCTATGCGGATATGTTAAATTCAATCTTGCGAAGCACTGGAAATTAAAAATGCTAATGCAATCTTCATTTTTAATCGCACGGGTAGATTGATCTTAAATGACACCGCGTGTATGGTTATTATTTGGACATTGTTTCAACAAACAAAATTTTTAAAAAGCTGCTTTTTCTTGTCTTCTTGGTGGAGCTTTTAATTATCCTGCCGCTATACTTTACTGTAAAACTTTCTTTAGAAGGTGACTCCGAACTATCATCACCCTTCTTATCACAAATCCATCGCATGATTGTTAATCCCTTGCTGATGTTTCTATTAATGTTTGGTTTCTTATATCAGAAATTAAATCCAAACCCCTCTCCCCGGGGAGAGGGGCTAGCCTGCCCGCCCGAAGTTTTACGGAGGCGGGGGGTGAGGTAACACTTGAAGTAATTCATCATTCAAAACCCTGCATCAATCATCAATTTATTTCTTACTGCTTACCGACTTCTACTTACCGCTTACCAAATATCGATTACCACTTACTGATTACCGCTTACCGCTTACCGATTACTGCTTACCGCTCACCGCCTACCGCCTACCATTTACTATTCCCCATTTTCCCCCTACCTTTCGAAACTAAGATGCCGTATCGAATTCCGCTTTCCTATAACCCCATTGATGTTGATGCTTTAACAAAAGTGTTAAGATCCTATGAGGGCGTGCATCACAACCAAATCATCACCGATTTTGAAAATGAATTAGCTACGTTGACAGGCATGCCGCATGTAGTGGCTACTAATTCGGGTACAGCTGCTATTCACCTGGCATTACTTGCATTGGGGATTGGCCCCGGAGACGTGGTAATAGCTCCTACCTTCACCTATGTGGCAACCATTAACCCGATTCTGTATGTCGGTGCAACACCCGTGTTGGTGGATTGTGAACGGGAGACCTGGAACATGGACCCAGCCCTGCTCGAACAAGCGATAGACGCGCAAAAGAAAAAGGGAACTCTTCCCAAAGCGATAATCATTGTCCATACCTATGGAATGCCAGCCCAAATGCAGGAGATCTTGGAAATAGCATATCGCGAAGGAATTGATCTTATTGAAGATGCGGCCGAATCACTGGGGTCAACCTATCAGACTCGGTTAACAGGCACCTTCGGGCGAATTGGAGTTTATTCATTTAACAATAACAAGGCAATAACTACCTATGGCGGTGGAGCTTTGATTACAAAAGAGCCTCAATTAGCTGAAAAAGCACGTTTTTATGCTTCTCAGGCGCGTGAGGATCGGCCGTACTATGAGCATCGCTCCATTGGGTTTAACTACCTGATGAGTTCTTTGAATGCCGCGATGGGTTTAAGCCAATTGCCTCTCTTGTCCAATAAAAATTCAGCTCGACAAGCTGTTTTCAGTCGGTATAGAGAAGCTTTAAAAGATAAATGCAGCTTTCAGGTCGACACAGAAATTAGGATCTCCAACCGCTGGCTTTCTGCTTTTGTGTTTGAGGACAGTAAAGACAAAGACTTGATTGCCAATAATTTAAAAAACAATTCCATTGAGACAAGACCTCTTTGGAAGCCGATGCATTTACAGCTCCTTTGCCAAAGTTCTCTGAGTTTTTTAAATGGAAATTCGGAAGAGTATTTCAATCGGGGCTTATGCCTCCCTTCTAATAATGGAATAGACGAGCAGACTGAGGTCATTCGATTAATTGAAATGTATTGGACGCAGGGTTACAAAATAATGAACAAGTAGTATGTAATGAGAAGGTAAAAAGTTCATATTTTGTTTATCTTTGATAATTATTGAATCCAGATTGAAGTGAACTTATGAGAATATTGATCGGGTTATTTATTCTAATGACGAGTTTAGGCGTACAGGCTCAAACGGTTTCTTCGGGTTTAGGATCTGGAAATTGGAATGATCCATTATCCTGGACTCCAAATATTGTCCCCGTTTTTAATAATACAACATCAATAACCATTCTAGCGGGTCACACAATTACAGTAACTGCTCCAGTTACAATCGACCAAACAATTATACAAGCAACTGGCGCGGTAATAATAAATCCTGGGGTAACGTTAAGCGTAAACAATGGCGGTAGTACTGATTTATTGGTTAATGGTCCATTAACAGCTAATGGCACCTTAATGATTTCTGGGGGTGGGAACAATGTCATTATTTTCAACAACGCCAGCTTGGCAAACAATGGGACAATTACTCATACCTCTGGAACGTTTAATCTCAATGGCACCACAGCAGTTACAGGAACGCCTGTTTCGACTTCTATTTTCAATGTTGCGTCTTCGGGTGGCTCCACAGCCACCTCGTCCATAAACATGACAATTAACGGCAATCTTGGTGGAACGGGGCAATTTACGTCAAGTGCAACAACAACTTTCGCTGGTACTACGCTGGTAACGGGCGGTGGAAATAAGACCTTTAACGATGTTACTATAACAGGCAGTGTATCAGCCTCCACAAATGTTAACCTGTTTGTAACAGGTAATTTTACGAATAACGGTACCCTTAACTTTACAAGCGGCAGATGGACGTTTAGTGGAGCGGCTAAGTCTATTAGCGGTTCAGGCCCTCTGACTAATTTTTTTAATGTTACAATAAGCGGAACTATCTTTAACATCATTCCCTTATCTGTTGATGGTGCCCTCACAGTTTCATCAAGTGGTAATCTGACTGCATTCGGGTTGATTACAGGGGTTGGGACTATCACTGTCAATGGTATTCTTACGGCCAATGTCGGTTTAGACGCTCAAGGCGCACTTACCGTTACATCGGCAGGTTCTTCAATGACCAGCAGTAGCGTCCCTTTTACGGTAGGCGGACTGCTTACAGTAAGCGGGGGAGGTGTTTTATCAGCTAATGCCGGATTTGATGCGGCCGCTGGGATAACCGTTACCGGAGCAGGTTCATCGATGACGGTAAGCAATGCACCTTTCACAGTGGCTGGAACTTTAAACACAACTGCGTCTGGTACTTTTACCACAAACTCATCAGCAAGCGGCACTATTTCAGGAAATATGGCGGGTACTGGTGTTTTTACAGCAAACGGACTTGTAACTTTTGATAGCAACACACAATTCAGCGGATCGGGTGCCAAAAATTTTAATAATGTGATTGTATCAGCCACGGGAACGCTTACTTCCACAGGTACGGTAACACTATCGATAGCGGGTGACTTAACGAACAACGGAACAATTAATTTAACAAGTGGCACGCTTGGATTTACGGGAACGTCTAACAACATTCAAGGAACTCCGGTTTCTACGACCTTTTTTAATATAGCAATTAATAATAATGCGGCAATTACTGCCAGTATCCCTTTTACCGCTTTGGGTACTATCAACATTACTAGCTCTATTCCTATCGGAACACTCACAACAAATTCTCCCTTTACTGTAGGCGGAACATTAACAGTGGGTGGTAACCTAAATTCGAATGCTGGCTTTACAGCTAATGGGGCAGTTACGGTAACAGCAACAACCGGTTCGCTACAAACAGCTACCGCATCTTTTTCCGTGGCGGGTACCCTCACGATCAATGGTTTTCTAACCGCCAACGCAGGTTTCAGCACTGCGGGTACAGTTACAGTTAATAATACCGGATCTCTTACAGCAAATACTTCCCCATTTTCAATTGGCGGTTTATTTACAGTCAACGGTCCCGTTATCGCTAATGCTGGGGCCGATCTTACCTTATCAGGAGCAAGTAATTTCGCCATTAATACAGGCGGAACTTTTACATCTTCTGTAACCGTAATTTTTAACGGCACAACTACCTTAACGGGATCGGCAGCAGCCAACGCGAGAAACTTTACTAACCTCCGGGTCAATAGTGGTCAATCTTTGAATGGGGTTGAAGATTTTATTGTCAGGGGCAACATTGAAAATAATGGCGGCACAATTAATCTTACTGGGGGTACGGTAACCTTTGCAAGCAATGGATCTCTTTCGGGAACAGGCTTACCTACAACAACCTTTAATAATTTTATAATAAACACGGGCAATACGCTCAACATTAGCACCTTCCCATCTCTCATTACAATTACCAGCGACTTAACCCTGAATGGTAATTTAAATCATACCGCAACAAATATAATTTCTATCGGAGATGATCAATTGGGAACAACCGGAAATTTATCAAGCCTTGGTACAATTCGTTTTGCCGAACAACTAGCGCATTTACAGTAGGCGGAACCAAATCATTCACCAATCTTACAGTGGGCGATGGTGTGGGTGCCGATGTGTTAAGTGTTGGTGCTAACTCTAATTTTTCGATTGATGGAATTTTATCGGTTGCCAATGGCTGTACCCTTAATGCGGGAACAGGAAGCTCAACAGTAACATTTGGAAATGGTTTGCCAAGTACAACCTCAAGTATTACGGGTTCAGGAACTATTAATTTTGATGGTCTCACAATTGCCTCAGGTCATACCCTCACTTCTTCTTCTGGTACAATTGAGCTAACCGCGGATTTAACCAATAGTGGTTCGTTCAACCATAATTCGGGTACCGTGTTGTTTAGAACCGCTGGTGTTAAGAACATAACCGGAAACTCTACAACGTTCAACAACATTACGGTAGGCAGTGGAGTAGGAAGTACAACTGTTATCAATAGTATGGCCCCACTAAATCTTCGAGGCCGTCTTACCTTGAATACAACTGTGGTAAACACATTCACTACAGGCAATAACCTGGTGCTTTTATCTACCTCTGATAACCCGGCCGATGACGCAACTATTGGTCCGCTCAGAGGTACGGCTCTTGCTGTTCTTAATGGAACTTATCCTGCGCCAAGGTACATGAGCAGCGAAAATAGAATCTGGCGTTACATTGCTTCACCTGTGGTCGGTTCAACCGTGTCTCAGCTAAAAGCTGCGTTTCCGGTATCCGGAACATTCTCAGATCCTTCAGCCTGTCCGCTTTGTCCACCTACTCCCGCTTACAATCCGGCCTCACCTTCACTGTATTACTATAATGCCCCTACGCAGGCGTATGTAGCTTACCCAACGTCTGGAACTGCGTCTGCCAATTTACTTTTTGAATGGCCGTGGGTACTCAGCATTCGTGCGTCAGGATGGACTTACTGGTCCGGCTACTATAAACTTTACAGGTACACATCCGGCAACTCCGGCCCTTGCCACGGGTCTTCCATTGACCGTTGCTGCTGCAGCCAATGGATCTAGCCTGATAGGTAATCCGTACCCATCCGCTATTATCTGGGATCCGGCTAATGCTTCCCTTTATCCAAATACCACAAACATTGTTACTACTGCAAAGGTCAGGAATAACGGTACGGGTGGACCTGTTTTTGTTGATGTATTACCGGGCGAAACCATTGCTGCAGGTCAATCTTTCTGGGTTACAACGAGTGCGTCTGGCGGGGGCGTATTGAATATCAATGAAAATGCTAAAGTAGCCTCTTCTACAACCAATTTTTATCGCATCGCTGCTGATGAGGTGGATGAACTCGTAATCAATATGTATAAACCGTCCACCGGGGTAAGTGACATAACCAGGCTTAGGGTTCAAGATGGTTCACTCACATCACTTGATAATTTCGATGCTGAAAAATGGGATAATAAAATTCAAGGTGGTGCCAATCAATTTGATCTTTCAACTATAACTGCCGATGATAAATCGGTAAGCACGAATTCAGTACCTTCTTTAAGTTGCTCTCAACAAATAAATTTAAAACTAACCGATCTGTTATTTGATGCGGATGGAAACCCCGAAGCCTCTGCAAACTATGTGATCGATTTTAATCCAGCGGGTGCTTTTAGTAGTTTAGTTTGGACACTGCACGATAAAGCAGCAAATGGGGGCAGTGGAGCAGATATAAACGTTACTACCAATTCTAGTTATAATTTTACAGTTGATAATGCGATTCCGGCTACCCAGGCTTCCGATAGATTTTATCTTGTCATCTCAGCGCAAGCAATTAATCAATCGGTAGGGGTTACTGCTGTGGCCACAGTTTGCGAGGGCACTAATTCGGTAATTACATTAACAGGAAGTCAAGATGGAATGACCTACGGAGCAGAGGTAAATGGCCAATCTTATATTAACCTGGCGAAGGGTAATGGTTCCGATTTATTATTGGAATTAGACGATCAATGGTTGACCAATGGGACTAATGTTGTTAAAATAATTGCTAATTCCGGTTGTGTTCAAAGTTTTTTAACATCATCTGTTTCCATTGATAAAAATAATCTCTATCAGGTAGGATCTGTTGTGGACGCGAGCTTATGCAAAACAAGCTCTGCGGTGCTAACGGCTACCGGGGCACCGGGGGATGGATCATATCGTTGGTATGCAACCGAACAAAGTTCTACCGTGTTAGGAACGGAAGCTCAGTTTACAACTCCTACTATTTCAGAAAACAGTAACTTTTATGTAACGGTAGCCAATGCCCAGGGCTGTGAAGGGAACCGGGTTCCGGTTAAGGTATTGTTTGTTGATTTGAATCAAGACCTTATGGTAATAAGTTCTGCTGATCAGATTTGCAAGGGGAACAGTTTGACATTCTCAGCTGGCAATGATCTAAGTGGTGGATCTTTTAACTGGTATGATTCTGAAACTGCAAGTACACCACTGTTCTCTGGTCCTGAATTCACAACGCCAGTATTAAATGAAAGTAAAGTATATTTTGTTGCCTACACAACAGTGTCAGGTTGTGAGGGAGATCGCCAGGAGGTAATGGCTAACGTGGCCAACTTTAATCCGATTCTCAAAGCAAATCCTGTTACTTCTGTGGTATGTGAAGGCACCTCGCATGTATTTACAGTTTCAGGTGCAGCCGGATCCACCTATCAATGGTTTGATTCAATAGATAGCACCCAACCAATCGCGGAAGGAGAAATCTTTGAAACGCCACCGCTAAGCAGTAGTCAGAATTATTTCGTTAGGGCGATGAATAGTCTGGGTTGTTCAAGCGATAAGCGTTTGGTTGAAGATTAGTGGATAGCTCTAATCCAATCCCAAATTTTAATTCTTTATCGGATGAAGTTTGTAAAAACTCGGTCGGACGGGTAAGTCTTACTGCCCTGGATGCGAATAATAAGAATTACAGATGGTATGAGTCAGAAAGCTCAGTGGAAGTGAAGGGCGAGGACTTGAATTCACAACAGATTTGTTGGATGCCGATAAGACGTATTATGTAGGAGCCTTGAATGCCAATGGTTGTGAGGGCACCGAACGAAAATCAGTTGATGTTAAGGTGAAAAAGCTAGTAGATGCTGTAATTGAAGATTCATCTTTAGATATTTTATCGTCTAATTATGAAACAGGGAACCAGTGGTACCTGGACAATGAAATGATTATGGGAGAAACAAATCGTACCCTCATTGTTAGAGAGGTAGGTATATATGATTTGAAAGTATCCATGCAGGGATGCGAAGTGTCAACAACAAATACAGTGTTAAGAACCGAAGTGGTAACTGGTTTGGAAGAGACATTACAATCGGTTGACATCTATCCAAATCCGGCAACGGAGATTATAGTAATTCATGCTTCAGGTCAGGATGCGATCTCATGAGATCTTATTGATAGTGGAGGGAGAAGAATTAACCAAATGCAACTTCAATCGCAAGGGGACGGCACGTGGAAAGGTGAGCTGAGGGTAAATACCTTGGGAAAGGGTCTGTATGTCTTGCGACTTACATCGGGTAAAAATCGACAACTCATAAAGTGATCATTAAATAAGATGAAAGCTCGTGTAATCATTACCCTCATAGTTATACTATTTAGCACAGTGCTAATGGCACAGCCAGGAGATCCAAATGTTGACCCTGATGTTCCTATTTCTGGCATTGAAATCCTTTTGGCCGCAGGTGGCCTGGCAGGTTTGAGAAAGTGGTATGTATCCAGAAAAAAATCAAACTAAGTTGTTAGGAAAGTGAAAAGTTTCCCGATTCTTCTCAGGAGCCTTAAAATTCTTCCACGTTGGGTTATCGTTCTTATTGATTGTTCCTTTATTTTATTCTCTACGCTCTTAGGCTTTCTGCTTAGATTTAATTTTTCTACTTCAGATTTAGTAACGAATCATTTTAAGCAAGGGATTTTAATTTATACTTCTTGTGGTTTACTGGCCATCATGGTCACGGGTAGCTATCGGGGTATTATCCGATATACGGGCTTACAAGATGGGGTACGGATTTTCTTTATGCTGCTGCTTAATGTGGCGCTCGTAAGTTCTATCAACCTGATCACCTTATACTCAAACGGTACATTTATTATTCCATTCTCGGTAGTACTGATAAGTCTATTGTCTTCCTTTTTATTCTTATTCAACTACCGCTTGCTGGTCAAATATATTTTCACGTATTATCGAAATGCCATTATCAAGAAATCCAGAGTACTGATTTTTGGGGCGGGCCAAACGGGTATCATCACGAGGCATGTGATCGATTCAACCCCGCGTATGCAGAGTGTTGGTTTTCTGGAAGACAATCCCAATAAAATTGGAAAGGTGGTGGATGGCACCAAAATATTTGATGCCCGAAGGGATAACTTGGATCATTATTTTGATGAATTAAGCATCGATGAATTAGTCATTACAGTACGGGACATTTCATTGGAACGAAAGAATGAACTGGTTGATGCTTGTCTTCGCAATAAAGTGAAAGTGCGTACCGTGCCTCCCGTTGAAAAGTGGGTGGGCGGAGAATTGAGTCTTAATCAAATAAGAGAAATAAATATCGAGGAGTTACTGGGCCGCGAAGCAATCCGGTTAAACAATCCTTCGATTGTTCAGGACATAAAAGGGAAAAGAATTTGCATAACGGGTGCCGCTGGTTCTATAGGTAGTGAATTGGTACGCCAGGTAGCCTCTTACGGTCCTGAGCGGATTGTTCTGATTGACCAGGCAGAATCACCCCTTTATGAAATTGAACGCGAGATAAAAGGACTCTTTAACGTGAGAGTTATTCCCTATTTGGCTGATATAACCAATAAGGATAGAATAGCGTCTATATTGGATGAAAACAGGCCGGAGATAATTTATCATGCGGCAGCCTATAAGCATGTTCCTTTGATGGAAGGAAATCCAAGTGAGGCAATTCATTGCAATATTTTGGGTACTAAAATTTTGGCTGACTTGGCTGTTCAATGTAAGGTGAAGAAGTTTGTCATGATTTCGACAGACAAAGCAGTGAATCCTACCAATGTGATGGGTTGCTCTAAAAGGATAGCGGAGGTTTATGTTCAATCTTTGAATGAGAACTTAAAAGATCAGGGGAATTTTATTACCGCCTTTGTGACTACCCGTTTTGGAAATGTGATGGGCTCCAATGGCTCCGTGATACCTTTATTTAAAAAGCAAATTGAAATTGGGGGTCCTGTAACGGTAACTCATCCGGAAGTCACCCGTTTTTTATGACCATTCCGGAAGCTTGTCAATTAGTGCTGGAAGCGGGAACGATGGGTAAAGGAGGTGAGATTTTTATTTTTGATATGGGTAAGCCTGTAAAGATTAGTGATTTAGCCAGAAAGATGATTTTGCTATCGGGAATGCAGCCGGGTAAGGACATAGAAATAGTTTTTCAGGACTGCGTGAAGGGGAGAAACTGTATGAAGAACTTCTTAATCAATCTGAGGATACGATACCAACGCACCACGATAAGATTTTAATTGGCAAGGTTGAACCCTATGCCTATGAGGAGATCAACCGATACATCGAATTGTTCTTTGATCTTGTTCACGATAAAAATGAACTGAAGATGGTTGCTTTAATGAAGGAATTAATTCCAGAGTTTAAGAGCAATTATTCTCGCTATGAAATTCTAGATAAGAGGTAGATTTAGATTTAATCGAAATCTATTTGTTTCTAACGCCACCCTTTTTATTGTATCGATAATTGGCGCTACGTTTTTTTACTGTAGGTACGACCGCTGTTTTGTCCTCCAAGATCCCAAGGTAAGTAGTATTCAATCTTTACATTCAAAAGCATATAACCATCGTCTTGACCAGAGTTTCCACGTTGCGTTCCGGCAGGTGCCGCAGGTTTACCTATCTCCGGCCTTCTGTCCGACAAAGCGGCTGCGATAGGGTCAGAGAATGCAGCTGGTCCCAGGTGAATGGTACTAACATCATCTAAATAATCTGTGAAAATCTTGCGATAACCTCCCTCAAGCGCAACGTTGAAATTAGGCCCTGCTTTGAACCTCACGCCCAATCCAAAGGGAATAACAACACCAATCCGACTATAGTCAGCACCTTCTGTGTTTAGGGGCTGTAAGGCATATTTTGTACCCTGATACTCTGTAGTTGGATTAAAATAAAGTAATCCAATACCCCCAAATCCATAGGCATTAAAATAGGGTCTCCGATAATAGCGATTTCCATTGGGGAACAGATTAAATGCACCAGTAAAACCTAATTCTACATTATTCGACTTAAAGGATAGATTTCTTTGAACCCGACTGTTGTCATCGGCTTTTGAATCATCCCCCTGCAGCGTAAACCAAGTTAATTCAGCTCTTGCGCTGATTCTTGGAGTAAAATAATACTGTAGTCCCGCGTTTATATTTGGCTTTGCGTCAATGTAGTCACCGGGGTTAGCAAGTTCCCCAAAATAGGTCGAAGTACCTGTTCCTACCACAAGAATCATAGCTCGATCCTTTCGCACAGCATAGAAACTTTGCCCAAAGGATACCTCAGCAACAAATATCAAAGCAGATAAGACCAACAATTTCCTCATAGGAATGCTTTAAACACCCAATTTATGTATTTTCTTTTAATTAGGAAACCCACTAAGCCAACACTTCCGTAATTTTCTCGGCTGCATCTTTCAATAATATGGCTGAAAATACCTTTAACCCTGATTCTTTAATAATCTTGGCCCCTTCTTCAGCATTCGTGCCCTGCAAGCGCACAATAATGGGAACAGGTATATTACCCACCTTTTTATAGGCCTCTACCACACCACTGGCCACCCGGTCGCAACGAACAATCCCACCAAAAATATTGATTAAAATAGCTTTAACATTGGGGTCTTTTAATATAATCCTGAATCCTGCCTCCACGGTTTCCGCATTGGCGCCACCACCCACATCCAAGAAATTAGCAGGCTCACCACCCGATATTTTAATAATATCCATCGTAGCCATAGCTAAACCTGCACCATTAACCATACACCCAACATTGCCGTCAAGTTTCACATAGTTTAAGCCAGATTTACCCGCTTCAACTTCCAACGGATCCTCCTCCGAAATATCTCTTAATTCCTCCAGATCTTTATGGCGGTACAAGGCATTGTCATCCAGGTTCACCTTGCCATCAACAGCCCAAATTTTATTGTCAGAGGTCTTTAGCACAGGGTTAATCTCAAACATGGAGGCATCTAACCCGATGTAGGCTGCGTAGAGCGCATTCACAAACTTTACCATATCCTTAAACGCATTTCCTTCTAACCCAAGGGCGATGGCCACCTTGCGTGCCTGAGACGGTTGTAACCCGATGGTCGGGTCGATCCATTCCTTGATGATCTTTTCCGGATGGGTTGCCGCCACTTCTTCGATATTCATACCGCCTTCGGTAGAGGCCATGATAACAGGCTTGCTGGTAGCGCGGTCAAGAAGAATACTCATATAATATTCCTTTGGCTCACTTTCACCAGGATAATAAACATCCTCTGCGATAAGAACTTTATTTACTTTTTTTCCTGCTGCTCCGGTTTGAATAGTAACCAACGTTCCGCCCAATATAGCTTTTGATTTTTCGAATACCTCATCGGTGCTTTTTGCGAGTACAACGCCTTTAGATCCGGTCTCTTTTACAGTTCCTTTTCCACGTCCACCGGCATGAATTTGAGATTTGACAACAAACCATTTAGATCCTGTCTCCGCAGTGATTTGTTTTGCCGCGGCTACAGCCTTGTCTGGAGTATCAGCCACAATGCCTCGCTGAACAGCAACGCCAAATTTATGTAGAATGTCTTTTGCCTGATATTCGTGGATGTTCATAAAAGAATTAGTTTTGGAGGCAAGCTACTTTTTTTAAACATCTAATTCAAGAAATAAATCTACCCATGCTGAAAGCGGAAGGGCTAAAAAAATCCTACGGTGCACTCAATGTGTTGAAAGGGGTTGATATTGAAATTAATAAGGGAGAGGTCGTTTCCATTGTAGGCGCATCGGGTGCCGGTAAAAGCACGCTCTTGCATATTCTGGGGACATTAGATAAGCCCGATGAAGGGCGGCTGTACCTGGCAGGGAAGGAGGTCTTTACTCAAAGCGCTAAAGACTTGGCTGATTTCCGAAACAAGAATCTTGGCTTTGTCTTTCAGTTTCATAATCTGTTACCCGAATTTTCTGCGATGGAAAATATTATGATTCCAGGATTAATTGCAAAAACGGAGGAGAAGAAAGTCAAAGATCGATCTTTAAAATTGCTTGAGTCGTTGGGATTAAAAGACCGTGCTATGCATAAACCTTCTGAACTCTCCGGAGGCGAACAACAGCGGGTAGCGGTAGCCCGTGCGCTAATCAATGAACCAGCCTTGATCTTTGCTGATGAGCCCAGTGGAAATCTTGATTCAAACAATGCGAAAGAATTGCATCAACTATTTTTTAAACTTAGGGATGACTTTGGTCAAACCTTTGTGATTGTGACGCACAATCAGGAGTTTGCCGCAATGACGGATCGGAAGCTTGAGATCAAAGATGGAAAGATGGTTAACTGAAATACAGAATTATACGTTGACCATTTTCAATTGACCTTCAACTATTGTCTGTATCCTTACAGACCCTAAATAATTTCGGTCTGTAAGGATACAGACCGAGGATATGTCAAAGATGGAAGAAATAGTTAACTGAAGACAGCTTATGTATGAGCTATTGTTAATTGACCATTATCAATTAATTCCTCAACCTCCACATGGCCTTTTGAATTAATGGAAGTAAGGATCACGGGTTTTGTTTCGTTGATCAGTAGGGGATCATACTTGGCAGCTACACGAATATAGTTCTCAGTAAATCCATGCATCAGTCCATCCTCTACATCATTCTCAAAGAGCACCGTAAATGATTTATTCAGATTGGCTTCATAAAAGGCTCTTCGCTTTTTATCAGAAAGGATATGAAGCATTCGCGAACGTTCATTTCGCTCTTTCATAGGTACAACTTGCGGTAGTAGCGATACGGCTAAAGTGTTTTCCCGTTCCGAGTAGGTGAATACATGTAAGTAGGAAATGTCAAGCTCATTCAGAAACTGATAGGTTTCTAAAAAATGTTCTCTGGTTTCACCAGGAAAGCCAACAATTACATCAACACCGATACAGGCATTTGGCATTTTTTCCTTTATCTTTTTAACCCTGTCTGTATATAGTTCACGCTGATATCTCCTTCGCATTAATTTTAAAATCTCATTTGATCCGGATTGCAACGGTATATGAAAGTGTGGAACAAATCGATTTGATTGTGCTACAAAATCAATGATCTCATCGGTTAGCAAATTGGGTTCGATAGAAGAAATTCGGAAACGTTCAATTCCTTCTACCGCATCTAAGGCCTCAACTAAATTTATAAACCGTTCTTTTCTCTCACCTTGTTGTAAGCCAAAATCTCCCGTGTTGACACCGGTTAATACAATCTCTTTTACGCCCTTTGCCGCAATCTCATTGGCATGACTGACCAGGTTCACAATGCTGTCACTTCGACTTGATCCACGGGCTAAAGGAATCGTGCAAAACGAGCAGGAGTAGTCGCACCCATCCTGAACTTTTAAAAAAGTACGGGTACGATCCAACAGCGAATAGGAAGAATTAAAGGTATTAACAGAATCAATCTCAGAAGCAAAGACCACCGGCTGTTCCGGACGCACAAAACCATCGAATAACTCCGCTAACCTGAATTTTTCGGCAGCACCCAGCACGGCATCAACACCCGGAATCTCCGAAATTTCTTTAGGCTTTAATTGGGCGTAGCATCCAATAATGGCAACATAGGCATTGGGTGAAATGCTTCGCGCTTCGCGCACAATTTTGCGGCATTTTTTATCTGCATTTTCCGTAACGGAGCAGGTGTTAATAATGAAGATATCGGGCTGATCGGTAAACTCGACTTTCTGATACCCTTTCTCTTCAAATTTTCGCGAAATCGTAGAGGTTTCAGAGTAGTTGAGTTTGCACCCTAACGTATAAAATGCGACTTTCTTCATAATTTGTGCAAAGATAAGCGTTACGGGTATTTCAAAGAAATGAAGACAGGCATGACTCTTAGAAAATTCAATCGAATAGTAGCTGCTGCACTGTTTTTACATGTAATCGTGTCGCTTGTTTTTATAATGGCTCCGACTTTCCTGGCCTCATCCTACATTTCCAAAGTCTATAAGCGATACCTTTTACCGGGTCCTTTCTTTTCAGAGGATCGGATTTCCATAACCCAAGCTTCGTTGATCTCCTGGAAAGTAAAAGATCATTGGTCAGTTCCTGTCGATGCTACGCTGCATACCTACAGGGATTTTTTTTCAACGGGTAATCCAACTAGGATTTATCAAACATGGCTGGAGCGTGCGCTGTCCTATTATTGGCAGCAGGAATCAGATGAAAATAAAAAAGAGGAAAGGTTCAAAACTCTAAAAGAATATTATAAGAGTAAGTACATACCAAACCAGGCTGACTCTATTCAATTAATTGTCATCCAAAAGGAGAGTAAAGATTTTCCATTCACGTGGATACACTAACCAAAATAAGATTTTGAAATCCAGCTTTAAGAAATTTTGAGTTTTCATTCCAACTTCCTGAGCGAAATGAATTTTGGGTTTCATTTTTTTGTAAGTCGCTCTATGGTTTTCTTATCCTGAAGCTATTAATGAGTTGGTATGTACTTCGAGATATAGCGACTTACGCACCCTTTCAGTTCAATTCGGGGTATGCACATTTACTATACGCACCCTTACACTTTTTGCAGGTAAATCTTGCGTGCTATCTATTTTGCTTTCTTAGTTTGTTGATAATTTCACTTTTTGTTCGAATCAACTATATCAGTGCAATACTGATTTTTTGGTTCTCCATTTGCCTTAGCCGATTCATGTTTTCTATTCTGAATGGATCGGATTCGGTGCTAAACCTGTTCCTGTTAATAGCTGTGGCTTTACCATTGAGCCCGCGTTTGAAACCTTTGGGCGTGATAACACAGGAAATTATTTCTTCGGTAGCGTTATTGTTTGCCAGAATATCTTTGTGTTTAATTTATTTCCTGTCGGGTTACGATAAACTTATGAGTAGTGCCTGGCGATCGGGTACTGCCATACACTCCATAATAAATCTGGATTATTTCTACAATCCCACTTTTATCTTCAGCGCAAGTAATACCTTATTTATGCTGATGGGATGGAGTGTAATCATTTTTGAGATTTCATTTTCACTCTTGATTTGGTTTAAAAAACTGAGAGTGTTATTCCTGCTAACAGGCATTCTATTTCATCTTGGGATAATCGTGCTCTTAGGGTTTCCTGATTTTGGTCTGGTAATGATTATTTGTTACGCTGTTTTTCTGCCAATCAAAGATGTATCAAAGGGCTAACAGAAAATCCTCAATTGATTTTATTTTCTTACCAAGCTGACTATTAACCAAATCAAATTCTTGAGCTGAATTTAATTTCGTGTGTACGCTTATGTAGAATTTGATCTTAGGCTCGGTACCCGAAGGACGAACAGAAATTTTACTTCCATCTTCTGTATAATACTGAATGACATCGGATACTGGCAGTGTTAATTTTGTTGTCTTTCCTGTGAGGATATCTGTCGTGGTACTTGATTTATAATCCAGCGCACGAACCACTTTGCTTCCCGCTATTTTTTCTGGAGGATTACCTCTGAAGCTCTCCATCATTCTCTTAATTTCTATCTCACCCTCAGCCCCTTTACGAACCAAATTGATAAGGCCTTCTTTATAAAAACCATGATCCACATACATTTGAACTAACCATTCAAATAACGTATGACCTTCATCTTTTGCGGCCACAAACTTTTTCTTACCCTCCATGGCGCGCATTAATTCGGCAATGTATTTAAAGCCGGTAAGTGTATTATGGCATTCAATCACCAGGTCATGGGCAATGGTATCTACCAATTCAGTAGTCACAATTGTTTTAGCGATGTATCCATTTTTCCTTTCTTCGGGACTTAGGTTTTTCATGATGAACCACATCATCAGACTGAAAGCCTGGTTTCCGTTTAGAAGAAAAAATTCACCTTGCGCATCTTTTATTCCAATTCCCACCCGATCGGTGTCTGGATCGGTTGCCATAATTAACTCAGCATTTACTTCCTTCGCTTTTTGCAGCGCTAATGCCATAGCAGATTTTTCTTCCGGATTGGGTGATTGTACCGTTGGGAAATTTCCATCAGGTTTAGCTTGCTCGTCAATTATAATCAGATTTTTAAATCCTAAACGTTCGAGGCAAACTGGCACCATGGTGATGCCAGCTCCGTGAATGCTGGAGTATACAAGAGGTATGGATGCTTGCCGCGCGATTGCATCTTTTTAGGAATGAGTTTTTCAACTTCCGCATAATAAGCATTCTCAACGTCACTACTTATTATCTTGATTTTACTTTGATTCGCATTAAACTTAATATTTTCAAAGCCACCGATAGAATTAACTTCATGGATTACGTTTTTATCATGCGGAGGGACTAATTGCGCGCCATCCGACCAATAGGCTTTATACCCATTATATTCTTTGGGATTATGTGAGGCGGTGATTACAACTCCGGATTGACATTTTAAATACCGGATAGCGAATGACAGGAGTGGGGTAGGGCGAAGTTCTGCAAACAGAAATACAGAAATCCCGTTAGCGGAAAATACATCAGCTGTTACCTGCGCCAGTTCTTTGCTGTTATTACGACTATCATACGCAATGGCAACCTTAATTTCACTAGCAATAGATTTTTAAGATAGTTTGATAAACCTTGGGTAGCCGCGCCAATGGTATATTTATTAATACAATTCGAACCAACGCCCATTACTCCGCGTAAGCCACCGGTGCCAAACTCAAGGTCTTTATAGAAACTGTCAATCAGTGGCTTTGAATCAGTAGCTTCCAAAAGCTTGCGAATAGACTGCTTGGAAGAATCATCGATAACGGAACTATTTAGCCAGGCCTCAGCCCGTTTCTTTGATTCGGTAAGTAAGTCCATTTTTAAAATTTAGATGGTGTAATGGGTAAGGTTATAAATTTCCTCGCAATTCTTGCTCTAATTCAATGGCTTCGAATAAGGCCTTAAAGTTTCCTTTGCCAAAAGACTTGGCCCCGTTTCTTTCAATGATTTCAAAAAATACCGTGGGTCGATCTTGTATTGGTTTTGTAAAGATTTGGAGCAAATATCCTTCTTCATCACGATCAATAAGAATATTAAGTTTTTTTAACTCCTGAAGATCTTCGTTTATATGGCCAACCCGATCTAACACATCTTCATAATATGTATCCGGCACTCGTAGAAATTCTACTCCGCGGTTTCTCAATTCACCCACAGTAAAAAGGATATCATCGGTAGCGATGGCAATATGTTGTACACCGGCACAGTGATAAAAATCAAGGTACTCTTCAATTTGTGATTTCTTTTTGCCATGGGCAGGTTCGTTAATAGGAAATTTGATATATCCGTTTCCGTTCGACACTACCTTGGACATGAGCGCGCTGTATTCTGTTGAAATATCTTTATCATCGAACGTGATGAGCAATTTAAATCCCATAACATTTTCATAGAAATCAACCCACCGGTTCATTTGGCCAAGTTCAACGTTACCCACACAATGATCCACATATTTCAAACCAATCGGGCTAACGTGTACCGTACTTTTCGTTGCCTTATACCCGGGCATAAACGCGCCTGAGTAATTTGATCGTTCAACAAACGTGTGGATGGTTTCGCCATACGTTTTTATAGAGGCGACAATCACCTCGCCAAACTCATCAGTAATTTTTTTAGGAGCACTGGCTGGTTCTGCACCGCGCGAAACAGTTTCATTAAACGACTTGGTGGCATCGTCAACCCAAAAGGGCAAGAACCTTCACGCCATCACCATGTTTTTAACATGCTCGGAAATGTAGGAATCAGGAATTAAACTAGAGGTTACTACAAACCTGATTTTATTTTGTTGAAGAACATACGAAGCCCGATCTCTAACGCCTGTTTCAGGACCAGAATAAGCAACCAAATCGAAACCCAGACAATGTTGGTAATATAAGGCAGCCTGTTTGGCATTACCTACATAGAATTCAACATGGTCGGTGCCTTTAAGTGGTAGGAAATCAATATTCATCAAAGTGTTTTTAAGAGTGGTCAAAATTAATCAATCCGCGTATTTTAATTTAGCATGTATTTCTATAATCTTGATAAAAATTTGAACTATGGACGTATTAGAGCTTGATAAAGCGATTCAAGAGATTGCTGTGCACAGAAACGCTTTAAAAAAGATTGATTACAATGATCCTAAATATGATGATTTAGAAGAGGAGCTGCATGATCTGGAGGATTCGCTTCATGAAAAATATGGTGATTATCTGGAAGATATACTTACAGAGGTACATGATAAATACTGTCCGGATACCGATGTACTATATCCCATTGCCTATTTGGCAAAGTCATATTTAATTGGCGATAAAAATAAATTTACGGTAGCTGCTGGAGAAGGAGTATATGTTGAAGTGGATTCAATTCCCGGCAAGGAAACAAAATTGGTTATAGTGCCTAACCCGGTTCGGATAATTCTTAATGTGGGCAAAGATCAGCAACAAGTAGTTTGGACAGCCAAATAGGAGTTAATACCCTAATTTTTTCGCACCCGGCTAAGAACTTCCTGAGCAATTTTACTTACCCTCACTTCGCTCTGGGCTAATTTCTTCTCCAGTTCAGGCAAGTTGCTAACGTAGAAATTAAAAGCCTCACGCTCTTTTGCATATTTGGTGATCAGCAATTCAAAAAGTTCTTGCTTCGCGTGGCCATAGCCAAAATTACCCGCAAGGTATTTCTGTTTCAGCGTGCTTGTTTGTTCTGGTGTAGCGGCTAGTCTATAGATCGCAAATACATTATCGGTTTCCGGATTTTTAGGAGCTTCAACGGGTGTACTGTCCGTAACAATACTCATAATTTGTTTGCGTAACTCCTTATCGGGAAGAAATATATCGATAATGTTTCCGTACGACTTACTCATCTTCTGGCCATCCGTTCCCGGGATTGTCATAACTTCTTCCTCAATTTTTGCTTCGGGAAGTACGAATGTTTCGCCATACAGATTGTTGAATGCACTGGCAATGTCGCGCGCCATTTCCAAATGCTGCCGCTGATCTTTACCTACGGGTACAAAATTGGCGTTGTATAATATAATGTCTGCCGCCATCAGCACCGGATACGTAAACAACCCTGCATTCACATCGGATAGCTTATCTGCTTTATCCTTAAAGGAATGGGCATTGGCAAGCATCGGATACGGAGTCAGGCAGTTGAGGTACCAGGTAAGTTCACAAACTTCTGGAATTCTACTCTGCCGATACAATAAGTTTCGTTCAATATCGAACCCAAAGGCTAACCAGGCTGCGGCCACAGCATGGACATTGGAAACCCGTTGTTTTGCATCTTTGATACTAATAAGAGAATGCAGGTCTGCAATAAAGAAAAAGATTCGTTGCCAGGTTCCTGCGAAAGTTTTATTGCGGGTATAATCGCACCCAACAGATTTCCCAGGTGTGGCCTGCCATTACTTGTTATTCCAGTTAAAATTCTTGCCATACAATGCAAAGAAAATGAAGTATTAGGAATTGGAGTAATGTAAAGCAGAGAAAGTTATTTGTATGTCGATTTAATTTTAGAAGTGGCTGGTATGAAGTAATTTTGCCACACATGAAACTTTCTCTTATCCTAGTTCTTTTGTTAATGGGTATTAATGGGCATGCCCAACTTGCTGAACCTTTATTCTTCAACGAGAAGATTCATGACTTTGGCGAGATTGCTGAAACCGCAGGTCCGGTTGATTTTGAATTCACCTTTACAAACAATGCAGTCCGTTCAGTGAAAATAATCTCTGTTCAGGCATCGTGCGGATGTACCACCCCCGGCTGGTCTACCGACCCGGTGGCCGTTGGTACAAAAGGTTTTATTAAGGTTAGTTTTGACCCCAAAGGTCGCCCGGGTTATTTCAATAAAACACTAACCGTTACAACTGATTTAACCAGTAGCCCATTGGTTTTACAAATAAAAGGTACCGTTGTCGATCAGTTAAAAGTGCCTGACCAACCGTTATCCGTGTCCAAAGGACATCTGCGCTTTGCCACGAATTCATTTAATATGGGCAAAGTATTTATTAACAAGCCGGCTTCCGTAAAGGAGTATGCTGTTATGAACGCTGGAGTGGATGTAATCGAGTTCAAAAATGTGGTTGCACCGGCCTATATAAAAATAGAAAAGCCAGCTACACTCAACCCAAACACGCAGGGGATTATTAAAATATCATATGACGCTAAGCAGCGGAATCAGTATGGATTTTTATCGGACAATATTGAAATACAAACAAACGATTCGGAATTGCCGGTTAAGGTATTTTCAGTGTATGCTCTGGCGGAGGAATTTTTTCCGACTCAGACCCCCGAGGAACTTTCGAAAGCTCCCATATTGGTTAGTTCACAGTATGAGATTTTATTCGATCGGGTAAAGGCAGGTACGCCTACCGAGAACATGTTAACCCTAACTAATCGTGGTAAGACTACCCTTGAAATTCGAAGCGTTCAAAGTAATTGTACTTGTTTGGTTGTGTTAGTGGATAAGCAATCGGTTAAGTCGGGAGAGGTCGCCCAACTTAAATGGAAATTAAATACGGAGGGAAGAAAAGGAACACAGAATAAAGCGATCGCGATTTACTCAAACGATCCTCGAAATCCGGTTCAACGAATAACCCTGAGTGGGTATATCGAAGAATAGTTAAACAAAATGATTGGCAATGATGGAAGCGGTATCGCCCCGGCCATACAATCCTTCTTTTAGCTTAATGACTCTTCCAATATTATTATTAAACAAGTCTATAATTTTTTTTCTATCAGCCCCAGCCAAAACGTTAGCACCAGCTTCCAGTAATTCAGTCCATTCCGTTTGATCACGTAGTGTTATACAGAATTTTTCAAAAAAGTAAGCTTCCTTTTGCAAGCCACCGCTATCCGTCAGAACCATTTTGCAATTTTTGAGCAAGGCAAGCATATCAAAATATCCAACCGGGTCGATGAGGTGGGCATTTAACTGAATGTTCTGATTGGCAAGAAAGGATTTTGTGCGCGGATGCAACGGCAATACAACTTTTATTTTCTGATTGATTTCATTGAATGCTTCACAAATTTCCAGTAGCCGTTTTGAATCATTTGTATTTTCTGCCCGATGCAAGGTGGACAACACAAAGGATTTGTGTGTTAGATTTTCTTTTTCAATAATAGTTGAATGGGTTTCAATTTTTGATTGATAATATTGAATCGCATCAAACATAACATCGCCTGATAGAACCACTTTACAAGTGAAGTTATTATAGCCTTCAACTTCTAAATTCTTAATGGCTGTTGTAGTAGGGCAGAAGAGGATGGAACTTATCCGATCGGTGAGTATCCGATTTACTTCTTCGGGCATTTTCATTTCAAAACTTCTTAAACCAGCTTCAACATGGGCTACAGGTATATGAAGTTTAGAGGCGGCTAATGCCCCGGCCAGCGTTGAGTTTGTATCACCATACACAAGCACGTACTCTGGTTTTTCCTGGATAAGAACTTCTTCAATTTTTTCCAGCATGCGTCCCGTCATGGCGCCATGATTCAGCCCACTTATTTCGAGATTATAATCAGGTTGCGGAATTTCCATCTCGTCAAAGAAAACCTGACTCATGTTAGCATCGAAGTGCTGCCCGGTATGAACAATGACCTCGTGTACCCCCACTTTTTTGAGTTCGCGCGAAACAGTGGCTGCCTTAACGAACTGAGGCCGCGCACCCAGAATGGTAACCAGTTTCATTTACGAAAACGCAGGAATTCCTGTTATGTGATTACCCAGAATTAACAAATGAATATCATGAGTTCCCTCATAGGTTAATACCGATTCTAAATTCATCATGTGGCGCATCATAGGGTATTCTCCGGTTATTCCCATACCGCCATGAATTTGCCGGGCTTCCCGCGCAATCTCCAATGCTATTTGAATACTATTTCTTTTGGCCATCGATATTTGAACCGTTGTTGCCTTGCCTTCATTCATCAGCACACCCAGTCTCCAGTTAAGAAGTTGCGCCTTCGTTATTTCGGTAAGCATTTCTGCTAATTTCTTCTGTACTAATTGAAACGAACCTATCGGTTTTCCAAACTGAATTCTTTCTTTGGCATAACGCTGGGCGGAATCATAACAATCCATGGCTGCGCCTAAAGCTCCCCAGGCAATTCCATAACGTGCTGAATCCAGGCACATCATCGGGGCACCTAAACCATTTTTACCGGGTAATAAATTTTCTTTCGGCACTTTCACGTTATCAAATACCAATTCGCCCGTAGTACTTGCCCGCAACGACCATTTTCCATGGGTCTCTGGAGTTGAAAATCCAGCCATACCCCGTTCAACAATAAGTCCATGGATTCGGCCGGCTTCATTCTTGGCCCAAACAACGGCTACATCGGCTTTGGGTGAATTTGAAATCCACATTTTTGCCCCGTTCAAAACGTAGTGGTCACCGGCATCTTTGAAGTTGGTTACCATACCACTGGGGTTCGATCCGTGATCAGGCTCTGTCAAACCAAAACAACCTAACCATTCGCCACTGGCTAATTTGGGCAAATACTTTTTACGCTGTTCCTCGCTTCCAAATTTATAAATTGGATACATGACCAATGAGCCCTGAACCGAAGCGGTGGACCTCATACCTGAATCGCCACGTTCATTTTCCTGCATTAGAATTCCGTAGGAGATATAGTCCAGACCACCACCACCATACTGCTGCGGAATAGTAGGGCCAAACGCCCCGATGTCGCCAAACTTTTTAACAATCTCGTAGGGGAAGTGGGCATTTTGCGCCCAGTCTTCTATGTATGGCGATATTTCTCGTTTAACAAATTCCCGAATTGAACTACGGATTAGTTTATGCTCTTCGGTTAATAAATCATCAATTCCATAAAAATCGGGTTGTTCATATCGATCTTGTTTTAATGATTTTTTAATTTTTGATGGAGAGTGGGTAGATGACGACATATATATTTTGGTTATTCTTTTGAATGGGGCAAATTTACGCAAGTATTAACAATTATATGGACAAATCTTCTGGCGGCCCGACTCTCAGTGAACAATTAGAAAAGCTTCAACAAAAGTATGCAGTTATGGGGCAAGATCTTTCCTCGTACCTGGATGGCTTGCTGTATTCCGATTATCTTACCTATTGGGATTACATTCACCTCGACACACTGTTAAGTCTACAAAATCCAAAGACACAATTTCCGGATGAGAAAGTGTTTATTATCTATCATCAAATCACAGAATTATACTTTAACCTTATCCTCTGGGAAATAGAACAAATTGCAGATCATAAAAATCTGAGTGAAAAGTTTTTTATAGAACGATTAGATCGCATCATTCGGTATTTTCATCTTCTTGAAAATTCATTTGCCGTTATGGTCGATGGTCTGGAGAAAGAGCAATTTCTAAAGTTCCGAATGTCTCTCTGTTGCCCTCTTCAGGATTTCAATCGGCCCAGTATCGTCTTATTGAAATTTGTAGCACTGATTTGTCGAACTTGATTCATATTGATTTTCGGAAAGACCTGCAAGAGACTGCTGATATTGAAAAACAGGTAGCGTGTTTGTATTGGCGGAGTGGGGCTACCGAATTAGCTTCGGACAAAAAGACACTCACCCTTCAGCAATTTGAGGAGAAGTACCTTAAATTATTTACAGAGACGAGCCTTAAATACCGCAACCGGAATCTTCAGAAGATATACCTTCAGCATTTTCCGCAATCAAAATCTGTTATTGAAAAACTCCGCGAGTTTGATCAGTTATCAAATGTTCTTTGGCGATTAGTGCATATGCGCACGGCCGCCCGATACTTGCATCGCGACCCGGAAGATATCAAAGCCACCGGAGGTACCAATTGGCAAAAATATTTGCCTCCTCGTTTTCAACGGATCATGTTTTTTCCAGAACTATGGACAGAGCAGGAAAAGGCTGACTGGGGCAAGGCCGCGATTATGAAGGCACTCTATCCAACGAGTGCTTCCTAAAAGAATTCGTTAACTTTACACGGCTACTTTTATTTTGCTATGAAAGCAATAGTAATCATTGGTGTGCTGCTATTTTTTTCTCTCCAAGGATTAACGCAGGGCATTACCCGTCATACGTACCACGATACCGACAAACTAAATCTAAAAGAGGTTTATCAGGTCAAAGACACTATTCAAAATATTTTACAAGGCCGTTACATCTCCTATTTCCTAAATGGCAACATAGAATCAAAAGGTCAGTTTGTTAACAACGAAACATCAGGCGTTTGGGAGTTTTACTACGAAACAGGAAATATTAAGATGAGGGGTATTCTTCGTCAAAATTCCAACTACGGGATGTGGGAATATTTTTATGAGAGTGGTCAAAAAAGTATGGAGGGTACCATCAACAATAAACTTCGCGAGGGTGTTTGGAAAGTATATTACGAAAGTGGGGAACTGAAAGAGATTGGTGAGTACGTTGATAATAAACGAAGTGGCGTTTGGAAAACCTTTTTTGAGGATGGCGTACTTCGGGGAGAGATTGAATATGCCGATGATTATGGACGATATACAGAGTTTTATCATTCGGGCAAAATTCTAGCCGAAGGACCTAAAGCAGGAACTCGAAACGTAGGGCATTGGCGCTATTTTTCAGAGACTAGTGCACTGGAAAGCGAAGGTGACTTTATAGGAGGGAAACGAAACGGTATATGGAAAAGTTATTATGCTTCGGGGCAGCTATCCTCAGAGGGCAGTTATGAAAATGATGAGCCTACTGGATTATGGAAGTATTACTTTGAAGATGGCACAGTAAGTTCTTCAGGCGAATATGTGGGAGGTAAGAAGAACGGCTATTGGAGTACGCAAACTCCTGGTGGAAAACGTAAGAGTGAAATCACCTACCAATCAGGTAGTGGCGAGTACCGCGAGTATTATCCTGATGGAAAATTAAAAACGAAAGGACTGGTTAGAGATGGTAAGAGTCATGGACTCTGGAATTATTATTTTAAGGATGGCAGACTAGAAGGAGAATGTGATTTTGTGAATGGTAAGGGCATCTATAAAGGCTATTATCCTTCCGGGTCATTGCAAACCAAAGGCACCATTGAAGATGACTTGCGGGTTGGAACTTGGGAGCTGTTTGAAGAAGATGGAAAGCTGTCGGGTTACTATAAACCATTTTATGAGAATAATACCTTGGCGAACGAGATTAATACCTTGGCGAAATCACCAGCAAAAATTAACACAACAAAATCGCGTAAGGGTTTTACCTATTTTAGCCCCCGATATCCAGAGTATAAAGGAGTAATTATTGGAGGTAATCCGGCCTTTTCATTTGTTGGCTTTATGCCCTTTGGCATCGAGTTTTATAATCAGGAAAGATTAGGACATGAGTTTGAATTTGAAGCCATCCGGAATCCATTTTACATTGCCGATTCAGATGTTCCTGAAGGGAAAGTCTTTGATCGGGGATATGCCATTGCGCTAAAGCAAAAATTTTACAATCCCATGAAAATGGGTATGTGGTATTTTGCCCATGAAATTAGATTTACTAACCTAAGCCATTTTGTGAATTTAGATTATCCGCTATCGCCAGATAATAGAATTACCGCCAGTGCTTCCGAACAAAGGGCCGAGTATGGGATAATGCTGGGCAGTCGCTTGATGCAGCGAAATAATGGAGATGGCTTTACTATTGATGCCTTTGTTGGGTATGACATTGGTTACCGGATTTTTTGATGCCGATCCATCCTATGAAACTGACTTTAGCTCCGTAAATCAGGATAAGTTTTCTCAAACTTTTCGTTTCGGTCTTAACTTTGGTTATTCTTTTTTCCTTCGATGGCAGGCGGTGATCGCATCGATAAACGTTAACTTTGTATTCAATTTCAACCTGAAAGGATAAATACCTTTCCTTATGAAGAAAACCATAGAAGTTTCATTAAGCCCAGAAGAGGCTTTTGACGATAACTCAATTAAGCCCGCCTTATTTAAGAAACTGGGCATACAGGATGATGGTTCTGTTTTCCTAAATCTACAAAAGCGCTCCGTTGATGCACGGGGAAAAAACGTTCAGGTTAAAATACAGGTAGAGCTGGTTCTATCAAATGAAATCGGTAATGGAATTTCGTATCAGAGACAAGATTTTAATGTTAGGAATTCGGATCCAATTATTATTGTTGGTGCTGGCCCGGCCGGTTTGTTTGCGGCAATTCGTTTGATTGAATTAGGCGTTAAGCCTATCGTTTTATAGCGAGGCAAAGATGTACAAACCCGTAGACGGGATATTGCCGCTATCAATAAAGAACATATTGTTAATCCTGAATCTAATTATTGCTTTGGCGAAGGAGGGGCCGGTACGTATTCAGATGGTAAGCTCTATACGCGTTCGAAAAAGCGTGGAGATGTGAGGCGCATTTTAGAAATTTTAGTTGCCCATGGTGCCCATGAAGAGATTCTTTTTGATGCCCATCCGCATATTGGTACGAACAAATTACCAAACCTGGTGGCCGAACTGCGCAACACCATTCTAAATGCAGGGGGTGAAATTTATTTCAATACAGCGGTTACCGATCTCTTGTTGGATAATGACGAAGTGTGTGGCGTTATAACGCAACAAGGCGATCAATTAAAGGCTGTCGCGGTTATCCTTGCGACTGGACATTCTGCGCGCGATATTTTCCATCTTCTACATCGGAAAAAAATCCATATTGAAGCAAAGCCTTTTGCCTTGGGTGTGCGGGTTGAGCATTCACAAAATCTGATTGATCAGATTCAGTATCACTGTCTCACAAATCGGGACCCTTACTTACCCGCTTCTTCGTATGCATTAGTGCATCAGGCAAAAGTCAATGAGCAGGAGCGGGGCGTTTTTTCTTTTTGTATGTGCCCGGGTGGATTTATTGTGCCTGCAGCCACGGCCCCTGGCGAAATTGTAGTGAATGGTATGAGCCCGTCACGAAGGGATTCAAAATATGCAAATTCTGGAATTGTGGTAGCGGTAGCCGAGACAGACTTTAAGAAGTTTCAAGATAAAGGGACACTGGCCGGTATGTTTTTTCAAGCAGAGATAGAGCAAAAAGCATGTGTCATAGCGGGCAGTACGCAAACAGCTCCCGCACAGCGGCTTATGGATTTTGTAAATGGAAAGGTTTCTGATTCACTTCTGGAAACATCGTATCAACCGGGATTAAATTCAGTAGATATGCGAGCGGTACTACCGCAATTTGTTAGCGAGGCATTGAAGCAAGGTTTTAAGAATTTCGGAAGTAAAATGAAAGGCTATTTGACAAATGATGCGCAAATTGTTGGGGTAGAGAGCCGAACATCATCCCCGGTACGTATTCCAAGGGATAAGGAAACGCTGGAGCACGTTCAAACAAAGAGACTTTTTCCTTGCGGAGAAGGCGCAGGGTATGCAGGTGGAATTGTTTCGGCAGCCATGGATGGCGAGCGTTGTGCTGAAGCGGCAGTACACAAATACATCAAACAAAATAAGGTATGAAGAAGACAGTAATCATCGGGGCAACCACCAACCCCTCGCGCTATGCCTATCTGGCTGCAGGCATGCTTAAGGAATATAATCATGAACCTATTCCTATAGGGATAAAGAAAGGAACTGTATATGGGATAGATATTTTGCCAATCAGTGAAAGGCCGGCTGTCAAAGATGTTGATACAATTACCTTATATATTGGTCCTCGGCATCAACCGGAACATTATGAATATCTATTGAGCCTTAAACCAAAGCGGGTTATTTTAACCCCGGAACTGAAAATAGTGAATTTGAAAAATTAGTGGAAGAATCAGGAGCAGAGGCACTTCAAGCTTGCACCCTGGTTCTCTTACGATCTGGACAATATTAAAAACCCAATTACTCTGGATAACTGGCGATAGCGCCAACGCAAACTATCTTCCATTTACCATCCTTTTTTTCAAGAATTCGGATTTGAGAAGTTTCATCCCGATCAATTTCGTCATTTACTTTTTGGGTGTAACGCACGTAGGCGCCTGTACCATAAGTACGAATGCTTGACCAGGTTCGATCGATTTTTAACCCTGTTTTTTGATGAGCAACATCGATTTGACGGTTAGGCTTTTGGGTTTTAAAATATTCGTCAAAAGATTTCCGAATACCGTCCCAGCCCTCAATGAAACTTGTACCCGTAGAGTCAGAATACGACCAATAGGCATAGGGTGCTTGTAACCAAGTATCTTCCCACTCTTTTCGATTTACATTGAAGAAAGAAGAGGTTTCCTTTTCAATCACAGCCTTAATGGCTGCAACGTCCTTACTGTCCTGGGCAACCAGCGATGAAAATGTCACACAAAACATTCCTGCCAGAAATAAATGTTTAAACGTTTTCATATCGAGTGGGGTTTTAATTTTTAATTTACTAAACTTTTTCAGAACCAAAAAACAAATCTTCGCTTCCTTAAGGGTATCGGGCTATGGCCCATACGCAAACAACTTTCCACTGCCCTTCTTTTTTTTCTAATATTCGGATTTGCGAAGTTTCGCTTGTTTCATATTCGTCAATCACCTTTTGGGCAAATCTTACATAGGCTCCGTTTTCGTAAATCCTAAATTCTATCCACTCATTACTCACCTTACCACTCGAAGGCCTGGCATTCTTGAAATAATCGGCAAATGTTTTATTCATCAGGTCCCATCCTTCCGTGCGGCTAATGGTTGTAGAATCTGAATAAGACCAGTAGGCATAAGGCACCTTTAGCCAACAATCCGACCATTTTTTATAATCTACATTCAGGAAGGCGATGGTTTCTTTTGCAATAACCTCTTTAATCGCCTCTTTGTCATCTTGTGCTATGCCCGCAAATGACAGGGTTGTCACCCATGTAACAATAAACACCCGGATAAACCACTTCCTCATGACATAGTTATGTATCAATGTCAGCCAATTTAATCAGAATTGTAAAGATTTATGAGATTGAGTAAGATTTTGATGATTTTTTCAAAGTGTGATATAAATCATGGTTTTTGGAACAATCTATTTGTTAGCTTGGGGAATAAACCTCTCCATTATGCTTTCTGACGAAAAATTAATCCAGTTAAAAAAAATTTACAGTTAATCCTGGTAAAAAAATAAAACTCAAAGATTTTGATACGGAATACACTGGGAAAACTCTAAATAAGGGCGATTCAGAACTTCTACTTGAAAACGGCAGAAAGCATCTGGCCGAAGTTCAGGATGAATTGTATGCCCACAATAGGTTTAGTGTACTTATCATTCTTCAGGCTATGGATGCCGCAGGTAAAGATGGGGCGGTAAAACACATCATGTCCGGATTCAATCCCTGGGAGTAAAAGTATATAGTTTTAAGGCCCCCAATTCGGCTGAATTAGATCACGATTATTTTTGGCGACATGAGACCGCACTTCCGGCACGGGGCGAGATAGCCATCCATAACAGATCGCACTATGAAAATGTACTAGTGACCAAGGTACATCCTGAATGGATTTTGAATGAGCGTATTCCTGGAATAGAAACTGTAAAAAAAATTGATGATAAATTCTGGGAGCAACGATATAAACAAATAAGACGCTTCGAGAAAAATCTTGCTGACAATGGTACTATTATTCTAAAGTTTTTTTTAAACGTTTCAAAAAAGGAGCAAAAGAAACGGTTTTTAGAACGTATTGACGACCCCAGCAAGAATTGGAAATTTTCTTTATCCGATTTGAAAGAACGCGCCTATTGGGATGATTATCAGAAAGCCTATGAGGATGCCCTGAGTGCAACCTCTACCGATTATGCCCCTTGGTTTGTAATACCAGCTGACGATAAGTGGTTTGCAAGGCTTGCCATTGCTGGCATTATCACAAGACAGTTTGGTGAACTTGATATTAGTTATCCTACAATTAATCAGGCCCAAAAAGAGGAACTGCAAAAAGCAAAACTGCAGTTGATGAGCGAAAAGGATAATGGCAAGGGTAAAAAGAGTAGTAATGCTAAACCGAAGAAGTAAATCCATTCTACTTAGTTATCCTCAATGTGAACCTCGGCTCCTTTATCGCGAAAGGGCTGTGTAACCGCTGCCACCCTTAATTAGGCTGGTTTCGTTCCAAGGATTATTTACTAAAACCAAAAGTTTTAGGGATGATAGTGTTAATTGCCCATCGGGTAATTCCGTGATTTGATTCAATGAAATATTAAAATTTTAAAAACTTTTAACCTGAGTAAATTATTTGGCACCAGAATTAATCCGTAATTATTAACCTGCAATACCTCTTTTTATATGCCTTTAGGAAATGAGGTTAGTTCGGTAGCGTTAATATCTAAATTCTCTAAATTCCTGAACTTCTTAAAGGAGGTTGGTATCTCTTCCGGATTGGGGCCTCTTATTCCCAGAGTGGTTACAGATTCATTTTTTCCAAGTTAAAGTTTTCCAGAGAGCTGATTATTCAAAATGTAAATACTTGAAAGGTGGGGAGGCCTTTCCTGCTTTTTGAATTTTCGAATACTCGTATTGACCAATTCAACGACTCAAGGTTTCTGCAAAGCAAAATATCTTTAGGGATTCGCTTCAAATTCTTTTCTGAAATACTCAGATTCTTAATTTCACTATAGTTTTTATCTGACACCTCATAGTGAGTATTGGTAGGATCAAATTTAGATCGATCGGCTATCAAACTTTTGAATTCAAGTTGCGCTCTGGCATATTCATTTGAATCTTCTGGTGATCGAAATATGGGACTCTTACGTTATCCTAAATTCTGTTTTGGAGCTTGAGAATAGGCGACCGGAAGTATTAGAAAACAGCATCTATGAAACTGCAGATTTTTTCATAACCGATGGTGATTAAAACACTAAAACTGAATAAGTAGTTGATCATTGAAAAGGGCTGAGAAAAAGACTTGATCAAGTATAAAAAATACTTCGGTTTTATGAGGTTTAAATGCGGAAAACGCTTTCCAATAGCTTATTTTTGAAGGTTATAAAAAGTCAAAATGAGCGAAGAAAAAGCAAAGAAGGAAGCCAACTATTCAGCGAGTAATATTCAGGTTTTAGAAGGTTTAGAAGCGGTTCGGAAAAGGCCTGCCATGTATATAGGAGATATTGGGGTAAAAGGGCTTCATCATCTGGTTTATGAGGTGGTAGATAACTCCATTGACGAAGCTCTGGCTGGCTATTGTGATACTATAGACGTAACCATTAACGAGGACAACTCCATAACAGTAGTAGACAATGGCCGTGGTATACCTACGGATATGCATGAGAAGGAAAAGCGCTCAGCTCTGGAGGTTGTTATGACAGTGCTCCATGCTGGTGGAAAATTTGACAAAGGATCATACAAAGTATCAGGTGGTTTGCATGGTGTTGGGGTTTCTTGCGTTAATGCGCTATCGTCTGTTCTTATAGCTACGGTTTATCGTGATGGAAAGATATTTGAACAGGAGTATCATCGTGGGGTGCCCCAATATTCAGTAAGAATAGCTGGAGATTCGGAGCAAAAAGGAACGACCATTCGCTTCAAGCCTGATTCGGAAATATTTATTCTCACCACAGAATACAATTATGAAACAATAGCAACCAGACTTCGTGAGCTATCATTTTTAAATCCAGGCATTAAGATAAATCTTACAGACCTAAGAGATAAAGATGAAAGTGGTGAGCCAAAAAGATCCTCATTTTTATCTGTAGGTGGACTGAGTGAATTCGTTGAGTATCTGGATTCTACGAGGGAGAGATTAATTCCAAGCCCTATTTATATAGAGAATGATAAGAGCGATATACCGGTACAGGTTGCTTTGAATTATAATACCTCTTATAGTGAGAATCTTGTTTCTTATGTCAACAATATTAATACCCACGAAGGTGGAACGCATGTTGCCGGTTTCAGGCGCGCCTCACCCAGACACTTAAAGAGCTATGCGGATAAATCAGGACTGCTCGAAAAGGCCAAAGTAGAGATAAGTGGGGATGACTTTCGTGAAGGACTTACAGCAGTTATTTCTGTGAAGGTGGCAGAACCTCAATTTGAAGGTCAGACAAAGACCAAACTTGGTAACTCAGATGTTATGGGTGCCGTAGATACAGCTGTTGGCGAAGTGCTACAACATTATCTTGAAGAGCACCCCAAAGAGGCTAAGCTCATTGTTAGCAAAGTGATTTTAGCCGCACAGGCAAGGATTGCGGCCCGTAAAGCCCGCGAAATGGTTCAACGTAAAAATGTGCTTTCGGGCACTGGCTTGCCTGGAGATTCCGCGGGCGGATCGGCCAAGCAAGGGAGAGACCGGAACTTTCAGGCAATATTACCCTTGCGAGGAAAAATTCTGAATGTGGAAAAGGCTCAGGAACACAAGATCTACGAAAACGAAGAAATCAAGAACATGATTACCGCGTTGGGTGTAAGCTTTGGAACAGCGGAAGACAACAAAGCACTCAACCTTACCAAATTAAGATATCATAAAGTTATTATTATGACGGATGCGGACGTTGACGGAAGTCATATCCGTACCTTAATTTTGACTTTCTTCTTTCGCTATATGCGTGATTTAATAGAACAAGGTTATTTTTACATCGCTCTTCCACCGCTTTATCTTTTAAAAAGGGACGCGAAGAACGTTACTGCTGGAATGAAGAGGAGCGGGAGGCTATTGTTAAAGAAGATTGAGTAAAGGTGGAAACGAAGATAGCGTTGGCGTTCCAACGCTATAAGGGTTAGGAGAAATGAACCCCGAAACAGCTTTGGTCCACTACCATGGATCCTGTAAGACGAACACTTAAGCAAGTAAATGTTGAATCTGCTGCCGAAGCAGATCACTTGTTCTCTATGTTAATGGGTGACGAAGTAGCACCTCGCAGAGACTTTATTGAAAAGAATGCCAAGTATGCCCGGATAGACATCTAAAATCAAAGTATGATGGAGGGAGACATCGGCAAACCGAACGATTGGATAATAAAGCATATTCAGGAAAGTAATTACATCAGCAGAGATTTAAGTTGGCTACGTTTAATCAACGGTGCTTGATCAGGCCAAGCACAGATCGGAGTATTTTTGAGCGCCTTAAATTTCTTTCAATCACTGCATCGAATCTTGATGAGTTTTGCACTATTCGTTTAGGAAGCCTTTACAATTATTTAGATTATGGTAAGGAGCGTTACGATTACAGCGGATTGCGGGAAACGCCATTCAGACAATTATTACTAACTGAAATTCAGGCATTTGTACGCAATCAAAATGAGTATTACATTAAGAAACTCAA
>JADJMA010000037.1 GCA_016709845.1 Flammeovirgaceae bacterium | reverse complement strand
AGCAAAAAGCAAGGCGAAGAGTTGAAGAAAAATATTCCTTTCAACATCTTAATCGCAAGCATTAAAAGTATTGATAGAAAGTTCCAATTGTTTACCTGACTCTGCCGATATCAATGTCATGTGGTAAAAACATTCACCATTGAATGTAGTACGTGGCGTCCATATCCCGACATACCGGATTCCGGCTAATGTGAACTCAATATAATTGTTCGCCTTATCATAGGTTCCAGTTCCTGATGCAATCAAAATAAAATTATCACGAAAATCTACTGTAAAGGTTCCGGTTGTTGCCCCAAAGTTATCTTCAGTCAATTGGAAGCTTTGAGCTGGATCAAAGGTATTTTTCCAACCATTTGAAACAGGTGGTACATAACCGCCTGGTGGTGAAACAACGATAGCCCCATTCACCATATTGACACCCCTGTATTCGGATTCTGAACACTTAAAAGCTGGAATGGTTTGCCATTTGAAGTGCCATTTGATGTTACTACGGTCACCGTATAATTTCCAACAGCAAGCGAAGCGGGTATGATAGAGGTGACCACGGAGGAGGTGTTTGTGTATACATCTGCAGCAACATTACCAAAGTACACTTTTGTAGCTCCCAATAAATTGCTGCCATTCAATAGGATTAATTGACCCGCAATATTAGCCGTAGCAACAATTTCATTCAGCACGACAGGTGACGTGATGGTGAATGTTTTGCTGTTTGAAGTTCCTCCCAGATTAACCACAGTTACGTTAACTGATCCGCTTGCGATCGAGGGTACAATTACTGTTATACTGGTATTTGTATTGGTGGTTGGAGGTACCGATGTCGAATTAAATTTAACAGTTGCTGCCGCCAGGTTAGTGCCCGTTATCGTTAGCGTAGAACCAGCAGCCCCTGATGTGGGACTAATTGCTGATATGAACGGTGTGACATAAAAGGTATTCGCACTGGTAGCTGTGCCTAATGTATTGGTAACTTTTATTTTTCCTCTCGTAGCGTTAGCCAGTAAAGTGACATTGATTTGTGTACTTGAAATAACAGTAAACGTTGTAGCCACAACATCATTGAATGAAACTGAAGTTATTCCGGAAAATCCTGTTCCTGTAATGACCACTGAACTTCCCTGCAGGCCAATGGCTGGACTAAAGGAAGTAATCGTTGGTGGCGCAAGAACAGTAAAATTATTGGCGGATGATCCCGTGCCAGCAGGTGTAGTGACGGATATCTTACCCGTGGCAGCTCCAGCGGGAACATTCACTTTTATTTGAGTAGGCGAAACAACGGTGAAATTAGGTGACGAAATGGGAGTGGTGTTAAATTTCACATTGGTTACATTAACAAAACTTGTCCCAGTTAAGGTTACTTCCGCACCTATTGCACCGCTAGCAGGTGAAAAACGGTGACTGCCGGACTGCCTACCACTGTAAAATTGGTTGCACTTTGAGAAGCTCCTGATGCGGTCTCCACCGTAATCTTTCCTGTGGTTGCAGTGGCTGGAACTATTGCAGTAATCTTTGTAGGACTCACTAACGTAGGAGATGCTACTGTACCGGTTCCAAATTTCACTACGAGCGCACCCGCATCGAAACTTGTTCCATTGATAGTGACCAGGGCTCCAACAAGATCATTGGCAGGCGTAAAGCTGGTTATCGTTGGCGCATCTTTTACTACAAAGTCAACTGAACTAACGGCATCACCACCAGCCGTAGTTACGGTCACCTTTCCAGTGGTTGCTGTTACTGGTACTGTAGCTTCTATGAGTGTAGCGTTTTTTAGTGTAGGTGTGGTAGCTTCCCCAACTCCGAATTTTACCTGGAAAGGTTCTTCAAAGTTGGTGCCTGTTATAAGAACTAATTTTCCAACGGGTCCAATGGCGGGAGTGAGTGATGTAATTGTTGGCGCGCCAACTACGGTAAAAGTAGCCTTTTGTGAAGTTCCCTTCAGTGGTGATTGTAACATCCAGTGCGCTGGTGAAAGCTCTTCTGGCACAGTTAGTTTTACTTCAGTATCACTTTTTGAAATAAATGTCGAGATGGTCTTTGCACCAAACAATACGGAGGAAGCGGTATTCAAATTTTTACCTTCCAAGGTTACATTCATTCCAACGGATGCTTTGGCTGGTTCAATCGATGTTATCTCTGGTTCGCTGGGCAATACGAGAAAGGATATAGTATTCGATGTGGCCACATCGGTCTTAATGGATACCGTGAATGCGCCAGGCAAAAGACCAGGTGGTACAACGGTTTCAATTTTAACAGCAGATTTAGATGCAAGAGACGATGTTACACTACCAAAAGAAGCAGATTCAGCGGAAGCCAGATTTTCACCGGTAATGGTAACAGGAGTTCCGATGGGTCCTTGCACCGGATCTATGGATGTGATCGCAGGCTTTGGTTTTCTGGCTCACTACAGGTGGAGATTCCTTGCATTAGTCCAAGCAGTGCTAGTGCTGTGAAGAGTGATTTATGTATTTTCATGGACAACGTATTATAGATTAAGCCGCCAATGATTTGAAAAAACAGATACTCAACTCTTCAACATTGGATATAATATCAATTCTGACTTAGGTCATACAGGATACGATTAGTTCTTCGTTCCAACTCCTGAAGGCGCTTATCCAGCATCAACACTTCTTCACTGATATCTTTTTCCAGTTCCTTTTTTTTGGAATTAATTTGCTTAACACGTCCGTTGGCGATGTCGTTAATTACTGCCAATTTCTGATTAAGCGTTAAAATATTTACCCCGTGCAAGTCGCCTATCGCATAATCCAATAGAGATTTAAACTCAAGGACTTTACCGGACTATCCCAGAAGGCAGACACGTATTTTTCATAGGTCAATCGCTCCTTATTTAATTTTTCGAAGGCCCTGTTATACTGCTCTGTAGCGTCTGTCAGTTTGGCGAGCGCCTGGCGGCTCTCCGTTGACTGCACACCCAACATTTGAAAAGCATCTTTAAAGTCCTTCGCCTCGTTGATATAATCCGTTAGTGTATTGGATATCAGCGGAAAGGCTTCGTCCTTATTGGAAACATTTATGGTGCGGTCAGCTGCATTGGTCATCGTTATTACCTCAGCAACTCGTGATTTTTTAAGGGCACGTACTTCAAACGTATATTCACCTGAGAACTCTTTAACATCTTTGAGTACGTCCCAGATAATGACACGGTCTTTTCCGGAGGAGACAGAAAATCCAACACCATCACCGCTTACATTTGCTAAAGAAGTTGAATAATTATTATTGGACGAGTATAACGCCACTTCAAAAAGCTGATCGGGGCTCGAATTCTCAATGTCATAGCGAACGATAACTTTGTTCCCTACGGCTTCCGCAGCCACATTGGTTATGCTTTGGGCATGCAAACTCTGAAATATAGAAAATACCAATAACCAGACTGCAATGCGTATATTCATAAATTTGGAGAGCCAGATAATAAAGTTAACCGAATTGAGCTTCCGAAAAAAAAGGAATTGTGTAAATTTCCAATTATTATGATAAGGCTCATTCAGATTGGGTTCTTCCTATTATTCGCAATTCCTGTTTTTGGGCAGCAGGTGATTAAGGGTTTTAGCAAACCCACTACTTTTCACATTGTACCAACCAAAGATACCGCCACCACCTCACTGGCCGTAACTACCAACTTTGAGTTTTACAAAAACGAAAAGAAAACCGCCTTAATTATCGGTAATGGCAGTTATAAAAGTGGTCCATTAAAAAATGCCGTTAATGATGCTCTTGACATGGCGGCCCTGTTAAGTGAAAAAGGGTTTAAAGTAATTCTGCGAAAGGATGCCAGCCGATCAGAAATGCGTGAGGCCATCAGAGAGTTTGGAAATGAGATTGCCGAAGGCGGAGTGGGGTTATTTTATTATTCAGGCCATGGTTTACAAGTGGATGGAACTAACTATCTGGTACCACTCGATGCCGATATACAACTCAAAGCGGAGGTAGCTGACGAATGTGTAAGTGCTAACACCGTGCTGAAAGTGATGGAGTATTCGAACAACCGAATCAATATTGTGATATTGGATGCATGCAGAAACAATCCATTCAGAAGTTTCTCGCGATCAGATGAAAAAGGGATTACGCGGATGGATCCTCCTCGTGGTGCCAAACAAGGATCAATAGTGGCGTTTGCAACAGCACCAGGAGACGTTGCTTCTGATGGTGAGGGAAGAAATGGATTATATACATCGAAGCTGATGAAATACATTAATACACCTGGGCTTAAGTTGGAAGAAGTTTTCAAGATGTCGCGAATAGATGTGTTGGGCGAATCCGTGGGGCGTCAAACACCATGGGAGAATAACTCGTTGACCGGAGAGTTTTATTTCACATTCAATTAGGAAGTTGAATAAATTCGGATACTAAAGATTTAACTTTTAGCGAGCAATTTCATTTTTGGCAATTGCCAGCTGGAGAATTCGTTTTGTCCCTTTTGTTGCTGCAGATCATCCGCAATGGCTAAAAGAAGTTAATTGACAAATTGAAATATATTAGATTGTTGATCAGCGATCAACAATAGCAAAGGAGTAAAAAATAAATCTAATCAATCAGCATGACAATGTTTTTTAACAATAAATAAATAGTATGAATCCAAAAGTTGATTTCTATTTTAATAAGGGCAAGTGGCAGGAAGAATTGGAGCAGCTGCGACAAATTCTCCTTGATTCAAAAACGGTGGGCTATGAGTTAACAGAAGAATTGAAGTGGGGCGTTCCTTGTTATACCTACGATAAAAGTAATATTCTTTTAATGCATGTGTTTAAGGAATACTGTGCACTTCTGTTTTTTAAAGGGACTTTGTTAAAAGACCCAAAAGGTATTCTCGTTCAACAAACGGCCAATGTGCAGGCTGCCCGCCAGATTCGCTTCACGCATGTGGGAGAAATTGTAAAATTGAAAGCAACGTTGAAAGCCTATATTAAAGAAGCTATTGAAATAGAAAAGGCGGGATTGAAAGTAGAGTTAAAAGAGACTTCGCAATTCACTATGCCAAAGGAATTTAAAATGAAATTGGATGAAGACCCTTTGCTAAAAAAAGCGTTTCACGCATTAACACCGGGGCGTCAGCGCGGATACCTGCTTCATTTCTCTCAAGCCAAGCAATCTATTACCCGCGAGTCGCGCATTGAAAAATGCAAACCTCAGATTTTAAAAGGCAAGGGATTAAACGATTGATAGTTTAATCCTTGTTAGTAAAATTCGGGTGAGCATCAATTTTATAGGTGACTTACAATTAAGAGCCTATGGAACTAATACTACAAATTTTGTTAGGATGGTTTCGTTAATCTGTCCGTTCCAATCACCTTGAGGAATTCGCTTTAGATTTTTTGATCTTTTTAATGAGCGCCCAATACTCGCGACCATAGCCAACCAGAATTTCTTCACCGGCTTGTATAGTTCTTGTAGCTTCAATGTAGCAGCGCTTGCCTTCACTGACATATTCGGCATTATTGCGCAGCCCTGTTATTTTAGAAAGCCCGTGTGCATCATTAGCATAGCGGCCCAACGTTTTAATGGCAGGCAGGGCATTGATCACCGTATTGCGGGTGATGAACATCAGGTAGCCATTATATCCATCTTGTTCTTTTACTTCGCACCAGGGTTGAGTGCGACCTTTGTATTCAACCAGGCGGGTACCTTTTTTAATAGGCACTTTCGTGTAAAGCCCTTTGCCTGCTTTAGGTAGTTGTGATCTCTTTACGACAAGATGCTTTTCCAGCAACGACATGCATTACGCGTTTGCTGCCGGTGAGGTTGAATTTTCATCATACACAGCATGAAGTTCGCCCAGTTCGGTAACAATATCGCGCAACTCAAGCAGCAGGCGTGTTTGAAGTAAGCCCATGCGATTGCCAATGTCATCCTTCTGAATATCGATCACGAGGTCGTCCAGTGATTTATTCAAAAGTTGAATAAGCATCTTTTGCTCTCCTTCTAAGGAGGCAGACCGGCCTCGTCCGGAGTCAATATGTTCGGCAATACGGTTTGCGTAATCACCCAGCTTTCGTTCTAACGTGGCTGTTAATTCTGCATATTTCTTTTGGGTGGTGAGTGATGATTCTCTACGTGAATCATAATCAGATCGTTGATTAGTTGCGTGCTTTGAAAAGATCTTGCATTAAATCGAAAACTAAAATATACAACCGCCCGGTTGCCAGATTTCCTTTTCAATTTTTCGCACAAGCTTAATAATCTTTGAATCGAATTTTTCAGTTTGAACTTTTAGTTTTTCAAGTTCATCTTTCGATTTGTGCAAGATTCCCTGATCTTCATTTAACAAAGCGCGTAAACTTTGAATAACAACCTCTCGGATTGTCTTCAATGTTTTAGCGGTATTTTTTTGCTTTCGCTGATTGCCTGGGGTATGCTTAACTGTTTAACTTCTAACAGTTGATTATCGGCTTTTTCAACTTTCGATTTTTTACTAAAGACTACATGACTTCGTATCAATAAAAATCCCGCCAGCACCGTGAGTACCAAGGGCCCGATCGGATCGGTTTTATACATGATAAAGGCCAACAGCCCACTCGCCAGCAAGGCCACTACGGCTGTAATTAACCAACCCGCAATAACATTAATAACCCCAGCCACCCGATACACAGCGCTTTCTCTTCCCCACGCCTGATCGGCAAAGGAAGAACCCATGGCCACCATAAACGTTACAAAGGTTGTACTGAGTGGAAGTTTCTGTGAAGTTCCGTAGGCAATCAGAATACTGGCTACTACCATGTTGATACTCGCACGGATTAAGTCGAAAGAAGCCTGTTCGGCAACTGCGCTGTCTACGGTATCTTTTTCAAATCGAAGAGAAAGATTTTTGGCCCAACGTTCAGGTATTACTTTTTCAAACAGTCGCCCTACCCACATGCCGCAACCCACTAAGGCTCTGGAAATAATATTGGGTTTAAATCGTTCATCACCACCTTCATCTTGCCGACCGAGTGATACCTCGGTCTCACTTACTTTCCTGCTCTTGGAGCTTGTCCAAATAGTAGCTACCATAATGGCACCCCCAGTAAACAGAATCCACGAAGGCGTAACGATCTTTTCGTTTAAAATCTCCATGGTAAAATCAGTGGCCGGAACGCCCGATGCAGCCCATGCCTGAAACGAGACTAATCCGGCTACGGATACACCCATAAAGTTTACGAGTCGTTTCCCGCAAGGCCATGGCTAATGAAAACGTACCTAACAAAACAACAATTTTTAGTGGATTGATTTTTTTCCACCACATCATAATCTGAATGAGGATAGACCAAAATACTACGGAGATAACCAGGATAAGCCAGGTGTTATCACTAATCCAATTTATTT
This sequence comes from Flammeovirgaceae bacterium, assembly GCA_016709845.1. Taxonomy (GTDB): domain Bacteria; phylum Bacteroidota; class Bacteroidia; order Cytophagales; family Cyclobacteriaceae; genus ELB16-189. The sequence continues at coordinate 20,894 of JADJMA010000037.1, read as the reverse complement.
GATTGTTTGTAATGAAGGAACTTCCCTTAGCGCCTTTGATGAGCAAGAAATAAATAATGGCTGCAATAGCAACCCCACTAAATATCGCACCATATTTTCTTAATGTCTTCTTAAGCTTAAAGGTAAAAATGATGCGGGCAATGTGTTGCACGATCGAGCCTATGATAAAAGAGAGAAACACCGAGAGGAAAATACCTCCAATGAGGGAGAAGGCACTGGAATAAATTACAATTGAACTGCAGGTTTCAAGCCCCTCACCACGTTCAAATGAAATAAGCAGTCCGGTGATTAACGCAGCCCCTAATAATTCAAATATTAAGGATACGGTGGTTGATGTGGGTAAGCCTAGGGAGTTGAAAAAATCCAGCAGAATAATATCAGTAAGCATCACCGCTAAAAACACGATGATTACTTTGTCGAATGTGAAAAAGGTTGGATTGAAAATTCCATTTCGCGCAATCTCCATCATGCCATTTGAAAAGCGAACCCGCTAAAATTCCAAGACTGGCCACAATCAGGATAACCCGAAAAGAGGCAACCTTTGATCCAACGGCAGAGTTCAGAAAGTTTACAGCATCATTGCTAACCCCCACCATAAGGTCAACAACGGCCAGGGACATAAGAATAACTACAAAAACAAGATAGAAGTCCATAAATGGGCCAGTTCGGTTCGGGTAAAGAAGACTTAAAAATAAAGAATGAAAACTAGTCTTTTAAGGAAAGAATTATCTTTATACTTTAAAATTGTAATGAAAGATTTCAAAAAATACTTTATTATCCCCGCGCCACCTGATCAGGTGTATCTCGCGCTAACTACGGAAGCAACCATTCAACTCTGGAGTGGCGATGTCGCTGAAATGAAGCCTGAGCCCGGATCTGAATTTTCTTTATGGGATGGCAGTATTGTGGGCACAAATATCGAGTTCGAAAAGGATAAGAAAATTGTACAGCAATGGTTCTTTGGCGATCAGGAAGAAGGCTCCATGGTGACCATAAAACTACATCCACATGATGCTGGAACTTCTGTAGAGCTTAGGCACACCAATATTCCCGATGAGGATTTTGATGATATTGTGGAAGGCTGGACGGACGCCTACTTTGGATCGCTTCAGGATTTTTATGAAGGTGAGCCCGGTGCGTGAAAGTGATATAAAAAAACAAGCAAGCCATTGAATGCCGGCTTGGGATTATCCTTTATTTCTAAGGATACATCAACTTCAAACTTCGTAATGCCGCGCAAGTTGGCGATGGAATGTAGTTTTGCACGCAAGCGTACTTCACTGTAACAAGCACGGGCTGATTGAATTTAAATTTTCAATACCGTAGTTGATCATCATTTTAATATTCCTGAATTCGGCAATCTGATCCCATAAATGGGGCACTAACGACAAGGTAAGGTAGCCGTGGGCTATCGTACTTTTAAATTGTGTTTCGGCAGCCGCCCGCTTAGGATCAGTATGAATCCATTGATGATCCAGTGTGGCATCGGCAAATAAATTAATCTGGTCCTGGGTGATGGTCAGGTACTCGGAAACCCCAAGTTCTTTCCTCTATAGGTCTCGAATTCTTCAAAACTACTGATGAGTAGAGCAGCCATGTGCACGTATTTTTTTCTTAGCGATGCCGAATATAGTAAAATTCAGGTATCAACAATAGTTTGATTTTTGATGTGCCAATAAAGTGATGATCGGAGCAAATACATTCTTAAATTTGAGGGTTAATGCAGCCACAGTAGAATACCAAGCGAGAATGCATTCGATTAAACTTCGTTCAACCATAAAAGATCCTGTGCCGTTGGTAAAACCTGTGGTTGAGCCGGATGTGTTGCTGTCCATCGATCCTAAGGTACTGGAAGATGCGCACGTCTATGTGCATTGCTATTTTAAAAATGAAATAAATGAAATGCTTATTCGGGTGTGGCGCACAACCTATCTGATCGATAGCGCTTCCGGTGTGCGGAGTGAACTGATTCACGCAGAAAATATTTCGTTTGCTCCGCATTGGACGATTATTCCTGGCAAGAAAATGCATTCCTTTTTACTAATCTTTACGGCTTTACCAAAAGATTGCACCGTGTTTGATCTTCACGAGGATATTCCCCAGACGGGAGGATTTTTTATTTCGGGGATTAAGCGCAATGCCTTGGATGTTTATCATGTCGATATTTTATAATTATCTTAAACGTATGTCAGCCTGAGCTTGTCGAAGGCCCAATACGATTTTCGATAAACCGATAGCTATCAGGTCAACCTGGCAGAGACTATATTTTTAAGACGCCATTCTTCAAATTCAACACTATCTTGCGCCAATGTCGTACCCGGTTCTTGAAATTGTTAAGGAGTTAAAGCAACAATTAATCAGTAGAAAAATAGTGATTCTGCAAGCTCCGCCCGGGGCTGGTAAAAGCACCATTTTGCCGTTGGAACTTCTTCACGAACCGTGGCTACAGAATAAGAAAATAATTCTGCTCGAGCCGAGGCGTCTGGCAGCCCGCTCGGTGGCCATGCGTATGGCCGATCTTTTTGAATGAAGAGGTTGGGCAAACGGTAGGCTATAGGTGCGCGCCTTCGAAAACAAGGTGAGTGCAAACACGCGCATAGAAGTGGTAACCGAAGGTATTCTTACACGCATGATTCAATCGGATAATGCATTAGAACACGTAGGCCTACTCATCTTTGATGAATTTCATGAGCGCAGCTTGCAAGCTGACCTGGCGCTTGCGCTGTGCACGCAGATACAAAGTGTGTTGCGCGATGATTTGCGAATGCTCATCATGTCGGCCACGTTGGATGGAGAAAAATTTCGGAAATACTAAATAAAGCGCCCATCATAACCAGTGTGGGGCGACAATTTCCTAACACGTTCATCTACATTTCACCGGAAGCAAATTCTTATTTAGCCGTAGCTACAGCGCGTGTAATTAAACGGGCACTCAGAGAACAGGTGGGGGATATGCTTGTGTTTTTACCGGGAGCTGGTGAGATCCAACGAGTAGCCACCTTGTTGGAGTCTGAAAATTTTGGCAACCCTAGTTCCTTTGTATGGCGATCTGCCTTTTAAGAAACAACAAGAAGCTATTCTGCCACATCCGCAAGGGCTAAGAAAAATTGTATTGGCCACTTCGATAGCAGAGACTTCATTAACGATTGAAGGAATTACCACAGTGGTTGATTCCGGCTATGCGCGTGTACCCCGGTTTGATCCACGCAGTGGACTTACCCGATTAGAAACTGTTCGCGTTACCAAAGATGCAGCCGATCAGCGCGCAGGTCGTGCAGCTCGTTTAGGTCCGGGTTTTACGTATCGCATGTGGGCGGAGTCGCAACAACATACACTTCCCTCTAATCGCCAACCTGAAATTATGGAAGCAGATCTGACTTCCTTGGTTTTGGAACCATCGAATTGGGGCATTCAAAACATCAATGAACTTCCATGGATCAATACGCCACCCGAGGGTGCAATAAAACAAGCACGCGAACTTTGCACACCCTCGAGGCATTAGATGAAAATAAAATTACTGCGCGCGGCAAAGAGATGCTGCAGTTGCCAACCCATCCGCGCATCGCGCATATGTTAGTTCCCTCACCCCCTTCCCCTCTCCCTGGGGAGAGGGGTGGCCCGAAGGACGGGGTGAGGGACTGCCTGAAGACGATCGTGCACTTGCCACCGACATTGCTGCCGTGCTCGAAGAACGCGATCCATTGCCCAAAGAATCGGGTGCCGATTTATCCTTACGGATTGAAGCTCTACGAAAGTGGCGCAAGGGCGAACGCGTTTCCGCGGATAGAAATATTTTGGAACGAATTGAACGTCTCGCTTCCTCGTGGCGCAGAATTTTTAAGTTGCCTGTTGATAATACTATTCCGATTGACACGGAGATAGGTAAGTTAGTAAGTGAAGCCTACCCCGAACGAATTGCTCAGCAGCAGGACAAGCAAAGTATCCGCTATAAGTTAGCGAATGGGCGCGTAGTGCGTTTGCCCGATCACGATCCGCTGATGCGTGAACCCTGGTTATCGGTTGCTCATCTGGATGCAGGTGGTGGCGAGGGAAAAATTTTTCTGGCAGCTCCGCTAAAAGAAGCAGACCTGCTGCATCGGGCAAAAAGAAGCGGAAGTAGCGGCATGGGACTCGGATAGAGGAATGATCACCGCATCGCTGCAAAAGAGAATTGGTAACACGATACTTTCTTCAAAGCCCATTACGGAAATAAAAAGTGAAACGAGAATAAAAATTTTATGTGAAGTTGTTCGTGAAGAGGGATTGAAAATTTTGAATTGGAGCGAAGCCGAGTACGAATCGCAGGCCCGTGTACTCAACGCAAAAATGTAGCGACCCGATGAAGGCTGGCCTGATGTTAGTGACCGACAATTACTGACATCAACGGAAACGTGGTTAGCGCCTTATCTTGAAAAAGTTTCAAAGCGAATTGACTTTCAGCGGTAGGATTTAAAAAGTATGCTGGCGGGTTTATTACCGTGGAATCTGACCAACCGGTTAGATCAACTCGCACCATCCCGGGTGCAGGTGCCCAGTGGTTCTCTCATCAAATTAAAATATTTTCAGGATGGTCAGTTACCGGTTATGGAAGTGCGCCTACAGGAAATGTTTGGCTTGCTCGAAACACCAACCGTAAACGAAGGACGAACAAAAATTCTTTTGCATTTACTTTCTCCCGGTTATAAACCTGTACAAGTAACGCAAGACTTAAAAAGTTTTTGGAAAACTACCTATCACGAAGTGCGTAAAGCGTTGCGGATGCGGTATCCTCGCCATCATTGGCCCGAAGACCCGTGGACAGCCGAGGCGGTGCGGGGAGCAAAGAGGCGATAAATTTTAAATCATTAAGAGCATTAAGAAATGAAGAATAATCCCTTCATGATCTTAATTCCTTAACTACCTTAATGGTTTGATTTTTTTGAATTATCTCCTTTCCTAACACCATAACGCTATTGGAAAATTTTGACTTTATTTTAAGACTGAAATTACTTACCTTCCTCTCGAATTTCACTTTCAAAATTGATCAACTTTAACTTCAACAACTATGGCCGCCTATTCAATCAATGTAAATGGTAAAACTCGCAATGTGGATGTGTTACCCGATACGCCCTTGTTGTGGGTATTGCGAGATAGCCTGGGACTGGTAGGCACCAAGTACGGTTGCGGCATTGCGCAATGTGGCGCGTGTACCGTGCATGTTAATGGTACTGCGGTGCGATCCTGTTCGTTGCCGGTTTCGGCTTAGGTAAAAATTCGATTACTACTATTGAAGGACTTTCGAAAATGGAGATCATCCCGTGCAACAAGCCTGGATGGAAGTGGATGTGCCCCAGTGTGGGTATTGCCAGGCAGGTCAGATTATGAATGTAGCATCGTTGCTGGCAAAAACGCCTTCGCCCACAGAAGATCAGATTGCTACCGCCATGAATGGAAACATTTGCCGTTGCGGAACTTACCACCGTATTAAAGAATGCTATTGTATTGGCCTCATCAAAATGAAGTAACATGACCACACAAACGAAAACAAGCAGACGGGATTTTATAAAGTTAGGATGGCTGCTGGTGGTGGCCTGGTGTTAGGGTTTAGCTGGCGCGAGGGAGCCGCTACCGGGATGGAAGTTTTTAACGAATCGGCTTTGCCTGCGGGCCTCGTTGATTTCAATAGTTATCTCTCGATTTCATCGGATAATGTCATTACTATTTTTTCGCCTAATCCGGAATTAGGTCAAAATATAAAAACTTCTTTTCCGATGATCGTGGCCGAAGAGTTAGATGCCGATTGGAAAAAAGTAAAAGTTGTTCAGGCCGTTTTAGATACTAAAAATATGAACGCCAGCTTACTGGTGGCAGTGGCGCGATTCCGCATAGTTGGGAACGTTTGCGCAAAGCAGGGGCCACCGCCCGACACATGTTGGTAGAAGCGGCGCAAACGCTGGAATGTTTCGGTCGATAAGCTCACCACCGATACCGGATATGTAATTCATCCGGATGGGAAGAAGTTAACCTATGGTGAACTTGCGACCGAGGCGGCTTCTGGTTCCGGTTCCCACGGAAGTGAAATTAAAAGACAGAAAGGATTTTAAAATTATTGGCCAACCGATACATAATGTAGACAATCTGGAAATAGTTACTGGTAAGCCATTATTCGGATTGGATTTTTATCGGGAAGGAATGTTGTTCGCTATGATTCAACGACCCGCATCTTTTGGAATGAAAATTAAATCGGTTGATTCCACAGCGGCCAAAGCCATGCAAGGCATTGTAGATGTAGTAACGTTTAAAAACAACGTGGCTGTGGTGGGCAAATCTACCTGGGAGGTAAACAAGGCGCGCAAGGTGTTAAAGATCGAGTATGAGAAGGAGGGCAACATTGAAAGCACCACTGATCATGATCGTATCTTCAAAGAATTACTAAATAGTAAAGAAGCAACAGTAAGAAGGAAAGATGGCGATGTCGATAAAGCATTTACAGCAGCGGCCACAGTAATCTCGCGTGAGTATCAGTGTCCGTTTTTATCGCATACCCCATGGAACCGATGAACTTTTGCGCATGTACGACCCGATGGTGTGGAGCTGGTGGGCCCAACGCAAACGCCCGATATGGCGCGCAATGCAACGGCTACGCTGTTAGGCATGGCCCCCGAAAAATTACACTTGAACTTACCCACTTGGGTGGCGGATTTGGTCGCAGGCTTAAAGCCGACTATGTGTTAGAAGCTGCGGAACTTTCCAGTATTATCAAAGCACCTGTTAAAGTAATATGGACCCGCGAAGACGACATGATGGGCGGCAGCTATCGCCCGGCTGTTCGCTATAAGTTTGAAGCGGCCTTGGATGCAAAAGGAAATCTTATTGGCTATAAATTACGGGGCGTAGGTATCAATGCCGGCAATCCAACACGCGAAGATAATTTCCCCAGTGGAGCTGTTGAAAATTTATTGATTGATTCCATCGAACATCAATCGCCTATTACAACCGGTGCGTGGCGTGCGCCTATTACAAACTTTCTCGCTTTCGCGGAACAGGCTTTTTTAGATGAAGTGGCGCTGGCTGCAAAGAAAGATCCAATTCAATTTAGACTGGCGTTATTGGATAAAGCAAAGGCATCGCCTACCGGTGCGATTAAATACGACATCGACCGGATGAAAGGTGTGATTAATCTGGCGGCAGAAAAATCAGGATGGGGTACAAAGAAAAATTTAGCACAAGGCTTTAGTGTTTATTTCTCACACCGCTCGTATGTAGCGCAAGTGGCCGAAGTAGAAATGAAACAGGGGAACCCTGTACTGAAAAAGATCTTCGCAGCCACCGATTGTGGTATTGTTGTAAACAGCAGTGGTGCGCGGCAACAAGTAATGGGTGGTATTGTGGATGGCTTCGGCCATGCGTTATATGGCCAACTTACTTTTAAGAATGGCGCAGCCGAACAAAGTAACTTTAATAACTACCGGCTCATCCGCTACCGCGAAGTGCCCGAAGTAGAGGTTCACTTTGTAGACAACGGCATTGACCCCACCGGCCTGGGCGAACCTGCTTTGCCGCCTACGGGCGGTGCGGTAGCCAACGCTATTTTTAAAGCTACTGGCAAGCGGGTGTACAACCAGCCGTTTACGTTGCAGGAGGAAATGAAAGGCGTGAAGCTGGGCGAGAAGTTGTAGTGGCTGCTGGCTAACAGCCGACCCTTCGCTTTTTTAAGAAAGATTCTCACCTCCGATTGCCCCACGCAAGCGGTAGATTTGCATGCCGTACAAACCGACCCACAAACCTAAGCTTGCAAAAAGAGCTGTTTCTGATCGTGCTGGCAAAATGATGTTTCATATCCAAATTGTCAGGCTTAACCTGACGATTTGACTATGAATAATAACATTTTGACAAAATTGGATGATTGTCTAAATTATCTTTCGTATCATTGTAGTCAGGTTTAACCTGACATATGTTACTATGAAAAATAAATATATTTCAACGCAATCAAACGAACTTCTATCCTATTTCAACGGACAGAACAGGAATTGCTTTGACTATTCTTTGGCATACAAAGCACTACCCGATTCTAAAGCCAGTGCAATAAGAGAACTGCTCAGCGACATGACCAAAAGGGGACTTTTAATGCGATTAAAAGAAGGTGTTTACTACATCATTCCTTATGAGCAAAATGCTGAAACCTTTATGCCCGATTGGCATTTGGATGGCTGAACATTTGGTGAATGATGCAAGACATTACATTGGTTATTACTCAGCTTTAAATTCATAACCTGATTACACAGCCATCTTTAAAAGAGCAAATTGTTGTATCAAAACAAATAAGACCATCGGAAATTAAAATTAAAGACGTTCCCTTTCAGTTTATTTACCCACAACGAAAAACATTTTTCGGGTCAAAGAAAATTTGGATAGACAGTTTCAATAAAGTGAATGCTCCGACTTAGAAAAAACGTTTATTGACTGCTTATTCAAACCTGATTATGCAGGTGGCATTGTTGAGGTGATAAGAGCAATCTATACTAAAAGAAAAAATCAAATACGACACGTTACTCTAAATACGCCAAGAAATTTGATTCACAAGCGGTCTAAACGATTGGGTTTTCTTTTAGGAATGCTGAACATCAACGTAAAATTATTGCTGACTTACAAAAACTGAAAACCGCTCGTATGTGTTGCTCGATACTGAATTACCAAAACAGGTAAGCGAAAATGTTTCGTTGGAGCATCCAGCAAAATTTAGAAACCGAAACCATTAAATCTGCTATTTACACATGATTAAGCCTGGAGAAATACAGCAAAAGCAAGAGCAGTTGGAGTCCGTGACCAGCAGATTGAAAAGGACTATATCCTTTCATGGATTCTGTTTGGTATTTCCAAACATCCGCAACTTTCAAAGGCAATTGTTTTCAAAGGCGGAACGGTTTTGAAGAAAGTATATTTTGATGATTATCGCTTTCGGAAGACCTTGATTTTACGCTGCTAAATGGCGAAACAACCAACGATCAAATTTTTGAATGGTTTAAGGAAACGTTTGAATTCATCAGAGAAGAAGCCAATATTCCGCTTGACATAATAGACAACAATGAACATGAAGGCATCAACTTTTACATAAGCTACATTGGTCCGCTTGGCGGACAAGGAAACAACAAAAGGGTAAAAGTGGACATTTCACGCAGTGAGCAATTGGTTTTTGAACCTGTGATGAAGGATGTGTTTGTTGACTACACCGACTTGGAAGAATACCAATTGCTTTGCTACCCATTGGAAGAAGTATTGGTAGAAAAAATGCGGTCGGTAATGCAACGAATGCAAGCCCGTGATTTTTACGACATCTGGTATCTGCTCGAAGGACATGGCATGAATGCTGATTTTTATTTGAGCGAATTTGAAACAAAATGTAAAAGCAAGGACTTGCTGCATACTGATTTTCCAAAGAAATTAACCGAACGTTTGCCACAATACAAGGGCAGATGGCAAAGCTCTATGAGTGAACAAATAAAGACCTGCCCGACTTTGACCAGGTAGAACGTGAAGTAAAAAACACTTGAAAAAATTGAAGTTATGAGTCAAAAACAATTAGAAGATTATCTCTGGGAGCCGCCCCAGTTATTGTTGGTCGCTGACCAACAATCTCTAATCTTTTAACTCCTGCTAGCCTTCGTTCTCAGATTTGAATTGAAAATTCTTTTACATTTAATGTTTAATTTAAGCGCGGAACCCAAAGTGAAACTTCGCGAGGAAAGAATAAGACATAACAATTACAGAATGAAGAGACTGATATTACTTATAATACCTATATGCCTAGCGGAATTTAGCTTTTCACAAACTGACTATAGAAAGGGTTTTGTAATAACTAATGCAAGGGATACACTATTTGGTCTAGTCGATTATCGAGAAGGAGTAAAATCCTATAGATCTTGTAACTATAAGAGTTCAAAACTCAAAATTTAGTTACCTATGAACCCAATAATATAATTGGCTATGGTTTGAAAAATGACAAATTATTTCAATCACGCGAGATTTTAATCAAAGATCAACCATCACAAGTTGTCTTTCTTGAAGTAATTGTCAGAGGTCTCGTAAGCTTATACAAATTTGAAGATATTTTCTTTATCGAGAAAGGTAATGATGGTCTAAAACAACTAATAAATGAAACGGAAGAAGTATTTGTTGACGGAAAGAGATTATTGAAAAACAAATCATCACATTGGTACCATCAATATGCTTGTATTTGATTGTGCTGAAATAAGTACTAAAGTTCAGAAAACTGAATTGAATGAAAAATCATTAACAAACTTGATTGAGGATTATAATCGATGCAAGGGAGGGCCAAACATTACTTTCAAAGCTAAAAACCCGGACAAAAGTAATAGTAGGAGTGACTGGTGGATTAAATGTTTCGCAATTAAATTTTGATGCTATTCTGGGGTACGAACATTTAGCAGGGGATTTTGGAAATTTCTAAGTCACCAGTAATAGGTATCTCATTAGATATTTTCCCCAAGACTAAGCGAGCGATTTTCATTTCATGGTGATCTGCTTTACTTAACTTCCAAATATTATAATTACAGCCTGTTTAATAATAGTTCTTCTACTGAAAGAAATTACGTTACTATTGAATTGCAGCAACTCAAAATTCCAATTGGTATTCGCTACACTTTTCCAAAACGAGAATTTACGCCCTACTTTAACGTTGGTCTATCTAGTACAATTCATTTAAGTTCTAATTCAAAATGGGTACAAGAAAATAGAATCAAATAGTGTTGTCCAAACTTATAAATAATCAAGCCCTCACAATTAATGCAAATCAACTTGGTCTATGGGGAGGTTGTGGGTATCAAAATCTGTTAATAGTAAAATAAATGCTTTTATTGAACTAAGATATGAGCGACTGATGGGGTCTCTCAAACTCAATTGACCCTCGTTATTGTTGGTCGCTGACCAACAATCTTAATTTCAATTCCTAGCAGAGTCTTCGTATCCAGATTAGAAGGCTAATATTCATTTACATTTATGTTTAGTTTAAGCGTGGAACCTGAAGCGAGGGTCCTCGTGGGAAAATAGCTGTAACAGGAATAACTTATTACTTCGAAATCGGGAACTAACTATACCCTCAAACGTGATCTATAATACAAGAAAAACCGAGAGCAATGAAAAAATTGGGAATTGTAGCGCTGATTTTTGTAACAAGTATGATGAGTTGTAATTCGAACAAATCAAACACCCGAGCCGAAAATCAAGACGGCAATAACACCGAACTGAAAACGGATACGCTGACAAAACACCTAAAACCCTTTAAAGCGGAATTGCCAACCATTGGCCTTTTAATGTATAATGGAGTTCTGCAAAGCGAGGTAATTGCCACATCAGACGTTTTCTCAAAACCTGATGGTCCGAAGGGAAGCAACTTTTAACGTTATCACTATTGCTGAAACTGAAAATACAATTACCACCGAAGAAGGAAATGAAATTCGTTCCAGATTATACATTTGAGAATTGCCCTAAATTAGAGGCTCTTTGTTCCTAGTGCCTACGATATGTACGCGCAAGTGCATAACGATAAAATTGTGAACCTCCTTAGAGAGAAAAATAAGGAAACAAAATATACGGTGAGCAACTGCAGGGGCGCAATTGATTGGAGCATCCGAATTGCGGACGGACATAAAATTGTTACGTGGATTGGTGGTGGTGAACAATTACAAAAGGATTATCCGAACTTGGAAGGTTCAAGATGATAGTTTAGTATCGTATGTTAGAGATGGCAAATTTCTGTCTTCAAACGGAACTTAACGAGCTACATTTCGGCATTGAATTTAGTTGAGATAATGACAAGTACCGAACATAGAAAATTTGTGTAGAAAGCTATTTGTATCTCGACCGACTTAAAAATTGGAAAGAATAAATATGGTGAGTAATAGCTTGATGAACGCTAAAAGGCTTGACTGAGTAGAAATCAAAAGAAGAATGAGTAACGTTAGGGGCTGACCAAAAAGTCTCGTTGTCATCGCGGCCTTGAGCCGCATTTACAGCGCAAACAGCCAGATGCCGGAACAAATTCGGCATAACAACTCCGCATTTTGTAGGCTTTTTAGTAGCCCCACTTTCAGGAATACATCAATGCTTCACTTTTACCGGATAGGGTGGACGCACATATTCGGTGGGTGGATTTTTCTTTAACTCATCCAACGCTACTTCAATGGCTTTCTCCAATTGTGGGTCGTGGCCCGCGATCACATCTTTAGGTGTTTGTTCCACTTCAATATCGGGAGCTACGCCTACGTTTTCTACAATAAATCCATCCTTTGTCCAGATGCCCAAGTAGGTGCGGTAACAGAAGCGCCATCAATAAACTCAGGGAATCCGAGTACTCAACCAGTCCGCCCCAGGTGCGCTTGCCCACCAACGTGCCTACTTTAAATTTTCTAAACATCCACGGCAACATATCGCCACCCGAACCTGCAGTCTCATCGGTGATCAACACCTGGGTCCTTGAATAGAAGCGCTGGGTGATTTCATGTCTTTACCATAACGGAAATTCCAATGCGCCTGATAGGGGCGCATTAAAATATCAATGTAGTAATCGGCCAGTTGTCCACCACCGTTAAAACGTTCATCTACAATAATTGCTTTTCGATTGGCTTGTGGAAAAAAGTAGCGCTTAAAATAAGTATGTCCTTCCTCCGGCTGTGTTCGGTACATACACGTACGCTACTTGGCCGTGGGTGGCCTCAGTTACTTTTTTTTAGATTTCCCTCTACCCAGTCACGATTTCGTAAACTGTATTCACTCCGTACGGGTACTACCTTCGCAACCCGCGATCCGCTGAAGTTGGGGTTCGGTCCGAGGGTCAACTCAACAATTTTACCATCGGTGTTTTCAAAGTAGCTGTAAACGTTCTGTCGTATTGTCAGCCGTTATCTCTTTTCCATTGACAGCCAATAAATATTCACCTTCTTTTGCGTTTACGCCAGGCTCCGCCATAGGCGAGCGCAATTCCGGATTCCAGCTTAAACCTCCGTATATTTTTTAAACTGATAGTGGTTGCTGGCAATAGCGAAGTCAACGCCCAGTAAACCACCACCAATCCTTTAGGGTTTCCAAGAACATCGCCTGCCCGGCCTAATCGATGGTGACCTACGACCAGCTTACTGCACATCCACTGCATGACTCGGTTCAAAATCATTGCGACAGGAAAGATCGGCCAGAAAGGGTCTGTATTTTTCTTCATAGCTGGTCAGCCGGCACCGTGCATACCAGGGTCATAAAATAATCGCGGTTGATGCGCCAGGCTTCATTGAAAATATTTACCCACTCTGCAGGCGGATCAATTTCTTACTTATGCTGTTTACGTTCAGAGTTCCTTTTCCGGGTTCTGGCTTTTCTCCTGCGCTGCTAATCCCAAAGGTTTCCCTTCGTATATAGCATTTTTCCTGTCAGCAGAAAGGGGTAACTATCCAGTTCCATCACCTCGGTGTCTTTTCTTTTTAATGTCGAATTTATGAAGCGCGCTGCTGGAGAAGTCATCGCTTTGTTTTACATAGTACAACGTACCTTCAGTCCCAGATTTTAATTGCGCATAATTTCCACCTTCAATGGGCATATCCACAATTCGATTTTGAATGCCGTCAAAGTCAATACGTACGCTCTCCGGTTTCTTTTCTGCAGGCGAAGCGTCATTCTTTCCTTTCTTTGTTTCGATGGGTTTATCTTCAGGTTTGATCTCTTTACTTTCTTCCTCATCACTTTCTTTGGCAAAAGGCGAAATGGTTTCCTTCTGAAGAGTAACCAAATAAATGGAATTATGAGACTTCATATCATTGTTGGATTGGTCGAACCAATTGACAACAGGGCCCGCATCGGTGGATGCAAAGAAGTACAGGTATTTACCATTTCCATCAAATACAATTTCGGACGCGTCACTTAACCCATCACTAATGGGAAACGATTTTTCCTGATCAACAGAATAAACGAATGCCTGTCTGAAACTTGTTTCCAATACTTTGTTGTAGGAAATCCATTTTGAGTCAGAAGACCAGTCGCCAAACAATTCGCGAAATACTCCGGGCGCATACATTTCATCTGCGTCTATTTTTTTGGAAGTGCCTGAAGCAATGTCCAATACATACAGGGCGCGGCTGTTATCAACGAAACTTATTTTTTTGCTATCGGGCGACCAATGGATGTTGGCATAAAAGCCAGCGCCAGAGAGAGCAATTACACGGGGCTTTGCCTTTCCTTCCTGTGGCATAATGTGCAAGGCATATTCTCCAGTGGCATCAGAGAAATAAGCAATTGATTTACCATCGGGCGACCAGGAAGGATATTTTTCATGTAATGTGGTGGTCCTGTCAGATTTCTCATACTCCTTTTTCGACGGGCACCGTTATAATTTCACCACGGAAATCAAACACGGCTCTTGCCCCAGGAGGAGAGATGTCGCCACTTGGATATATTGTGATCCTTTACATACCGAGCGCGCAACCCAGTAAGTCGGTGGCACCCTACTTTAATTTTTGAGGACTACCGTTATTTTCAATTTGGTGTAGATAACCAGCTTGCTCAAAAAATTATTTTTCCATTATTGATACGGGTACTAACGATGGGAAAATCTTTCAGTGAGGTGATTGTTTTTACGGCTTTTGTATTGGCATCGTATAAATACAAATTAAACTCGCCATCACGGTCGCTCAAAAATATACATTACCATTGGCCCATATGGGATTGATGTCGTTACATCCTTCTTGGGTTGTGGAATTTTTATTGCATCATGGTTAGCGGTGGTATAAACCCAAATGGTGGAAATAGATCCACCACGATAGTGTTTCCATTGTTGAAAGGCAGGCCTGAGTGGCGTATAAGCAATGTATTTGCCATCCTGCGAATAGGCAGCCTCGTAGGCATTGGGGATTGGAAGTTGTGTTGGAAATCCTCCTGTAAGGAACCAAAAAGCTGACTGTATCGGTTATGAAAACCGAACGCTGCGAAATAAACAACACCTCGGACTTTCCATCAGGGACTAATATCTCTGACGAAATCACTTCCTGATGCCAGGTGAGGCGTGTAGGAACTCCGCCTGTAACAGGTACGGTAAACACGTCAATGTTGCCATCATATTCTCCCGCTGAAGGCAATTAGCTTTCCATCCGGAGAGAAGACCGGATTGGATTCCAGGCCTTCATCAATAGTCAATCGTTTTGGATTCGAGCCGTCACTATTTGCAATCCACAAGTCCTCAGCGTAAACGAAGGCGATGTGATTGGCAGAAATGGCAGGCTGGGTAAGCATGCGGGTATCTATTGGGTCGATAGCTGTTGCCTGCAATGCATAGCCGACAGCCAAAAGCGTTAAAATAGGGTTAGCTTCATCGTGGGTAAGTTGATTTGATGGAAACTGTTTAAGTAAGATATTACTTCTATTCCACAATCCAAAAAGGATCAATGCTTGCAGACGACTTGGTTCTTTCTATTAGATAAAGCAGCTTGATTTTTCTTATCTTGGTTTGGATGTTGGACCTTTTTATTTCGGATAGATTCAGAAACCACGATGGGTATTAATTGTTATTTTTAACATGTTATCACCTATAAACCTATCAACCAATGAAAATAATATTCGAGTTGTTCTTGGTTGTTTTATTTATCATTCCATTTGAGTATCTATCATTTGGCCAGTCATTTACCATGGATGCAATCAAATCGTATCCTTTCCTAGCTAATCTGACCGCCTCGGCAATAGGATCTAAAATCGCCTGGACAGTTAATGAAGAGGGGAAACGGAATATTTATGTAGCGGAAGGGTCTGACTTTGCCCCCAGAAAAATTACCAATTACAATAGCGATGATGGGCAGGAGATTACTTCCTTGTCTGTGTCAGCCAATGGGCAAACCGTGGTATATGAGCGCGGGGGTGATCATGGATCTAATTGGGATGATAATTTAAGTGTGAATCCGTCATTCACCCTACGCCATTAAATGTTCTGATTTGGAGTGTGCCGTTTAAAGGAGGCGAACTGAAACTTTAGGTGAAGGTCATGGACCGATCATCTCCTAAAAATGATATCGTGATTTTTGAAAAAGGAAACCAATTTTGGAACGTTCCGATAGATGGATCATCTGCGGCCAAAATATTATTTACCGCGCACGGAGTAAACGGGTCTGCGGAGTTTTCACCAGATGGATCAAAACTTGCATTTGTCTCAAACAGAGGCGACCATTCATTTGTGGGTGTTTATACGAATGAGGAAACACCCATTAGTTGGATCTCACCATCTTTTAATCATGATCGTTCTCCACGTTGGTCACCGGATGGAACCAGGCTGGCATTTGTGCGCATGAATGGTAGTGGTGGCGCACCGCGTCCGTTGTTAACGAATCAACATCAGCCTTGGGCAATCTGGGGTGCAGAGGTTGCTTCGGGTAATGCAAAAATGATTTGGAAAGCCGAACCACACTCAGGAGGATCTTTCCTACCACTGAGGGGCTTACCAATTTAAATTGGGGTGCTGGTGCTCGCATCAGTCTTCCTCTTTCTGAACAGGATGGAGGCAACATTAGTATTCCCATGTCTTCAACAGGTGGCACAGCTTACGCTATTGGACTCCCGGGAAATTTTATAGGGTGAATACATCACGATGAGTCCTGATAGAAAGTGGATAATGTTTTTGTGGTAACACAGGTTCAAGTCCGTTGGATATTGATCGAAGACATGTTTGTTCGGCAGCCGTTGATAAAGCAGGCATAAAGATGAAGCGCGAACACCGGCGATGGCATTGAATGGACCCCGGTAGTAACGGCGATGGTGCTTATGTTGCTGGGATACTGGTGCTACGGCAAAGGCCTCCCGTTTCCCGCGGTGATGGCGTTTAATATAGGCACACTAACATTGTTGGGACAAAATTTGATTCCAGCGAAATTTCCAGAAAGTAAACTGGTGAGTTGAAACACGAGGTGATCATCAACTCAGCCTGATGGATTGAATATACATGGTCAGTTATTCGAAGGACTGGTGTAAACGGCAAGTTTTATCCGGCTGTCATTTGCGTGTGGTGCGGTCCGCCAAGCCAAATGTTTGTTAGGTTTGAAATTATTCCTGATTGGTTCGTAACGCCTATGCATCGAATCAATTTAGCTTCCTGGGACTTGCTGTGGTTCTGTTAATTATCGGTTGGGTATTGCTTACGGATGTGAATCTCCTCAGCTAAAGCGAATGCGAAGTGACGCGTGAGCCTCCGTAGACTACATCGATGGAAAGCAGTAGAAGAGAGTGGTTGGCGAAACAACCCAATATTGATGCAATAAATTGGAATTTATGGAGGATCGTGTGGCGGTTTTTTAACGGCACTGGCTTTAGGTCGTGATTCAAAATTGTTTGCTACTGGAGTTGATATTCATGGAGTCTATGATCGTACACTTGATCGCACCCATATCATTTCGCCTGACCGATTTGAAAAAGCACCTGATGCTGAGAAAGTATTGGGTAAGTTGCCTGGGGAGTCTTCTCCAGTTTCTTCGGTTTCAACGTGGACTTCACCCGTAGCTGATGATTCGCGGTGATGATGATAGAAAGTTCCGGTTTAGTCAGACTACGGATTTGGTCGATAAGGCTAGTGAGAAAAGGGGGGAGCCATCGAGAAACAGATTGTGTTAGTTGATGATACGCACCATTGGACGAAGCATAGTAATGCCATAAAATTAATCAGGCCACGGCAGATTAAGCCAAAAAGAAATTGATGAAATGATTTTCTGAATTAAGTGGATTGAATTCCTCAAAGCAAGGCTTTACGAGCAAAAACAGGAAAACTAAAAAGAGTTAGCACCAAAGCAAAGTGCAGACCTACTCAAATATTGGAAATATGGTTTTGAGAAAATAGAACAAGTCACAAAGGCGTGGAGTGGGCTAACACTCATAATCTAAGCTGAGAGTAGAAACGCTGATGTCGTGGTCACTAAGTGTAATGGAAGAAACAGGCGGAGAACCGATGTTGTTGAAGTTTTTTGAAAGGGTAAGATGAACTAATTTTCTTGTGATTGTTTGAAGCGGAAAGTTTCCAAGGGCCGTAGAAGTGTTTGTTATAATCGTGAGGCATTGGATCAAGGAAGGACATAAACCAAAAGATAGCGCTGTTGTAAATAAGTAGCATCCATGGTAATGAACTTTTACCGAAGAACAATATCGTGGCTTGCAATTTTACCGTAAGGTGGGGAGAAATTTTATACAAGAACATCTGGCTGGGTGAAAACACCCGCAGAGACTTGAAGACTCGGGGTGCCATCTTGTGATTTCCGCAGGCCAGGTCTTACGTATCACAACGGAGCAGAGTCGTACTATGCCGCCCGGGGTTTGCGGAGCTTCGTAGGAAGAAGGGCAGGCAGTTAAAGCCAGGTTGAACTATGGAAAAGTATAGAGTCTATAAACGTCATTCGCCAGTGTATCCGGGCATTAGTTCAAAAAAAGCTGAGAAAAAAGGCCGAACAAAAGCCGAGGTAGATTCTATTATTTGTTACTAACCGGGTATATACAAACGGGAATTAGCAGCAACTAAATCGACAAGAGAACTGACTTTGAAAATTTCTTCTTGTAAGCCACAAAACAAAATGAAAACGCGTCAAAGATTACCGGAGTAATTTGTGGTTCGGGTGGAGGAAACTGAAGATAAGCTTTCGTGCAAAAGATTCGGTATTTAGATAAGCTGATTGATGAATTTGTAAAGCGAAAAAAACCATGGAGAAGATTTTCGGTGAAGTAGGAGAAACTGTTTTCATTTGAATTCAATTTGTCGCAACGCACCCGCTTATTGTCGTTTTTGTACATCGTAAACATTCTGCGATCATGTACTTTTTACAATCAGAAGTAGAGATTTATATTTTTAAAAACAACTATGGAAGAGAAACTAAAAACGGCCATTGGCGTAATAGAAGGCAACGATTTTGTCGCCTGTAGAAAAAGTTCGGGGAATCCTTGGACAACTCCCCATCACATTTATGAAGTGGAATAATGCTTCACCAGATTGGTATACACTCATGCGGAAACGACCTCTGCAGTATGTGGTTTGAGTCGCATATGGCCGCTAAAGACGGAAGCAGAGTTTTGATTTTGGTGGAATATGATGAGGAAAATGAACGAGCAGATCAGTTATACTATGGATGGTCGTCAAAACATAATCACCTTTATAGGTAGTGGTAGCCAAACAAAACAGATCAAACTTGAAGCCGAAAGCGAAAAATTCAGTAGAACGGCAACGCCGGGCTGGCAAGCAATCTTGAACAATTTAAAAATACGCTGAACAATAAGTATAAGGAGAAGCAAGATTTCGAAATCGTAATCCAGGCCACCCGCCAAAAAAGCTTATGATACCCATGATTGGTGAAAAACGTATCAGGCGTGGACGACTGTATTCAACGCTTCGTCCCCACGTTAAAGGTTCGTGGACCAAAGGTTCTAAAATTCTTTTTATTGGTACCGATGAACAGGGTAAGCGAGGGAGTCAGGTAAGTTCGTATTGTGGAAATATTCCGAATGAATTTATCATCCATTGAACATTACGGAATGATTAAAGATGAGAGGAGATTGGTGAGTGGTCCTTAAGTAGAGCTTGGGCTGGTTCTCGCGAGAATTATACTTTCAAAGAGAAGGGTAAGGAAACAACGTTACTGGTAGCGATGGATTCTGATGAAGAATACAAATCGTATTTTTGAAGGGACGTACGAAAGCGTTGGCAAAGTTGGAAAAGTACTTGAGAGTAAACGTTAACTCAAAATTTAAAATGGAAAATCCAATCTATCCGTGTCTCTGGTTTGATGGCAATGCCGCAGAAGCTTTGGTAAACTTTCTTATTGTTCAATATTTGCCGATAGCCGCATCACGAACAATTTGCCTGTGGTTGTTATGTTTGAGTTGTCTGGGAAAAAGTTTATGGCGTTAAATGGCGGACCGCAATTTAAGTTTACTCAGTCTGTTTCTATGTTTGTTTTTTGGTGAGACAGAAAATGAAATGGATACGCTATGGAATAAACTTGCAGAGAAAGGAACGGTAATGATGCCGTTGGAAAAGTATCCCTTTGCGGAAAAATTTGGCTGGACTGCGGATCGCTTTGGATTGTCGTGGCAATTATTTCTTTCTGGGACGAAACAAGAGATAAAGCCTGTTTGCTATTTGTGGGCGATCAGTCGGTCGTGCGAAGAAGCGATGAATTTTTACACTTCCGTATTTATGGATCCAGATAACGGATATTAAATGATAGAAAAGGTTGCCGGCCGAAGGAAAGTATCGCACGCGCGTTTTAATCTGGGTGAAACCGCCCCGTGACAACAGAAAGTGATTACGCACACAACTTTTCTTTTAACGAATCGATTGCCTTTGTGATTGATTGCGAAACGCAGACGAAATTGACTACTACTGGAACAAGCTTACCCGAGGGGGAAGTAGTGCGGTTGGTTAAAAGAGGTTTCCCATTTCGTGGCAGGTAGTGCCTAAGGTGCTGGGTAATTGATGAGCGACCCTTCTATGTCGCAACACGTTGGCCAAGCATTTCTAAAAATGAAAAATTTGATATTGAAAAGTTACTGTAGGCGTAATGAGTAATTGTTCAAGTAATAATAATCATTGTTTCGAGTATTGTCTCCGTAGAGACCATAACAATTGATTGTTTTTGAAAAGCATCGCCCTGCGGAGATGATGTTGCTGGGAGTTAGAGCTTGTGACCTAATCCTTCATCACCAAATGCTTATAAAGAATTCCGAACTATGTATCTAGCTTTAGCGCAGTATGATCTCTATCGTGAGGAGTTGTACTCTCAATACTTTGCCTTGCCTTTGTAGCGCGTCAATCAATTGCAGCGAGTTATGATGTACGTTGTTGTCGGCTGTACCAAAGTAAAAATGAGCAGTTCGCCTTGTAGATTTTTTGCCATCGGCAT
>JADJMA010000036.1 GCA_016709845.1 Flammeovirgaceae bacterium | reverse complement strand
GGCAGAAGCAACGGTTGCTGATTGCCCGCGCAGTATATAAAAACCCCGAGGTTATCTTTTTTGATGAAGCCACCAGCGCCTTAGATGCCAACAACGAGAAAGTAATTATGGAAAACCTCGATCAGTTTTTTAAAAACAAAACCGTGTTGGTAATAGCGCATAGACTAAGTACCGTAAAAAATGCCGACCAGATTGTGGTGTTAGAGAAAGGCAAAATTGTGGAAGTGGGCTCGCATAGTGAATTAACAACACAAAAAGGAAAATACTTTGAACTGGTAAAAAATCAATTGGAATTAGGGAATTGAATTGGTAATGATTTATGATTTGAATTTTGAATCTGAAATTTTAAATTTATTTATATGAGTTTATTAAAATACATTGAGCGGTTAGATCGAATGAACGATTTGATCAGGAGGAAAGCCACAGGAAATCCAGATGAATTTGCTAAAAAGCTTCAAGTGTCCAGAAGCCAGTTGATGCAGGATTTAAAAGAATTAAGAGATTTAGGGGCACCTATTGAGTTTTGTAATGCTTCACAAAGTTATTGGTACACCAGAGAGTGTAAGGTTGTGCTGGATTTTGGAAGTAGTAAAATATATGGTGGAATTTGGTTCACTCAATTTTATTACAACAATAAAAACTTATGAAACAGCTTATCTCACAGGTATTATTATCAGCCTTGCTATCCAATTTAAGTTGGCTACGCGATCAAAGGAATGTGCGAAGAAATTGGACTAACTTACTATTAGCTTTGAAGCTCTATGGGAATAAAAATTAAATTGCTACTTGTCTTATGGGCCTTTACTCTTGGGGTAGAGTTACAGGCCCAGATAACAGGTGTAATTACCGATAGCAAAACAGGCAAACCCCTTGCTGATGTGGAAGTGTTTTTAAATAAAACTACTATCGGTACGCGGAGTGACGAACAGGGAAAGTTCCAGTTAGAGAGCCCCCCAACAGGCTTTGTTGATGTTGTGTTATATAAGCAAGGCTATGCTTTGTATCGCTCGTCTATGAAATTGCAAAGCGGCCGGGCGTATGATGTAAAACTGTCGTTGATAAAAGAAAAAGCTAAAAAGTCTAAACCACTTACCGCACAAGAATTAGCAGACCTGAAAAACAAACTAAGCAGAGTGAATAGTGTTACCAGCTATTCAATATTAAATGAAGCGGAGCTTGCAGCTAGTAATGAAAACGGATCACGCATCTTTTCAATGCCGGCACCGATAATTATTCAAGTTGAATCATTAGGGTATGGAATAAAGTATTTTGTAAACGGACTGAAACTATCAGATTTTGCGCAAGCCCCAGTTCGCTATGAATACCTTCAATCCCCGATGTACAAACGAGCATTGACTGGGAAAAGAACCGGAAGACTTTATTCTTAGGTTCGGAGCGCCATTGGCTTATGGCGCTTGTAGCTAATCAACTGAAAGAAGAGGGTTATTCTATCAAAGATGAGCAAGGAAATCCGATTGATGAAAAATCTATGGTTGCCACTTCTCCATTAGTAGGCTACTCAAGCATCTCACTAACTCAACCCTTAGTGATCCAATACACGCAAGGTGATGTTACTAAAACAAGTCGGGTATCGGCAGCCGAACCGGTTACGGTAAATGCAAGAGGCAGCATGCTCAATCCTAAATTATTAGTAGTGACAGGCGACATGGCAAGCATGGGATTAGTTAATCAACTGTCCCTCGATTATGAACCTATTGCTGGTGATGTAACGGAAGCGTTTGAAGAAACCATGCTTCGGTTTTATGAAAAAACGTACGTGCATACCGATAAGCCGTATTACTATCCGGGCGAACGTATTTGGTTTAAAGCCTACATGAATTACTACTACCAGCCCTGGCGCGATTCGTTGAGCAAGACCTTGTATGTGGAGTTGATTAATCCTGAAAAAGAAATTGTGCTGGAGAAAACAGTACGAATAGACAGCGGCTTTTCGTACAACGATTTTATTTTGCCCGACACACTAAAGGCTGGCACGTATTACCTGAGAGCTTATACAAATCTACAGCGCAACTTTGGTGATGATAAGTTATTTGTAAAACCTATTCCGATACTAAATATCACCGACAAGGTCGAGTACACTGGCGAACCGGAAGAAGAGCAGTTAAGTGATCTATTAACGATAACAGCCGACAAACAAGAATACAAGCCCCGTGAAAAGATTACCTTGACCTTGCAGCTAAAAGATGAAGACGGCAACCCAATGACAGACCAGGTAGGGAATTTTCAATCTCCGTTACCGATGCCAGCCAGGTATTGAACGTGCCCGAGTGGGGAACTATTGAAGATAAACTTACCATCGGAAAGGAAGAGATCAACAAGATCACCAACCTTACTTACCCATTGGAATACGGAATTGGCTTTAGCGGGCAGTTTGTTAATGATACAGGCAAGCCGGAAAAAACATTGCTAACCTTTATGCAGATGAAACCCCGCAATGTGCTGCTGGTAGAAACCGATGCAAAAGGATTCTTTCAACAACGCGGATTAAACCTTTATGATACGGCTACATTTTATTACAAAGCGGATAAGGCCAAAGATTTACCGTATGGCAAAGTAAAATTAGTAGAACGAAATCACCCCGCCATGGATTTTACACAACCCGATTACAAGATTGATGTAGTTGAGGCTGGCTCAGTACAACGCATTTTTTCAGAGTACGAAAAACCGAAAGATGTTACCATGCTGAAAGAAGTGGAAGTGAAAGGGAGAAGGATAGAGATTGAACAGAAAGTAGACCGAGTAGCAAGGCCTTACGGAAAACCTGATTATATCGTTAAGGAAAAGATATAGATAAAGGCTATGGAAATCTTCTATATTCCATTCAAGGGTTAATTCCAGGACTGCTTGTACGCCAGGTGAAAATAAAGGGCGAAACGGATAGATGGGTTGTTTATACTTCTCGGGGAGCCACAAGTTCAATATCTAATAGTAATGAGGTACTTGTAATGGTTGATAATGTACCCCTTGGTGGAAGCGTTGAACAAATACTATTAGGTATAAACCCGGATATTGTTGAGTCCATTGAGTTTACAAATAGAATAAATGTCCTTTATGGTTCGCAGGGAGCCTCTGGAGTAATTTCTATTTATACAAAACAAGCTTCAAATGAAAATTATGTAGCAAAAGTCTAACTTTCAAAAGATTCTATTAACCGGCTACTCATTTAACAATTCATTTAAATTTCCTGATTATTTAAAGTCAGAAATAGACAAGTCTATTGCAGACTATCGCTCTACCATTTATTGGAATCCGGATGTAGTTCCTGATAGCGGGAAAGAGACCACGGTCATTTCCCTTTTTGCCTCAGACTTAGCTGGCAAGTATCGAATAGCAATGGAGGGGTTACTTCAAAAGGTGTAACTGTGAGTTGTGTTTATTTTATAGTAGTTGCTGAGTGAAAAATATTTTTAAGTCCAGTATAGCTGGATTGGTTTACAGTATTTTAGTAGAGCAAGAATGTTGATCGCGACAATATTTGAGCCGCAATGCCAAGGTGGGATTGTAGAGTTTTAACTTAAAAATAAAAAATGAAAAAGGAATTGAAAAATAAGCTTGAGCTGAGAAAGGAAACGTTTAGCATTTTATCAAAGAGCCAAATGAACACTTTGCGTGGAGGAGAAACAGACGGTGCCTATTGCACTGATTATCCACAAGGATGCTCTAACTTTTGTGCACCTCCATCACATAATACTTTATGTAATTGTCAGTGATTTTTTCAGGCAAGTAAGAGAGGAGAGTTATCTTCTCTCTTATTGTATGTATTGAATAAATTTATAATAAATGCTTGAAAACCTGCGAATAGGATCCACACTTAACACTATAGACAATATTTTTTGTAAAGAATGGCAACTAGAAGGGAATGGATTACTTGCTGGCAGAGGAGGTTGCTCTCTTTATTTAATGTACCGTCATTTTCAAATTGGTAAAGCGATATTATTGGATATTAGCCTTGAAATTTTAGAAAAGGAGGTTAGTGAGGTTAATAAAAATGGCTTGCAGGATTATTTAAGTATCGGAAATCCCACATCATCTTCTAGTTGGCTGATTGATCAGTTTATTAAATTAGATATTTTGGATGATTCAGAAAAATTGAATTCTAATGAATGGATTCAATTTTTAATTAAATCGACCGCCTCTATTGAATTTGATACCAATCGTCATGATCTATTTTATGGGTTTATCGGAAAATCAATATTAATAATAGAACATGATCAGCACCTTGCCCAACCTTTTGTTACACGGATTATAGCAGCATTGAAAAAAAGTGCTACAAACGAATACAATGGAATACATTGGAAAAGCCCCTATCCTTTTCATGCAACAACTTCGTTTGAGCAAACCATTAATTTTGGAATACCACATGGAAGTTGTGGCATCATGCTTTTTCTACTAAAGTGTTACGATCTATTTGATACCCTTAAGTATGAAATAGAGCCTCTTGTCAAAGGAAATTTTGATTGGCTAATTGACCGCTTAAATAAAGCAGATAACAAACTGCTTTATTCGTATTCTAATACACCAAGCGGCACGGGTAAACTGGGCTGGTGTTATGGCGATCAGGCCATAGCCTATACCCTGTTGCGTTATTACGAAACGTTCAATGCTGAAGAGGCCAAAGTTAAAGCTTATGAACTTATTGAGCAGGCGGCTTCTAAATCAATGGTGCAATCGGGTGTGAAATACTATCCGCACTATGGTTACTATGATGTGCGCGTTTGCCACGGTACTTCCAGTGTGGCCTATATGTGGCTAAAAATGTATCAGATCACTAAAGATATAGACATAAAAGCTTTGGCAGATAAGTGGTTGAGCATTACCTTAGATAATTTAGATGTTTTCCTACCTCAACTTGATAAAATTGCAGAACTAGAAAAGGATAACGACATGATTGATACCTCTATGGGTTTTTTGAATGGTCTCTCCGGTGTTGGCTTAGTGCTCCTATCCTTCCTTGATCCAAAGCTTAATAGTTGGGATAAACTCCTGCTTCTCGACAGGCCGGGTCGCGAGTAAACTTTTCAAAAACTTATGAAGCAGCTTATCTCACAGGTATTATTATCAACCTTGCTATCCAATTTAAGTCGGCTACAAGATCAAAGGAATGTGTGAAGAA
This sequence comes from Flammeovirgaceae bacterium, assembly GCA_016709845.1. Taxonomy (GTDB): domain Bacteria; phylum Bacteroidota; class Bacteroidia; order Cytophagales; family Cyclobacteriaceae; genus ELB16-189. Next base: position 61,736 of record JADJMA010000036.1, on the reverse strand, counting down.
ATTGGACTAACTTACTGTTAGCTTTGAAGCTCTATGGGTATAAAAATTAAATGGTTGCTTGTCTTATGGACCTTTACTCTTGGGGTAGAGTTACGGGCTCAGGTAACAGGCGTAATTACCGATAGCAAAACAGACAAACCCCTTGCTGATGTAGAAGTATTTTTAAATAGGACAACTATTGGTTCGGTGAGTGACGAATTGGGAAAGTTCCAGTTGGAGAGCTCACCAACAGGCTTTGTAGATGTTGTCTTGTATAAGAAAGGCTATGCTATGTATCGCTCGTCTATGAAGTTGCAAAGCGGCAAGGCGTATGATGTAAAACTTGCGCTTACAAAAGAGAAGCAGAAGAAAGCTAAACCACTTACCGCGAAAGAATTAACCGAACTTAAACGAGACATCAAAAAAATATGAGCGGTATAATATATCGATCTTTTATCTCTGCTTATTGGCTCTTTATTTTATTACTGACTCCCGCTATAATTCATGGTCAAAGTATTAGCGGCAAGGTGGTAGATTCAAAAACAGCAGAGCCACTTCAGTTTGCCAACGTTTTTTTAAACAATACTACTATTGGTACCGTAACCGATGCAGATGGAGGATTTAATTTGATTTATATAAAAGAACTCGGTACGTATGAGCTTGTCTTCTCTTTTGTGGGCTATGAAACAATTAAAAGAAAAGTCAATGTAGATGGAGATGCGCTGGATATTGGAGAGATCGAGTTGATTCCTTCGGAGACAGAGTTGATTCCTATTGAGGTTGCAGGCACACGGGATAAGGAATGGGAAAAGAAGTTAAAAATTTAAGAAAGTATTTTTAGGTGAAGATAAATTCGCGCAGGCTTGTACGATTATCAATCCGTGGGTGATTGATTTTGCTAAAGATAGTGTTGGTAATAAGTTTATTGCAACGGCTAAATTACCAATTGAAATTAATAATCAGGCTCTGGGGGGTACAAAATCATATATTATCTGAATAATTTTTGGTCGGTTAAGGACAGATATTTAATTCGAGGTAGTATCCGATTTGAGGAATTGACCGCTGCAAATGAAAATCAACAGATGGAATGGGATAAGAACAGAGCAATTTGTTTTAGAAAATCATATAACTACTTATTTAAATCGATTTTGAATCAACAAGTAGGGGGCACTGATTTTAAAGTGTATTATGAGAGGGGTGATATAAGTGAAAAGGGGCAAAAGCATTGGCATTGACAGCTGGCTTCCTTTCGATACAACCAATATTGTTTCGACAGGGCAAATTTCCAGGTGTGAGATTCGAATAGCAATGAAAAGACTGATGCGCTGCACCATTTAACAAAAAATGCTTCAGAGATTAGTCTCTTCGAGGTGAATGACGGGTATGTGAATGTTAATAGAAACGGATTTGTTCTCAATCCTTATGATTTAGTCGTCTATGGAGCTTATAATAAAAATCGCTTGTCTACATTGTTGCCAGTAAGTTATGAAGTGAGTGATTTCTCTTTACAGAACCAAATGAATAGGTTGTCGCCTTTGCGATACAAAGAAAAAATTTATGTGCACACAGATAAGCCCTATTACTACCCAGGTGAGCAGATATGGTTTAAGGGTTATATCCATTATGGAGAGGCTGCTATGCGTGACTCGCTAAGTAAAGTTATCTATGCGGAGTTGATAAATCCTAAGCAGGAGATACAATATACCAAAACCCTACGTATAGATAGCGGATTTTTTTATAACGATTTTGTACTGCAGGACTCCCTTCAAGAGGGAATGTATTATTTAAGAGCGTATACAAATTTCAGTATAAATTTTGGTGAAGAAACCTTGTTTGTAAAACCGATTCCAATACTTAAGATAACGGATGGAGGAATCCGTATTTGAAAAAAAATGACAATGTAATTGACAGTCTTTTGATACTAACCGGTAAAAGACAAGGAAGGAAACCCTACAGCTTCAAATCTTTCCGTTGCAGTAACAGACGCATTTCAAGTAGTACCAATTGCAGAGTCATACATAATAAAAGAAGGGCTTTTACTGGATAAAAATGTAAGACAAGATGATACTAACTTTACATACCCGGTTGAATTTGGGGTCAGTTTTTTTTTTTGAGCGTTTTTTAAACAATAAAGTAAAACCTGAAAGGCATCATTAAGTATTCTTCAAGCGCGGTCAAATGGTTCATGCATGTGGATACTGATACTCTCGGGGGAAACTTTTCAATGACTGGGTTACAATTTTGACACGGCAACATTCGCTTTTAAAGCCGATAAAGCAAAAAGATTTTGCCTATGGAAAAATTGAACAACTTAGTAGGAGAATACCTGAAATACATGAAATCAGATTTCAGATTGATGTTATTAAAACAGGAACACCACAGCGAATAATTTCAAATAGTGATGTGCCTGACGGAGCAAGGATGCTTAATGAAGTGGTTGTAAAAGGACGAAGGGTAGAAATGGAACGACCTTTAGATCGTATGGCTACCCTGACCGCATTATTAAAGGAGATGACTTAAATCAAACAGACGTATTATATAGTCTTGCGAAAGTACCCGGTGTGTTTGTCGATATGATGGATAAGAGAGTGGTTTTACCAGGGCTGCTACACAATCGATTAATTTTGGTGGAAGTCCACTTGTTACCATTGATGATGTGCTGATAGGTGGACGGAGCGCAGGAGAAATAGTAAGTTCTCCTCGACCCTCCACCATTGAAACTATCGAAATAACAAAGAGGCTCAATCCCTTGTATGGATCAGCGGGGGCCAATGGTGTAATCGCGATCTATCTGAAACGAGGCGCTTCGAACGAAAATAGTAAGCTCACGCCAAATTTTCAATTATTAACTATTCGGGGCTATTCTTCTGCACACAGATTTCAATATCCAGATTATGGTGATCCTAAAACAGATTCCACTCAGCCCGATTATCGCTCTACCATTTATTGGAATCCAGATGTACGAACAGATGCCAATTCAGGCGTTGCTGAAATTTCATTTTATGCAGCCGATTTACCGGGTAAGTATAGAATCGTAGTAGAGGGGGTAAACCAAAATGGTGATTTGATGAGGTGTGAGTATTTTGTAGAGGTTAAGGGTGATTAGAAGACTATTCTATAGTTTGAACACTTCAAATTTTAGAGAGCTTTATCGCATACCTGATGCTACCTTCATTTATATAACACTCGGCCTACTAAACGCGTGGTATTTTTAATATTTTTCTTCAGTCCAATATAGTTGGACTGACGTATCCTATTTTAGAATAGCAAAGATGTTGAACGCGTCAGCATCCACGCAACCATGCCAAGGTGGTTTGGCTTATTCTTATTATAAATCCTTTACCATGAAAAAAATTGAATAACAAATTGAACTTTAAGAAGGAAACTTTAAGTTCCTTAAACAGAAATGAAATGATCGTTTTGAAAGGGGGAGAGACTTATGCTTGTTGGACACTACCTCTTACCGATGTAGCTGTATGTACTAATGATGTGGGATGCGGGGCAACACGCATTGGCTGTCAGTAAATTTCAGATATCAAATGATGGATTACCCCATCATTTGATATTCGTGAATCTATCCATGATGTATACAAACCATGCTTTTTAATCCAAAATCTACTCCACATTGTTGACTGTATTATCCTACATAAGTCAAATTGGGAATCAAAGGGGATTCTATTTTGGACAAGGTGGATGCGTTTTATTTTGCCAATCGATTTCGTCAAACCAATAATAATAAATTGCATAATTTGTATAGTGAAATTTTAGAAAAATTGTGCTGTCCATAAATGAGAATAGATTCACTTGAAGTTTTTATATTGCAAATCCTGATTGTGCGGCTATTTTTTTGATAGAGGAATTTATCAAAATAAGGTTATTAGATGAATCTGAACGATTAAATTTCAACGAATGGGTTCAGCTTGCTATTGAGTCAACAACTGAGGCTGAGTTCATTGCTAATCAACATGATTTATTTTATGGATTTATTGGCAAAGCCCTGCTGATACTAGAATATGATCCGGATTTTGCTCAACCTTTTGTTACCAGGGTAATAGAAGCACTGGAAAGAAATGCTTTATAAGAGTTGCCCAGAATACGTTGGAAAGCCCTTATCCATTCCATACGACAACCGCGTTTGCCACGGAACTTCCAGTGTGGCCTATATGTGGTTAAATATGTATCGGATCACTAAAGATAAAGACATAAAAGGCTTGGCTGATAAGTGGTTGAACATTAGATCGGCCGGGTCGCGAATAATTTCTTTTCACCTTAATTCTTTCCCGAACTAGATGCTTAAAGCAAATACCATAATTGTTCGCACCCCTTTTTATCCCTTCGTTCAAAAGGGTGTAACAGAAACGTTTCAGCAACAAGTGCAATCGGCCACATTTAAGGAAGCTTTGTTTCTGGGCTCACCAAATCTTTATGAAGAATTTGCAAAGGCAGGAAGCTCGTTAAATGAAGCAACTAAACTTTCTTTGTACAAATATTTCTTGCGAATGTCGTACCGGTGCACACCCTTCGGTATGTTTTCCGGAGTTTCTGCCGGAGTGGTTAGTGAATGCACTTCCTTCAAATTGGCTCCACAGCAGACTTACCTAAAACATACCCGCCCCGATAATCATTTTATTAACGTCTTTATACATAAAGCATTGGTAGATGAGTCCTTAAAGCAATCGGTGAGTTGGTATAGTAACAACACGGCTTATCAAACGGGTAATTCCATTCGTTATGTGGAGTATAGGTTGCACAATTATCAGCGAACCCACCACCTTGCAAAAGTTGAATCGTCTCCCTATTTAAACTCCATCCTTCAAAGAGCGAAAACTGGCGCCACTATTCATGAGTTAACCTTAGCACTCATTTCATTAGAGATACCGGAAGATGAGGCAAGGGCTTTCATTGATGAACTTATTGACAGCAGGCTTATTTTATCAGAGTTGGAACCGGTTGTTACAGGGCAAGAACCTTATTTAATGGTGCTTGCTATTTTAGAGAAATACGAAAGTGGAAAGCCGTATGCTACCTTCTTAAAAAAAATAATAGACCAAATCGAATATCTTGACACTCAACCACCAGGCGCACAAATTAGTCTTTATCAGGATGTATTGAAACTGGTTAAGGAATGGGATGGCACGTATGACTCTAAACTGGTATTTCAATCCGATTTATGTAAGCCAGCGGTGGAGATGCAAGTGAGCGCAAGCGTATTAAATGAAATGCAAAAAGCAATTTCTTTTCTTGCTTTACTGAATGAAGCCCCGGTTTACACCAACTTAAATAAGTTTAAAGAGGAGTTTTCGAAACGATATGAAAACGCTGAAGTTTCGATGTTGGAGGTGTTAGACACTGAATCTGGTGTTGGTTATCCGACTGGTATTCATGCCAATGGTGATCGGGCACCCCTGCTAAACGGGTTACACTTCCCTATAGTGTCATCCGCTATTGAGTACAAAGTAAGGCCCTGGCAAAAGGTACTGATGAAGGAGTATCAGGAGTGCATCGCAAAAGGCAAGATTGAACTGGTAGTAACGGATGCACTCTTTGCAATTGACAAAAAGAAAATTGACGCTTCCAAACTGGCCGATTCGCTTTACACAATTTGCTCTTTATTGGGTACAAGTGAAGAGCTGCGGACGAATGATTTTTCTATTGACTATAAGGGAAGTAGCGGCCCTTCTGCCGCTAATCTGTTAGGCAGGTTTTGTTATTTAGACTCTGAAATTCAATCAATAACCGAGAAATTGATCCAGCAAGAGGAACAACTGCAACCTGATAAAATTTTTGCGGAAATAGTACATCTTGCTCAATCGCGCGTTGGTAATGTGCTAATAAGACCCGCGTTTAGAAAATATGAAATTCCAATTTTAACAATTGCATCTGTTGATGTGGAGCATACTATTGAGTTAAGCGACATTTTGATCTCGTTACGGAATAATAAAATTGTTTTACGTTCTAAGAAATTTGGCAAGGAAATTCTTCCGCGTAATAGCACGGCTCACAACTATTCGAATGACACGGTGCCTTATTATTACTTCCTGTGCGACCTGCAGCAACAGGACAGCGCTGTACGTTTAAATTGGGACTGGGGATTACTGAATGAGTTCAAATTTCTACCGCGTATAAAATATGGTCGGGTAATTTTATCTAAAGCACGATGGACTTTAGAGGAAAAAGATTTATCGGTTAGTGCCAAACAAAGCGAATCTGAGTTTCGGGATAAAATTAATAGTTATAGAAAAGACAACAACTTACCCCAATGGGTTATTCTGGCTCAAGGAGATAATCAATTGCCATTAGATTTAGAGGATACCCTAAGCCTGAAGATAGTGCGACAGGAACTGGCAAGGAACAAAAAAATTATTTTAGAGGAATGTTTGTTTCAAGAAAGTAATCTTCTGGTGGAAGGCCCGGAAGGAAAATTTACGAATGAAATAATCATTCCATGGAGTAAGGTAAAAACAACGAATGATAGTAGGACGGTAGTTAAACAAGAGGCAACCGTACAGCGTGATTTTATGCCTGGTACTTCATGGCACTATTTGAAAATATATTGTGGTGTAAAAACAGGTGATCAAATCCTTTCAGAAATTATTAAGCCTTTGGCCGATGAATTAATAAAGGAAAATACCATTTCTCAATGGTTTTTATTCGATACTCAGATCCCGATAATCATTTGCGTTTGCGGTTTAAAGGTGAAGGTACTTTTTTTGCTAAAGTAACCCAACGATTAACTGAGCACCTCCAATTTTATCTCTCGAGTAATTTAGTATGGCGAAGTCAAGTGGATACCTACAAAAGGGAGATAGAACGGTATGGTTCTGAGAACATCGAAAATTCAGAAATGCTTTTTATATTGATTCAACGGCTACAGTTAACATTTTGTCGTTATTGGAAGGCGATGAAGGTGATGACCTTCTGGCAATTTGCCTTAAAAGGCGTTGATGATCTTCTTGATTGTTTCGGATTTGGTAAGCAAGAAAAAATAGAATTTGCAGCACTATTAAGCCATAGTTTTAAAAAGGAATTTAATGTGGATAACCCTGAGAGTAGGAAGTTATTGGGATCAAAATATAGAGAGGTAAGATCAAAAGTTAACCTTGCTTTGCAAGATGAACTACCTGCAGAGCATGAGTATCATGAGGTTTGGAAGATATTTAATGATCGCAAAAAGAAGCTTGCACCGTGTGTCGATCATATTAATCTATTAGAAATTACTAATAAGCTTTCAGTACCTAAAGCAGATTTATTAGCAAGTTATATTCACATGTTTTTAAATAGATTTTTTAGGTCAAAGCAGCGACTACAGGAAATGATTATTTATGACTTACTTCATCAACACTACAAATCACAACTTGGAAGAGAAAAACAGGTCACAAAAATTACTCAGATCGAACCAGTTTCCTGAACCGCTTGATGCAAGCGTTGTAAGGTGGATTTATTTTTTTCGGAAAAACAAAACCGAGTTGGTAATAGTTCCTGACTAAGCACCGTAAAAAATGCCGACCAGGTTTTAGTGTTGGAGAAAGGAAAAATTGTGTGAGTGGGCGAGCACAGTGACCTTACTAGACAAAAAGGAAAATATTTTGAACTAGTGAAAATCAATTTGGAACTGGGAAATTCGTCCTTCGTAAATCTAAAATCGTAAATTGATATGAGTTTACTAAAATACCTTCAACGCCTTAAAAGAATGGATGATTTGATTCGTAGAAAGGCTACTGGAAACGCGCAAGAATTTGCAAAGAAATTGGGAATATCGCAGAGTCATTTATTTCTGGAGCTTAGAGAATTGAAAGAACTTGGTGCGCCTGTAGAATATTCTAACGAGAAAAAGTGCTATTTTTATTCAACGGAGTGTAAACTGATTCTTGATTTTGTTAAGGATGGTGAAAGGCTAAAGGGAGGAGAAAATATTTCATGGATTTTTAACCACTCTTACAATATAGAAGTTGCCAATTGTACTTTGCAACAACATGGTCTTGAAAGCTAGCTCAATACAATGTCGCGGAAACCGAAAAGCGAACGAGTAGGTTAGAAAAACGGCAAAATTTTATGAAAAAGAGAGACAAATTGGCTGAATTATTTTCTGCCTACTCAATTGAAAAACCATTTCTAAGAATGGTTAGAGGATCAGGTACGCCCACAAGTAATGATACAGGCAGCACAACTTTTTTGGTTGGCGGTGGAACGCAATGCGATCCCGATTGTGAAAGAGATACTGAAACTTAAAATCAAATAAGGGCTGCTAAATTAGGACAGCCCTTATTTTACTTGTCAGATTGGGATCATCAATGAAACTTTCAATAAATAATTGATACTTATATTATCACAACATGTTGATCCAGCTACGAACAATGTTTGTAGGTGGCTTAATTTTCTAAATGCAAAATGGGCAAGGCTAAATAGTCTAAAACATGATTCAACTGAAATCGACATCAAGCTGTCCAATGAATCAGAAAGTATCAGGATAATTACTTCTAATGAAGAAATCGCTAGCGAGAAAATTAATACGGTGTGGTATAGGCGTTCTCCGTTGGGTTATGTCAGGGCGGACTTGAACCTAAATCTTAAGGAATTGCCTTCCCTACTTAAAGAACCTTTGGTAATTCATTTGGCTGGAGAGAAAGCCTGTCTTTTTCGAGCTGTTGCTTCACAATTTAAGCATTGCTTTTGGCTCAACGGGTTAGAATCGCCTGATAAATATTATCAGTTAAAATGCGCCCGGCTTGCTGGATTGAAAATTCCCGATACTTTTATTGTATCAAATAAAAAAAAACTAACTGAATTAGTCCATCAATTTGGTGAAGTAATAACTAAACCATTGACCGAAGTATTGAACTTCAGTTTTCAGGGTCAAATTTACATGTCGTACACACAAATGATTGATGAAAATTCGCTGGCGAGTATTCCAGAGTTTTTCACAACTCTTTGGTTCAAAGAAATATAAAAAAACGTTATGAATTGCGAGTCTTTTATTTTGATTCGAAATTTTTTTCCATGGTGATGTTTTCTCAGAATGAGCATCAAACCTCAATAGATTTTAGAAGGTATGACTTTACAAATCCAACCAGATGGGTGCCATACAAGCTTCCTTTCCAAATTGAAGAAAAACTGGATAAATTGATGAGAACACTTCATTTGAATTCAGGATCGATTGATCTTATCTATGGCGCTGACTTGGAATATTATTTTCTTGAGGTAAATCCTGTGGGGCAATATGCGATGGTATCCGATGCATGTAATTACTATTTGGATAAATTAATTTGTGATTTTTTAATCAAACAAAATGAAAGACAACAACAATTTTGACAAAAACTTAAATGGAATGAGCCCATTTGAAAAACCTCTTCACTTGAACTTAATAACCATAATTGATGAGAAGTCGAAGCTAAAATTTGGCCCTTTATTATACAATAGTCGATTAAAAGGATACGGTTACAAATCAATTAATATATTTAAACCGATCAGTAGGATGTTTGAAGGAAAACTATCTCAGCATGAAATACTTTAGACTATTTGCGAATTGTAAGATTGTTCGGGGCGCAAAAAGAAGTACCCTTTGCGATCTATACAAGGGAAGAATTAAAATAATCCCTACCTTATTGGATGAAGTACTTTGTAAATTGCAAGAGGCCACGATTACTGACACGAAGATTCATTTTGAAAGTGCCTACGATGAAGGGATTGATTTGTATCTAAATGATTTGATCTCTGATGACTGGGGTTTCTATACAGAAGAGCCGCATCTATTTCCTGACATGAGCCTTGAATTTCACTCTCACTCATTAATTTTAAATTCAATTTTAGATTGGGATGATAATTCTGATTATGATTTTTCTGAATCGTTACGAGAATTAGAGGAATTAGGATGCGAAAATATACAAATTCGTTACTACGGACAAGATGTTGATGTCTTTGGGCATAGATTGATTTCCATGCTTAAGAATCATAATTTTACATATGTAGAGTTCTACTTTCGCGAAATCAGCCTTCATAATAAAGATTTAATAGGAGAGTTTATTAACTCCTTTTTGATTCAGAAGTTTGTTGTTTTTGACTGTGAGAAGACAGAAGAGATGATTTCCAAGGAAGATTCTAACAAGAATTTGTTGGCACAAATAGTGTATACCAAATCTTCGCTGAGTGAAGAATCTTGCGGTGTGATTGACTCAAAATGGTTTTATGCTAATATTAATTTTTATACTGAGGGCATCGATCATAATACTTGTTTAAATCGGAAGGTTTCTGTTAGTAGAGAGGGTTTTCTGAAAAACTGTCCTTCAATGAAAAATTCTTACGGTCACAGATCCAAATTATCTTTCAAGGAATTGATCAACATGGAACAATTCAATCGCTATTGGTCGATTTCTAAGAGTAAAGTAAGTACTTGTCGGGATTGTGAATTCAGGCTTGTTTGCCCTGACTGTAGGGTATTCATTCAGGACGAAAAAGATATATTTTCAAAACCTGCAAAGTGCAAGTATGACCCGTATACTTCAACTTGGTCTTGAATGATTGTTTTACTATGAGGTGGATGACATTATTTTTCCTTTTTATCTGTTATTACTCTTTTTTCTCAACAGAGTGACCTCCGTAAACTAAGTTTTGAGGAAAGAATTGAATATGTAAAGTCAAAAAACTTCCCAGAGGATGGGGTTGTGTATCTAGATTCAACTGGTAAAAAGTCTAATTATGATGTTTTATTCGACCCCATCTACGCAGTTGATTATTACGTTGATTCAAAAGGAATGATTGTAAAAGGACTCATTAGGAAATCTAACGAAAAAGATAAACTACTACTGAGAACAATTACTGATATTCTGGAGTCGGCAGATGCACCAGTAGAAAGAGTAACTGTTGATTGCGCAAATGTTAATCGTATTTTACAAGATGCTTACAAAGTTGATCAGAATTTGCGATCAGGTTCGTATGACCTTATTGAAGATAGGAGAAATCAATCGAAAGTCATCAGCCTCATTGAATCATGCGGTTTCCCATTAAAAGATAACGTTGGAGAGGAAGGAATAACTTCTGTTTTTTTAATTATTCAACATAGTACACGACTGGTCAGGCAAAAATACTATCCGTGGTTGAAGACAATTCTGGATGCAAAGGATGCAGCTTTAATGGAGGATAGGATGTTACTTGAAAATGGTGAGCGCCAGAAATATGGAACTCAAATCATCTACAACAGCAGAATAAATAAGTATCAATTAAGAGCTGTCGAGGACGTCAAAAATTTAAATAAAAGACGATTTGAGGTCGGATTGGAACCAATTGAGGAGTACGTAAAAATTTGGGGTATTGATTTTCACTCGAACTGAAACAAAATTGTTTTTGCTAAATAATTAGTGATCAAATGGGCGGACTAATTTCTAATCGGAAATAGCACCTGCTCCAATGTTTTTAAATCTTCTGAAGATATCGGTCTCACCATGCAGATGTGCCCTAAAGATTAATTTTTTACATAGGTTAATGGTTATTTTGCGTATAAGATTTCGATTGGCAAAAGAGCCTGAGGTGCAATCACGTTGGTCAGTGACCCTTCATGTGGTTCATGTGGAACAGTACACGCTGCTGTAGTCGATTTTACTGTCAAGATTCGAAAGCAGGATTAAAGTTAATTTTCGATTCACGTTTAATTTTGAATGAACTAAGTTCTGAAACTACTAGCATGTGCGGCATGTCATTGCCTTTATCAAATCAGGTATTTTTTATGAAGGCATTGTCGGATTGGTATCTGCTGGGCGGGAAAAGGGATTTTGATAACTGGTTAACAAAATTTCCAGTCTCTACACTAAATGGACAAATCGCTAAAGTAGATTCTATTTTACACCGCCAGGCAAATTGGTTTAAGCATGCTAATATAACAGCAACCCCAACATTACTTATTAATGGCAAGAAATACCCAGAAGAATATACCATGGGTGATTTAAAATTTCAGATTAGGAAACTTTTGGAATCTATCCCTGCGCGCGAACCTGAACCAGCTTCCTAAACTGATAGAAGAATCTCTCCAACAACCGCAAGTCCTCCGTAATTATTTCGGTGGTGCCGGTAAGTTGTTGCTTAAAGGCAATGGCTTTGTTTTGTGAAGTAATAAGTTTCTGGGGCAACTCAATGGTTATAAGGTATTTATTTTCGTTGGGTATTTCTGAGATGGCGGTAATGCTGCCGTGCAGCAAACCAAACTGCTCAAACGGATAATTCTCTAACCGGATGTTTACTTGTTGGCCAACTTTCACTTTACCACTACCAAAAATGGGCAACTCAGCCCGTGCCATTGGGTTCCCTTGCTCTGGTATAATGGAAAATAACTGTTTGCCCGGTTCAACAAACAACTCGTTCTCAAGAAAGCCGAGATAGGAGATAGTCCCTTTTCCGGGTGCAGTTATCAAGTATGTCTCTTTCCATTTGTTTATTTGACCGAGTAGTTCGCTACGTGTATTGGCGGAAGCTAATTCAAGCTTTTGAAGTTGTTCTATTTTTTGCAGTTCCAAATCTGTAATTTGTTTTTGTATCTGGTTTGTTTGCAACTCATTATTCAGTAAGATTGTCTCAATATTTTTTGCTGCGCGTTGTTGTTGTAACCACGTAGTCTTTGCTTGGTTAAAATCCAACACGGCAATTACTTTTTGGGTAAAAAGCAGTGAATCAGTTTTAAACTTCTTCAAAGCCAATTGAGATTCTTGCACAGAAAGGTATTGCTGCCCTGCAAGAGATTTGTTTAATTTTTTATACGTGCCTAACTGCTTGCTGAGCTGTTCAATTTGCTTATCAAAAGCTTTTGTCTCATTAAAAATGATCAAGGCTGTCTGGGCATTAATTAAGGAAGAGAAATGCGGTTGCAAGTCACCCAATGGACCGACTGTTTTTTATATCTAAATTATTGTTGATCAGTTTCTCTTCAAGATCCAAAACCGCAGTTATTTCAGCATTGGATTGAATAAGGGCAACCACTTCTCCCTGTTGGCAAAATTGATTGTCTTGCTTTAACAGCGTAATTTTTCCAGCAGTTCTGGAAACCAGGTTAACAGGCGCGGGCGTTGTGGTAATGACTACCGGTGCACTAAGCAGATCGGGGTATTTTATAAACCAGGTGATACTTAACAGCGCGAGCAGAACAATAAAAATAACGCTAAGTCCCCAGCGCAAAAGCCCGTTGGGTATATGACTGATTATTTCCTGTACTTCTTCGCTTCTCAAATTGATTGGATCTATCTTGGTCATCTTGCCTTTATTGAAATCAATGTGGCTATTATTCATGGACTTGAAATTATTTAACACGAATTTATTAAGTTAAATATTTGACTATATCGGCCAAAATTATTGAAAGAAGGAACGCTGTAGTTGGTTGTATAGGACTTACTCCCCATCAAGCAGGGAATTAGTGTCTACTTCATCATGATGAAAATTCTCACTAATTTTCCAATCTAACACATTGTGAAATCTCTAATATCTCTTTTTGAAAAGAAGATTTACAGGATCAAACTTAGGTTATTTCTTATCTAACAGACTTTTGTGTCTCGGTTTATGCTAAGACAAGATCGTAAGGGTAAATTTGCCAAGCTTTGGGATGGCTGAAAATACCAAGAAACGTTGAGCTATTGCGGTTTGAAATTTTAATAATCCTATTACATTTCTGATTAATTTTCTACCTGATACCCGCCTTCTGATAAAATCTCGAACGGGATATTCAATATCAACTCTAGTGGGGTTTGCTTACAACGAGAGCCATTATTGGCGTTTTGGCCTTAAATAATAAGGATTTATCCAAGGCAGTCCGGTTTACTTAGGTGAAAGTCTGATTTACTTTGGTCGAGTCTAATTTGACGAGAGAAACGACAGATGGCGCCAAAACCTGCATGTTTGCACCAATTTTTGGCATAAAATGTAAAAAAGTGGGACAAAGTGGTTGAAAGTGGTTGAAAGTTACTTATGTTTGTTTAGGAGAATAAGACAACCACTACAAAGTCATGACTTTCTTCACCAGCGAATATGAGTGTAAGCTTGATGCGAAAGGCAGATTGGTGCTGCCCGCGCGTATCAAAACCCAACTACCCGAGCCCGATGGCAGCGGGCAGGAGCTTGTTATCAGGCGGGGTTTCGAGCCATGCCTCATTATTTATCCTATGGTGGAGTTCAAAAAGGTCTTCTCAAAAATTTCAGGTCTTAACGAGTTCAACGAAGAGTATCGCAAACTACAGCGTAACTTTTTGTCGGGGGTAGTTACGGTAGAGTTGGATAGCAACGGCCGTTTTCTGATTCCTAAAAACATGCTGGCTTACGCGCAAGTTGAAAAAGATGCGATGTTGGTTGGCACGGGGAGCAAAGTTGAGGTTTGGAATCCTTCAATCTATGAGAAGCACCTGATTCAAGATCCGGGTGAGTTGTCTAAACTGGCGGAGAAATATCTAAATGAATAGTTGTTGGATGTTCGATACGGGTTGCTGGATACTTGATTCGATTAAAAGATGAGCAACACGGGCAACGAACAACGAACAACGAGTAGGTATCATCAACCAGTAATGTTACGTGAGTGTTTGGAAGGTTTGCAGATAAAGCCCGAAGGCATTTATGTAGACGTAACATTTGGTGGAGGCGGGCATAGTATGGCGATACTCGAAAATCTGAAAGAAGGAAAATTGATAGCCTTCGATCAGGATGAGGATGCCAGGAAGCAAGCAGAAAATATCAGTAGTCGTTCTTTTACATTTTGTCAAACCAACTTTCGATACATGAAACAGTATCTGAAGTTAAACGGAGTAACGCAGGTAGATGGCATTCTGGCCGACCTTGGGATTTCATCGCATCAAATCGATTCGCCTGGCCGCGGATTTTCAACACGCTTTGAAGGGCCGCTCGATATGCGCATGGATCAGCAGGGGAAAGTAACTGCCGCCAAAATTTTGAATGAATATTCAGAAGAAAATCTTCATAAAATTTTTGGGATGTATGGTGAGTTGAAAAATGCCAGGACTGCAGCCAAAGCAATTGTGATGGCGCGCAGCAAACCGTTGGTTACTACGTTGGATTTAAAACTTGCCTTACAAAGCATCGCTCCTCGCGGGAAGGAGAATAAATATTTCGCCCAGGTGTTTCAAGCGCTACGCATCGAAGTAAACGAAGAGATGAAAGCCCTTGAAGATTTTTTGCACCAATGTGGCGATGTAATGAAAACAGGAGGGAGGTTGGTGGTGATGAGCTATCATTCGTTGGAAGACAGAATGGTAAAAAATTATATAAACACGGGAAAGGTGTTTGGGGAACTGGAAAAAGATTTTTACGGAAACCCCATCAAACCTTTTCAATCAATAAACCGAAAGCCAATCGAGGCTTCGGAAGAAGAAGTAAATGAAAACAAACGCGCCCGAAGCGCGAAGCTACGGGTAGCTGAGAAAATATAGTTGCAGGCTACAGGCTGCAAGCTTCAGGTTGATACTGATAGCTTGAAGCCTGTAGCTTGAAGCAAGTAAGTTATGAGCGAAAATAAATTTAGAATAGAACCTCAACGAAATCGCGGAAACGAATCTCGGGTAAAACCATCGGCTCCGGGTCCTAGTATTTTCTCGGGTCTGGAAAAGAGATTGAAGCTCGAATCGTATTTCGAGGAAGGATTTCCAGTTCAATATCTTCCAAAGATACTCTTCGCAGTATTGCTGAGTTTACTCTATATAAGTAACACACACCATGCGGAGAAGGCAACCCGAAAAATTGACAAGTTGCAAACCGAGGTGGAAGATTTGCGCGCAGACTATACCACATTGAAAGCGGACATCATGTATGCGAGTAAGCAAAGTGAAGTAGCGAGAAGAGTAAAAGATTTAGGATTGAAAGAAAGTATAAATCCACCCTATAAACTGGTAGTAGAGAAAGGTGAATATTAAAAAATCCATATTAGTAAGAGTACGCGTTGCCTTTTTATGTGTGATGGTGTTTGCTGTTTGTGTAGCCGCAAAGATTAGTCACATTCAGTTTGTTGATGGGGACAAGTGGGAGAAGATGAGTGAAGAAATTAACTTCGACTATAAAAAAATTAAAGCAACCCGTGGCAATATTTATTCTGACAACGGAAGTTTACTTGCCACAAGCCTGCCTTTTTATAAGGTGGCCATAGACCCCACCTTAGCCAAGAGTGAAATTTTCAAATCAGGCATCGATTCGTTGGCTATGATGTTGTCGAGATATTACAAAGACAAATCAACAGCCGAATACAAGCAATTAATAAAAGATGCGCGTGTAGCGGGAAAGCAATACGTGGTGGTTAATCGCAAGCAAATCAACTATCAGACGAAAAAGGAAATGATGAAGTGGCCCATCTTTCGCGCGGGTCGTTATCGGGGTGGCGTAATCTTTGAGAAGATTGATGTTCGCTACAGACCTTTCTCGAATCTTAGCCGAAGAACAGTTGGCTTTGTTAACGAAGATGGCAAGGGTGCCGGACTTGAATATAGTTTTGATGATGTGCTGAGCGGCCAGGATGGCGAAGCGCTCTTTCAAAAAATTGCCGGAAGTACCTGGAAGCCTGTGTTTGATGGTAACAGTGTAAAGGCAATAAATGGATTGGACATTCATTCCACCATTGATATTAATCTTCAGGATGTAGCGGAGACTTCCTTATATCAGGCCATGAAAAGACACAATGCTGATGAAGGTACGGTGGTGGTGATGGAAGTAAAGACAGGACACATCAAAGCGATATCTAATTTAAGCAGCGATGGTCATGGCGAGTTTTACGAAAAGTTTAATCATGCAGTAGGCGGATCGATGGAGCCGGGTTCAACCTTTAAACTCGTTACCATGATAGCGCTTTTGGAAGACACTAATCTGAAATTGACGGATAGCATTAATACCGGTAACGGAGAATACACATTCTACAATCGTAAAGTAAGAGATCATCACGAAGGAGGTTACGGTAAAATTACTATTCAGCAAGCCTTTGAGTTATCATCGAATGTTGCCATGGCTAAATTGACTGATAAATATTTTGGAACCAAGCCTTCAAAATTTTTGGCTCATGTCGATGCTTTAAAATTATCCAAGCCATTAGGTTTACAAATTAGTGGAGAGGCTTATCCTAAAATTACGCGACCTACCGATAAAGGTTGGAGTGGCATAACCTTGCCCTGGATGGCTTACGGGTATGGTTTAGAGATTACACCCTTGCATACACTTACCCTTTACAATGCAGTGGCTAATGATGGCATAATGATTAAGCCTGTATTTGTAACAAGCGTAAGTAAGGCCGATCGTATTAAGCAGGATTTTGAAGCTGAAAAAATGACTGGAAAAATCTGTTCTACCAAAACATTAAATCAACTGCGTCTTTTATTGGAAGGCGTAGTGGACAACGGTACGGCACAGAATCTAAAAAACTCTAATTATCGGATTGCTGGTAAAACAGGTACTGCGCAAATACTTGAGAACGGTCGGTATGAGAAGAGATACATTACTTCATTCGTTGGTTATTTCCCTGCCAATGCGCCTAAGTATTCTGCTATTGTGCTGATTAAAAATCCACGCGGGTATTATCAGTACGGTAGCAATGTGGCGGGTCCGGTGTTTAAAAACATCGCTGATAATATTTATGCACGCGATCTTAATTTGCATGTGGCCATGGAGAAGACCAAGACGATGGAGTTGGGTGTCTTTCCCGTTATACGAGCTGGAAAGCAGGATGAGCTTACTATGCTAAGTAATGAGTTAGGTGTTTCAAATCATACGGCTACTGAGGAAGAATGGATTAAGGCCGCAAAAAGTGGCAGCAGTGTAGTTTGGAAAAAGAACGCGATAGTTAAAGATCAGGTACCGGATGTAATGGGAATGACTTTTCGTGATGCTATTTATCTTTTGGAGAGATCGGGACTACGCGTTTCGTTTGAAGGCAAAGGTCGCGTGAGTACTCAATCGTTATTACCGGGAACCCGAATTTCAAAAGGAGCTATCATTTATTTGCGATTAAGTTGATGGCAGAACTAAAAGACATATTATATAAAGTACCCATCACTGCTACTTCCGGCAATATGAATGCGGAGGTTAAGGGAATTTGCTTTGACTCGCGCAAAGTTCAGCCGGGTTATCTATTTATCGCAGTAAAGGGTACACAATCCGATGGCCATGAATTTATAACCAATGCCTTGGCGAGTGGTGCTGTCGCGGTAGTCGTAGAAAAACTTCCTGAAGCTATTTCGGATAAGGTATCCTATGTTACCGTCAAGGATAGCGCCAAAGCTTTGGGAGTTATTGCTTGTAACTTTTATGGAAACCCTGCTTCCAAATTAAAACTGATCGGGGTAACCGGAACGAACGGAAAGACCATCGTGGTAACCTTGTTGTTCAAACTTTTTACGTCACTGGGCTATCGCTGCGGAATGTTATCCACAGTTGTTAATAGAATTGTGGATAAAGAGATATCCGCCACCCATACTACACCCGATCCCATTCAGATCAACGAAATGCTGGTTAAGATGCTTGAAGAAAAGTGTACGCATTGTTTTATGGAGGTGAGTTCGCACGCGGTGGTACAAGGAAGAATTGAGGGTTTGCAATTTACTGGTGGTCTATTCACCAACATCACCCATGATCATCTTGATTATCATCACACGTTTGAAAGTTACATCCGGGCAAAGAAGGGTTTTTTCGATGCCTTATCATCTAATGCCTTTGCTCTGGTAAATGTGGACGATAAGCGGGGGCATGGTCATGCTTCAAAACAGTAAAGCCAAAAAGCAAACCTATGGCCTCAAAAAGATGGCCGACTTCAAAGGAAAATCATTACCAATTCTATTGAGGGTCTTGAATTGGAGGTAGGTGAACGAAGTGTGTGGTTTAAATTAATAGGCGATTTTAATGCTTACAATTTATTGGCTGTATATGGTGCCTGCTTATTGAATGAAGATCCGGAGTTAGTGTTGATGCGCTTATCGGCACAAACCGGTGCGGCAGGTCGCTTCGAACTGGTTATGCCTGGATCGAAGTTTACCGCCATTGTTGATTACGCGCACACGCCCGATGCACTTAAAAATGTTTTGGAAACAATTGAGAATTTTCGTTCGGGTGCCGAGCAGGTAATTGCTGTAGTAGGATGTGGGGGTGATCGCGATCGTACTAAAAGACCCCTGATGGCTGCGATTGCCTGTAAGTATTCCAGCAAAGTAATTTTTACTTCCGATAATCCACGGAGTGAAGATCCCATGGAAATCATTCGCGAAATGCAAAAGGAGTTGGGCCAACCGATGCCAAGAAAACATTGGTGATGGTTGATCGGGAAGAAGCTATTAAAACTGCGTGCATGATGGCGAAAGAGAAGGACATCATTTTGGTGGCAGGGAAAGGCCACGAAAATTATCAGGAAATAAAAGGAGTTAAGCACCCATTTGATGATAAGGAAGTTTTAGAAAGAATGTTAAAAATGTTCTCGAACTAATGCTGTACTACTTCTTCGACTATATCGAAAAGAATTTTGATTTACCTGGAGCAGGCTTGTTCCAGTATATTTCCTTTCGCGCAGGTGCAGCAGCTGTATTGTCCTTGATAATTACTATAACTTTTGGTCAACGGTTAATCAATTATTTGAGGAAGAAGCAAGTAGGCGAGGAGATTCGTGATTTAGGTTTAGAAGGTCAGATTCAAAAGAAGGGAACGCCCACCATGGGTGGCTTGATCATTATAGCAGCTATTTTAATTCCTACTTTATTAATGGCCAGGCTTGATAACGTATATGTGATTTTACTTATCGCCACTACCCTTTGGCTGGGCTTGATCGGTTTTATAGATGACTATATCAAAGTTTTTAAAAAGAATAAAGAAGGATTAGCTGGTCGATTTAAAATTATTGGTCAGGTGACGATCGGTTTGATTGTTGGACTAACACTTTTCTTTAATGATAGCGTAGTGATTCGGGAAGTAAAGCCGGCCACAACTGCGAGTCTACAGATAATGCAACCTGAATCCGGAATCAGATTGGAGTATCGTGATGTTAAGTCAACTAAAACCACAGTTCCTTTTATAAAAAATAATGAATTCGATTACGGTAATATTTTACCTTGGGTAGGTAAGAACTATACCTGGATTATTTATACACTCGTTGTTATCGTAATTATTACTGCGGTATCTAATGGTGCGAATATTACCGATGGTATTGATGGTCTGGCTGCAGGCACCTCGGCTATCATTGGATTAACGCTGGCGATTTTTGCCTACCTCTCCGGCCGTGTTGACTTTAGTTCGTACTTGAATATAATGTATATCCCCAACCTGGGTGAACTGGTAATTTTCTGTACCGCTTTTGTTGGAGCTTGTTTGGGATTTCTTTGGTACAACGCTTATCCGGCACAAGTTTTTATGGGTGATACGGGTAGCCTGGCCTTAGGGGGTATTATTGGTGTACTGGCTTTTGCCGTGCGCAAGGAATTGTTGATTCCGGTGTTGTGTGGAATCTTCCTTATAGAAAATATCTCCGTCATCGTGCAGGTATCGTATTTCAAATACACGAAGAAAAAATATGGGGAAGGTAGGCGCATTTTATTGATGTCGCCTTTGCATCATCATTATCAAAAGAAAAATATTCACGAATCTAAAATCGTAACCCGGTTTTGGATTGTTGGTATTCTGTTAGCGATTTTATCACTAGCCATGTTAAAACTGCGATGAAGAAACGAATCGTAATCTTAGGAGGAGGCGAGAGCGGAGTAGGTGCTGCAATTCTAGCGAAAGCGAAAGGCTTTGACGTGTTCGTTTCGGATCAGGGAAGTATTAAAGAAAGATATAAGACTGAGTTGAGAAGTGAGTTAATTCCTTATGAAGAAGGACACCATTCCTTGGATTTTATTTTAAATGCTCAATTGATTATTAAAAGTCCAGGTATTCCTGATAAGGCTGAAATAATTCATTCCGCAAAATCTAAAGGCATTGAAATAATTGATGAATTAGAATTTGCTTTTCAATACCTGAAGGGAAAGGTAATTGCCATAACCGGGACAAACGGAAAAACGACAACGACTTTATTGACTTATCACTTACTAAAGAATGTCGGCTTTAATGTGGCCTTGGCAGGAAATGTAGGTGAAAGCCTCGCCCGAAAAGTGGCTAAAGAAAATCACGATTGGTATGTGGTTGAGATCAGTAGCTATCAATTAGATGGCACCGTTACATTTCACCCTGAGATCGGAATCCTCTTAAATATTACGCCCGATCATTTGGATCGCTACAATTATAAAATGGAGAATTATGTAAAATCCAAATTTCGATTAATTCAAAACATGACCGCAAAGAATTCATTTATATATTATGCGGATGATTCTGTTACAGGAGCTGAAGTTTCAAAGCGAAAAATAGCGGCTAACAAAATACCTGTTTCCTTAAAAGACAAATCTACACCCGCGCATTATGATGGTGGGCAGATGGTTTTCGATTTAAGTTCACAACACTTCACCATTGCGCAAGCAGATACTACCCTAAAGGGGCCTCATAACCTGATCAACACCTTGTCGGCTGTTACAGCCGTATTTTTTGCAGGTGCTGATTTGGGTTCTATCCGATCAGGATTGAAAACTTTTAAGAACGCACCGCATCGATTGGAGTCAGTGGCATCTATTAAAGGTGTTGAGTTTGTCAATGATTCAAAAGCTACCAATGTAGATTCTGTGGTTTACGCTTTAGGAAGTTACAACCAGCCGCTCATCTGGATTGCGGGTGGTATCGACAAAGGGAATGACTACAACTTAATTAAAGAAGCAGTAGCTATAAAAGTAAAGACATTAATCTGTCTTGGCAAGGACAACGATAAATTGAAATCCTTTTTCGGAAATATAGTCAGCGATGTTCAGGAAACGCAAACAGTGAAAGAGCTTGTACGCATGGCTTTAAAGGCAGCTAAAGAAGGAGATGTGGTTTTACTATCGCCCGCCTGCGCGAGTTTCGATTTGTTCAAGAACTATGAAGATCGAGGCGATCAGTTTCGGGCAGCTGTATTGGAATTAAAAGAGGAAGTAGAGTAAGTAGGTTTAATAAAGAGTTAACGGAAATGGAAAAATTTAAAACATGGGCTGACAAAAACCTTCAAGGCGACCGGGTAATCTGGGCTGTGGTTTTTGCCTTATCGCTAATCAGCATCCTCGTTGTTTATAGTTCGATTGGTACGTTGGCGTTTAAGCGCTCATCGAGTCCGGAGTCGTACCTAATTAAACATACGTTCATGGTATTTCTGGGATTAGCGGCCATGTGGTTTGCACATAAAATTGATTACAGATATTATTCTAAAATTTCGCGATTAGCTTTATGGATTAGTGTTCCCTTGTTGATTTATACATTTACAAATGGAACGACCATCAATGATGCAGCACGCTGGATTACTTTACCATTTATAAACCAGTCTTTCCAACCTTCTGATTTTGCGAGCTTGGCGTTGATCATCAACCTGGCTAGTATGCTCAGTAAAAAGCAACAGAATATTGAGGATATCAAAGAGTCGTTGATACCCATGCTAATCTGGTGTGGTGTTATCTGTGGTTTAATTGCACTCACAAATCTTTCGACCGCTATTTTGTTATTCTCTACCTGCATGTTGGTAATGTTTATTGGCCGGGTGCCTGTAAAATATCTAGCCATGCTTGTATTAGTAGGTTTGCTAGCGGGTGCAGTTGCTTTGAAGTTTGGTGTTCGCGGTGAGACGGCTAAAAACAGGATCATGAGTTTTGTTCAGGGAACTGAACTTCCCTTTCAAGCTAAGCATGGAATGATCGCAGTTGCTACCGGTGGAATTTTTGGTAAAGGTCCTGGGAACAGTGAACAACGAAATATTTTACCGCATCCTTACTCGGATTTTGTCTATGCTATTGTGATTGAAGAGTATGGATTACTAGGAGGGATTACCGTACTTATTCTATATCTCATTCTGTTACACAGAGGAATGAAAGCCGCCTACAATAGTGAGCGAGCTTTTGGCGGTTTACTTTCTGCAGGCTTAAGTTTTGATTTGGTTTGTCAGGCCATGGTGAACATGGGTGTTGTGGTTGGCTTGGGTCCAATCACGGGGCAACCGTTGCCATTGATCAGTATGGGTGGAACAGCTATGGTATTTACCGGGTTATCAATAGGAATTATTTTGAGTGTTAGTCGTGGAGAGCGCGAAGAAAACTGGGGACAGAAAACAGCAAGCGAAGAACTTAAAATGAAAGAGAAAAATATGGATGCGAAAGCAGCTTAATAGATTTTGAAAAAAACTAAACCATATCGATTAATTATTAGTGGTGGTGGAACAGGCGGCCATATTTTTCCTGCATTGGCTATAGCGAATGAATTTAAAAGTCGGTATGCCGATGCTGAAATTCTTTTTGTGGGCGCCAAGGGAAGAATGGAAATGACGCGCGTGCCGGAGGCTGGTTATAAAATTATTGGACTTTGGATAAGTGGCCTTCAGCGTAAGCTCACTTTTTCTAATCTTTTATTTCCATTGAAACTGGCGTCAAGTTATTTCAAGGCGCGCAGTTTGGTAAGTAAGTTTAAACCTGATTTTGTAGTTGGCACAGGCGGATATGCCAGCGGGCCCATTCTTTTGGCGGCAACCAGCAAAAAAATACCGGCACTCGTTCAGGAACAAAATTCTTACGCGGGCCTTACGAATAAAAGATTAGGTAATAAAGTGCAACGGGTTTGTGTTGCTTATGCGGGCATGGATAAATATTTTCCAAAGGATAGGATTGTATTAACGGGTAATCCGGTAAGGAAGGACATTAGTAGTCTTGATACGAAACGTGAGCAAGCCAGCAATCATTTTGGCTTATCCTCACAAGGAAGAACCTTACTTATTTTGGGTGCAAGCCTGGGAGCCCGCACCATCAATGAAAGTATTTTGGAAGGTATTGATAAACTTATTGGTTCGCAGGTACAGGTAATCTGGCAAACCGGAAAGTTTTACTATGAAAGTGTCAAAGCTCAAGTTGCCAATAAAGATTTGCGAAAAATTCGAATTCATGATTTCTTAAAACAAATGGATTTAGCCTATGCCGCCTCGGATGTAGTGATTTCCCGGGCTGGAGCTTTATCCATTTCTGAAATCTGCCTGGCAAAGAAGCCATGTATTCTTGTGCCTTCCCCTAATGTGGCCGAAGATCACCAAACCAAAAATGCGATGACGTTGGTGGGTGAAGGGGCTGCGGAAATGATTACCGATCGCAACGCAAAAGAATTATTGGTGAGCGAGTCACTTAAACTGGTTTACGATCTTCAGCGGTGTGAATCTTTGAGTAATTGCATTGCGCCTTTAGGTCGACCCAGAGCAACAGAAGATATCGTTGATGAAATTGAAAAACTGATTGTTAAGAAATGAAGTTAGATCAATACGATAGTATATATTTTTTAGGCATTGGCGGAATAGGCATGAGTGCTATTGCTCGTTGGTTTAAGCACAAAGGCTTGCGTGTAGCCGGTTATGATCGCACCCCAACTCCGTTAACGCATGAGTTGATTGAGGAGGGAATGGAGATTCATTTTGATGACAAAGTTGAATTTATTCCGGGTTACATCAGCAAAGAAAAAACGTTGGTGATCTTTACTCCAGCTATTCCCAAAAATCATGTTGAGCATAATTACTTAAAGGTTTCCGGGTTCACCATTCTAAAACGATCTGAAGTTCTTGGGCTCTTGACAAAAAATTATAAAACTATTGCAGTCGCTGGTACGCACGGCAAGACGACCACTTCTTCACTCATTGCACATATTTTGAAATATGCCGGAAAAGATATGGTGGCATTTCTGGGTGGTATTACTACGAACTACGAGTCGAACCTGATTATGCATGGGGAGGTGAACGATAACACTTTGGTGGTGGCTGAAGCCGATGAATTTGATCGTTCATTCCTACAATTATTTCCGCACACGGCAGTAGTTACTTCTGCCGATGCTGATCATCTGGATATTTATGGAGATCATCTTCACATGCTGAGTTCCTATAAGGAATTTATTAGCCAGATACATGATAAAGGCAATCTCATTATTCATGAATCGATCGGCTCGCTGGCCGATGAGGTTAAACATATCAATAAAGAAACATATGGCATGAGCCGGGGGCAATTTTTTGCCGGCAATATAGTTCCGATTAGTCGGGACGGATTTTTTGAATTCGATCTACTGGGCTTTGCTCATAAGATTGAGAAGATAAAGCTCGGTGTCCCCGGTTTTCATAATATGGAAAATGCTATCGCGGCAACGCTGGTTGCATTAAAGTTTGGGATTGACGAAAAAACAATCCGCGAAGCCCTTGCTTCCTTTCGGGGAGTTAAGCGAAGATTCGAATACATCATTCGCACGGACAAATTGATTTACATCGATGATTATGCTCATCATCCGGCAGAGATTGAAGCATTTCTAAAATCGCTGAAGGAAATGTATATCGGTAAAAAGATAACCGTAATCTTTCAACCGCATTTGTTTACACGCACCCGCGATTTTGCTGAAGGGTTTTCATCAAGCCTTAGTTTGGCGGATGAATTGTTGTTGATGGACATTTACCCAGCACGGGAAGAACCTATTGCGGGCGTAACCTCAGATATGCTTTTTGAGAATATAAGCAGTAAGAAAAAAGTACGATGCAATAAATTAAATCTAATGCAAACCTTAGCCGGCATGGACATAGAAGTGCTGGCTACCGTTGGAGCTGGAGACATTGATACGTTTGTAAAACCCATTAAAGAATTGTTGAGCAGCCGATGAAATGGAAATTGGACATTCGTAAAGAGATAAAGGTAGCGGTGGCGTTACTGGCCATTTCCTTTTTGATTGCTTTCAGCTCACGCAAGCAAGATGGAATAGTCTGTAAGGACATTGTGATTGATCTCGAGAATATTCAGGAAAATCATTTTTTAGATGAAGCCGATGTTTTAAAACTGGTGGAAGGAAGTGGTCAGAAAATAATTGGAACGAGTCTGGATTATATCAACCTAAAATCAATTGAGACAAAACTCAAGTACGACAAACATATTTTAGATGCTGAGTTGTTTGGAGACCTAAAAGGAAATTTGATTGTAAGTGTTGAATTAAGAAGACCTATCGCCCGCATTGTTCGCGAAAACGCCCCTGATGCGTACATCGCTGAGGATGGCGTAATCATGCCTGTTTCAGAAAAGTATAGTTCGCGCGTGGTCTTGATCAGTGGAGGATTTACAAATCAATTGATTGAAAGTGAGGATTTGACAAAACTGGAAGAAGGGAAACAATTGCTTGATATGATCGAATTTATTTCAGATGATAAATTCTGGAAAGCTCAGGTTGCGCAAATAGATATTAATAGCCAGGGTAAGATTACTATTCTTCCGCAGATAACGGGCCAGCGGGTTGAGTTTGGAAAAGCAGAGGGCTATGAAGCTAAGTTCAAAAAGCTAATGATTTTTTATAAGGAGATCCTTCCACAGCGTGGCTGGACCCGTTACGAAAGAGTAAACCTGGAGTATGATGGACAAATAATTGCAGAATAACCTATTAACGTATAACCAAAAAAATATCAAACAACCACTAATAATCTAAGCATCATGGAAAAGGAAAAAATAGTTGTAGGTCTGGATATTGGTACAACCAAGATCTGCGCCATTGTAGGTCGCAAGAATGAATTCGGCAAGCTCGAAGTGCTCGGTATGGGCAAAGCCGAATCAGAAGGTGTGATCAAAGGTATTGTAACCAACATTGATAAAACGGTGTTCGCTATTGAGAAGGCCGTAAAGGAAGCCAGCGATATGTCGGGTATCGACATTGGCGTAGTGAACGTTGGCATTGCTGGGCAACACATCCGCAGCTCTATACATCACGGTGGTATAACCCGCAGTTCTAAAGATGATGAGGTAAGCATTGAAGATGTAAACCGACTCACTGAAGATATGTACCGCATTGTTATTCCACCAGGCAGTGAGATTATTCATGTAATGCCACAGGATTATATTGTAGATTACGAAGAGGGTATTAAAGATCCGGTGGGGATGAGTGGTGTAAGACTAGAAGCCGACTTCCATATTATTACCGCGCAAACCAGTGCTATTAATAATATTAATAAGTGTATTCGCAGAGCCGGTCTCGAAATTGAAGACTTGATTCTTGAGCCCTTGGCATCCAGCCTGGCCGTGTTAAGCGAAGAAGAAAAAGAAGCCGGTGTTTGCCTGATCGATATTGGCGGTGGTACCACAGACATTGCGATTTTTCACGATAACATTATCCGCCATACAGCGGTAATTCCTTTTGGTGGAAACATTCTGACCAACGACATCCAGCATGGGTTAATGGTAATGGCAAAGCAAGCCGAGCAATTGAAAACTCGTTTTGGTAAAGCAATTGCTGAAGAGGCAAGCCCGAACGAAATCGTTTCGATACCAGGAATCAGAAACAGAACCGCCAAAGAAATCTCAGTAAAAAATCTTTCAAGCATTATTCAGGCGCGCATGGAAGAAATTATTGAGATGACACATATCGAAATTATTAATTCGGGATTTGAAAATAGGTTGGCAAGAGGCATTGTCATTACTGGTGGTGGAGCTCAACTAAGTTGCCTTAAGCAATTAGTAGAGTACATGACGGGTATGGATGCACGCATCGGTTATCCAAACGAACATTTAGGAAAGAGTAAGATGGAGGCAGTAAAGAGTCCCATGTATGCCACTTCCGTAGGTCTGGTATTGTCCGGTTTCCGTTCGCTTGACGAACGTGAGGAGCGTTATAAAGAAGCTAAGAGTTTACAAAAACCGGTGAAGGTTAAGAAGGAGAAAATGAATCCAGCTTCTGATTTTTTCACTAGCATCTTGAATAAAACAAAAGGTCTCTTAATCGATGACCTCGATGAGAAAAATGAATATTGAAACAACCACTAAATAACAATTGTCATGTTTGAACCAATAACAGGATACAAATTTGATCTCCCCAAGCATCACAAATCGATTATCAAAGTAATCGGTGTGGGTGGCGGAGGTAGCAACGCAGTCAACCACATGTTTCGTCAAGGCATTAAGGATGTCGAGTTTGTGGTTGCCAATACCGATCTGCAGGCATTGAACAGCAGTCCGGTTCCTTATAAACTTCAATTAGGTGTTAACCTTACCGAAGGTCTTGGCTGTGGAGCCAATCCGGAAGTGGGCCGTGCAGCCGCTATTGAAAGTAAAGAACAGATTCGCGAAATGTTAATGGGCACTAAGATGGTTTTTGTTACTGCTGGTATGGGTGGCGGAACAGGTACTGGGGCAGCCCCCGTTATCGCCAAGATTGCCAAGGACATGGACATTCTTACGGTAGGAATTGTTACCGTTCCATTTTCATTTGAAGGAAAGAAAAAACTGGCTCAGGCCGAATTAGGTGTGGATGCCTTTCGTTCAAGTTGCGATACGGTACTTATTATTCTTAATGATAAGTTGCGAGAAATCTATGGTAACCTCGCCATTGGTCAAGCCTTCGGTGAGGCCGACAACGTATTGACAACCGCGGCCAAAGGTATTGCGGAAATAATTACACTCGCGGGTTATGTTAATGTTGATTTCCAGGATGTGCGTACCGTTATGTTGAATGCCGGTGCAGCCGTTATGGGTTCGGCCGAAACACGGGGCGATAACCGGGCGGTTAAGGCGGCACAACAGGCGCTGGCATCTCCCTTACTGGATAACAAAGACATTATGGGTGCGAAGAAAATTCTTCTGTCTATTATCTCGGGTGATGAAGCTGAACTTCAGATGGATGAGTTGACAACCATCACCGAATATATTCAGCAACAAGCTGGTGACGATGCCGAAGTAATCTTTGGTCATGGGGTCGATACGGGATTAGCCGACAGAATCCGGGTAACCGTAATTGCTACGGGCTTCTTTGCCGAAGGACAATTGAAACGCAAAGTGGATGAGAAAAAAGTGCACGAGCTCGATCGATCACAGATTTCACTTTTTGGAATTGCAGATAATTCAGTGAATCAACAGAATGTGGATGTTACGCTGAAGAAGGTGGAAGACCGTCCTATTTTGAAAAGCGAAGAGAAAGAAATGAATGCAGGTGAACACAGAGATGATAGCAAAACTCCTGACGCACCACCATCAAAGGATGACAACTTTTCGAACGAACGTTCTTATACGTTTGAATTATTTAAGAGTAGTGATTCAAACTCTAAGTCGGACGAAGATCAAGGTGAGGATAGTTTATTTCTTGATGATGAAGAGGAGTTTGAGTTAGGCAAAGAGGTTTCGGCCGATCAGGTAATTAATGAAGAAGGCCTGATGGAAGTGCGTAGAACCAAAGCCCGATTGGAAGAGCAGGCACGCCAGCGCAGAGAAAAACTGAAGGCCAACAAGAAAAACGAAATGACGAAGGAAGACTTTAATGAAAAGTGGTCGCTGCCAGCCTACTTACGCAGAGGCGTGAAGATGGACAACGTGCCGCATTCTTCTGAGCCGTTTATTTCGCGCTATAACCTGAACGATGATAATAACCTGTTGGGTAACAATAAGTTTTTGCATGATAATGTGGATTAAGTTATTTACGAATTATGATTTACGAATTACGATTGATAGCCAATTCGTAAATCGTACTTCTAAAATCCTAAATCCCTAAAGACATGGCATATCCGGCACGACTGGTTTTTACTCCATTCGTAGTGGTTGTTGGTGGTAAATATTTTTTGCCGGTGCCGGAGTGCCTTATTTTTTAAACTGAGTTTAACCCATTTTTTAAACTCGACTGCCTCATCCGATTTATCGGGTGAGGCAGTTTGCTTTTTGACTCTTCAGGATTTGTAATCCGAAGCAAGATAAATTGAATCTTAAATCCTAATTATCTGTCGTACGACATTGAAAATTTTTATCAGCCCCGGCTCCCTATTTATTGGGAATAACACAATGAAAATCAGAACCATTTTTTTCGAATGCTGATTGATTTCATCCACTAATGATTTTAGTAGCTGAAGAGGTATAATCTTGACTTTTTTACCTACATTTCGAGAAGCTTTTTTGAGAGCTAAAGATATCCGCTTCTTTTGAAACCTTATCAAAGTCTTCTATTTATTCCATGTACTGAATGAAACCCTTTAATCGATCATTGACTGAGAGGCGCTGGGTCTTAATAAGGCAACTTAATCAGTTGGTTTTTTTGGTCACAGCCCTTTACTTAATTCTTGATAAAATCTTTGAAATAGATGTTAGTACCTATATGTATCTGGCATTTTTTCTTTGGACGGTAATAAATTGGCTGCTTTTACGGTTCAACTATTTGGAGGCATCTAAAGTGTTTGGCTTACTGACCTTTAACATGATGATATTTGTAGTGGCCACCAGTGAACCCTTTACCACAGGGATGTATTTGCATTTTGTTACTGCAGGTACGGTGGCCATGGCACTGTATGGGTATGAGCAATGGAAAGGTGCTTTATTTTTTGCAATGCTTTCTTTGACGCTACACATAATCACCTTTACAACAGACATATCCTTTATTCACTGGAAGGAGGTCAATGCGTGGGAGGCGAATCTATTTTTCATACTGAATACACTAATCATGACAGGGGTATGTATTTATACCATTATGATCTATTTTAAATTTAATTACGAGGCCGAACTGGCTTTGAGGGAAAGCGAAAAAGTGATCCGTGAACAAAATGAGGAATTGTCAAAAATAAACATAGAGTTGGATCGGTTCGTCTATAGTGCCTCACATGATTTGCGCTCGCCCCTTAGTACATTATCAGGGTTAATAAGTATATCAAAACTTGAAAAAGATGAGGAGCTTAAATCAAAATATCTTGATTTAATGAATGATCGAATTAAATCAATGAATGTTTTCATTAATGAGATTATAGATTATTCCAGAAATAGCAGGGTAGAAGTAACGCCAGAGAAAGTTAATTTAAAAACCCTTATAGAATCAATAGTGAATGACCTCCATTTTCAGGCAGATAAAGAGCGAATTGATTTCTGTTGGGATATGGATGAGGATTTAATAGTTATTTCTGATGTTTCACGCATCAAAATAATTTTTAACAACCTGATATCAAATGCGATAAAATATCATGATCCTAACAAGGAAACATCTTGGATTAAGCTAAATGGAGAAAAAATTCTTGATAAAATACAAATCACAATTGAAGACAATGGTATTGGTATTAAGAGTGAGCTGCAGGACAGAGTTTTTGAAATGTTTTACCGTGCACACGAGCATTCCAACGGATCAGGTCTGGGGCTGTATATTGTGAGAGAGGCTCTAGTAAAACTTGGAGGAAGCATTGCGGTAGAGTCGCACGAAGGAAAGGGTTCAAAGTTTCAAGTAGAGTTGCCTTCAGAATTTCAACGTGCTGAGATAACATGAAACGGATAATTGGTTCTATTTTGTCCCATCTATAAAAAATTAATCAATAATAATGCTCTTCGGAATTTCTAATCCCGAAGCCGGATAAATCTTGAGCCCTTAGAGATTTGTAATCCCAAAGCCTGATAGTATTAATTCTATAGCTAAAAGCACGCTTAATGCACTATCTTTATACTTAGAGCATACTCAATCATGAGTAGAGGATTTGTAAAAGAGGGTGATCAGGAAGAGGTGCCGTTGGTACCGCCTAGGGCTGATTTGCCAGCAGGAGAAGCAAACTATGTAACACAAGTTGGCTTAGATGCGCTGTTGGCCGAAAAGAAAGAAATGCTTCGGGAGATCACCCTTCTGGACAACATTAATGAGAATGAACATCGCATTGCACTCAATCATATCAACGCCAGATTACTCTTGCTCACTGAAAGAATTGCTACGGCCAAAATAGTTGACGTAAATGAGCAACCGCGGGATGAAGTAAGGTTTGGGGCCACGGTAACTCTTCAAATTGACAAGAGCAGCAAACTTCAAAAAATTTCAAATTGTAGGAGTGGATGAAGCAGACATCACCAAAGGAAAGATTGCCTTTGTAGCTCCGGTTGCCCGCCTGTTGATGGAGAAGAAAGTAGGGGACGAGGCCATCTTAAAACTAGCGAGAGACAACAGGGTTTTTAAGATTGTAGCGATAGCGTATGGATAGTTGTGAGATTATTAGGCTTCGGAATTTGTAATCCGGAAGCCGGATAAATCGGATCTTTAATTCCTTATTTATCTGTCGTTCGACATTACAAATATCGAATAGCCCCAGGCAGTGTAGAGTAAACCCCAACGAATCTTCGTTTATAACTAAGACTAGCCGATAGTATAACACTTAAAAAGCTTCGGACTATTTTGAGTTTATTGAGGTGAATTTCCAAAAAAGGAATCCATCTATATGAAAAACAGAATCACGTTAGCATTCATCATTTTCGCCACAACATTTTTATCCTGTTCCAGAAATCCAACGATGACTGAAACCATCGATAAGTATTTCGAACTGGTACGCCCTGAATTTAAAGGAGATGTAGCCTATAAGACTACGGCATTCGTAGAAAAATATTGGAGGGTACCCGGCAATACTGGTTTTAATGAAAGTGTTTACCGCATTGTTGCTAAACTGGAAGAAGCAGGTTATAAGCTTGAGTCAAAAGCAGAAGCTACTGATCGACTTACTTATCGGGTTGAAACACGTGAAATGGATCGACCTACCTGGGAACCTGTAGATGGAAGCCTTTCGATTATGGGTACAAATGAAAAGTTGTTGGATCAATCCACTAATCGAAATATGGTCTTCTTAAATTCCACCTCTACTCCGAAAGGTGGTGTTGTGGCGGATGTTATTTATATCAAAGATGCGGACGAATTAAAATCAAAAAATGTAAAGGGGAAAATTTTTTTTGCTGAGATGAGCCCCAGACAATTATATAAAAGTGCTATCGAAGCGGGAGCATTAGGGATCATAACCTACGACAACCCTGCCTATTTGCAACCTAGAAAAACAAGACATCTATTCAGTTTAGAAGCTTGTCCTACGATGAAAAAATTAAGACTTGGGGAATTGCACTTTCTTATGAGGCTAATGAAAAATTAAAGAAAGCGATAACAGCGGGCCCAATAAAAGTAAGGGTGAACATCACCACAAAAATTTATCCCTCAGAAGAATTAACTGTGGTGGCGAATGTAAAAGGATCATCCTTACCAAAAGAGAGCCTGGTGTTTAGTGCGCATATACAAGAGCCGGGTGCCGGTGATAATGCCACCGGTGTGGGAACACAATTGGAAATGGCGATGATCACAGCAAAATTAGTAAAGGCAAGCAAGCTGGAAGCAAAGCGCACGCTTACTTTTCTGTGGGGTGATGAGATCACTTCAACCCATCTTTATATTATTGAAAAAGATAAGCGCACATCAGAAATAAACTGGGGAATAAGTTTGGACATGGTGGGCGAGAATACAGCGATAACAGGTGGATCATTTCTGATAGAGAAGATGCCGGATCCTAGCGCCATCTGGACACGTGGTGAAGATAAACACACGGAATGGGGTGGACGAAAGCTTGAATTGAAAGACATGAAACCTCATTACCTTAATGATTTTATTATTCATGTTTTTGAAAACCAAGGCGCGTATGCCCATTGGGAAGTGAAGACCAATCCCTTTGAAGGAGGTAGCGACCATACGCCATTTTGAAAGCTGATATTCGGGATTACTACTATGGCATTTCACCGATCAATTTTATCACACGGATAATGATCGTATTGATAAAGTATCAAAAGAATCTATGATAAATGTGGGGACAGCGGCACTCGTAAGTGCCTACACATTAATTAATGCCGATGATAAAACCGCACAAGGGTTAATTACTATGTTAATGACTTCGGCTAAAGCCCGGTTGAAAAAAGAATATGAGTTAAGCAAAGCAGCGGTCGCAGCCGGAAAGCCTATTAACGAGGAGGAAGAAATACTGAATGCCTGGACGGATTGGTATCAAAAATCATTGGGCACGGTGGCGGATGTTGTTCCGGCTTCTGATATAGCCTTGTCTGATAAAATATCCAACGCGCAAGCCGAATTGGAAGACTTAAAAGATTCTTTTGAATATGAATTAAAATCGGCTACATCACTGCACAAATGATCGTACTACGTTGTTATAGTGTTAATAGTGTTTATAAAAACATCATCATTCTTGGCAGTTTTTTATCTTTCGATAAAAACTGAATGTAATTGTGGTGAAAGAGAATGCGTAGAAATTGGGTTTTTAGTTGCACTGATGCCGGCATATCACTGGTCACCATGGACAATACTATTGTGGCCACGGCCATCCCTCAAATTGTTGGCGACCTCGGTGGGTTTTCCCTCGAATTCATTGACTAGGCCTAGGTTATAGATTTCCTGGATCCCTTTTAATTTTTTATTAAAATCAATTTTTAGATCAATCAACTCACCATTTTTCACATTAAATACCCAACCATTGCCAGGGGATAGCCAGTTGATAAATGGGTCTTTTGCACAGCCGCAGTTTTGATGGCATTAATACATTGTTCCTCTACATTCAATTCAACCAGCCGCATATATCTTAGTTCTTCATCTGCAATATTGTTCAACTCTTCTTTGTGAAGCCTATAAACGTCCCTTACGTTTCGAAGCCAGGGGTTTAAAAGTCCCAGATCTTGTGGTTGCATGGCGGCCTTCACGCCACCACAAAAGTAGTGTCCACAAATTACAATATGTTTTACTTTCAGATGGGTAACAGCGTACACGATAACACTCATCACGTTTAGGTCCACATTACTAATGATGTTGGCAATATTTCGATGTACAAATACGTCACCGGGTTTTGCGCCCATGAGCTCTTCCGCAGTAGCGCGGCTGTCACTGCACCCAATATAAAGATAGCTTGGATTTTGTCCACTCGCCAGATGCGTAAAAAATCTTTATCAGTAGCTTTCTTTTGCGCGATCCACTTTTGTTATTTTCAAAAATTTGTTCGTAGCTGTGCATATTTGCGTTTGAATGACAGGTACAAGATAGTCCTTTTCTTATTTATCGGGAGTGATATAAATGAAATCACAACCTCTTAACTTTTTATTACACTTGTTTTTTCTCTTTCATGATATGTCAAAGTTGATTTTTTTCCTTCTTTGACACAGTTCAATTTACTGCCTCTCCAAAAAAAATAACGGTCTGCTCCATCAGCAAAGTTGACGGAGCAGACCGTTAAAAATTAATGAGTCAGATAAATTAGTTCTGCTGTCCTGGTACTTTGGTATTAGCAGGGCGTTCTGCTTTTTGCCTGATCACCATATTCTCAACGTCTTTAAGAAGTTGCTTTGCATCGTACACAATACCGTCTTTGATGGTGTACTTCACACCGCCTACTCTTTCTGGCTTTCCGGTAGCATCATTCAATCTCACCGCACCTGTACCGTAAAGTACTTTAAGATTTTGCAACGGATTTTCATCTATGATTATCATATCAGCTAAAAGCCCTTCGCGGATTACACCGAACTCAATTGGTTTTTTCAAAGGCTTGAAAATTTCTTCAGCACCATACATTGTAGCGGCACAGAATTACTTCCAATGGATGGAAACCGGCTTCCTGCAACAACTCCAATTCTTGAATAGTACCAAATCCGTAAAGATTATAGATGAAGCCTGAGTCGGACCCTACAGTCACTTTTCCTCCTCTGTTTTTATATTCATTTAAGAACTTCATCCAAACCTGGTAGAATCTCCTCCACTCTACTTCATCTTGGGTGGTCCAGTCGAACCAGTAAGCACCATGGCTTGTTCTGCTAGGGGTAAAGAAATCTACTTGCGTAGGTAAAGCATACTTGATATTCCAGTCAGAGTTTCGAGCTGCCATTACATCTCTTCCTGCCACGTATATGGTCATTGTGGGGTTAATGTAAAAATCCAATTTCAGGAATTCGTCCATTAAAGCATTCCACTTTTCTCCATTGGGTTTCACTAAACTCCATTGACGTGCCACCTGACCAAAGCGATGCTGTTCATCACCATAGTTGATGTCTAAAGGCCAAGGTTGTATATCGTTGTTTTCATACATCGATTCAAATAAACCGTAAAGTGAGTCATACCGGTAAGTCGAGACGGGCTGCATCCAAAGCGTTCATTTGAGCCACGCCACTCTGTGCAAGGTGAGCGGTGCTACCCATTCCAAGTGAGTTGGCTTCGTCCAACAACGCTTTCATGATTTCAGGACGGAAAGAGAACAGCTTCAATCCATCTACACCATTCTTCTTGGCGTACTGTACCCATTCTTTGGCGTCAGCAGTGGTGTTGATTTTTCTGTCTTTCCACTCTTTGCCACTTCCTGGTACCTGAAAGTTGACAATACGAGGTGCAACAATTTTATTGCTTGCACTTCTGTTTTTTTCCGTTAATGACCATTCAAAGTCACCAGTTGGAACTCCACGTACGGTGGTGATACCATTGGCCATCCAAAGCTTGTAAGTATATTCTGCTTCGGGTGCCTTTTCAGCGCCCCCGGTATGCACATGAAGGTCGATGATGCCTGGCATAATATACTTACCAGAGGCATCGATCTCTTTTACTTTTCCTTTAGTGGCAACCTTTGGACGCCTGGCCGGATTGATGGCAACGTGGGGTACACCTACTGATTTGATTTCAACGATTTTGTTGTTTTCAACTACGATATCTACGGGGCCAGTGGGGGGTGCCCCGGTTCCGTCAATCATGGTGACACCACGAATGATTAATTGATCAAAGGGCCCTTCTCCCTCGCTCGCTTTTCGGTCTGGTGCGCCTATCATCTGGGCAGAAACCAGTAGAGGAAAGGCCACTAGAGTAAGTAGTAAAAAATGCTTCATAAAAGGTTTTGGTTTAATGTTCAATATTCATAAGATATCTAAAGTATAAAGCATAATTGTAAAAATATACACGAATGGTATTATTTCAGTTTAAGAAGGAATGGACTAATCAAAGAGAGAAAAGACAAACAGTCCCTTAGACATCGGATACAATCTATACTTTCTAAGTGGGCAGCCACCACGACCGAGCGCATATTCAATCGGACTTTTGAAGAGTATACTAAGGAAAGCCACGGACACTATATTTACAACCATTGTACAGTATCTATTTATCCAATTCTCCCGATTACAATCGGTTTGGTCCTACAGAAAATCCGCAAATCGTAACGGCTTTAGTGCTATCGGTTATCGTGTGTTGTTGTAATTGCTTACTTGAAAATTCTAACAGTCGTTTTAGAGTGTTATACTGTATAAGGGCTACCTCATAGCCGGTAATTGCACCTTGTAAGCCAGTTCTAATTCTACCTTCTTTCCAAGATTCTGTGACCAAAGTTTGCGATGTCGTTTAGCCAATAGCGAATCATTTTTTAGTTTACTTTCAGTCAGGCTAATGAATACTTTCAATTACCGATCCACGCACTGTAGGCTAATATCATAAGATTTCGGACTCCTCTCTTACGCTATGAGTAGGTGCTTCTGTTAGAACACTATAGAAGAAGAGGTATTGAACTTTATTATCTCTCCAATTCAAATCCTTGATCAACTTTTGGGCGCTCCGGTTTATTGGCCACCGTCCATCCTGTGAGGTACATCCATTGAGCAACCTTTAGTAGCTTTTTATAATTAATGGTCTGGACTTCGTCCTCAGGAGTATGATAGGCTGGATGTAACAAGGAAGTAAAAAAAACTGCCGGAATCCCTACTTGGGCATAAGGCAGGTGATCACTTCGGAAATAAAACCCCTGAGGGTGATCTACTTTATCCCATGCGGTATCCAGCTTAAATTTTGGTCCGGCCGCGTTGGCTTCCAGCGCTATGGCTACAAGATCTGATGAATTTTTGTGCGGAGATTGAGAGCCCAGCAAGGCCATGCTGTCAACATTATTTTGTCCGATCATATCAGCATTGAGTACGGCTACAATGTCTTCCTTCGGAACTGTCGGATAATTAGCGAACCAGCGTGAGCCAAGCATTAACCTTTCTTCTGCACCGTGCCATACAAAAAGCCCTGATCTCTTTGCTGGTTCTTTTTTGAAGGCTCGGGCGATGGCAAGCAAAGCGACACTTCCGGATGCATTATCATCAGCTCCATTATAAATAGAATCATTACTTAGTGAGGCATGGATTCCATCATGATCCTGGTGCCCACTAAAAAGAACATATTCCTTATTTAGTTTTGAATCGCTACCTGTAATTTTTCCAACAATGTTTACTGAAGGATATTCGAAGGTCTCCAATAGTAATAAATAACCCCTAATTCTTTTCCATGAATGGATTAGAAATATTGAATCATTACTGGCATAACTACCAAAGGGCTAAACCCGCGTTTGGCCTGGCTATTGTTTTAAGCTCTATAAACAATACTGTTATGAAAACGAAACTACTACTCCTGATCATTACCAGTCTACTTATTTCATGTGATATTCTGGTGGTTGAACCTGTTTACGATTCAAGGGATAGAATTATTGGAACGTACCAGATAGAAGAATATAGCCAAACGTATAATGATAACATACGCTATAATGTTTACATCCGCAAGGGCTTTGGCTACCGCACAGAAGTAATTATTGAAAACTTTTATAATGCGGATGTTGATGTGATTGCTGAGATCGTGGGTGACAAAATTTTTATTTCCCGACAGATAGTACACGGATATGAAATTGAAGGTGTGGGTACTTTGTATTACGATGAGATAAGATTCACCTATCGTGTGCGGGATAACTATTACAACAAACCTACAGATTTTTGTGAGGCTACTGCATGGTTGCGATAGTGACTTTTGTCATTTTAATAGGGGGATTTCAAGAATTACTTGAGATCCCTTAGGATGTGTTTCCTTAGGGAATGTTTAAAGGATACATTTTAGCCCTGTTCAAAAACAAATCAGCCTAAAACCTATCTTAAATGAATTCTTAATTAGTTATCTTGCTAATAGGAATTTTGATTAGGTATTGTTATTAAACCTCTAACACGTGATAGCGAAACTTCGATTTCTATTCGTAATAGTCTTACTATTTTTAGTCGGACATCTTATGGCCCAACCTCTTTCGGGGACTTATACGGTGGGTGGTGGCGGTTCTTATGCCACATTAACAGCAGCTGTTGCCGATTTAACAACTAAGGGCGTTAACAGTGCGGTAATATTTAAACTAAAAACTGGAACCTTTACTGAACAAGTCATTATTACTGCCGTACCGGGAGCATCCACTACAAATTTAATCACCTTCGAAGCAGAAAGTGGCAATGCTCAAGATGTCACATTAACTTTTGCACTAACCAGCACCAACAACTATGTTTGTCCGGTTTGACAATTCCAGTTTCATCACGTTTCGAAATGTAAGAATAGAACCAACTGGCCCTACGTATACGCGGGGTATATATGCCATCAATACCATTAACAATCTCACGTTCGAGAATCTACGTATTACCCTTCCCACTACTAACTCAGGTACGGAAGAGCGAGCTGCAATTCTGTTGCGTCCATCGCTGTCGAGCAATATCCGTTTCATCAACAATACCATTACTGGTGGTTCTCATGGAATTTTTCATGTAGGTAATAGTACGAATCTTTCACCGGGTACCGTCTTTACGGGTAACACTCTTACGGATGTATACTACCGGCCGGCCTATTTTCAATACATGGCGGGTGGTATTTTTAATAACAATACGATTACTCATTCGGGTGTATCGCAGGGAGATTATTATGGTTTGGGTCTTGATAACACTTCGGGTTATACGGAGATTCAGCGCAACCGCATAACAGGAGCTTTGGGCCATGCTTTGCGTCTGTATTACTGTGCTGGTGTTGACAACACGCAACCCTCCATCATTGCCAACAACTTTTTCATTCCAACTCAAACTACCCTACTGTTTCCCTGCTCTATGGAGTCACGTATACCAACCTCTATCACAACAGTGTCAACAACACCTCAACGGGCGAAGCTTTTAACTTCAACCGTTATCAGTCGGTGGGCAACCGCATTGTGAACAACATCTTTCGGGCCAACACGGGTTATGTGGTAGAATATCAATACTCTAATGTGGTAAACTCGATTGTTGAATCGGATTATAATAATCTGTTTACTTCGGGCTCTTTCATTGGGATGATGGCTCTCTAAATCAGGTACGCTTGGCGAATGGCAAACCGCTGTGGGCTTTGAAGCCAATGCGGTATCCTTCGACCGCAATATCAATCGGATACGAACTTGTATGCTTCCGCACCCGATATAGCTTCGGCAGGCAAAGATCTACTCACTGTTGTACCGACAGATATTGATGGGGCAGCGCGTACGACTACGCCCAGTCCTGGTGCTAACCAGTATAGTGCCGCTGCGTTGACACCACTCTCCGGCAATTATACGGTGGGAGTTGGTCAAACCTATACAACTATTAATGCAGCCATTACTGCGATGAAAGTGAATGGGATCAACGGAGCGGTTACGTTCTTGCTGAGAACAAACTTTTAATGAACAATTTATATTGCCGAGCATTTCCGGATCATCGGCTACCAACACGATTACATTTCAATCGCAGTCGGGCAATGCTGCGGATGTAATTTTAAA
The DNA here is from genome assembly GCA_016709845.1 of Flammeovirgaceae bacterium. Lineage (GTDB taxonomy): Bacteria > Bacteroidota > Bacteroidia > Cytophagales > Cyclobacteriaceae > ELB16-189. The sequence continues at coordinate 21,340 of JADJMA010000036.1, read as the reverse complement.
ATTTACCGCCAGTGCCTCGGCTTCGAACTATGTTGCTCAACTGAGCAATGCGAGCTTTGTTACGTTTAAAAATATTTCTTTTACTCCCGATGGTGCCACCTATAACCGGGCTATCCAGGTAGTGAACCGGGCTGATGGCCTCACGTTTGAAAACCTACGCATTACCCTTCCCACTACTAACTCAGGCACAGAAGAGCGAGCTGCAATTCTGTTGCGTCCATCGCTGTCGAGCAACATCCGTTTCATCAATAATATAATTACCGGTGGTTCTCATGGAATTTTTCATGTAGGTAATAGTACGAATCTTTCACCGGGTACCGTCTTTACGGGCAACACCCTTACGGATGTATATTACCGGCCTGCCTATTTTCAATACATGGCGGGCGGTATTTTTAATAACAACACGATTACTCATTCGGGTGTATCGCAGGGGAGATTATTATGGTTTGGGTCTTGATAACACTTCGGGTTATACGGAGATTCAGCGCAACCGCATAACAGGAGCTTTGGGCCATGCTTTGCGTCTGTATTACTGTGCTGGTGTTGACAACACGCAACCCTCCATCATTGCCAACAACTTTTTTCATTCCAACTCAAACTACCCTACTGTTTCCCTGCTCTATGGAGTCACGTATACCAACCTGTATCACAACAGTGTCAACAACACCTCAACGGGCGAAGCTTAACTTCAACCGTTATCAGTCGGTGGGCAACCGCATTGTGAACAACATCTTTAGAGCCAACACAGGCACCGCAGTAGAATATCAATACTCTAATACGGTAAACTCGATTGTTGAATCGAACTATAATAATCTGTTTACTTCCGGTTCTTTTATTGGAAGGATGGCTCTGCTAAATCGGGTACGCTTGGCGAATGGCAAACCGCTGTGGGCTTTGAAGCCAATGCGGTATCCTTCGACCCGCAATATCAATCGGATACGAACTTGTATGCTTCCGCACCCGGTATAGCTTCGGCAGGCAAAAATCTACTCACTGTTGTACCGACAGATATTGATGGGGCAGCGCGTACGACTACGCCCAGTCCTGGTGCTAACCAGTATAGTGCCGCTGCGTTGACACCACTCTCCGGCAATTATACGGTGGGAGTTGGTCAAACCTATACAACTATTAATGCAGCCATTACTGCGATGAAAGTGAATGGGATCAACGGAGCGGTTACGTTCTTGCTGAGAACCCAAACTTTTAATGAACAATTTATATTGCCGAGCATTTCCGGATCATCGGCCACCAACACGATTACGTTTCAATCACAGAAATTCTGTTGCGTCCATCGCTGTCGAGCAACATCCGTTTCATCAATAATATAATTACTGGTGGTTCTCATGGAATTTTCATGTAGGTAATAGTACGAATCTTTCACCGGGTACCGTCTTTACGGGCAACACCCTTACGGATGTATACTACCGGCCGGCCTACTTTCAATACATGGCGGGTGGTATTTTTAATAACAATACGATTACTCATTCGGGTGTATCGCAGGGAGATTATTATGGTTTGGGTCTTGATAACACTTCGGGTTATACGGAGATTCAGCGCAACCGCATAACAGGAGCTTTGGGGCCATGCTTTGCGTCTGTATTACTGTGCTGGTGTTGACAACACGCAACCCTCCATCATTGCCAACAACTTTTTCATTCCAACTCAAACTACCCTACTGTTTCCCTGCTCTATGGAGTCACGTATACCAACCTCTATCACAACAGTGTCAACAACACCTCAACGGGCGAAGCTTTTAACTTCAACCGTTATCAGTCGGTGGGCAACCGCATTGTGAACAACATCTTTAGAGCCAACACAGGTTACGTGGTAGAATATCAATACTCTAATGTGGTACCCTCGATTGTTGAATCGGATTATAATAATCTGTTTACTTCGGGCTCTTTCATTGGGATAGATGGCTCTGCTAAATCGGGTACGCTTGGCGAATGGCAAACCGCTGTGGGCTTTGAAGCCAATGCGGTATCCTTCGACCCGCAATATCAATCGGATACGAACTTGTATGCTTCCGCACCCGGTATAGCTTCGGCAGGCAAAATCTACTCACTGTTGTACCGACAGATATTGATGGGGCAGCGCGTACGACTACGCCCAGTCCTGGTGCTAACCAGTATAGTGCCGCTGCGTTGACACCACTCTCCGGCAATTATACGGTGGGAGTTGGTCAAACCTATACAACTATTAATGCAGCCATTACTGCGATGAAAGTGAATGGGATCAACGGAGCGGTTACGTTCTTGCTGAGAACCCAAACTTTTAATGAACAATTTATATTGCCGAGCATTTCCGGATCATCGGCCACCAACACGATTACGTTTCAATCACAGACGGGCAATGCTGCAGATGTAATTTTAAAATTTACAGCCAGCGCATCAGGTACCAACTATGTTGCCCAGTTAAGCAATGAGAGTTTTGTTACGTTTAAAAATCTTTCTTTCAAACCCGATGTCGACATTTATAACCGGGCCATCCAGGTAGTGAATCGTGCTGATAACCTTACCTTCGAGAACCTTCGCATTACCCTTCTACCCACTACTTCGGGCACAGAAGAGCGAGCTGCAATTCTGTTGCGTCCATCGCTGTCGAGCAATATCCGTTTCATCATAATATAATTACCGGTGGTTCTCATGGAATTTTCATGTAGGTAATAGTACGAATCTTTCACCGGGTACCGTCTTTACGGGCAACACCCTTACGGATGTATATTACCGGCCTGCCTATTTTCAATACATGGCGGGCGGTATTTTTAATAACAACACGATTACTCATTCGGGAGCATCGCAGGGAGATTATTATGGTTTGGGTCTTGATAACACTTCGGGTTATACGGAGATTCAGCGCAACCGGATAACAGGAGCTTTGGGCCATGCTATGCGACTGTATTACTTTGCTGGGATTGATACGCAACCCTCCATCATTGCGAACAACTTCTTTCATTCCAACTCAAACTACGCTACTGTTTACCTGCTCTATGGTATCACGTATACCAACCTCTATCACAACAGTGTCAACAACACCTCAACGGGTGAGGCATTTAACTTCAACCGATATCAGTCGGTAGGCAACCGGATTGTGAACAACATCCTCAGGGCCAACACGGGTTATGCGGTAGAATATCAATACTCTAATACGGTAAACTCGATTGTTGAATCGAACTATAATAATCTGTTTACTTCCGGTTCTTTTATTGGAAGGGATGGCTCTACTAATTATGGTACGCTTAACCAATGGCAAACCGCTACCAGCTTTGAAAGTAACTCTCTATCTATTGATCCCCAATATCAATCCAACACGGTACTTTATACAGCCGTATCAGCCCTTTCAAACATTGGTAAAAATGTAAACGCTATCGTGCCCGATGACATTGATGGGATTGCAAGACCTTCCACACCAAGTATTGGTGCCAATCAATTTGGATCATCGGGAACTCCTTTAAATGGCGACTACACCATTAATGCAAGTGGTTCAGGCACAAACAATTTTATTACCATCACGGCAGCGCTTGACGCTCTTAAAAACTTTGGCATAAGCGGACCTGTAGCATTTAAAATCACAGGTGATTTTAATGAGCAGCTTACCTTTCTGGCAGTTTCGGGGTCATCATCAACGAATACAGTAACTTTTGAATCGGCAACAGGACTGCCTGAGGACGCCATTATCCGTTTTACTTCTACAACCGGTGGATCAAATTTTACCATTAGGTTGAATAATGCAGACTATTATAAATTGAAAAACCTAACGGTTAAAGCCGAAGGAACAACCTTCGGCCGGGTTATTGATGTCATCAATCGAACCATCAATCTGGAATTGGATGGAAACATTATCGAAAGTGTAGTAACCACCAATACTTCAGCAGACCGAAGTGGGATTGTCATCGTTTCGGCTCAGTCACAAAATGTTCGTATCGTAAATAATACCGTTCGGTTTGGCGCGGTGGGAATCGATTTTCAGGGACCTACAACAAAAGCAGCCGGAACGATTATTCAAAACAATTTGATTTTCCAGTGTTATCATAGAGGTATTGTGTTGGGTTATCATACAGCTTTTCTTCTTGATAAAAATCAGGTTTCCAATAATCCATCATCCCCTAGTTTTCAGAGTATTACGATCGCGAATGTAGATGGAGTATATGCAATCACTGCCAACAAGGTAACGGGGGGTAATGCAACTGCCTTGGATATGTATGCGGCCTTAGCACCTGTTGGAACACCAGCACTTATTGCTAACAACTTCTTTCAATCCAATAATGGATCGGGTTATGAAACAGTTCATTTGAACTATATCCAGAATGTTAATTTTTATCACAACAACATTAATGCAACTGGCGTGGGAACAGGTTTGTATTACGTATCAGCTTCAGGACAAAACATTAACTTAATCAACAATAACATTAAGTCTAACGGTTATAGCATCGATGTGCCTAACCCTTCAGCGATTGCTCAAATCAATTACAATAATTATTTCACCAGTGGCGTCACGTTGGCGAGTTGGAATGGTGTTAACCAACCTACGCTGGTTGCACCACGGGAGCAACGGGGCAAGATGCAAATTCACTTTCTATCGATCCTCAATATCAGTCAACAAGTGATCTTACTACTTTGGCCTCATCATTAGCGGGGGCTGGTTTTGATTTAACAGCTGTTGTACCAACAGATATCAACGGTAGCATACGAACCATTCCTGTCAGCATAGGAGCAACGCAATATTCTGCAGCCTTTGCCAAAGACGGAGCTTTAAGCCGGATTATTACCCCTGCAAATTCATGTTCATTAACCAACGCTACCGATGTTCGTGTAGAAATTACCAACCTTGGGGCTGCATCTATTTCCGGATTACAGGTAGCCTATCAGATCAATGGTGGAACTCCTGTGGTGGAACCTATACCTGGGACTATAGTGCCTGCAGGAAAACAGGAATATACATTCACCCAGAAAGCTGATCTCTCAGTTAAGCAAGTTTATACGGTGAAAGCGTATATCATTCTTGTCGGAGATGAAAACACCACGAACGATCAACTTGTAGCAACGATAACACACTTTCCGGATCTGGTTACAACCCTTACTGCCAATTCTACGATTTGTAAATCAACCTCAATTACACTTACTGCAACAGGAGGTACAGAATACTTATGGAACACAGGGTCGACAGCCGCTTCAATTACCGTATCGCCATTGGTAACAACAACCTATACGGTGATAATAACAAATGTCAATGGATGTTCGGAAGCAAAATCTGTGATTGTTACGGTTAAAGAAATTCCATTGATTAGTTATACCAATGACCTTGGGTATACAAGTTCATTTATGTCTCCCACACAGGGCGGCAGTGATTTACCTTTTGATTTCAGAATGATCTATACGGATGCCAATGGCAACTTGCCAGCCGCTGGTTATCCCCGCGTAGAACTTGATGCGAACAGTAATGGCCAGGCAACTGATCCGTTGGATATTATCAGGGTAATGCAGGAGGCCGATGTGGCCGATGTTGATGTTACCGATGGAAAAGAATATCGGGTTACCATTACCAACCTGTCTGATCAGATTAGATGGAAAAGTCGTATCGTATCGAATAATAGTGATGGGTGTAGCGCGCAAACTCCATTTACGTCTCAACCTTTCGTTTCAAATGATTTATTGGACGTTGCCATTTATGCCAACGACATTTCATTCAGTAAGTCCAATCCTGCGATTAATGAATCCATAAAGATTTATGCCCGTATTCGAAATACATCCGATTTTTTAGCAGAGAACTTTGTTGTATCTGCTTACATAGATAATGTTCAGGTTTTTACGCAAACCGTACAACAGATAAATCCGCAATCATCCATCACATTGCAATGGGATCAGGTTTTCGCAGCATCAGGATTTTATCCGGTGAAGTTAGTGATTGATGAAACCAATGTGCTTAGTGAAGATAATGAGTTAAATAACTTTGCTATTCGCCCCGTAATTGCTGGCGATTATCAGTTGCCCGGTGGTATTAATCCGGTTGCGGCTGCATCGCCTCTTTCGTTGCAACCGAATGGTATTATTACCATTACCGGTAAAGCTGAATATTATGGAATTGATCCGGGCATTGATCCGGATGTAGCTGGAGCAACCGTTATTGTGCGCGTTACCGGTGGTAGCACAGCCCAAACCACCACCCAGGCAGATGGCACGTACCAACTTGGAGTCCAGGTTCCTTCTGTAGCGGGCACCTATACACTCAATATAGAAGTGACTGATTATACCCTTACAGGTTATCAGGGACCAATAACATTTACGGTACTCCCAGCTCCTCCGCTACCAGATTTATCTACTATTATTATATTAGCAAAGTCTACCATTTTACCAGGAGAGCAAATTACCGGGACTGCCATCATTCAAAATGTGGGGGATATCGCGGCAACTAACTTTGTGTTTCGATACCTGAACTGCGATGCTATCCTCGGTGAGCATGTAATTGCTCAATTGAATCCTGGAGAATCTTTGACTTACCAATTTACTACCACGACCAATGTAATAGGGGATTGTTTCAATCGAAATAATTGTATGTTCAGAAGTGAAGCGGACCTGAATAATCAGGTGGTTGAAAAAACAAAAATAAATAATCAATCCACCGCTTACCTTACCGTGCTTCCCGATAAGCCGGATCTTACACCGATTAATCCCAGCAATTCATCGATTCCCGGAAGTATAAATATGCTTAATCCATTTACCTTTTATGTAGTGGTGGATAATATTGGGGGTGTTGATGCAAACACAGCTTTTGATGTGAATGTCTATATGGATGCTACACTGATACATACAGAATCATTAACCTCCTTGTCAACTTGTACGAACCATATATTTACGGTTACGCACAACTTTACAGATATTCTGGATCATGTGGTGACCATTCGTGTGGATGAGCCAATCGGTTCAGGAAATGTGGATGAATACAGGGAAACCAACAATGAGATTTCTAAAACCATTAGGCATATCCCGCCACCCTTACAATATCCAAACCTGAATGTTGGCAATCGGGATATTACTGTTACTCCGGTGTTGCCCCCGGCCGGAACAGATTTTAACATTGATGTTGTTTATAGAAATACAGGGTCAGTACCGATTGTAGCGCCTTTCGATTTGGAGTTAACTGTAATTGAGAACGGAATCCCACGCATAGAAACGCAAACCGTTAATAGTGGAATGGCTATTGGGGAAACTAAAACGGCCACCTTAACAACCAACCTTCAAAGCGATGGTGATCATGCTTTTCGTATTCGGTTGGATAACAGCAATACAATTATAGAAGGTTCAGAAGGTGATAACGTGGCGCAGATGCCGTTGTGTGTTGATTTTGCAGTAAGTCCTATAGGTGGAATTTGGGGTGGTGGATTTTATGTGAATACCGTACAGAATTTGACTGCCCTGATTTACAACAATGGTTTATTTACAGCCACCAATGTCCCTGTTACTTTCTTTTTGAACAATGTGCCAATAGGATCTACAACCTTGCCATTAGTTAGTCCTAATACTCAGGTGAGTTATTATTCTGTATCCATTCCTTTCCTATTTGATCAGGTGGGTACATTTGAATTAAAAGTAGTAGTAGATGAATTGAATGCTTATACCGAATGCCGCGAGGATAACAATGAATACAAGGCACCGGTCAATGTATATTTACCTGCTCCTGATTTGAGAGTGTTTTCTGAATACATCTCACCCAGTAAAATAAATCCCGATGTAAACGAACCGATAACAATTTTTCTTTCCTATGATAATATGGGGATAGGGGCAACGGGTCCATTCAAGGCGCGCATTCTTGTGGATGATGTTCCTTTAGGGTCAGACATTACTATTCCTTCTGTTTTGGCAGGAGAGGACGGTACTGTGCAGGTGACAACACCCTATAGTAGCTCAACCGCGGGTATTCGAATTATTCGAGCGTTGTTGGATCCTGACAATGCGCTTGCAGAGACAACGAAAACAAACAACGAAGCTTCGCGTGCATTGGTGGTTGGTAAGGCTCCTAACTTGTTATTCACAGACCTGCAATCAAGTATAGCTTGCCCTCTTGATGGTGATAATGTAGTAATTACTGCAACCATGTTTAACTCCGGTGATCTTGAAGCCACTGCAGATGTACATTTCTTTTACATCACTGAATCGGATACGATTCCTATAGACATAAAGCAATTTACGCTTGCAGGTAGGCAATCCATTTCCATACAGACCAATTGGTTGGTTATCAATAAGAATTATAGCCTCTATGGAGAAATAAGAGGCAGTGATCCTGAAGAGTTTGACCTTACGGATAATACCATCTTAACCAAACTTTGTGGTGGTCCTTATTATAATCTTCTGGTATCGGCCGAGGGTCAGGGGATAGTTCAGAAGACACCTAATCTCAACCGTTATGAAGGAGTACAACAAGTAGAGATTTCGGCTTTGCCTGCTACAGGTTGGGATTTTATTGGTTGGCAGGGTGATGCAACGGGTACTACAAACCCATTGATCTTAAACCTCACTGCAGATCGTAATATTTCAGCTCGGTTTAGTAAAACTGTTTCTATTCCGATCGTTCAAAATGGCGAGCGCTGTGGGGCAGGGGCAGTGACTCTTGGTGCTACCGGAGCATTAGGCACAGAAACCTATGAGTGGTACACACAAGCTATTGGAGGTAATCCGATTCCGGGCGCTACAAACGCGACTTTTGTTACTCCCTCCATAACAACAACAACAAGCTACTATGTATTGATCAAATCCGCATCAAATGAAAGTCCGAGAATGGAAGTAGTCGCCACCATAAATCCAGTTCCTGCACAACCCTTAATAACTATTATTGGCGATACAACACTCTGTCCTGAAAAGCAGGAGAGTGTAACCTTGGAGGCTACTTCAGGATTTGCCGGATATTTATGGTCAAACTCAGAAACAACAGAACAAATTGTTGTGACCAGTGCAGGTTCATACACTGTTCAGGTTACCAATACACAAGGGTGCGATAGTGAAGTTTCAACGGCTGTAAACATAACCGTAGAATCCTGTACTGAATTAATCGTTTACAATGGCATATCCTTAAATGATGACGAGAAGAACAGCTATTTACAAATCAAAAATATTGGTGCATTTCCTGATACGCGTAGCAATGAGTTAAAGATTTACAATCGTTGGGGAGATATGGTATTTGAGATAAGAGATTACGATAACCAAAATAATAAGTTTATAGGTCTCAATAAGAACGGAGAGAAACTACCCTCTGGCACATACTTCTATTTACTGAAATTTGATTCAGGTAGGAAAAGCTTAAGTGGGTACCTGGAGTTGAAACGGTAATCATTTAAATAGCATCTGGCGAATGTGCTTATTAAAAGTACGGTGTGATCCTTAAATAAAGAAATTTAATAAAGTGCACATTGCCCCATCCAGGTAATCAGGTTGTCGATGAAAGGCTGGGGTTGAATTTCGATTCCATTCGAATCGCCAATAAAGAAAATCTTGCTCTTCGAATAATTTAAAACACCCATCACGGGTGGTCCAACGGGCTCAGAAGTATCCTGAACTCCATTGAAATTTAAATCAGCGTATGCGTCAGAATTTAACCAGCCCAGAATTTCGATTGAAGGTTGTTCATTTGAATTTGTCAACGCTGAGCCTGCAATGTAAGGAATGGAAGTAAGGCCAGCAGTGATAGGGTGATCTGTAAATTTCACAATTTCGCCAGATGCTACACCTTTAAAATTTAATCCTAATAAGTCTCCTAATTCATCAGTGGGGTCATTTTTTTTGTGATCTGTGAAAAAAACCAGATTCATACCACGATCGAGCAATCTTGAATATACCCCCAATTCTTTTTTGGTGTAAGGCTCGAAGCCACCCACACGAATAATGATATAGGATCCAAAAAACATCTCATCCGTTAGCTCTTTGCCGCGTCCCAATTCCGAAACTTCAAACCCCTTTTCTCGCAACTTGCTTGCAAAGAGCTGTCCTTGATGGGCGGTGTTGGAATCAAAACCAGTACCTTCCCATTGCGGAAACCACCAGACACCACCATCGTGGGAGGCATCAATGAGAATTTTACAGTTTAATGGGGTTGCAGAAACTGTCCACTGCGATACGCGATTATTTGCGCCTTTAACTTCATACGTTACGCGTTGACTAAAGTCCACCGTACTCTTACCTGATTCTTGCAGTATTCCGTTTACATAAATAGAATGGCCTGCCGGGATTTTAAATGTAGGCACCAGATGGGTCCGATCTGTTTTGTGACTAACCTCAAAGGTTAATTTTTGTTCTTGTTCATTTATACTGGAGGGAAGAGTTTGCCCCGGCAGGGTAAATTCAAGAAAGGGATTCTCTTGAACGATAAGACTTGGATCTCCCGTGGTTTCACAGGCAAAGAGAACCAAAGCAGTGTACAACCAGATTTTTTTCATAATCAATGGAATTTGATATAAAAGTGCGGTATGATACGATCATTTGCTTAACAGTAATTTGTCAAATTCTAACAAGATTGTTCCAAACCTAATTCTTTTTAGCCAGCCCTCTATCCACACTCCAGGCACCCGGGCCATAGAATAAATAGATCACGCCAAGTAAAACAAACATAAAGGGATGCTGATCTTCATACCAAAAGTGACCCTGGCCTACAAAAAAGGTAATGTAACCCAGTGCACCGATAAGGAACAGTGCCCCTACACGTGTAAAGGCGCCAGCAGTCAAAAGCAGACCTGCCAGTAATTCGGAAGACTTTCCTACATAGACCATCAGCTTTCCATACGATCCCTGAAAAGGTGCCCATGTGGCATATTCATTAATAAGTTCTGATTGAAAGACTTCTAATCCGTGATAGACAGTCAATAAGCCGAGCACAATTCGAATTGCACCCAGAATTTTGTCGGGTTGGATAGGAGTGGGGTCGAAGAGTTTCTTCATAGCATTGTTTTCGAAACAACTATGGAAGATACCCATTAGCTTGAAACTAAAAAAGTCAACTTATCTGTGCTGGCTTTCTAAAGCTTGTAATTAAATCCACGGTTTGTGTCCTCACAAACCGTAATTTTCATTCAACAAAAAAAGCCAATACAAATACCTGTATCGGCTTTTTTATAAATATGCGTTACGAGTTTAAACTACCTGTGCTTGCAGCTTCTGGGCTAGCACCGATTTAGGAACTGCACCCACTTGCTTGTCAACAACCTGACCATTTTTAAAGACAAGCAGGGTAGGGATGGAGCGAACGCCAAAGCGAGCGGTCACTTGTGGGTTTTCATCCACGTTTAATTTAGCAACTATCGCTTTGCCTTCGTAATCTCCGGCAAGTTCTTCCACTACCGGCCCGATCATCTTGCACGGTCCGCACCACTCGGCCCAGAAGTCAACCAGTACTGGTTTGTCGCTATTAATGGTTTCATCAAAGTTTGAATCGTTGAGTTCCAATGTTTTACCCATGGTATAATTATTAAAAGTGTTTGTGTTATTCTATTGTCTCAGTCTCCAACATAAAGGCAGAGGAAATTGTTCCAAGTTCAGGTTTTTCCAAAAGTACAGATTTAGCCGCGGATTCCGACAGCCAACGGGTTTCTGCTTTGTCGGTAATTACCCCTACTTCGGTAAACCGTTTCAGCTCTTTGATTAGTTCGTTGCTCACCTTTACCCGATTGGTTCTGGAAATCAACTCAGTCTGAATGCCTTCTTCGGAATCGCGCACATAAAAAGTGAGGGTAGCTTGCCCACTATACTTTTTACACAACTTCTCCATCTGATTAATGAAAGTCTCGGAAACCGTATTCAACTCAACACGAAGGGCCAAACCTTGAATTCGTTTGGCCGCAAGCTCGTTTAAGATTTCGATGTTTCGGATTTTAAATTCCAGATTTTGATCGCCCCACGATTTTCTAATTACGCCTCCTTCTATAAAGAGGAATAATCCGGGCATTAGGTACGATTTAAATTTCATGTAGTCATCGCTCCAAAGCATGAATTCAAATTTGCCGCTATAATCTTCCAGAATTAATTTACCAAATGGCCGTCCGGTTTTTGTCATGCGGTGTTCAACACTCGAAACAATGCCACCCACTTTACATTCTTTTCCTTCCAGACTTTCGATATCGGTTAATGCAGTAACCGAAGTGGTACAAAAGGTATCCATCTCCACCCGGAAATTATCGAGTGGATGGCCGGAGATGTAAACACCTACTACTTCTTTTTCAAAATGTAACTTTTCGATTTCGCTAAAGGGTTCAATAGATTCAATCTTAGGTGCGGGCATTTGGGTTCCGGTAGACTCTCCAAATAAACTGGCCTGGGCACTTTGTTCTTCCTGATGCATTTTAGCAGAGTACCGAATTACTTTTTCGGTGAGAGAAAGGTCTCCGTCTTTTGCAGTCATGTATTGCCTGCGATGATATTCGGTAAAGCAATCAAACCCTCCGGATAAGGCGAGGCATTCAAATGTTTTTTTGTTTACAGCACGCTGGTTCAATCGTCTGGCGAAATCAAAAATATCTTTATAGACTCCATGTGCTTCGCGCTCTGCAATGATTGCTTCTACGGCTGCTTCTCCCGCTCCTTTAATCGCACCGAGTCCAAAGCGAATTTGTCCTTCCTTATTCACTTCAAAGTGAACACCCGATTCATTTACATGCGGACCCAATACTTCAATACCTTGCTTGCGGCAGTCCTCGATAAAATAAGTAACGTTATCTAAATTGTTTTGTGAATGTGTAAGAATAGCCGCCATGTACTCGGCCGGGTAGTTCGCTTTTAAATAAGCCGTGTGGTAGGCAACGAGGGAATAACAGGTGGAGTGTGATTTGTTAAAGGCGTATTGTGCAAAGGCCTCCCAGTCCTTCCAGACTTTTTCGGCAATCCGTTCATCATGGCCATTAGTTTTACAGCCGGCAATGAACTTATCCTTCATCTTATCCAGCACTTCCTTTTGCTTCTTACCCATTGCTTTACGCAACACATCCGCATCGCCTTTCGAAAAGTTTGCCAATGTCTGCGAAAGCAACATGACTTGTTCCTGATAAACCGTAATGCCGTATGTGTCTTTCAGGTATTCTTCCATCACAGGCAAGTCGTACTTGATGGGTTCGCGCCCATGCTTTCGCGCAATAAAAGCTGGAATATATTCCATAGGCCCGGGTCGGTAGAGCGCGTTCATGGCAATCAAATCCTCAAACTTATCGGGCTTTAATCCACGCAAATAATTTTGCATGCCATCGGATTCAAACTGAAATGTGCCTGTAGTATCACCTCGTTGGTACAGTTGATACGTAAGAGTATCATTAAGTGGAATAGTATCAATATCGATGTCAACGCCTTTACGTTTCTTAATATTTTTAATAGCCGTCTTGATAATCGATAGTGTCGTTAATCCAAGAAAGTCCATCTTCAACATACCGGCACTTTCCACTACGCTGTTGTCGAATTGTGTTACCAGCATATCGCTGTCTTTGGCTGTAGACACGGGAACAAACTTGGTGAGTTCATCAGGGGTAATGATAACCCCACACGCATGCGTGCCTGTGTTGCGAAGCGAACCCTCCAATACAATCGCTTGCTTTATTACTTGTGATTTAAGATCACTTCCCTTTCTAAGTTCACTTAACTCTTTTACTTCTTCAAAAGCTTTTTCCAACGAAGTACCTGGTCGCTCCGGCACCAACTTGGCAATGGTGTTTGCTTCCGCTAAAGGTAACTCCATTACGCGCGCACAGTCACGGATGGATGACTTAGCGGCCATGGTACCATACGTAATAATTTGCGCTACCTGATTATGGCCATACTTTTCAATGACGTACTTCAATACTTTGTCCCGACCTTCATCGTCAAAGTCAATATCAATATCGGGAAGTGATACCCGATCTGGATTTAGAAAACGTTCGAAAAGTAAATCATACGCGATAGGGTCAACATTCGTAATGCCTATACAAAAAGCTACGGCAGAACCAGCAGCTGATCCGCGCCCAGGGCCAACACTTACTCCCATTTCGCGGGCTTTACCAGTAAAGTCTGCCACGATGAGGAAGTAACCTGGGTAGCCCGTCTTCTTAATAGTTTCTAATTCAAAGTCAATTCGCTCTTTTATTTCTTGTGTTAATTCCGGATATCTTTTTTAGCGCCTTCATACGTGAGATGTTTCAGGTAATCATCTTCGCTGGAAAAATCTTTAGGTATATCAAACTTAGGTAGCAGCACGTTGCGCTTTAATTCATACGTCTCTACTTTATTAATGATTTCGTCAATAGTTGTAATTGAATCAGGTAAATCGTGGAAGAGCGATTTCATTTCTTCCTGCGACTTGAAATAGTAATTACTGTTTGGCAATCCATAGCGCGTACCCCGGCCCGAACCGATAGGCGTGGATTGAAATTCCCCTTCTTTTATACAGAGTAATACATCGTGCGCGTTGGATTCCTCTTTGGTTAGGTAGAAGCACTCATTGGCCGCGAAATATTTAACGTTATGTTTTTCGGCAAATTTTAAAAGTGTTTCATTAACACGGTCTTCTTCACGCGTGTCGTGGCGATTCAATTCGATATAAAAATCTTCACCAAACAACTTATGCCACCAAACAAATACTTCTTCGGCTTGCTTTTCGCCTACGTTTAAAATCAGGTGGGGGATTTCACTGGTTAGCGAACCGGTTGTGGCAATCAACCCTTCCCGATATTGTTTGATCAACTCTTTATCAACACGCGGATAAATTCCGTAAAGGCCTTCGATAAAACCGAGTGAACTAAGTTTGGCTAAATTTTGATACCCCGTTTTATTTTTTGCGAGCAACACCTGGTTGTAGCGCTTGTCGGGATTATCTTTTGTGAACTTTAGTTTTTTACGTTCTTCGGATATGAATAACTCGCAGCCCACAATCGGCTTCATATTGTGCTTCAAGGCTTCGCTCACAAATTTGAAGGCCCCATACATGTTTCCAAAATCGGTGAGTGCTACTGCAGGCATGTTCTCCGCTTTTGCTTTCGCGACAATGTCATGAACATTAGGCACTGCCTGCAGTACTGAAAACTGGGAATGCAAATGCAAATGAACGAATGGTTTATCAATCAGGTCTTTGCTGAGTGTACCCGATGTGTAGTCGCTACCTTTTTTCTTTTCACGCTTGGCTGAATTTCCGACAGCCAGGTTTGGCTCTTCATATTCGATTTGCGCTACGGCTGTAGAATCAAAAGGCTTTACAACTTTTTTATCGATCAAGCCAAAGAAAGCACGGGCTGTTGCCGCTACATCATAACTCGCATCGTGTGCGTCTTCAAACGCGTAGCCAAAAAGTTTTCGTGAAGCTCAGTGAGTCGCAGCATTTTCAAACGACCTCCGATACCGCCTTTAAGTTGACAAAATTCGATAGAGACAATGCCCGTGTCTAATTTATCGAGTGATAGAAAATATTCGGTGGCGAGTGCCTGACGAATAAACTCCGCTCCGATAATATTTATATCAAATTCAATGTTGTGGCCAACCAGTAGTTTGGTGTTCTCTAAATCTGTAGTAAAAGCTTTTAAAACATCAAGAAAAGGCGCGCCTTCTTCCAACGCGCGCTTGGTACTAATACCGTGTATTTGTTCCGAATTAAAAGGAATATCAAACCCTTCTGGTTTAACAATAAAACTTTGTTGTGATAACAGCTTGCCATGATTGTCGTGCAGTTGCCACGCGATTTGCACCAGGCGCGGCCAGTTGTCGAGGTCAGTAAGGGGTGCGGTTTTATTATGCGGAAGCCCTGTGGTTTCCGTGTCGAAAATTAAATACATGCAGTAGTGGTTGCCCGGTAAAGGTAAGCGGATTGAGCCGACTAGCCACATAAAAATTGGAATGTTTCATTCATTAATAACACCGCCAGTTCAGATGTTTATTAAGCGTTTGTATTCCAAATCTTTAGCAAGTGATCCCTAAAGAAGATTTGATTATTTTTAGCTATCAGAAAAGACAAATGGAAACAAATTCGGACAAACAAGCGCTGCTGGCTGCTATCGGCTTGAAGGAAGTGATGGTGGAGAAGGATTCTATTGACCCTTTTGATAGGAAGTCATTCACTGATTTATCCCTGAAGAATATTTGCAATCAGAACGAAAAGCGATGGATGAAATCTTTCGTGTCGGTGAAACCGTTCTGCTCCATAAAGCTTCGGGCCTGAGAGTAGAGTATATTACTTCCGAAAGTTATTTTGGCGATGAATACAGGTACCGCCTTAAAGACATTTTTATTATTACTAAGGAGGGCGAGAAATTACAAGTAAGGGAGACGGATTTTAACCATAAGATTTTTACAACTCCAAAGAAAAGAATTTCATTCTCTGAGGTTTCTTTAAAAATCATATCTTAGTATGAACAAAACGCAGAGTCCCCGAAACGGGAGACTCCACTTGGAATGAGGGCCAATGAGAATTATAGATTTTATTTCAATTCATGAATGTCTTGAAGCCTGCGGGAGTAATACTATTCTACATCTTATGTATTCAAACCAGTTATGCGCAAAACTGGTTTTTCAATATAGCCGATAGTGCTGATCAGAAATTATTTCCAAAGACTTCATTTCTACAGGTTCGGTATCAACTCGGAACATTCGTACATTCAGGAGAACCCGGTGTTCGTTATATTGAAGAAAATCCATTTCAATCTGTTGACTTTCGCTATGGCCTCATAGGATATGGTAGAAAGAAATGGCAACAAGTCCATCATTATCCTACCTATGGATTAGGCATCAGTAAATTCTTCTTTCAGCCAACAGATAATATTCTCGGGAATCCGTTTTCAACCTATATCTTCTTTAATGAATCTATTTTTCAGTTCAGGAAATCCAGGTTATCCTATGATTTTGATATTGGCTTATCGTATGGATGGAAGCGATATGATCCTCAAACCAACCCGGAACAAAAAGTAATCGGTTCCTCGGTGAATTTCATAGTGATGCTTGGACTTCAGTATGAACTCAAATTATCCAACCGATGGGATGGAATTGTTGGAATCAATGTAGATCATATGTCGAATGGTCGTATTCGGTCTCCGAATGATGGGGTGAATTTACATGGAGCAAATTTATCGTTGCGATATAGACTGACACCTCCCAAGCCCAAAGATTACGAGGGTGATCCGGTATCTCTCTATGCTCCTAAAAATATCCAGCATGTGATCGATCCCTTTAAACCGATGTATGAATTCTATGCAGTGGGTAGTGGAGGCGTGGCAACTACGTACAAGGATATGGACGATCACATTTATTACTTTACGGCTTCGTTAAGTGTAGATGTTGCGCGTCACTACAACTATAACGGAAAGTTTGGAGCAGGTCTGGATTTATTTTACGATGCTTCATTAGTTGAAGATTATGAGTCCCAATATCCAACCGGTAATGTTCCGTCTCATCTTTTTTATTGGCCGGGTGTTCACATCTCGCATGAATACATGGTGCATCGCTGGACGTTGATTACACAAGCTGGACTGAATCTTAAAGTTCCCAGTAGCAAAGGTGTTTGGTACGGACGAGTTGGGCTTCGATATGATTTATCGAAGAGCATTTTTCTTAGAGCCAGCTTACGCGTTTACGATCGCTTCTACTCTGACTTTATAGAATGGGGTGTTGGCTATTCGTTTTACAAAATTAAAAGGAGATGATTAAGGGTAACTTCTATCAATCACATCCAAGTCCATAGCCTACCGCTGAGGCCCGAGAGTGAGACTGCCCTTAGAATAAATGGATTATTGATAATGCAATCGCCTATTAAAACCAATTCGGTGCGTTCAGCAAAACTTTAGTTGAGTATTGCTCCGATTAGTTGATTTTTAGGCTATTCAATTCATAGTTAGCATTATTTAACCAAATCAAAATATATGTTTCCTTTCAAAAAGTCTTTACTCTTTTTATTCATAGTTGGCTTTGCCTATCAGGCACATGCACAGGATTCAGGGGTCGTTGATTCTACCTTTTTCAAAAACTTAACCTTCCGCAACGTAGGCCCTTCCCGAGGAGGACGCGCCACTACTGTTCAGGGGGCAATCAAAACGCCTGGTACTTTCTATATGGGCGCCACCGGTGGTGGTGTATGGAAAACCGAAGACTATGGTATTAACTGGTCCAACATTTCTGATGGATTTTTTAAATCCCCATCCATTGGTGCCATTAAGGTATATCAGGAAGATCCCAAAATTATTTATGTCGGTACAGGTTCAGATGGAATTCGTTCCAATATCATCGTTGGAGACGGAATGTATAAATCAGAAAACGCTGGAAAAACCTGGACACACATAGGTCTTGAAAAAGCCGGGCAGATAGGAGCGGTGGAAGTTCATCCCACTAATCCCAACTTAGTCTACGTTGCCGCACAAGGGCAACCTTTCAATGCGAATGAAGAGCGTGGTGTGTATAGAACCAATGATGGCGGAAAGAGTTGGAAAAGAATTCTTTACGTTTCTGACAGTGTGGGAGCGATTGACATCGAGTTAGCACCAAACAATCCCAACATTATATATGCTGCTATGTGGCGCAATCAGCGCAAACCCTGGACAATTATTAGCGGGGCCAATAAAATTGGTGGAATTTATAAATCGGTAGATGGTGGAGACAACTGGAAAAAAGTAACCAATGGATTACCACAGGGGCTGATTGGAAAAATTGATTTCGCAGTTTCGCCAGCAGATCCCAATCGCCTTTACGCATTAGTAGAAGCACCCAAAGATGAACGGGGAGTGTATCGGTCGGATGACCAGGGCGAATCATTTAAACTGGTGAGTAACAAAAAAGAATTGACAGACAGACCATTCTACTATTGTAACATTGACGCAAACCCGCTCAATGCTGATGTGATCTTTGTGATGGCCACCAATTTCTATAAGTCAAAAGATGCAGGGAAAAAGTGGTCAGAAATAAATCCGCCTCATGGCGATAACCACGACATGTGGATTAATCCAACCGACACATCACAATTCATCCAATCCAATGATGGTGGTGCTAACATTACAACCAACGGTGGTAAATCCTGGAGCACGCAACATAACCAACCTACAGCAGAATTGTATCAAGTAGAAGTTGATGATCAATATCCATACTGGCTATATGCAGGTCAGCAAGACAACTCAACCATATCCGTTCCATCATTACCGCCTTATGATGCGGCTGGAGGCCCAAGCGCTTTTTGGATGGCGGTAGGAGGTTGCGAAACAGGGCCGGCAGTTCCTAAGCCCGGCAATCCCAATATTGTTTATTCAAATTGTAAAGGAAACTTCGGGTATATGATAAGCGCTCGGACAAGAGCGTCAATATCATGTAGGTGCGATGAATATTTACGGCCATAATCCTAAAGATTTGAAATTTCGCTTTCAGCGTGTATCACCAGTCTTTGTTTCCTTTCACAATCCGGATGTGGTGTATTATGGCTCACAATATTTGCATAAGACCACCAACGATGGCGTAACCTGGGAAACCATATCGGGAGATCTTACAGCCAATGAACCTAAACAAGTAATTTCCGGATCTCCCATTACTCGAGAGACATTACCGGAGAAGAATATTATAGTACGCTCTACGAAATCAATGAATCGAGAATTAAGGAAGGATTAATTTGGACAGGAGCTAACGATGGTCCTATTCACGTTACTAAAGATGGAGGCAAGAGTTGGGAAAATGTAACGCCCAAACAACTTCCTCCCGGTGGCCGTGTAGATTGTATAGAGCCATCGCCTCACAAAGAAGGAAAAGCCTATGCGGCTATCTTACGGCAAACAGTTAGGTGATTGGAAACCTTACATTTATAAAACACTTGACTATGGTAAAACATGGACGCTGCTTACCACAGGAACAAATGGAATTCCCGAAGGTTTCCCTACCAGAACAGTACGCGAAGATCCTGATCAAGAAGGGTTGCTTTTTGCAGGTACTGAATATGGATTGTTTATTTCTTTTAATGATGGTGCTACCTGGCAATCCTTTCAGGAAAATTTACCCATCACTCCTGTAACAGATATTAAGGTGTATCGCAATGACTTGATCTTATCAACGATGGGTCGGTCATTTTGGATAATGGATAACATTTCATCCTTGCATCAAGTAGCCAAAGCCAAACAAAGTAAAACAGCTTTCCTGTTTAAGCCCGATGCTTCTTATCGGATGTACTACCGAGGTACCGGAAAAAATGTTGTGCCTAATTATCCTGCACCCGGAGTTAATATCGATTACGATTTGAAATCAGCCCAAGAACAAGATATCAAATTGGAGATTATCAATCCCGACAATAAAGTGATCAGAACATTTACCAGTGCGGTGCCTCCAATAGACACCACTAAAGTTGGTGTTGATATGGCCACAGGATTCGAAACCAAAAAATCGAAATCCGATTTAAGCAAAGAAGCTGGAGTTCATCGTTTCCGTTGGGATTTAAATCACGAAGGTCCTTGGGATAAGGATCCGGCCCGAAGCAAAAGCGGTGGCCCCACGGTAAGGTCCGGTATCTATCAGGCGCGCCTTACGGTGAATGGAGAAACTACTATTCAAACCTTCGAAGTGAAGGTTGATCCAAAACTTGATTTAACTAAAACGAGCATGGAAGACATCCGAGCTCAGGAAACGCTTTCATTGCAAGTGGTTGCTTTAGAAGATTCAGCAAAACATGTTTTGGAAGACATTAAATCCAAAAGAAAGGAATTAGAAAAATTGATTAAAGCCGGTAAGAATAAAAAACAATATACACAGGAGGACAAAGCGACTGGCGCTAATTCAAGATCAGTTGGCAACCCCGGAGGGAATTTATATGACGCCTATGCTCATTGATCAGCTTAGGTACCTGCGGGAATGCTTAGCCAGGCCGATCAAAAGCCAGGTAAAGATGCTTATGAAAGATTCGATGAACTAAAGAGCAGATTTAACAACATCATGACGCCTTATGTGAAGTTAGGGCCCAAGATGTAATGGATAGAAATTGAATTTTAAAAGCCGACTCTGTTAAATCAGGGTCGGCTTATTTTTTGATCAGCGACCAACAAGAACGGGAGTAGTGCCCTCCCTCGTCAAAACTTAATTGAAATCTCAAGATGTCCACCGAGTCCTTCTGTTATAATTCTCTGAAGTGTCGAAAAACGAACGTCCTTTAAATCTTTTTCAAGTTTTGAAATATATGACTTATTAGTCCCTGATAGTTCGGCTACTTGTTCTTGTGTAAGTCCTTTCTCTTGTCTTGCTTGTTGAATGAGTACCCCAAGTTTGAAAGCATCGTATTCTGCTTCAAATTTGTCCCGCTTCTTGTTCCCCTTTTACCAACTTTATTGTCGATAAATTCACTTAGACTTGTTAAACTTTTTTCTTCATAATATTCTCGTTTAATTTTCTCTCCTCTTTCAATTTCT